>JAYRJE010000013.1:0-203583 GCA_041906465.1 Candidatus Didemnitutus sp. | reverse complement strand
GACTCCGGTCGGCCTACGGCCTCCCTCCGTCGGGACAGCTTCAACGACAACCGATAGATCAACCCATAACAACATCCCGGACTAACACCCGGGGTGGCTCGAAAACTTGAGGCCGGTCAGGGGCGATCGGTTTGCTGGATCGCGTTCTCGAATTCGCGCCAGGCCTCGGGCGTTTCGCCGTGTCGGAGAACGGCGGTCGCAGCGGTCACGCGCACGACGGCGTCGGCATCGTGAAGCAACGCGGTGGAAACGCTCGACGGACCTCCGCGCAGGGTGGCAACTGCGGCCCAATAACGCACGACCGGCAGCGGATCGCGCGCCGCTTCGGTCAGGCGCTCGTCTGCGGGCTTCGGGCCGAGTTGAAACTCGTCGAGCAGGTCCAGCAAGCGCACGAGCGGATAACGCGCCTCGTCGGCGGCGGTGACCGCGGGCGATCCTCCGGCGGCGAGCTCGATCATCATCGGTTCCGGCATGAAGCCCGTGTCGCGGACTGCGAGCTGATGCGCGCGCAACGCGGCACGCATGCGGCGGATTCGTTCCGCTAGGGCGGGATCGCCGGCGAGATTGCGGACATTATCGGGGTCGCTGGCACAGTCGTAGAGCGCTTCCGCGGGCGACGGCTCGAAGAACGCGCGCTGAGCGGCGTTCAGCGCGCCGGAGCGGAAGTGCAGTTCCCACTCGCGCATCGCGGGGGCCTGCCAGAGGAAATCGAGCCGTTGGCCCCACGGGCGGTCGGGATGATAGTTCCGCACGTAGCGGTAGCGCCCGTCGGTGACGGCGCGGACGAGGTTGTAACGCTCGTCCATCCGATCGGCGAATTGGAAGGTGCACTCCGGCGGGGCGCTCCGTCTCGGGCCGGCGAAGGCGCGGCCCTGAAACTGCGCGGGCGCTGCGACACCGGCGAGACTGAGCATCGTGGGCGCGAGATCGATCAAATGGACGAGCTCGCCCACGTGAGCGCCGGCCGGCGCCGGTGCGAGGTGCGCAAACTTTTTCGGGAACCGCGCGATGAGGGCGACGTGCGTGCCTTCCTCGTTGAGAAAACGTTTCGTGCCGGCGACGGCGCCGCCGTTGTCGGAGTAGTAGAATACGATCGTATCCTCCGCGAGTCCGTCGGCCTCGAGTTCCGCGAGCACGCGGGCAATGGCACGGTCGGCGGCGGAAACGGCGTCGTAGTATTGCGCGATGTCGGCGCGGACGACGGCGGTGTCGGGCAGATACGCGGGCACGCGCACCTGGGTCGGATCGGTCGTCAGGGGGCGTCGCGTCGCGAGCGAGACCTCGTGCGACTCCATGAAGTTGAACACCGCGAAGAATGGCTGGCCCGCGCGGCGGTGGCGCCAGTGCGCTTGCGCGCCGTCTTCGTCCCACGCGCGGGCCCACGGCGTGGACGTGTTGTAGTCGGTCTTCGAGTTGTTGGTGCAGAAGTAGCCTGCTTCCCGCAGAAACTCCGCGAAAAACCGCACGCCCTCCGGCAATGGACGCGTGCTGCGCATGTGCTGCGTGCCGAGACCGTGGGCGTAACGGCCCGTGATGATCGTGCTGCGTGACGGCGCGCAGACGGGCGCAGTGTAGACTTTGTCGAATACGATGCCGTCCTGCGCGAGACGATCGAGCGTGGGGGTGCGCGCGAGTGGATCGCCGTAAGCACCGACGAAGCGCGGCGAGTTGTCCTCGCTGACCACCCAAAGAATGTTGGGCCTCGCCGGCTCGTCGGCACGGGAGCCGATTGCGCCCGCGGCCGCGACGGCGAACACGATCGTCGCGGCACGCGCCCGTGTGAACCTGACGAGCAGGGGAGTCATTTCATTTGTTCTCGGCGGGGATGTAGCCGGGCGAACGCTTCGGAAACCACGGCCGTCGTTCGGGTCGGGGCAGCGCGGGACGCGGCGGCAGCGTGGCGTGGAGCTGCGCGGCCAGTTCTGCGACGACGGACGCGTAGGCGGGATCGCTCGCGAGGTTGCGCTGCTCGGCGGGATCGTTGGCGTGGTCGTAGAGTTCTTTGCCGTCGGCGCCGGCGGCGCCCCATTCGTGATAGGCCCAACGGTCCGTGCGGATCGCGGTGCCGGAGGCCGTCTGGGAGAATGCGGCGTGCGGCCACGGTGTGTCGGGGCGCGTGAGGAGCGGCACGAGGCTGCGGCCGGCGAGGCCGGCGGGCGCGGGGAGGCGTGCGAGTTCGGTGAGGGTCGGGTAGAGGTCGACGAACTCGACCGGATGCGGCGCCACGCCGCGAGCGCGACCGGGGGCGGCAATGATGAGGGGCGTGCGGATGGACTCCTCGAAGAGACGTTGCTTCCACCACTGGCCGTGTTCGCCGAGCAGGAAGCCGTGATCGCTGACGAAGACCACGATCGTGTTGTCGGCAAGGCCGAGGCGTTCGAGTTCGTCGAGCACGCGGCCGACCTGCGCGTCGACGAAGGAGATCGCGGCGTAGTAGCCGCGGATGATGAGGCGCTGCTGCTCCGGCGTGAGGCCGGCGAACAGCGGGGTGCCGAACGCCGGCGCCGGCACGTTCCGCAGGCTCTCGGTCGGATCAGCGGGCGCGGGAATCGCGTCGAGCGGGTAGAGGTCGAAGTATTTCTTCGGTGCGACGAACGGCAGGTGCGGGCGGTAGAAGCCGACGCCGAGGAAGAACGGCTGACCGGAGGTTTTGAAGCGCGCTAGCTCGCGCATCGCCATCGTGGCGACCCAACCGTCGGTCTGTTCCTCGTCGGGGCCGTCGTCGATGCGGTAGGCGAGCGCGCCGCCGATGGGGACCTGCGGCGTGAAGTTGATGAGCTGGTCTTTGTTCTCCGTATCGCGTCCGAATGGATTGACGGTCCTATCCCAAGAACTCGGGTCGTCGGCGCCGGGCGAGCCGATCTCGGAGGGGACGCCGTAGTGATAGATCTTGCCGATGCGGACCGCTTCGTAGCCGTGGCGCCGGAACAGCTGGGGCAGCGTGACGACATCGGGCGTGGTGGAGCGGAAGTGCGTGTCGAGGTCGTAGATTTTGATCTGGTCCGGCCGGAGCCCGGAGAGCATCGAGGCGCGGCTCGGGTTGCAGAGCGGAAACTGGCAGTAGGCGCGGTCGAAGCGCACGCCGCGCTGCGCGAGGCGGTCGAGGTTGGGCGACTTGACCAAGGGATGTCCGTAGGTCCCGAGGTTGTTGTTCAGGTCATCCGACATGATGAGCAGAACGTTTGGACTCCGCGGAGCAGGTGCGGCGGGTTGCGCGGCGGCGGAAAGGAATGAGGCGGCACCGACGAGAACGAGCGAAAGCAGGATTTTCATCGCGGGATGGAGTCGGGGCTAGAGTTTGGCGTCCCAGTAGCCGCAGAACGGATCGATCGGGTTGATGCCGGTGAAGGGCGAGCAGCCGAAGAGTTTTTCGACGATCGCGTCGACGACGTAGCCGTTGCTGGTGTAGCCATTGATGAATGTCTTCACCTGCGGCACGTCCTGGAGGTGGTAGGGATTGTCGATGGAGATGAAGAGCGTGGGCACTTCGGTGACGTAGCGTGGTGCGTCGAAGGCGAGACGCAGCCCCCAATTTAGACGCACGACGGTTTGGTTGCTCGCGGTCTTCAGGCTGGCGAAATAGATCACAAGGTCGTGGGCGGCGCGCATGGCGGCACTGGATTTCAGCGCGGCGTTCGCCGGCGCGGCGGGATCGAAAATCTCGACGACACAGCCGGCGGTGCGCAACCGTTCGACGAAGCGCGCGGCGTTGCCGCCGCCGTTGTCGAGGTAGCCTCCTTTGTCACCGAGCACGTGAATGAGCACGCGGCGATGACGCTCGGGCGAGAGCGGCAGCAGATGCTGCGTGTCCTTCACGAGCGTGACCGCGCGGTCGGCGCACTCGCGCGCCCAACGCTCGTGTTCGGCGCAGCGCAATACAGAGAGCGCCTCCGGCGGCGGCACGAGTGTGCCATCCCGCTGTTGACGGTGCAGACCGAGCGAGGCTTTGAGCGCGAGGATGCGGAGCACGGCTTCGTCGAGGCGGCGTTCGCTGAGCAAGCCGTCGCGCAAGCCCTCGCGCATGAACGCGAGGTCTTCTTTCAGGTCGACCGTGAACAGAAACATGTCGCAGCCGATCTCGATCGCCGTCGGCACAGCGCGGCGGCGCGGCATCGAGGTGGTCATGCCGACCATGTTGGTGGCGTCGGTGACGATCAGGCCGTTGAAGCCGAGTTGGCCGCGCAACAGGTGGCGGTTCAGTTCCGGCGACAGCGTCGAAGGGAGAATCTGCGCGTCTGCGAGACCGGGCGAGAAGTGGCGCGAGTAGGCCGGAAGCGCGATGTGCGCGGCCATGATCGTCGCTGCCCCAGTGTCGATGGCCGCGCGGTAGACTTCGCCGTAGGTGCGCTCCCAGTCGTCGACGCTGAGGTTATTGACGGTGGCGTGCAGATGCTGGTCGCGCGCGTCGACGCCGTCGCCGGGCCAGTGTTTCACCGAGGCCGCCAGCCCTTCCTCGTGCAAGCCGCGGAGAACGGCGCGCATCATCCGCGACACGCGGGCGGGATCTGAGCCGAAGGTGCGGATGTTGGTGATCGGGTTCTGGCAGTTGAAATCGATGTCGGCGACCGGTGCGAAAGCCCAGTTGCACCCGACCGCGCGGCCTTCGCGACCGCACACGAGACCGAGGCGATAGGCGTGTTCCTCGTCGTCGGTCGCCGCGACGCCGAGCGGCGCGGAGAAGCGCGTGCCGTCGTCTGCGATGCCGATACCGCCTTGCTCGAGATTGGCGGCGAGAAGCAGTGGGACCTTCGAGCGCGACTGCAAGTGGCGGTGCAGGCGCTGGGCGACTTCGCCTTTGCGCGGACGCAGCATGAAGCCACCGGGCTTGAGCACGTCGAACGTGCGGTCGAGGGAGGCTTCGGTTTCGTCCTCGCGGACCACGAGACAGAAAAGCTGGCCGAGCTTTTCGTCCACCGACATCGCCGCGTGGGTGGTGCAGACCCAGTCGATGTCCTCAGACGTGAGATGAAAGGGCTTGGCGGCGAAATCGATCTTCGGCGCCGCGACCATGGGGGCGGGCGGAAACAGGTCGTTCATGGAAAAATGAGCCAGGCCGGGCACGACGACATCCGCGCCGTCGAGCCCGGCGGCGTGACCGATGCCCACGGCGAACATGCCCGCGCGTTTGGCGGCGACGATCCCGGCGGCGGCGTCCTCGAACACCACGCAATCCGTCGGCGCGACTCCGAGAGCGCGCGCGCCGAGCAGGAAGACTTCGGGGTCCGGCTTCGACGCCGAGATGCACGTGCCGTCGATGACGGCGTCGAACAGGTGCGCGATGTCGAGACGCTGGAGGACGAAAGCGGCGTTGCGGCTCGCGGAGCCAAGGGCGATCTTCACGCCGCGGCGGCGGAGTTCCACGAGGCACGCGCGGGCACCGGGTAAGGCGCTGTCGGGAACCAATTCGCCGAGCAGTTCCTGATACCAGCGGTTTTTCCGGTGGGCCATGGCCGCCTTCTCGGTGGCGCTGGCGGTGCGGCCGCCGTGACGCAGGAGGATTTCCAAGGACTCCTGACGGCTCACGCCCTTCAGCGCTTCATTCGCCGCTTCGGAAAAATCGAAACCGAGTTCCTGCGCGAGACGGCGCCACGCGCGGTAGTGGAACGCCGCGGTGTCGACGAGCACGCCGTCGAGGTCGAAGAGCGCGGCGCGGTAGCCGCAACGCGGCGGCGCGGAGAAGCCCGGTGAAGCAGCGGCGGGAGAGGTGGGGGCGAACATGCGAGATGCAGGGTGGTCGGCTCAACCCGAGTGCCGGCGCAAGGCGGTGGCTGCGGTGACGAAGAGCGCGGACGAAGAAGGGATGGCGTCATTCCGCAGGTCTTCATCGGCGGGATGATTTGTGAACGGCGAGAGGGCCTGCACCGTGCCTTTTGCCCACGCGAGCCACGCGTCGCGGGCGGGAGTCAGCCCCGACGCATCGCTCGCCCAGCGGTTTTCGCACGCGGCCACAAAGCGCTCGAGCAGTGCGAATGTCTCCCATCGCCGGGCCTCGCGGAGCAGCCGCGTCGGTGCGGGGTTATTGAAGACGGCACGTCGGGGAAATATCGCCGCGGGCGCGACCGGCGCGGGTGCGACGCGCGGCGGCGCGAGTTTCGCGTTCAGCAACTCGAGCACGAGTTCGCCGATGCGCGAGAGCGTCAGCGAGTCCGATTCTTCCCAGCGCGTGACATCGCGCCGTGCGCCGCCGGGACCGCGGAGAGTGACGACGAGGCGGCCGCTCGGAAGACGCAGCGTGCGCGCCGCGGACGTATCGCATTGCAACGTTTCTTCGATGCGGAGCGATGCCGATCGATCCGCGCGCTGAAAGGTGGCGATAGACGACTCGCCGGCGCGGAAGCAGATGTCGTGTGCGGCTGCGGCCTCGAGCAGCTCATGCAAAAACGCGGCGATGCGTCCCGCTTGCGCGGGCGACGCGAGCACGCGCGGGAGATCGGGCTCGCTCACCAGGACGAGTCCATAGGCGCGAGCTTTGTAGCGCGACAGGCATCGGCTCACGCGCTCTGCGATCGGGTGCAGCATCGCGGGCGTTGCCGTTGTTTCGTGCGACATCGTGGAAATGGTCGCACGGCGAAATACGACCACCCGGTCCTGCCCGGGCTGGGCGGGCGGCAAAGGCGGTGGCTCCACCGCGTGCCCGGCCGCGCGCTTGGCCCAATAGCCGGGCGGGGGCCGCGGGACATTGCGCCGGTGGCAGAGTTTCGCGATGGCGACGTCGCTCACGCCGAACTCGGCGGCGAGGCGCTGCATCGGCGTCGCCCAGACGCGGGCGTAGAGTTCCGCGCGCGTGAGAGTGAGCGCGGTGGTCGTGGAACAGGGAGTCGCACCAGATGCGTTCACGGCTGCTTGTGCGGAGTTTCTGCCGCTGGAGCGTTCGCCGGTTTGCCCATCTGAAGATGCGCCGGGTATTGCGTTTTGATGCCGAACCAGTCGTCCGGGATTTTTTCAGGCACCTTGAGTTCGCGGCGAAGGCGCGAGAGGTCGGCCATCAGTTCCTTTTGCGTTCCGGCGTAGCGCTCCTGCCCGAAGACGCTCGTCATCTCGTGCGGATCGAAGCCGAGGTCGAAGAGTTCCCAATAGTCCTCGCCGTTGCCGTCGGGCGGCGCGGGGAAGTGCACGAGCTTGTAGCGATCGGTGACGACGCCGTAGTGCGGGCGCACGCGGTGGAACGCTGGATATTCGAAATACTGGAAATAAAACGCCGCGCGCCAGTCGGCCGGTCGTTCCCCGCGCAACAGCGGCACGAAGCTGCGGCCCTGCATCTCGGCCGGAACGGCAAGTCCCGCGGCGTCGAGGAACGTCTCGGCGAAATCGACGTTGGACACGATGTCACGCACGGTGCGACCGGGCTTGGCGACTGCTGGCCAGCGCACCAGCAGCGGCGTGCGTGCGGATTCTTCGAAGATCCAGCGCTTGTCGAACCAGCCGTGCTCGCCGAGGAAGAAGCCTTGGTCAGACGAGTAAACGACGATGGTGTTTTCGGCGAGGCCCTCGCGATCGAGATAGTCGAGGAGACGTCCGACGCCTTCGTCGACCGCGCGGACGCAAGCGAGATAGTCGTGCATGTAGCGCTGGTATTTCCAACGCACGAGATCGCGGCCCTGGAGGTTGGCGGCGCGAAATGCCTCGTTGCGCGGACCGTAGTAGGCGTCCCACTCGCGGCGCTGTTCGTCGTTCAGACGGGCGGGCGGAGCGAACTTGAGATCCACGTCGCTCAGCGTGTTCGCGATCATCATGTCCTGACCCGTTTCGGCGGCGCCGCGGCCCGCGTAGTTGTCGAATAACGTGGTCGGCTCCTCGTAGCGGCGATCGCCGTCGGCAGCGAGGTGACGCAGCGCCGGCAGCCACGCGCGGTGCGGCGCCTTGTGGTGCGTCATGAGGAGGAACGGTTTCGATTTGTCGCGGTGTTCGAGCCATTCGATCGAGCGATCGGTGATGACATCGGTGACGTAGCCGGGCTCGGTGATTTTCTCGCCGTTGCGGATCATCGGCGGGTTGTAATAATCGCCCTGGCCCGGGAGGATTTGCCAGTGGTCGAAGCCGGTCGGGTCGGACTCGAGGTGCCACTTGCCGATCACGGCGGTCTGGTAACCGGCGCCGCGGAGCAGTTTCGGGAACGTGGTCTGCGTGTTGTCGAAGACCTTGTTCGAGTTGTTCACGAAACCGTTCACGTGGTTGTAGAGTCCCGTGAGCATCGTGGCGCGGCTCGGACCGCACAGCGGATTGGGCACGAGGCAGCGGTCGAAGCGCACGCCCTCGCGCGCGAGACGATCGATGTTGGGTGTCTCGATGAGTTTCCGCTCGTCGCCGTAAGCGCTGATCGCCTGCCAGGCGTGGTCGTCGGAGAAAATGAAAACGATGTTCGGACGTTTTGTCGGTCGCGGTGCGGTGGCCGGCTCGGCAGCGCATGAAAGCAACGGCAAACCGACAGCGAGGGCGAGCGGGAGAAAGTGCGGGAGACGTTTCATGGAAAGCGTCGGGCGAAGCAGCGTGCGGGCAAGCGGGGTTGGGGT
The DNA here is from genome assembly GCA_041906465.1 of Candidatus Didemnitutus sp. GTDB lineage: Bacteria > Verrucomicrobiota > Verrucomicrobiia > Opitutales > Opitutaceae > Didemnitutus. Next base: position 195,073 of record JAYRJE010000013.1, on the reverse strand, counting down.
GGCGAAAACGGGAGCATAACGGCTCCAGCGGCGGCGCGCGACGCCGGCAGTGAACTGCGCTTCAAAAATCGCCGCAACGGAAAGATTCTGTGGCGAAGAAGGCCGCTTCGAGCAGTTGGAGTTTGCGTTACGATCGGGAACGCGAGTAGCCGTCGCACCCGCTTGAAAACGAAACCGTCGTCCCGGCCGCGCCGCATACGCACGCGGTTTCTCGCGTCGGCAGTGGCCGTCGTAGCAGGCGCTGGCGCGATGCTCGCGAGCACGCTCGGCGGTTGTTCGCGTTCGCAGCCGCCGGCGGCGCGGCGACCCGTTTCCGCGGCGGTGGCGCAGACGTCGGCGTCGTGCCGCGAGTGCCACGAAGAGATCTTCCGCGCGTGGCAGGGCACGGATCACGCGCTCGCGAATCGCTCGCTCGATCCGGCGCGTGACGCGGCGGCGTTCGCGGCCGCGTCGGAGATCGCCGACGGCGGCGCGAGGTTCGCGTTGGCCTCGCGCGACGGACGGCCGACGATGACCGAAAAGCGGCCCGACGGCACGATGCGCGAACACGCACCGGATTTTATCCTCGGCGCCAAGCCGCTCTGGCAGCCGTTGGTGGCGACGGGGCGCGGACGCTGGCAGCCCACCGACATGGCGTTCGATGTGAAGCGCGGCGAGTGGTTCAACGTGTTCGGCGCCGAGAATCGCCAGCCGGGCGAGTGGGGTCATTGGACCGGGCGCGGGATGAATTGGAACTCCATGTGCGCGCCGTGCCACATGACGGGCTATCGCAAGAACTACGATCCCGCGACCGACAGTTATCGTTCCAGCTGGGTCGAGCAGGGCGTGGGCTGCATTCAATGCCACGGCGCGATGCCCGATGAACATCGCTTTCTGCCGAAAAATGCCACGCGCCCGGCGGGCGCGCCGAAACCGGCGCCGTTCTTTGGCGACCGCACGAAGTGGATGCAGGTGTGCGCGACCTGCCACGCGCGCGGCGAGCCGCTGACGGGCGATTTTCAACCGGGCGACCTCTACGCCGATCACTACCGGCTCGTGCTGCCGGTCGATCCGCACACGTATTATCCCGACGGACAGCAACGCGACGAGGATTTCACGTGGACCTCGTTTCGGTTGAGTCGCATGGGCGGTCACGGCGGCGTGACATGTTTCGATTGTCACGATCCGCACACGACGAAGACGCTCCTGCCGATCGACCAGAATCAGCTCTGTATGCAGTGTCACGCCGCACCGGGACGCGAGCAGTCCAACGGCGTGCGCGCGGCGCCGATCGATCCGCTGGCGCACTCCCACCACAAGGAAGGCAGCACTGGCAACTCCTGTGTAGCCTGCCACATGCCGACGACGAATTACATGCAGCGGGCGCCGCGGCACGATCACGGCTTCCTGATCCCCGATCCGCTTCTGAATCGCGAACTCGGCATCCCCGACGCCTGCTCGCGCTGTCACGCGGACAAACCGGTCGAGTGGTCCATCGAGGCCGCGGAGAAGTGGTATGGCGACCGCATGGACACCCGCCAGCGCCGCCGCACGCGCGCCATCGTCGCGGCGCAAGCGGGCCGGCCGGAAGCGGTCAATGCGTTGCTGGCTCTCTGGCCGAAGGAAGACATCGCGGTGTGGCGCGCCACGATGCTGGAGTTGCTTGCGGGTGCGGCGAACGATCCGCGCGTCGCGGCGGTCGCGCGTGAGGCGTTGCGCGATACCGATCCGCTCGTGCGCTCGGCGGCGGTGCGCGTGGTGGGGCGGAGCGCGGATGCGGCGGCGATGCTGACGCCGTTACTGAGCGATCCGGTGCGGTCGGTGCGTTTGGATACGGCGTGGGCGCTCTCGCGGGAGTTGCCCGCGGACTCGGCCGCGCGGCGCGAACTCGATGCGTATCTCGCGCTCGGTGTCGATCAGCCCGGCGGGCTGGCTCTGCTTGCGCAAGATTTGGCGAATCGCGGCCGACTCGACGAGGCCGAGGCCAAATTGACCAAGGCGATCGAGTGGGATGCGAATTCAGCTGGTCTGCGGCAGACGCTCGGCCTCGTGCTCGCGAGCGCCGGAAAAACGGGCGAAGCTGCCGCGCAGTTGGCGCGCGGCGCTGATCTCGCGCCGAACGACGGTGAGCTGGCGCAGAGTGCCGCCCTCGCGTTCGCCGAAATCGGCCGAATGGACGATGCGGAGCGCTACCTGCGATTGGCGGTCGCGCGCGCGCCGGGGCTGCACCGCGCGTGGTATAACCTCGGTTTGCTGCTCGCGCAGCAGCGGCGCGCGGCCGACGCGGTGGCCGCACTGGGCGCCGCAGAAAAGGCGGCGCCGAGGATCGCGGACTATCCTTATGCGCTTGCGACGGTGTTGCTGCAAACGGGAGACCGCCGTGGTGCTCAAGTTGCGGCGGCACGTGCGCTCGCGATCGATCCGGCGCGCGACGACGCGCGGCAACTGCTGAGGTTGGCCGCGCAGCCGTGATGATTCGGCAGGGGTCGCACGTTGAGTTCTGTCCGCGCCGTTTCGCTTACGTTTTGTTTAGTCGCACCGGCGAACGACCGCGGAACGGGATCGCGCCGACGAGCGCGTGCACGACGGCGTCCTGAACCACCGGCGCGAGCGAGTAGGCGTTGATGAAGGTAGGGCACGCCGGCACGTCGCGCAGATGGAACGGCGAACCGAATGAGATGAACACCGTCGGCACGTCGTGCCAGTAGCGGTCCATCGCGCGGGGGAAGCCGCCTTGCAGGTCGAGCCAGCGCAGCTCCATCGTCGCGCGCACTTTCGAGGCCTCCTCGGCGACCGCGTAGATGACGACGTCGTAGTAGTCGCGATGGACATCGGTGTCGGGCGCGAAGCGTTCGACGCGGAAACCTTTTGCGACGAGTCGGCGCTCGAGTTCCAGCTCCGGCGCGTAGGCGTTCGGCTTCGGGAGATGGGACGACCATTCCTGGATCAAAAGCACGCGCCGATGCCGTCGCGGCGAGAGCGGCAGCAGGCGTTGCTCGTCCTTCACGAGCGTGACCGCGCGCCGGGCGCAATCTTCCGCCCATTGCCGATGACGCTGGCGGTGGCTCGCGGGAAGCGCGGCGGCCAACTTGCGTGTGCGCCAGAGGCCCAGAGCGGCTTTGAGCGCGAGAACGCGCGTGGCCGCTTCGTCGACGCGACCGATCGGCAACCGGCCATCCCGCACCGCCTCGCGTAGATAATGCAGGTCGAGTTCCGGGTCATTGGAGAAAAGCAGCAGGTCGCAACCGTGGGCGATGATCTGCGGAACGAACTTGGAGCGCGGCGCGAGCGACGTGACGCCGCCCATCGTGCTGGCGTCGGACACGATCACGCCGCGGAAGCCAAGGCGTTCGCGCAGCAGCTGGACGTTGAGCGCGGCGGACAGGCTGGCGGGCGCATCGCCGGCGCCGCGGAACGCCGGCAACGCGATGTGCGCGCTCATGACTGCGAGCGCGCCGGCGCGGATCGCGCTGCGGTAAACGCGGCCGTAGGTCGCCTCCCATTGCGGGAACGACAGGCCGTTGCGCGTGGTGACGAAGTGCTGGTTGCGATCGTCCCAGCCGTCGCCCGGCCAGTGTTTCACGCACGCGGCGACACCGCCACGCTGCAACGCGCGCACGTAGGCCGCGACGAACGGGGCGACGGTCGCGGCGTTGTCGCCAAAGGAGCGCGTGCTCACGAGGGCGTTGCGGTAGTTTAATGCGAGGTCGGCGACCGGGCTGAACGAGCAGTTAAATCCCGCCGCGCGACCTTCGCGCGCGGCGATGCGCGCCATCCGCTCAGCCCAGCGCGAATCGCCTGTCGCGGCGACGGTCATCTGATTCGGGAAAACGGTGCCAACACCGCCGATCGCCCCTTCGGCGCCGAGTTCGAGATCGCCGCAAATCAGCGCGGGCACGGGCGAGAGCGACTGGAGGTGTTCGATGGCGGTGCGCAGCGAATCGATCGGCCCGCCGGCGCGGCAGAAAAGACCGCCGATTCCGAGCGCGGCGAAGCGCTCGAGGTTTTCGCGGCTGGAGTCGATCGACTGGACGACGAGGAGTTGCGCGAGTTTTTGCTCGAGCGTGAGACCGGCGCGAGTGGCTTCGACCCCGCGGATGGCGGGCGCGGAGAGGCGGAAGGGCGCGGTGGCGAGCGCGTGAGAGCGGTGGCCCATGAAGAGAGCGGCGAGGGCTTAGGCGTAGGCGCTGCCGGCGGGCAGGTATTTTCTCAACAAGTGAAACGCGAAGCCGGCGTCGCAACGGTTGTAGGCGCTCTCGCCGATGCCCGGGATGTCGCTGCCGGCTTGCTGGCGCCATTGCGAGGGCGTGAGGTGGAAGAGCCGTTTGAAGGCAGTGTTGTAGCTCTTCACGTTGGGGAAGCCGCATTCCATCGCCACGTCGAGGATGGTGGTTTCGCGGCGGGCGAGGAGCGGGAGCGATTTTTTCGTGCGCACGATGCTGACATACTCGCTCACCGTGCAGCCGAGACGGGTTTTGAAGAGCCGTGCGAGATAACTGACCGACACCGACTCGCTCGCCGCGAGTTCGGCGGAGGAGATTTCCTCGTTGCTGTGCGCTTCGAGGTAAGTGACGAGGCGCGCGAGTCGCTGGCCGAGTGCGTCGTCGGCGATGTTTTGCGGTTCGGCTTTCGGCGCGGTCGCGAGCGTCGACGGCACTTCGCGCACGAGCAGCGTGAGCAGACGGAGCAGATGCGACTCGACTTGGAAACGGTAGCCTTCGCGGCGCATGCGCATTTCCCAGAGAATTTCGGCGATGATCTCGCGCGTCGCTTGCAGACGCCGATCATTGGGAAAACGACGGCCAATTTGGTTATAGGCAAAGCGTCTCCGCGGAAAATCGGGATCGAGGCGCGTGGCGAACGCAGTGTCGATTTGCAGCGCGACGAGCAAGTTGGTGCCTGCGGTCTCGTGCGTGAAGTGCATCTCGCCGCTCGGGATGAAATAGACGTCGTCGGGCTTGAGCGCGACCTGACCCTCGCTCGTCTGCACCATCACCTGACCGCGCAGCACGAGGAGAAATTCCGAGTCGCGATGGCAGTGGCTCGCGCAGTTCCTCACGCTGTGCACGAAAATCCGCAGCGGCAGATTCTCCTGATGCTCGATGCGCTCGAGGTGAGTTTCCATAGAGCTGCGCAGTCCAATGAACGAGCGATGGCGTCAGTTCAAGACTCGACGCCGGAGGCGCGACAACTGTCGGGTTACGACGTGAGCGAGCGACATGAGACGCGCTGCGGCTGATCGCGCATGGACAGTGGGTGAACTTTGCGTGCGCGTTTCTAGATGTTGGGGCGCCACAATGAACACGCTCGAGCGTTTCTGCACAGCGATTCCGAGGGTTGCGATTCTAGGCGAGCGGCCGCGTTTCCAGGTATTCGCTTGCTCAAAACGACAGGCGGAACGCTTTGCCGCCGGACGCATGCGTGGGCGTGGTGGCGGCACCCCACGCCTCCACGCTACCCCTTCTTTGCGCCGCGCGCCGGGGAACCCTATGTCTCCCCCTCTACTTTTGCCGCAGCTGCTCGCTCGGACAACCGCGCGCGTTCCGGATCGCGTTGCGTTCATCGATGAGGCTCGCGAGGTGAATTATCGCGCTTTTGGCCTGGACGTGCAAGCTGTCGCGGCAGGGCTCGAACGCCTCGGCGTCAGGCGCGGCGATCGCGTGGCGCTAATGATGCCGAACTCAATCGAGTTTGCCGTCGCGCTCTTCGCCCTGTGGGAGATTGGCGCCGTAGCCACGCCGACCTGCACGATCTACACGCGCGGCGAGGCGGGGGCGCAGTGGCGCGATGCGGGCGTCGCACTGATTCTGGCGCACGCGAAATGCGCCGAGGTGGCGCGCGCGGCAGCGGGCGATTGTGCGCACTCGCCAGCGGTCGTGCTGATCGGCGGCGACGTTGCCGGGTCTGACGGCGGGAGTTGGTCCGACTGGTTGGCGGACGGCGGAAAACCGACCGCGGCGGAACTCGCGTCGCATGATCTCGCCTGCCTCCAATACACCGGCGGCACAACCGGCGTCTCGAAGGGAGCGATGCTCACGCATGCCAACATCGTTGCGAACGTATTTCAATCTGCCGCATGCGTGGGGCTTGGCCGGTCCGACCCCGAGGTGCTCGTCGGCGCGCTGCCTTTCTTTCACATCTTCGCGCTGACGTGCGTGCTCGCCGCCGGGGTGGCACACGGCGCGACGGTGATCGTTTTCTCGCGCTTCGAGTCGCGGAGCGTCGTCTGGGCGTTCCGCCGGCTCCGTCCGACGATCTTTCACGGCGTGCCGACGATGTTCATCAGTCTGCTCAACACGCCCGAGGCTGAACCGGAGGATTTCGATTCGGTCCGCGTATGCATGAGCGGTGGCGCGGCGCTGCCGGTCGAAGTGATGCGAAATTTCCAAGCGCGATTTCTGCGCCACGGCCAAATTTCCGAAGGCTACGGCCTGAGCGAAACGTCACCCGTGACGCATGCGAATCCACCTGACGGCCCCGTCGTTGCCGGCAGCATCGGCCGGCCGGCGCCCGGGACCGAAGTGCGTGTCGTCGATGTGGAGACGGGCATGCGCGAGCTGCCGGTGGGCGAGGCGGGCGAAATCGTGATTCGCGGCCCGCAGGTGATGACGGGCTATTGGCGAGCGCCGCAGGAAACGGCGCGCGTTCTGCGCGACGGCTGGCTGCACACGGGCGACATCGGCTATCGCGATGCGGCGGAGTATTTCTTCCTGATCGATCGCAAGAAGGACCTGATCATCGCGGGCGGCTTCAACGTTTATCCGCGCGAGGTCGAGGAGGCGCTGTTCCGCCATCCGGCGATTGCGGAGGCGGTGGTGATCGGCGTGCCCGATCCGTATCGCGGTGAGACGGTGAAAGCTTTCGTCGTGCGGCGTTCCGAGGTGGCGCTCGATGCGGAAGCGGTCATCGCGCATTGCCGTCAGCATCTCGCGGCCTACAAGGTCCCGCGTCTGGTTGAGTTTCGGTCGGCGCTGCCCAAATCGGGAGTGGGCAAATACCTCCGTCGCGAGTTGCGGGCCGAGGAGATCGCCCGCGTGTCGGTTGCCCAAAACGATATGCCGAAAAGTGCGGCGACAGGATTGTAGGCGTGATTTCAGTCGCGGCACGACTAGCCTCTGCACTCTCCGCCGCGGTGTGTCTGTCTTCTCCTGCATGAAAATCCCGTTCGCTGTCTCCGCTCTCGGCGCGGCCATTCTTTGTGCCGGCTCGCTGTCTGCCGCGGCCACGCTCGCGCCTGACTTCGCGAACGTGGCCTACGGCGTGCACGAGCGGCAGGTGTTTGACTTGTGGCTGCCGAAACCGACCGGACCGGACGTGCCGTTGGTCGTGTTCATTCACGGCGGCGGCTTCGTCTCGGGCGACAAGTCGATCGTGCTCGAAATGCATGGCATGCTCGAGCGGCTGCTCGCGGAGGGCTACGCGGTGGCGTCGATCAACTATCGCTATTGCGGCCCGGGCGTGTCGTTGCCGGAGCCGATGCGCGATGCGGCGCGCGCCGTGCAGTTCCTGCGGGCGAATGCGCCGCGCTGGGGCATCGATCGACGGCGCGTCGCGCTGTGCGGCGGCTCGGCGGGCGCGGGCATCGCGCTGTGGCTCGCGTTGCACGACGACCTCGCCGAGCGCCGGAGCTTCGATCCGGTCGCGCGCCAATCGACGCGCGTGTCGTGCGCCTTCGTGTGGGACGCGCAAACCTCCTACGATGTTCGCTTTTTCCGTCGCTACATCGGTGGACGCTTTACCGAACACGAACTGGGTCCGACGCTGTATCAGATGCCGCGTGAACAATTCGACTCGCCGGCGGCGCACGCGCTGTTTCGCGAGATCTCGCCCATCGAACACGTCAGCGCGGACGATCCGCCGGTGATGCTTTATTACGAAGAGCCGCGCACGCCGCTGCCCGCGGATGCGCCCTCGGGGCAGGGCGCGCACCACCCGGCGTTCGGTCCGCCGTTGCGCGAGCGAATGGAGGCGGTCGGCGGGATCTGTTTGCTGCGGCACAAGGACGACCACGCTGCGCACGGCGGTTCGTGGGCGGAGGACATCCAGGCTTTCCTCGCGCGGCGCTTGCGCTGAACCGACCATGGCTGCGACAGCGAAGAATGCGCCGGACGACACGTTGCTCGAGCTGATCGACACGCGGCAGGGCACTGATTCCGCGCCGGATTTCTCGCGCGGCAACACGCTGCCGCTGACGGCGGTGCCTCACGGCGCGATCGCGTGGACGCCGCAGACCGCGAGTGGGCGCTGGCTGTTCGATCGACGCGCCGCGAAATTGCAAGGCTTCCGAGCCACGCGGCAGCCGAGCCCGTGGGTGGGCGATTACGGCGAATTTTTGATTACGTGTGCGGGTGGCGGCGTGGCGCCGACGCAGGCAGGCGTGGTCGACTCGTCCTACGATGAGGCCGCGACGATCGCGCGGCCCGACTATTTTGGCACGCGGTTGCGGCGCTACGACATCGGCGTGGAGATCGCGCCCACGGCGCACGGTGGCTGTTTTCGTTTCACGTGGTCGGGGCCGGGCGATCTTTGGCTCGCGTTTCAAGCCGGTCGTGGCGCCGTGACACGGGCGACCGGTGCGCGCGGGTGGATCTGCGGTTACTCGACTTCGCACCAAGGCGGCGCACCGGAAAACTTCCGTGCGCATTTCGTCGCCGAGGTTGATGCGCCGATCGTCGCGTCCGGCACGTTCGAGTCGGTCGGGGCCACGGTGCCGGAGTTTGCCGGCACGGGACTCTGGTTGCGCGTGCGTCGGCCGCGCGCGGGCTGCGTGACGCTGCGCGTCGGGACGTCGCTCATCGATGCCGCACAGGCGCACTGCAACGCGCGCGCGGAACTCGCCGGGCGCAGCTTCGCGCAAATCCGCGCGGCGGCGGCGCGGGCGTGGGAAGAAGCGCTCGGCGTGGTGCGTCTCGAGGGCGCGACGCTGGCGCAGCGTCAGACATTTTACCGCGCGCTGTATCATTGCCGATTGTTTCCGCGGCGGAGCGACGAGACCGATGCGAAAGGACGGCGGCGGCATTACAGTCCGTTCGACGGACGCGTGCACGACGGCGCGATGTATACGGACTTCGGTTTTTGGGACGGCTACCGCGCGCTGTTTCCGTTGCTCACGCTGATCGCGCCCGAGGTATTGGCCGACATGATCGACGGCTGGTTGAACGCGTATCGCGAGGGCGGCTGGCTGCCGAATTGGATCAGTCCGGGCTATCGCGGGTGCATGGTGGGCTCGCATGGGACGGCGGTGATCGCCGACGCGTGGCTGAAGGGCATCCGCTCCTTCGACGCGGAGACAGCCCTGGCGGCGATGCTCAAGGACGCGACCGTCGATGGGGACACGCCGCTGTTTGGCCGGATCGGCGGTGGAGATTTTGCCCGGCTCGGCTACGTGCCGGCGGATCGCGCGCAGCATGCGGTGGCGCGCACGTTGGACTACGCGCACGGCGATTTCGCGATCGATCGTTTCGCGCGCGCGCTGGGTCGCTGCGAGTTGACGCAGTCGATCGGCCGTCGGGCGGGGAACTACCGCAACGTGTTCGATCGGCGCACGCGCTTTTTCCGCGGTCGGCTCGCCGACGGGAAGTGGCGGCGGCCGTTCTCGGCGTTCGAGTGGTCGGCCGACTACATCGAAGGCGGCGCTTGGCAATACGCGTGGAGCGTGCCGCACGACGCCGCCGGGTTGATCGCGCTGCACGGTGGCGAGGACACGTTCGTGCGTCGACTCGACGAGATGCTGGCGCAACCCCCGCGGTTCGAGACGGGAATGTATCCGCACGAAATTCACGAGATGACCGAGATGGCTGCCGTGCCGTTCGGGCAGTATGCGCACAGCAACGAGCCTGTGCATCACGTGCTGTATCTTTTCACGTGCGCCGGTCGGCCCGAGCGTGCGCAGCAGTGGGTGCGGCGCGTGGTCGACGAGCTCTACACGCCGGACCATTTCCCGGGCGACGAGGACAATGGCGCCATGTCGGCGTGGTATGTGTGCTCCACGCTGGGGATTTTTCCGCTGACGTGCGGGCATCCCGCTTACGTCCTCGGCGCGCCGCGCTTCCCGCGGGCGACGTTGCGGCTCGCGGCGGGGCGGGAGTTCGTGATCGAGGCGCGGAGCGGCCGGCGGGGCGAACTGCCGCCGTATGCGGCGAACGTCGCGCTCAACGGTCGGCGGCACGACAGCTTGGAAATTCCCCACGCGGACATCGCCGCCGGTGGCCGACTCGTTTTCGGTCTGACCGCAGATGCCGCGCAAGCCGCCGCGCGCGGCCGTTTGCGCCGGCCGTTCAGCGCTTCGTCGCCGGCGACGTGGGTGCGGTGAGATGGTCGAAAACGATATCCGCCGACCGGAAGCGGCATGAGTTGCCCGTGGCCCGTCCCGCGGGCGCGTGGTTGCTTGCGCGCACCCGGCGCGCGGCGCTAGTGCTTGAACCGGGCTCTCATCCCATGAAAAGTTTCCTGTTCTTGCTTCCCTGGCTGGTGGCGGTGGCGGTGGCGGTGGCGTGCGCAGCGCCGGCGACGCCGGAAAAGCCGCAGCCCAACTTCGCGAATGTCCCTTACGGCGAACACGAACGTCAGGTGCTGGATCTGTGGATCGCGCCCGCGGCTGCGAAGGCGCCGACGCCGCTCGTCATTTTCGTTCACGGCGGCGGATTTGTCTCGAGCGACAAATCCATCATCACGCCGGAAATGCTGCTCGGCTTGCTCGGGCAGGGCTACTCGGTCGCCGCGATCAACTACCGCTATTGCGGACCGGGCGTGCCGTTGCCCGGTCCGATGCGCGATGCGGGACGCGCTCTGCAATTCCTGCGGGCGAACGCAGCCAAGCTGCGCCTCGATCCGAAGCGCGTGGCGCTGTGCGGCGGCTCCGCCGGCGCCGGCATCGCGCTGTGGCTGAACTTCCACGACGACCTCGCGCAGCCGGACAGCGCCGATCCGATCGCGCGCGAATCGACGCGCGTCTCCTGCGCCTTCGTGTGGGGCGCGCAGACGTCCTACGATTTGCGCTTCATCAAGCAACACATCGGCGGGCGGTTGGCGGAAATCGATCTCGCGCCGATCATCTTTCAATTGCCGCGCGAAGAGCTCTACACCGAGAAGGCGTTTGCGCTGTATCGCGAGGTTTCGCCCTACGATCACGTCACCGCGGGCGATCCGCCGGTGTTTCTCTACTACGACGATCCGCTGACGCCGCTGGAGCCCGAATCGCCGCCGGAGAAGGGCATTCACCATCCTGCGTTCGGTCCGCCGATGAAGGAGAAGGTCGACGCGGTGGGCGGCTACTGCCTGTTGCGCCACAAAGACGAGTATGCGATCAAAGGCGGCAACTATCCGGCGGAGATTTTGAGTTTCCTGCAACGCTTCCTCTGAGCGGGCGGCATCGCTTGCCGCCGCGCTCGCGTCGGAAACTTCAATAAGCGTCGGTGCGGAACGGCGCGGCGGGCAGACCGGCGCCGTTCGCCAAGTTGGTCGCCGGACTGTCGGCCCAAGCGTAGCGCACGTGCTGTGGCGCCGGCACCGCGGGGCTGGTCACGATTACCGTCTCGCCGCTGATGCGGGCGGTGGCGCGATGAAACTTTCCGTCGGCGCCGGCGAGTTCGAAGCCGAGCACTGCCGGCTCGCCGTCGTGCGTGTGCAGTCCGTGCGCCGAGTTCCAGTGAACGCGAGCGCTCGCGCCGTCGATTTCGACGCGCGCCAACGTCGGACCGGTCGCGATGACGCCCGGTTCGCGATAGGCCCGGGCGCGTGCGAGCAACGCGAGGCGGCGTCCCACGTCCTGCTTGTTACGCGGATGGATGTCGCGAGGATCGCCGATATCTATCGTGACGGCCATGCCGGTCTCGGGTTCTGCCAGGGTGCGCGTCTGCGCTTCGCGCAAGTGGGCCCAGAGGCCGTTTTGCTCGAAATTGGCAATCTGCACGAAATAGAACGGCAGCTGGCCTTGAACCCAGCGCCCGCGCCAATCGCGGATCAGCGCGGTGAAGCGCAGGTGGTAGCTGTCATGTTGGCCGACATTGGACTCGCCCTGATACCAAATGAATCCGCGCAGTCCGAAGGGAATCAGCGGTGCGATCATGCCGTGGAAGAGCGCGGCGGGCTGGTTTGGGAAATTGATCTCCGGTGGCGGCGGGGGCTGCGTGGCGAAGACGCTGTCGGGGACTTTCGGGATCGTGCGCTCGATTTGCCAGCGCCAGTCGCCGTCGAGCGGTTGCGTGTGTTCGCCGCTGCGGGCGACCAGCGCGCGGGTCGGACCCATGAAGCCGCCGAGTCCGTAGTGGTCGAAGACGCGCACCGCGACGACATTGCGTCCCGCGCGAACGAGGCGGCCCGGCACGGTGTAGCGGCGAAGCACTTCGTGGCAGTTCGGCGTGTCGATGTCCGTGCGCCCAACGAGCTCGCCGTTGAAATAGGTGTGATCGCGGTCGTCGATCGCGCCGAGTTCGAGCACGAGATCGCGCCCCGCGGCGGACGCCGGCAGGTCGATTGCGCGGCGAAACCAGAAGATGCCGTTGTCGGCGTGGCCGGCGCTTTGCACGGTCGCCGGGAGAGCGATCTTAGCCCAAGCGCGATCGTCGCACTCCAGCGCGGCCCAGCCGCGAGTAAAGCCGAGGTTTTCGGTGTCCGGCGGAAACGCAGTGCTGATCCACTGCTGCGTGGCGCGTTGGTAGTCCGCTTGGATTTTCGGCACCTCCGACGCGGTGGCGGCGAGGCGGCTCAGCTCCGCTTCGACGCCGGGCCAGACTGCGCGCAAGCCCTCGGGGCTCGCCCACGCTTCGACGCGCGTGCCGCCCCACGAGGCATCGATCACGCCGATCGGCACGCCTTGCGAGCGGTGAATCTCGCGCGCGAAAAAGTAGCCAACGGCGGTGAACTCGGCGGCGTCCCTCGGCGTGGCGAGGCGCCACTCGACTTGCACGTCCGCCGCGGGCGCCGTGGCGGTGCGTTGCGGGACTTTGGCGATGCGGATGGCGGGGAATTGCGCGTCGCGCACTTCCTGGGCGGCGTCGAGCGCGCCACCGACGGGGAATTGCATGTTCGATTGTCCGGAGGCGAGCCACACGTCGCCGACCAGCACGTCCTCGAGCACGCGCTCGCTCGAGCCGACGATGCGCAATCGATACGGACCGCCCGCCGGCAGGGCGGGGCAGTGGAGCGTCCAGCGTCCGGTCGCATCGGCGATCGTCGATGCGGTGATCGCTTGGGGCGCGCCTTCGACGGTGAGCGTGATGGTCTGGCGCGGACGGTCCGCGCCCCAGATCGGGTTGGCGCGGTCGCGTTGCAGAACCATGTGGTTCTGGAATAGACCGCTGAGAGAGAGAACGGCGACGAGCATCATGGGGAGAAAGGGGCAGGTGCGAGGCGCAGCCGTAGCGGAGGGCGCCGCGCCGGCAATCGGAAGCGCATTTCAAATTCGGCATTCTGCGGTGGAATTTCCACCCCGAATCGCCACCGCGGGATTGCCTGCGAGCGAGTGAAGGATTCACCGTGGCGGTTCTTGCTGCGGGTTGGTCGCCGGCGCAGAGCAAGTGCCCAGCCCCGCACGCATCCGCGCCGGGGCGGCACCAACCCCGATCCCAAACCAGCCCATGCAAACCCCGTTTGCCCCCGCACTCTTTATGTTTCGTCGTCGAGGCCAGGCGCTCGCCTGTGCCGTGACGCTCGGCGCCTTGCTCTTGCCCGCATTGGCCCGCGCACAAGCCGCCAGCTCCGCGCCCGCCAAGGAGAAGGACAGCGAAGTGATCACGTTGCCGCAGTTCGTCGTCACGACCGACAAGGACCGCGGCTACATGTCTACCAACGCCAGCTCCGGCACGAAGCTCAACCAATCGTTGCAGGAGATCCCGGCCACCATCTCGATCGTCAATCAGGAGCTCATCCGCGACCTCGGCGCCAACACGGTGCAGGAGCTCCTGCGTTACGCGCCGGGCGTCACCACCTCCGACAACAAGACGGAAGACATTCAAGTGCGCGGCTTCAACATCCTCGTGCCGCTGCTCGACGGCTTCCGCGAGCCGCAGGGCGTGCCTTCCGAGCAGATGCACGTCGAACGCGTGGAAATCCTCAAAGGACCGGCGGGCATTCTCTACGGCAACACCTTCGGTCTCGGCGGCATCATCAACCGCATCTCGAAAAAGCCCGACTTCAGCAAGCCGATCACCGAGGTCTTCGTGCAGGTGCGCAACAACGACTACTACCAAGCCTCACTCGACTTCGGCCGGAAGCTCGGCGAGCACGCTGCGTATCGCGTGATCACCAACTGGATCGATGCGCATGATTTCCAGGACTTCGTTACGCTGGAGCGCAAATACATCCGTCCGACGATCGAGTGGCGCCCGACACGCAACACCACCGTGCGCGCCACGCTCGAATACGGACGCCAGATCACGCACGCGGAATACAACGCGGATTTCTGGAATCCCTACACCGACTCGCTCGTCAAGCTCCCGCAGAAGTTCAATCCGGGTGAGGATCTCTCGGAGGAAAAATCCACGCGCCGCGCCTTCAATCTCGAGGTCACGCAGAATCTCGGCCGCCAGTGGGTGCTGCGCAATGCGCTCCAGCTCACGCGGCACAAGGAAGACAAAGGCGGCATGACCTTCGGCTTCGCCACGGGCGGCACGGCCGCCACGGTGATCGTCGCGCCGGACGGCACTCCGCTCCTCGGCGGCGTGCCGGCGGGCGTCTCCGCCAACTGGCTCGTTCGCAGTCCGCAATACACCGATCGTCTCGTCGGCAACTACTTCAACCAACTGGACCTCGTCGGTAAATTCGAGACCGGTCCGGTCGAGCACACCTTCACGACCGGCCTCGAAGTCACGCAGGATGTCGACGACCTCACGCTCTACAACGGTCTGCTTTCCAGCATCGATCTTGCGAATCTCTCTTACGGCGCGCTCTCCGCCCAATACGGCGACAAGGTGTTCAACAACCTCCGCTACGGCCACCGCCGCACCGAGACTTGGTATTGGGCCGGCTACGTGAGCGACTCGATGAAGTTCCTCGACGGCAAGGTCGGCGTGAACCTCGCGTTGCGCTACGACGACTTCCAGCAGATCTCCGCCACCCAGATCAAATGGCCGCTGCCGCCACAGCAGCCGGTCACCGATCTCGATCTCGGCCGCAACAAATTCTACGCGAAGCCCAACTACATGCCGCGTGGCGGCCTCGTCTATAACCTCAACAAGGACGTCGCGCTCTACGCCGGCTACAGTGAGGCCTACATCATCGTCACCAACTCGAATCCCGACGGCTCGATTCTGAAGCCCGAAACCGGCGAGCAATACGAAGTCGGCCTGAAGGCCGCCGCCCTCGACGGACGCCTCGCGGCGAACCTCTCGGTGTTCAAGCTGAAGCGCGGCAACATTGTCGAGTCCGACCCGGCTCGCGCCGGTTTCCTGCGCCAGATCGGCGAGCAGGAATCCAAGGGCTTCGAAGCCTCCTCGATCGCGGTGTTCTCGCGAAACTTCCAAATGATGGGCAGCTACGCCTACACCAGCGGCAAGACGTCCTCCTCGACCGACGCCAATCAGATCGGCCTGCCGCTGCAGGGTCTCGCGCGTCACCGCGCCAACGCGCTCGCTCGCTACACGATCACCGACGGCGAGTGGAAAGGCCTCGGCTTCGGCCTCGGCGTAAACTACGCCGCGAACCGCAAAGTCTGGACGCCGGCCTCGCTCACCACGCGCCGCTTCGCCTCCCTGCCTGACGCCACGGTGGTGGACGCGATGCTCTTCTACTCCGCCGGCAAGCTTTGGGATGTTTCGCTCAACATCCGCAACGTCTTCGATCGCGACTACTATGCCACCGGCAACGAGGCAGGCTGGCTTCGCGGCACGCCGCGTGGCTTCGTGTTTTCTGCTCGGCGGCGCTTCTGATTCCGGGTGAAACCTTGACCGGGCGGCCTGTGCGGGCCGCCCGGTTATCTCTCTCTTCCTCGTCCTCCTTTCGTTGTGCATCTTCTCGACTGGTTGGTGATGCTGCTGCCGCTGGCCGCGATCATCTCGGTGGCCATCTACACCCAGCGCTGCATGCGCAGCGTGGCCGCCTACATGGCGGGCGAGCGCTTGGCGGGGCGTTACCTGCTCGGCGTCGCGCGCGGCGAGTTGCAGGCGGGCGCGGTGGTATTCGTCGCGCTCTTCGAGGTGCACCGGCACTCGGGTTTCACCACGCTGTGGTGGAGCTGGGCCAACTGGCCGGTTGGACTGATCATCGCGATGCTCGGCTTTGTCTATTATCGGTTTCGCGAGACGCGCGCCATGACGCTCGCGCAGTTCTTCGAGCTCCGCTACGGGCGGAGCTTCCGCGTGTTCACCGGCATGCTCGCATTCGTGGCGGGCATCCTGAATTTCGGCATCATTCCGGCCGTCGGCGCGCGGCTCATGGTGCACCTGCTGGGTTTGCCCGTGAATCTGCACATCGGCGGTTTCGCGCTGCCGACGAACGTTGCGATGATGGGACTGCTGCTGACCTTGAGCGTGCTGATCACGCTCTCCGGCGGCGTCATCACCGTGATGGTGACGAATTGCCTCGAAGGCATTTTCGCGCAGGCGACGTTCGTGATCCTGATGATCGTCCTCGCACAGCAATTCGAGTGGCGCCAGATCGTCGAGACGCTCACCGCCGCGCCGCCGGGTCAGTCGCTGCTCAACCCGATGGATTCGGGCGGGTTGAAGGATTTCAACGTCTGGTTCATTCTCATGAGCACGTTCTTCGGCGTCTACGGCACGATGGCGCTGCAGAATTCCAGCTCCTACAACGCCGCGGCACGCACGCCGCATGAGGCGAAGATGGGCATCCTCCTCGCGCGCATGCCGGAGATCGCGAAATACGCCGTCATCTCGGTGCTCGCCGTTTGCGCGCTCACCTGGATGACGCATCCGGACTTCGCCGGCCGCGCCGGCGCGATGGCGGCGAGCTTGCAACAGATCGACAATCCGCAGGTGCGCCAGCAAATGGAGGTGCCGGTCGCGATCGCGGAGTTCCTGCCGGTCGGTATCCTGGGGCTTTTCTGCGCGGCGATGGTGATGGGCATTTTCGGCGGCGACTCCACGCACCTGCATTCATGGAGCAGCATTTTCGTGCAGGACGTGCTCGTTCCATTGCGCAAGCAGCCGTTTTCACCGCAGCAACACGTGCGCGTATTGCGCTGGGCCGTCGTGGGCGTGGCGGGCTTCGCGTTCATCTTCGGCAGCCTGTTCAAGCAGACGGAGTATGTCGTGATGTGGTTCCAACTCACGACGGGCATCTACGTCGGCGGCGCCGGCGCCGCGATCATCGGCGGTCTGTATTGGCGCAAGGGCACGGCGGCGGGCGCGTGGGCCGCGGTCGTCGCGGGCATGGTGCTGTCGACGGCCGGCATCTTGCTCCGGCAATTCTACGGCGACGCGTTTCCGCTCAATGGCATCGAAATCTACTTCTGGGTCGCGATCATCGCGACCGCGCTCTACGTCGTCGTTTCGCTCGCGACCGGCCGGGAGGATTTCGATCTCGAGGCGATGCTGCACCGCCGGGAAAGGACAACCGACACGCTGCCGCCGAAACCGCCGTTCTGGGAGCGCGTGCTGGGTATCGATGCGGAGCACACGCGCGGTGACCGCTGGGTGGTCGGAGCGATTTTCACCTTCACGATGGGCATGTCGGTGATCGCGCTCGTGGGCACGCTGTGGTGTTGGCTGTCCCCGTGGCCGATCGAGCGCTGGTCGATGTTCTGGCGGATCTTCGGTCTCGGCGTTCCGCTCGTCGTGGCGACAATCACGACGCTGTGGTTTTCGTGGGGCGGCTACCGCGACCTGAAGGATTTTTTCCGACAGATTCGCGCAAAGCCCGTGAATCACGCCGACGACGGCCGCGTGTTGGGTCGGCGCAACGCCGGAGAGTGAGCGGTGAGCAGCGAGAGGCGTTCGCGCGGCGACGGCGCGACGGCGGAGTGGACTGCGCCGTGGATTTGGACGGATCAAACCGTCTGGGCACCGAACGCCTACGTGCGCTTCCGGCGCACGCTGGAGATCGCTTCTCCGACGGGGCTGCACATCGAGATCACGGCTGATGCGCGCTATTGGCTGTGGGTGAACGGCGGGTTCGTCGGCGCGGGTCCGGCGCGCGCCTGGCCGACGCACTGGAGCTACGACCGCTTCGATCTCACGCCGCGCCTGCGGCCGGGGCGCAATGCGATCGCGGTGCTCGTGAACCACTGGCGCGCGGGAAACTTCCAATACCTCGCCGCGCCGGCCGGCCTCGCGGCGCGCTTGCGGGCGAGTGATGGGCGTATCCTCGACGAGACCGGCGCACACTGGCGAACCGCGCCCGCTCCGACGGAGGGCGCGCATACGGCACGCGTCTCGGTGCAACTCGGTTTCGAGGAACATCACGACGCTCGCGCGGAGGACAGCTGGCGCGAACCGGACTTCGACGAGACGCGCTGGCGCCGCGCGGTGCATGCGCCGGCGGCCGCGCGGCACGTGGAAGCGCGCGACATTCCGCACTTGGCGGGCGAGAGGCGCGTGGCGCGGACGCTGCTGGCCGAGGAAGAAGTTCGCCCGCCCGCGCACGTCTGGAATCTCGATCTCAAGCCGCTTTTCGCACCGCAAGATCGCTCGTCGAACTTCTGCTTCGTGCGCGGATTCGTCATCACGAGTGTGCATACGCGCGTCGATCAGACGGTGGAGTTCATTCGCCCGCATCACCACGCGGGGCCGTTTCTCGTGGGCTCGCGGCGTTATCCCGCGATCGAGCTGCCAGCTGATCGCGATGTGATTGCGCAGCCGGTCGAGTTGAAGCGCGGCTGGAACCGCGTGGTGTTTCCTTATCCCGGTTATCGCGATGCGCTCGCCGCCGATTTGCCCGCGGGCGGCGTGCATTTGCCGGTGTTCGTGCTGAGCGTGCGCGCGAAGGAGCGCCTGCGCTGGGCGTATCGCGCGGAGCAGGGCGGGGCGGCGTGGGCGTTCGCCGGACCGTTTCCGCTCAGCGCGCCACAAACGGCCGCGATGCGTGCGCAGGTCGATTTCCCGCGCGTGGTGCAAGCGGAACGTTTTCCGGTGGGCGCGACGCGGATGCAGGCGCGGCGTTGTGCGGACGCAACAGCAGAGCAGTGGGATGCGTGGCAGGACGCGAAATGGGTGCAGCCGCTGACTGCGGCGGAGGCGCTCACGACGGACGTGTTTGCGCAGTGGTGCGGCGACGAGTTGGTCGCGGCGCGCACGTGTGCGTCTCGTTCCGCACCGACGGAGCGCGGTTGGAAAGTCGCCCCGCCCGCCCCGGGCCGCGATGTGCGGCTGCTGTTCGATTTCGGTCGCATGGTGGTCGGGCGGTTCGGTTTCGAGATCGAGGCGCCGGCCGGCGTGCAGATCGATTGGCACGGCTTCGAATTCATCCAGCCCGACGGGCGGCACAATCTCGCCACCGGCATGAACAACACGCTGCGCTACACGTCGCGCGGCGGACGGCAGCAATTCCGCAGCTTGCAGCGTCGCGGCTTTCGCTATGGGTGGCTGGTGGTGCGCGGTCTGCGCGGAAGTGTCGCGCGGCTGCGGCGGTTGGACGTCGAGATCAGCACGTATCCGCTGAGTGGACGTGGTCGCTTTGTGTGTTCCGAGCCGTTGCTGAACCGCATCTGGCGCGTCGGCGCGCACACGCTGCGCTGCTGCGCCGAGGACACCTACACGGATTGTCCGACTTACGAGCAGACGCACTGGGTCGGCGATGCGCGCAACGAGGCGCTGGTCGACTGGGTCGTGAATGGTGACGCACGGCTCTGGCGGCATTGTCTGCTCCAAGCGGGCCGAGGGCTGGAGCGACTGCCGCTCGTGCCGAGTCACGTGCCCAGCAGCTGGGAGAATCTGTTGCCGGCGTGGAGTTTTCTCTGGCTGCGCTCGTGCCGCGAATACTTGTGGTGGACCGGCGATCGCGCCGGCGCCGAGGAGTTGTTCCACTGGGTGGCGAAGTGTGTGCGCGGCATCGAGGCGCACCTCGGCCCGGATGGACTCTTCCAAATACCGGCGTGGAACATGTTCGATTGGGCGGCGATGGAAACACCGGCGGACGGCACGGTGACGCACCTGAATTGTCTCGCCGCGCTCGCACTCGAAGAGGTGGCGGAACTGGCCGAGTGGCTCGGGCGTCGGACGGAAGCGGCGCGCTGGCAGAAGCACGCGGCGCGATTGCGCGCGGCGGTGAATTCTCAATTGTGGGACAAAACTACGGCGGCGTTCGCCGATTGCCGTCGACGCGACGGTGCGCTCGGGCAGGTGCGCAGCCAGCAAACTCAGGTCGCGGCGTTGCTTGCGAGGGTCGCGACCGGCGCGCGGGCGCGACGTTGTCGCGCCATCGTGGCGCGCGCGCCTGAAGGATTCGTCCGCGCAGGGAGTCCGTTCTTCGTCTTTTTCCAGCTCGAGTTGCTCGCGCGCGACGCCGACGAGCGCGCAATGCTGGACCTGATGCGAAATGCCTGGGGTTTCATGCTGCGCGAGGGGGCGACGACATTCTGGGAACTCTGGTCGCTGACCAGCGGGCGGCTCACGCGCAGCCATTGTCACGGCTGGTCGGCGGCGCCGACGTTTTTTTTGAGCACGGCGATCCTCGGAGTGACGCCGGGCGCGCCGGATTCGCGCCTGATCCGATTTCACCCCGCGCCGGGAGACTTGCGAAAAATGTCCGGCGCAGTGCCAACGCCGTGGGGCTGGGTGCGCGTCGCCGGTCGGCGGCGCCGTGACGGCAGCTGGCACTACGAGTTGCGCGTGCCGGACGGGTGTCGCGCGGTGGCCGCATTGCCCGCGCGCGATCGGTTGATCGTGCGCTGAGTCGCCTCGCGGCCGCCGGGCTGCGCGAAAACGGATATGCAGGCGCAAAGTTCGATATGAGTCAGGATGTGACGAAAGAGATATCCCGCGCCACGTTCGCCGCGGTTCAGGGCTGTGGGTTTCGCTCGTGGCCCGGCGAGTTCCGCCCCGCGCTCGCGACGGAAACGGATATTCGCGCTTCTCTCACCCCATTGTCTCACCCCTACGTCATGGTCGAATCGATGATCTCGACGCCACCGTCCGCGGTGGATGAATCGTGCCCGGAACGGCCCACGCTCGCGGCAGTGGCGCGCGCGGCCAACGTCTCGCTCGCCACTGCGTCGTATGCCGTGCGCGGCGATCCCAAGATCCCCGATGTCACGCGCCAGCGCATTTGCGCAATCGCGAAACGGCTCGGCTATACGCCGAGTCCCGAGTTGGGCCGCCTCATGTTCATGCTGCGCGAACGGCATCGGCCGCAGCTCAAGGCGACGCTGGCCGTCCTGACGCTGAAGGGGCGCGCGCACACGGCGAACGAGTTCGGTCGCGGCTTGCTGCGTGGCATGCGCGAGCGCGCGACCGCGTTGGGGTTTGCATTGGACGAGATCGACGTCGACCCCGCGAAGATGGGCCGCACGCGACTCACGCAGATTCTCCTGTCGCGCGGTGTGCGGGGCGTCATTCTCGCCCCGCTGACGGAGGCGGTCGATTGCCGGGATCTGCTCGACTGGACGCAATTCTCCGCCGTGGCGGCGACGAGTCTGGTGCGCGCGCCGCAACTTCCGCGCGTGACGCCGCACCACTTCCAGATAGCGGAACTGGCGTTGCGCAAGATCGCCGAGGCCGGCCACCGCCGCGTCGCCTGGGTGACGCGCGACGAGAGCGAGGAGTCCGAAGGCGCCATGTCGCTGGCGGCGCATGTGCTCGTGCAGCGCGGCGTGAGCATCGCGGTGCTTCCGCTCCGCGGCGATGGACGCAGCGAGGAATTTGCCGCGAGCGGATCGCGGCGCGGTTTCGACGCCATCCTTGTGTCCGACGCGCACGCGGCCGATGAAATTGCAGCGCTCTCGCGTCCGGCTGGTGCGGCGCGCCCGATCTTCGCCCTCAACAGCGTTCCGGACGGACGTTGGGCCGGGGTCTTTCAGAATTCGCAGACGGTCGGCCAACTCGCGGTCGAGGCGCTGGCGCGTTCGATCCAGAGCGGCGAGCGTGGACCGTCGGCCTACGCCGCTGTCACCATGATCGAGGGCGTGTGGGTGAGTCCGGGGCGCCGCGGCTTCAACGAGGACGTGCCGCTCGCGGCATCGACCGCGAGTGCCTAACTGCTTCCAACTCCCTCAAAATCTGCCGGTGGCGCCGACTGGGTCGGCGTGCGCGGCGCCATACCCCGATGACGACAACGGATTCTTCGCGCACCCATTACCCCGCAATCCGCCTTGCCCGACGGTGCGACGAGCGAAAAACTATCCTCGTGGCGAAATCCACCGCGCATCGCCTCGCCAGTTCGCGCTCCAAGCGGACGCTGCAGACGGTGTTCGCCAATCCGAACCCCGCGATCGTGCATCTCAACCGGGCGACGCGCGCGCACGACGAGGAGCCTGGCCCGCTGTGCCAGCCGGTGTTCACGCAGTTCATCCTGAATCGCATGGCGGAGCCCTACGTGTTCCGCCGGCACCAGCATTCGGAGTTCGAGATCATTCTCGTGTTGCGCGGCCATTACCGCTGCCTGCTCAACGACCAGGAACTGCGCTTAAGCGACAACTCGGTGATGGTCGTGCAGCCCGGGGACTGGCACGAGGACTACTGCGAGCCGCCGCTGGATTACGCGGGGCTGAGGTTTTCGTTTCCGCGCACGGCGGTCGGCGCGGAGGCGCTGCGGTTTTTCCGTCCGGAGGTGACGCCAGCGCAGCAATGCACGTCCGCGCCCGCGGAGACCTACGTGCCCTTGCTCGACAAGATCGCCGAGGAGGCGCGCAGCCCCGATCGGGCTTCGGCGCATGTGCAGGATGCGGTGATGTCGGAGCTGTTTTGGCGGCTGGTGCGCGTGTTTCCCACGTCGGTGCTCGCGCCGTGGCTGGCGCCGGTGCCGGCCGAGACGCGCTTCATGGAGCGGTTGCACGAGTGCTTCACGCAGCACATGCACAACTCTCCCTCCGTGCCCGAGCTCGCGCGGATGCTCGGCGTGAGCCAGCGTGTGCTCAGCCAGCGTTGCGCGCGATTTTTCCAGACCTCGCCGGCGCGTGCGCTGCTGCAGTTGCGCGTGCAGTATGCGCAGCAACTGCTCACGCAGACGGAAATGTCGGTGAAAGAGGTCGGCTACCGGCTCGGCTTCTCGAATCCCTACCACTTCTCGCGCGTCTACAAACAAATCGTCGGGCATCCGCCGTCGGCCGACAAATCCGGGCCGTAGCCCGGGCAAAGCGCGCGGCTGCGCTCGCGACGCGAATCGACACTCGCATTGCTGCCGGATGGGCCACGGGACGGACGCTTTCGGCGCGGCCGTGCGCCGGATGCCGCTTTTTCATCGCATGAAAATTATCTCGCTGAGCGCGCAGGCGTGGCAATTGAAGGGCTTCTGGCCGTGGGTGCCGCTGCAAGGACGCAGCATGGAAACCGCGGCGGAGTTGATGGGCGTCACGGATTGGTTGCCGGCGACTGTGCCCGGGGGCGTGCATTTCGATCTGCACCGTGCGGGCTTGCTGCCGCATCCGCACGTCGACGCGCAGAGCCTCGCGTGCGAGTGGGTGGAAAATCGCTGGTGGCTTTACCGCACGACGCTCGAACGCCCGACCGAGGCGGGCGAGCGCATCGAGCTTCATTTTTGCGGGCTCGATTACGAGGCGAACATCTTCGTCGACGACCGCTTGCTCGGCGAGCACCGCGGCATGTTCCATCCGGCGACGTTCGATCTCACCGCCGCGTTCGCCGAGCGCGAGCGGCTGGAGTTGAAAGTGCTGTTTCGCGGCGTGCCGCCGGAGATGGGGCAGATCGGTCGCACGTCGCTCACGTCCACGCAGAAGAGCCGCTTTGGCTACAAGTGGGATTTCTCCACGCGACTCGTGAATATCGGGTTCTGGGACGACGTGCAGTTGCGCGTGCACCGTCGCGCTTCGCTGACGGCGCTGGCGATCGATACCGACGTCGAGGAGGGCGAGGGGATTTTGCGCGTGGAAGCCGAGTGCGTGCGCTGGGGGCGGCCCGGAGCCGTCGAAGAACTCGAGGTCGCGCTCGCCGATCCTGAGGGACGCTTACTGAAAACAGAACGCGTTCGCATTGCCTCCGGCGCCGCCTCCGCGCGCTGTGTGCTGCGCGTGACGGCGCCGCGAATCTGGCAGCCCAATGGTCACGGCGCCCAGCCGCTGTATGGTTTGACGCTCGGACTGCTCGTGAACGGTGAGCGCGTGGATGAGCGGCGGCGGCAGATCGGCTTCCGCCGCCTGCGTTACGAGCAGAATCCCGGCGGCCCGCCGGACGCCTTGCCCTACACGATTGTCGTGAACGGTCGGCGCCTCTACGTGCAGGGCGTCAATCTCACGCCGCTCGATCACCTCTACGGCAACGTCACGACGGCGCACTACGAGTGGCTGGTGCGATGCATGCGCGAGGCGAACGTGAACCTCGTGCGCGTGTGGGGCGGGGGAGTGATCGAGCAGGAGCGTTTCTACGACTTGTGCGACCGCTACGGCATCCTCGTTTGGCAGGAGTTCATTCAGTCGAGTTCGGGCGTCGACAACATGCCGTCGCAGCGGCCGGAGTTTCTTGCGCTGCTCCGGCAAACCGCGGAGTCGGCGCTGCGCGAACGACGCAACCACACCTGTCTCGCGGTGTGGAGCGGCGGCAACGAACTGATGGACGCCGAGAACGTTCCATCGACGCTCGCCGATCCGAACCTCGCGATGTTGCGCGAGCTCGTCGAGCAATACGATCCCACGCGCCTGTTTCTCCCGACCTCGGCGTCCGGACCGGTCGAGCACATGACGACGCGCAAAGGCGTGATGCACGATGTGCACGGCCATTGGAAATACGCGGGCATGCGCGATCACTACGCGCTCTACGGCGAGTCCGACAGCCTCTTTCATTCGGAATTCGGCGTCGATGGCTGCGCCAGCGTGCGTAGCTTGGAAAAATTCCTCTCCGCTCCGCACCTGCATCCCACGGACGTGAAGCAGAATCTCGTCTGGCGGCATCACGCCGAGTGGTGGGACACGGCGGCGCGCGATCGCGAGTTCTTCGGCGCCGTCGACGATCTCGAACGCTTCACCGCGTGCAGCCAGTGGATTCAAGCAGAGGGCCTGCGCTTCATCCTCGAGGCAAACCGCCGTCGCCAGCCGCGCAACAGCGGCAGTATCATCTGGCAGCTCAACGAGCCGTGGCCGAACATCTCGTGCACGAGCCTCGTCGATTACTACGGCGAGAAGAAGATGGCGTTTTACTGGGCGCGGAAGGCCTTCGCGCCCCTGCATGCTTCGCTCGACTACCGCCGCCTGATCTTCGGCGTCGGCGAGAAATTCGAGGGTGCGGTTCATCTGCACAACTCCGGTGATGCCGTGGACGTCGCGCTGACGCTAGAAGTGCTGGCGCCGTCCGGCGCGGTGCTCGGGCGTCGCGAGTGGAGTCGCGCGCTGGAGAGCAATGCGTCGGTGTTGGTCGAGCGGGTGGCGTTCGAGATCCAGGCGACGCACGCGGATATTTTTCTCGTGCGCCTGCGTTGGCGCGGCGAAGGCGCCGACGCTCAGGAAAATACTTACATTTTCTCCACCCGCACCGAGCAGCCGTATACGCCGGCGCGCGATTGGCCTGAAGCGAACTTGGTCGCAACGGCACGCGGCGAATGGCTCGAGATGAGCGCCGGCGGATGGTGCCGCGACTTCGCGCTCGAGAATCGCGGCGCCTCGGTGGCGCTTTTCGTGCGGTCCGAGGAGACGACCGATGGCTGGTGGCTCGAAGCGGATTGGGCTTTCGAGCCGCTGTTTCCAGGAGAGCGCCGTCGCATCGCGGTGCGCTGTTACCCGAAAGCTGCCGGCGGTTTCCTACAAGCTGAACGCCCGGCCGCGGACACCCGCCCCGACATCGTTTTCCGCGCCTGGCCCACGCGGCGCGTCGAACTCTCCTCCGCTCTCGCACCTTCATGACCGATCATCCTTTCATTCTTGGCGCGCAATATTACCGCGCGCCCACGCCGGACGAAACTTGCTGGGCCACGGACCTCCGCGCCATGCGCGAGCTCGGACTCAACAGCGTGAAATTCTGGGTGCAGTGGCGCTGGTCGCATCGCCAGGAGCGGCGTTTCTATTTCGACGATCTCGATCGGTTGATGGATCTCGCGGCCCGCGAGCGTCTGGCCGTGCACCTCAACGTCATCTTCGACGTCGCACCGCACTGGTTGTATGCGAAATATCCGGACGCCAAGCAGGTCACGGCGCAAGGGCAAGTCATCGAGCCGCGGGTCTCCGCGCACCGCCAGATCGGTGGAGCGCCCGGGCCGTGTTACAGTCATCCGGGCGCGCGCGAGGAGCGTCGTCGTTTTCTCGAGGCGACGGTGGCGCATTTCGGTGCGCACCCGGCGCTGGCGATGTGGGACGTGTGGAACGAGCCTGAGTTATGCTATCCGGTGCGCCAACCCGAAATCTACCAGGACGGCAGCAATCTCGTGTGCTACTGCCCGCACTGCGCGGCGCGTTTCACGCAGTGGCTGACGGCGAAATACGAACGCGTCGAGAAGCTGAATGCGGTCTGGGGCCGCTGTTATGCGGACTGGACGGACGTCGAACTTCCGCGCACGGGCGACGGCATCGTGGACTTCGTCGATTGGCGCGAGTTCCAGCAGGACACGTTGACCCACGAGGCCGAGTGGCGTCTCGCTTGCGTGCGCGCTGGCGATGCGCGCGAGCGTCCCGTTTACCTGCACGTCGTGCCGAACACGATGCGCATCTTCAACTCGATCACCGGTCCCGACGACGCCGCGGTGCTGCGCGGATCGACGTTCTACGCCTCCACCGCGAGCGCGGAGCCGATGCAACTGGTGCAATGCCTCTCGGTCGCCGCGGGCCGCACGATGTATAACGTCGAGAGCCACCTCAACTGCGGCATGCTGAACATGCACCAGCCCGTGAATCGCCTGCCGGAGCTGCTGGCGGATTGGTTGCCGCAGATCGGCGCTGGTTTCCGCGGCTTCATGTTCTGGCAATACCGTCCCGAGTCGCTCGGTCGCGAAGCGCCGGCGTGGGGACTGGTGAATCCCGACGGCAGCGCGCGCCCCGTGACGGATGCCATGCGGACTTTCATCGCGCAACTGGCACCGCATTTCCCCGGATTGATGCGCAGTCGCGCGGCGGAGCCGGCGGTCGCGGTGTGGAAGAGCCGCAAGAACGAGTTCTTCCATTTCGCGCAGCACCAGAAGCTCGAGAGTCTGCACGCGAGTCTGGAGAGCTACGTCAACACGCTCTACGCGGCGAACGTCCCCGTGCGCTTCGTCGATCACGCGACACTCGAGTGCGGTGCGTTGGAAGGAGTGAAGCTCCTGATTCTGCCGTGTTGCTATTATCTGACCGACGTCGAAGTCGCGCAGCTGGATTGCTGGGTGCGCGGCGGTGGCGTCGCGCTCGTGGAGGCGCACCTCGCCGGCTACAGCACCGCGACCGGACGACACGAGGCGCAACTCCCCGGTGGCGGCTTGGCGTCGCGGTGGGGTCTTTGCGAGAGCGAGACGACCTCGTCGTATCACCTCGCCGCGAGTGAAGGCGATTTTGCGCTCACGGGTTTGTCGGACGACGTGCGAAAGGCGCTCGTCATGCGCGGTCCGAAAGGCGGCAAGTGTTTCCCGATCGCGTTGCGCGGCGACGGCGTCGCTTGGGGCGCGGAGCGATTCGCGGTGCTTGACGGAGAGGAGCTGGAAACGATCGGTCGTTACGGCGCTCAGCAATGCATCGTGGCGAAGCGAATCGGCGCCGGAACCGTGCTCTACGCCGGCACGAATCTCGGCGAAGGCAGCCGCGTCGCGGCAGCCGGTTTCCGCGCGATTTTGCGCGATGCCCTCGCGCGCGCCGGAGTGCGGCCGACGTTCGAGCCGGCGTGGTCCGATAGCGGCATCCGCATCGATGCGCTCAGCGAAGCCGGAGAACCGCGCTATCTCGTCGTGGCCAATCTGCGCGATGCGCCCGGACGGATTCGCTGGTGTCTGCCGAGAAATTGGCGCGGCGTTTTCAGCGAGACGTTGCTGCCCGCGACGCAAGGGAGTGACGGAGAGTTTTCTCCCGAACTACCGGCGCGCTTCATCGATTTGTTCGTGCCGGCGCCGGCGTGAGCCGGTGGCATCGCGTGTAACGGCGAGCCGAAATCGGCAGGTGAAATTCCCGAGCGGACATTCCCGCCGCGTCGTCGCCGCGGTAGAGTCGCACCGTCTCTCGCGGCCACCCCATTCACCGGCCCGAGTTCACGTCAACCCCGTCACCCCATGAAATTGAGATTCCGTCAGCTGCTCGTCAGCTTGGCGCTGGCCGTCGTGTGCTGCACGTCCGCGGTCCGAGCGCTCGCCACCACCTACTACGTCGATGCCGCCGCCGGCAACGACTCGAACAACGGCACCTCCAGCGCGACGCCGTGGCAGACGCTGGCCAAGATCAACGCCACCACCTTCAGCGCCGGCGATCAGTTGCTGCTGAAGCGCGGCGCGACGTGGAACGGCCAGCTTTACCCGAAGGGCTCCGGCACCTCCGCGGCATGGATCACGCTCGGCGCCTACGGCACCGGCAACGCCCCGGTGATCAACGGCGGCAGCCTCGCGTCGGGCGCGGCCGTTTATCTCAAGGACCAGAGTTACTGGATCATCGAAAATCTCGAGGTCACGAACGACTCCGGCACGGACAACTCCGGCACCGCGACCACGGGCGGCGTCGCGCGTTACGGCATCCTCGTCGAAGCGACGTCGGTCCAGAACGGCATCAAGATCCAATACAATTACGTTCACCACGTGAACGGATCGTTCAACAACTCGCAGATGGACCCGCACATCAACGGTGGCATCTCGGTCCACTCCATCGGCTCGTCGGGCAAATTCAACGGCGTCACGATCCTCGACAACACCGTCGATCGCTGCGGCCGCGTCGGCATCGTCGCGTGGCACGAGCGCTACTACAACTTTTGGATGACGACCATCGACCGCACGAAGATGAGCACCGGCCTGCTCGTGCAGGGCAACGTCGTCTCCAACTCCGACGGAGATGGCATTCTCGTGTTCGGCTATGTCGGTTCCGTGATCGAATACAACGTCAGCAAGGGCGCCGGCCTGAAATCGATTCCCGGCTTCAACATGAACGCCTCCGCCGGCATCTGGCCGACGCGCTCCGCCGACACGGTCATGCAGTTCAACGAGTCCTCCGGCTGCCGCACCAACGAGATCGACGGCCAGGGCTTCGACGTCGACCTGCTCAGCGACAACACCCTCGTGCAATACAACTACAGCCATAACAACGAGGGCGGCTTCCTCCTGCTCATGGGCGGCTACAACTCGAACGTCACCGTCCGCTACAACCTCAGCATCAACGACGGTCCGCAGAAGGGCATTTTCACGCTGTCGTGGGGCACGCCGACCGGTCTGAAGATCTACAACAACACGATCTACATCGGCTCCGGCATCGGCGCCGTCCGCCCGATCTACACCGACGGCGACGCGAGCACGAACAACTACGAATTCACCAACAACATCGTCTACAACCTCGGCTCGGGCGAGTGGGAGCTGCCCACCGTCAACGGCGTCAAATACGGCACGTTTTCCCACAATCTCTTTTACGGCAACCATCCCGCCTCCGAGCCCGCCGACGCGCAGAAGCTCACCTCCGATCCGCAGTTCGTCTCCCCGGGCACCAGCGGCGACGGCTACAACGCCACGCTCGGCTACCGGCTCCAGTCCACTTCTCCCGCGATCAACGCCGGCACCGCGATCGCGAGCAACGGCGGCCTCGATTTTTGGGGCAACGCCGTCCATCCCGCATCGGCGCCGAATCGCGGAGCGCACAACGGCTACGCCACGAACCAGGGCTACACCGACTTCTGCAGCGATTTCTCCAAGGTCACCAGCTTCACCAGCAATCTCGCGATCGATGCCGGCAACCCGGCCTACTTCGCGGGCGACGCCGGACGCTTCAAGCGCACGTCGACTGTGGCCGGCAGCTGCGTCTACAACGTGACGAGCTGCAAACGCTTCAGCGCGGCGATCTACAAGTTCTCCTATTCGGACCTCGCGAACGTGAAATTCTACAGTTCGCCCAACGGCACGACGTGGACACTCGTCAGCACGACCTACACGACGCCGGTGCTGACGCAGAACGGCTGGTATGCGACCACCTTCACGCCGAACACCGACCTGCCGACCGGCACGGTCCACCTGAAAGTGGAGTTCACGGACACAGCCTTCGCCTATTCGCCGCAGCTGGGGCAGGTGACTATCACTCCCAATTGACCTTCGCTGGCAGTTTTTCCTTCTCCGGGCCCAAGAGGCCTATCGGCTCGGCTGGCGGGTGGTCGCCAAACCCGCCAGCTGATGTCGAGCTCTGAGGAAGGGATTTAGGATCGCATCAAACCATGGGTGTGGACCCGACTCGCCGCAACGGGACATGAGCCGGCGGGAGTATGTCGCTAAGACGTAGTGTTCTCAGTTCGTCGATCTCGTCAGTCGCCACCAATGAGGGAGCTGGCCTTCCCCTCAGCGCGGATGCGTGCCTGCGATGGCTGGCCCGAGCTTCCAGCGAATTCGCCTCCGTGAGAGCCGAGAAGATTGAGGGCGCGAAAAAGACGCGCGGTCTATGTCGCAAAGAATGGCCACGCTCCGACATTCGCAAAGAATGGCCAAATCCGCTGATCTTTTCGAAACGCGCCACGTGGGGTCTATCACGTAGTCTGACCCGAAATTATCGCTGGGATTGGCCAGAATAGGAGATTTCTCGCCGTTCTGCCGGGAGAGGATTTTTAATAAGAATAGCCAGCAGCCACGCTTCGATCAAAAAGATCGGCCACCCCGAACGTTTCATAGACTCGCACTGTGCGCGCCGTGGTCAGATTTGGATTCGGTCTTTCGTCTCGAGCGACCGGTTGAGCATTTCCACTAGCTCGCGCACCTTCGTGAGGTGCTCCCCGACAAAACTCGCCACCTGCTTTTTGTCCTCCTCGATGACGTAGAACGGATGCAGTGCTTTTCCTGCTCCCTGAACTTGAAGCAATTGCGGCAAAGCGACCATCAGGGTTGAGTGCAAGCACGCCTCGATGGTCTCCAGTTCCTCGGGACTTAAGAATGCTGCATACGCGTCCAGGATTTGATCGGTTTGCGTTCGGAAGTTCTTAAGTTCCCACACGAGGTAATGCGCCCACGGCACCGGTGGATGCACCTGCGCATTTTGCGTCGGATCGAATGCCGCTAAGAGTTCATAGCGACCGTTCGTAAGTATGTCTGCTAAAGCCTGTGCGGGCACCTTGTCCGACGGCACGCCCGTCATGGTTTTCTTGATTAGGTTTTCATGCGCGGCCCGAAAGATCATCCCCCACAACGCGAGATGATGGACGAGCGGCATCCGTACCCGGTTACTTCAAGTCGAACACGGCTTCGATTGTCACCCGAAATGGCCAACGAACGTCACCCGCAAGCAGATGCATCAGGCAGCTCTGGCCGAACTCGCTGAGCTGCGCCGGAAGATTTCCAGCAAGGGGCTCGGGCTATCTCGCAAACTGCATGCCGCCCGCAAAATGGCGCCCAGGAAACCGCGAAAACCTTAGTCGGACACATTCTTTAAGTTCAGATTCACTGCCGATCTGAAGAG
The DNA here is from genome assembly GCA_041906465.1 of Candidatus Didemnitutus sp. GTDB lineage: Bacteria > Verrucomicrobiota > Verrucomicrobiia > Opitutales > Opitutaceae > Didemnitutus. The sequence goes on along the minus strand of JAYRJE010000013.1, from coordinate 163,521 downwards.
TCAACACTCCACCACTCGCATCAGCGAGACCAAGAAGCACGCGCTTTCTAAGAAGTCGGAGGAGTGCTTGAAGTCGCCGGCAGCTGGGTCGAAGGTAGGCTGTCGATATATGCGGCGACCCGGTGGAACATCATGTAGCTCGGATCACGGTATCGCTGCTTGCCCGTTCTCGGCTGGCGGACACTTTTGCTGATCGCGGAGAGGTCGATATTCTCTTTTTTGATTCTGTCCGCCAAAGCACGTTTCGCTACTTGGGGAAGAAATTTCAGCTCTTTAAGAATCCGCCGCATTGCGGGGTCGCGTAGCAGATCGAGATTTCGGGCTGACATCGTGAGGCGCTCGAAGAGATCGCTGATCAGTAGATGGGTGACGGATTCGTGTTTCCTCTTTGGCCGTCCGCCCCAGCGACCGTTCTTCCTGGCCGCAATTTGCTTCGCTGTCGTCCGAGCTAGTCCCCCTCTTCGTCCGCCAGCTGCAAGTTGGGCGCGATCAAGTCGGGTGCGGCGTCTCTTTCCCAACAGTCTACCCGGTGACGAAACGGAGAATGCTTTGTTCGCCTCTGCTGCGGCGATCGGCCCATCCGCCGTCACTATGGACGCGAGTCGCTCAAGATGTTCTTGCAGAGACCTTAGCCCAATGGGATCGCCATCCCCGGCTTCTGCTTGGTACTGCAGGCACTTAGCTATCTGAAGTGAAGAATCTCGTAAGTAGCTGGTGACCGGCCTCAAGTTTTCGAGCCACCCCGGGTGTTAGTCCGGGATGTTGTTATGGGTTGATCTATCGGTTGTCGTTGAAGCTGTCCCGACGGAGGGAGGCCGTAGGCCGACCGGAGTCGGGACAGCAGTAAGTTGGGCGGCGTAATGCAAGGGGCTACGTCGACCGCGCGATCGTGGAGATTCTGCTCGGGGAATTGTTCGACCGGGAGAAGGGCGAGACGTTAGTCGACTCGTTCCTCGCGGCGCTGCGTTGGGTCGAGCGAGAGCTAAACCGCTGGCCTCAGCGCCACTCCTTGCCGCCGTGGCAGCGGCTGATCCTCGTGTGGTATCACGCCTGCAAGCTGCACGGCATCTTCCGGGCGACGCGGGTGGATTTGGGTAAGATGGAGGAATGGTTCCAGACCAACACGCCCAGCTGGCACCACGGCGTGATGGACAGCGACCCGGCGTATGTGCGGGATCTGAGCCACCCGAATTTGGTCGGCGCGGGCACGATCGTGCTCAACGGCTTGGGCAACCTGCTCGAAGGATTGCCGGAGGCGGAGTTCGAGGCGCTGCGCCTGCCGGCGCGGTGGCAGGCGCTCGTGAAAAAGGACGAGCACTTCGCGGGGCTGCTGCTGCTCGATGTGTGCCGGCGGACGGAGCTGGCGTCCAACGTGCTGGAGACCTTTGTCGCGAACGTGTCCCCGGCGATGAGGACGCGCATGCTGGGTCCTGACTGGGACGCGGGCATCAAGCTTGCGGGCGGGAACGTCCCGATTGCCGACCTCATTGCGATGGTGAAGAAGGACCTTTACAGCATCAACGGGTGGTCCGCGCTGCTCGCATCGGTGCGGGAACTGCCGTTGCCGGAGGAGAACCGGGCGGCGCTGCACGAATTGCTCGCATCGCTCGATTGGGACGAGTTCGCGACCAAGGCCCCCGAATGGGCGCGGGTGGTCATGAGCTTTGCCGCGGCGCAGGCGCGGAACCTCGATGCAGAACTCCAGAAGCAGATCGAAGAGGGTTTGTTCAGGTTCGCGGGCGGATCGGTTCGGGCAAAGATGAAGGAGGAGGACGGCTGGCAGTTTGACCTGCATGTGACCCAGGGGCTGCTGGCGTTGTCGATCGAACCGGGTGACCAGGTGAAGACGGCGACCGTTTATTTTGAGAAGGTCGGCCGGCTCATGCGGGTGCAGCCCGCCGTGGCCGCGCTGTTGGAAGGGCCCATGCGGCATTGGCTGGGACGGCTGCCGTTCGAGCAGCAACGGGGATTGCGGACCCTGTGGTATCAGGTGCGGGCGCAGAGCTGACGGCCCAAGTTGCAGGCTCAGGCCCGACGAAGCATGTGGGGCGGAGGCTATGTCCCATTTGGTTACAACTACGATCGATTGTGGGCCACATCAGACAGCTCGCTCGCCTCTCAAGCAGCTTTGGCCAGTGGATGCTTCCTTTTATGCACTTTGGTCGCCGGTTGCTTCCTCTGGCCGTTCCATCGTAAAACCGCTGCCCAGAGAACGTGGCCAGATGATGATTCACTTCACGGTCAACTCATCGGCAAATCGACAGGCGACTCCGGGACGGGCGCGCGGATGATGCGGTAGGCCTTGGCCTGCGCAAGCAGCGTGAGCCGCCCACCGGTCGCGCGTGATGGCGTTGCGCTAACATGTCGCGGTGCGAACCAATGCCGGAAGGATCGAAGCGCCACGCGCGCGTGGAAATGCCGCCACCGCGGCGCCCTGGGGCCTCGCGTATCGCGATTTCAGGGCGACGAAATTCTTCGGGTCGCTCGATGGGTTGCGCGCGTTGAGCATCGTCGCCGTCGTATGGTTTCACACCGTGCCGTGGGATCGTGCGTCGCTGCTGGGGCAGGGGAACAAAGGCGTGACGCTCTTCTTCGCGATCAGCGGCTTTCTCATCGTGACGCTGTTGCTGCGGCAAAAAGAGAAACGCGAGACGATCAGCCTGCGGAATTTCTGGGGGCGGCGCGTGTTGCGGATCTTCCCCGTCTATTATCTGGCGCTCGCGCTTTACGTCGTGCTCGTGGCGCTGGTGGAGCGCGATGCGGCGGCGCGCAGCGCGTTCTTCGGTCACTTGCCGGCGTTTGCAACGTTCACGTCGAATTGGTTCGTCGATCTCGAGAGCACGCGCGTGATTTTCTACTTCGCATGGTCGCTCGCGGCGGAGGAGCAGTTCTATTGGTTGTGGCCGCTGGCGGAGCGTTTCCTGCGCGGGTGGCGTCCGCTGTGGCTGGCGGGCGGCGCGTTGCTGCTCACGCAAATCGTCGCGACTGCCTGGCCGACGGAAAGCCGGGCGGCGCTGCCGTTGCGGATGCTCACGAGTGTGCCGGCGGCGATCCTGTTGGGCGTGATGCTCGCGCATGTGCTGCACCGCCCGCAGACGTTTCGCTGCGTGTGGGCGGTGTTGGGCCGGCGCGGCAGTGCGTTCGGCGCGGCTGCGGTGGCGCTGGTTGCGTTGACGTTTGCGCCGGCGTGGGGCGCGGCGGGCGAATTGGTGATGGCGGGAGCGCTCACGCTGGTGGCGGCGGCGTGCGTGGTGCGGGAGGACAACGATTTTGCGCGCGTGCTGCAGCTGCGGCCGATCGCGTGGGTCGGCACAGTGAGTTACGGGATGTATCTCTTCCACATGATCGCGGTGAATATCGTGCGGCGAGCGGTGAGCGCTGCGGGTGTGCGCTCGCCGTTCGTTGATTTTCTCGGGGGCGCGGCACTGGCGTTGTTGCTGGCGAGCGCGTGCTACCTGACCTACGAGCGATTTTTCCTGAACTTGAAGGACCGCTGGTTTGCGGGGGAGCGGCCGCCGGAGCCGGCGGTGTCCAAACCGGTCACGAAGCCGGCCGCGGCGTAGTTAATCCAAAGTTGCCTGCATGGCGGCGCGGCTTTGAGTGGTGAGGATGCGCATCGCCGTCATCTCCGACACGCACGACCGTTATCCGGCGGACTTGCCGGCGCGGCTCGTGGCGGCGGATGAGATCTGGCACCTCGGCGATGTGTGCGAGCCGGAGGTGCTCATCGAGTTTGAGCAGCTCGGCAAACCGCTGCAGGTCGTGCTCGGCAACAACGAGGCGCACAGCCTCTGGCCGCTCGAGTTGATCCTGGAGCGCGGTGGTGCGCGGTTTTTCCTGACGCACATCCCGCCGCGCCGGGCGCCGGCCGGCGTGCAGTTCGTGCTGCATGGGCACACGCACGTGCCGCGCGACGACACGGACCCGCGCGGCGTGCGGTGGCTGAATCCGGGATGCATTTCCCGGCCGAACCGCGGCGCGCCGGCGAGTTTTGCGTGGCTGCTGCTCGAGCCGGGTTGCCGGCCCGAGTGGAAGTTGGTGCGGCTGTGACGAGTCGCTGCCCTGCGGCGAACGCGGTTGCTGCGTTGTGCGGTGCAACGCCGGGGGGCGAGGGACGCGACGGAGAAGAATTCCGCCGACGCACATCGGCTGCGGCGCGCGAAATTTCCGCAGCGGGTGCGGTGCACGTTCGACGCCGGGTGTCACGAGCGAATTTCTGTGACGCGCGATTTCGTTGGAAATCCGCCGGGGGCGAACTTAGCTGAGCGATTGTGATGAATCGCGGGGAGCAGGAATTTTTTCAACTGGGCACGGCGACAGCGCCGTCGCCGGAGATCGTCTACGTGCGCAGCGCGCAAGCGCGGCGCTATCGTTTGACGCTGCGGCGCGATGGCGTGGCGGTGGCGACGATTCCGCTGCGCGGCAACGAGCGCGAAGCGCAACGCTTCGTCGAGCAACATCGCGATTGGCTCGAGCGCGCGCGCGCGCGGCAGGCGAAGCGTCCGCGCGCGGCGGAGATCTGGACGATCGGCACGCACGTGCTCTGGCGCGGCGAAATGCATCAGGTGCGCGTGGCCGTCGCCGGTGAGAAGCCGCAGGTGAGCGTGGCCGCGGACGTGTTTCGCGTGGCCTCGCTCGAGGGCGACTTGCGGCCGACGCTCGAGGCGCATTTTGCGCGGCGGGCGAAGATCGAGTTGCCAGCGCGCACGTGGGAGCTCGCGGCGGAGACCGGCGTCGATCTCAAGGCCGTGAGCGTGCGCAATCAGCGGGCGCGCTGGGGCTCGTGTTCGGCGGCCGGCGGTGTGTCGCTGAACTGGCGGCTGGTGCAAACGCCGGACACGGTGCGCGACTACATCATCTACCACGAGCTGATGCACCTGAAGGAAATGAATCACAGCGATCGTTTCTGGGCGCGCGTGGAGGAGGTGTGCCCGTGGTGGAAGGATGCGGAGCGCTGGCTGAAGCGGAACGGTTCGCTGCTGGGGCTGTGACGGTAGCGCTGGCTTCCAGCCCGCTTCCGTCAATCGCAGCCGAATGGAGACGCGGTCTGCGCGACGACAGCGGCTGTCTCACGTCCAATGCCAGGGTGCGAAACCAGGTCGGGGTCGCGCCGGCGCGCCACTCACGCGAAGACGGACGGACGAGTTGCGCGCAAACGCGCAACCTGCCGCGCGATCGGCGATGGCCCGCGCGGCGCGGAGCGCGGTGAAACTCGGACGAATTCCGCTGCGGTTCAGCTGCCTTTCGGCGCCTCGCCGATCACGCGGCGAAGTTCGGCCGCGAGCGTTTCGACCTGGAAGGGCTTTTGGATGAAACCGGCGAGGCCTTTGCCGACGAAGCGATTGATCGCATCCACGCGGTTGAATCCGCTCATCAGAATCACTTTCACGCCGGGGCGTAGCAGGCGGAGCTGTCGGAACGTCTCCTCGCCGTCGACGCACGGCATCGTGAGATCGAGCAGCACGGCGGTGTAGCGGTCCGGAGCGGCCGAGAAGATCGCGATGCCATCGGCACCGTCGTGCGCCGCTTCGGCTTCGAAGCCGAGCGCGCGGAGAATGCTCGTGGCCACCTGGCGCACGGTTTCCTCGTCGTCGATGACCAGCACGCGCCCGGAGCCGCGCCATGCCGGGCGTTCCGGGGCGGGTCGGACGAGCGGCTGAGGGGCGTCCTTGGCCGCGGGAAAGAAAAGCCGGAAGGTCGTTCCAGCCCCGGGCTCGCTGTAGACTTTGATCGCGCCTTTGTGGCCGCGCACGATGCCGAGGACAGCGGCGAGGCCGAGGCCGCGACCGGTGAATTTTGTCGTGAAGAACGGATCGAAGATGCGCGCGATGGTCTCGCGCGCCATGCCGGTGCCGGTGTCACTGACCTCGAGGAAAACGGCCGGGCCGGGCGTGAGCTCGCCCATGAATTGGGCGGTGGCGAGGTAGGCGGCGTCGATGTTGACTGTGCCGGTGGTGAGCGTGATCTGGCCGGTGCGATCCTCGAGCGCCTCGGAGGCGTTGATGACGAGGTTCATCACGATCTGGCGCAGCTGAGTGGCGTCGGCTTGCAGTGCGGGCAGAGCCGCCGCGGGGTTGAAGCGCAGGACCGCCTTTTTGGAGATCGAGACGGCGAGGAGGCCGAGCGATTCCTCGATGAGCGCGTTGAAATCAATCGCCTGCACGACGAACCGGCCCTTGCCGGAGTAGGCGAGCATCTGTTTGCAAAGATCGGCCGCGCGCTGGGCGGCACGTTCGATCTGGTTGATGGGATCACGGGCGGGCGAGCCTGGCGGCAGGTCGAGACGGGCGAGGCCGGCGTTGCCCAGGACGCCGGTGAGCAGGTTGTTGAAATCGTGGGCAATGCCGCCCGCGAGCACGCCGAGGCTCTCGAGCTTCTGGGTTTCGAGGAGTTTCTTCTCGATCTGGCGCCGCTCGCCTTCGACGCGGTGCCGCTCCGTGACGTCGATCATGCGTCCGAGCATGCGGTAGATGGTGCCGTCCGGCCGGCGGAGGACGGCGCCGCGTTCCTCGACGAGGTGGTAGGAACCGTCGTTGTGCCGCAGCCGATATTCGGCGAAGCACGGATCGCCGGTGCGCAGCGAGTGTTCGAGGCGGGCGATGGCGGCTTCGCGGTCCTCGGGGTGGAGGCGATCCCTCCAGCTGTCGAGACCGAGCGCCGACATTTCCTCAGGGAGGCAGCCGAGGATTTGCCGCGCGGCGGCACGGCCGAACCAGCGCACTTGCCGTGAGAGGACATCAAGATCGTAGATGAGCTGGCCGGTTTGCTCCGTGACGAGGCGGTAGCGGTCTTCACTTTCGCGCAGCGCGGTCTCGGCGCGGTGGCGCGCCGTGATGTCGCTCATGCGCCCGAGCATGCGGGTGGCGCGTCCGGCCGCGTCGCGCAGGATGAAGCCGTAGTCCTCGATAAAACGGTAGGAACCGTCGCGGTGCCGGAAGCGGTATTCGGCCGAGAAGAGTTCGGCGGTGCCGACCGAGCGTTCGAGCAAACCCAGCACGCCGGCACGATCGTCGGGGTGGAGTCGTTCGCTCCAGCCGGCTTCGTCGATCGCGGCGAATTCCTCCGGCGTGTGCCCGGTGATGGAGGCGATGGCCTCGGCGCCGAACCAGCGGATGCGGCCGGTGGCAATCTCGAGATCGTAGACCATCTGGCCGGTTTGCTCGACGATGGTGCGATAACGCAGCTCGCTCTCGACCAGGTCGGCCTCGGCCTGTCGGCGCGCGAGCACCATGTCGTTGAAGGCCCGGGCGGTGTCCGCGATCTCGAGCGGGCCCTTCACCGGTGCCAGTTGGTCGTGCTGGCCGGCGGCGTGTTGGCGGGCGGCGTCCGCGAGTGCGGCCACCGGTTGGAGCAGGTGTTGCGAGTAAAGCCGAAGCAGAAGCAGTCCGCCCACGAGCACGAGCGCGACGGCGAGGAGGGAGTTTTTCGCGTCGCGCCAGGCCGCGGCGTAGATGCTGGCGGTGGGGACGCTGACGGTGAGCGTCCAGTCCGCCAGGGGAATGGCGGCGGCGTTGTAGGTGCGTGGCACGCCGTCAAACCCCAGGAACTCCCCCGAGCTCTGGCCCGCGGCCAGGCGCATGCGGGCGAGTTGGCTGCTCGAGCGCGTCTCGCCGATGCGCTGCTCCGGGGCGTAGGACGAGAGCACGATGGTGTTGTTGCGATCGGTGACGGTCACGATCTGCTCCGGACTGTCGGGACCGAAGAACAACGTCTTGGACAGGATGCGAAGATCGATGGGCGCGGAGAGGAGCAGGTTGGAGTTGGTGCGAAGCGGCACGGCCGCCACGCAACCCCAGCGACCGGTCGTCAGTCCGCGCGCCGCCGTGCTGAGGTCGAATTTCGTGGCGCGGAGCTGCGCGGCGACGTTGGGCATCGAGGCGTAGTTCTGCGGCGGGTCGGTGACCGGAAAGGCGGTGGAGAAGCGCAGGAGGCCGGCGCGATCGATCACCGCGATGTTGATGAACTCCGGATGCAAGCGGAGAAACTGGCGGCATTGCTCCCCGGCTTTCGGGGACGCGAGGTCCGTGAACTCGACGATCGATTCGAGTTCGAGGAGATTGGCCTGCACGCGCGCGAGGTATTTGTGCAGCGCTTCCTCCGCGATCACGCGCTGGACATGCAGGCGGGCTTCGGCCCCAGCGCGGTCATCGAGAAATTTTTTCCGAATGCCGAGGCCGATCAGGGCCAGCAGCGGCAGCACCAAAACGAAGGAGAACAGCCCCAGGCGCAGACGCAGAGTGTCGCGCAGACGAAACCAAGCCGTTGACCGGGAGCCCGCCACAACCGCAGTTGGCCCGCGAGTGCGCTCCCGCGCGAGCTAATTCCCCGCCAGCGAGGGATGATCTCGCGCCTAGCGGATGTCGACCAGTTCGACCTCAAACACCAGTGTCGCTCGCGGCGGAATGGGACCCTGGCCCTGGACGCCGTAGCCGAGCCACCACGGAATAATCAGCGTGCGCTTCTCGCCCTTTTTCATCTGCGCGAAAGCCTCGTCCCAGCCTTTGATCACGCTGCCGGTGCCGACGCGGAAAGGGTAGGGCTCCCCGCGATCGTGGCTGCTGTCGAACTTCACGCCGTTGATCAGCGTGCCGTGGTAGTGCGCTACCACCTCCGCGCCGAACGACGGGGGCGAGCCGACGCCTTCCTGGCGGACAATGTAGCGCAGGCCGGACGGCGTCACGATGGCGTCGGCGAATTTCTGCTTGATGAGCGCCAGATCCTCCGGCGCGAACTCCTGCGCCTCCTGCTGCGCGCGGACCCATTTGTTGGCCGGTTTGCCGGGATCGGCGCGGCGCAGAATGCCGGTGCGAGCCTGAAACGCGATGAAGCCGAGCACGCCGGCGAGAATGACGAGGATGCCGAATTGGCGCATGGTGCGGGGAGGGACGCCGTCACGGTGCACGCATTCGCAACGTGAAGAAAGCGCGATTTGCCGCTTATTCGGACGAGTAATTCAGGGGTTTCAGCGCCTCATGGTTGCGGCGCGCGCTGGTTTTCCCCTTGGGTTGGCGGTTCCCGCCCAAAAAATCCGCGCATGCAAACTTTCAAGCTGCCGAGCCGCCTCGTCGCCGAGGCCGTGCGGGGCGAAGCCATCGAACAACGTTTCAAAATTGCCCGCAACGAGTTCGGGCCCGAGTGCATCTACCGCATTCACGATCCCGCGGACGACACGACGTGGGGCTTCGTGGCGGTCGATAATCTCGTGCGCGGCCGCGGTCTCGGCGGCCTGCGCCTCGCGCCGGATGTGAGCGTCGACGAGGTCTACGGCCTCGCGGCGGCGATGACGATGAAGAGCGCCGCGGCCATGCTGCCGCTCGGCGGAGCGAAGAGCGGCTTGCGGGTCGAGCCGCGCTATTTTGCCGACAAGCCCGAGGAGAAGAAGGCGCTCGTGGCGATGTTCGCCGAGGCGCTCTGGGGCATCCCGGAATACATCCCCGGCCCCGACATGGGCACCAACGAGACGGACATGCAGACGATCTACGAGGTGTTCGCGCAGAAGAATGGTGCGGCGAACCACGGCCGCGGCGGCGTCGGCCGGCCGCCGGCGAAGGGCGGCTTCCCGCTCGATGAATGGGCGATCACGGCGCATGGCCTCTTCGCCGCCGCGATCGCGTCGGAGAAACACATCCCAGATTTCAAGATCAAGGACTCCAGCGTCGTCGTGCAGGGCTTCGGCAACGTCGGTGCGCCCATCGCCGAAAAGCTCGCGTCGCTCGGCGCGCGCATCGTCGGCGCTTCCGACATCAACGCCGGCCTCTACAACCCGGCCGGCCTCGACGTCGCGCAGCTGCTCGCGATCCGCAAGACCAAGGCCGGCCTCGCCGGCTACACCGGCCCGGTGAAGCACCGCTTCGATGGCGAGCATCTCGATCGGATGATGGAGATGCCATGCACGATCCTCGTGCCCGCGGCGCGTCCGCACGCGATCCACCCGGAGAACGCGCCGCACATCCACACGCGCATCGTGCTGCAGGGCGCGAACAACCCCGCCGATCTCGTCAGCGAGTATTTCCTGCAACACCGCCGCGGCATCGTGTGCCTGACTGACTTCATCGCCAACTCCGGCGGCGTGATTGCGGCGTTCATCGAGGCGAAGGCCGACGTCGATGCCGATTTCCGCGCGCGCGTGATGGCCGAGGACGGCATCGGTCGCGCGTTCATCGAGAAGGTCGTCACGCGCATCATCACGGAGAACATCGACGAGATGTTCGCCCGCCGCGCTTCGCACCGCGCGAAGGACATCACGTGGCGCGAGATCGCGCACGAAATGGCGCGCGACCGCCTGCGTCCCGGCGCCGACGGCAAGCTGAAGATTCTGCCCGAGCTGCTCTGAGCGCGCAGCCTCGGTGACTCTGGTCGCTCTCGGACCCGCGTCGCACGACGCGGGTGTATGGTTTGAGGCTACTTCCCGCCGCTCGACGTATGGTCGGCGGCGACGCGCCAGCCTTCCGCGGTTTTCTTCACGAGCAGCGTGAAAAGTCCCCACGGCTGGTCGGTGGCACGCCGGAGTTCCCATTGGCCGAAGACAATCGCGGTGTTCGCCGACACGACGTTGATGTCGTGGTAAGTGCAGGTGAGCGTGCCCATCGCTGCCTTGTCGGGGTAGCTCTTGCGATAACGTTCGAGCGTTTCCTTCCAGCCGTAGGTGATCGTGCCACCCGAGGCGAAGCGCAGCTTCTCGGACTTCACGTAGTAGTCCATGTAGCGCGCCACGTCGCCGCTGTTCCAGCCGGCGACCTGCGCCTCGAGCACGGCGCGGATGTCGGCGGCGTCCTTGGACTCGGCTGCCGCCGTGAAGGGCGCGCTCGCGGCGGTGAAAATCAGCAGGATGAATCGGGCAAAGGTGGGGCGTTTCATGATTTGCTCGAATAGAACGTTCCGGCTGCTGCGGGCGAGAGTTCGACTTTCAAAGTCCGCAGCGCGCGCGAAAGCACCGGGTCGCGGTTCTGGGCGAAATCGTCGACGGAAGGAACGATCTGCCAGTCAGGAATCACGCCTTTGCCGTGCAGATCGATGTCCTGATCGACCAAGATGCGCGCGGTCGGCAGCCAGAGGTTGGCGAGGTCGATGTTCGAACGGAACCGCGCATCGATCATCGAATAGGCGCTCCGCTCCCGGAAATCTCCGCTGGTGCGGTCACCCATCAAGAGTGCGCCGCCATGTGTCCGCAGGGCGTGCGCGAGGGGCTCCGCCGCCCCGGAGGTGCCGAAACTGGTGAGCACGACGATCTGGCCGGCAAATGCGCTTTTGCCGGGCCGCACGCTGATCACTTCCGTGGCTTTCCTCCGCTGCAGCTTGGCCAACGCGTAGTCCCCGCGGGTGAGCATTTCGCAGACCGTGGCTGTCGCCTTGAGGGAGCCGATGAACAGGCCGCGAAGGTCGAGCACCAGGCCGCGCGCCTCGCCGAGTTCCTTGCGGATACGTCGAAACTCCTCGTCGAAAAAATCGATTTCGATGGGGCGCCATACCAGCACGTCGCCGATTTTGCGGCGGTTGGCGGGATGCTTCCGATCTGGCGTGGTGGTTTTCCCGTCCGCGGAGGCGGTATGGAACGAAGTGTTCCAGATGAACGGTCCCTCCCCGAACGGAACTTCGCGACCGGCGACCTCCACCTGTCGCGGCTCGCTTCCGGGCGATTGCAGGATGACGCGCAAGGTGGGCCGTGGAGCGATGAGTTGATAGGCATAGACCACGCGCTGGGACGTCGCGCGATTGATGGGGAGGCTTTCCACTTGCATGACGAGGTCGCCGAGGCGGACGCCCGCCCGCTCGGGATCACTGCCCGGATTCACCACGCTGACGTAGGCTTTGTCGCCGGCGATCTGCCATCCCCAATCGTGCACGACTTGTGTTTCGCGCGGCGGAGGGAGGAGTCGCAAGTCGTCCACGTCCACCTTGGCAAGCAGGTTGGCCACGATGCCGTAGGCGGCGTTGTTCGAATCGGCGTGGCGAATTTGTTGGCGCGCGGACTCGATTTGCACGCCGAAGTCCGGCGGAATCGCAGACGGGTCGAAATAGTGGTCGCGCACCCCGGCACAGACATGATCCAGGACTCGTTCCGCCCGGGAACGATCGACAGGGCCAAAGGCGTTGGCGATGGAGGCGCAGGCGAAGGTCAGCACGGCCGCGCCGAACCAGAGTCTCGGTGAAACGGTATTCATGAAAAGGCCGGCCCGCGGAAAACAGGCTGCCCTTCGATCATTTCAAGTCCAGCCCGGCATCACTGCTTCCGCAGCAAATCCAGCGCCGCGGCGCTCATCGCCGTGACGGCGGTCTTGATCGTGGGCTCGGGAAGTGGCGCCCAGAAGGCGCTGTGGTTCGAGGGCGCGAGCTGGCCCTGCGCGGCGGCGGCGGCGAGGACTTTCGGGTCGCTGCCGCCAACCCAGAAGATCGAGATCGGCACCTTCGGCATCGTGCGGCCGTATTCGGCGAAATCTTCACCATAGGTGCCGGCTTCGCCGGTCGTCAGCTGCTCGGCGGGAAACCATTGAGCAAACACTCCCGCGAGCCGACGCGTGAGTGCGGGATCGTTGTAGGTGAAGGGCGTCCGCGTCTGCTCGACCGTGATTACGGGCAACAGGTCGTCGGGCACGCCAGCGGCGCGTGCGGTGTTTTCCGCGATGCGCTTGATCGAGGTGAGCAGGTGCTGCGCAACCTCGTCGCTGTAACTGCGCAGCGTGAGTTCCAGGCGCACTTCGGCGGGGATGATGTTGCGCTTCGTGCCGCCGTGAATGGCGCCGATCGTGACGACGGCGGGTGTGCCAGGCTTCAGCTCGCGGGCGACGATCGTCTGCAGCGCGAGGACGATTTGCGAGGCGAGCACGATGGGATCGCGGGTGGATTGCGGGCGCGCGCCGTGTCCGCCAATGCCGCGCACGAGGATGTCGATCGAATCGACGTTGGCGTAGCTCGGGCCTTCGAGCGTGGCGATGACGCCGGCCGGCGAGTCGCCGCCGACGTGGAATGCGATCACGTTGTCGGGGCGCGGAAATTTCGTGAACAGGCCCTCCTGCAACATCGCGCGGGCACCGCCGCCGATTTCCTCGGCGGGTTGGCCGATGAGCACGAGCGTGCCGGCCCAGGCCGCCTTCAGCGCCGCGAGCGTGCGCGCCGTGCCGATGAGCGCGGTGACGTGCGTGTCGTGCCCGCACGCGTGCATCGCCGGCTGCGTTTTGCCGGCGAGATCAGGCATCGTCACCTGACTCGCGTAGGGCAGGCCGGTTTGCTCCTTGATCGGCAGCGCGTCCATGTCGGCGCGGATCATGAGCGTGGGCCCGGGGCCGTTTTTCAGGACGGCGACGACGCCGGTGTTGCCGAAGTTTTCCGTGACTTCGAAACCGGCGGCCCGCAACTCACGCGCGAGGATACCGGCGGTGCGTTTCTCGAGGAACGACAACTCGGGATGCGTGTGCAGGTCGCGATAGATCGCGTCGAGCGAGGCGTAGTCGGTGTTCACCCGCGCGGCGACGGCATCCTTGAGTTGCGGGCTTGCGAGGGCGGCGAGCGGCACGAGGCACGCGAAAGTGACGAGAGAAGCAACGGATTTCATGAATTTGTGTAGGGCACGACCGCTAGGTGCGCTGGGTATGTTATGTGATGTCGCGCGCGCGGCGGGCCCAGCGGTCCCGCCCTGCCCGCAACGCTTGTGCGCGCATGAGCGATTCTTTCCGTGTGTTTCGTGGGCTCTTCTTCCCGGTCGGAGACCGGCGCTACTTTTTCGGTTCGAGGATCGGGATCAGCCCATCGACCACTTCGTCGACCGTGAGCTTAAGGCGCTGCGCGTCGTTCACCGGACGGCCCTCGGCGATGACTTGCTTCACAAACGCGTCGCCGCGCGCGATCGCGGCGTCGATGAAGGCCATCTTGGCCTGGTGCAGCGCGCCGTCGGGGGCGAGGTCGGCGGCGGTCGGCTTGCGGCCGAGGAACGTCTCCACGGCGGCGTCGCCGAACCAGATGCGCCAGTCCTTCTCGTCCGCGAAATAAACCGCCAGCACACCGTCGCGCTCCGTGCCGAGCTTTTGGGCGAGCCCGCGCATGAAGGCGCCGGGTTGCGCGTCTTCGGCTTCGCTCGGGGACTGGGCGAACAGGCGGGCGTAGAGCTTGCGGCCGGTGGCGCGTTCGAAGTTGGCGAGCTTGAAGTTGAAGTTCTTCGCGCGCGGCGGATCGCTCGGCAGCAATTTGTCGGGATCGTCGAAGTGCGCGGTCGGACCGGGCTCGAGTGCCGCGGAGTATTTTTTCGCGGCGTCGACGTGTTGCGCGAAGGCGATCTGGTCGGCCTTGAACGCACGCGCGGCCGCGCCGACCCGCAGGATTTTGACCGTGAAGCCTTCGTCCTGCTTGATCTGCGGGAGCAATTCCACGCCGCGCACGACGCGGCCGAAGACGCTGTGGAGGTAATTCAGGCGGTTCGTGTCGCGCAGCGTGATGAAGAACTCGCTGCTGTTCGTGTCGGGGCCGCCGTTGGCCATCGAGAGGACGCCGGCGGCATCGTGATGCAGTCCGGGCACGATCTCATCGGGGAAGGGAAACGGGTGGCCCGCCGCGTCGTCGGCCTCGCTCGGCTCGGCGCCGGGTTTCAGCGCGCTGCGGATCGGATCGCCGCTCTGGATGACGAAGTTCGGCACGACGCGATACCAGGTCAGGCCGGAGAAGAACGGCTTGCCCTCGCGCGCGGCGATGCCCGTCTCGGCCCGGCCGACGAAGGACGCGACGGTCATCGGCGTTTTTTCGAAGAACAGCTCGGCGACGAACGTGCCGCGCGGCGTGGTGAACTCGGCATAAAGGCCGTCGGGGAGAGCGGGACCCGGAGCGGTAGCCGCGGAGCTGGCCGCGGCGGGCGTTCTTTCCTGCGCGCCGAGGGAAAGCACGGCGCAAGCGAACACGAGCAGAAGTCGTCGCATGGTGGAGGAGGGGTGCGCGAGTTGTAGGCAGCGTCGCGCATTTGGCCAGCGCATAGCGTCGCCGCGGAGTCCGTGGAAATTTCGCGGCCTGCGATCCACGAAAGCCTCACGGCTTCCGCTACGGGCGAGCGAGCACGAGCGGGCGTAGACCTACGCCATGCATTTCGGTTGGCGGGAAAACGCCGGCCGTGCAACGTAACCGGCCTATGCTGCTTCGCCGCCTGTTACCCCTCGCGCTCGCGTTGACTCTGTCTGTTGCTCCGGTGCTGCATGCCGGCGTCGCGCTCGATTACTATCTGCCGGCCGGCACGACCTACAACCCGAAGGTGCCGACGCCGGAGCAGTTCCTCGGCTTCCAAGTCGGCGACTGGCACATCCGCAGCGAACTCAGCACCGCCTACCTGCGCGCGGTGGCTGCCGCCGCGCCCGACCGCGTGAAGTTCGAGATCGTCGGCTATACCCACGAGCGCAAGCCGCTCGTGGTGCTCACGATCACCGCGCCCGAAAACCACGCGAAGCTCGACCAAATCCGCGCCGATCACCTTGCGCTGCTCGATCCGGCGAAAAATGCCGCGCTCGACGTCGCATCGATGCCGGTCGTCGTCGATCTGGGCTACAGCATCCACGGCAACGAGCCGAGCGGCGTGAACGCCATGCCGCTGGTCGTCTATTACCTCGCCGCCGCGCAGGACGAGAAGGTCGCGAATCTCCTTCGCCACTCCGTCATCCTCGTCGAAGCGCAGCGCAATCCCGACGGTGGCGACCGCGCGGCGCAGTGGTTCAATCAACATCGCTCGCTCAGCGCGCCCTCGGCGGACGCGCTCGATCGCGAGCACAACGAGGCGTGGCCGCGCGGCCGGTTCAACCATTACTGGTTCGACCCGAACCGCGACTGGCTCCCGCTCGTGCATCCCGAGGCGCAGGCCCGCGCGCAGCTCTTTCACCGCTGGCGGCCGAATCTGCTCACCGATCACCACGAGATGGGCACGAACAACACGTTTTTCTTCCAACCCGGCGTGCCGACGCGCAACAACCCGAGTTCGCCCGCGAAGGTCTTCGAACTCACGGCCAAGGTGGCGGCGTTCCACGAGCGCGCGCTCAACGGCAAAGGCATCTTCTATTACAGCGAGCAAGGCTTCGACGATTTCTACCCAGGCAAGGGTTCCACGTATCCCGACCTGCACGGCACGATCGGCATTCTCTTCGAGCAGGCCAGCGCGCGCGGTCACGCGCAGGAGAGCGAGAACGGTGTGGTGACCTTCCCGTTCGCCATCCGCAACCAGGTGCTCTCGTCGCTCAGCTCGCTCGACGCCGCCGTGGCGCTCCGCCCCGAGTTGCTCGGTCTGCAAAAAGACTTTCCGCAACAAACCGCCGAACTCGCCGCCAGGAGCAAGGTGAAGGCTTACGTCTTCGGCGACGACGGCGATCCGGCCCGCGCGTGGGCGTTTCTCGCGTTGCTCGCCCAACACCACATCGAAGTCCGTCCGCTCAACGAAGATGTCACTGCGGCTGACGGTCGCAGCTTCAAGGCCGGCGCCGCCTGGGTGGCGCTGACCAATCAGCCGCAATTTCGTCTGCTCACCGAGATGTTCATCAAGCGCACGACGTTCGAGGATTCGGTGTTCTACGACGTCTCTGCATGGACGCTGCCGCTGGCCTACAATCTCCCTTACGCCGAACTCGATCGTGCGCCCGCGGCCGGCGATCCGGTCGGCGTGCCGGCGTTTCCCGGCGGCCAGCTCGTGGGCGGACACAGCGATTATGCCTACCTTTTCAACTGGAACGGCTACTTCGCCCCGCGCGCGCTGCAGCGTCTCCACGCCGCCGGCATCCGCGTGAAAGGCCTCACTTCGACGATCGAGGCCACGACCGCCAGCGGTGGACGGCATGCGTTCGGCTACGGTGCGATTCTCGTGCCCGTCGGCCAGCAGCCCGAGCGTGCGGCGGTGATCCGCGCGGTGATCGACACGATCGTGAAAGAAGACGCGATCACGGTCTACGGCTGCGGCACGGGCCTGACGCCGAAGGGCGTGGATTTCGGCAGCGCCTCGTTCGTGCCGTTGCCCGCGCCCCGCGTCGCATTGATCACCGGCGACGGCGTCGACCCGCACGACATCGGCGCGGCGTGGCACGTCCTCGACCAACGCGTCGGCCTCGCGCCTACGCTGCTCGACCTCGCGCAACTCGGTCGCGCGGAGCTGGGGCGTTACACGACGATCGTGTTCGCCGACGGGCGTTACGACGACAGCGTCAGCGACGCCACCGTGGCCAATCTCAAGCGCTGGGTCCGCGAAGGCGGCACGCTCATCGTGATGGGCCGCGCCGTGCAATGGGCCGCGCGCAAGGAGCTCGCCGCGCTCGAGTTTGCCGGTCGCACGGTCGAGCCGGCCGCGACCGCCGGCGGACGTCCGCGGCAGGCCACCGCGGCCGATGACAGCGGCGAGGGCCGGCGCTTCCCCTACGCCTCCGCCAGCGACCGCGAGGCGCTGCGCTACATTGCGGGGGCGATCGTCGCGGCCTCGATCGATCCGACGCATCCGCTCGGCTACGGCTTCAGCGACGAGCGCATTTCGTTTCTCCGCAAGAACGGCATCTTCCTGAAACCCGCGAAATCGCCCTACGAGACGCCCGCCGCTTACACGGCGAAGCCGCTCCAGTCCGGCTTCATCTCCGAGGCGAACCAAGCCGCGCTCGCGAACACGGCGGCGCTGGTGGCGTTGCCGGTGGGACGCGGCGCGGTGGTGGCGATGCCCGACGACCCGAACTTCCGCGGCTTCTGGTATGGCGGCAACCGCGTCTTCTTTAACGCGATCTTCTACGGCAGCGCCATCCGCCCGCCCGGCACGGGCGACGGAGGCGACGACGCCCACGCGCACTCGCACTGAGCGGACCGCGTCGGGCCCTTAGAGCATTTTAGACTGAAGTGCAGCCGGAGGAGGTAGGGCGGCGAGTCCCCTCGCCGCCGCGGCGCGGAGCGGATTCCGCGCCCTACCCACCAATAGCCGCAGCCACACTATTGTTGAAATCGCTCTAATTTCGTCGCGGCCGCCGCGGGACGGCCGGGCGGAATCATCCAGAGGACTCCCGCGAATTACGCGAATCGTCGCGAGTTCAGAAGGGCGACCGGCGTCGGTAGAGACAAAGGGATACCGACGTCCACCTCTCGCCTGATTCCGGCTGAGCCGATTGAATCTCATGGCCGGCAGGGCGGACCTCCCGGGGGGAGTCGCGCGGATTCGACTCAAGGGAGACGAAGCCCGCGGGGGGCGAGACCGCCGGGCGGCCCTCCCGCCCGGCTGCGCTCGCGCGACTCGGCCTCGTTTCCCTGCCGGGATCGTCTCACCCGGTTGGGCCGCAACGCTGGTTCGCGGCGCGTGCGACCGTGCGGTGACAAGCTTCAGACTTGCGAAGGCGGACGCCCGTTTGGCTTACTGCGGTCACGGGCCAGCTAGAGTGACCAAATCGCGTTTCTCCCTGCTTCACGTCGAGGACGATTCGTTGTGGCAAACGAGCGTGGCGGGTGTTTTGCGCCAGTTGCCCGAGGTGCAGAGCTACGAAACCGTGGCCACCGCGAGCGCCGCCCGCGAGCGAGCCTGCGATTTTCAGCCCGACTTGGTGCTGCTCGACGTCGTGCTGGCGGATGGCGATGGCCTGCAACTGGCGCGCGAGTTTGCGGGGCGGCCGATCCCGCCGCGCATCCTTCTGCTCTCGGTGCGTCGCGACGATGCCGTATTGCAGGCGGCGCACGAGTCCCACGTCGCCGCGTTGCTGTGGAAAAGCAACGACGTGCTGACGCGCCTGCCGGAGGCGATCCGCACGGTCGCGGCGGGCGGGCGGTATTTCCCGCCGGAGGTGCGCGAGGCGCTGCGGAAATTCCGTTCGGACCCGGCGGCGTATTTCAAAATTCTTTCCGACCGTGAGCTCGATCTGCTGCCGCTCTTTGGTAGCGGGCTTTCCGACGACGAGGCGGCCGCACAGCTCGGGCTCAAGGCGAGCACGGTGAAGACGCACCGCTTGAGCATTCTGGCGAAGCTGAATCTCTCCAGCACGGCGCGACTGATCCATTGGGCGATCCAGCGCGGCTTCGTGCGTCCGCCGAGCGACGGCTGGGTGGCGCGCGAGGACGGAGAAAACGCGTCAAGCAATTCTTCCAATCCGTTTAGCTGAAACGGAGAGATTCTCACTGGCGACGCTCCGCGCAAGCTGCGCCGCCGTGTCCACGCCGCATACGCTGCCGCTCCCGCTCGCCGCCCACACGGTGGAGAGTCTCCACGCCGAACACGGCCGGCCCACGCGAGCAGTCTATTGGTTTGTGCTGGTCGGTGCGTCGGCCGGACTGGCCGCGCTGCCGTTCATCGAAGTCGACGTCTCGGTCGCTGCGCCGGGCATCGTGCGACCCGCAGCGGAGCGGGTCGAACTGCGCCTGGCGCTCGGTGGCCGCATCGCGCGTGTGCACGCGCGCGACAATGACCATGTCGTCGCGGGTCAGGCACTGCTCGAACTTGCCACGCCGGATCTGGATGAGCGGCTCGTGCGCAACGCGACGCTCCAGCGCGAGAAGGCCGCGGCGGTGGCTTTGTTGGATTATCTTTCCACGGCGCGGCTTGGTGAGCCCGATGTGTTGCCCGATGTGACGTCCGGCCGCGCCGTGGAACTGTTTTCGAGTCTGCAGACTGTGCGCCAAGAAGCCACGCAGCTAAGAGCGCAACTCGAAGCGAGTCGCGTCGCCGAAGCACGCGCGCGAACCGAACTCGCGCGCGTGTCCGCCATGGCGGCGAAAGGCATCGCGACGCAACGCGAGCTCGACGACGCGCGCTATGCCGTCGAACGCGTGCAGGCCGAAGCGAAACTCGCGGTCGAGCAAATGCACACGCACTGGCACGCGCGACGGGAGGAAACCGCGCTCGCGCTGGTCGATCTCGCCTCAGAGCGCACACGACTCGAAGTCGAGCGCGCGCACGCCATCGTCCGCGCGCCGAGTGCAGGCGCATTGCAGGGCTTCGTCGGGTTGAGCGAAGGGGCGACCGTCGCGGCGGGCCAGGTAGTCGGCGCGATCTCGCCCGACGATCGGCTGGTGGTCGAGACCTTTGTTTCGCCCCGCGAGATAGGTTTGGTGCGTTGCGGTCAACCGGTGCGGCTGCAGGTCGATGCGTTCCCTTACACGCAGTGGGGCCTGCTCGACGCCTTGGTGATAGCCATCGCCGCGGATGTGAGTCTGACCGGCACCGGCGGAGCACCGGTCTTCAAGGTCACGATCGAACCCGAGCGAGCGCAGCTCCAGCTCGCCAACGGCGCCATCGGCCGACTCGGCAAAGGCATGACCGTCTCCGCGCGCTTCCTGACGACGCGCCGCACATTGCTGCAGATCCTCTATCAAGACGCCAGCGAGTGGCTCGACCCGCAAAGCGGCACCTCTACGAAGCAGTCATAACCCCTTTCCCGGCAATCCCGCCGGGAAGAAAACCCAAGAAGACATGAATACACTCAATCATTCCGAACTGTGCATAGTCCTCGGCGGTAGCGACGCTATCGACCCCGTCCCTCGGTCGCCTTACACGCCGCCGCAGCCTTACATACCGCCCGCGCCTCCTCCAGCGTTCAATGTTTACGCTGCGCCGGGTATCGATCCGGCGTATGGAATTGAACTTGCGCGCTAACCCCGCGGCGCACCGGCGCCCAACGCTGGTGCGTTTCTCCAGATCGACCACGCTTATCCAATGATTCCCGGTTGTCATCCGCCAGGCACACCGCCGTCACGACACCTGTGGGGCTGGGCATGGATTTTCGTGGCAATTTTCGGGGCCGGGCATTTCGGATATCCAGAGGAGCCGTCGCGAGAAGAAACGGTGACGCTGCCACCATTTGTCGTGAGCGAGCTGCCCGATGGCCTTCCGTGGCGTTATGGTCGTGCTGCGGCGTTCGAAGTGCTCACCTTGGCGAGTGACGAATTGACCGAGGCATTCGTCGCAGCGCACCTACGCGGCAACGGATTCGTCAGCTCGGCGTTTTGGAGACGACGGGACACGCCCGTGAATTTTGTGCTGTTTGAGCGCAAGTCCGATCTCCTTCCGTCACTGACCGTGACTCCGCAGAACGCGCGTTGGCGTGCCGGCTCAACGAAACTCACCGGCACGGTAGTCCAGTCTGACAGCGACGTCCTTACCTTGGCGACCAACCTCTACGGAGTGGATCACTGGCCAACGGTGGGAACCGCGCTCACCAAGCGATTGATGGCGGAGGCAGGTGGAGTGCCTCGATGGCTTTCTGAAGGTTTGTTTGGCTCTTCGGGCTCTTTGAGCCAGCTGGCCGGACATTCAGAGATACCGGCAGTGGAGCTGCCGTCCTTCCTGTGGCTTTCGGAAGAGGTCTCAAAAGAGCTTCGCTCCGGGCGTTTCCGTCCGCCCGAGCTATTGCCGATGCAGAAGTTTTTCGCGTTGATGCCCGATCGCGAAAAGGAGCGGGACGTCTACCGCCTGTGGTCGTCGCAAGCCGGGCTCTTCACGCGTTGGCAGCTTTTTGGCAAGAACGGAGGCCCGGTCGATCCGATTGCATTTTGGGGATTTTCGCTCGAGGCGATGGCTCGTCCCGTCGACGAGGCACTGTTTCGTAGCTGGTTCAAATGCAGCTACGCGGACGCCGAGCGTGAGATGCTCGATTACCTCCGCGTCGCCATCGCCGCGCCGGAAATCATCCAGGTCCCCAACGTGAACCGCCCGTTGCCGGAACTCCACGAGTTGAAATTGCGGATGGCAACGGAAGAACAAGTGGCGCGCCTTAAGGGGAATTTCGAACGCATGGAGGCGAATCGCCTGCGGAGTGACTTCCCAGAACTCGCCGAAAAATACGCTTTCGCCGCACGCCGCACCTTGCAGCGCGGATTGAAAGCTACCCCCGCGAGTGCCGTGCTGCGCGGCTTGCTCGGGCAACTTGAATTCGATCTTGGGAACGCCGATGCCGCGCGGCCGTTGCTGGAATACGCTTTCGCACAAGAAGCTCTCGGAGCTCGTGCTCTTCTTTCCCTTGCCAAATTGCGACTCGACGAGTCGCGGCGCGGGCTCGCGGTTGAAGCCAAGTTGCCGGCCGGAGCGCTCGAACGCGTGCTCACACCGCTGTTCGCCGCGCGAGCGCGAAAACCGCCGGTTTTGGAAGTCTACCAGATGATCGCGGAGGTCTGGGCGCAGAGTGCAGTCGCGCCCACCAGAGGTCGCCTCGCGGTGTTGCTCGAAGGCGCGCAATTCTTCCGCGGCGAGACTGGCTACATGATCGCCGCGATCGAACTGCACCGGCGTAACGGCTACGAAGCTGAAGCCGATGCGTTGATCAGCCTTGGAGAGACCTGGGCGCCGAGCGCGGCTTCACGCACCTGCTATTCGAAGCTGCGCATGCGAACCGTGCGGCAAGCAGAAGAGCGGTGCACGGTGCATCCGAATATTTCTTCCGCGCACGGTGCGTGAGAAGGAAAGCAAAATACATATGAAAACCACGGAAATAGATACGCAAGAACTCGAACGAACTATAGGCGGTCTCACTTGGAACAAGGGATTCCTCCTTGGCATCACGCCGCTCGGCGCACTGGGTGTTTTGGTGGGATTTGGCGTGTGGCTGGCAAATGGCTATGACGATTATCTTAAGGGTTTGGACGAAGGAATAAAGGCCGCGAACAAGCAAAAATAACCAATAAAAAAATGAAACCCATTGATCTCAACAGCATGGAACTTGAGAAGGTTGTTGGTGGGGGCGAGGGTCAAAGAAATCTCGGAAAGCTTATCGGCTACACTGCGCAAAAAATCTCCGATTTCGTCGGTTGGCTATTCACTCCGACCAGCGGCAGCGTGACCGGAAATTGGAGCCCGTATCCTGGGATGGGCCCTGGCTCGATGGGGCTTAAGTAGTCTCTACCTCAACTTGCGGTCCGCCTCGCAGCTTTGACTCCCGATCGGTTTCGTTGCACGAGGCGGGCCTCTTTCCCATGCATGACGATTTTATTAGAAACACCCTCGGCCTGAGGTGGCTTGCGAGTTGCGCTCTTGTTGCATGTCTGGGCATCGTTTTCGCGGCTGTTTATGAGATCAGCGCGCTTTTCGCGACACCCGCTTTGTTCATTATGCTCCGACCAGGCAGCCGGGAATTTATCGAGATCTATCGATCGAAATCTCTTTGGTTAATCTTCCTGCTGCTTTTGCTTGGTTGGGCTCTCGCTCATCTCAATTGAAACGAAGCTTTGGGACGCTCCGGTTTCTCGGCCATTCGGCGGCTAAGCCCTGCCTCTACAGGCTGCCAAGCTATCAACATGATCGGATGCAGGCAACGCGACATCACCGATTGCGGCGCGGCGTGCTTGCGCTTCGTCGCGGCGAATTATCGGCGTGAGGTGCCGCTGGCGCGGTTGCGGCAGCTCGCGGGCACGAATCAGCGTGGCTCCACGGCGCTCGGGCTCGTCGAGGCGGCGCGGCAGCTGGGGTTCACCGCCAAGGGCGTGAAGGGGCTGGCGGATGCGTTGCCGACGGTGCCGTTGCCGGCGATCGCGCACTGTCTCATCGATCAGAAACTCCTCCACTATATCGTGCTCGTGGAGTGGGCGCCGAAGCACGCGCGGGTGATGGACCCGGCGGTGGGGCGAGTGGAGAAATGGTCGCACGAGAAATTCAAGGCGGTGTGGACCGGCGTGCTGATTCTTGTCGCGCCGGGCGAGGAGTTTCGGCCGGGCGACTCGACGGTATCGCCGTGGCGGCGGCTGTGGGGCTTGCTGGCGCCGCATCGGAGTTTGCTCGTGCAGGCGTTCGTCGGTGCGGTCGTCACCACGATCCTTGGTCTGGCGATGTCGATTTACGTCCAGAAAATCGTCGATCACGTCATTCCCGACGGGAATCGCTCGCTGCTAAATCTGCTCGGCGTGTCGATGCTGGTGATCCTGGCGTTCAAGCTCGTGCTCGGCGTGCTCCAGTCGCTGCTCTCGATGCGCACTGCGCAGCAGATCGATGCGACGATAATTCTGGCCTACTATCGGCACCTTATGCGGCTGCCCCAGCCGTTCTTCGATTCGATGCGGGTCGGCGAAATCACCTCGCGTGTGGGCGATGCGGTGAAGGTTCGGAATTTCCTCAACGGCGCGCTGCTCAACCTCGTTCTCAATCCGCTGGTTCTCATCTTCTCGCTCGGGGCGATGTTCCTGTGGTCATGGAAACTCGCGCTGCTCTCGTTCGCGCTGCTGCCGCTGAATGGTGCGCTCTATTGGTTCATCAATCTCCGCAACCGCACCTACCAGCGGCAGATCATGGAGCGTGCCGCGGATTTTGATGCACAACTCGTCGAGTCACTCCAAGCCCAGCCCGCGCTCCGGCGCTTTCGACTCGAGGACTACGCGGAGTTGCGCACGGAAGTGCGGCTCGTGCGTTTGTTGAAGACCGGTTGGCGCGCTGGCCTCGCGGCGCTCGGCACCGGCACGGCGGGCTCGCTCATCACACAGGTCTATCTCATCGGGCTGCTCTGGCTTGGCGCGAGCCTGGTGCTCGATGCGAGCCTCACACCGGGGCAACTGATGTCGTGTTACACGCTGGCTGGCTATCTGACTGGGCCGATCACCGCGCTGCTCGGCTTGAACACGCAGATCCAGGAAACGCTCATCGCGACCGATCGCTTGTTCGAGATCTTGGATCTCGAACTCGAAAAGGACCAAGGCACGATGGACCTCACACCCGAGCGCGTCGGCGACATCCGGCTTGAAAACGTCTCCTTCAAGCACGCCGGCCGCACCGCGACCTTGCACGAGATCACGCTGACGATTCCCGCGGGCAAGATCACCGCACTCGTCGGCGAGAGCGGATGCGGCAAGAGCACCCTGTTCGCCCTGCTCCAGCGGCTCTACGTGCCGAGCGAGGGACGCGTTTTTCTCGGAGAACACGACATCCAATACTACCGGCTCGAGAGCCTCCGCCGTCATCTCGCCGTGGTGCCGCAGCAGACGCACCTCCTGTCGGGCACAATCCTAGAGAACGTCGCCCCGGGCGATCCGTCTCCGAACATGGAAAGGATTCTGCATCTTTGCCGCGAGGTGGGCGCGCTCGAGTTCATCGAAAAGCTCCCTCAAGGCTTCTTTACCCATTTGAACGAGAATGGGGCCAATCTCTACGGTGGGCAGCGACAGCGGCTCGCGATCGTCCGCGCGCTCTATCTTGATGCGCCGGTCCTCCTTCTCGATGAGCCGAGTTCTGCACTCGATGCACGCGCCGAGCAGACGCTCGTTGCGCTCTGCGAACGCCAGCGCGCGCTCGGGCGCACCGTGATCGTGGCGGCACACACGCCGGCGTTTCTCTCTGTTGCCGATCAGGTGGTGGCACTCGCGAATGGTCGTGTGCAGGAGGTTGAGTCTCGTATCAGGCGCAGCGTTTCTTCCGCGAAATCGACCGCAGTCGCGGCGGTGGCATGAACTTGGAAGTGACATCCGGCGATGGTCCGCCAACTCTCCCGTCTCACGACGCGCAGGGCCACGCTCGTCTTTACCACGTGAATTCGGGAATCGCCCTTCGCGCCGGCACGCTCCGGCGCGGTCTTGTTGTCCTGCCGCTCCTCCTGGCGGCGGCGTGGTGCGGCGCGGAGACGGAAGTGCGCGAGCCGGTGCATAAGCTACCGCCGTTTGTCGTCACCGAGGCGCCGGAAGAGCTGCCCTGGCAGTATGGCGCCGTCGCCGGCTTCGAGGTGCTGAGTCTGTGCGACGATGAGCTCACGCGTGAGTTTCTCGTGGGGCAACGCAGAGGAACCTTGTTCCTGCCGGAAACCTTCCGAAAAGAGCTTTCCTCGCCCGTGCAGGTTGTCTTGTGGGCGGGCAGGAATCTGCCGTTGGCGCCGACGCGAAAACAGAGCTGGTGGCGAAGCGGGTATGATTTCGGGTGGGATTCCGCTCGCGGCTGGTTCATCCCCAACATCATCGCGGCCGACGAGGGTGATTCGCTCGTCATGGCCGCGAATTTTCAGAGAGTGGACGAATACGAGTCGGCGGCAATCCACCTCGCGCGGTGGCGGATGCAATGCGAGCATCCGACGCTGCCGTGGTGGATTCGGGAGGGACTGGCGGGAGACTACGGTTTGTTTCCTGGCGATCTGGGCATACAGGGAATCGGTTACCGCAATAGACCCACCGGAAATATCCGGCTGCCGCGTCTGCCTTGGCCCGACGGTGCGATCGGAGACCTGATCCCATTGCAGGAGTTCTTTCTCCATTTTCCGGATGAGACCGCAGGTGTTTCGGAGATGCGTTTGTGGCATGCGCAGGCCGGGCTCTTGGTGCGGTGGGCGCTGTTCGGCCCGGAACTGAGAGCGGAGCGAACTCGGGCGCTGTGGGCCTTGGCGGAGGTGGCTCGCTATCGGCCAATCACCGAAGAGGATTTTCAAGTAGCGTTCGGTCTCTGCTTCACGGAGGCCGAGCAGGAACTCGCCAGGTTTCGTGAAGCGGCGCGCTGGGATGCGCCGTGGATACGCGTTCCGGGCTTCGAGCGGGATTTGCCGGAGTTTGGTGAATTCAGCCTTCGTCGTGCCACCGAAGCCGAAGTGGCGCGCCTGCGCGGGAATTTCGAGCGCGTCGAAATGAGCCGCTGGCGAGCTACCGCGCCCGAGTTGGCCGCAAAATACGAAGTGGCAGCTCGACGCACCCTGGAGCGTGGGCTGCGATGCGCGTCTGATGATGCGCGAGTGCATGCCGTTTACGGGTTGCTCGAATACGAAACCGGTCATCCGGCGGAGGCGCGTCCGCATCTTGAATACGCCTTCGCTCACGGCGCGGCGGGCAGCCGGGCGTTGCTCGCGCTCGCGCGAGTGCGGCTCGCTGACTTGAGCGTGGGCTTGACTGCTGGTGATCGACTGCCCGAGGAGGTGCTGGAGCGCGTGCTCACGCCGTTGTTTGCCGCGAAAGACCTCCGTCCGGCGTTAGCGGAGGTTTATCAGTGCATCGGCGAAGTGTGGGAGCGCAGCGCTGTCGCTCCGCGCCGCGGACATCTGGCCGCGCTCGCGGAGGGAGTCGCTCTCTTTCCGGACGCCGCCGAATTGCGACTGCAAGCCGTGCGCTTGCACCATCTCTACGGATTCGAGCGCGAGGCGGCGGCGCTGGCGGACGAAGGCGTGCGTCGTGCCTCCACGGCGACGGCGCGGGCGAAGTTTGCCTCGTGGCGCATGCTTATCCCTGGGGCGCAAACTCCACCTTGAGCAGTCGCTTAGCGCGCTGACGCGAAATTTCACTCCGTCGCGTTTCGGCTTTCGACGGGTCTTGCGCGCCGCCTTTTTCCTCTGGCGGAGCGCTTTGCGCCAGTTGCACCAAAGGATGCGCAGCCTTCGCCCATAGGCGCGCACCTTTGCACACAGTTGAAGATTGAGCGGGCGGTGACGCTGAGTTGTATGGGACTTCCTGCCCCCGCAGGTTCATCTCTCAACAAATTTTCAACCACTACCACGCAATGAAAGAACGCATTGGTATCGTAACAGGTGGCGGCGATTGCCCCGGACTTAACGCGGTGATCTACGCGGTCGTGAAGGCCGCCGATCGTCGCGGCTGGGAAACGCTCGGCATTTACGGCGGCTTCGACGGCCTCCTCTCGCCGGTTCAGGCCCGCCCGATGAATTATCAGGAAATGGACGGCCTGCTGTATCTCGGCGGCACTGTCCTCGGCACGGCCAACAAGGGCCGCTTCGTCGCCAAGGCCGGTCACGGTGAGAAACGCGCCATCGATCCGGCCGTCCTCGCCGAAGCGAAACGCAATTTCGACGCGCTCGGTCTGCGTGCGCTCGTGGTCGTCGGTGGCGACGGTTCGCTCTCCATCGGCCTCCAGTGCATGGAAGCCGGCATCCCGATCGTCGGCGTGCCGAAGACCATCGACAATGACCTCGAGGGCACGGACGTGACGTTCGGCTTCGACTCTGCGGTCTCGTTCGCCACCGATGCGATCGACCGCCTGCGCACGCACGCGCAGAGCCACAATCGCGTGATCGTGGTCGAGATGATGGGCCGCTACGCCGGCTGGATCGCGGCCCACTCGGGCATCGCGGGCGGCGCCAGCGTCGTCATCATCCCCGAGATCGAGTTCACCTACGAGAGCATCGTCCGCAAGATCGTCGAGCGCGAGGCCGAGGGTAAACACTTCACGATGGTCGTCGTGGCCGAAGGCGCCCGCATCAAGGGCGGCGACTTCACCACCCACGCCGGCCCCGAGGAAAAGAACCGCGAAGCCCGCCTCGGTGGCGTCAGCGCCGTCGTGGCTGAGGAAATCGCCCGCCGCACCGGCAAGGAAGTGCGCAACTGCGTGCTCGGTCACTTGCAGCGTGGCGGCGTGCCGACGACGTTCGACCGCCTGCTTTGCACGCGCTTCGGCGCGAACGCCGTGCGCCTGATCGATGAGGGCAACTACGGCCAGATGGTCGCCTCGCGTCCGCCGGACATCATCTCCATTCCGATCGCGGAAGCGGTCGGCAAACTGAAGACGGTGCCGCTCGACGGCGACCTCGTCCGCACCGGTCGCGCTCTCGGCATCTGCTGGGGCGACTGAGCGGCCTTCTCGTAGCGGAGTTCGTGAGAATTCCGCTACGCGCTTCGCGAAAGCCTCACGGCTTCCGCTACCTGGCGTTTTTCGACGAACACGGAAAAATCCACGACCAACGGACGCGCGGATTCCGCGAATCCCGCCCGGCCCGCGCCGGGCGGACAGCCGTCGCGCGTTCCGGTGCTTGCGTTTGGCGCAGCGGCGGGCTTAACGACCGCCGTGCCCCCGCCACGACGGCATAACTGGCTTTTCATTTTCGGTGTCTGGACCGCGGTCGGCGTGCTGCTGTCGATCCAGACCTACATCGGCTTGTCGCAGATGCCCGACTCGCCGCGCAGTCACCTCGTGCTGTGGGTGGCGCAGATGTATCGCGCGTGGCTCTGGGCCTTGCTCACGCCGGCGATCTTCATGCTGCGCGAGCAGCTGCAGCAGCGGCATCGCAATCTCGCCGTGCGGCTCTCGCTGCACGTGCTCGCGGCGGTGACGCTGCTCGCCTGGTGCAACATCATCCGCCTGTGGGCGCTGAACGTGACGTTCGGGTGGTGGCGACTGGAGGATTACGGCATCGACGCGATCTGGAGCATGCTGAGCGCGCGCTCGTTCATCGATTTCTACATCTATTGGATCATCCTCGCAGCCGACTACGTGCGGGGACTCGTGAACCACAAAGTGCAGACGAAGCTCCGCGAGGAACAGCTGCACACGCAACTCGTCCGGGCCGAACTCGCCGCGCTCAAGCAGCAGGTGCAGCCGCATTTTCTCTTCAACTCCCTCAACGCCATCTCGTCGCTCATGCGCGAAGGCGAGGGCAAGAAAGCCGTCGAAGCCATCTCGCTGCTGTCGCAACTCCTCCGCCAGCTCATGGCCAACGGCGGACGCCAGGAGATCGAGCTCTGGCGCGAACTCGATTACGCGCAGTGCTACCTCTCGGTCGAGAAAGTGCGCTTCGAGGAGAAACTCATCACCGATTTCGACGCCGACGATGATTGCCTCAACGCGCTCGTGCCCACGCTGATCCTGCAGCCGCTCGTCGAGAACGCCGTGAAGCACGGCATCGCGCAGCGTCGCAATCCCGGCCGCGTCCGCGTGTCCGCGCGCCGCGTCGGCGAAGACCGCTTGCGCCTCGAGGTGTTCAACGACCCCGCCGAAGGCGGGCGCAAGGCTGACTCGCGCGACAATCATGGCATCGGCCTGCAAGCCACGCGCGCGCGCCTCGAGCGAGCCTTCGGGCCGACGCATCGGCTCGAATACGATCTCACCAACCCCGCCGGCTGCCTCGTAAGCATCGAGCTGCCGCTGCAATCCGCCAGCCTGCCCAGCCACGCCGCCTGATCCCCATGGAAAAAATTCGCGCCCTCATCGTCGACGACGAACGTCCCGCCCGCCGCGCGCTGCGCACCTTGCTCGAAAACGAAGTCGACATCGAAGTCGTGGGCGAGGCCACCGACGGCGAGAACGCCATGGAGATGATCCGCCAGCTGCGTCCGCAGCTCGCGTTTCTCGACGTGCAGATGCCGCTGCTGACCGGCGTCGAGCTGCTCAACCGGCTGCCCGCGGGGGAGCGGCCCGAGATCATTTTCGTGACGGCCTACGACGAATTTGCGCTGCGGGCGTTCGAACTGCAGGCGGTCGATTACCTCGTGAAGCCTTATAGCGACCAACGCTTCCACATGGCGCTGGATCGCGCCAAGCGCCGCATCCGCGCTGGCACGTTCGGAGCGACGGAGCAGGCGCTCCGCGCTCTGCTGGAGAAGTTGCAGGGCGCGACGGCACCGACGGCTCCCGCTCCCGCGCCCGGCGGCGTCGATTTTTCGCGTCTCGTCGTGAAGGCCGACGGCCAGCTCCACTTCCTCAACCAAGCCGACATCCGCTGGGTGGAGGGGCAGGGCGATTTCGTGAAGCTGCACCTGAAGGAGCGCGGCCTGATGGTCCGCATGACGCTCACGAAAATCGAAGAGATGCTCGATCCGGAGATTTTCGTCCGCATCCACAAGAGCACGATCGTGAATCTCAACTGCGTGCGGCGCGTCATGCCGATGCTCGCGCGCAGCCATGGAATGGAGCTGGACGATGGCACCGCGCTGCCGATCGGCCCGAGCTATCGTGGTGTGCTGGATCGCTTGAAGTAGCGCCGGCGTGCCGCCCGGCTCGCGCGCCGCGAAGCGCGGAATTGTAGCGGAATTCGTGGGCGTTTCGCGGCCAGGCGTTGGCGAAAGCCCCCCCCGGCTTCCGCTACATGGGCACCGCGTTGAAACGATACACAGGACGCGTGCGTGGTATTTTCCTGCCGGTCTGCCGCCTCATCCCGGCTGTTTGTAGGATTTGGTCCTGAATTCCTGTCTGGTGGCGCCCTACTTTCTGCGGGGCCCATGCCGCGGGATGCAGCACCCGACGGGGAAAGTGCGGTGTTCGTCGCATGAGTTGCGGCACGACTCGATGGTGCGTTGGCGTTCGTCGCAGCAGGAGATGAAATGCCCGACGCTTCGGCGCTCACCACGTGTGCGCCGACACCAACACCATACATGAAGAACAACATCACGCACACGTTGCGGATGGTGAACGCGCCGTTGTTGGGCGCGCTGCTATCCGTTTTGTCCGTCAATGCCTGGGCGCAGAACACGCCCCAGACCGCTCCTCCGGCCGCCGCGCCCGAGGGAGATACCGTCAAGATGGGAGCCTTCGAAGTCACGGGCTCGCGCATCAAACGTCTCGATTCCGAAACCGTCAGCCCCGTGGTCGTGCTGCGCGCCGATGACATGCGCGCACAGGGCTTCACCACGATCGCCGATGCGATCCGCGCCCTGCCGTTCAACAACGGCCAGGCGCTCACGCCCACCGACTCCGGCACGAGCTTCACGCCCGGCGTCAACTCCTTCAACCTTCGCGGCCTCGGCAACAACAACACGCTGGTGTTGATCAACGGCCGCCGCGCCGTCCCGTATGCCGCCCCCGGCTTCAACGGTTTCCAGACCGTGTTCGACCTGAACAGCATTCCGGAAGCGGCGATCGAGTCCGTCGAAATCCTCAAGGACGGCGGCTCCGCGCTCTACGGCTCCGACGCCGTCGCAGGCGTCGTCAACTTCAAGCTCAAGCGCGACTATGAAGGCGTGTTCGTGAGCACGGAAGTGGGCGACTACTTCGACACCGGTGCGCTCCTCAAGAAGGCTGCGGTCGTCACCGGTGGCGTGAGCAGCACGGGCAAGACGAACCTCTTCGTCGCCGCCAGCTGGGCCGAGCAGGCCGCCGTCTACGCGCGTGACATCAGCTACGCCGCCGACGCCGACAAGACTTCCGTCGCTGCCGACGCGAATCCCTACTACATGATCACCGGCATCAACACGGCCGCGGGCTACAACAACCTGCAGGACTATCTCGACGAAGCCGGCTTCACCAATCCGGTGGCCGACGGCTGGTTCGATAATCGCTCGAGCTCCGGTTATCCGGGCCGCGTGCTGATCGGCGGTGCCTACCGCACGTTTGCCTCGCCGACCTCGACCCCCACGGTCGCGGGCTCCAAGGGCGGCACGAATTACTACAACTTCCAGGAGACCGCGGGCCTGTTCCCGTCCTATGAAAACTTCTCGGTCTTCACGTCCGCGCGTCACGACTTCTCGGAAAACCTCTACGGCATCCTCGAAGTCTCGTTCACGCGCAACAAGACGCTCAGTGACGCCGCGCCGACGCCCGCCGTCCTCTCGTCCGAGCAGGGGCTCACCGCCGGCTCCGTGATGACCATCCCGTCCTACAACGCCTACAATCCGTGGGCGACCGACATCACCGCGGGCAACCGCCGCCTCGTCGAGCTTGGCAACCGCATCAACGACGTCACCTCCGACACGCCGCGCTTCCTCGCCGGCCTCGGCGGCAAGATCCCCTCGACCGGTCTGTTCACCGACTGGACCTGGGAAAGCGCGGTGCTCTATTCGAAGAACAGCGTCACGAACCTGAACCGCAATTCGGTCACCGATTACGGCCTGCAGCAGGCGCTCAACGGCCTCACGCGCCAGGGCGACGGCTCCCTCAAGTGGAATCCGAACACCCCGCAGAACCAGCGCGTTTACTTCAACTGGTTCGGTCTGAACGAGCAGGCGTTCGCTGACTTCCTCTCGATCGAGAATCCCACGAGCTCCTCGCTCGAATACACGAGCTACGATGCGTCCGCCAGCGGCACGCTCGGCCAGCTCCCGGGCGGCGCGATCGGCGTCTCCGTCGGTGCCGAGCGCCGCATGGAAGACATGGCGGATGTGCAGACCGACTTGAACGCCACGAGCAACATCGTCGGCGGCTCCGCCGGCACGAGCTCGTTCGGCAGCCGCGACGTCACGTCCGTGTTCGCCGAAGTGAACCTGCCGTTCGCGAAGTGGTTCGAGATGCAGGTCGCCGGTCGTTACGAGGATTACAGCGACAAGGGCTTCAAGGACGAAGCGCGCCCGAAGGTCGGCTTCAAGTTCCGCCCGCTCAGCTGGCTCATCCTGCGCGGTTCCTACTCGGAATCGTTCAAGGCGCCGGACCTCGCTTATCTCTACACCGGGTCGACGAACACGTTCACCTCGAGCCAATACCTCGATCCGGTCACCGGCCAGAACGACCAGATCCAGATCCGCGTCGCCGGCAACCCGAACCTCCAGCCCGAGACCACCGACACCTATTACGTCGGCCTGTCGCTCGAGCCGCAGAAGGGCCTGTTCCGCGGCCTGAATGTCTCGCTCGACTACGTGAACTTCAAGCAGTCCAACCTGCTCGCCCAGCTCACCGACTTCTATTCCTACTCGGACTTCCTCACGCGCGCCGCGGCCGGCGAGGCGCTCTTCGCCTCGAAGGTCGTGCGTGATCCGGTCAACCAGCGCCTGCTCTACATCGCGGACGACTACAGCAACATCTCGGACGCCGAATACACCGGCTTCGACTTCGATGTGAACTACCGCTGGAAGACCCAAGCACTCGGCCACTTTTACGTCGGCGTTTCCGGCACCTACCTCGACTCCTACAAGATCGATGGTGACAACATTGCCGGCAGCAGCCTCACGCCGCGCTTCAACGCCAACGCGACCTTCAACTGGGTCTACAACGATTGGCAGTGGAACCTCTTCGGTGTCTATCGCGGTGATCGTCGCGCCAGCTACGGCCTCGGCTACTTCACTGACCCGGACATCGACTCGATGTATATCCTCTACAAGTTGAAGAGCCAGTTGACGATGAACACCTCCGTCGCCTACCGCGGCTTCCGCGGCACGACGCTGACGGTCGGCGTCAACAACGTGCTCAACGACACGCCGCCGGTCGATCCGTTCGAAGGCTCGGGCACCACGCCCGGCGTGAACGATCCGTATCCGGCGTTCTGGTATGTGCGCCTCGAGCGCCAATTCTAAAGACTTGGTTCGTTAGTTGTGTTGTGCGGGAGCCGGGTTTCACCCCCCGGCTCCCTCTGGCGCCAAGGAGCGCCGAAAATCGCGCCCTCCGGACGGCCGGAACGCTTCCGGCGCGGAGTGTGCGGTGGTGCTATGACGTTTGAACGCGTTCGGCGCATTTTTCGACGCGTTCGTCGTATTCGTCGCGTTGTCGGTCGACGGTGGATTGTTCCCGCAACGAGGCGCGGTTGTGTGCGCGATGCCTCCGTGCGCCCCTCGGGTGCAGTTGGCCACCAAACAAACTATGAACAACCACACCTCGCATCCCTCGCGGATGGCGAACGCCTCGGTTTTGAGTGCGCTGATCGCTATCCTCGCCGCGACTCCTGGGTTCGCCCAGACGAGTGACGCTCAGAAGCCGGAAGAGACCGTCAAACTCCAACAGTTCGAAGTCACCGGCTCCCGTATTCGCCGCGTCGACGCCGAAGGCCCGCTGCCGATCGTGCAGCTGTCCCGCAGCGATTTCGACGGCACCGGCTACACCTCCGCCGCGGATTTCCTGCGCGACATGCCGTTCAACTCGGGCGGCAACATCGATCCGCAGCGCACGAGCACGTTCGCCACGGGCGCGACGACGGCCAACCTTCGCGGTCTCGGTTCCCGCAACACTCTCGTCCTGATCAACGGTCGCCGCATCGCCGGCTACGGTCTGCCGGGCGGTAACGGTTTCAGCACGGTGTTTGACTTGAGCGCGATCCCGTCCGCCGCGATCGACTCGATCGAACTCCTCAAGGACGGCGCGTCCGCCATCTATGGCTCCGATGCCGTCGCCGGCGTGATCAATATCAAGACGCGCAAGGATTTCTCGGGCCTCAACACCGAGGTCTACTTCGGCAACACCACGAAGACCGATTCGCTCTTCCAGCGTTACGGCATCACGTTCGGCGCCAACACCGGCAAGACCGAGGTCGTGATCGTCGCCGACTACTCGAAGCGCAACGGCCTCAAGCAGGCCGATCGTGCCGTCGCCGCCAACGCCGACCTCCGCAGTTACGGCGGCCGCGACAACCGCTCCTCGGCCACCTGGCCCGGTCGCGTCACCGTGGCCGGCTTGGGCACGGTCACCTATGCCGCTCCGACGTCGACGCCCACCGTCGCGGGTGCCGTTCCCTACAGCGGTTTCAGCCACGCCTACAACTTCAGCCCGATCACGGACAACATCCCGCCGCGTGACGCTTCCGGCGCCTACGTGTGGGCCAAGCACCAGATGACGGAGAACCTCTACGCGTTCGCCGAAGTCATGTCCCGCACCAACAAGACGACCATCGAAGTCGCCGCGTCGCCCGTCTTCGGTCAGAACGAGCAGGGCTCGTCCTCCGCTGGCCAAATGCTCTTCCCGGCCACGAATCCCTACAATCCGTTCGGGGTGAACATCGCCGGCTCCGCGCTCGCGTTCCGCCTCGTCGAACTCGGGCCCCGCACCACCGACATCCAGAGCGACGCCACGCGCTACCTCGCTGGCTTCGGCGGCAACTTCAACTCCAGCTGGACGTGGGAAGCCTCGATGATGAGTTCCGAAAACAAGACCTCGCAGGCCAACTACAACCAGGCCTTCGACCGTCTCGTGCAGAACGCCCTCAACGGCATCACCGGCCCGCAGACCGGCCGCCAGCTCTGGCTGAATCCCTTCGGCGCGAACGACCCGGAAGTTCTCAATTACATCCGCTCGAACTACAATCGCCTGAGCACGTTCACCACCCGCATCGGTGACGTCAGCCTCAGCGGCGAATTGGTCGATCTCCCGGCCGGCAAACTCGGCCTCGCCGTCGGTGGCGAAGTCCGCACGGAAGACCTCACCTCCTGGCGCTCCCTCGACGAGCAGACCGGCCAGGTCATCGGCGGCAGCGAAGGCCTCAACACCTTCGGCGATCGCCGCGTGAACTCCGCCTACGCCGAACTCAGCGTTCCGGTCGTCAAGGGCGCCGAGGTCCAACTCGCCGGTCGCTTCGAAGACTACAGCGACTTCGGCAGCACCACGAAGCCCAAGATCGCCCTCAGCTTCCGCCCCGGCGTCGACTGGCTGCTTGTCCGCGGCTCCTTCTCGCAATCGTTCAAGGCGCCGGACCTCGCCCAGCTCTACAACGGCGGCACCGTCTCGTTCTCCTCGGGCAACATCCCTGACCCGCGCCGCCCCGCGGATCCGGCTCGCCAGCTCAAGATCGTCACGATCGGCAACCCGTCCCTGATGCCGGAAGAGACCGACACCTACTACGTCGGCTTCGTGTTCGAGCCCGGCAAGAAGCTCTTCAACGGCCTGCTCAACGGCTTCTCGTTCAACGCCGACTACTTCAAGTTCGACGGCGTGAACGTCATCTCGAACTTCGGCGGTCAGACGATCCTCAACAACGAGCTCAGCAGCCCGATCTTCGGCTCCCGCGTCATCCGCGCGACGCCGACGGCGGACGACATCGCCGCGGGCCGCCCGGGCGCGCTGCTCTACGTCAACGACAGCTTCCAGAACGTCTCCACGCAGACCTATGAAGGCTTCGACTTCGGCGCCCGCTACGAGTGGCGCACGCAGAGCTACGGTCGCTTCGCCGTCACCGGCGATCTCACCTACACCAAGTCCATCGACTTCGGCGGCGTCGAGTTCATCGACTCGTTCACCTACCCGCGCTTCCGCGCCAATGCCCGCTTCAACTGGAGCAAGGGTGACTGGGCCGCTTCGATCTACGCCAACTACATCGCTGGCTACGACGATACTGCGGTTGCCACCGCCTCCCTCGGCGGCAACGGCCTGCTGAATCGCATCCAGCCCTGGGTGATCTACAACCCGCAGATCGCCTACCGCGGTTTCCAGAAGTATGTGATCACCGTCGGTGCCAACAACGTGCTCGATACGATGCCGCCGCGCTCCTACGCCGCATCGGAAGGTTACGACAACCTCACGCACAACGCGGAAGGTCGCTTCGTCTACCTGCGCATCAGCCGCGATTGGTAATTTCCGTAGTTAGTGTGTGTGTCAAATCGAGCCGGGCGCCGCAACGCCCGGCTCTTTTTTTGGAGACGCAAGAAAGCACGCCACAGCGCGCGCACACGTGCGAAACAAGGGCGGAAATCCCGGAGCCACCACCGCCGCTCAGTCCGCGCGCACCGGAGCAGACAACACGCGACCGGTGCTGCCAATGCGCCGTCGGCGAACACCTCCGCGCGCGACGTCGGAATGTTCCCGCCGCCGATCGGAGAGAAACGCGGCTTTACTCGCCTCGGCCGTGCGCAATGCTCCGCGCGCACACCCGCCGTCATGAAGGAAGTCCTCCGCAACACCCTCGCCGCCCTCGCCGGTGCCCTCACGGGCATCATGCTGATCTCCGCCATTCAGATCCTCAGCCAACGCGTGCTGTATCCGCTTCCCGCCGATCTGAACACGAAGGACGCCGCCGCGATGGCCGCCTACTTCAAGACGCTGCCGGCGGGCGCGTTTCTCATGGTGCTCGTCAGCTATTTCGTCGGCGTCACCGCCGGTGCGCACGTGGCCGGACGCTTCTCGTCCGACGGCGGCCCGCGTCAGGCCATCATGGTCACCGGTCTCTTCGTCGTCGCGTCGGTCATGAACCTCCTCGCGCTGCCGCATCCCGCCTGGTTCTGGGTCGCGAACTTCGCCGTCGTGTTCTTCGCCGGCTGGCTCGGCATCAAACTCCTCCCGAAGCGCACGCAACCCGCCGCGTAGTTTTGCGCCATGTCCGGCGAGTCGCTCCAGCAACGCACCGTGTTGTGCGGCGGCGGCTACCGGCACCATTACGAGGGCGCGATGCCGCTCTCGGTGAAAAGTTTCCGCGGCGGCACCGCGCACTATCAAACCGCGCGCGGTCGCTACGC
Source organism: Candidatus Didemnitutus sp. (assembly GCA_041906465.1). Lineage (GTDB taxonomy): Bacteria > Verrucomicrobiota > Verrucomicrobiia > Opitutales > Opitutaceae > Didemnitutus. The sequence goes on along the minus strand of JAYRJE010000013.1, from coordinate 125,871 downwards.
GGTCAACGAGGGCGACTGGCTCATTCTCAACGACGGCGAGCGCTACGTGCTCGATTTCGAATCAGCCACACCCATCCGCTCGACCGTCGTCTTCTTCCCGCCGGACTGGGCCGGGGTGGTCGCCCGCGTCTTCCGCGAGCACGAGCAACGCCTTGTCGACGCGCCCGACGAATCGGGCGCCCCCGTGCTCTTCCTCGAAACGGTCATGCCGCGCGACGAACACGTCATTCCGCGCCTGCACGAACTCGACGCTGCGTGCCGCCGCCAGACCGTCGCCGAGCCCTGGCTCGAGGAGAAGCTGCGCGATTTGCTGGCCGCAATGTTGTTGAGCCAGCGCGATCACCGGGCTCGTGCCGCGCGGCTGCCCGCCACCCGCGCCGCGACGCGGGACGAGATTTTCCGCCGTCTGTGCCGCGGACGCGACTTCCTCGGCGCGATGGCCTGCAACGCGCCCTCGCTCGCCGACGCCGCGCGCGCGGCCGCGCTCTCGCCGTATCACTTCCAGCGCAGCTTTCGCACGGTGTTCGACGAGACACCGCATGCCTTCACGACGCGCTGTCGTCTCGAGCGCGCGCGCCAATTGTTGCAGGCGCGGCGTGAGGTCGCCGACGTGGCCGCGGCCGTCGGTTACGAGAGCTACAGCGCCTTCCACGCCGCGTTCACGCGGCACTTTGGCTGCGCGCCCGGTGCGTTTCGCAAGAAACCGGAGGCGCCGGCCGCCTGAGAACTGCTAGAGTTTCCCCATGCCTGCCGAGATCACCCGCCTGCGCCAGATCGCGATCGTGACCAAGAATGTTCCGGCGCTCGTCGCTTTCTATCGCGACGTCGTTGGCCTGACGCACCTCTTCGACGCGGGCCCGAACCTTGCGTTCCTCGACGTCGGCGGCATCCGCCTGATGATCAGCCAGCCTTCATCGCCCGAGGTCGATCACGCCCCCTCGCTCCTCTACTATCTGGTCGCCGACATCGACGCCGCGCACGCCGCCATCAAGGCACGCGGAGCCAAAGAGGAACGCCCACCCGGGCTCACGGCGAAAATGCCCGATCACGAACTCTGGACGTCGTTCTTTCGCGACCCGGACAACAACCTCTTCGCCCTGATGTGCGAGAAGCGCTGAGCCGCGCCCCCGTTTCTCCCCATGATCCCACGCCGCCGATTCCTCCAAACCACCCTCGTGGGCGCTACCGCGCTCGCCCTCTCGCCGCTCGTCGCTCAAACCACCACCGCGCCCGCACCAGCTCCGCGGGTTCCCGATCGCGGTCCGCCGCTCGACGGCGCGCTCGTGAAGGAGTTCGTCGTCGCCGCGCACGGCGATCTGGCCAAAACGAAATCGATGCTCGCCACGCAGCCGCACCTGCTGAATGCCACCTGGGATTGGGGCGGCGGCGATTTCGAGACGGCCCTCGGTGGCGCATCCCACATGGGGCGGCGCGATATCGCCGAGTTTCTCCTTCAGCAGGGCGCGCGAGCGGACATCTTTGCGCTCGCGATGCTCGGTCACCTCGAGGCGGTGAAGGCGTTCATCGCCGCGCGGCCGGAAGCGGCGCAATGCGCCGGACCGCACGGCATCCCGCTGCTCGCGCACGCGCGCAAGGGCGGTGCCGCCGACGTCGTCACCTATCTCCAGTCGCTCGAAAAGTAGCCGCGCTGGGCGCGGCCGTCGTGCAACGATGTGCCGCAGCGCGGCGTTGCTCCCGCGCCCCGGTCCTCTAGCGTCGCGCATCATGGCGACGATTCTCGGCATCGATGTCGGCTCCTCCTCGGTCATCGCGGGCATCCTCCGCGGCAAGACGGTCCTCGCGGAATCCCCGCGCGCCTTCTTCAAATCCCGCTGCGACGGCCCGAAAGTCGAAGTCGATCCCGACGAGCTGCTCCGCGCCGTCCGCGTCGCCATCGCTGGTCTCAAGGGCCTCGCGAAGAACGTCGACGCCATCCACCTCGCCGTGATGTGCCCCGCGTGGGTCGTGCTCGACGCCAAAGGCCAGGCGCTCACGCCGATCGTCACGCACCAGGACCGTCGCAGCGTCGCGCAAGCGGAGGAAATCGAAACACGCTTCGGCAAAGACGCGCACCTGCAGGCGTGCGGCTGCCGGCCGTTTCCCGGCGGCATCAGCTCGACGACGTGGGCGTGGTTCAAACAACACGAGCCGCAACGCCTGCGCCGGGCGGACCTCGTCGGTCATCTTAACACGTTTCTCCATCGCCGGCTCACCGGCGCGCGCGTCACCGATCCGTCGAACGCATCGTTCACCGGCCTCTACCGCACGCTCACGCTCGACGGCTGGAGCGATGAGCTCTGCGCGAACCTCGGCGTGGACAAAAAACTCCTGCCCGACGTGCACGACGCCGACCGCATCGGCGGCCGCATCACGGCGGAAGCGGCGCGCGCGTTCGGCCTCACCGCCGGCACGCCGATGATCGTCGGTCTGATGGACGGCAGTGCGGGCATGATCCTCGCCGGTGCGAAAGTCGGTCAGCTCTTCAACGTCACCGGCTCCACCGACGTGCTCGCGCTGTGCACCGACAAACCGAAGCCGCACGAACGCCTGCTCACGCGCGCGCTCGGTCTGGACGGAAAATTTCTCCAGGTCAGCACGCTCGCCGCGGTCGCCTCCGCGATCTATTGGGTGCGCGACCAGATGTGTCCGACGATGCCGATTGCGGAATTTCAGGCGGAGTTCCGCCGCCTCGCGAAACTCGGACCGAAGGCGTCGGGCTCGGTGCGCTTCGAGCCCTACATGGCCGGCGAGCGCACGAGCATCGTGCAACGCCAGGGCGCGTTCACCGGCCTCACTCTCGCCAGCACGCGCGAGCAGATGCTTTCCGCTGTGGTCGAGAGCCTGATCCGCGCGAGTGCGGAGCGTTTGCCGTTGCTCGCCGCCTCCGGCACGCCGCTGCTGCGCAACGTCGCCGTTTCGGGCGGCGCCGATCGGCTCGACGTGATCTTGCGCCGCGATTGGCCGGGCAAGTGGACTTACCGCGCCGTCACCGACGCGACGATGCGCGGCCTGGCGATGCTCGAGCCGAAAGAGATTTGAGAGGAGCGCACAACGGGTTTTGAGGTAGGGGCCGCGGCCCTCAACGGCCCTTGAGAAGGCGGCTCGTTACGTGCGCGAAAGGGCGGTGAGGGCAACCGCCCCTACCTATCGCTGGCCACGCCTCCAGGACTGACTTCGCTCGGCTTCTCACGCCCGCTCAGCGTAGAGCCGGAAGAGCACTTGCGTGCCGCTGTCTTCCCAGCCGCGCGCCGCGACTTGCTCGTAGAGCTGCTTGGCCTGCTTCGTGCCGGGCAAGTCGAGCTTCATCGCTTCCGCCGCTTCGAGCGCGAGGCGCAGGTCTTTCAGAAAATGTTTCACGTAGAAGCCCGGTGCGAAATCGCCGCGGAGCGCGCGTGGGGCGAGCACCGTCATGCCCACGCTGCCCGCCGCGCCGCCGCTGATGCTCTCGAGCACGCGGGTAGGATCGAGTCCCGCGCGCTGCGCGAAATTCAGCGCTTCGCACCACGAGACCATGACCGACGCGATGCCGATCTGATTCGCGAGCTTGCAAAGCTGACCGGAGCCAGGGCCGCCGTGGAGCGCGATGTTTTTGCCCATCACTTCGAACAATGGCCGCGTGCGGGCGAACGCCGCTTCCGCACCGCCGACCATGATGACGAGGCGCGCCTCGCGGGCCCCGACATCACCGCCGGTTACCGGTGCGTCGAGAGCGAGCAGGCCCTTCGCGGTCGCGGCCTCGGCGATGCGACGCGCGAGTGCCGGACTCGAGGTCGTCATATCAACGACGACGGTGCCGGGCTGGGCGTGAGCGAGCACACCTTGAGCCCCGAAATACGTTTCCTCCACGTCGCTCGGGAAACCGACGATCGTGAACACGAAATCCGCCTGCGCGGCGGCGCTGCCGGGCGTGTCGTGCCACGTGGCGCCGGCGTCGAGGAGTTCCTGCGCCTTGGCTTTGGTGCGGTTGTGCACGTGGAGCCGGTGGCCGGCTTTTTGCAGATGGCCGGCCATGCTGCGGCCCATCACGCCCGTGCCGATGAATGCGATCGAGTGCGTCGACATGCCGCCAACGAACCACGTTGCACGTGCAACGCCAAAGAAAATGTGCCGGGCGCGTGCGGCTGGCCGCGAAAAGTGCGGCGGCTTGGTCGAAGCCAGCATCGAAACGGTGGGGACGCACTACGGGCTTTTCGGCGTCGACGGAGTCGGCAGTGAACCGCACAGTCGCGGCGCTATGCTCGTGCTCAACGCGCTCGCTCCCGTGTTTCTGCTGATTGCGCTCGGCGCGTGGATGCAGCGCGTCGAGTTCGTCTCGGCCAGTTTCCTGCGCGAGGCGAATCGCGTGACTTACTGGCTCGGCCTGCCGGCGCTGCTGTTCAGCCAGCTCGTGTCGTCGCTGCACCAGGCGAACGGCGCCGAAAAGCTGCTCGCGGCCATGGGGTTGGTGCTCGTGCTTTCGCTCGCGGCGGGCTACGCCTTGGCCTGGCTGTTGCGCGTGCCGGGCGTGGCGATGGGCACGTTCGTGCAGGGAGCGTTCCGCGGGAATCTCGCGTTCGTCGGCCTGCCGATCATTTTCGCGCTGCCGAACGTGCCGGTGCTCGACGGCTTGCCGCTGCATTCCGCGGCCATCCTCGTCGTCGCGCCGACGATGGTGGCCTACAACCTCGGAGCGGTCGTGGTGCTCGTGGCGAGCCAGCACGCGTTCGGCTGGCGGTCGATCAAGCCGGTGGTGAAACAACTCGCGGTGACGCCGCCGCTGCTGGCGACGCTCGCGGGCATCGGTTTTGCGGCGATGGGCTGGCGGTTGCCGGGGGCGATCGCGCAGACGATGGAGGCGCTCGGCGAGATGGCCCTGCCGCTGGGTTTGCTCGGCGTCGGCGGCTCGCTCGTGACGGCGCGCTTCGGCGCGGAGTGGCGGGCGCCGGTGGGATCGGCGGTGCTGAAGACGTTCGGTGGTCCGCTGCTCGCGTGGGTGGCGGCGCGGCTCGTCGGACTGGGGGCCGTGGAGACGAGTTTGCTGATGATCCTGGCGGCGTCGCCGACGGCGATCGTCTCTTACACGATGGCGGTGGAGATGAAGGGCGACGAGCAACTCGCCTCGATGACGATCGTGGTGAGCGTGCTGACGTCGCTCCTCGCGCTCGCGGCGTGCGTGGCGCTGTTTCCGCTCTAGGCGCGCGGCGTCACGGAATTCGCAGCACCTGACCGACGCGGAGCTGACCCTGCGGGCCGATGAGCTCGCGATTGGCGGCGTAGATTTCCTGCCACCGACCGGTTGAGCCGTAATAGCGCTGGCTGATTTTCGACAGGGAATCGCCGGTTTCCACCGTGTGCGTGCGAACGTTCGCGGCGGCGGCGGTGACGGCGGCGCTGCGGGCGGTCGGGTTGTTCGCGAGCGCGGCCTTCAGCTGGTAATTTTCCTGGGCGAGCGTGGCGTTCGCGCCTTGCAGCTGCTGGAGCAGTGCGCGGGTGGAGGCGAGTTCCGTGCCGGCCTGACTGCTGCCGCGCTGCGTGGCCGCGAGCGTCTCGTTGAGGCGCTCGATTTCGGCCTGAGCGTTGCGCGAGGCTTCTTCGGCGGCGGCGAGGCGGGAGGCGAGGGCATCCTTCTCCGTGCTGAGCGCCGCGGTGGATTGCGACGTGCTGGCTTGGAGCGCGTCGAATTCGTTGCGGAGTTGCGAGTAGCCGGAGAGCGCGGTGGCGAGCTTGTCCTCGGTGGTGGCGAGCTTTTCCTTCAACTCATCGACGTTTTCGGTGGGGGCCGCGGGCGTCGCCGTGGCTTGGGCTGCGGTCAACTGGGCGCGGGTGGTGGCCAGGGCCGATTCGAGTTGGGCGACGCGTCCCGACAGGTCGGGGTAAGTCGGGGTGACGCTGCGCGCCGCGGCGGTCAGCTGTTGCTGAAGTTCGGCGACGCGCGGGCGGAGATCGGGATAGGCGGGCGCGGCGCTCTTGGCGGCCGCGAGCTGCTGCTGGAGTTCGGCGACTTCGTTGCGCAGGTCCGGATAGCTCGGCGCGGCGGGACGATTGCTGGCGGCGGCGAGCTGGACCTGCAGCTCGCTCACGCGCTCGCGCAGATCGGGATAGGACGGAGCGGCGGATTTCGCGGTCGCGAGTTGAGCCTCGAGTTGAGTGACTCGCTCGCGGAGGTCCGGGTAGGCGGGTGCGGCATTGCGCAGCGCGGCGATTTGCGTTTCGAGTTCGCTGACGCGGGCACGGAGATCGGGATAGGCGGGCGCGGCGCTCTTGGCGGCCGCGAGTTGCTGCTGGAGTTCGGCGACTTCGTTGCGCAGGTCCGGATAGGACGGAGCGGCGGATTTGGTCGCTTCGAGTTGCTGCTGCAAAGCAGTATGGGCGACGGCGAGTTTGTCGGCCTTCTCTTGGGCGACGTCGGCCTGTTGTTGGCTGCGGCTCAGTTGCGAGCGGAGCGTGGCGAGGTCATTTTCGGCGGCGGTCTTTGCGTTGGCGAGCGAGGTGGCGCGGGTGTCGAGGGTGTCGGCGCGACGGTTGGCTTCGGCGAGCTGGGATTCGAGCGCGGTCACGCGCTCGCGGAGGTCCGGATAACTCGGAGTCGCGGAGCGACTGGGAGCGGCGGCAATTTGGGCCTGAAGTTCGGCGACTTGCGGACGCAGGTCCGGATAGGCGGGCGGGGCGTTGCGCAGCGCGGTGACTTGGGCTTCGAGATCGCTGACGCGCTCGCGGAGATCGGGATAAGCGGGCGCGGCGGGCTTTTGCTTCTCGGTCGCGAGCTGGGCGGTGAGCGCGTCGACTTGTTTGCCGAGATCGATGGCGGCGGTCTGCGCGTGCGTGAGCATTTGCTCGAGACCGGTGCGGTCCTGGCTGGCCTTTGCGAGAGAGGCGCTCAGCTGGGCGTTGGCGTTTCGCGCGTTTTCGAGGTCGGCTTGGACGCCTTGCAGTTCGCGCGTTTTGCGGACCAGCGCTTCGTTGTCCGTTGCGGTGCCGGGTTTGGTGGCGTCGGCTTGGAGGGCTTGGATGGCCTCGTCGGCGCGGGCGAGTTCGGTTTTCTGCAGCTCGGACTGACGGACGAGTTCGCCAATGCGCATCTCGGCGATGCGCGCTTGTTCCTGGTAGGCGCGGCTGGTCTCGCGGGTTTCGGTGAGGTCCTTCTGGACCTGCGCGGCGAGTCTTTGAAGACGCTCGCGATCAGCGCGGAGGGTGGCGACGTCGCCGGCGAGCTCGGTGAGTTTGGCGGAAAGGGAATCGCGTTCGCGGCGGAGTTGGTCGGCGTCGGTGGCGGGGGGCGGCGCGGCTTTGGTTTTTTCCAGATCGGCTTTGAGCTGGTCCGCTTCCTTCCAGGCGGCGGCGAGTTCGGTGCTGAGTTGTTGTTTGTCGGCTTTGGCTTGGGCGAGTTCGCGTTCGAGAGTGGAGGCGTCTGCCGTCGGAGTCGCTGCCGGCGATGTCGGAGCTGGCGCGGGTTTGCCCAAGGCGGCGCGGCGTTCGGCGAGGCGGGCCTGGGCGGCGGCGAGTTCGGCGGGGCTGAGTTGGGCGGAGAGCTGGTCGAGGGCGCGGCCGCGGGCGCCGTTTTCCAAGGCCAGGGCGAGCCAGACGTAAGCTTCGGTGCGGTCGACGGGCGTGTCGCGGCCTTCGGCGTAAGTGAGGCCGAGGTTGTATTGTGCGATGGCGTTGCCCTTCTCGGCCTTGGCGCGGAGCGCGGCGAGATCGCTGTCGGCGGCGGAGAGGCCGGCGGTGAGCGCGGACGCGAGGACAGCGTGGCGGAGGACGCGGGAGAGCTTCATGGGAAAGGCGGGTAGCCGACTTGTGCCGGTTCGCTTGTGGCGCGGCAAGCCCGGCGGTGCCGCTGACGCGGATATCAGCGGGAATTTACCGGCAGCGAACCAAACGTGGTTGCCGCCGGACTCACTCGCGCCAACGCAGGGCGCGGGTAACGGCGCGGTGCCAGCCGTGTTGCAACCGCGTGGCCGCGGCGGGTTTCATGTGCGCGGAGAACTTGCGCTCCGCCTGCCAGAGGGCGGCGATCTCCTGACGATTTTTCCAGAAACCAACCGCGAGGCCGGCGAGATAGGCGGCGCCGAGGGCGGTCGTCTCGGTCGTGCGCGGGCGGATCACGGGCACGCGAAGCAGGTCGGCTTGGAACTGCATGAGCGCGTTGTTCACGACGGCGCCGCCGTCGACGCGCAGTTCGCGGAGGCGTCCGCCGCAATCGGCGCGCATCGCGGCGAGCAGGTCGGCACTCTGGTAGGCGATGCTCTCGAGCGCGGCGCGGGCGACGTGGCCGGCGTTGCTGCCGCGGGTGAGGCCGACGAGGACGCCGCGCGCGGCGGCGTCCCAGTGCGGCGCGCCGAGGCCGGCGAAGGCGGGCACGAGATAGACGCCGCCGTTGTCGGGCACGCGGGCGGCGAGTTGCTCGACGTCGACCGAGCGCGCGATGAGGCCGAGGCCGTCGCGAAGCCATTGCACGACGGCGCCGCCGATGAACACGCTGCCTTCGAGCGCGTATTCGATTTTCCCGTCGAGGCGCCACGCGACGGTGGTGAGCAGTTGGTTTTGGGAAAAGACGGCACGGTCGCCGGTGTGCAGGAGCAGGAAGCAGCCGGTGCCATAAGTGTTCTTTGCCATGCCGGGCCGGAAGCACGCCTGGCCAAAGAGCGCGGCTTGCTGGTCGCCGGCGACGCCCGCGATAGGCACGCCGCGCAGCGCGGGGACGCTGGTGACTTCGCCGAAGACGCCGGAGCTGTCGCGCACGGCGGGCAACACTTCGCGCGGGATGCGGAGCGTCTTCAGGAGCGTGTCGTCCCAGTCGCCGGTGCGAAGATTGAAGAGGAGCGTGCGCGAGGCGTTCGAGGCGTCGGTGGCGTGGACGGTGCCGCCGGTGAGGTGCCACAGCAGCCACGTGTCGACGGTGCCGAAGGCGAGTTCGCCACGCTCGGCGCGGCGGCGCGCCCCGGGCACGTGGTCGAGGAGCCACGCGAGTTTCGTGCCGGAGAAATACGGGTCGAGCAGCAGGCCGGTCTTGCGGCGGAAGAGCGGCTCGCGGCCGGCGCGTTTCAGTTTTTCGCAGGCGTCGGCGGTGCGGCGGTCCTGCCAGACGATCGCGCGGTGCAGCGGGCGGCCGGTGCGGCGGTCCCAGAGGAGAGTCGTTTCGCGCTGGTTGGTCAGGCCGATCGCCGCGATGTCGCGCGCGGTGAGGTTCGCTTTGGCGAGTGCGCCGAGGGCGGTGAGGCGGGTGGTTTCCCAGAGATCGTGCGGCTCGTGCTCGACCCAGCCCGGGCGCGGGAAGTGTTGCGGGAATTCCTGCTGCGCCGTCCCGCGCGGTTGGCCGCGGCGATCGAAGACGATGGCGCGGGACGACGTGGTGCCTTGATCGAGCGCGAGGACGAAGCGGGAACTCATGCGGCGGCGGGGTGCGCACGAACGATGATGCGCGCGGCGGCGCGTCGCAAGCGGCGCGTGGAACCGAGGTGTTCGAGGAAAGGCAAGTGGCGCGCTGGCGCGCCACCTACAACGCGACGAATGCAAGGGGACGGGTGCGGTCGCGTGTCGGTGCGATCGGTGAGATCGAGATGGACGTCGCCGAGGCCGGATTCGGATGCGCTGGGCGGGCGCGTGAGGTTGCCGGCACCGCCGGTGAGCGCGGCAGCGGACGGACCTTGGATCGCGAGTCACAAAGTGAACGCACGGAAGATCCCCGGGCCGGACTCGTGCGAAATCTCGACGGGAATCGCGGCGACGCTACGGTTTGCCGCCGGCGGGCGGAGGCGGCTCATCGTCGTCCTCGAAGATGCTGCCCGACGAAACCGGGGCGGTGCGCCAGTTGAAGCGGATCGTCAGCACGCGGAAAATGAATGTCAGCACCACCGCGACGATCGCGGCGCGGTTGGCGGACAGCTCGAGATTGACGCTGCAGAAGACGAAGGTGACCGCGCCGGCGAGCGCGGTGAGCAGGTAAAACTGGCCGGGCTTGAACACCAGCGGCTCTTCGCGGCAAAGGAGGTCGCGCAGCACGCCGCCGCCGACGGCGTTGACGACGCCGACGAGGATCGCGGCCGGCCCGGACAGGCCGAAAAGGAGCGACTTTTGCACGCCGAACGCCGCATAGGCTCCGAGGCCGAGGGCGTCGATGACGGCGATCAATTTTGCGAAATGATGAATGCGCGAGCCGAACAGGACGCCGCACAGCACCGCGGCGGCGATCAGCTGAATGTAGCGGGGGTTCGTGAGCAGCGGGGTGGGGCCTTGGGCGAGGAAGAGCCCGTCGCGCAACACGCCGCCGCCAAGACCGGTCACCAAGGCCAGCGCAAGCACGCCGACAATGTCATAGTGCCGCTTGATGCCGGCCAGCGCTGCGGACAACCCGAACGCGAAGGTCGCGCCGTAGTCGAAAAGCACGGGAAGGTCGAAGGTGCCGTGGATCACGTTGGGCTAAGTGGTTGTTTTGTCGCGAAATCCAAGTAGCTTGCCTCGCTGGGCGGCGCAACTCCCGCCTGTGCACTAAGTTTACTCGCGTTCATCCATTGATTCCCGGTGAAACACTTCCCTAGGGTATGTGTCCCACCTCTCGGCCCTCACCAATCATGAAGAAGATCCTCGCTCTCGCTTTACTTGGCGCGACCGCGTTGTCGCTGTCGGCGCAGACCTTTCGTCCCAATGCCGTCAACGGCGCGGTGCTCGGTGGCATCGCCGGCGCCGTGATCGGCAACAACAGCGGCAGCGGCAATGGCGGCAAGGGTGCCCTCATCGGCGCGGCCGCCGGAGCGGTGCTGGGCGCCGCCGCGAATGACGCGAGCCGTTCGCCCTCGGCGTGGCATCGCGATTCGGGCACGCGGGTGCATGTGGGCGTCGGCTACGGTGCTTACGGCCATCGAGACTATCGCCACCACGGCCGCTCCGATTACGGCTATCGTCGCGTTGGCTACCGCCCGGGTTACTACTCTTATCCGCGCGTCACCGTCTGGCCGGGCAGCTATTATTGGGGCGCCTATGATTATCCCCGCTACAGCTACAGCTACGGTTATCCGGCTTATCGGTCCTACGATTACGGCTATTACGACACCGGCTACTATGGAAGCGGTGACAATGCCCTCGGCGGCGCGCTGCTCGGCGCCGGCATCGGTGCGATCATTGGCAACAACACCGGCAGCGGCAACGGCGCGCGCGGCGCGCTCTGGGGCGCCCTCGCGGGCGCGGTCATCGGCTCGACGCGCGATGCGACCTACGATCGCTCTTACCGGCGCGTGCGCCCCGTCAGCTATTATCAGCCGGAAGTCGTCGCGACCGCCGCCCCGCCGGCGCCGCAGCAACAACCGCCGCAGCAGGTGACGATCATCAATAATTACTACGGCAACTCGTCGCCGATGAGCAGCGCGAACGGCCTGTTCGGCCGCTGAGGCGCGCCTCGCGTCCTGCCGTCCGCGCTCCGCATTTAGTTTTTGTTTCACCAAGCACCCATGAACCCTCGTCTCCTGATTGTTTCCTCGTGCGCCGTCGGCGCCGCCTTCCTCGCGGGCTGCCAGCAGCCTTACGGCGGCGTGCAAAACCCGAACGGCGTCCCCGTCACGGAAATGCGTCCCGATGAACGTGGCTTCGTCGCCGGCACCGGCGTCGAATCCCAAGACCTCGTCGCCGTCACCGACAAGATGGCGCGCGGCATCCTCGGCATCCCCGAGATCGCCAGCGCCAAAGTCACGCCCCGCGTCGTGCTCGAGCCCGTCGTCAACGAAACGCGTTTTCCGATCAACAAGGACATTTTTCTCACCCGCATCCGCTCGCAGCTGAACGAGAAGGCCGTGGGCCGCGTGCGTTTCCTCGATCGCGAGATGATGAAGACGCTCGAGCGCGAACGTGAGCTGAAGATGAGCGGCCAGGTCACGGCCAGCGCCGACCCGAACGTGGTCGAGTTCCGCGGCGCCGATTATTTCCTCACCGGCAAGCTCCAGAGCCTCACCACGCGCACGTCGCAGGGCGTGAGCGACTACGTGCTCTACACCTTCCGCCTCACCGACGCCCGCACCAGCGAGATCGTCTGGGAGAGTTCCGCCGAGATCAAGAAGCAGGGTCTCGAGGACGCGGCGTATCGTTGAGCGTGACGCGCGGCGCCTGGCCGTGCTCACTGTCACGCGATGTCGCGTCTCCGTTTCATCTGGCCACGGGCAGCCCTGCTCGTGGCCGTTCTCGTCGCTCTCACCGGCTGCGTCGGCCCGACGCTGCCGACCGACCAGCTGCTCGTCACCGACGACCCGAAGCTCGCCGGCACCATCGTGCGCGACAAAGTCCTGTGGCAATACCGCCTCGGCCTCGCCGCGCTCCGCGCCGGCCGCGACGACGAAGCGAAACAGCGCTTCGACGACGCCATCCTCACGATGGGCGGCATCCTCGCCGACCGGGAAGACGCCAAACGCGCCCGCTCGCTCTGGTCGGGCGAGGAGCGCAAGACCTTCATCGGCGAACCCTACGAACGCGTGATGGCGTATTACTATCGCGCGATCCTCTACTGGCGCGACGGCGAGCCCGACAACGCCCGCGCCTGTTTCCGCTCCGGCCAGTTGCTCGACAGCGTGGCGGAGGAGGGCGACTATCGCGCCGACTACGTGCTGCTCGATTACCTCGACGGCCTCGCGAGTGCGAAGCTCGCCGCGGACGGCAGCGATGCGTTCGCCCGCGCCGAGAAAAGCGCGAAGAGCCAGCTGCCGCCTTACGACCCGCAGGCCAACGTGCTCGTCTTCGCCGAGTGGGGCCGCGGTCCGCTGAAATTCGCCGATGGCGCCTACGGCGAGAAACTCCGTTTCTCCGAGCCGCCATCCGCCGCGGCGAGCGCGCGCCTCATCGTCGAGCGCCGCACGATCGCGCTCGCGCCCTGGGATGATCTGTATTTCCAAGCCACGACCCGCGGCGGCCGCGTCATGGATTACATCCTCGGCAACAAAGCCGTCTTCAAGGGCACGGCCGACACCGTCGGCGATCTCTCGCTCCTCGGCGCCGCCATCGCCCACAGCGAAGCCGAGCGCAAGCGCGCGCAAGGCGAGAGCGGTCGAGGCTCGGACCAAACGGCCCTGGCGCTCGCGGCGATCGGCGCGTTCGGCAAGATCCTTTCCGCCGCCACCATCGCGCGGGCCGACCTCCGCACGTGGGACAATCTCCCGCGCTACCTCGGGTTCACCGCGCTGAAACTGCGTCCCGGCGATTACGCCGCGAAGATCGAATACCTCGACGCCGACGGCCGCCTCGTCCCGGCGCACACGCGCGAATTCACTCTCCACGTCCCCGCCGACGGCGACCGCGACACCGTCGTCTTTCTCAGCGAATTAGCAAAAAACCCCGCCGGAGGGTGAACTTTCCCCGATGGCGCTGTCCAACTCTTCAACACCAGACCGACCAGCTATGAACACCGTCAAGACGCCCCTCTGCCTCGCTGCGCTGACCGCCGCCGCGTTTCTCGCGGGCTGCCAGCAGCCGCCCGGCCCGTTTTTACCGCAGGACACCACGCGCTACACGCTCGAGAGCACGGAGAAATTCGTGCTCATGGATCGTCCGACGCAAATCTCCGTCACATGCACCGGACTCCAGGAACGCATCGGCAACGACGGCCGCTTGGAAGTCGTCGCCAACGTCAAGAATCGCGAAGCCCGCCGCATCCAGGTGCAGGTCCGCTGCGTGTTCAAGGACGACGCCGGTTTCTCCACCGGTGACGAAACGCCGTGGCAGACGCTGATCCTCGGCGAGAACGCCACCGAAGCCGTGCACTTCGTCGCGCAAACCAACGCCGCGCGCAAATACACCGTCGCGGTCCGCCAGGCGCGCTGACCCGCGCCGTTCCGCCATGAAACACCTCCTCGCACCTCTCGTCTTCGCGTCGGTCGCCTCTGTTGCCGCGTTCGCGCAAAGCCAGTCCGCCACCGCCGGCGAGCGCCCGCCGCTCGTCCAGCAGTTGCCGGCCAATCCGCCGCCGTCGCTTGCGCCCACTGACAGCGGCCAGCAGCTCTACGCGCCGGAAAACCGCTCGATCATCCCGCCGGACCAGGCGCGCGCCGTCGTCGACAAATTCGCCGAAGCCTACGCCAAGCTCGGCAAGCCGCGCCTGCTGTTCTACATCAACCGCGACCTCGTCGACGCGAACTCCGGCCTGAAAATCACCAAGCGCACGGAGCGCACCGAAGCCGACCGCGCCGAAACCAAGAGCGACGTCGACGCCGCCGCGCAGCCCGCGAACACGCCGCAGGTGCAGGTGAACGTGAACTCCGGTTCCCAGCCCGGCACCGTCGTCGCCGCGGGCCGCGGCACCACGAGCTCGACCAAAGAGCACGTCTCGGCGGAGAACACTTACGAAGCCAGCGGCGCGACCAAGGAAACGCTCGCCGACAAGCAAACCGTGCGCGATGTCGAGCGGCTCTTCGGCCGTCCGTTCCGCGCCGCCGGGGCCCAGCTCGCCGACCAGCGCATCGCGGCGTCGCTGATCGCCGACAAATCCTTCGATCACTTCACCGCGTCCGGCAACGATCAGGCGCGCAAGGATCGCGAGGCGCTCAGCAAGGTCGCCGACGTGGTCATCGAGGTTCTCATCTCCAGCCGCGAGGTGCTGCTGCCGAAAGTTTCCGGCGATCAGACGACGGTTGTGCCCGACATCCAGGCGACGGCGATTCGCCTGAGCGACTCCGCTATCATCGGCCAGGCCAGCTCGCGCGACGTGCTCGGCAAGGACCGCGACGCCGGCCGCATCATCAACCGCTTCGACGTCCACGACATCGCCGAAGCCACCGCGCTCGCGCTGATGGAAGACATGGCGCTGGGCGGGAAGTAAGGCTCCGTCTCAACACGTTCCCAAGGCCGCGCTCGCGCGCGGCCTTTTGTTTGGCATTCTGAGGCAGGGCGAACCGTCGAGGCGGACGCACTCGTCGCCGTCCCCGGTGAGCCGCGGCTCGGCAAGGACGCCTCGCCCTACCCAGTGATTGTTTTCGTCGCGGTATTTGACAGCCCGCGGAACTCGACCTCTCGTTCTCGCGCGATGCCCCACCTTTCCGCGTTCTGCCTTTGGCTGGCTGTCGTTTTCACCGGCGTATCAGCAGCAGCGGCGCAGCTGTCGGACGTCATCGAGCCGGAGCAACTCGACGAGCCGTTGCTGGCGCGGGCGATTTTTGACGCGACCAATCGCGCGCGGGCGCAGCTCGGGCTGAAGATGTTTCGGGCCGAACCCAAACTCGACGATGCCGCCGACACGCAAGCGCGGCTGGGCGCGCTCTTTCGCCCCCCGAGTCACACAAATCCGTTTCCGCTTATCGCAACGCCGCTCGATCGGGTGAAATTTGCGGGTCTGGATCCCGAACTGGTGGCCGAGAATATCGCGCAGATCTCGATCTACGACGTGCCATCCGGTGTCAGCATCTACTATTTCAAGAACGATCGCACGCTGCGCGACGCGCGCAACGGCCAGCCGGTGCGCACGCACACTTACGCGAGCTTCGCGCAGGCGATCGTGCAGGCGTGGATGAATTCTCCGGGGCATCGCGAGAACATCGTGAATGCGAAGCTGCACTTCCTTGGCTGCGCCGCGAAGATTTCGCGCAGTCAGGACGAAATCCCGATGATCTTCGCCGTGCAGGCGTTCTACACGCCGAAGAAGAGCAAGCGCTGACACCGGCGTGTAGCAGCCGACGTAAGGCTGGTCTGGGCGCACGATGATCCTTCAGCCTCCTCACGTCGGCTGCTACGTCAGAGTCGCGAGCGAGTGAGTGGAAGCGGGTAGGTGGCGCGCTCGCGCGCCGCTCGAGCGAACGACCCCGGACTCGCGCAAGTGACGCGCAAGCGTGCCACCCACTTTGCGAGCGGGACGCTAGTGGCCGCGGCTCACCGCTCCACCTGCAGCTGTGCCAGCGCCGCGAGTTGCCGCGTGCGACGATCCTCACGCTGCCGAATGACCGCCGGCACCGCGCGCGATTCACAGTCGGCGATGCCGCAGCGCTCGCACGTGTCCGCGACCAGTGCGTTCGGGAGCGACGGATCGTTCCAGAAGTTCACCGACTTCTTGAACGTATCGTTCATCAAAAAGCCGAGCGTGACGCACGAGTTCATCTCGGGATTCGCCGAACGCGGGTGCGCGAGCGAGATCGAGAAATACTCGTCGTTGCTCGCGTAAAAACGCGAGCGCTGCGCGCCGGCGACAATGAGTCCGGAGCCTTCGCGGGCGCGGCGGGCGTCGAGTTCCTGGAGCGAGCGCAGCGACATCCAGCGGCGGCAGTAGTGCTCGTTGACGCCGACGCTGTGCGTGCCGTGCATGCGTTGGTAGTGCAGCTCCTTGCCGATGCGCACGTCGGTCGTGCCGCGGTGGTGGTCGAAACGCACGAAATACATCTGCTCGAGCCCAAAGAAGCGCGGCACGATCTGCGAGAGTCGGTGAAAAAACATCTCGGGCGTCGCCTGGTAGCGGCGGTTGATCGCGACGAGCATGTTGCCGTCCCACTGCGTGCGGGCGAAAAACTGCCGCAGGTCCGAGACGAGCAGATGGCGGTCGAGCAACATTGCGCCGGCAAAGTAGGAGGCGCGGAAATTGTTCAGCAGCTGGTCGAACGAAGCGACCTTCACGATCGGCGAGGTCGTCACCGGTTCGACCAAGCCCATCTCGCGGTAGCCGATCTCGCGCGCGAGCAGGAAGGCTTGCTGCCAGAGCGAGAGCCGCGTGTTCAGAAACATGCGCGGCTGTGCCGACTCGCCGCCGAAGGTGACGGCGCGCATGTCCTGGAGATCGGTGCGATTCTGCAGTGCGATGTCGTCGATGGTGTAGCCGTGGCGCTGGGTGAGGTGCTCGCGCAGTTTCGCGACGTCGGGCGTTTGTGTGCGCGCCCATTCGTGTTCCTTGCGGAACTTTTCCGCGGCGAGCTCGATGTCCTCGAAGTAATTCTGGTTCTGCTCGACGTAGGAGCGCATCGCGGCGAGCAGCAGGTGTTCGATCGTGACGTCGAAGCGGTGCGCGATCTTCACGAATGTGTCGAAGAGCGCGCTGATCTTGTCCGGCGAGGCGGACATCATCTCCAGCAGGCCGGTCGGCGTGAGGCCGAAGACCTCGAGGGGGATTTCCTCGAGCACGCCGGACTTCAACACGCCGGAGAGCGGGTGCAGCTTTTCGCCGAGTTGGAGCGAGACGAGTTCGTCGTAGGTCGTCCCGAGCGCCTTCGCGAGCGCGAGGATCTTCTCGGGCTTTGGGTATTTTTTGCCCTTTTCGATTTCGTTCAGGTAGGAAATCGCGAGGTCGGCGCGGGAGGCGACGTCCTTGAGCGGGAGGCCCTTTTGTTTGCGGAGCTGGCTGAGCTTGAGGCCGAGGATGAAGCGCAGGTTCTGCTCGCTGTGGGGCGATTTGGCCGGGGTGGCGGAAGAGGGATCGGCGAGGGGGCGCATGAGAGGGAGCGAAAGGCGTTTATTACGTGATGCGTAGATTCGGTTTCCGTGGTGCTGAGGATATCAGGCGTCGAGAAACAGGTCGGGATAAAGCCGGTCGGCGTTGGCCGGATCGGCGGCGTAGCGGGCGAAATCGGTCACGCCGCGCTCGCGCAGGAGGTCTTCGTCGAGCAGGCAGCGGCCGTTGAGCGAGCCGTCGCGGGTGGTGAGGATCGCGAGGGCGGCGTCGGCCATGATGTCGGCGGTGCGGGAAAATTTCATGAGTTCGGCTCCGACGGCGAACTCGATCGCGGCGGTCGCGATCGTCGTGCGCGGCCAGAGCGTGGTGACGGAGATGCGATCGCGCCCGAATTCGCCCGCCATGCCGAGCGCGAGCAGTGTCATGCCGTATTTCGAGAGCGTGTAGGGCGCGTGCGGTGTGAGCCAGCGGTCGTTCAAGTTCAGCGGCGGTGAAAGGCTGACGATGTGCGCGCTGCCGCCGTTGCGCGCGGCGCCGACGCGGAGCAGCGGCAGGGCGTTCTTCGCGCAGACGAAGAGGGCGCGTGCGTTCACCTGCTGCATGAGGTCGAAGCGTTTCACGGGCGTGTTCTCGACGTTGGTGAGCGAGATCGCGCCGGCGTTGTTCACCAGCGCGTCGAGGCGGCCGAATTTTTTCTCCACCGCGACGAACGCATCCTGCACCGCCATCTCGTCGCGCACGTCCAGCTGCAGCGGCAGCGCTTCGCGGCCAAGCGCGCGCACTTCGTCGGCGACGCTGTGGATCGTGCCCGGCAACTTCGGGTGCGGCTCGGCCGTCTTGGCGGCGACGACGATGTGCGCGCCGGCTTTTGCCGCGGCGAGCGCGATGGCGCGGCCGATGCCGCGGCTGGCTCCGGTGATGAAGACGACTTGATCGGCGAGGGGCAGGGGAGCGGTCATCGGGCGAAGACGAGTTCTTCCATCGGCGCCTCGTGGGCGCCGCGGCGTTTGATGTGCACGGTGAAGGTGAAGTGTGCGGAGACCTCGCCGGACTTTTCCGTGAGATTGAGCGTGAAGACGCGATCGAGCTTGGGCGTGTGCTTCAGGGCCTCGCGGATTTCCTCAAGCTCGTGCTTGCTGATGCGCGCGTGGGCGAAGAGATCGCTCCGTCCCGGGCGCTTGAAGTCGATCTGGGCCGACTTCATCCACACGTGGTAATCCGGCCCGAGATTCGCCGCGACGATGACGGCGTGCAGCGGATCAACCGCAGCATACATCGCCCCACCGTAGATCGTGCCATGGAGATTCCGGGTGCTGCGGTTCAGCGGCAACCGGACGGTGATTTCCCGAAAGTCTTCCGCGATGCGCACCACCCGCGCGCCCGACTGTCGATAGGCGGGGTAGCGGTTGAAGCGCCACCGCAGCAGTTTCATTTTCCAGGATTCAGCCATGCGTCGGATTCACGGAGCGGTCGGGTTAATTCCGCTTGGAGCGAACCGCGCGGCAAGTTTTCGTCAATGGCGAATTTTCGCTTGCACACGATAAGCAGCTACACAAGGTGCGCTTGCGAACTACCCCTGACGCGCGCTCCGGCGCCGTTCCGCTATGTCCCCCACACACCTGACCACGCACTGGCACAGCCTTGACCGCGAGCGCACGCGCGCGCTCCAAGGCGAGAAACTCCACCGTTACCTGCGCGACTGCGTCCTGCCGTTCTCCAGCCACTATGAGCGCATCTTCGCCGAAGCGGGCCTGAAGGCAGACGATATCCGGTCCATCGACGACCTCGGCAAACTGCCGTTCACAACCAAGGAAGACCTGCTCCCCACGCCCGACAATCCGCGCCGCGCGCTCGAATTCGTGCTGAAGCCCGACCCCGCCGTCCTGCGCAAGCGCCCGTCGACGATCTTCCGCGCGCTGACGCGTGGCCCGGCGCGCGTGAAGGAGGAGCTCGATCGCGAATGGCGCCCGACGTTCATGACGGCCACGACCGGCCGCTCGACCGAATCGGTGGCGTTCCTCTACACGCAACACGACATCCGCCACCTTGGCATCGGCTCCGGCCGCATCGCCGAGCTCGGCGGTCGCACGCGCGACGATCGCATGCTGAACATGTTCCCCTTCGCGCCGCACCTGGCGTTTTGGTATATGTTCTACGCCGGCATCGACCGGAACATCTTCTGCCTCTCCACCGGTGGCGGCAAAGTCATGGGCACCGAGGGCAATCTCCGCGCGATGCAGAAAATCCGCCCGAGCGTCATCACCGGCATGCCGACCTTCGTCTATCACGTGCTCAGCGAAGCCGTGAACGAGGGCCTGCGCCTCGAGGGCATCAAGTGCATTCTCCTCGGCGGCGAAAAAGTCGCCGACGGCACACGTCGCAAACTCGCCGAACTCGCCGGGCAGGTCGGCTCGCCCGACGTCCAGGTCGTCGCCACCTACGGCTTCACCGAAGCGAAGCTCGCGTGGGCCGAATGCCCGTTCCCGCCGGGACACACGCCGTCGGGCTACCACCTCTTTCCCGATCTCGGCATCTTCGAGGTCATCGATCCGGAAACCGGCAAAACCGTTCCCGACGGCACTGGCGGCGAGATCGTCTACACGCCGCTCGAACAACGCGGCACCGTCGTGCTCCGCTATCGCACCGGCGACCACATCGAGCACGGCCTCACCTACGAACCGTGTCCGTATTGCGGCAAACGCATGCCGCGTCTCATCGGTCGCATCTCGCGCGTGTCGGATTTCCGCGCGATGCGCTTCCAGAAAATCAAGGGCACGATCATCGACTTCAACGAGCTCGAGCACGCCCTCGACGACCTGCGCACGATCGGCTCGTGGCAGATCGAGATGCGCAAAGCCAACGACGACCCGCTCGATCTCGACGAGATCCATCTGCACGTCACGCGCGCCAGCGACCTGGCCGAGGAAGCGCTGCGCACGCAGATCAGCAACATGCTGCACTCGCACTTCGAGGTCCGGCCCAACAAAATCCTTTTCCACACCGCCGAGGAAATGCGCACGTTGCAGAAAGTCGGCGTCGCGCTGAAGGAACAGAAAGTCGTCGACAACCGCCCCAAGGCCACCGCCGCGCCGCATCGCCCGCCGCCGGCCGCCGCCCCCGCCGCAAAACCGGAACCCGTGAAGTCATGAACCGAACAAGTTTTCTCAACCACAGATTAACACAGATGCACACAGATCACAGAGGGGGAGGAGCCGCTCGTTCGTCTCAGCGCAATGAACCCGGGTCTTTCCGCATCTTTGTTCATCTGTGTTCATCTGTGGCTCTTCAGCTGCATTGAGCCGATCGGACGCCCCATTCCCATGAAAGAACCCCTCTACATCGTCGACGGCGTGCGGACTCCCTTTGCCAAGATGGGCACGACGCTCGCCGCGTGCGACGCGGCGGAACTCGGCCGCACCGCCACCGCCGCGCTGCTCGCGCGCGCCGGCCTCGATCCCGCGCTGATCGACGAAGTCGTCTTCGGCTGCGTCGGCAATCCCGTCGACGCCGCCAACGTCGCCCGCGTGATCGCCCTGCGCGCGGGCGTTCCCGAAGCGGTCCCGGCCATCACCGTCTCGCGCAACTGCGCCTCGGGTTTCGAAGCCATCACGCAGGCCGCCGACAAGGCCGCCGCGGGCCGTGGCGACATCTTCCTCGTCGGCGGCGCCGAGAGCATGACGAACTACCCGCTCATCTACAACGAAGGCGCCGTGAAGAAATTTGCCGCGCTCGGGAAGGCGAAGTCGCTCGGACAAAAACTCGGCGCGTTTGCCGCCTTCCGCCCGAAGGATCTCTTCGCGCCGAAGATCGCGCTCATGCTCGGCCTCACCGATCCCGTGTGCGGTCTCGGCATGGGCCAGACCGCCGAGCTGCTCGCGCGCGACTTCAAACTCTCGCGCGAGATGCAGGACGAGTTCGCGATGCACTCGCACCGCAAAGCCGAAGCCGCTCGCGCGAAGCTCAAGGAAGAAATCACGCCCGTCTACCCGCGCAAAGGCCGCGAAGCCGCCGCGGTCGACACCGACAACGGCATCCGCGAGGGCCAGACCACCGAAGCGCTCGGCAAACTGAAAGCCGTCTTCGAAAAACGCGGGGGCACCGTCACCGCCGGCAACGCCTCGCAAATTACCGACGGCGCCGTTGCGCTGCTCGTCGCCACCGAAGCCGGCGTGAAGCGCCTCGGCCTCACGCCGCTCGGCAAGCTCACCGGCTTCGCCTACGCCGGTTGCGAGCCGGCCCGCATGGGACTCGGCCCCGTTTACGCGATGGCCAAGGTCGAAAAACTTACCGGCCTTACGCTCGCCGACGCCGATCTATTTGAGATCAACGAAGCCTTCGCTGCGCAAGTGATGGGCTGCTGTGCCGCCGCGGCGTCCGACGATTACGCCCGCCGGCACCTCGGCCGCGATCGCGCGCTCGGCGTCATCCCGCCCGAAAAGCTCAACGTCAACGGCGGCGCGATCGCGCTCGGCCATCCGGTCGGCGCTTCCGGCGCGCGCTTGGCGCTCACCGCGCTGAAGGAACTCAAACGCCGCAACGCCAAACGCGCCCTCGTGTCGCTCTGCGTCGGAGGCGGACAGGGCGGAGCCCTCTGGCTGGAGGCTGTATGAACACCATGACCCCCGAATCTCCCGCTTCGCCCGCCGCGGCCCACGCCGGCAACATTCAGCTGACGTTCGATCGCGACCACGTCGCGACGCTCACGTTCGATCGCCCGAACTCCACCGCCAACGTCTTCGACGTCGCCACGCTGCACGAACTCGACGCCCACCTCGCCACGCTCGAGAAGCGCAGCGACCTCAAGGGCGTCGTGCTCGTCAGCGCGAAGCCGAAGATCTTCGTTGCCGGCGCGGACCTCAACGCGTTCTCCGGCGCGACCGTCGCACAGCTCGGCGACATCGTCGATCTCGGTCACCGCGTGTTTGCGCGCCTCGAGCGACTCCGCGCTCCGTCCGTCGCGGCCATCAACGGCGTCTGCCTCGGCGGCGGCTGCGAGCTCGCGCTCGCATGCGACTGGCGCGTGGGCTCGACCGACAAGTCGACCAAGATCGGCCTGCCGGAAACGCAGCTCGGCATCCTGCCCGCGTGGGGCGGCTCCGTGCGCTTGCCGCGCCTCATCGGCCTGCCGCAGGCGCTCGGCATCATTCTTACCGGCAAGCAGCTCGTCGCCCAGCAGGCGCAGAAAATCGGCATGGTCGACGACGTCGCTCACCCCGAATACCTCGTCGCCGCCGCGCGCCAGCAACTCGCCAAGGGCAAACGCCCGACGCCCGCTCCGCGCGGCTTGATGAACACCGCGCTGCTGCGCCCACTCGTCGTGCGCAAGGCGCGCGCGGATGTCCTCGCGAAAACGCGCGGCCACTATCCCGCGCCGCTGAAGGCCATCGACGCCGCCGTCGGCGCGCTCGGCCAGCCACTCGAGACCGGTCTCGCGATCGAGAAGGCCGCTTTCCTCAGCCTCGTCCAGACGAGCGAGTGCCGCAGCCTGATGAGCATCTTCTTCCTGCAGGAGCGGGCGAAGAAATTGAAAGCCGCCGACGCGGACGGCGCCGCCCGGCCCGTGAAGCGCGTGGCCGTGATCGGCGCCGGCGTGATGGGCGCCGGCATCGCACAGTGGACCAGCTCGCGCGGTTACCCGACGATTTTGAAAGACGTCGCACCCGACGCGCTCGCCAAGGGCCTCAAGTCCGCGGAAAAAATCTACCAGGACGGCGTGAAGCGGAAAAAACTCACGCCAGCCGAAGCCACCGCCGCGCTCGATCGCATCACGCCCGTGCACACCGATGTGCCGCTCGCGGGCGTCGACCTCGTGATCGAAGCCGCCGTCGAGAAACTTGAGCTGAAGCAGAAGATATTCGCGCAGCTCGAGCAGCGCGTCGGCCCGCAGACGGTCCTCGCGACCAACACCTCGGCGCTCTCGATCGACGCCATCGCCGGCGGACTCGCCGACCCGACGCGCGTCGTCGGCATCCACTTCTTCAATCCCGTCCACCGCATGCAGCTGGTCGAGATCGTCCGCGGCCCGCGCACGTCGCCCGCCGCGCTCGACGCCGCGCTCACCTTCGTGAAGGCGATCGGCAAGCTGCCGGTGCTGGTGAAGGACAGCCCCGGCTTCCTCGTGAATCGCATCCTGTTGCCCTACATGGTCGAGTCGGTGCGGCTGTTTAACGAGGGCGTCGACGCGACGCGCCTCGACCGCATCATGCTCGATTTCGGCATGCCGATGGGGCCGCTGCGCCTTACCGACGAGGTCGGCCTCGATGTCGCGCAGCACGTCGCCGTCGATCTCCAGAACCGCCTCCCGAAGCCCGTGCCGATCAACGATACGCTCGTGAAGATGATCGAGAAGGGCTGGCTCGGCAAAAAATCCGGCACCGGCTTCTACGTTTTCCCGAAGGACAAGAAGGGCGCGAAGGAATCGCCCAACGGCCAGCTCGCGTTTCTCCAGACGAACGGCAAGGGCCGCGCGCAGGACGACGCCACGCTGCGCGACCGCATGGTGCTCGTGATGGTCAACGAGGCCGCGCGCTGCCTCGAGGAGGAGGTCGTGTCCGCGCCGGAGGACGTGGACTTCGGCATGATCTTCGGCACGGGCTGGGCGCCGTTCCGCGGCGGCCCGTTGCGCTACGCCGATGCGCGCGGAGTAGCGGACGTTGTAGCCGCCCTACAGAAACTTCAAACGGACGTGGCGCCGTATTTTGAGCCGTGCGCGAAGCTGCGTTCCATGGCCCAATCGCAGGCCCGCTTCTACCCCTCCCGCTGACTTCTTCCACGATGTCTCACACCCTCGTCATTGCTGAACACGATCAGGGCACTCTGAAAACGGCGAGCCTCGCGGCCGCCGCCGCCGCGCAAAAAGCCGGCGCGCCCTTTGACATCCTCCTTCTCGGCTCCGGCATCGGCGCCACCGCCGAGCCGCTGCGTCGCGTCGGCGCGGCCGCCGTGCTCGTCGCCGATCACGCCGACCTCGCGCAACCGCTCGCCGACCGCTACGCCGCCGTCATCGCCGACGTCGTGCGCGCGCGCGGCGCGAAGCTCGTCATCGCCGCCGTCTCGACGTTCGCGAAGGACGTCCTTCCGCGCGCCGCCGCGCTCGTCGACGCCGCGATGGTCAGCGACGTCATCGGAATCGAGGGCGCGGCTGACGCGCTCACGTTTCGCCGCGTGATGTTCGCCGGCAACGTCATCGCCACCGTGCAACTCGAGGGCGACGTGCAATTCGCCACCGTGCGCAGTGCGGCCTTCGCCGCGCCAGCCCCGACGGATGCGCAATCTCCCGTCGAAACCATCGCCGTCGACGCTGCGAAGCTACCGCGTTTCGCCACCTTCGAGAATCGCGAGGTGAAGAAGAGCGCGCGGCCCGACGCCACCGAGGCGCGCATCATCGTCTCCGGCGGTCGCGCCATCAAGAACGCCGAGGATTTCGAGCGCCTCGTCGGCGGTCTCGCCGACACGCTCGGTGCGGCCGTCGGTTCGTCGCGCGCGCTCGTCGATGCGGGCATCACGCCGAATTCCCTGCAGATCGGCCAGACCGGCAAGATCGTCGCGCCCGAGCTCTACGTCGCGGTCGGCATTTCCGGCGCCATCCAGCACATGGCCGGCATGAAGGACACGAAGATCATCGCCGCGATCAACAAGGACGCGGAGGCGCCGATCTTCGAGGTCGCCGACTACGGCCTCGTCGCCGACGTCTACGAAGCGGTGCCGGAGCTGATTCAGAAACTGAAGAAGTGAGCATGCGAGGCAAAGGCGGCCATCTCATGATCGTGGGTAGGGCGAGGCGTCCCCGCCGAGCCGCGGCTCACCGAGGACGGTTCGCCCTACCATTCGTCCAGCCATGACTCCCACCCGCGAGACCTTCGGCAACATCCCGTTGTCGTCGCAGCTGGCGTTCTACGCGCTGGCGGTGGCGTCAATGGCCGTGTTCGCGTGGGGCGTTTATCGCCGCTGGAAGCTCTGGCGGCTCGGCACGTCGATCAACGCGCGCGATCTCATCACCGGCAGCCTCGCGGTCGTTTGGCAAAAAGTCCGCGGCGGCGCCAAGCGCGTGGCCGTCGACGCCGGTGCGCAGAAGCGCGTGTTCGGCCACGGCATCGGCACGTTCGCGCACGTGAGCATGTATGTCGGTTTCATGGCGCTGTTCGCCGGCACCGTGCTGCTCGAAGCGGACAACATCCTCTCGCACATCTACGAAGGGCTGAAGTTCCACCAGGGCACTTACTACATCGTCTACGAATTCACGCTCGATGTGCTCGGGCTCCTGTTCCTCCTCGGCACGCTGTTTTTCCTCGGGCGGCGGCTCGTCAAGCCACCGTCGCTCGGGCATCGCGCGACTGACTGGTATGTGTTGCTGGGCTTTCTCGCGATCGGGGTGACCGGCTATCTCGTCGAGGCGCTGCGCATCCTCTGGCAGCAGCCGACCGGCCTCGGGGCGCATTGCTCTCCCGTCGGTCTGTGGCTCGCGAATTGGCTGCACCTCGGCGAGGCCGAGGCGCGGCAGTCGCATTTCCTCGTGTGGTGGATCCACTCGTTCCTCGTCTTCGGTTTCATCGCCTCGATCCCGTTCACGCGGCTGTTCCATTTCATCGCGGGACCGATGAACATCTTCCTCGCGAAAAACGTCCTCGGCGTGATGCCGCCGGTCACGATGGAGGAGGTCGAGGCGACCGGCCGCGTCGGCCCGGCCGATATCCGGCATTTTTCGCAGCAGCAGCTCCTCAGCCTCGACGCCTGCATGGAGTGCGGCCGCTGCGAGGAAGTTTGTCCGGCCTTCGCCACCGCGAAACCGCTCTCGCCCAAACGCGTCGTGCAGGACCTGAAAGGCGCGATGGAGAAAACCGCCGCGGCGCTCGCCGCCGGCAAGGAGGCCGACGTGCCGCCGCTGCACGGCGCCACGATCGCGCCCGAGACGCTCTGGAGCTGCACGGCGTGCAACGCCTGCGTGAACACCTGCCCGGTGCGCATCGACCAGCTCACTTTCATCCTCACGCTGCGCCGCCACCTCGTCGCCGAGGGCGCGCTGAGCGGCACGGCCGCGACCGCGCTGCGCCGCATGCAATCGAACGCGAACCCCTGGGGCCTCCCCGCCGCCGAGCGCACGAACTGGACCGACGCGCTGACCCCGAAATCATGAGCACGCCCGCCGAACTTCCCCCTGCGCCGACCGTGAAGGAGAATCCGTCCTTCGAGATTCTCTACTGGGTCGGCTGCGCCGCCTCCTACGATCGCCGTGCGCAACGCATCGCGCGCGCGATGGTGCGGCTGCTCAAGCATGCCGGCGTGAACTTCGCGATTCTCGGCAAGGAGGAGAAGTGCACGGGCGATTCCGCGCGCCGGCTCGGCGACGAATTTTTGTTCCAGGAACTCGCCACCGCGAACATCGAGACGCTGAACAAATACCACGTGAAGCGCATCGTCGCGCACTGTCCGCATTGCGTGAACGCGCTGCTGAAGGACTACGCGCAGTTCGGCGGCCACTACGAAGTCGTCCACCACACGCAGCTGCTCGCCGAGTTGATCCGCGCCGGAAAGTTGCCGGCTGTCGCGGGCGCCGACGAGAACGCCAGCGGTGCCGCGGCGGGCGGCGTGACCTACCACGACCCGTGCTACCTCGCGCGCGTGAACGGCATCCACGAGGCGCCGCGCGAGGTGCTGGCCACCGCCATCGGCGGCCGTTCGCTCTGCGAGATGAAGCGCAATCGCGCCAACACGTCCTGCTGCGGCGCCGGCGGTGGCCGCATGTGGATGGAAGAGGACCCCAAGCAGCGCGTCTCCACGCAGCGCGCCGGCGAGGCGCTCGCGACTGGCGCGAAGACCGTCGCGACCGGCTGCCCGTTTTGCCTGACGATGATGACCGACGGCGTCGCCGCCAACGGCGCGGAGGCGCGCGTCCTCGATATCGCCGAACTGCTCGTCGAGCGCCTCGGGCTCAACCCGCCGGCCGCGCCGGTGGCTCCCACGAATTCTTAACCCCCCAGTCCCCATGGCCGACAAAGAACTCCCCGCCCACCTGACCGGTGGCAACTTCCTCTTCACCGACACCAAGCCTGATCTCGTCTTCACGCCCGAAGACCTCGGCAGCGACGAGCGCGAGATGGCCGCGACCGCCGAGAAGTTCATGGACAAGGATGTCCTTCCGCACCTCGATGCGCTCGAGCACCGCGAGGAAGGCCTCGCCCGCAAGGTTTTCAGCCAGGCCTGCGAACTCGGCCTGCTTTCGCTCGAGGTGCCCGAGGAGCACGGCGGCCTCGGCCTTGGCAAGGTCGCGGCGATCGGCGTGGCCGAGCAATTGAGCCGGCTCGCCGGCTTCGGCATCACCTGCGGCGCGCACAGCGGCATCGGCACGGGCCCGATCACGTTCTTCGGCACGGCCGAGCAGAAGGCGAAATACCTCCCGAAGCTCGCGACCGGCGAGTGGATGGCGGCGTATTGCCTGAGCGAGGCCGGCTCCGGCTCCGACGCGCTCGGCATGAAGACGAAGGCCGTGCTCTCGGCGGACAAGAAGCACTACATCCTTAACGGCGCAAAAATGTGGATCACGAACGCGGCTTGGGCGGACGTGTTCGTCATCTTCGCCAAAGTCGACGGCGAGCACGTGACCGCGTTCATCGTGGAAAAAACGTTCCCGGGCGTCTCGACCGGCCGCGAGGAGCACAAGCTCGGCCTGAAGACGTCGTCGACGCGCCGCGTGATTCTCGAGGACACGCCGGTCCCCGTCGAAAACGTCCTCGGCGAAGTCGGCAAGGGCGCCTACATCGCGTTCAACATTCTCAATCTCGGCCGCTTCAGCCTCGGTGCCGGGACGATGGGTGGCGCGAAGGACATGCTCCGCGTCGCCGTGAAATACGCCGGCGAGCGCCAGCAGTTCGGCAAGCCGATCGCGTCGTTCGGCATGATCCAGCACAAGCTCGGCGAAATGGCGGCGCGCATCTACGCCATCGAGTCTGCGCTCTATCGCACGGCGAAGCAGATGGACGACGTGAAAGCCACCGGCGAACTCGTGACCACGATCAAGCCCGGCTATTTCCGCGCCATCGAGGAGTTCGCGCTCGAATGCTCGGCGGTGAAGGTCGCCGGCTCGGAGATCCTCACGTTCGTCGCCGACGAAGCGCTGCAGATCCACGGCGGCTACGGTTTCACCGAGGAATTCGCGCCGGCCCGCGCCACGCGCGACGCGCGCATCAACCGCATTTTCGAGGGCACGAACGAGATCAACCGCCTCTTCATCCCGACGACGCTCTTGCGCCGCGCCCAGAAAGGCCGGCTCGGCCTCATGGCCGCGGCGATGGCCGCGTTTGCCGAGGCGCAGAAGGAGCCGCCGTCCGAAAAGGCCGGCGATGACCTCGCCACCGCGCAATTCCTCCTCGGGCGCGCGAAGAAGGCCGTGCTCCTGCTCTTCGGCGGCGCGCACCAGAAATTCGGCGACAAGATCATTCACGAGCAGGAAGTCCTCGCCGTGCTCAGCGACATCTGCATCGACCTCTTCCTCGGCGAAAGCGCCGTGCTGCGCGCGCTCAAGGCCCGTGCGCGCGGCGGCGCCGCGGCGGCCGTGCACGCCGACCTCGCGCTCACGTGGGTGAACGATTCGGTTGCCCGCATGGAAAACCGCGCGCGCGACGCCATCGCGCACATGGCCAGCGGCGACGAGCTGAAGATGCAACTCGGCCTCGCGCGCAAGATGCTCCGCTGGTCGCCGCTCGACACCGTCGCCATGCGCCGCCGCATCGCCGCGCGCCTGCAGAGCGTCGGCAGCTACCCGGCGTTGCTCGCCGCGAAATGAGAAGCGCATGCCAATCACGCTTCGCTCCCGTGAATTAGCCGCGCTTGAGCCGAAGGCGAAAGCGTGGCCGCCCTCGGACCGCGTTGTCGCTTCGCTCCAACGCGGCTACTGATGAAATGCCATCAACCGTATTTCCTATTCCCCGCATGAAAATCCTCGTCCCTCTCAAACGCGTCCCCGATCCCGATACGAAGATCCGCGTCCTCGCGGACGGCTCCGGCGTCGAGACCGACGGTGTGAAGTTCGCCGTGAACCCCTTCGACGCCATCGCGCTCGAGGAAGCGCTCCGCTTGAAGGAGAAAGGCGCCGCGACCGAAGTCGTGGTCGTCACGATCGGCGGCGACGAGTGCGCCGAGCAATTGCGCAGCGGCCTCGCCATGGGCGCCGACCGTGCGATCCTCGTGAAGCACGCCGCGGCGCCCGACTCGCTCGCGGTCGCGAAGGTGCTCGCCGCCGTCTACAAAAAGGAAGCGCCGGGCCTCGTGTTGATGGGCAAGCAGGCCATCGACGACGATTCGAGCCAGGCCGGCCAGATGCTCGCCGCGCTGCTGGGCGTCGGACAGGTAACGTTCATGTCGAAACTCGAGATCGCGGGCACGAGCGCGCGCTGCTCTCGCGAAACCGATGCGGGCATCGAGACGCTCAGCGTCACGCTGCCGGCGGTGCTCACGGCCGACCTCCGTCTCAACGAGCCGCGCTACGTGTCGCTGCCTGGCATCATGAAGGCGAAGAAGAAGCCGCTCGAGGAGACGACGCCCGACGCGCTCGGCGTCGCCGCCGCGAGCCGCACGAAGGTGCTGAAGCTCGAGAAGCCCGCCGGGCGCAAGGCGGGCGTGAAGGTCAAGACGGTCGACGAGCTCATCGCCAAGCTCCGCGACGAGGCGAAGGCGCTGTAACGCACACGCTGTCTCGCGCGGGCCGCGGATGGGTAGGGGCGCTTGCCCTGGCGCCCTGGGTGAGGCACGTTGCTAGCTGCATCCCCGAGGGCCGTTGGGACAACGGCCCCTACCGCGTGGCGGCGACGGAGCGTCGCCCTCCGCCACCAGAGCGACCCGCGATTCATTTCACTCCGGTCCGAACGCCTGGATGCCCGTCTGTGCGCGGCCGAGGATGAGCGCGTGGATGTCGTGCGTGCCCTCGTAGGTGTTCACGGACTCGAGATTCATCACGTGGCGGATGACGTGATACTCGTCGACGATGCCGTTGCCGCCGTGCATGTCGCGGGCGAGTCGCGCGATCTCGAGCGACTTGCCGCAGGAGTTGCGCTTGATGAGTGAAACCATCTCGGGCGTGGCGCGACCTTCGTCCATCAGGCGGCCGACGCGGAGCGCGGCCTGCAGGCCGAGCGCGATCTCGGTCTGCATGTTCGCGAGCTTGAGCTGAATCAGCTGATTCGCGGCGAGCGGGCGGCCGAATTGCTTGCGGTCGAGCGTGTATTGCCGCGCGGCGTGCCAGCAAAACTCCGCGGCGCCGAGCGCGCCCCACGCGATGCCGTAACGCGCTTTCGTGAGGCAACCGAGCGGGCCTTTCAGGCCTTTGACGTTCGGGAGGAGATTCGCGTCGGGGACGAAGACGTCCTCCATCACGATCATGCCGGTGGGCGAGGCGCGGAGTGAAAACTTGCCTTCGATCTTCGGCGCGGAGAGTCCGGCCATGCCTTTCTCGAGAATGAAGCCGCGGATCTCGCCGTCGTCATCTTTCGCCCACACGACAAAGACGTCGGCGATGGGCGAGTTGGTGATCCACGTTTTCGTGCCGCTGAGTTTGAAACCGCCGTCGGCGCGACGTGCGCGCGTCGACATGCTCGCCGGATCGGAGCCCGAGCCGGGCTCGGTGAGGCCGAAGCAGCCGACGAGCTCGCCCTTCGCGAGGCGCGGCAGGAATTTTTGCCGCTGTTCCTCGCTGCCGTAGGCGTGGATCGGAAACATCACGAGTGAGGACTGCACGCTCATCACGGAGCGATAGCCGGAGTCGACCCGCTCCACCTCGCGCGCGATGAGGCCGTAGGCGACGTAGCTGACGCCGGCGCAATCGTAGCCGTTGATCGTGGCGCCCAGCAGGCCGAGTTCGCCGAAGCCGTTGATGATTTTGCGATCGAACTTCTCGTGGCGGTTCGCCTCAAGGATGCCGGGCATGAGCTGCCCCTGGCAGTAATCGCGCGCGGAGTCGCGCACCATGCGCTCTTCCTCGGTGAGCTGGTCCTCGAGCAGAAATGGATCTTCCCAGCGAAACGACGGCTTCTTGGCGGGGGTAGTCATGGGGGAGGCGGCTACGTTATGACGCGGCGGAGCGTGCGCAATTCAACTTGCGCGAATTAGCTGAAGGTAGGGCGCGGACTCGAACGTTCCGCGCCGTGGTTTGCGGCGGCGAAGGGACTCGCCGCCCTACCTTGGACGACAAGCCGCGCGCGATCAGCGCGTCGCGCGGTAGGCCTCGATCACCGGGTAGTCCGCGGCGGCGAGGTCGTAGGTGGCGAGGTCGTCGAGTTTCGCCCAGGCGATTGCGACATGCTCGTGCGGATGCGGGGCGGGCGAATCGACGGTGAGGGCGCAGACGAACGGGATCATCTCGATCACGACGCGGCCGTAGTCGTGCGTGAACGGCGGCAGCGCGCGCGTGATCGTGATGGCACAGCCGAGTTCCTCGCGGATTTCGCGGACGATCGCGACCGCCGGGTCCTCGCCCGGTTCGACTTTGCCGCCGGCGAATTCCCATTTCAGCGGGAGCAATTTGTTCGGCGGACGCTGTGCGAGCAGGATGAGGCCGTCCTTTTCGATGACGGCGCAGACGACGGGGACGGGTGCGGAGGGATGGCCCACGGAAGACACGGAACACGCGGAAGGGTGGGGCAGGCAATCTCGCAGGTTATGTTTCGCATACTTCGCGTTTTCCGCGCGCGTCGTGCGGCGAGGTGCAACTTTCTCCGATGTCGCGGTGTTCTCTCAGCACCATGAATACTTTCCTCAAAGTCCTGCTCGCGGCGGTCCTCCTCATCGTTGCCATCAAGATCAGCCCGGTCCTCTTCGTCGCCGCGCTCGCCGGCCTGATTGCGGCGGTCGTCTTGGGCGCCGTCGGTCTCTCGCTCCTCGCGGCGCTGGTCGCGGTGGTGATCGCCTTCGCGGTCGCGCTGTCGCCGATCTGGATTCCGGTGCTCTGCGTGATCGGTCTGGTGAAGCTCTTCAGCCGCGGCGACAAGACGCCTGCGCCGGCCGCGCCGAACGCAGGCAACATTCCGCCTCCGATCGTGAGCTGAGTTTTCTGCAAGCAACAGGGGTAAAGCAACGGGCGGCGGTCTTCACGGGCCGCCGCCTCTGTTTTTCGACCGTAGCCGGCATTCCCAGACTCAATTGCCATCGCGAGCCCGACGCAGTCGGGCGTGGCGCTGGCCCTTGATTAACGTCCGGTCGCCTGCCTGACTGCGCCCGTGTCGAAATCGAAAACCAGCTCCGCTTCGCCTGTGTCGCGCATCAGCTTTGTCGGGCGGAGCAGTGGCGCGGTGAAAAACCTCGGCGGCTTTCGCAAGCAACACCACACACTGCCCGACGCGGTGAACGCCGCGACGTCGGCTTTCCTCGCGAAACTTTGCTCGGGCGAACTCGCGGAGGAAGGCGAGGGGATGTTTCAGCGCGTGCGCACGGCGTTCGGCTACAAACGCGCGGAGCTCTCGCTCGATGTCGCGACTCCGCACGCCGTGCTTACCGCGCGGGATTTCGTTTTCGAAATCGACTACGCACTTTCCGAAAGCGAGCCGACGGAGTTCGTCGTCACGCGCACGCTGCACAGCCTCGCGTCGCCTGACGCGCTGGAGCGCCCGGTGCTGGACGAGCTCTTCGCCGCCGCATTTGGCGCGATCGGGTTCGGTCTCGGCAAGGGCGTGCGCGTGGACGCTGTGATCGACGCCGTCGAGGAACTGCCGGCAGGCGCGGCCTTACGGGTGAACTATCCGTCGAATTGCGCGCATTGCGTGTTGGCGGTCGATGGCGTGGCGGCGGAAGTGGTGTGCGATGGCTCCACGCTCGAAATGCGATTCCCGCGCAATGGCTCGCCGCGCGAGCTGGCGCGGGAATTTCTGGCCGTGCGCGCGGCGTTTGCGCTGACGAAGAATCGCGTGCTCGCGGGATTGCTTTGAGTTGGCGCCCGCCGGTGCCGGCTGGGGCCCACGCGTCCGCCCGCCGTGGGGATTGACGCGTTCGTCGCAGGGATTTGCCCGCTGGTCAGTGCGGCATTGCCGCTCGTCCTGGGGCGGGCCTAGCGTGACGGTTCACATGAACCAACCCCGTCTCTCCTGGGCCGCGCTCGGCGCGGCGTTGCTCCTGCCGCTGGTCGCGACGGCCGCCGTCGTGCAGGCCACCGACCTCAAATTCTCCGTCGAGCACATGGATCGTTCCGTGGCGCCCGGCGTCGACTTCACCAAATACGCCAATGGCGGCTGGGCCGCCCGCACCGAGATTCCGGCCGACAAGGCGCGCTGGGGCTCGGGCGACATGCTCGGCGAGAACAACTGGGCGCGCATTCGCACGATCCTCGAAGACGCCGCCGCGCACCCGGGCGCGCCGGGCAGCTCCGCGCAGAAAGTCGGTGACTTCTATGCCTCGGCGATGAACACCGCGGCGATCGACGCGGCCGGCCTGAAGCCGCTGCAGCCCACGCTCGACCAAATCACCGGCGCGAAAACCGTCGACGATCTCATTGCGGTCGTGGCCGACGCGCACCTGCACATCGGCGGGCCCCTTTTCGGCACGTTCATCTACGCCGACCTGAAGGACAACTCGAAGATCCGCTTCTACCTCGCGCAGGGCGGCCTGAGCCTGCCCACGCGCGATTACTACTTCGACGAGAAGTATGCGAAATTCCGCGACGCGTTCGTCTTGCACGTGGCGAAGGTGTTCGAACTCGCGGGCGCCACGCCGGAGGCCGCGAAGGCCGACGCCGCCACGGTGTTCGCGCTCGAAAAGGCGCTCGCCGAAGTCTCGAAGGCGCCGACCGAGCTCCGCAATCCGCTCGATAACTACAGCAAGATGACGCGCGCCGAGGCCGCGACCGCGATGCCGGGCTTCCCGCTCGAGCGCTACCTGAAGCTGGCGATGATTCCGGACAGCGAACAGGAGATCATCGTGATGCAGCCGAAGTTCTTTGCCGCGCTCGGCACGATGCTCGAGCCGCGCCTCGCCGAGTGGAAGACCTACCTGCGTTACCACGCGATCCGCGATTCGGCCAACTTCCTGGCCGCGCCGTTCGAGGAGGAGAATTTCCGCTTCTTCAGCAAGGAACTGAACGGCACGCCGCAGCCGGAGCCGCGCTGGCAGCGCGTCGCGCGTCGCATGGACGGGCTCGTGGGCTACGCCGTCTCGGAACTCTACATCGCGAAATATTTCCCGCCCGCCGTGAAGGCCCGTCTGGACGCGATGGTCAACCTGATGAAGGAAGTGCTGCACGATCGCATCCAGGGCCTCGAGTGGATGACGCCCGAGACGAAGGCGAAGGCGATCGAGAAGCTCGCCAACTACCGCGTGCTCGTCGGCGCTCCGCCGAAGTGGCGCGACTACTCCGCGCTCACGATCACGCGCGACAGTTTCTACGCGAACGTCAGCGCGGCGTCGTTCTTCGAAACGAAACGCCAGCTCGCGAAGTTCGGCCAGCCGTTCGATCGCGATGAGTTCCTCGCCTCGCCGCATCAGGTCAACGCCTACAACCAGCCGTCCGCCAACCAGCTCGTGTTCCTCGCTGGCATTTTGCAGCCGCCGTATTTCGACGCCGAGATGGACGACGCCGTGAACTTCGGTGCGATCTGCGCCGTCATCGGCCACGAGATCACGCACGGTTTCGACGACCAGGGCCGTCTCTATGCCGGCAACGGCAACCTGAGCGACTGGTGGACGGCGAAGGACGCGGAGGAGTTCAAGGCCCGCGCGCAGAAGCTCGTCGACCAATACAACGCCTACGAGCCACTCCCCGGCCTGCACGTGAACGGCCAGCTCACGCTCGGCGAAAACATCGCCGATCTCGGCGGCGTTTCGATCGCCTACGAGGCGCTCCAGCGCTCGCTGCAAGGCAAGGAGCGCAAGCTGATCGACGGCTTCACGCCCGAGCAGCGCTTCTTCCTCGCCTGGGCGCAGGTCTGGAAAACGAAGACGCGCGATGAGCGGATGAAGTTCTACCTGCAAGCCGACGTGCATGCGCCCGGTGAGATCCGCGCGGCGGCGCCGCTGCGGAATTTCCAGCCGTTCTACGATGCCTTCGGCATCAAGGAAGGCGATCCGATGTGGCTCGCCCCGGACCAGCGCGCGAAAATCTGGTAACCGCGCCCTCGTTCACCGAACGAAATCAATCCGCCGCCCGCGACTCACGTGGCGGGCGCTCTTTTGTCGGTCGCCTGCTCGCTCCGCGCGACCATTCGAAAACCGCGGATTGAGTTGCCGCGCCGGTCTGATGGACTGCACCACGTGAAACCCCGTTACGCCCTTTCCTTCCTCGTCGGGCTGCTGGCTGCGACCGTGGTGGCGCAGGCCGGCTCTTCGGCACTCGCGGAGGTGATCCGCGAACGCGACGCGACGCTGGCGCGCCTCGTGACTTTGGCCGAGGAACGACACCGCACGGGCGTCGTCGACGACCACGCGCTGTTCGCGGCGCGGCTGGCGTTGGCGACATTCCGGCGCGACGTGGCGCCGACGCCGGCGGAGAAGATCGCGCAACAGAAGCTGATCGTCGGCTGGCGGGAAGAGCGGCTCACGAACATGAAGGCGCGCAAAGCTGCCGGGCTCGCCGCAGACGAGGACGTGCTCCACTCCACCGCCGAATTGCTGGCGGCGAAGCAGGAGTTGCTTGAGTTGAGCGAGCCGAAAGAGAGCCAGGCGCGTTGAGACGGGCGTCGCTCCCGCGCGCTCGGGACGGAGATTGAGAGCCGCTGCGACGAACGCGGTGTTTTCTGCGATGAGTGAAAATTCATCGCTAGGTCCTAATCCCTATGGCCCGGTTCGCGCTTGCGGCGCCACGGCGGCGCGTGCGTCATGGCGCCCTATTTTCATTCCGCAATGAGTCTCACGGTTTGGGCCAACCACGAGCTCCGTCCCGGTGCACGTGAACTATTCTACGACAGCCTCGCGCGTCTCGG
Organism: Candidatus Didemnitutus sp.; assembly: GCA_041906465.1. Classification (GTDB taxonomy): domain Bacteria; phylum Verrucomicrobiota; class Verrucomicrobiia; order Opitutales; family Opitutaceae; genus Didemnitutus. The sequence goes on along the minus strand of JAYRJE010000013.1, from coordinate 89,667 downwards.
CTTTCGGGTCATTCAGTCGGCGAAATCCTCGCGCTCGGTGCTTACGCCGGGCGAACCGGATCCCACGCTCGCGGAGGCGGACATCGCCTACGGTCAGCCGGACCCCGACGAAGCGATGCGTTGCCCGAAACTGCGCTGGATCGCACTCTCGACGGCAGGCTACACGCGCTACGATCGCGACGATTTTCGCGCTACGATGCGGGCGCGCGGCACGATCGTCACGAATGCGTCCGGAGTTTTCGCCGATCCGTGCGCCGAGCATGCGTTCGCGATGATGATGGCGTTCACGCGCGAGCTGCCGCGCTACATCCTCAACAAACTTGGCACGCGCGAGTGGAATTACGCCGAGGGCCGCTATTCGATCGAGACGTTGCAGGGCAAAACGGTCGTGATCCTCGGTTACGGCGCGATCGGTCAGCGGCTCCGCGATTTGCTGGCGCCGTTCCGCTGCCGGGTGATCGGCGTCCGGCGCACGCCGCGCGGCGACGAAGGCATCGAGATGGTGCGTGATGCGGAAGTCGCCACCGTGCTGCCACTCGCGGATCACGTGGTGAACTGCTTGCCGGACGCGGTGGGCACGCGGCGGTTTTGCGACGCGGTGTTCTTCGCGCAGATTCGGCGCGGCGCGTTTTTCTACAACATCGGGCGTGGCTCGACGGTCGATCAGGACGCTTTGCTTGGCGCTCTGCGCAGCGGTCAAGTTCGCGGCGCCTTTCTCGACGCGCTGGATCCCGAGCCGCTGCCCCCGGAGCATCCGTTGTGGGCGGCGCCGAATTGCCACATCACGCCGCACCTCGCCGGCGGCCATCGCGAGCAGGATGAGAGTCTCGTGCGGCATTTCACAGGCAATCTACAACGCTTCATCAGCGGACTGCCGTTGCTCGACCGGATCGCCTAGCGAGGTGGCCGATCGGCTAGGTTTGCTGCGTCACTCCGGAATGAAACCGCACACGCGGTCTGGCGCGAGACGCACGATTTCCTTGTCAACGGGGCGGAACGGGACTTCTTGGCCGGCTCGCTCCGCCGCTACCCCCTGCTCGCCCGGCGCGATTCGGCATGGAATTGCGACACCTCAAAACCTTCCTCGTGGCGGCCGAGACTCTCAACATCTCCGCGGCGGCACGCCTGCTCCACGTCACGCAGCCGGCGCTCAGCCGTCAGATCCGCGAACTCGAGCACGCGGTCGGTCATGACCTCTTCGTCCGTCATCCCGGCGGATTGCGCCTCACCGCGGCCGGGGCGGCGCTGAAGGAGCGCGGCGTCAAGGCGCTCGAGGCTGTCGAAGATGCCGTGCGCGCCGCACAGGGCGACGCGGCGAAGGGGGCCGCGGCGCTGCGTGTCGGTTACTACGCGACCATCGACACGTGGGCAAAAATCCTCGCGCCCGCGCTGGACAAGTTCAGCCGGCTCTGCCCCGAGGCGACATTCTCCGTGCAGGAGATGAGTTGCGCGCAACTGGTCGTGGAGCTTCGTGAGGGCCGGCTCGACGCCGCCGTGCTCGGCCCCGGCGAGTATCCGCACATCCCGGGTGTGAGGCTCGAGATCGCATGTCAGTTTCCCGCGGCGGTGCTTGTGCCGATTAATCATCGCCTCGCAAAGAAGCGTGCGATCTCACTCGAGGAATTGCGCGACGAGGAAATCATCGGACTCTCGCCGGAGAATTCTCCGGGACGTGACGCGGCGTTCATCGCCGCATGTCGCGCGGCCGGTTTTGCTCCGCGGATTTCCTACATCGGCAATACGATTCCGGAGGCGATCACCGCGGGTATCCAGCGGCAGGGCGTCGGCATCGCTGGGAATTTCGCGATGAAAGCCCCGTATCCGGGCGTCGTGTTTGTGAAACTGAAGCCGCCCGGCGTGATGCTGAACCTCTACGTCGCGTATGCGGAGAATTCCGCGACGGCGCGGCGGCTCGGCGAGCTGGTGTGCGCGGAAGCGCAGCGGGTCGTGGCAAACGCCTGAGTTATCCGCACGGCCGCGTTGTGATCGATCGGCGCGTGAGCCGAATAAGGAGGCGTGTCCCTGCGTCTCGCTGCGGAGCGGCATGCCGATCCGACATGGCCCTTCAAAGGACACGGCATTAGCCGTGCGCGCGGCTTGCCGGTATTCTGCGGCGATGAGCCTGTCCGCTCCACGCCGTTGCCTCGTCCGCGCCCTGTCGGGGCGCGGCGTCGTAGGGCGTGCCATCTTTGCCTAACCCACACGATCGATGCATTCCCCCGACCTCCGCACCGTCCTTCGCTGGATGTTTCTGTTCCTGTCGCTCTGCGCCGCCCTGCTGCCGCGTGATGCCCGCGCCGCCGGCTCCGGCTCGCCCACGATCTGGGCGTTCAACATGTCCGGCTCCGGCACGATCAATCGCGGTGAATCAGTCGAGCTGAACTGGTCGGTCAGCAATAACACGACGGAAGTCTCGCTTTCGCCCGGCATCGGCGTCGTCACCGGCACGAGCATCGTGGTGCAACCCGAAGTCACCACGACCTACGTGCTCACCGCACGCAACGCGAACGGGTTCATGGCGAAGAGCCGCAAGATCACCGTCATCGTGCCGCCGGCGATAACGTCCTTCACCGCCCACCCGTCCACGGTCACCGCTGGCCAAGCGGCGACGTTGTCGTGGTCAGCGCCCGGCGCGACTTACTATCACCTCGCCGCCGACGTGGGCAGCGATCCCGGCCGTTTCACGTCACGCAGCACCACGGTGCGCCCGCGCGCGACCACGACCTACACGTTGACGGCCTACAATTCCGCCGGCTCGACCACGCGGACGCTGACGCTGCCCGTCACGACCGCCGCACCGCGCCCGGTGATTTCGTCGTTTGCGGCGAACCCTCCCAGCATTCAGGCGGGCGATTCCACGACGCTGACCTGGCAGACGACCGGTGCCACTTCGCTGTCAATCTCACCCGGGGTCGGCGCCGTCACCGGCACCAGTGTTTCCGTGACCCCGGCCACCAGCACCACCTATATGCTCACGGCGACGAACGGTGCCGGCTCCGTCACTCGGAGTGTGCCCGTGACGGTGACCCCGCGCCCGTCTGCGCCCTACATTCAAGCCTTCCAAGTTTCGCCACCGTCGATCATCGCGGGCGAGTCCGCCACGCTCTCGTGGTCGGTCGACGGCGCCACTAATCTCGAAATCCAGCCGGACGTCGGTGCCGTGACCGGCAACAGCGTCGTCGTCTCGCCGACCTCCACGCGCACCTACCAACTCACCGCCACCAACGACGGCGGCTCGATGACGCGTTCGGTCACGCTCGAAGTGCTGCCGCCCGAACCCGCGCCGACGATCGGCTTGTTCACGGCCACGCCGCCGTCGATCGCGCGCGGCGCGAGTTCGACGCTCACGTGGTCCGTCGCGGGGGCGACCACGGTTTCGATTCTCGCGGACGTCGGGATCAGCCCCGGCGTCGTGACGGGCTCGTCGCTCGTCGTGTCGCCCGAGACGACGACCACCTACACGCTCAACGCGGCGAACAATGCCGGCGTCATCGCTTCGCGCTCCGTCAGCGTTGCCGTGACCGCCGCTGACGCGCCGCCAGTGATCGGCTCCTTCGTATCGTGGCCCAACACTGTCGACTATGGCCAATCGACCACGCTCTACTGGGACGTGCGGGGTGCCGCCTCGCTCGTGATCACCGCCGAGCGCGGCGAGAGTCCGGGACCCGTGACCGGCGCTAGCGGCTCTGTGGCTGTGACACCCATCGCGTCGACGCTCTACACGATGATCGCGACCAGCCCGGGTGGCTTGATCACTCGCAGCGTCACGCAGGTGACGGTCAACGCTGCGCCGCCACCGCCCGTGCCCGTGATCGAGTCCTTCACCGCGGTTCCTTCCACGATTTCGCGCGGCGAATCAGCGACGCTGAACTGGACCGTCACCGGCGCCGACTCTCTCTCGATTTCGCCCGAGATCGGCTCGGTGACGGGCACGAGCATCGCGGTGAACCCAACGCAGACCACCACCTACACGCTCACCGTCTCGAATATCTACGGACCAGTGACGCGCAACGTGACGGTCAACGTCGCGTCGCCCGCGCCGCCGACGATCACCGACTTCGCCGCGAACCCCGGCACGATCCCGATCGGCGGCAGCACCACGCTGAATTGGAACGTCACCAACGCCACCGAACTGAGCGTCACCGCCGATGTCGGCGCCAGCCCGGGTGTCGTCACGGGCAACAGCGTCACGGTTTCTCCGACGGAGGACACGATCTACACGCTTCGGGCCCGCAACCTGCACGGCGAGGTCACGCGTGAGTTGCCGGTTGTCGTGACCGGTCCGACTGCGCCTGTAATCTCGTCGTTCACCGCGACGCCGGCCTACATCGAGATCGGTTCGGGCGGCGGCTCGACGCTCGCGTGGAATGTCTCCGGCGCCACGCGGCTCACGATCACGGCCGATGTCGGCGCGAGTCCGGGCGAAGTTACCGGCAGCAACATCGCCGTCGCGCCCAACGCCACCACGGTCTACACGCTCGCGGCCGAAAACGCCGTCGGCACCACGACCATGACGGCCACCGTCGTGCTCTACACGCCCGGCGAGGTCGGTCAGCACCCGCGCATCTGGCTCACTCCGTCGCGCGTCGAGCAGCTGGCCGCCCGCGCCCGCGCGAACGACTCCGCGTGGATCGCGTTGCGCAACGCCTGCGACTCCTGGGCCGCGATGCCCGTGCGCTGGCCCGACGAGAGCCCGGCTTCCGGCTACATCCACGGCGGCTATCAATACTACGATTACCTGCGCCCGATGGCGGAGCTCGCGCTGGGTTTTCAGGTCGCGCAGCAGGTCGATTCCGTGCGCGCCGGTCGCTATGCCGCGAAAGGCCGCGAGATCCTCCTGAAGATGTCCGATCCGGTTCGTCACGGACGCGAGTCCACCGATTCCGGCTGGAGCATTCGCGCCTATGTGCCGGCCCTCGCGCTTGGCTACGACTGGCTTTACCCGGTCCTTAGCCCGGCCGAACGAGTGCAGGTTTTCACCGAGATCAACCGCTGGGTCGAATGGTTCGATGCGCACGGCCTCAGCCACGATTTCCCTGTCGGCAACTACTTCGCCGGTTACTACAGCGCAAAGGCTCTCGGCGCGCTCGCGACAGAAGGCGACAACCCGAAGGCCACGACAATGTGGAACGATTGGCTCAATCGCCTGCACTTCAGCATGGTCGTGCCCTACCACGCGGCCTGGCTCTCAGGCGGCAGCGCCACCGACGGTTGGAACTACGGTCCGAACGAGACGCTCAACATGGTCCGCCCGCTCGTCGCGGCACTCACGGCGAAGGGCCTCGATCTGATCAATCACCCGCAGCATCCGTTCACCTACCCGAACGGTCACGCGCGTTGGATGGCTCACTTCACTTGGCCCGATCTCTCGTCGGTCGCCGATCGCGGCTTCCTTTACGCGAGTTCGAACCCGACGCCGGCCAGCGCTGCGTGGGCCACTCACTACGCAGGACTCCTCCGCATGGCCAACGGCGCCGCTGCACCGATTGCCCAGCAATACGCGCTCGATCTCCGTGCGCGACCCGGCCGCGACACCGTCGAGCCGTGGGTCGAGTTTCTGTTCCACGACGCGTCCGCTCCCGCCGAAAATTACCGCACCGCCCTCAGCTACCGCACCGGCGGCGACGGCCAGGTCTCGATGCGCAACTCGTGGAGCAGCGACACGGTGTGGGCCGCGTTCCAGTCCGGTCCCTACACCGGCTCTCCTGAGTCCGCCGAAATGCTCTACGACCAAGGCTCGCTCACGATCCAGCGCGGCAACGTCCGCTTCGTCGTCAACGCGTGGGGGGAAATGCTTCGGCACTCGCCGGGCACGACCGATGGCGAGACGCGCGATCCGGTCACCGGCGAGCGTCCGTTCAACCAGCTCTACACCGAGCTCTACGGCGATTCAGTCGACGGCTACCGCCAGGCGCGACGCCTGTTCAACACGTTCTACTCCTATCGCACGATTCGCAGCGGCACGATCGTGGGCTTCTTCAGCCAGATCGGCGTCGGCCCCGCCGCGGCGCACACCACGCTGTCGAAATTCGAGGAAGGCGGCCGCCACGTCATGATGCGCGCCACGAAGCTCGAGGATCTCTATTGGGACCCCGAGCCGATCCTCAGCTGGGAACGCTCGGTCGTCTACGTGCGCCCGCAGTTGTTCTTCGTCTACGATCGCACGCGCATGTCGAGCGCCACCGTCGACAACTGGATGTCGTGGAGCGTCGCCCACGGCCCCGAGGCCGTGTCCCACACGCCGGAGGCCGCCGTCTACAACATCGTCGATCGACGCGCCGCGTTCGGCGGCAATCTCTACCGCGGCCGCATGACGGCGCTGTTGCCCGTCGGTCGCACCGTGACGCCCGTGAATCTTTTCAACCGCAACAAAGTTCATCGCCTGGAGATCCGCCCCGGCACTCCGGCGACCAACACCACCTGGATGACCGTATTCGACGCCGCCGCGTCCGAAAACGCCGCCGGCAACGCACTCACGCTCTCCGCCGCGGCGGGCAACGTGCTCGCGGGTGACGTCGAAGGCGCGGTCGTTGCGATCGCCAGCGGGCCGAACGCGGCGGCGCTGTTCAGTCGCACGGGCAACGTCGTGGGTGCGAGGATCCAGTTCAGCCTGCCGGTGCGCGACACCTATTGCGTCATCAGCGACCTCGCGCCGAACGCCAGCTACACGATCACGTCCGAGCGGATTGCCGACCGGCTCATTGTGACGGTTACGGCCGGCGGCGCGCGCGCCGCCAGCGCGCAGGGCGTTCTTGCCTTCGATGTTTCTGCTTCGTCCGCCGAGCTCCGCTAACGGACGCCACGGCGGACGTTCAGCCCCCCGGGTCAGCGCAGGGGCGACGACCCGGGAGCGGCTGGCGCCCGCCGCGGCGGCGTCCGGCGCGCTGCCGGCGCATTTCCTCTTCAACGCGCTCCATGCGATCGCCGCTCTGGTGCGCGAGCGACGTAACGCCGATGCGGTGCGCGCCCTCGATCAACTCGGCGATTTGCAGCGTATGATTCTCCTTCACAGTCATCGTCTCCTTTGGCCGCTCGCCGACGAACTGGCGTTCGTGCGCCGCTACACCGCCTTCGAACAGCTCCGCTTCGGCGAGCGCTGCGTCGTCGCGTTCGACATCGCCGACGGACTCGACGCCCTGTCCGTGCCGACGCTCGCGCTGCAGACGTTCGTTGAGAATGCCATCAAGCACGGGGTCGCGCGCCGCGTTGGCCCGAGCTGCGTCAGGGTGCGCGCGGCCGTCGAGGGTGACGCGCTGGTCCTCACCGTGTGCAATGACCGTCCGGATTTCCCCGCGTGCGTGCCGGGACTGGGGTTTGGCCTCCGCGCGATCCGGGCGCAACTCGCCCTGTTGGACGACGAAAAGGCGGGCTTTCGTCTCGATCTGAGAGCACCCACAGGAGTCGTCGCGACGCTCCGCCTGCCGTTGACTGCGGTCGAATCATGCCGCCGCTGAACATCCTGATCGTCGACGACGAACCGCACGCGCGCACGACGCTGCGGCAACTCGTCGCCGCGGAACCGGGCACGGTGCTGGCCGGGGAGGCGGCCAGCGCGGCGGTCGCGGCGGCGTTGCTGGAGACTTTGACGCCCGACCTGATCTTCCTCGATGTGCAGCTGCCCGATGGCACGGGGCTCGATCTCCTGCAGACCGTGCCGGCTGGTCGACGTCCGTCTGTGGTTTTCGTTTCGGGTTTCGATCGCTTTGCCGTGGGCGCCTTCGAACTGCACGCGGTGGATTTCTTGCTGAAGCCATTTTCCGACGAACGTTTTCGCGACGCGCTGGGGCGCGTGCGCCGTCGCCTGCATCAAGCGGACATCGCGGCGCTGAACGCGCGCGTCGATGCGCTGCTTCGGAACTGGCCCGCACTTGCCGCGCCGGGCCGATCGGCGGCGCCGTGCGAACCCCGGGAGAAGTTCGTGGCGAAGTCCGGCGGCGACATCCATGTCTTCCATCCGGAGCAAATCAAATGGGTCGAAGGGCAGGGGGATTACCTGCGCATCCACAGCACTGGTGGTGCCGCGCTGGTGCGGGAGACGATGCAGCGCTTCCTCACGCGGGCGGCCGGCGGACGTTTCGTGCGCGTGCACAAATCGGCCATCGTCAACCTCGCTTTCGTGCGCCGGCTCGTGCCGCTCTCGTCCGGCGACTACCGGCTCGATCTGCTCGACGGCGCGCCGGTGCGCGTGAGCCGGAACTATGTCGGGCAGCTCAAGGACGCGCTCGGGCGCTGAACCTCGTTTCGCTCGTAAGGGCGCGGTTTGTCCGCACCCGCTTGGACACGAGTGATCGCTTGGCGGGCGCGCACGAGGCGCGCCCCTACACGAGCGCAGGAAATGAGGTGACTCACTCCGCCACTCGTCGCGCGTTGCCGCAGGATATCGCGGCGATCCGCGGATGGTCGCGGGCGCGTTGAGCGCCGTGCGGGAGATGGCCTGCTGACGCCCGCGAGCGCGCCGCGATGTGCGGTGCGCTCCTTTTCCGAACACCTATGAACCAACTGCCTGAACCTTCCCGGGCGGGCCTGCGCCGCGGCTTTGCCGTCGCGCTGGGCCTGTCCGTGCTCGCCGCCCGCCTCGCTGCGGCCGATACCCCCGAGACCGCAGAAGCGGTCAAGCTCGACGCCTACGAAGTCACCGGCTCGCGCCTCGCGCCGCCGGATTTCGAGGGCGCCATGCCCGTCAACGTCTACACCTCCGTCGATCTTGCACGCGTGCCGGCGATGACGGTGAGCAATTATCTCCGCACCATCCCGACGTCCTTCGGCGGCGGCAACGTCGACGAGTCTTACGTCAACGGCGGCACCGGCCAGGCGTTCATCGGTCTGCGCGGCCTCACGACGCTGCTCCTGATCAACGGGCGGCGCACGACGGTCAACGACCTCAACACCGTGCCGCTCGCCGCGGTCGAGCGCATCGAGATCCTCAAGGACGGCAACGGCGCCGTCTACGGCGCGGACGCCGTTGGCGGTGTCATCAACATCCTCACGAAGCGCAAATTCGAGGGCGTGCAGTTCGATGCCTCCTATCAAAACGTCACCGACAAGGACATTTCGCGCCGCCGCTTCGAGATGGTGTGGGGCAACTCGAACGATCGCGGCTCGCTCGTGATGGGCATTTCCTACTTCGAGCAGAACGACCTGTTCTCGCGCGATCGCGATTTCATCACTGAGACGGAGGACCGCTCGTTCGGCGCGACCAGCCCGACGGCGAATCCCGGCACGTTCACTCTGACCGCCGCGCAGGCCGCCGCGCTCGGCCTGACGGGTGGCGCGGGCCCTTACCGCGTGAAGAACGACCTGGCCAAGGCGGCGAACGCCGGCTCCTTCCGCCTCGGCCAGTTTGGCCAAGGCCCGGTCGAGACGTCGGACCGCTTCCCGTTCGCGCTCTACACCCCGGCGGTCCGACCGGCCGAGCGCTACAACACGTTCGTGAGCGGCGACTGGAATCTGTTCAAGAACAGCAACGCCGCCACGTTCTACACGGACATCACCTACATGCGGGCCTACTCGGAGGCCGGCCTCGCGCCCGCGCCGGCGGGTTTCTCCACGGAAGCCTTCAAGATTCCGGCCAATTATTACTGGATGCAGCAGGTGTTCCCCGGCACGACGACGGACATCACCAACTGGAGTTATCGTTTCCTCGATCTCGGGCCGCGCATCACGGAAACGAAGTTCGACAACTTCGCGTTCACCGCGGGGCTCAAAGGCGAGCTCAGCGAACGCGTTTCCTACGACGCCTACTGGGCGTGGAATCGCAACGAGCAGCTCGACGTCGAGCGCAACGGCCTCAACCGCGAACGCCTGCGCGTGATGCTGCAGGGCGGCGGTCCCTACACCGGCGCGCGCAGCTTCAATCCGTTCACCAATCCGTTCGACAGCAGCGTCGTATCGCAGGACCCCGAGATGCTCGAATACCTGCGGCTCGAGCCGCGCACAACCTACGACAACACGACGGTCGTCACGCACGGCCGGCTGAAGTTCAAGGCCTTCGAGGTGCCGGCCGGCACGGTCGAGGCCGTCGCAGGCGTGGAGAATCGCAACGAACGATACCAGCGCACGCCCGACCTAGCGAAGCAGCAGGCCAGCGGATCGGGTTGGAATTCGACGACCCTTTTCGCGCAGGACTATTCCATCCGCTCGATCTTCGCCGAGGCCATCGTGCCCGTGCTCAAGGATGCGCCCTTCGCGCGCCATCTGGCGGTGGGCATCGCCGCGCGCCGCGAGTCGTTCAGCCATCTGCCCGACACGCCGACCGTCGTCCGCGCCTATATCCGCAATCAGGTGAACCGCGATCTCACGCTGCGCTTGTCCTACTCGGAAGGCTACACCGCGCCCACGCCGGCGGCGCTCGATCCGTCCGAGACGCAGAGTTTCCCGAATTTGTTCATGCCCTGGCTCGGAGCCTCGGATCAGCCCGGTGAGGGCGTTCAACTCGTCGGCAACGACAAGCTGAAGCCCACCGAGTCGCGCAGCGTGAACCTCGGCGCCGTGTGGGCGCCGCGCGCCATTCCCGGTCTCACCGTCACGCTCGACGCCTACAAGATCGAGCAGGACAACATCATCGTCCAAGATCCGCAGATCTACATCGACGCGTTCTACGCGAACGGCGGCATCTCGAAGAATGCCGACGGCACGTTCACCAAGAACAACAACGCGCCGTTCGCAGACCGCATCGACATCGACCTCGACGGCTCGCGCTCTCCCGTTGCCGGCACTATCCTGAGCGTCAGTCCGGTGAACACCGAGAACCTCGCGAAACTCTCCGCCAGCGCCATCGACCTCGAGGCCGTCTACAAGCGTGCGGTCGGTTCGCTCGGCAACCTCACCCTGCGCGCGAACGTCACGCACACGCTCCAGTTCGAGATCGAGAAGATCCCGGGCATCCTCACCTCGGATTACGTCGACAAATACACGCCGAACGACGGCACCGGCCCGCAGAGCGCACCGAGTTGGAAGGGCTTCGTGCAGGCGGACTGGGATCGCGGCAACTTCTTCGCCACGGCCAAATACAACTGGATCGCCTCTTACAGCGAGGATCCGGACGGCGGGAATACCTTCACCAAACCGCTGAAGTCGTTCCGCACGCTCGACCTCACGCTCGGCTACACGCATCCGGCTTGGGGCACCACGGTCCGCCTCGGCGTCGAGAACGCGTTCAACACGTTCCCGAGCCAGGCCGAGTCGTCCTTCGCGGACAAATACGATCGCTCGATGACGAACATCCTCGGCCGCATGTTCAGCATCAGCGTCACGCAGAAATTCTGAACGGGAAGACTTTCCCATGCGTAACCCGGCCCGATCGCTACGGTGATCGGGCCTTTTCATTGCGCCGTCAGCGGTAGGCGGACTTTCCTCGCGTGCCGATGGCGGTTCGTCGCAAATCGCTTCCCGCGCGGCTCGCTCCGGGCGGAATGCATCCGCTCGAGCGCGGCTCGCGTATTTTTCGGGAATAACTCCGCGGGCCGCGGCTCAAACCCGCCATTACTCCACGCTTTTGTTGGCCGCCCCGGCACGGTGCTGTGCGGCGGCCTCCAAACTACAACCCCCGTATCACTGCCATGAATAAATCCACGCGCTCGATCATCGCGGCCGCCGCCATCGCCGGCCTCTACGCCGGAGCCCTTGTCGTCAAGGCCTCCGCTTCCACCACCGCCAACGCCGGCACCCAGATCGTCGGTGACGAAAAGGGTAAAGACTCCTGCAAGGGCAAAGACAGCTGTAAGGGCAAGGACGGCTGCAAAGGCAAAGAGAGCTGCAAAGGCAAGGACGGCTGTAAGGGCAAGGATGGTTGCAAGGGCCACGACAAGAAGAGCGACAAGAAGGACGACAAGAAGTCCGAGCCGGCCAAGTAACGAAGGGGCGCCGGCTCCCAGCCGGCTCCCGTGGAACTTCCCGCTCGCGCACAAATCCCGCGAGCGTTCCTTGGACGAGGGCCGGCTGGCGCCGGCCCTCGTTTCTCCCGCACTTCCGCCCCACGCCATGCCCGCGAACAAGTTCAACGGATATACCGACTACGGCATCGGCATCGGCCTGCGTGTGCCGCACTACGACCATATCCTGTCGGAGCGGCCGACGGTCGACTGGTTCGAGATCATTTCGGAGACGTTCATGGTCGACGGCGGACGCCCGCTCGAGGTGCTCGACCGCATCCTCGCGCAATACAAGGTCGTCCAGCACGGCGTGTCGCTTTACCTCGGCTCGACGGACTTTCCGAATCGCGATCACCTGAAGAAACTCAAGACGCTGACGAAGCGCACGAAGACGCCGTGGCTTTCCGACCACCTGTGCTGGGGCAGCGTCGACGGCACCGTGTCGCACGACCTGCTGCCGATGCCCTACACGACCGCCGCGGCGAAGCATGTGGCCGCCAACATCCGCTACGCGCGCGACTACCTCGAACTGCCGCTCGCCGTCGAGAACGTCAGCTCCTACACCGAGTTCCACGCCTCCGAGATGACCGAGTGGGAATTTCTCACCGAAGTCGTCGAGCGCGCCGACTGCGGGATTCTTCTCGACGTAAACAACATCTACGTGTCGTCGAAGAACCACGGCTTCGACCCCTATGATTACCTGAACAACATCCCGCACCACCGCGTCGCGCAGATGCACGTGGCGGGTCACACGAAGTTCGAAAAATACCTCCTCGATACGCACGATCATCCGGTGCTCGACCCCGTCTGGAAAATGTATGCGCACGCCACGAAGCTTTGTGGTGTCACCGCCACGTTGCTCGAGTGGGACGACAAGATTCCATCCTTTCAGGAAGTGCACGATGAGGCGTTGAAGGCGAATGCTTACATCGCCGAAGCCCGCGCGGCGCAGACTGGAGACAGGGCGCGCGCGCCGGGTGCGCCGCGAACGTAGCCGATGCCGCGCGCAAAAAAAGGAGGGCCGGTCTCCGACCGACCCAAAACACAATCGATGCGGCTCGTTGCTTCGTCGCACGGCGATGATGGTTCGCGTGCTTCTGCGGTGGTGGCCGCGCCACGGGGCCGGTCGCAGACCGGCCCTGCTTTGACCGCGCGTTCACGGGCTGAGTTGCGTGCATTGCAGCGGGAGATGCTCGCGGTCGTGATGAATCCGCTCACCCGCGGCCACCGCACCGCTCCGCGCCTGCGCGACGGCCGCGCGACGAACGCCGCCGCGGGCGCGATCGCCAAAGCCAACGACCGGCTCACGGCCTTCGAGCGACTGGAAATCTACAACCGCATGTATTGGTTCCGCGTGCTCGACAGCCTGCACGAGGACTGTCCCGGCCTGCGCGCGGTGCTCGGGGAGCGGAAATTCATGCGGCTCGCGGAGGCGTTTCTCCAGAAACATCCGTCGAAATATTGGACGCTGCGCGACCTGCCGCAGCGGCTCGCGCAGTTCATCCGCACCGAACCGCGCTGGACGGCACCGCACACCGCGCTCTGCGAGGACATGGCGCGTTTCGAATGGGCTCAGGTCGAAGTCTACGACGGCGCGGCGTTTCCCGTCTTCACGATCGATGATCTGCTCGATGCCAATCCCGCGAAGTTGCGGCTGAGACTTCAGCCCTACCTGCAGCTGCTCGAGTTGAGCTATCCGGTCGACGATTATTTGATCGCGATCCGCAAGCGCGAGGCGCTGCTGCGCGGCGATGCCTCGAACGCGCCCATGGCGTTGCGCGCGCGCTCCGAAGTGAAGGTGCGGCGTCCGCGCCGTGCGTCGTGCCGTGTCGCGGTGCATCGGCATGAAGGCAAAATCTACTTCAAGCGTCTCGAGCCGGCCGCATTCAAAATCCTCACCGCAATCCGCGCCGGCCGGCCGCTCGAACGCGCCCTCGCGGCCGGGATTCCACGAGCCAAGCGACCGCGAGCCGACTGGGCCGCGACAGTGCAGGAGTGGTTTCGCACGTGGATGGAACTCGGCTGGTTTTGCCGACGGTAGGGCGCGGCGAATGAAGCGCGGGCCGCGAGGGAGTTTTTGTTCTTCCACGGATCGCACGGATAAAATCGGATTTTCCGGATGATTCATCCGTTGTATCGGCGTCCATCCGTGACATCCGTGGCAAAGTAGAGCGTTCGCTCGCGGCGTTCCGATCCATCCCTTTTTCCATGTCCCTATTGCCCTCGTTCCAGCTCCGCCAGTGGCGCGACGACGACCTCGATGCGTTCGCCGAGATGAACGCCGATCCGGACGTCATGCGCCATATGCCCGCGGCGCTGACGCTCGAGGAGTCGGCCGCGACGTTGGCGCGCCTTCGCGGCGCCATCGTCGAGCGCGGCTGGGGATTGTGGGCCGTGGAAGTGGACGGGGAGCTCGCGGGCTGGACCGGCCTCAACCCGCCGCCGTGGTCGGCGCACTTCACGCCCTGCGTCGAGGTGGGGTGGCGATTGCGAAGGAAATTTTGGGGCCGCGGCATCGCGACGGCGGCGGCGCGCGAGGCGGTGCGGTATGGCTTCGAGACGTTGCAGCTGGAGGAAATCGTCTCGTTCACCGTGCTCGCGAACGAACGTTCCTGGCGCGTGATGGAGCGCCTCGGTTTCACGCGCGATCCGGCGGAGGATTTCGATCATCCGCGTTTGCCGGAGGGACATCCGCTGCGCCGGCATATTCTCTATCGGAAAAGAAATCCCGCGGCGCGGGAATAGCGCGGCGGGGCGCGGCTCTGATTCTCCATGGATCTCCGCCCCACGCTCGAGAAGTTCGACCACCTCGCCTCGCACCTGCAAACGCCGCTGCTGTTCGTGCTGCGGGTTTATTGGGGCTGGTCTTTCGCTCAAACCGGCTGGGGCAAGCTCATGCATCTCGACCGCACCGCGGAGTTCTTCGCGTCGCTGAGTTTGCCGGCGCCGAAGCTCAACGCGATTGCGGCAGGCGCGACGGAGTGTGCGGGCGGCGCACTGCTGGCGCTTGGTCTGTTCGCGCGCCCGGCGAGCATGCCCTTGGTGTTTACGATGCTGGTCGCCTATGCGACGGCTGATCGCGACGCGGTGCAGGCGCTGTTCAGCGACCCGGACAAATTCACGGGCGCGGCGCCGTTCCAGTTCCTGCTGGTGTCGCTCCTCGTGCTCGCGTTCGGGCCGGGCCAG
Source organism: Candidatus Didemnitutus sp. (assembly GCA_041906465.1). Lineage (GTDB taxonomy): Bacteria > Verrucomicrobiota > Verrucomicrobiia > Opitutales > Opitutaceae > Didemnitutus. Next base: position 74,611 of record JAYRJE010000013.1, on the reverse strand, counting down.
TGGTCGCTCGACCACTGGCGGACGCGGGATCGGAAAATCCCCGGCAGCGGTGCCGCCGGAGCGGCGAGGTCAGGTCTCAGCTGATGAACCGGATCGTCAGCGGATAGCGCCAGACGGTGCCGTTGTTGGCTTTGATGGTCGCGATGACGACGCAGATCACGTTCATCAATCCGACCGCGATAAGAAGCGGAATGCCGACCACGGCAAAGACGAGCAAACCGGCGATGACCGCCCAGAGCAGGCAGGAAAGCTGGAAGTTCACGGCTTCCTTGCCGTGTGGGATGACATCGGGCGCGGTGTCCTTCTTCAGCTGCCAGACGAGAAGCGGACCGAGCACATGGCCGAGAGGAATGATGTAACCGCACAAGGCGGAGAGGTGCACGAGCACGTTCCAGGTGCGGTCGGGTGGTGTGCCCACCGGAGGCGGCTGAGCAGCGAAGGCGGCGCTGAACTCCGGCAGCGAGCCGAGCGTGCTCCACGCGGCTTCTCCGTCGCGGCGGCATTGCGTCTGGGCGTTTGCGCGTCCGCTGGCGATCCATTCGCGCAGCTTGTCGGCCGTGACCGGCCCGTATTCCTTCCCGTCGGCGCCAATAATGGTGAACATGGTGCGGATATTCTTCAGGTTGGGCCGCGTGCGTCAACGCCGCGACCGTGAGCGGTTTACCGGGCGGACGAGTGGGGCCGTGGCCGGCTCACTCCGGCCCGCGCTGCTCTTCGCGGACGCGCTGGCGGTAGTCCTTGATGATCTTTTTCCACTGGTTCTTGTGCTTCTGCGACGCCCGGCGGTCGACGCGGCGCACTTCGAAGGCGGTTTCGCGTTGAAGACGCTGATAGCTTTGCCAGCGGGAAAGATCGAGCGATCCATCGGAAAGCGCGGCTTGCACGGCGCAGCCGGGCTCGGTCGTGTGCGAGCAATCGGTGAACTTGCAGCGGAGCGTCAGCTCCCGGATGTCGGCGAACACGTCTTCGACTGCCTCATCCGCTTGCCACGGCTGGAGTTCGCGCATGCCGGGCGTGTCGATGATGAGCACGCCGTCGGGCGAGACGACGAGTTCGCGCAGGGTCGTGGTGTGCCGGCCCTTGCCGTCGATGTCGCGGATTTCCTGGGTGGCGAGGATTTCCTCACCGACGAGTTCGTTGATGAGGGTGGATTTGCCGACGCCGGAGGAGCCGAGAAAGGCGACGGTGGTGTGCGGCTTGAGCCACTCGCGGAGTGGTTTGAGACCGCCGCGCTTGAGGGCGCTGGTGACGGCGATCGGCGTGCCGCGGGCGATGGCCTCGACCTCGGCGCGGCGGGCGGCGGCCTCGCGGGTGAGGTCGGACTTGTTCAACACGATCACGGGCTGCGCGCCGCTGGCGCGGGCGGCGGCGAGGTAGCGCTCGATGCGGCGGAGGTTGAAGTTCGCGTCGAGCGAACTGACGAGGAAGACCGTGTCGATGTTGGCGGCCACCACTTGCTCCACGTCGCGCTCGCCGGCGGCCTTGCGGGAGAACTTCGTCCGGCGCGGCAACACGGCATGAATCAGCGCGCGCGTGTCGTCGCCGGGCAGCGAGTCGATCGCCACCCAGTCGCCCACCGCCGGCATGTCGGCGATGGCACCGGTTTCGGCCAGGAACTTGCCCGTGCATTGGGCGAGGCGGGCGGTGTCGGGCGTCGTGACCTCCCAAAATCCTTTCAACTGGAGCGTGACGCGCGCGGGGGACAACCCGACCGCAGCGTGCGGCGCAAAGGTGGCGGCGAGTTCGTCGGTCCAGCCGAGATCGGCGAGGGTCATGGTCGCTCAATTTGGCGCGCAGGCGAGGGGGTGCAACGCCGCACTTCACGCCGCCGGGACGTGGACTACGTCGCGTTCCTCCAACAACTAGGCAAAGGGATTAGTCTTTTTGGGCTAGTGGGCTGCTTCAACATCTGCGCACCCTTGCGCAAACGATGCAGGGGCCGAACGGACGGTTAGCCGTATGATGTGGACATGCTCGACACGATCCACGCTCTATCAGCGACGGACGTCATGAAACGCCCCGCCAAACCTCTCCCCGCCTCCGTTCTCGCCAGCCCGCGGTTCGCCCCCGGCTCCTGGCGCTACTTCGGCGTCACTTCCTCCCAACGCGGCACCTTGGTCATCGCCATTCTGGTCTCGGTCGGCCTGCACCTTACCTTCCTCTACGGCTTCAATAAGAAGCAAAAGGTCGTGAAAGCTGCCGCGCCGGTCGAGGAGATCATCCAGATCGCGATGCCGGACCTCAAAGAAGAAGAGCCCGACAAGGTCGAGGAACTCAGCGACATGACCGAAGACCAGACGCCTGCCGTCGCGGTCCCGCAGCTCGCCGACGTTCCGTCCGCCGTCACGGTCTCGACCTTCGTGCAACCGTTGCAGGTCGCTCCGCAAATCGCGGACAACCTCAACGCCGCCAAGGTCGCCAAGATCCCGCTGAGCGCCACCCGCGCCCAGAAGATCGCGAACCTCGGCAAGGTCTTCGAAATCTCCCAGCTCGACCGCCCGCCGCAACCGATTGCCCAGCCCGCGCCGACCTTCCCGTATTCCCTGCGCCAGCAGGTCTCCGAAGCCAAGGTCACGCTCGAGTTCATCGTCGACGCCAACGGCGACGTCGTGGCCCCCATGGTCACCGACTCCTCCCACCACGGCTTCGACGACGCGGCGATCATCGGTGTGTCCAAGTGGAAGTTCCGCCCGGGCATGAAGGCCGGCCGCAAGGTCAACACCCGCGTCCGCCAGATGATCAACTTCACGATCGGCGACGAATAAGCACTCGTCCGTTCGCTTCCTCTTCGGCCCGCGTTCCGTCTCGGGCGCGGGCCTTGTCTTTTGGGGCCGGTCTGGGCCTGCGCCGGCCTGCGTATCATCTACGCAGGCCTGCGTATTCGCGGTCGGCCGGGAGCTGTTAGGATGAGCGCGCACTCCCTGCGCTCATGAAAAAGCTCCTCCTGCCCCTGTTCGCGTGGCTGTTCGCTGCCTCGCTCTCCGCCGCCACGGCCGCCAAACAGCTCTGGACTCAGCCGCTCGGCGGCGACGCGAAGTGGTATCAGCTCACTTCGATCGGCACCCTGCTCGTGGGCACCGATGGAGCGCTGCTCTCCGTCAACCCCGATGACGGCAAGGTGCTCTGGAAACGCGCCGACCTCACCAAATCCACGCGCAACAACGCCGTCGAGATCGCCGGCACGCCCTGGATCGTCGCGAACAATTTCGCCGGCATCGGCAACAGCAAGGTCACCTTCCAGGCGCTCGATCTGCTCAGCGGCGAGACCGTCTGGAAAACCCCGCAGCTCTCCGGCCAATACCTCGACACGATTGCAGTGCCCTCGAAAGGCCTCGTGATCTTCGTCGTGCAGACGTGGGAGGAGAAGGACAACGGCGTCTACCTCCGCGCCCACGACCTCGCCACCGGCGCGTCGAAGTGGTCCGTGAAATTCTGCAAATCCCAGGGCATCCCGCTCCACCTCGCCGACGGCAGCGGGAAGTTCATGCCGACGATGGATCTCTCCGGCTATCACGATCCCGTCGTCGACGGTGACGAGATGTTCCTCGGCTACCTCGGCATCCACTGCGTCGACCTCAACACCGGCGCCATCAAGTGGGGCGTGGAATTTCCGGCCGGCGCCAAGGACCTCAAGAAAACCTACGCGCCGCTCCGCCTCGAGGGCGATCGCATCTACGGCGCCGGCGGCGGCAGCGTCTACGCCATCAACCGCCGCACCGGCCAGCAGCTGTGGAAGAGCGAGCGCATCTCCGAATACGCCGGCCTCTTCAAGGCGCGCGACAACGCCATCGTGTCCCAGCTCGAAATCGTCGACGGCAAGATCTTCGCCCGCTTCGGCGGCAACTTCTCCAACGGCAACCAAGTCATCCTGCGCGAACCGCTCGGCGTCGTCGTGCTCGACGGCGCCAACGGCAACCCCGTCTACAAGGACCAGAAAATCGACGGCGGCCTGACCAATCTCCTCGTCCTGCCGGAGGCGCACGCCGTGATGTTCGCCGACGGCAAGGAGCTCGTCGGGCTCTCCACCGAGGGCGCCACCGTCAGCGAAAGCTTCCGCGTGCCGATCGAGTTCAAACGCAAGATGGGCGGCGGCGACATCGCCAAGATCGGCCTCGGCCTCACGGGCGGGCTCATGGGCACGATCAAGGCCGTCAGCTCCTCCAACAAGGCGCGCCTCGACGTGCCCGTTGCCATCTCGCGGCAGAACGGCCACATCGTCGTGCAAGGCAAGCAGCACCTCCTCGGCTTCGACCCGCTCACCAAGCAGCAGAAGTGGTCGCTCTACTACGCCGCGCCGAGCGATGCGTTGGCGACGATCGCGATGTTCGCGGTCACCGCGCTCGCCTCCGCCCAAGGTAACATGCAAGTCGCGCAGAACGGCAGCATCATGACCAGCGGCGGCCAGCAGGGCATGAACAACATCCAGAACGCGCTCGACCGCTACAACCGCTACACGGAGAAACGCGCGGCGACCGCCGGCGGTTCGCGCGCCACCGAGAGTTACACCTACATCGTGACCAAGCTCGCGAAATCCGGCCTCGGCCTCTACGGCGTGAACCTCGCCAGCGGCGAAACCGATCGCGAACTCCCGCTCGGCGCCAAAGATCCCGACTACATGGCCGACGAACGCAGCGGCCGCGTCTATTACTTCAAGGGCCGCGACACGCTCGTCGCCTACGCATTTTAGGGACGAAGGGAACCTCCCGCGGGATTTCGCGTCAGAACGGCGTTCCCAATTTCTCCATCTTGAACGCGTGCGGGGGATATACGCCCGCCAGCTCAGGTAACCACACCAGCGGCCCCGCTCTCCGGCCCTTCGGAGGCGGGGCCGCGATGCGTGGAGCGGCATTGGAAAATCTCTGTTCCTTCCCTGGGGAATTCTCCGGTGCGCGTCTTGGGGCAGTTCGCGGCGCATGCAAAATTGACGGGGGCATGCCGGGGAGGAGTAGCGGAATCGCCCGCTCCATTTGTCTCATGGGGCATGAAAGCCCTGGTTGCTTGCACCCTTCTTGTCGCGCTCGTCGCGCTGCGCGCGATGGCCCAAACCACGCCGGCGCCGAACAGCACCTACTATTTTGGCACGTGGGCCGGCGCCGCGAGCCGGGGCACCGCGGATGGCGCCGGGAGCGTGGCGCGCTTCGCGAATCCCTCGGGCGTGGCCGCCGACGCCGAGGGCAATCTCTACGTTGCCGACACGTTCAACCACACGATTCGCAAAATCACCCCCGCGGGGGTCGTGAGCACGCTGGCCGGATCGCCCGGTGAGAGCGGCACGGCGGACGGCACGGGCAGCGCCGCCCGTTTTTATCTGCCGACCGCGATCGCGCTTCACACCGACGGCCATCTCTACGTCGGCGAAGCGGGCGGCATTCGCCGCGTTACCCGCGCCGGCGTCGTCACCGCCGTGGCGACGCCGAAGGTGATTTCAGACAACGTCCTCGCGCTCCTCAGCGAGCCCGGCGGCACGTTGATCGCGGTCGATCAGGTGACGATGTTGCGGATCACGCCCACCGAAGCACCGATTCTGTTTCGCAATTACGATTTCTGGGCGAACGGGCGATTCGCTGCGCTGGCGCGCGACGCATCGGGAAGCATCTTCGTCGCGATGAACGGTCTGATTCCCGATCCGTCCGCGGCGGGATCCTTCCGCAATCAGGCGCGCATTTACCGCGTCATGGAGAACGGGAGCCGGATAGCAGGCGTATATGCCGACGAGACCAACGGCCTCGCGGGTGTCGGGCACTTGAACGCGTTGGCCGTCGACGCGCAGGGCAACGTTTACGCCGCCGGCTCGAGTGGCGCGATCTATCGTTTTTCCGCGGGCAACATGACGGTCTACGCCGGAATGCCCGGGGCCATCGGCGCACGCGATGGTCCTGCGTTGCAGGCGCTCTTCAGCAATCTCTACGGGCTCGCGTTCACCGCGTCGGGCGATCTCTACGCCAGCGAATACAACAACACCCTCCGGCGCATCACCCCGGCGGGTGTCGTCAGCACGGTCGCCGGGTTGCCCGAGGAGGACAGCGGGCGACACTGGGATGCGCGCGGCGCAGCGGCGCGCTTCGACCTGCCTTCCGCGATCGCTGTGGCGTCGGACGGAGCCGCTTACGTCGCGGACCAATTCAATCATGTCATCCGCCGCATCGCACCCGACGGCACCGTGACCACTTTTGCCGGCGGTCCGGGCCAGGCGGGTTTTGCCGACGGCCCTGCAACGCAAGCGCGGTTCAACTTGCCGCTCGATCTCGCGCTCGATTCCACGGGCAATCTCTACGTCGTCGAAAACAGTGGCGCCGTTCGCAAGATCACGCCCGCCGGCGAGGTGTCGACGCTCGCCGGTGGATCGGCCATGGGAACCGCGCCGGCGCCGGACGGGCAGGGCAGCAGCGCGAAGTTCGGTGTGCTCACCAGCATTGCCGTCTCGCCGCAGGGCGAAATCTACGTGGCGGAGGCGGCCGGCTATTCGGCCACGCAGGGCTCGGTCTGGGCGCGGCTGCGCCGCATTTCTCCGGCGGGCGTCGTCACGACGCTCACTTCGCTGCCGGTGAATCCCCACACTTATTTTTCCAGCCTCGCGTTTGACCGCGCGGGCGTGCTCTACGCGGCGGATCCGACTTACACCGACATCGTGAAGATTCTGCCGCAAGGCAGCGCCGAGCGCATCCGTTTCAACGATTTTGTGCCGCGCCGCATCGCCTCCGACGCCAACGGCAATCTGTTCCTGACGGAGGATCGAAGCTACGGCGCCAGTCGCGTGGCCCGCTACACTTCCGGCGGGCAGCTCGAAGTGATCGGCGGCGAGCGCTATATGTTCAGCCATCGCGACGCCGTGGGGACGCGCGCCCGTTTCTACCACCTGAGCGGGCTCGCGTTGGACAACGCGGGCGCGATCTACCTGACCGACGAGAACAACACGGTGCGCAAAGGTGTTGTTGCCGCGGCCCCGAGCATCGTCAGCCAACCCACTGGACAGACCGTCGCCGCCGGCGCCGGCGCCACCTTTACGGTCTCGGCCGCCGCGACGCCCGAGCCCACCTACCAGTGGTATTTCAACGGCGCCGCGATCGCGGGCGCGACCGCATCGTCTTACTCAGTGGCGAGCGCGAGCAGCACCAACGCCGGCAATTATCATGTCGTCGTGACGAACGAAGTGGGCAGTGCCACGAGCGCGACCGCAACGCTCACCGTGAGCACGCCGCCGAGCGGCGGCGGCTCTTCGGGCGGTTCGTCGGGTGGCGGTGGTGGCGGGGCGCCGTCGGATTTCTTCATCGCGGCGTGCGCCGCCCTCGCGCTGGCGCGCGCGTGGCAGCGGCGTCGCCTGTCAGGTCAACGCGAGTAGCTTCGAGCCCTCGGGGCCTGGCCGCCAGAAAAGTGCGGTGTGGCCCACGGCGCCGACGCAGAGGCACGCCGTGTCCGTCTCGATCTGCGTGCACAACGCTGCGCGTTCGTGGCGATCCTGGCCGCCGGTGAAGCGCAGCTTCACGAGTTCGCGCGCGTCGAGCTGACGCAGCAACTCCGCGAGAAACTCCGTCGTTACACCGTCGCGGCCGAGCCACGCGTGATCGGGCAGCGTTTGGCCGCGACCGCGGAGCTGGGTTTTTTGCGCGCCGGTGAGAGCGGGAAGAGGCATGCGCGCAACAGAGGCGAAACAGTCGCGCATGAAAAGCTCCGAATGATGGTGCGGGTTGCGCCGCGTCCGCGTCCCACCCGCGGGACGGGCGTTTCCCGCCCGCGTCGGTTTCGGCGGGTAGCCGAAAGTCGAAGCGGAAATTTAAGTTGTTGAATGCGCGGGCGCTTCGCCACTCGGCGCGCCTTGGCACGCGCGTTGCAAAAGGGAGAACACACCCGCGTCGTCGAAATTCAGTTTTTGAAACTTCAACGCCGCGTCCGGTGTGAGAACAGCAACCACTTCACCCCCTTTCCCATGAACACCACGAACACGCTCTCTCCGTCCCGTCGCCCGCGCGCGCATTTTCCGCACCGCGCCGCCAGCGCGTTGCCCATGACGCCACCGCCGGCGGGCAGCTGGCGCTATCCGTCCGCACCGAAGACGCGCTGGCCCTTCGCCGCCGCCATCATCGGCGCCGTCAGTCTCCACGCGGCGATGTTCTACAGCCTCGAACAGCCTGTCGTCCGCAAGCCGGTTGCCGCCAGGGTCACCGAGCAGGTGATCCAGATGGAAATGCCGCCGCTGCCGCCGGAGGAGATCGAAGACAATAAGCCCACCGAACTCGTCGAAGAACAAACGACGACCGTCGCGGTGCCGCAACTCGCCGACGTGCCGTCGGCCGTCGCGCTCACGGAATTTTCGCAGCCGATCGACCTTCGCCCCAAGGCCGAGATCGATGGCGCCGCGCTGCGCTCGATGACGATCCCCGTCAATCACGGCCGCGGCAGTGGCAACCTCGGCAACGGCGGCTCGATCTTCAAGCTCGCCGACCTGGACCGCATCCCGCAAGCGATCGCACAGCCCGCTCCGCAATCTCCGCAAGGGCCCGGAATCGAAAACGGCGTCGTGCGTGTCAGCTTCATCGTGGATGCCGACGGCAACGTCCGTGACCCGAAGGTGATCGAGTCCTCTGACTTCGCGTTCGAGTCCGCGGCGGTGCAGGGCGTGAAGCGTTGGAAGTTCCGCCCCGGCATGAAGGGCGGTCGCAAGGTCGCCACGCTCATGGAAGTGCCGATCCGCTTCGAGTATAACGACCCGCTGGGCTGAGCCGCTGGTGTCGCAACCGGAACATGGCCCACGCCGGGAATGTTCTTGATCAAGAGTCAGGCTGCGAGCGCGCCGGAAGATCCGGCGCGTTTTTCGTTTCCGGACGCTGCCAGCTCGCACGCGCGAGTTGAGCGCAATGGACGGTTCCGGCGTGACACGCGACTGTTGCCAGAAATTCACGCGGGCCGCCGGATTCCGGACGCTCCCGGGGGGAAATTGCGGAGACATTTGCGAAGATTCGGTGACGGCGGACGGCGCTGCTTGAGTTTCGCGTCGTTCGTCCCTTCGTGGCGCCTGCCGAATACCGGCTCAGCTCCCGATGCTCATGAAAACTCACGATCTTCCCCGCTCCTCGCGCCCTTCGCGCGCGTCTTTTCCTTTCGCATTGTTTCGCCCGGCGCCCGCGGCGGCGCGGCCGTCCCGCGCCGCCGACTGGCATTACACGTCGGGACCGAAAAATCGCCCCGCGTTGATCGTCGGCGCGCTCGCGGCCGCTGGCCTGCACGCAGCGATGTTCTACAGTGTGCCGTCGCAGCCGAGGCCGGCACCGGTGGTGATCGCCCCGCGCGCTGACGCCACTATCCAGATCGCTTTGCCGCCGCTGCCGCCGGAGGAAAGCGAAGACCGGCCTCGCGAGTTGGTCGACGCCCCGGCCGCGGCGACGTTCGTGCCACAGCTCGCGGATGTGCCCGCGAGCGTGGCGCTCAGCGATTTCACGCAGACGCTCGATTTGCGGCCGCGGGTGGAGGTCGATCCGGGCACGCTGAAATCCCTGACGATTCCGGTCGCACGCGGACGCGGCGGCGCAGGCTTCGGCGGCGCAGGCACGATCTTCAGCCTGTCGCAGCTCGACCGCGTGCCGCAGCCGATCGCGCAACCGATGCCAACGTTTCCGAAAGGCGTCCACATTCCGGGACTCGAGCAGGCGGTGGTCGTGGTCGAGTTTGTCGTCGACGCGGAGGGGCGCGTGGCCGAGCCGCGCGTGACGAGTTCGAACGCCTCCGAGTTCAACAGCGCGGCGTTGCTCGGCGTGTCGCGCTGGAAGTTCCGCCCTGGCATCCTGGCCGGCCGCAAAGTTCCGACGCGGATGGAAGTGCCGCTGAAATTCGACCTGATGGCGCGGCGCTGAGACCGCGGCGGCCGGGGGTCACGCGAACGTATCCAGCGGCAGCTCGCGCCAGGCGCCGGGCGCGAGGTCGCCGAGTTCGAGGTGACCGAAACGCACGCGTTGCAGCGTGAGCACTTCGCAGCCCTGGCTGGCGAACATGCGGCGGACCTGGTGATAGCGGCCTTCGGTCAGCGTGAGTTCCGCTTCGCGCGGACCGAGCACGCGCAGCGCCGCGGGCGCGCACGGCTCGGTTTCGCCGCGCAGGACGAGCGTGCCGCTCGCGAACAGCGCCGCGAGTGGCGGCGGCAGGTCGGCGTCGAGCGTGGCACGGTAAATTTTGGGAACCTTGTGCTTCGGCGAAGTGAGCCGGTGCACGAGCGCACTTTGATCGGTGAGGAGCAGAACCCCGCTGGTATCCTTGTCGAGCCGGCCGATGGTCGTGACCGTGGGGTTGCGCCGCTGCCAGCGCGCGGGGAGCAGGCCGTAGACGCTGGGTCCCTCGCGTCCGTCGTGAGAACACACCAAGCCGACCGGTTTGTGCATCAACAGCAACAGGCCATCGGGATGATCGAGTGGTTCGCCATCGACGCGCACGAGCCCGGCCGCGGTTTTCGTGCCCGGATCGTCGGCGACGCGCCCGGCAACTTCGACGCGCCCGTCATCGATCCAATCGCGCGCTTCACGGCGCGAGCAGTAGCCGAGATTGGCGAGGAGTTGATCGAGGCGACGCGACATCGGAGGACGGATGATTGAGGACAGAGGACGGAGCGTCGAGCGCGAGGCTGAAATTTTGTCGTCCGCCGCCCACGGCCCCACGTAGCTTGGTCCGTGGCTTTATTTTTTCCCGCCGTTCTGTTGCTGCTCACCGCTTACGCGGCGTCCTTCACCTTTCACCCGGCTCCGCAATGGTCGTGGATCTGGAAGACGGCGCTCGCGGTCGGTGAATATGGCGTGTGGCTCGTGCCGCTCGCAGTGGGCTTGGGTGTGATCGCAGGGCTGACCACCGACGGCGTCGTGCGGGTGGGGTTGCTCGCGTTGACGACATTCGCCGTGGCTGGATTGCTGCGGCCGGTGTGGAGCGCCGCACGCCTGGGAGCGCGTTTGCCGGACCGAATGCGCGTCGCGTTTGGCAACACTGCCGCGGGTGACCGCGCGCCGTTTTCGTTCCGGCGTCTGCTGATTCATCCGGCGCCCACACCGGTCGCGATGCAGACGCATGTTTTTGCGCGCACCGCCGGGGTGGAGCTGAAACTGGATTTCTACCCGGCGCGCGCGGCCGAGGCGGGCGGTGCGCCATGCATCGTGGTCGTGCATGGCGGCGGCTGGGATGGCGGTGATCGGCGGCAGCTGCCGGAGTGGAATCATCGCTGGGCGGCGCGAGGCTACGCGGTGGCGGCGGTGTCGTATCGACTCGCCCCGCGCTTCATCTGGCCGGCGCAACGCGATGATGTGCTCGCGGCGATCGCCTGGCTCAAGACGCACGCGCGTGAACTTGGCGTCGATGCGACGCGTTTTTTTCTGCTCGGCCGCTCGGCTGGCGGGCAGATCGCCACGGCCGTCGCTTACGGCGCTCATGATGCGGCGATCCGCGGCGCCGTGTCGTTCTACGCGCCGCAGGACATGGAGTTCGCGTGGGGCGTGTCGCGCGAGGACGATGCGCTCAACTCCGTCAATCTGATGCGGCAATACCTCGGCGGTCCGCCCGACACGCCGGAGCGAAGGGCTCTTTACGCCACCGCCAGTGCGCAGGCAATGATCGGGCCGGCGACGCCGCCCACGTTGCTGCTGCACGGCAGGCCCGACACGCTCGTGTGGCATCGACACAGCGAGCGGTTGACGGCGGCGCTGCAGGCGGCCGGCGTGCCGCACCAGTTCATTTCGCTGCCGTGGGCGACGCACGCGTTCGATTTCAATCCGGACGGACCCGGCGGTCAGCTGGCGGATTACGCGATCGAGGCCTTTCTGCGCGCGACGCTTCGTTGCCGGCCTGCGGGCCGTTTGGCGTAACACGCCCCATGGTCCGGAGCTCGCCCGGGAGGGCGGCGTTTTCCGAAATGATTTCGGCGGCGCGCGGGAGGCGGCGAGTTTTGCCCGGGCGCGAGAAGCCGACGACCCGAGTTTAGGCTGGCCACGGCGCGGCGCTTCCGGGTTTATGGCCGCTCACATGTCCAACTGGGAATACAAGCTCATCACCAGCGGCAAGGGCGGCTTCGCGTCGCCGGACCGTATGGAGAAATTTCTCAACGACCTCGGTCAGGAGGGTTGGGAAATCATTACCTTTCACACGCAACCCGACAACCTGCTGGCGTTCACCGGCCTCGTGCGTCGCCCGACGCAACGCGACTGGACGCTCGAGGATGCCGCGGCCGCCGCCGCCCGTGCGGAGGCCGACAAACTGCGCGCGGAGTTCGAGGCCAAGTTCAAGGCCGCGAGCAGCAACGCCCCGGCGCAATCCGCCGAGGACGCGGCGGAGGTTTTCCTCGCGGAGGAAAAAGTCGGCTCCGACGACGGCTTGCGCCGCCTGCGCGACACCTCGCGCGACGACGATCGCGATGCACCGGAGGAGGAAGGCGCCGAGAAGGACGATTGGGACAAGCTCGCGGAAGAGGACGAGCTGCCGACGTTCTTCGACGCCATGCGTCCGCACATGCGCAAGAACCAGCGCGGTCCGGGCATGAGCGTGGGCCTCGATTATCTCGCGAAGAAATGGCGGCTCGAGGAGGCCGACCTCAAGGGCGCGCTCGTGGAGTGCGGCCTGCAAATTCCCGCCGACGAGAACGCCAAACCCGTCTACGTCGAGTTCGAGGGCGATCTCTATTGGGTGAACATCAATCGCCGCGGCGAGATCTGGATCAACACCCGGGAGAAGCCGGAGCCCGTTTTTCGCATCGTTCCGGGCAAGCGCGTCAGCGAGGAGGAAGCGCCGGCCGATACCGCCGCTGCGCCTCGCGAGGATCGTCGCCAGCAGGAAACGCGGGCGGAGCGTCAGGCCGAGGCCGCGGCGCAGCCCGCGCGCGAGTCGTCGGACCACCCGGCGCAGCCCGCCGTGCCGCAGACGCCGGCCGCCCCCAAAACTTTCCTCGACAAGGTGCGCGGACTCATGCGCCGCAATCGTCGCGGCCATGGCTGGTCTGGCAGTTTCGGTTTCCTCACCAAAGCGCTGAGGACCGACGAGGCGGGCCTGCTTGCGCAGCTCGCCGAACTGGGCCTCAAACTCAAGGAAGACGGCGCTGAAAAGCCGCTCTTCCACGAGGAAGGCGAGTTCCTCTATTGGATGGACAAAAACCAGCGCGGCGAAATCTGGATCAATGCCCGCAAGAATCGCGGAGGCCAGCGGCCCGACGCGATCGACGGAGCCGAGACCGCGGGTGACGAATCCGCCGACTCCGGCACGCCGGAATCGCAGGTGCCCGATTCTGTTGCGGTGCCGTCCGCGCCTGCGGTCGAGCCGAGCCTGACGGAAGTTGCGCCCGCGGCGACGCCGGCTTCGGAACCCGCGGCACCCGCCGCCGTGCCGGTGGCGGAGACGGTCCCGCCGCCCGCTCCGGAACGCGTTCGCGCCGATGCGCTCGAGGCGTTGCGCCTGTTGCTGCAGCCGAAGAAACGCGGCGAAGGCTTCACGGCCAAAGTCGACGACCTCGCCACGCAGCTCGGTCGTCCGGCCATCGAGATTCTCGAGGCGCTCGTCGCCGTCGGTTTGAACGTGCCCGACGATGCGAAAACGAAGCCGACCTTCGGCGAGCGCAACGGCGAGATCTTCTGGCTGAACCGCAACGCGAAGGGCGATCTCTGGCTCAATGCCAAGGACTCGAAGGCCAAGCGCGCGCGCACCAAAAAGAAGGAAGACGGCGACGCGGACGGCGAAGACGAGGGCGAAGAGACGGAGTGAGCTGTCCGCCGTCGGGCCGGCCTCGGCTGGCTCGATCCAAGCGCGCTGGCGTGCCGAAGTGTGCGCGAGCGCTTGACCTGAGGGCCGGCTTCCGCCGGCCCTGCTTTTTGGCCGAGAGGCGCGCATCGATTGGTTACAAACGCGCTGCCGCCCGGACCAAGAAATGCGGAGCCGGTTTGCCCGCCCGGTGGGAAAATGCCCGTGCTAGACCGGAATGAATTGCACGCGCACCTCAGGGGTTGGCGTCCGTGGTGCGCGCAAGTCTCAAGGACGCCAGGGAAAACCGGGCGACGGATTGGCTCCGTCGCCCGGAACACAGGAGGGGCCTGGCGGAGTGCGTGACCCGTTGAAGCATTGACGGCGTCAGTTGCCGCGGGATGGCGGCTGGGTGTGAAAGCGGGCGATGCCGGCGAGTTGGTCGGCCACGAGGCGGTCGCTGCGGCAGCGCGCGAATTTTCCGGCGCCATCGCGCGTCCCGTGCAAGCGGCTCCATTCGGCAAAGGTTCCGGGCATGACCAGGCGCACGATGGGAGCCTCGAGCGCACCGTTGGCACGGCGGGCCGTGTAGGCGGATGGCGTGCGGCTCAGCTCGGCGTCGAGTTCGGCCGCGAGCAGCGGACCGGTCGGCGTGCGCACGGTGCCCGGTCGCAGCTCCACCCACCATTCGTGGGCACCTTGCGGGCGCGGCACGATGCGGGTGAAATACGGCGCGACGTGGAAGTTGACCGGCGTCCAGTCGTTGCGCGCGCAGACGGCGAGCAAGGCGGCCGTGACCTCGCGTTCGCTGACGTGTTCGCCGAAGGCGGCGAGTTGCAGCTGTGTGCGCCCGGTGAAAACCAGTCGCGGCGGTTTCTTCGACGTGAAGCGCACCGTGTCGCCGACGAGACAACGGCACAGTCCGGCGGGGGTGGTGACGATCAGCGCGTAGTCCACGTCCGGCTGCACTTCATCGAGCGCGACGCAGCGCGCGCCGAGCGCGGCCAGGTTGCCCTCCGCCAGCTCGCGCGTGGGCAGGAATTCGAAGAACAGTCCATGCTCCGTCAACAAGCGCAGGCCCGTGCCGGTGTCTCCCTCCTGGGCGGCGTAGATGCCTTCCGCTCCGGCGTAGAGTTCCAGCAGGGCGACGTTGGGCCCGAGATGCGTGCGCAGATCTTCCGCGAAGATGCCGAGTGCCGAACCGGTGTGCACGCAACAGGTGAGATTCGGCCAGATCGCGCGCAGGTGCTGCACGCGTTGCTTTTCGGTGCTGGCGCGCGCTCGCACCAGGTTGGCGAACCCGGTCAGCGTTTCCGGCGTGCCGGCGAGCACACGCACGTCGAGATCCGCGCATTGCGTGGCAATCGCCTGCATTTTTTCCGGGCCATCGGCCAGCCGGGCGACTGCGCGCGACGGCGCATAGAGATTTTTCTCGGCCCATTCCGACAGGGCCAACGGCACCATGGCGTCCAAGTAGCCCGCGTAAGCGCCGCCGGCTTCGTTGAGCGCCGTGCTGGCGCCGAGGTGAAGATGGCGCCCGAGGAAAAGTTCCGGCTGTCCCGTCTGGGCGGCGTGGAGGAGCAACGCGTCGCGGAGCGCGGCACGGTAGTGCGCCAGCATGGCGGGCGTGGCGGGCAGCGGCTTCGGCGTGCCGTCGACAGTGCCGGCGGTGTAGACAAAAAAGCGGCAGCGCCCCGGCCAGAGCACGTCGACGGCGCCGGCCGCCATGCGCTCCACCCAGCCGCTGAATTCCGCCGGCGTGCGCAGCGGCACCTGCGTGCGGTATTCGGGGTAAGTCGTGCGTGGTCCGAGGCCGTGGAGCCGCCCGAACTCCGTGTGCGCTTGGGCGGACATCAAAGTGCCGAACGCCTTGCGCTGGTGCGCGAGCCCCGCGTCGGTTGATCGCAGGCGTTTCTGCAACTGCCGCATGCGGTAGCTCGCGATGAGTTTCACGAGGAAGCGCGGCGCGAGCGTCATGGAGGCAGTGAAATGATTACGGACGTGCTGGCCAGAGTGGAGCACGGGACGGCGGCGAAAAATCTTTCAAAACGATCGCGCCCCTGGAGCCGATAAAACGTTGCGGCGGCGCGGTTGTTGCCGTTCAAACGCGGCGCATGCCGTCGTTGCCGCCGGTCATTTTCGAGGACGAGGCGCTCATCGCCTTCGACAAGCCCAGCGGGTTGCTCATCGCGCCCGATCGCTGGGACAAGTCGCGCGCGAATCTGATGGATCAGGTTCATGGTGCGTTCGGGCACGGCGTGGCCAACGTGCATCGCATCGATGCCGACACCAGCGGCGTCGTGCTGTGCACCAAGACGAAGCCGGCGCTCGATTTCGTCAGCGGACAGTTCCAGTCGAAAACGGTCGCCAAGGTCTATCTGGCGCTGGTCGTTCCCGCGGGTCCCTGTGCGGCGCCGTGGGCGGGCGGCACCGCGCCGATTGCGGATGCGGCGGGCGGATTGCCCGACGAATTCGCGATCGATCTCGTGTTGAAGGAGGATGACGCCAATCCGGGCCGCATGTGCGTCGTGCGCAAGCACGGCAAGGGCGCGGTCACGGATTGCCGGGTGCTCGAGCGCTTTGGCGGCTTCACGCTGCTGGAGTGTCGGCCGCAAACCGGGCGCACGCACCAGATCCGCGTGCACCTCGCGGCGAGCGGATGGCCGATCCTGAACGACCCGTTCTACGGCAACGACACGCCGCTGCTGCTCTCGGGCCTGAAACGCGGTTACAAGGGTCGCGAGGACGAGCGGCCGCTGATCGCGCGCCTCGCACTGCACGCGAGCGCGTTGACGATCACGCACCCCATCTCGCGCGAGCGCGTGACGATCACCGCGCCGCTGCCGCACGATTTCGAGGTCGCACTGAAGTATCTGCGCAAATTTGCCGGTGCGCGGCGACGCTGAGGAGCCGGAGAAGATGCCGCGTTCGAACTGTCGCCGCTCGGGGCGCGCGAGGGCGAACCATTCTGGGTGAGCCGCGGTGCGGCGGGACGCCTCGCCCTGCCACCCGAACAGGCACGGAGATTTTAGGTGGCTCGAACGATCACGCGCGGTTCGCGACGGTGCAACCGGCCGGTGTCGGACTGCCGCGCGGAACGATTGGCATGTGGTCGACCGGCACGGCGCCGAGACGACGTGCGAGCCGGTCGAGCCAGCTCTCACGAAAGACCGGTGCGGGGTTGGATGGAGACATCTCGCCCAGACGCGCGGCGGCGAGGGTATCGGATTCGTGATCGGTGAGTTTCATGAGGCTCGGACCGTAGGCGGAGGGCCTCACGTTTCCAGTGAACGACGCGGTTTCGGCGGCTGTGGCGCCCGCCGGTGAGCGGCCGTGTGCCGTTCGCGCGGGATGACCGCTACAGTTCAGCCGCGCCGCCGCTGCACGTCGGCGCGCATCTTGGCGAACTCGGCCCGCAACCACTGCTTGGTCTCGGCGGGCAGCGCGTTCCAATGGGTGCCGCTGAGCGCGCCTTCAACGGCGTAGGCCATCAACACATTCACCGGGCGGCCGTTTTCGAGGAGTCGGCGACACACGCCGATCGGGCCGAGCTCCGCGACTTGGGCGCGCGTGTGAATGCCGGCCGCATCAAGCCACGCGGCGGTTTTCGGTCCGAGATTGAGTAATGCTGCGAGGTCCGTCGCACGTCCGCGCGCCGGTTCACGGTCGATCTTGATCGGTTTGATGCGGCCCATGATCAGACGGTGAGCTCGATCCGGTTGCCGTCGGGGTCGAGCACGACGCTCTCGTAGTAGCCGTCGCCGGTGCGGCGCGGCGCCGAGACGACCGCGAGGCCGGCGGTGCGCATTCGGGCGGTCAACTCGTCGACTGCGGTCTCGCTGCCCAGCGCCACGGCGAAATGCGCGAGCCCGACGCACTCGCGGGACTCCTCGCCGGCGCGACGCGCGACGTCCGGGCGCTGCATGAGTTCCAGCCGCGCGCCGCTGGTGAAACTCAGAAAATACGAACGGAAGCCGGTGCGCGGATTGTGATACGCGGCACCGGCCTGCGCGCCAAACCACTCCGCATAGAACGCCCGCGCGCGTTCGAGATCATCAGTCCAGAGCGCGAGGTGTTCGATCTTCATGGCGGCGCGGCGGGCGCTCAGGCGCCGCCCGGCAGGCTCAGGCGGCGGAGCCAGCGGTAGTGCGAGACGAGGCCGGCCCAGAGCGATTTGTGCTCGTTGTAGCGGATACCGAAGTCGCGGCAGGTCTGCTCGACGATCTTGGACAGCTCCGGGTAGTGCACGTGGCAGATTTTGGGAAACAGGTGGTGCTCGACCTGGAAATTCAGGCCGCCGAGCAGCCAGCACATCAGTTTGCTGCGGCGCGCGAAGTCGACGGTCGTGTGGATCTGGTGGACCATCCAGTTGTCGTCCATCCGGTTCGTCGCCTCGTCGGGCAACGGGAAATCGGCCTCCTCGACGCAGTGCGCGAGCTGGAAGACAATGCTCAGCGCCACGCCGGTGACGCCTGCGACGATCGCGTAGCAGAGCAGCACCTTCCACCACGCGTGCAGCATCATCGGCACGACGAAGGCCAAGGTGAAGAACACCACCTTGCCCGCGATGAAGATCGCCAGCTCCTTGCCGCGCGGCCGGGGAAACGAGTGACCGCCGATCTCGCGCGTGACCAGATCGCGGAAGTCGCCGTAGAGGTGCCAGCGGATTGTCATGAAGCCGTAGAGCGCCCACAGGTAGAAATGCTGCACGCGGTGGAAAAAGTAGTGCGGCTGGTGCGGCGTCACGCGGGCGAAAGCGCCGAGGTCCACGTCGGCATCGTGGTCGGTGATGTTCACGTAGATGTGGTGCGAGGCGACGTGTTTCCAGTGCCAGAGATACGAGCTCGCGCCGATCAGGTCCATCGACATGGCGGTGAGCTTGTTCATCCACGGATGGTCGGAGTAGGCGAGGTGCGAGCCGTCGTGCTGGATGTTGAAGCCGATGAGTCCGGCCGCCCCGCCGAGGAGAATGGCGGCGATGCCGGCGTGCCACCAGTTGGCCGCGAAGAACACGAGGCAGGCGTAGCTGGCGAAAAACACGGCGAGGATCACCGCGGTTTTCAGATACATGGCGGCGTTGTCGCGCGGTTTCCGGCCGGTGCGGGCGAAGAACTCATCGACGCGGCGGCGAAGTTCGGCCTGAAAACCATCGGTGGGGGCGAAGCGCGGACGCTCTGATCCGGCGGGAGAAGTAGTGGCGGCAGTGGACATGGCGTGGAGGTGGCCGAGGCGGCGCACGTTACGCGATACGCTGAAAACCCCTTTCTCCAACGCAAGCCCGGTGGTGGTGTCGGTTGAAAATTGAGTCCGGACAGGTCCTCGCGACCGGCGTCCGCCCTCGCGGCGCTGCGGGCCGACGTCACTTGGCGTCCCACTCGTGCACGGTGACTTCGGACGACCGTGTGAGATTCAGCGGGTCGGAGTGCGCGATGATCGTGGCCGCCGCCAGATTGTCGGCGCGCAGCAAGTAGGCGCCGCCTGATCGATCGCTAAAGGGGCCTGCCAACTCCAAGCGGCCCGCGCGGCGCAGGCCGTCGAGAAAAGAGTAGTGCGGGGCGAGCGCCGCCGGATCGAATTCCGGAGCGCGTCGGGTGAGGACGAGGTAGCGGCGCATGGAGGAAAAGTGGCGGCGTTCAGCTTTCGTCCGACACGACGATTTTCCCGAAATGCGCCGCTTGCGCCAGGTGGCGGAAGGCCGCGGGCGCCTCGCCAAACGGGAAAACGCGGTCCACGACGGGATGCAGGTTATGCTGGACCAAGGCGCGAAGCAGTTCGCCGAACATCGCGCGCGAGCCCACGCGGAGCGCGTGCACGGTGGCCCCGCTGCGGATCAAGTCGACGGCGTCGAGCCGCATCGCCGTGCCGCCGAGAAAACCGATGAACGCGACGCGGCCGCCAAGCCGCACCGCGCGCAGCGCCTCGTTGATCGTGGCGGGCCCGCCCACTTCGAGGACGAGGTCGGCGCCGCGACCGCCGGTGAGTTCGCGCACGCGGGCGCCCCAGCCGGGTGTGTGGCGGTAGTTGATTGTTTCATCCGCGCCGAGTGCCCGGGCGCGTGCAAGTTTCGCGTCGCTACTGCTCGTCACGAAAGTGCGGAGACCGGCTGCGTGCGCCAGTTGCAGGCCGAAGAGGGAAACTCCACCCGTGCCCTCGATCACGACGGTGCCTCCGGGCCGCAGGTCGCCGGTCGTGAAGAGGGCGTTCCAGGCGGTGAGGCCTGCGATGGGTAGCGTGGCGCCTTCGGCGAACGACAGGTGTTTCGGGAGCGCCACCAGCCCGTGGGCGGGCAGCACGGAGTATTCCGTGAGGACGCCGGGCAGTGGCGCCCCGAGTGAGAGGCGAGTGTTTTCCGGAGTGGGTATTCCTTCCTGCCAGGACTGAATGTAGTGGCCGATCACGCGGTCGCCGAGCTTCCATGCGGTGACGCCGGATCCGACCGCGGCGACTTCCCCGGCGCCGTCGGACAATGGTGTGAAGGGTAGCGGCAGGTTGGGCAGGTAAGAGCCTTGGACGATCACGAGATCGCGGTAGTTCAGCGATTGCGCGCGCCAACGGACGAGCACTTCGCCGGGACCGGGAGCGGGGACGGACGCTTCGACGAGTGCGAGGGCATCGAGTCCGAAACGGGTGATTTGCCAGGATTTCATGATCGGGACGGGTGAGGAATTATTCAGAGAGCAGTCGGATCAGCTCCTGTTGGTCGGGCGCGAGCAGGTAGCATGCGATCAGGATGGCGGGTCGATCGCCGACGTTGTCGAAGTGCCGCACGCGCACGTTGGCGGGTTCGTAGATGGCGTCCCCTGCGCGCAACGTCTGGACCGGGCCGCCCTCCAGTTGGAAAAGAATTTCGCCCTCGAGGAGAATGCCGACGACCGGGCAGGGATGGAGATGCAGGCCGGTGGGACAACCGGGCGGAAGCGTGACGCGCTTGACGGCGGCGTTGGCCACGGGCCTCGTCGGGTTGATAACCGCGGTCAGCAAGTCCTGGCGCGTGACCGCTGGCGTGGCGGCGACGCCGGCGGATTGAATCGCAGCGAAGCACAGCAGCGGGAGCAAACAGGAGCGGAAGGAGGGATGTTTTTTCATGCGGCAGCCAGTTTAGCGGCGGCGCGCGCGAGCGGCTAATGCCTCCTTTTTGGGCTCGTATGCCTTGGGGTAATGAGACCCTTTCGGGTATGGAATTGCGGCACCTGCGATATTTCGTGGCGGTGGCGGAGACATTGAATTTCTCCCGCGCGGCGGTCCGCATGCAGGTCACGCAGCCCGCGCTGAGCCGACAAATCCGCGACCTCGAACACGAACTCGGCTGCACGCTGTTGCGGCGCGGAGCGAACGCTCGCACCGAGCTGACGCCCGAGGGGCGACAGCTTCTGATCGGCGCCCGCGAAGTCCTGGCCGCGGCAGAGCGGATCGTCGCGGAGGCGCGGAGCGCCAGCGCGCGACTGCGGCTCGGTCACTACGGCGCCATCTGGCTCGACTATTTTGCTGCCGGCTTGCAGCGCTTCACGCGGCGGCACCCGGACGTTGTATTGCAACCGGTGGAACTGACGCCGGGCTCGCTCCCCGAAGCTTTGCGCCGGGGCGATGTGGAGGTGGCGCTGCTCGGGCAGACTGACGTCACGCTGCGACGGGAGTTCGCCACAGCGCTGGCAGCCAGCGTGCCGGCACAGATCATCCTGCCGGCGGGACATCCCTTGGCGAAGCGCCGGCGGCTCCGGTTGGAGGAGCTGCGCGGTTCCGACTGGGTCACGTGGGACGAGAAGGATTTTCCCGGCCGCAAGCAGCTCTTGGTCGAGGCATGTCGCGCAGCGGGCTTCCGGCCGCGGGTCACGCATCACACCGACAGCCTCGCGTCGATGCTCGTGCGCGTGTCCACGAGCAGCGAGGTCGGCCACTCGGTGCCGATGGCGGCGCGCTCGCGTCCGCCGGGAGTGGTGTTCACCGACACGGAGCCACGCGACGCGATGGTCTTCGAGATGCACGTGGGCTGGCTGAAGAACGCGCCGCGCGCGGCGTTGATTGCCGACCTCGTCGCGGAGCTGTCGCGCGTCCGCCCGTGAGCGGGGCTCAGCCTCCGCTGAGTTTTCCGGTCTCGGCGAGGCGTTCGAGAAAGATCCAGCTGCGCTTCGACTGCGTCTCGGCGCTCTTCGCGTCGCTGATGTAGCGGACGACCTGCCGGCGGGTGGCGACGCTGTGCGTGAGCCAGCGGCGCTCCAACTCGGGGCGCGCCTGGAACGCCTTGCGCATCTCTTCGGGCAACTCGGGCTCGCGGGTGGCCGTGTCCGGCTCGAGCGTAAACTCGATCGTGTCGCCCGCATCGACCTCGGCGGCGCGCAGCAGCTCGACCTTGAAGGCCAGTTTCAGTTTTCCCGGTTTGCCCGGCAGGAGCGTTACGCGGTCGATGTCGTCGTTGAAGCGCAGGATCGCGTTCCAGCCCTGGCCGCCGCCCTTGATGTCGGCGGGCGGCAGTTTCAGATCGGCGACGATGCGCTTGGGCAGATCGACCCAGCGGACCAGCGCGACGCGGTAGAGCTTGGCGCGGAATTCCTGACGCATGACGCGGGGTGAAATCTGACGCGCTCGCCGCTTCTACCGGACCGCGTGGGCGCGCTCGCGGAGGAAGCGGGCGATCTCGCGCGGATTCGGCATCGCCTCAGCCGTGCCCGGCTGCATGACGGCGAGGGCCGCGACGGCATTGGCGAAGTGCGCGGCCTCGACGACGTTCCTCTTGAATTTGACCAGTCCTGCCGCGAAGCCGCCGACGAAGGCATCGCCGGCGCCCGTCGAGTCGATCACCTCGACCGGGTGCGCGTTCATGCGGAGGTAGGCATCGGGTTGCGACACGAAGCAGCCGCGCGCGCCGAGGGTGAGGATGACGATCGGCACTTGCAGGCAGCGGCAGAGTCGGTGCAGCGCGTCGGCCTTCAAGGTGTGGAGCGCCGACTCGCTGAACTCACCCAGTTCGCGATACGCGGCGGAGCGCAGGAGGGCTGCGCAGCCGGCGTGTTGCCGCACGAGCGAGACGAACTCGGATTCGTTCGGGATCAGGACTTCGACGTGCCGCAGGATCGAGAGGTCGAAATCAGGCGGCATCGGCGCGGGGTTGAGCACGGTCACGGCGCCGGCTTTCCGTCCGTGCCGCAGCACATGGGCGACCATCGCGTAATCGGACTCACCCTGACAGACGACGACGTGAGCGGAGGCGAGCGCGTCGAGCGGCACGTCTTGCTTGTGCAGCGCCAGGTTCGCGCCGGCGGCGATCACGATCTGGTTCTGCCCCTGCTCGTCGATGGTGATGCCGGCCGTGCCGGTGGCGTATTTGTGCTTCTCCACGAATTGGGCGCGGAGGCCCATCTTGGTGGCGAATTTCTTCGCGCTCAGGCCAAACGCGTCGCGTCCGACGGCCCCGATGAAAAGCGTCGGAGCCCCGGCGCGGGTGGCGGCGACGGCCTGATTGAAGCCTTTGCCGCCCGGGCCGGAGCGGAATTCCCCGACCACCGTTTCGCCGGGCTTCGGGAACTTCCGCGCGAAAAACGCGAGGTCCTGCATGAAGCTGCCGACGACTACGACGCGGGGTGACACGGGCCCTGACACTAGACGGCGCGGCGAGGCCAATGCACCTCAAATTTCCTGTTCGGGCCGGGTCGTTCGCCTAGTTGATGAATTTTTTCCATGGCGGCGGGAGTTTTCCGCGGTTGCACCGCTCATCGCGAGGCTTGACCGCCCGTCCAATGCGGCGTGTCGGCGACGGGGCCGCGCGGGTAGCGTGCCGCCGATGTCGGTCACCTCGTCGTTTGTGTCCCGGTCCACGCCGGAACTTGCTCCCGCGCCTGCGGGCGTGGTTCGCTCGTGGACGATGACCAACGCGCCCGTCGATACCGCCGCCAAGCTCGCGCGCGCGAAGCGCCGGCTCTACGTCGCCGCGCAACTCGGCGGCTGGGGCGGCTTCATGGCCATGCAGTTCGCGTTTTCGAAGGCGTTCAGTGGCGGCAATGTGCAGCCGCGACAGGATGCGCTCACCGAAGCCGCGGTTTACGTGATGATCACGCTGCAGGGGTTGCTGGTGACGCATTTCGCGCGGCGCTACATGTCGCGCCAGGGCTGGACGGAGATGGGCTGGCTGGCCTTGGGGCCGCGCGTGTTGCTGATGGGCGCGGTGCTGTCGTTCCTGTGGAACGCCGTCGGTTACGGGTATTGCTACGGCATCGTGCAGATGCCGTGGCCGTCGAAGTTCAGTCCGATGCTCGTCTTCCTGTTCAGCTGGGTGAACGGCACGGTGATCATGCTCGGCTGGCTGGCGACGTATTTCCTCTACCACATTTTCGAGCGCATCCAGCGCATGCAGGTCGAGCGCCTGCAGCTGACGGCGAATGCCAAGGAAGCCGAACTCCGGGCGCTGAAGTCGCAGGTCAACCCGCACTTCCTGTTCAATTCCCTCAACAGCCTGCGCGCGCTCATCGACGAGGATGCCCCGCGCGCGCGCGAGGCCGTGACGCGGCTGGCGAACATGCTGCGCTACTCGCTGCAGTCGGGCCAGCTCGAGACCGTGCCCTTCGAGGACGAACTGCGGATCGTGGAAGATTATCTGGCGCTCGAGCAAATCCGCCACGAGTCGCGCCTGCGCGTGCGCTGGTCGATCGCGGACGACGTGCGCGCGTGCGGCGTGCCGCCGATGCTGCTACAGACGCTCGTCGAGAACGCCGTGAAATACGGCATCAGCGCGCGCCGCGATGGCGGTGAGATCACCATTTCCGCCGCGCTCGCCGAGGATGAGTTGGTTATTCGGGTGACCAACCCGGGCGACCTGTCGGCGCCGACCAGCACCGCGGCGGCTCGCGCCGGATCTTCCACCGGCGTGGGGCTGCGGAACGCCTCCGAACGCCTCAAGCTGCTTTTCGGTGGACGCGCGCAGCTCACTTTGACCGCGGAGCCGACGGGATTGGTCACGGCGGCCGTGCGGATACCGTGCACCGCTTCCCGCTCATGAAAGCCCTGCTCATCGACGACGAGCGCCTCGCGCGCAACGAACTCCGCCGCTTGCTCGCGGTTCACACCGACGTGGAGATCGTCGGCGAGGCGGTGGATGTGGAGGATGCCCTCGAGAAGATCGCCGCGTTGAAACCCGAGTTGCTGTTTCTCGACGTGCAGATGCCGGGGGCGGATGGTTTCAGCCTGCTCGAGAAGCTGGAAGGCGCGATGCCGCTGGTGATTTTCACGACGGCCTACGACGAGTTCGCCGTGAAGGCGTTTGAGTTCAACGCGCTCGATTACCTGCTCAAGCCGGTCGACCCGAGCCGCCTCGGCGCCGCGCTCGAGAAGCTCCGCGTGCGCGCGGCGAAGGATGCGGAGGGCGGTGACGCCGCACCCCGCACGCGCCTGACGCTGGAGGACAAGGTCTTCGTGCGCGAGGGCGATCACTGCTGGTTCGTGCCGGTGAAAAACCTCCGGCTGCTCGAGTCCGAAGGCAATTACACGCGCGTGCACTTCGATGACAACAAGCCGCAGCTCTTCCGCTCGCTCACGGCGATGGAGGAGCGGCTCGACCCGAAGCATTTCTTCCGCGCCAACCGCAAGCAGGTCATCAACCTCGCCTGGGTCGAAGGCATCGAGCCGTGGTTCAGCGGCGGCCTGCTCGTGCGCCTCAAAGGCGGTATCAAAGTGGAACTCTCGCGCCGCCAGGCGCAGGATTTTCGCGAACGGATGAGCCTGTAATTGGCGCGACGACATCCCGCATGGCGCCATCGCAACCCTGTTAACCGAGCGCGACTGTCGCTGCTCACCGACACACACCATGATCGAAGCACGCAACCTCACCAAGACGTTCAAAGACAAGAAGCGCGGGGTCATCACCGCGGTCGACGACGTCACCTTCACCTGCCGGCCGGGGCAGATTTACGGCCTGCTCGGCGCCAACGGCGCGGGCAAGACCACCACGCTGCGCATGCTCGCCACGCTGCTCAAACCGACGAGCGGCACCGCCACCATCGCAGGACACGACGTCGGCACCGAACCGGAGCGGGTGCGGTCAAACGTGGGTTTTCTTGCGGCCAGCACCGCACTCTACGGCCGCCTGAACGCCCGCGAGATGATCGCGTATTTCGGCCGGCTCAACGGCATGGACGATGCCACGATTCGCGCGCGCATCGATGTGCTCGCGCGCGAGCTCGACATGCATGAATTCCTCGACCGCCGCTGTGACAAGTTCTCCACCGGCATGAAACAAAAGACCTCCATCGCCCGCACGCTCGTGCACGATCCGGCGGTGATGATCTTCGACGAGCCGACGCTGGGCCTCGACGTCATGACCGCGCGCTCGATCGTAAGGTTCGTGCGCGCCTGCCGCGAGCGCGGCAAGACCGTCATTTATTCCACGCACGTGATGAGCGAGGTGGAGAAACTCTGCGACACCATCGGCATCATCCACAATGGCCGCCTCGTGGCCGAAGGTTCGCTCGATCAGCTGCGCGCCAAGTTTGGCGAGCAGGATATGGAAGAAGTCTTCGTCAAAGCTGTCGGCGGTGAAGCCGCCGTCGCCGCCGCCCTCAACCGCTGACACCCACGCCCATGAACTGGAAAGCCATTTTCGTTGTCTACAAGAAGGAGCTGAAGGATCAGCTGCGCGACCGGCGCACCATCATCTCCACCATCGTCCTCCCCACGGTCGTGATGCCGCTCATCATGTTCGGCTTCGGCACGGTGATGACCAAGATTCTCCGTCAGGCCAAGGATGAGGGCACGAGCGTGATGATCGTGAACTCCGCCGGCGCCCCCGAACTCGTGAAGGCGCTCAAGGCCGACACGAAATTCCGCGTGGTGGCCGAAGCGTCCGACGTGAAGCAGCGCATCGCCGACAAAAAGATCCGCGTTGCGCTCGAGCTGCCGAAGGATTTCGACGCCGCCATCGTCCGCGGCGAGACGCCGAAGGTCGGCGTGTTGTTCTACGACGGCGAAATCAAGTCCGGCATCGGTGCGCGCGAGGTCGAATCATTCCTCCAGAAATACCGCACCGGGATTCTCGACCAGCGCCTGAAGGAGCGGGGCCTGCCGCCGGAGTTCACCAAGCCGTTTGAGATGTCCCGGCAGAACGTCGCCCCGCCGGAGAAAGTCGGCGGCGCCACGATCGGCGGCTTGATCCCGTATCTGATCATTATTCTCTGCTTCTCCGGCGCGATGTATCCCGCGATGGATCTCACCGCCGGCGAGAAGGAGCGGGGCACGATGGAGACGCTGATGTGCAGCCCGACGGCGCGCATCAACATCGTCTTCGGCAAATTTCTCACCGTGCTCACGGCCTCAGTCGCGACGATCCTTTTCTCGATGACGTCGATGGCCGTAACGGCGGCACTCGGTGGCAAGTTGTTCCTGGGCGACTCCAGCATCGCGGCCGCGGGGGCAGGGAAGGCACCGGCCGCGGCGCTGATGCCGTCGTTCGATCCGGCCGGCTTCATCGGCATTTTCGCGATGATCGCGCCGGTCGCGATTTTCTTCGCCGCGATTCTCCTCACCGTGTCGCTCTTCGCGAAGAGCTACAAGGAGGCGCAGAGCTACGCCGGCCCGATGATCCTGCTCGCGATCATCCCGGCGGTGTTTGGCATGCTGCCTGGCATCGAGCTGAGCGCGAAGACCGCGCTGATCCCGATCCTGAACCTCTCGCTCGTGTGCAAGGAGATGCTCTCCGGCACGTGGAACTGGAACTACATCGCGCTCATCTTTGGCTCCTCGTGCCTCTACGCGGTCATCGCACTCGTGGCGTGCGTGAAGATGTTCAATCGCGAAGACGTGATGTTCCGCGCCTGAGTTTTTCTGCAGTGTGTGCGTGTCCTCCGTCGCCCTGGCGAAGGAGGACACGAGGCCGCCGACCGGGATCGGCGGCCTTTTTGTTGCGCAACGATTTGTGAAAACCCGGACGGGCCGGTAAACGCGCCGTCAAAACCGCGGCGCACCTCTAGGCGGCGGGTGACATCTGCGGTAGGGTGCGGTCGTCAGTCACCGACAACGCCCCGACCAACGCCCATGAACACACCCGACAACGCGAACTCCGCCGATCACCTGCGCTACGAAATCGCGCAGCTCGAGAAGATGCGTCAGCAGATCTTTTCGGACATGGAAGCCCTGCGGCAGCAGGAACAAAATCTCCGTCACTACGAATCCCGCCTCCGCGGCGCGCCGTCGACCCCGATCGGCGGCACCGTGGCGCCGTTCACCGAGGCGACGCGGGAGGTCGAAGCCGAGCGCGAGAAACTTTCCCGCCAACGCGCGTTGCTCGAGGCCGAGCGTCGCGCTTTGACCGACGATCGCATCGCGGTGCGCGAAGAGAAGACCGCGCTCGCGCAATATGCGGACGCGCTCAAGCAGCGCGAAGCCTGGCTGCAGGTGCAGGAGCGCGAATTGAAACTGAAGGCGTTCGCGCCGCCGCCGGCGCCCGCCAAGAAGCCGGCGAGCGTGGCGCCGTTTGGCATTCGACTCGGTTTCAACGAGGTCCCGTTCGCCGGAATTTTCGGCTCGAATCGTCGCAGCGCGTGAGGTGTGCGCGCTGCTCCGCTGGGTGCGGACTCCAGGAGAGCCCGGGCTGGGGATGGCCCGGGCTTTTCCTTTTTGCAGGAGTGGAGTCGGCTCGGGGTAGCGCAGGCGTTCCGCCTGCGGCGGGGTTAGTTGCCGGCGGGAAGCCGGCGCTACGTCGAACGTTCCCGGCCACCGACCAGGCGTCGATCTGACTACTGCTTTTCCAGCTCGCCGAGCTGCGTGGCGGCTTTTTCCCACTCGGCGGTGGCGGCGTGGAGCTGGTCGACGATCGCGCTGAGCTCGCGGTTCAGATGCTGGGCGCGGCCGGCTTGCGCGTAGGTCTCGGGCTTTTCGAGTTCGGCAGTCAGTTCGTTTTGCTTCGTCTCGAGTTCGCTGACGCGTTGCTCGAGCTTGCCGACTTCGATGCGGAGTTTTTTTAGGTCGCCCGGACTGGGCTTTTTGACCGCGGGCGCAGTTGCCGCCGGGCGGTTGGGGACAACCGCCCCTGCCTGCTTCGGTCGTGCGTCGGTGAAACCCGCGGTGAGCGCGGCGCGGGCGCTCGTGGCCTTCGATTTCTCGAGGTAGTAATCGTAGTTGCCGGCGTAGGGCGTGAGGCGGCCGCTGTGCACGTGCAGGACGTTCTGCGCGAGCTGGCGGATGAAATACACGTCGTGGCTGATGAAGAGCAGCGTGCCTTCGTAGTTTTTGAGGGCGTTAACGAGCGCGTCGATCGACGGAATGTCGAGGTGCGTCGTGGGCTCGTCCATCAACAGCAGGTTCGGCGGATTGATGAGCAGACGGGCGAGGGCGAGCCGCGATTTTTCACCGCCGGAGAGCACGTCGACCGGTTTGAAGACATCGTCCTTGCGGAACAGGAAGCCGCCGAGGACGGCGCGCGCCTGCTGCTCCGTGAGCTGGTTCTCCGCGGTGCGCAGCTCCATCACGTTTTCGAGGACGGAGAGCTCGGTGTTGAGGTTGTCGCCGCGATTCTGGGCGAAGTAGCCGGGCACGACATTGCTGCCGAGTTCGCGCGTGCCGCCCTGGATCGGGATCACCCCGGCGAGGATTTTCAGCAGCGTGGATTTGCCCGCGCCGTTCGGGCCGACGAGCACGATGCGCTGGCCGCGCTCGGCCTCGAAGTTGAGATCGCGGTAGACGACGTGATCGCCGTAGGCCTGCTCGACGTGCTCGAGCGTGATGACTTTCAGGCCGGAGCGTGGCGGCTGCGGGAAGCGGAAATTGATTTTCTTGAGGTCCTCCCACGGCTCCTCGACGGCGACCTCCTTGAGGCGTTCGATTTGCTTCTCCTTCGACTTCGCGCGCGAAGCCATCGAGGCCTTGGCCCCGAAGCGGTCGACGAACTTCTGCAGGTGCGCGATCTCGCGCTGCTGGTTCTTGAAGAGCGCGGCTTGCTGCTCTTTCCGCGCGTCCTTCTCGGCGAGGTAGTCGTCGTAGTTGCCGGTGTAGCGGTTGAGCGTGCCGCCCTTCAGCTCGAGGATGCCGGTGCAGAGCGTGTTCAGGAATTCGCGGTCGTGCGAAATGATCAGCAGGCCGCCCGGGTAACGCGTCAGGTAGTCCTGGAACCAGAGCAGCGCTTCGAGATCGAGGTGGTTGGTCGGCTCGTCCAGCAGCAGCAGCGCGGGTTCGCTGACGAGCAGGCGGGCGAGGTGGGCGCGCATGACCCAGCCGCCGGAGAAGGATTTCGCGGGCTTTTCGTGGTCTTCTTCGCGGAAACCGAGGCCGGCGAGGATCTTCTTCGCGCGCGGCTCGAGCGTCCAATCGATGTCGTAATCGTCGTCGTTCTCCGGGACGAGTTTCTTGCCGCTCGTGGCGATCTGGAGGACGGTTTCTTCGCCGACCGGCGCGCTCTCCTGTGGCAGGTAGCCGAAATCCGCGCCGCGTTCCCACTCGATGATGCCCTCGTCCGGCTGCTCCTCGCCGAGAATGAGGTTGAAGAGCGTGGACTTGCCCGCGCCGTTCGGGCCGACGAGGCCGTAGCGATCGGTGCGCGCGACGAAGAGCGACACCTCGGAAAACAGTTCACGGGTGCCGTAGGACTTGGCGACGTCGGCAAGGGTCAGCATGGAAAAGCCGCCGAGTGAGCCGGGCGGCGGAGGCGGCGTCAACCGTGGGTTTTGCGTTCGCGCGGGGGCGGTCGGGACACAAAAAAAGCCCGCCGGGTGGGCGGGCTTCGTGAATCATCGAGGGAAACCTCAGGACGAGCCGCTGCGGGTCGACGTATCGAGCGGCGTGTTCGGCGTGGTGTTTGGGGCCTCGTTCGTCGCCGGGGGCGTCGTCGTGTTGCCCGGAGTGGTCGAGACCTGATTCCCGAGGTTCGGGCTGATCTGGTTCAGGGTCGGGTTGGCGACGGCGGCATTGACCGTGGCCGCGACCGTCGCGCTGGCGGTGGGGGCCGCGGCCTGGACGACGGCGGCGTTCACGGCGGTGACCGAGTTGTTCATGACCGTGACGGCGGCGGTCGGGTTGGCGGCGAAGACCGCCGGTTGAGAGACGATCTGGCTCACCGTCGTGGCAATGGCGGCGACAGCTTGGGGCGCAGCGGCTTGGGCCTCGGGTTGGACGATGATGCGGGCGGCGGTCGTGGCGACCTGGGACGTCTGGCTGGGTGCGCTTTGGGCAACCGCCTGACTGCCGACGGACTGCACGGCAGCGCTGGCGAGTTGGACCGCGGCGGCCGGGGACGTGGACAGCACGCGTTCGGCAACGATGACCGCCTGCTGGGCCACTGCGGCGACGACGTTCGGATTAGCGATGGTGGCGGAGACCTGCACGGTCGCCAGGGCGAGTTGGGCGGCCGCGTCGGGCGCTGCTTGCTGCGCCGCGGGAGCCACAAAGATGCGAGCGGCCGTGGTGACGACCGACTCGGTTTGCTGAGGCGACGAACTCTGCACCGAGGTGGCGCGCACCGACTCGACTGCGGCACCGGCGGCGGCGATTGCCGCGCGCGGATTGGTCGCGAGCAGCTGCTCGGCCGCCGCGACGACTTGGTTGGCGAGGGCGGCGGACTGCTGCGGATTGCCGCCACTCAAAGTCGCGATTGCGCGGGCGATCTGGGCCGAGTTGCCCGAAAGAACCGCGGCGCGCAGCGCGGGCGGGAGATTGGCAACCCCTTGCGTCTGTTGCGCGTGCGCGAAAACGCCGGTGAGTGCCAGGGCCAGGGCAAGGATGCGGAAGAACCGTTGGGTGTGGGTCATGAGTTGTTCAAATTGAAACCCTCGACACTCCCAGGCCAGACTTTAGTGCCGCGCGGCGAATTTTGCGCAGTTTAGCAGTTCGTAAACACGAGGAGTTAGCGAGCCAGAGCCAGCGCCACCGCGCCCGCGACCGCAATCAGGCCGCCGACGAGCGAGCGCTTTGACGGGCGTTCACCTTCGATCCAATAGGCGAGGGGAATGACCGCGAGGGGCGCGCAAGCGGTGATCGGCAACACGATGCCGCTCGGCGTCGAGGCGAGCGCGAGCTGAAACGTGGCCATTCCGAACACCGGCCCGGCCAGAGCGTGAATCAAAATCCAACGGTGCGCGCGCCAGGGTGGCGCGGGGCGCGCCTCCTTCTCGCGATCGAGCCACGCGCGCACGGCGAACCACGCCGCGGTGATCGCGATACCGCCGAGCACCCGCTGATAGGCGGCGGTGAGACCATCGAGCGGCACGCCCGCCGCGGTCGTGATTTCGAAGCCGCGCCGGCTCAACACCGCGCCGAGCCCCTGCCCCGCCGCAGCGAGCACCCCGAGCAGAACGCCAATCGGCCGCACCTGCACGCGCGGCGGGGATTTCTTCGTTGGCACGAGCGCCACGACGATGCCCGCCAAGATGACACCAATGCACGCGAACTGTGTCCCCGTGAGCCGCGTGCCCAGCCAGAGCCACTCGATGCCGATGGCGACGGGCACGCTCAGGCATTGGTTCATCGTCGTGGTCAGCCGCGAGCCGAGGAACGGCAGCGCGGCAAAAAACGCCAGGTCGCCGAGCCCCATGCCCGCGAGCCCGCTGAGGAGAAAAGTGGTGAACGCCGGCCCGCCGTGTCCCTGGCCGAACAGATACGCCCATGCCCCCAGGCACACGAGCCCGACGGAGAGGCGCCCGAGATTCGCCCGCGCCGGACCGACCGTGTTCTGGCTTTTGTGGGCCAGCACGGACGACGCAGCGAAAAGGAACGTGGTGATGAACGCGTAAGCCACGGCGCGAAAACCGACGTTGTCGCGCGCCGCCCGGTGTTGACGAGAGCGAAGTCGCCGCGGGCCGTTTGTAACGTATTATGTTACAAACCGGTTTGGGCTGGCGTGATGGGGGGCGGGTGGGGCGCATCGCAGTTGCCTTCGGCGCGCGGCGAGTTTGCTTCGCGCGATGCCGAACCGCCTCGCCGCCGAGAAGTCCCCGTATCTCCGCCAGCATGCCAACAATCCGGTCGATTGGTTCCCGTGGGGCGATGCGGCGTTCGCCAAGGCGCGCACCGAGCAGAAGCCGATCTTTCTCAGTATCGGCTACTCGACGTGCCACTGGTGCCACGTGATGGCGCACGAGTCGTTCGAGAACGCCGCGGTCGCCGCGGTGCTCAATCGCAGCTTCGTTTCGATCAAACTCGATCGCGAGGAACGGCCCGATCTCGACCGGCTTTACATGACCTACGTGCAGCAGACCACGGGGCACGGGGGCTGGCCGATGAGCGTGTGGCTCACGCCGGACGGCAAACCGTTCCATGGCGGCACCTATTTTCCGCCGGAGGACCGGCACGGCCGGCCGGGCTTTGTGACATTGCTCAATGCGATCGGGCAGCACTGGCAGAACGAGCGGGCCAAGATCGAGACCGGCGCCGAGGAGGTGGTGCAGGCGCTGCGACGCTATGCGAACGAAGGGCCGGCGCGCGAAATCAAGGAAGGCGAGTCCACGCCGCCGCCGTTGCACGAGGCGGCCGGCGCGGCGTTCGACCGATGCTTCCAGTATTTCTACGAGAATCACGATCCGGTGTGGGGCGGCTTTGGCGGCGCGCCGAAATTCCCGCGGGCGGGCTCGCTCAATTTTCTTTTCCGCGTCGCCGCGCTGCAGGGCGTGAAGTCCGAGGCGGGCACGGAAGCGGTGAAAATGGCGGCGTTCACCCTGCAACGCCTGGCCGAGGGCGGCGTCCACGATCACGTCGGCGGCGGTTTCCACCGTTACTCGGTCGACGAGAAGTGGCATGTGCCGCACTTCGAGAAAATGCTCTACGATCAGGCGCAGATCGCACTGAACTGCCTGGAGGCGCGGCAGGCGACGGGAGTGGAGGTCTATGCGTGGGTGGCGCGCGGGATCTTCGATTACGTGCAGCGCGATCTCACGAGTCCGCGGGGCGGATTCTACTCGGCGGAAGATGCCGACTCGCTCGTCGCGCAGGGACGTCCGGAGCACGCCGAGGGTGCCTTCTACGTCTGGACGAAGAACGAAGTCGATGCGGTGCTCGGCGCGGATGCGCCGTTCTTCTGCGCGCACTTCGGGGTGAGGGCGGGCGGCAACGTCGATCCGGCGCACGATCCGCAGGGCGAGTTCACGGGCAAAAACGTGCTGATGCAGCAACGGCCGCTCGCGCAGACGGCGGCCGATCTGAAGCTCGATCTGGCCGTCGCCGCCGAAACGCTGGTGCGCGGCCTGGAGAAATTGCGCGGGGTGCGGGCGCAGCGCCCGCGGCCGCACCGCGACGACAAGGTGATCACGGCGTGGAACGGTTTGATGATCTCGGCCTTGGCGAAAGGCGCAC
Organism: Candidatus Didemnitutus sp.; assembly: GCA_041906465.1. Classification (GTDB taxonomy): domain Bacteria; phylum Verrucomicrobiota; class Verrucomicrobiia; order Opitutales; family Opitutaceae; genus Didemnitutus. The sequence continues at coordinate 40,669 of JAYRJE010000013.1, read as the reverse complement.
CGGTGCTCGGCGAGCGCGCCTATCTCGATCTCGCGGTGCGCGCGGCGGATTTTCTGCGCGCCGAACTGTGGGACGAGACGAGCGGCACGCTCTACCGGAGCTGGCGCGAGACGCGCAGCGACATCCCGGCGTTCGCGGAAGACTACGCCTTCCTCATCCAGGGCCTGCTCGATCTCTATGAAGCCGGATTTGACCTGCAGTGGCTGCAGTGGGCCGAGCGCCTGCAAGCGCGCATGGACGCATTGTTCTGGGACGGGGCGCGCGGCGGGTATTTCAACTCGCGCGCGGACGATGCGAGCGTGCTCGTGCGGCTGAAGGAGGACTACGATGGCGCGGAGCCGGCGCCGAGTTCGGTCGCGGCCATGAACCTCGTGCGGCTGGACTGGATGCTCGGGCTGCCGGGTGCGCGCGAGCGCGCGTTGCAGACGGTGGAGGCTTTCCGCGCGCACTGGAGCAGTCATCCGCATGCGTTGCCGCAAATGCTCGCCGCCGTGGAACTCGTGCTCGAGCCGCCGCGGACCGTGGTGCTGGCGGGCGAGCGTGACACGCCGGAATTTCGCGCGCTGCAAGCGGTGTTGCACGAGCAACTCGGCCCGCGGCGGGCGGTGCTGCACGTGGCGGGCGGCGCCGCGCAGCCGTGGCTGACCGCCCGGCGCAGTTATCTCGGGGCGTTGCCCGCGCCGGGTGCGGGCGCGGTGGCTTACGTGTGCGCCGATTATGCGTGTCGCGCGCCGGCACATTCGCCGGATGAGTTGCGGCGAACGCTGGTGGAATGAAGCTTGCCGCGCGTGGCGCCGCGCGGAACGCTGGCGCGGATGGAGTTGCGCCTCCCCTCGCGAGCGACACGGGAAATCTGGCTGCAGCGGGTTTTCGCTGCAGTGGCGGGATTCGTGGGAGCGGTGGGCTTGCTGGCCTGGATGGTGGGGCGCCTCGACTGGGTGTCGGCGGATGAGATTCCGCTCGCGGCCAACTCGGCCCTCGCGCTGGTGTTGGCGGCGCTGGCGGCGAGCGACGTTTTTGGCCGCCGGACCGGAGTGGAGCGCGTGCTCGGCGTATCGATTTGCGCGCTCGGCCTGCTCGCGCTGGCGCGGATCAATTTCGGCTGGGGTGGGGCGTGGGATCCGCCGCCGTGGCCGGGGCGCGACACGCTGCCGGACGGGCAGAGCGGCGCGATGTCATGGACGACGGCGCTCAACTTTGTGGTGCTCGGATGCACGGTGCTGATCGGCGACGGCCCGCGGTTGCGGATCGGCCTCCGGCTGTTGCGCGGTGCGGTGATCGCGGCCGCGGTCTTCTCGCTCGGGACCGTGGTGCAGGCGTGGCGCCTGGCGCCCGAGGCGGGCAATCTCGGTCCGATGTCCGCTTGGGCGGCCGGAGGCATGCTCAGCGTGGCGCTCGCGTTGGAGATTCGCGCGCGGCGGGGCTTGGGCGAACACGATCTTTCGGGCGCCTCGGCGCAAAGCATGATGGCGGTATCCCTGGCGCTGATTGTCGGCGTCGGCTTCGCCGGCTGGCGCAGCAACCAGCAGCAAGGGCAGGCGAATCGCAACATTGTGCGCAGTTACGAGGTGATCGAGTCGGCGAACTACGCCGAACTCCTCCTCACGCGCATGGAGTCCGTGGTGCACGCGCATGCGCTGGTCCGCAGCGCGTCCTACGTGGCCGGGTATCGCGATCTGGCGAACCGCTTGATGGTCGAGGAGCGACGCTTGGTGCGTTTCGGGGACGAGGACCCCGACTTGGCGCAGCGGGCTCGCGGCTTTGTCGGCACGAGTGCCGCGGTGCGCGCCTACCTGGAGCGGGAGCTGGCGCGCGCTGAAGCGGGGACGGGGGGGGATTTCCCGACGGCCGAGGGGCGGCAGCTGATGGCCGATGTCCGGCGCCTCGTGAACGGCATCGACCGGGCGGCGCGTCTGCATCTGGCGTTGCGTCTCTCGGCCTATGACCGGGAGGCGCACGCCACCGAGGAGGTGCTCATGCTCGGAGCCTTGCTGTCGGTGCTGCTGTTTGGCTTCGCCTTGCTCACGGCCACGCAGTCCGACCGGCGCCGGACCACCGCGGAGCTGGCGCTGGCGCGCACGAATGCGCTCCAGCGGGCCGTGCTCGATGGCAGCGTGTTTGCGGTGATCAGCACGACTCCGGACGGGACGATCGCGACGTTCAATCGCGGCGCGGAGAAAATGCTCGGCTACGATGCGGCGGAGGTGGTCGGAAAAATGACGCCCCAACGGCTCCACGAGCCGGCCGAGGTGCGCGCCCGCGCGCAGGAGTTGGCGGTGCAGCTGGGTCGGAAGGTGCCCGCGGATTTCGAGGCCTTTGTGGCGCTCGCGCGCACGGGCGCGCCCGACGAACGCGAATGGACCTATGTGCGCAAGGACGGCTCGCACGTGCCGGTGCGGTTGACGGTGACGGTGCTGCGGGATGCGGCCGGCGGAATTTCCGGGTTTCTCGGGATCGCGCAGGATCTCACGCAGCGCAAAAAAGCGGAGGTCGCCCTGCAAGCGAGCGAACAGCGGCTAACGCAGGTGCTCGGCAAGGCCGACTGTCTGTTGTGGGAGGCGCAGGTGCAGCTTCGCGACAAGGATTGGGATTGGCACTTCATCGTCCAGTCCTCCGGACTCTCGCATCGCCTGTTCGGCGAGAGATCGCCCACCGACAGCGTGGGGCTCTGGTATCGTTTTGAGATCCCGGAGATGGCGGAGATGAACGAGCGTTGCCGGCGGGCCATCGAGCAGGGTTGGCCGGGCTACGAGCAGGAATTCCACTTCATGCACGCGGGCCGGGAGGTGTGGATGCACGAATCCGTTTCGATCACCCAGTCGGAGCCGGGTTATTGCTGGTTGGTCGGGGTCGCGACAGATATCACCGAGCGCAAGCGCCTGGAAGCCGAGCTGCGCAGTGCGCGCGATCAGGCGCTCGCGGCTTCGCGGCTCAAGTCCGAATTTTTGGCCAACATGAGCCACGAAATCCGCACGCCGATGAACGGTGTGATCGGCATGGCGGATCTGCTGATGGGCACGAAGCTCAATCCGACGCAGCGGGAGATGGCGCAGGTGGTGCAGAAGAGCGCGGAGAGCCTCCTTCGGATCGTGAACGACGTGCTGGATTTCTCCAAGATCGAGGCCGGCAAGATGCAGCTGGAAGTGGGGGAGTTCGATCTCGTGCGGGTGGTGGAGGAGACGGTGGCTTTGCTCGCGCCGCCGGCGCTGCTCAAGCAGGTCCCGGTGCGCTGCACGTTCGCGCCCGGTTTGCCTTCGCGGCCGCGCGGCGACGGTGGTCGGTTGCGCCAGGTGCTGACGAACCTGGTGGGCAATGCCGTGAAGTTCACCGAACACGGTGATGTGAGCGTGACGGTGCGTCCGGTGGACGGCTCGCGCGGCCGGGTGCGTTTCGAAGTGCGTGATACCGGGCCGGGGATCGCTGAGGCGGAGCAGCAGCGGCTGTTCGCGGCGTTCGTGCAGGTCGACGGTTCGAGCACGCGCCGACACGGTGGCACCGGTCTGGGCCTGGCGATCTCCCGTCAGCTGGTGGAGTTGATGGGGGGCCAGATCGGCCTGGTGAGCGCACCGGGCCAGGGAGCGTTGTTCTGGGTCGAGCTGGATTTCGACCCGGCGCCCGTCAGCCTCGCTCCATCCAGCGGCGCGGTCTCGGTCACCGGCGCCGCGCAAGGCCGCCGCGGGCATTTCCTCGTGGCGGAGGATAATGCGGCGAATCAGATCGTCGTGCGGGCGTTGCTCGAGCAGTTGGGGCACACGTGCGCCCTCGTGGAGGACGGCCAGGCGGCGCTGAACGCGCTGGCGGCGGCGTCCTACGATGGCGTGTTGATGGACTGCCAGATGCCCGGCATGGATGGCTACACCGCCACGCGCCGCATCCGCGCCGGCGCGGTGCCCGGATGCGAAAGGATTCCGATCATCGCGCTCACGGCCTATGCGATGCCGGCCGATCGCGCGAAGTGCCTGGAGGCGGGGATGAATCACTATCTGTCCAAACCGTTGCGCGCGGTCGATCTGGAGCCGGTGCTCGCGGCGTGTGGATTCGGCTGCGGTCGCGCGAGCCGGATCGAAACGCCGCCGCTGATCCCGCCGGCGGCGCTCGAGGTGCTCGACGCGAAACAGATCGCGCAGCTGCGCGAGATTCCCGGCCGGACCCATCCGCAGCTGCTCGTTGAGCTCGTGGAGTTGTTTCAGACGACGACGCCGGGACTCATGGACAATTTGGCGGAATCGGTGGGGGCCCAAAACGGACCCCAGGTGGAGGCGGTGGCACATCGCCTCGCGGGGAGCTGTGCGCACATTGGGGCGTTTGAGATGCGCGCCGTGGCTCTCGCGCTGGAGCGGGCGGCGCGCGAGGGCAACTGGTCGCTGGCCACCGTCGAATTTGGGCGCTTGCAGGAGGAAGGGAAACGCGTTGTCGTGGCGCTTGGCCACCTCGTCGTTTGAAAATCCTGCTCGTCGATGACGATCCGATCGCGCGGCTGCACCTCGAAGCCGAGTTGCGCGCGCTCCGCCATGACCCCGTGGCAGTCGCCAGCGGGGTCGAGGCTTGGCGCGTGCTGCCGATGGTCGGCGCGCGCGTGATCATCGCGGACTGGATGATGCCGGGACTCGATGGCCTGGAGTTGTGCCAGCGTGTGCGCACGAGTTCGGACTACGTTTACTTCATCCTGTTTTCCCAAAAAGAGGGTTCGCGCCAGAATGCGCAGGCGGCGGCCGATGCCGGGGTCGATGACTTTCTGCCGAAGCCGGTGAATGCGCACGACCTCTGGATGAGGCTGCGCGTCGCCGAGCGCATCCTCGGATTCACGCGCCGCGTCAACCAGCTGGAGTCGATCCTGCCGATTTGCGGCTACTGCAAAAAAATCCGCGACGACCAGAACTACTGGCAGCAAATCGAACAGTATTTCAACGAGCGCGCGGGGACCGAGTTTTCTCATTCGGTGTGCCCGGACTGCATGCGCACGCATGTTCAGCCGCAGTTGGACCGACTCGGGATCACGATGCCGCCGCGGCCACCGCCGAAGCCACGTGCGGACCGCTGGACTTGAGGGGGGCGGACGCGCAGCGCGCGCTCTTCGGCCGGGTGCGCGAGGAGGCGGATCGCGGCGGGTCAGCGCCCCATCGCTTCGTGCACGAGACGGGCATCGCCCTCGTTCTGCGCGGGCGCGACGCCGAGGACGGCGCAAAGCAGGTTGTAGAGGTGGATGTTTTCCACGTCGGCGAACTGATGGCCGCGGCGGAAGGCCGGACCTTGGGCCACGAACAGCGCGCCCATGTTGGGCAGCGCGGGATCCCAGCCGTGCGAGCCCTTCACGTAGGTCGCGCGGCGGCGCGGCCAGCCGACCTTGCTCTCGATCATCCAGTGGTCGTCCATCACGAGCATCACGTCCGGGATGCGTGGATTATTGCGATAATGAAGATGCGCCGGCATTTCCTCGCGCAGATAAACGTGGAGTTGCGGCGGTGCTTTCGCCCGGATGCTGGCGGCGAGTGCGGCGGGGGAGACAGTGTTGGGCAGCGGGCGCACGCCGCCGTTGGGACCGGTCGATTCGACGCGCACCTTGGCTGGGTCCACGAGATCTTCGACGAACACGACCCGATCCGGCCCGCATTCCGACATGCCGTGGTCGGAGACGATCACGAGGTTCGTCTTCTGCCGCAGCCCGCGCGACTCGAGGCCCGCGAGCAGGCGGGCGATGGCGGCGTCGGCTTCCTGCGCGGCTGCGGCGGTCTCCGGCGATTCCGGGCCGAAATTGTGGCCGGCGTGGTCGACGATGTCGAAATACAGCGTGTAGAAGCGAGGTCGCTGTTCCGCGGGGAGATCGAGCCAGGCCAGCACGCCATCGACGCGAGACTCGCTCTTCAGCTTGCCGTTGAACTTTTGGAAAAAGGTCGGGCGCACGCCGCGGATCTCGGTCTCCGAGCCCGGCCAGAAAAAGCACGCGCTGCGCACGCCCTGTTTCTCGGCGGTGATCCAGATGGGTTCACCCTGATCCCACCAGCGTGACTCCGCGTTGCTGGCCTCCTTGCTCATGCCGAAGGTTTCGGTGAACGCCGGGTCCCAAAACCAGTTCGACACGATGCCGTGCGATTCCGGGCGCAGGCCGGTGACGAGGGTGTAGTGGTTCGGAAAGGTTTTCGAGGGGAAGGACGGCGTCATGCGCCGGGCGTGCGTGCCCTCGCGCGCGAGTTGCCGCAGCGCCGGCACGTCGTAGCGCTCGAGGTAGTCCCACCGGAAGCCGTCGATCGACACCAGAATGAGCAGCTCGTCCGGGGGGCGCGACGCGACCGGAGCGGCGGGGTGCTGACAGGACGACAGCGCGACGGAGACAACGAGCAGGCAAACGCACCAGAGAAAACGCATGACTGCTTTGCAGTCTGAGATTGGCGGCAGACGGCGCAACGCGCATTCTGCCGCCATGACCGATGCCGAGAGACTCACGCGCCTCGAGGAACGCTATGCGCACCTGCAGCGCCACGTGGCCGAGCAGGACAAGGCGATGTTGGAACTCGCCGACGTGCTGGCGCGGCTGAAGGCGGAAGTCGCGACGCTGAGGACGCAGCACACGGGTGGCCCGGTGGTGCCCGGCGAAAGCGAACCGGCGGACGAGCGTCCGCCGCATTATTGAGCAAGGCGGGCTTCAGCCGGCCCAGTCTGGCGTTTTGCAGGTCGGACCCGCGGACGAAATCGCACTTGGACCCGCTGAAGCCGGGCCCGTTTCAGAATAGCGCCGTGACTTCCGTGTGGCGGCCAGCTTCGAGGACGATTTCTCCGGCGAGCGAAGCGAGGTCGTCGTTCTTGTAGAGCTTGCAGCGCACGGGAGCGACGGCGTCGTGGGTGGACCAGCCCCATTTGCCGATGGAGACGAATTGCATCGGCACGCCGTGATCCCACGAAAGGCCGGGGCCGTCGCCGCGGATGAAGAGTTTGTTGCCGATGCCGATGTAGGCGGTCGCAAGCAGCCGGGTGGCGCCGTCGGAAGAGGTCGACGATTCGACCTCCGCGGATGACGAGGATTCCACCGCGGACTCGTCGTCCGCGGTGGATGCGATCGGTTCGACGACGGGAGCGGGCGCGGGTTCGGGAGTCGGGGCGGGGACTGGCGCCGGTTCGGGAATGGGCTCCGGTTCGACGGGCGCGTGCTCGGGGACATTGGCGGTGACTGCGGGAACCTCGCCAGCGATCGGCAGCAGCGTTTCCTCGACCTTCGGCTTGCGGGGGGCGCGGGGTTTCTTGGGCTTCGGCGGTTCGATGGTGGCGGGGGCGACGGGTGCCGCGGCTTCCGCCGGCGTGAGGCTCGCGTCGGGAGCGGGAGTTTCGGGCGCCGGAGCAGGAGCGGAGGTTTCGATCGCGGGCGCCGGCGTCGATGCGGGCGCAGCGGAAGGCGCGGCGGAAGCGACCGGCGGGGTGATCGCGGGTGGCTCGACCGGCGTTTCGGTGGCGGGCGCGGGCGTGGCGGGAGCCGCGAGGGGAGCCGGCGGTGGCATCGCGATCGGCGCGGGTGCGGCGGCGACGGTGATCGTCGTCGGCACGCTGGCGGCGGCGTGCTTCAGATCGACGATTTTCGATTCGAGATCCTTGAGCGCCGTGGAGACTTTGGCTTGGAACTGGGCGGCGGCATCGGTCGAGCCGTCCTGCAGTTTGGCCAGCGCGGCCTCGGCGGCGGTGAGCTGCTTGCGCGTGGCCGTCTCGAGCGCCGCCCAGTCGGCGGCGGCCTTCGTGATCTTCTCGGCCGTGTGCTTGAGCTGGTCGGTGTGCGTGGCGCGGAGCTCTTCGAGTTCGGTTTCGAGCGCCTCGCGATCGCTGTCCTCCTTGGCGGCGAGAGTCTCGTTAAACTCGGCGAGCTTTTCCTGCATCCGGTAGGGCAAAGTCTCGGCGTCGCGCGCGGCTTTGTGCACGGCCTCTTCGACGGCTTTGATCTGCGCGGCGGCACGGGCGAGGCTCTCGGTGGCGGCGTGCAAACGGGCGACCTGATCGTTGACGCGCTCGCGCTCGCGCTGGAGCGCCTCGGCGTTGTCCGCCACGTAGGCGATGAGGAAGGGAGCGATGATCAGGCCGACGCCAACCAGCACCAGCAGCGCGATCAGCACGACGATGGTGGTGTCGAGCGGCTGAGCGCTGAATTTGGCAAGGGCGGCCGCGGCGACCAGGAGCACTGCATCTGCGACGAAAAAGGGAAGCTTCGGCAGGCGGGGAGCGGGTTCGAGATTCATGGGGCGATTTCGCGCGCTGGGCTCGTTTTCCCTCGGGAAACGGCGTTTCTCAAGGCTAAACCCGCGCGGCGCCCGAGTGAAATCCGCCCTTGTGCCGGCGGGCATTCGCGGCATCGTCCCGCCGTTCCCATGAGCTTCCCGCCTTTCGTGCGCATCGATCGGGACGATGACGGCGCCGGCCGCCACTACGTGGTGCACACGCACAACCCGGCGTTCATGGTCGAGCTGACGCCGGATCGCACCGCGACCGATCACATCGGGGCGGGAGTCATCAAGCGCGTGTGCGTGCCGAATTCGTGGGCCGGCGATTACGGCAAATACGCGAAGCTGCTCGCTCAGGCGCAGGATTTTTTCGCCGCGTCGGGCGGCGGGCCGGCGCCGAAGCGGTTGCAGGGCTAGCGCGATTTCGCGAATCGTGCTTGGCGGGCGCCGCGAACGTCCACGGCGGCGACGGAGCGCCGCCCTCCATTAGCGCAGTAGCGCGCGCCACGTCGTGATTGCGAGCGAGAGCAACATGCCGATCCGCACGGAGCCCTCGAACGTGAGGATGACGAGCGTCCACTTCAGCGGCGTCGCGGCGCGCAGTGCGTAGCCAATGGCGCTCGTGGCGAGGAGCACGAGGCCCTGCGCCCGGCCGACGGGGTGCAACAGAAGCGAGGTCATCCAGACAAAATAGATGAGCAGTCCGCCGGCCCAGAGCCTCGCGGTCGCCTGGCCCATCGGCAGTTCGCGCGGATCGCTGTGGGCGCGAATGCGACGGATGCCGAGGTAGCGCTCGCCGATGAACAGTTGCCACAGCTCGAACGCGAAAAACAGCGGTGCGAGCAGAGCGAGCGGATTCACGGCGGCAGCATCGGCGGGCCGGGGTGGAGCGCCAGTGTTTTCCGCCGCCGCGTCACACGAGGAATTGCGCCTTGAGCCGGCCTCGCGCCGACGCATCCTCCCGCGGCGTGGGCGAAATCACGTTGATCCTCGGACGTGTGCGCGCGGGCGATGCCGCCGCCGCGAACGAACTCATGGCCTGCGTCTACGACGAACTGCGCCGCCTGGCCGCCGCCAAACTGGCCCGCGAGCGATCCGGGCAGACGCTCCAGGCCACCGCGCTGGTCCACGAAGCCTGGTTGCGGCTCGGGGGCGACGACCAACCGGCCTGGCAAAACCGCCGTCATTTTCTCGCGGCCGCGGCGGAGGCGATGCGGCGCATCCTCATCGATCGCGCCCGTCAGCGCCAGGCGGCGCGCCGGGGCGCGGGCGCGGAGCGGCTTTCGCTCGATGACGTGGAGCTGCCGTCGTCGCTGCCCGACGACCGGCTGGTCGCGCTCAGCGAGGCGCTCGATCGACTGGCGGCCGAGGCGCCGGAGAAGGCCGAGCTCGTCAAGCTGCGCTATTTTGCCGGACTCACGCTCGAGCAGGTCGCGGAAGCGCAGGACATCTCGCATGCGATGGCGAAGCGCTGGTGGACGTTTGCCCGCGTGTGGCTGCTGCGAGAAATGCAGGAAACGAGTCCGGCGACGAACAAAGGCTGAGCCGTTTGTCCCGAATTTTCCGCCTGAAGGAAATGTCGCCCGATGTCCGGATCCGTCGAACGTGAGGAAGCCCTCTTTGCCGCCGCGCTGGCGCAGCCGCCGACGCGGCGCGCGGAATTCCTGCGCACGGCGGCGGGAGGCGACCTCGAGCTGGCCGCGCGCGTGGAGATGCTGCTCGCGCTGCATCCCCGCACGGAAGGATTCCTCGAGGATACCGCGGGTGGGGCGGTCGCAGCGGCGCTCGGCCACCCGCCGCCGGCCGAAGCCGCGGCGGAGGACAGCTTGCTCGGCGAAAGGATCGGCCCCTTCGCCGTGGGGGCGCGGCTGGGCGAGGGCGGTGTAGGCGTCGTCTATCGCGCCGAGCAGTCCGGAGCGTTGCGCCGCGTGGTAGCGCTGAAAGTCATCAAGCCTGGCATGGACACACGCGAGGTGCTCGCGCGCTTCGATGCCGAGCGGCAGGCGCTGGCGTTGATGGACCATCCGGCGATCGCGCGGGTGTTCGAAGCCGGCGCCACGCCGCGCGGACGGCCGTATTTCGCGATGGAGCTGGTCGAGGGCGTGCCGCTGACGCGCTATTGCGACGAACACGCGCTGCCGGTCGCGGCGCGGCTCGAACTGTTTCTCCAGGTCTGCCATGCCGTCCAGCACGCGCACCAGAAGGGCGTCATCCATCGCGACCTGAAGCCCTCGAATATCCTCGTCGCCGTCGTTGATGGCGTGGCGCGGCCCAAGATCATCGATTTCGGCATCGCGAAGGCGACGGTCGGCGGAGCGCGGGCGATGCCGGCGGTCACGGAGGTCGCGCAATTCGTCGGCACGCCCGGCTACATGAGTCCGGAGCAGGTGGCCGGCGACAGCGACCTCGACACACGCAGCGACATCTACGCGCTCGGGGTCGTGCTGCACGAACTGCTCACGGGACGCACGCCGCACGAAAGCCCGAGCCTCGCCGACGTGTCGGAGTTGCGGCGCCGCATCCGCGAGGCCGAGGCGGTGCGGCCGTCGCTCTTCCTCACGCGCTTGAGCGAGGAGGATCGCGGCACGATCGCGCTGGTGCGCGCCACGACGCCGGCGCGCCTGACCGGCGAGTTGCGCGGCGATCTCGATTGGATCGTGCTGCGCTGCCTCGAGAAGGATCGCGCGCGCCGTTACGCGACGGCCAACGCGCTGGCGGCCGACCTGGGGCGTCATCAGCGCCACGAACCCGTCAGCGCGGCGGCGCCGAGCCGCGCGTATCGGCTGAAGAAATCGCTCCAGCGCAACCGGGCCGCCTACCTCGCGGGCGCGATGGTGTTCGCGGCGCTGATCGCCGCGACGGCGATCAGCCGCACGCAGGCGGTGCGCGCCCGGCGCGCCGAGCAGGTGGCGGCGGAACGCGCCGTGGCGGAGGCGGCCGCGAGGGCTCGCGCCGAGCAGGCTGAGCGGGCCGCGGCGAGCGAGGCGGCGGCGAGTCGCGCGCTGTCGGACTTTCTCCGGCAGGACTTGTTGGCGCAGGCGTCGCCGGACAATCAACGCGACCGCGATCTCAAGCTGCGCACCGTGCTCGATCGCGCCGCCGCGCGGCTCGACGGGCGTTTTGTGGATCAGCCGTTGGTCGAGGCGGCGGTGCGCGAGACGCTGGCGGGCACCTACCTCGCCTTGGGTGAGTTCGCGGCGACCGAGCAGCAACTCGTGGCGGCGCGCGCGCTGCACCGCCGCGCCGGCGGGGACGACAGCGAAGGCGCGTTGCGCACGGCGGGGCAACTCGCCCACGCGTGGCGCCTCCAGAGCCGGTTGCCGGAGGCGGCGGCCCTCGCCACCGACACACTGGAGCGCTTGCAGCGGGGATTCGGCGCCGAACACGCGCTCACGGTGCAGGTGCGCAATGCGCTGCAGGCCATCCTGCTCGGGCAGGGCAAATTCGCGGAGGCCGAACCGTTGTTGCGCCAATCAGTCGAGATCAGCCGCCGCACGCTCGGGGCGGAGGCGGCCGGGACGCTGATGGTCATGTCGAATCTGGCGCTGGCGCTGACGGAGCTGGGGCGGCTCGATGAGGCGATCCGGCTCAGTGAGGAAACCATCGCGATCAAGAGCCGCGTGCTCGGCCCGGAGCACCCGCAAACTTTGCCCACGATGATCAATCTGGCCGCCATCTATTGCATGGCAGGACGGATGAACGAAGCGATCGCGTTGGGCGGGAAAGTGGTCGCGGTGCGCGAGCGCGTGCTCGGCCGCGAGCATCCGCAGACGCTCGGCGCCTCGGACATCCTGGCCGGCATCCACGTGCAGGCGGGGCGTTATGCCGAGGCGGCGGCCCTGCTGGACCGCACGTTGCCGGTCGAGACTCGCGTGCTCGGTGCCGAGCACGCGATCACCCTGGCGGCTTCGGTGGCGCGGGCGGGAATTTTTCTGCAGCAGGACGATTTCGACGCGGCGGCGCGGGTGGCGGCGGCGGCACTGGAGCGACTGCGCCGGCGTTTCGGACCGGACCATGTGCAGACGTTCGATGCGCTGCTGATGCTCGCCCGCGCGCGGGCGGCGCAGAAAAACTGGTCGGAGGCCGGTGCGCTGTTCGCGCAGGCGCAACGGATCGGGCACGCGTTTGGGCCCGCGATGCCGCGCGCGCTCGAATTGACGTATCGTGAAGCCAGTTTTCGGCTCGCGGCGGGCCAGCCCGCCGAAGCGTTGCCGTTGTTTGCCCGGGTGTGGGAGCAACGGCGCCAGGCGGTGGGAGAGGAGCACGCCGACACATTGAGCGCCGGCCTCGGTTTGGGAGAGGCGCAACTGCGCACCGGTGACGTCGACGCGGCGGCGCTTACGCTGCGGGCCTGCGTCGGGGCGCTCGGCCGCCTCGGCGAACGGATGCCGGACAACGCCGCCGTGTCCGCCATGACAGCCCGGGCGCAGCGCCTGCTCGCGGATCTCCCCGCGCCGGCGCGTCAGGCAAGATAACCCGAAGCGCGGACAAAAAAAATCGGCCGGACGAGCCGTTTCGACCTTTTCCTGCGCATGGAGGAGTGAACTGCCATGCCCACCACCTCTCCGAGTTCCTGCCGTGATGCGGCGATGCCTGTCGAGACATCGTGCATGCGGCGGAGGCCGGACGGCGATCAGGCACGGCAACGGCCCGCACCTGCGGGGGCCGCTCACTGAACACAGGTCACGCCGGGGTAAGCGCGGGTGAGGCAGCTACGGCCTCACCCGCTTTCTCTTTTTGCGAGGAACAAGCCCGGCGGGCATCGGACATATTTCCAGCGGTCCGCGTGCGGCGGCCGGACTTTCCCGCATGAAATCAGCTTTCCAATCCACCTCCGATGGCGTGCTCGGCCGGGTGCAACGCAGTTATCCGCGCCTGCGGCGCATTCTGGTGCCGCTCGATTTTTCCGGCAAATCCCGCCGCGCGCTGCGCTATGCGGCGCCGGTCGCGGCGCGCTTTGGGGCGCGCATCGTGCTCCTGCATGTGATCGAGGCGCCGGGGCGCGATGCCAAGTCGGCAGCGACGCGTTTGGCGGCCGCGCATCGCCGCCTGCGCGAGACCGCGCTCCAGTTTTTGTCCGAGGAGCAGATCGACCAGACGATCGTGCGCGAGGGCAACGCCGCGCGAGAAATCATCGAGACAGCGCGCCTGTTGCGGGCGGATCTCGTGACGATCGCGGCCGAGCGCAGCGCGAGCTTCGGTCGTTTGCTCAAAGGCAGCACTGCCCGCCGCGTGCTGCGGCTCGCGCCGTGTCCGGTCTTGACGGTGCGGAAAACCTAAGTCGGTCGGAGCCCCGGCCGGTGCGGGGGGAGTTTTTTGCAACTGGGCTGAGGCGTGCGGGGTATTGGGCGGCAACCCACGTTACCCATGTTCTCCGACCTCCGCCTTTCCGTGCGGACTCTCGCGAAGAGTCCGCTGTTCTGTGTTGTCGCAATCCTCACCCTCGGTCTCGGCATCGGCGTCAACACGGCGATGTTCTCGATCATCAATGCCATTTTGTGGCGCGGCCTGCCGTTTCCGGAACAGGAGCGCCTCGTCGCCGTGGTCGGTCGCAACGAGGCGGAGCCGCGTGATCGCTTCGGGCTGTCGTGGGCGGAGTTTGACGAGTTCCGCCGCGTGCAGCGCTCGCTCGTCGATGTGGCGGCCTACAGTGATCGCACGACGACGATCAGCGGGCCGGGGGGGGATCCCGAGCGCATTGCCGGCACCGTGATGTCGGCCGCGGGCCTGACGATGCTGCCCGGGCCGCTGGCGCTCGGTCGCTGGTTCACGACCGAGGACGACAAGCCCGGCGCGCCGGGCACGATCGTGTTGTCGCATGCGCTGTGGACGAATCGCTTCAAGGCGGATCCGGCCATCATCGGGCAACAGATCAAGGTGAACAGCGAATGGTCGACCGTGGTGGGGGTTGCCGCGGAGGGTTTCCAGTTTCCCGAGGCGGCGGGCGCGTTCATGCCGGTGCGCGATCTGCATGTGAAGGAGAAGCGCGACGATCGCGGCCTCACGGTTTTCGGGCGGCTCCAACCCGGCGTGACGCTGGCGCAGGCGCACGCGGAGATCGCGGCGTTCGGCGCGCAGCTCGCGAAAGACCACGCCGACGCGAATCGCGGCATCAGCTTCGAAGCGCAGACGCTCTTCGAGCGTTTTTCGGGCGACGAGGATCGGCAACTGTTCGGCGTGATGCTCGGCGCCGTGCTGCTGGTGATGCTCATCGCGTGCGCCAACGTCGGCAACCTGCTGCTGGCGCGCTCCGCGGTGCGGGAAAAGGAACTGGCGGTGCGTGCGGCGCTCGGCGCCGGTCGCGCGCGCGTCGTGCGGCTGCTGCTGACGGAGACCCTGCTGCTCTCGATCGCCGGGGCCTTGCTCGGCTGCGGCATCGCGGCGGGGAGCCTGGAGATTTTTCGCCGCGCGGTGGTCGACGCGCATCCGCCTTACTGGATGCATTTCGACCTCGATGGCGCAGCGCTGCTCTACGCGATCGGTCTCGCCGGCGCGTCGTGTTTGCTGGCCGGCCTCTACCCGGCGTGGCGCAACTCGCGTCCCGATTTGAATTCCGTCCTCAAGGACGCGGGGCGCGGCTCGACCAGTGCGGGCGTCGGACGTTTTGCGCGCATGATGATCGTCGGCGAAGTGGCGCTGTCATGCCTGTTGCTCGTGCTCTCGGGGCTGACGATTCGCAGCGTGATCCAAACTCAATCGTTGCCGATGGGCTTCACGACGACCGGGGTCTTTTCGGGCCGCGTTGCGTTGCTCGATCGCGAGTATGACGACGTGGCGAAACAGAAACAGTTTTTCGCCCGCCTGATCGAGCGGCTGCGGGAGCGTCCGGAAATCGCGGACTTCACGATCAGCGACATGCAGCCGACGTGGGACAACAGTCAGGCGATCCTCATCGAGGGCCGCGCGCCGGAGGCCGCGGGCAAGCCGCCGCTCACCTCGAGCCTCAAGTCCGTGGCGCCGCATTTTTTCTCCACGCTCGGCATCGGCCTGTTGCAGGGACGCGATTTCAACGACGCGGACACGACCGATTCGACGCGCGTGGCCGTGGTGAACACGGCCTTCGCGCAGAAATACTGGCCGAACCAGGACGCGCTCGGGCGGCGCTTCCGGATGGGCGCGGGCAAGCCGGGCGAGGACGAGCAGTGGCTGACGGTCGTGGGCGTGGTGACGCCGATCATGGAAGGCCGTTTCAACTCGCAGCCGGGGCCGCAAGCCTATGTGCCGTTCACGCAGGCGACGGACGTCCGGCGCATGACGGTGATGGCGAAGGCGCGGGGCGGTGACGCGGCGGCACTCGCGCCGGTGTTGCGGTCGGTGGTGCGCAGCCTGAACGAGGATTTGCCGATCTATTTTGCGCAGACACTCGATCAGATGCTGGAGGAGGCGCGGTTCTCGAGACGGATCATCGCTTGGATCTTTGGTGTCTTCGGCGGTGTGGCGCTTGTGCTGGCCGGGGTGGGGCTTTACGGCGTCATGAGTTACTCGGTGGCGCAGCGGACGTCGGAGATCGGGGTCCGCGTGGCGCTCGGGGCGACGCCGGGCAATGTGCTGGGTCTCGTGTTGCGCCAGAGCGGCTGGCAACTGGGACTCGGGCTCGTGCTCGGGCTGGGCGTCTCGTTCTTTGCGGGCCAATTGATGGCGGGTTTTCTCTATGCGGTGAGCCCGCGCGATCCGGGGACGTTCATCGGCACGGTGGTCGCGCTCGGCGCCGCCGGCGCGTTTGCCACGCTCGTGCCCGCGCTGCGGGCGTTGCGCGTGAATCCGGTCGTGGCGTTGCGGAATGAGTGAAACTCGACGATTGGCAGCGTGGGAGGTTGCGCGGGGGACCTGCTTCGGAGCAGTCGACGCAAGGAGGCAGGGATTGACGAATGGACGTTCGCCAGCCTCCGCACGTCGGCTGCCACGGCGATGAGGCCGCCGCGCGCGATACTTCAGTGCTTCTCGCCGGCGCTGAACTCGACCCACGGCTGGCTCGGGCGGCTCTTGAGGATGCCGGCCATCCAGTCGTATTGCGGGTGGGCTTCGAGAAATTGGCCCGCGTCGAACGCGACGCCGTCGGCGGAGCCCCAGCGCGCGGCGAACTTCATCTGTTTTGCCATCGCGGCGTCGACGACCTTGGCGTCGCAGGTGCCGGCGGGTTTGAAGGGCTCGCGGTGCGGGTTGACGAATTGCGCGCCGAGATCGCCGCGGGCGTTGAGCGCGAGCGCGGCGGGGCGATCAGTCGTGCCGAAGCACGCGTCGACGCAGTCGGCCTCGAACTCCTTCGCCTTGGCGAGGTCGATCTGGCCGACGTTGGCTTTCATGAGCTGTTTCCAGCGGACGCGGCGGGCGACGGGCGACGTGCGGATGTCGGTGTCGCGCGTCTCGGTTTCGAGGCGGAGGATTTTCAGGTTCTCGGCGATGTTGGAGCCGACGAAATAGCCGTCCGTCGTGCGCTCGAAGCCGATGTATTTCAGGCCGAGTTCGAGGCGGATGATCTCGTTCGTGTTCACGTCGCCGACGAGCCAGGCGTTGGCGTAGCCGCCGTTGTTGCCGCGCTTCATGATTTCGCACCACTCGTCGAGCGAACCGGCGTCCTGCGTGGCGCGACGGAAGCGGACGAACTCCGGAATGCCTTTTTCGGAAAACCCTTTGAAGTTGCCGATCGTCGTCTCGCAGCCGACGAGGCCGGCGTCGGTGAGGAAGAAGTCCGTGCCGCTGTGAATCCAGCCGGCCTGCGTCTGCATGAGGATGCGGTGGCCGCGCGCGGGCACGACGTCGAGGACGACGTTGTAGAGCGCGAGCGTGAAGTCGGACATGGTGTTGTGGCCGAGCACGATTTTGCCGTCCTTGGTCATCCTGCCGGCCGCGATGAAGGCCGAACACATTTCCTTCGGCACGGTGACGACCGTGGCGCTGCCGGAGAACTTGCCGGAGACTTCGGGCCACCAGTAACCGGTGGTTTCGATCGAGGCGTTGAACGCGAGGATGTCGCCGTAGGTCGTGGGCACGCCTGCGGCGTTCATGCCTTCCGCGATGCCTTCCATCTCCTCGCGACACTCGGCGTCGACGCCGGCGGCGATGAAGCCGTTGGTCTGCTCCTTGAGCCACGTCCAGTCGAAGCTGCTCGCGTGTTCCCAGTCGGCCGCGGTGACGCGAATGCCCTCGGCGATTTCGCGTGCGAGCAAGTAGCCGTGCTGGAAGCCGCGTGCGCGCGGTTCGCCCTCGATGTGGAGATAAATCCAGCCGGCTTTCTCGTGACGGTGCGCTTGGGCAAGCCAGGCTTTTTGCTGGGCGGTGAGTTCGGCGGCGGAGGTGGAGACTGTCGCGGCCGAGACGGCGAACGCGAGCACTGCAAACGTGACGACGAAGCGGGGCAACATGCGCGGCACGCTACGGGGCGCGCGGACGCTGGCGAAGCAAAAGCGGCGACTGCGTCTTCCCTTTCGACGCCCATCAGCCGTGCGGCGTGAAGCGTGATCGGCCGAGGGGGAAGTTTTGCGTATTACGCAAAACTCGCCGGAATCAGCCGAGCGCCTGCGCGAGGTCGGCGCGGAGGTCTTCGAGGTGCTCGAGGCCGACGGAGAAGCGGAGGAGGCCAGGAGGCGTGACGGACGCGGGACCTTCGACGGGGCGGCGGTGCTCGATCAGGCTTTCCACGCCGCCGAGCGAGGTGGCTTGCGTAATGAGCTGCACGCGGCAGGCGACGGCCTTTGCGGCGTCGTGGCCGCCGCGCACCTCGAACGACAGCATGCCGCCGAACGCGCTCATCTGCTGCGCGGCGACGAGGTGGTGCGGGTGCGAGGCGAGGCCGGGATAGTAGACGCGCTCGATCTTCGGGTGCCCGGCGAGCCACGCGGCAAGGTTGGCTGCGGTGGTGGATTGCGCGCGCACGCGCAGCGGCAGCGTGCTCAGGCTGCGCAGGAGCAACCAGCAATCGAAGGGCGCGGGCACGGCGCCGCCGAGATTCTGCCAGGAGCGGAGGCGGACGACGAAATCGGCGGGGGCGTCGGCACCGACCACGAGCGCGCCGCCGAGCAGATCACTGTGGCCGCCGAGGTATTTCGTGGTCGAGTGGAGGACCACATGGGCGCCGAGCGCGAGCGGCTGCGTAAGGACGGGCGTGGCCCAGGTGTTGTCGGCCACGACGAGCGCACCGGCGGCGCGGGCGAGCTTCGCCACGGCGGCGAGGTCGGAGATTTTGAGCCGCGGGTTCGACGGCGTCTCCAGCCAGACGATGCGCGCGGGTTTCTTGAGGGCGGCTTCGACGGCGGCGAGATCGGAGGTGTCGACAAATTCCGCAACGAGGCCCCAGCGCGCGAACTCGTTCGTCGCGAGGTAGCGCGTGCCGTGATAAAGGTCGTCCGGCAGAATCACGCGGTCGCCCTGGGCGAGTGCGGCGAAGATCGCGGCGGAGGCGGCTTGGCCGGAGGCGAAGGCGAGGCCGTGCGCACCGCCTTCGAGCGTGGCGAGTGCGGTTTCGACGGCGGTGCGGTTCGGGTTCGACGTGCGCGAGTAGATGTGGCCGCCGAGCAGCTGACCCTGGTCGTCGCGCGCGAAGGTGGAGCTGAAAACGAGATTGGGCGTGACCGCGCCGGTGGCGGGGTCGGGGGCGCGGCCGGCGTGGACGGCGAGCGTTTCGGGATAGGAGGAGTTCAGCATTTGGACTTTCGGGAGTGGTTGGGCGCGCAGTCGACGAGGCAGCGGGCGAGGGCGTCGCGCAAATGGACGAGCGCGCGCTCGACGTTGGCGCGTTCGGCGGCGGGAACGCAGCCGAGGAGATTCACGGCGTGCTCGTTGAGCGAATTTTCGAGGGCGCGGTGCTCCTTGCGGCCCTGGGCGGTGAGTTCAATGAGCCAGCTGCGGCCGTCGTCGGGATGATCCACGCGCGTGACGAGGCCGCGTTTCTCCATGCGCGCGACGAGGCGGCTGGCCCAGGTTTTCTCGAGGCCCATTTTGTCGGCGAACTCCTGGACCGTGAGCGGTGACTCGGCGGCGCCGACGAGGAGAAGCGCCTGACACTCCTTGGCCGTGGCGTCGGAGCAACAGTCGGTCATCGTGCGCTGCGCCTGTTGAAAGAGGCGCACGACCTCGCGGAGGAGGGCGTCGGCGTTCTGGGCGGACTCGGCGGAGGCGCGCGGCATGGCGGAGAGAAGGTGGAGCCGCGCCCGGGGTTTGGCGAGCGCGGCGTGTGGCAGGGCTCACGCGCAGCAGGCGGCGGCATTCTTTTCGCTCGAATTTGAGCAGCAGCCGGACTCCTCATCGGCAGCGGTGCCGCAGCAGCCGCCGGTCAGCGCGGCGGCACGGCGCTCGGCGGCCTTGCAGCGGGCGCGGTCGGCGGTGAGCTCGACGTGGAGCTGGCCGTCGTGAGCGGTCACGGCGGCGATGTCGTAGAGCGCGGCCGGTGCGTTGCCGAGGGCCACGAAGATGCGGGCGGGCGTTTCGCCGTCGAGTGGCAGCTCCTTTTCCACGCGGTCGAGGATCGCGAGGAATTTGCCGGCCGGCAGGTGCGTGCGGCCGGGGAGTGCGCCGACGAGCGGCGGGACCCAGAGTTCAAACTGCGTTTCGGCCCAGCGGTGGGTCATCGCGCCGCAATCCATCGTCTCGTAGGCGACGCGTTTCACTTCGGTGAGGTGGTAGTGGGAGGAGATGACGACGTTCCCGGTGCGGAAGACGACGGGGAGCGCGGAGTGGGCGCGGAGTGCGGCGAGGAAGGCGGAGGTTTTCATTGTGGTTGCGACTAGCAACCAAAGTGAGATAGTTGTCAATAACGACTTAATCGGTGCGAACGGCGCCGGGCAGGGCGTGACGGATGGATGGTGGCGGCGAAGTCGCCGGCGGAGTGACGGCGGGCACCGTCCGGCGCTTTCCAACTTCCTGGCGACGACGGAGCGTCGCCCTCCACGGTGCGGCTCAGTAGCCGAGGGCGGCGGCGTCGCCTTTGCGCGGGTCGGCGGCGCCGTGGCGGAGGCCGGTCGCGGGGTCGATCCAGATCGTTTCGCCGTCGCCTTGGTAGGCGCCCTCGTAGGATTTCCGTTCGGGGAGCGTGTGGCCCTTGGCGCGGAGAAGCGCCGCGGTGTCGGGGTTCATACCGAAGCGCTCGAAGGTCACGACGTCGGGCAGCCATTGATTGTGAATGCGCGGAGCCTCGACGGCTTGCATGACGGGCATGTGGTGATCGATGACGTTCGTGATGATCTGGAGCACGGTGTTGATGATCGTCGGGCCGCCGGGGCTGCCGGTGACGAGGACAAGTCGGCCGTCCTTGGTGACGAGCGTGGGCGTCATGGACGAGAGCGGACGCTTGCCGGGGACGATGGAATTCGCCTCGCCCTGGATGAGGCCGAACATGTTTGGCGTGCCGACTTGGGCGGTGAAGTCGTCCATTTCGTTGTTCATGAGGATGCCGGTGCCGGGAATCGTGACGCCGGAGCCGTAGGCGCCGTTGAGCGTGTAGGTGTTGGCGACGGCGTTGCCGGCGGCGTCGACGACGGAGAAGTGCGTGGTTTCCATTTTCTCGCTGCGACGGAGCGCCGCGGGGTCGAACTTGCCGAGGCCCGGCCGCACGGCGCCGGCGGGCGTGGCGTGTTCGGGCGAGAAATCGCTCATGCGGTCGCGCACGTAAGCGGGATCGAGGAGCTGCGCGACGGGGACGCGCACGAAATCGGGATCGCCGAGGTATTCGGCGCGGTCGCGGAAGGCGCGCTTCATGACCTCGGCAAAGAGATGGTATTTCGCCGCGGAGTTGTGGCCGAGCGCAGCGACATCGTGCGGCTCGAGCATCATGAGCATCTGGAGCAGCGCGATGCCGCCGGAACTCGGCGGCGGCATGGTGACGATCTCGTAGCCGCGGTAGCGTCCGCGCAGCGGCGCGCGCTCGGCGGGGCGGTAGGCGCGGAGATCGTCGAGCGTGATCGTGCCGCCGTGCTGCGCCATGGCGGCGGCGATGCGTCGGGCGGTTTCGCCTTCGTAGAATTCGCGCGGGCCGAATTTTTGCAGACGCGCGAAGGTCTCGCCGAGGTCGGTTTGCACCCAGCGTTCACCGGCGTTCCAGAACGCACCGTCCTTCAGGTAGATTTTTTTCGACTCGGTGAACTGTGCGAGGAGGCGCGGACCCCATTCGCGGAGGTTGTGCGCGGTGGCTTGGGAAATCCGGTGACCCTCGGCGGCGAGGCGTCGTGCAGGCTCGCAGACGTCGGCCCAGCTGACCTTGCCGGAACCATATTTCTCCAGTGCGAGCGCGAAGCCGGCCACGGAGCCGGGCACGCCGCTGGCGCGCCAGCCGACGGTGGAGGAGCCTTCGCCGTCGAGCACTTTGCCGTCGGGGCCGACGAACATGTCGCGCGTCGCGGAGGCGGGCGCGGTTTCGCGATAATCGATCACCAGATCGCGCGCCGGCTGGCCGTCGATGGCGGCGAGGTGGATGACCATGAAGCCGCCGCCGCCGATGTTGCCGGCGAAGGGATACACCACCGTGAGCGCGAGCCCGGTGGCGACGGCAGCGTCGACGGCGTTGCCGCCTTTCTGGAGGATTTCGACGCCGGCGCGCGAGGCGAGTTCGTGGGCGGAGGTGACGAGACCGTTCCGGGCTTCAACGGCGGAACGCTGGGCCGATGTGCGCGGCGCCGCGGCAAAAACGAGTGCGAGCGCCAGGACGGCGGCGACCGAACGGAAGGGGGTAAGCATGCGGCGCACTCTTGCCGGGCGCGGCGCCCGCTCAAGCGACAACTTCGGCGCCCGGTGCCGATGGCGGAGTGTGTCTCCTGCGGCCGAAACGCGCCGTTTTGCGCCACCTGAAACCAGGTGGTTTTCAGGACTACTGCACCCGGCGGTTCGCGACTACCTTCCGGGCATGCTCACGCTGCTGCTCGAACGTCACGAAAACATCGCTCTCGAGCAGGTGGGCGAGTTTGTGCAGCGTCTGATGGCGGAGGGGGTTCGCATGGTCGTTGTCACGGTGCAGGCGGACGGAACGCACTGCACCATCAGTGTGCAGCGCGGTTGACGCTCACTCGGCCCAGGCGGCGCCGGGAAGGGCGAAACGGGTCTCGCGGGGGAAACGCAGCGCAAAGTGCTCGTCGAGCAGGTTGAGCAGTTCGGCGCCGCTCTCGATCGAGCGCTGATGCAAAATCTCCGCGCCGCGCCGGTGCGTGAACAGGCCGCCACGGATGGCCTTGCGCGTGCCGTCGGCGACCGCGACACCGACGGCGACGTCCTGCTTGAACTTCGAAGCGGGATTCGCGCTCGTCCACCAGTTGGCGACTTCGCAGTCGATGGGGTGCATCTCCTCCAGCGTGAACTCACAGAGGTCGGTCCACGCGTCGCCAACTTTCATTTGGTGGAAGAGCCGGCCGTCCTCGTTGGTGAGGCGGCGCGGTTCGTGCGGCGTGGGCAGTTCGCGGTCAAATTCGAGCGGAATGGCGCGCGTGAGCGAGGCGGCGCCGAGGCCGCAGTCGGTCAGCCAGTCGCCACCGGCCAGATGCACGCGCAGGAACAGGTGCGTGCGTGGCGGGGTGACGTCGCGGGGTTGCTGCCAGCGCACGCGGGCGCCGATCGGCGTGACGCGAAAGCCGAGCGCGCGCAGTGCGAGCAGGAGCAGATTGTTTTGCTCGAAGCAGTAACCGCCGCGGCGGGCGTGCACGAGTTTCGCGGTGATGGCCTCGGGTGTGAGCACGACGGGGCGAGCGAGCAGCACGTCGAGGTTTTCGAACGGAATTGTCGTGGCGTGGTGCCAGGTGATTGCGTGCAACGTGTCGAGCGTCGGCGTGCGCGCGCCGGCGTAGCCGATGCGCGCGAGATAGGCGTCGAGGTCGAAGGCGGCGGGCGTGGGCATGCGCGGAGTGTAGCGAAGGGTGGGCGGCGCGCCAGTGGCTGTTCGGCGAAGGACGGGGATCGCAGGGAAGCAGCAGCCGACGTGAGAAGGCTGGGGGGAATGACGGAGACGATGCGACGGGCGAGGATTCGTCAGCCTCCTTACGTCGGCTGCTGCGGAACGGGGCGAGGCGTCGCGCCGAGCTGCGGCTCACCGGGGACGGTTCGCCCGGCCAAGAATGTTCTAAGCCGCGGGTGGCGTTTCGCTCGCTTGGAGCTGGCGCAGCAGTTCGCGGTGATCGGTCTTGCCGGAGCCGAGCTTCGGGATGGCGGGGATGACGCGCAGCTCGCGCGGCGCCGCGAGATTGCTGAGCCCTTTCGCGCGGACGGCGGCGCGCAGCTCGCCGAGGGTGAGACGCGACTCGTTGACGGCGGCGACGATCTTCTCGCCTTTTTCGGTGTCGGGGAGGGCGACGATCGCGATCGTGCAGCGCGCGCCGTATTGCGGGAAGGCGCCGGCGAGCGCGTCTTCGATCGCGGTGAGGCTGACCATTTCGCCGCTGATTTTTGCGAAACGCTTCACGCGGCCGCGGATCGTGAGGTAGCCGTCGTCGTCGATGCTGACGATGTCGCCGGTGTCATACCAGCCGGCGAGCGCGCGGAAGGCGGCGTTGGCGTCGGGGTTGAGGTAGCCCTTCATCACGTTCGGTCCGCGGACGAAAAGGCGGCCGCCCTCGGTGACGCCTTCGACGGGCTCAAGGCGCGCCTCCATGCCCGGAGCGAGTCGGCCCGAGGTGCCGTGGCGCGGGGCGAGGCGGGAGTTGGCGCTGATGATCGGGCTGCATTCGGTGACGCCGTAGCCCTCGATGATGCGGATGCCGAATTTGCGCGCGTAGAGATCGACGGTGGCGGACTGCACTTTCTCCGCGCCCGAGATCATGAACTTCACCGAGTTGAAGTCGTAGGCGTGGGCCTTGCGCGCGTAGCCGTTGAGGAAGGTGTTTGTGCCCATCATCACGGTGCAGACCTTGTCGTAGACGAGTTCCGGCACGATGCGGTAGTGCAGCGGCGTCGGGTAGTAGAACGTGTAGAGGCCGCGCAGGTAGGCCAGCATCGTCGCCGTGAAGCCGAAGGTGTGGAAGAACGGCATGGCGTTGAAAAAGCGGTCGTGATCCTCGAGGTCGATGATCGCGATCGCCTGCTGGACGTTGGCGATGACGTTGCGGTGCGAGAGCTCGACGCCCTTCGGCGCGCCTTCGGAGCCGCTGGTGAAGAGCACGACGGCGGTGTCGTGCGGCTGCAGCGGCGAGCGGAGAAAACGCCGGCCGCAGGCCAGCGTATGGCGGATGAGCGCGGCGAGTTGCACGACGCGCGGGACGCTCGTGCGGATGTCCTCGAGGTAGATCAGCTCAAGGCCGGCGGCGGCGAACGGTTCGGGCGCGAGCTTGGCTTTGGTGAGGAATTGGCGCGAGGTGATGATGCGGCGCACGCCGGCGAGGTGGCAGCACTGCGTCATCGTGGGCAGGCCCGAGGAGAAGTTGAGAATCGCCGGCACGCGCCCGGCCGCCCACAGGCTGAAGAGCGTGACGGGTGTCGCGGTGGCATTGGGCAGCATGAACCCGATGCGCTCGTCCGCGGGCAGGTCGGCGAAGCGCTTGCGCCAGACCCCGGCGAGCACATCGGTGCCGACCATCACGCGGCGAAAGCTCGTCACCTTGAAACTGATGTCCTCGAACGCGTCGCGGCTCGGCGTGGCGGCGGCGACCGTGGCGGCGGCGGCGAGGAGGTTTGGCGGGCCGTGGTTGACCTCGGCCTCGACCTGTTGACGCATCATCGCGTCATGCAGCCAGGTGGTGAGCTTGTGGCGCACGGTAGCGTGCGGCAGGTGCGGCCACGTCGGTGCCGTCAGCGCGGGACTGAAGTGGGCGCTGACGCGCGGCAACCAGTGCGTCCAGCCTGCGTGGCGCACGAACGGGGCGCGCACGGCGCCTTTCAAGTAACAGGTCACGACGCGCGCGCCGGTGCGGGCGATGAGGAAACTCGTGCCGTCGTAGATCTTCATCAGCGCGCCGGTGATCGAGATGCGTCCCTCCGGGAAGATCACGAGGCGCCCGCCTTTTTCCAGGTAGGCGGCCATGTCTCGGACCGCGTAGGGGGAGGTGGGATCGACCGGGAAAGTCCGGGAGTTGATCATGAACTTCCGGTGGAACCACGAGGTCTCGGCGGTGGTGGAGGAGGCGACGAATTTCCAGTCGTCCTCGAGCACGGCGAGCAGGAAGAGCCAGTCGAGCCACGACACGTGATTCGGAATCAGCAGCATCGGCCCGGGGCCGCGCAGCGACGCCGCGCCTTCGACGCGGAAACGAAACAACAGACGCAACAGAAGACGAAGCAACGGGATCATGCGCAGAGGGACGGGCCGAACTCACGCAACACGGGCGCCGGTCGCGTCGCGAGGCAAAAGACGTCGCGGGATTTGCGCGAGAGTGCGCGAGGGTGGCGGCGAGAGATGTGAGATGGCCGAGCGGAGGCGGCGACGGAGCGCCGCCCTCCAGCGAGCGAGGCCGGATTTGGAGGGCGACGCTCCGTCGTCGCCGCTCGGTCGCGGCGTCAGAGGCAACTACCGCTTCGTCTCCGTCGCGCGCGCTACTTTGCCGGCACGAGACGCACGATGCGGTCGGGCTGATTCAGCGCGACGTAGATGGCGCCGTCGGGACCGGTCTGCACGTCGCGGACGCGGCCGAGGTCCTTGAGCAGGATTTCCTGATGCGTGACCTTGCCGTTCTCGATCACGACACGGCGCAGTTCCTGTTGCGCGAGAGCGGTGACGAGGAGGTTGCCCCGCCACTGTGGGAACGCGTCGCCGGTGTAGAAATCGATGCCGCAAACCGCGATCGAAGGCGTCCAGTGCGTGATCGGTTGCTCCAGGCCGTCCTGCGCCGTGAGGCCCGTGATCGGCGTGCCATTGTAGTTCATCCCGTAGGTGATCACGGGCCAGCCGTAGTTGGCACCGCGGCGGATGAGGTTCAACTCGTCGCCGCCGCGCGGGCCGTGTTCGGTGGACCAGAGTGCGCCGGTGCCGGGCTCGAAGGCGAGGCCCTGCGGGTTGCGGTTACCGTAGGTCCAGATCGACGCGAAGGCGCCGGGCTGTTGTGCGAACGGATTGTCGGCGGGGATGCGGCCGTCGTCGTGGACGCGGTGGATTTTTCCGTTGGGCAGTTTCAGGTTCTGCGCATCGTCCTGCCGGCCGCGTTCGCCGTGCGAGAAGAACAGGTAGCCCTCCGCGTCGAACACGATGCGGCAGCCGAAGTGCACGCCGCCGCCGGGCCGGTAGAGTTCGAGCGGCGCGCGCCAGATCGTTTGCTGCTCGACCCAGGCGCCGTCGCGGAGCTTGCCGCGCACGATCGTCGTCAGGCTCACGGGCTGGCCGTCGCGCGTGGCGGGATCGGAGTAGGCGAGGTAGATCCACCCATTCTCCGCGTAGCGCGGATGCACGGCGACTTCGAGCAAGCCGCCCTGACCGCTGTCGCGCACGGCGGGGGTGCCGCGGATCGGATCGACATGCAGGTGGTCCTTTTCGATCACGCGCAGCGCGCCGGATTTTTCCGTGAAGAGCATGCGTCCGTCCGGGAGGAACGCCATGCCCCACGGGGTTGAGAGGCGATCGGCGACGGTCTCGAGGCGGAAGGAGTGCAGCTCGGATTTGACCGGCTCGGTCGGCTGCGGGCGACGCGGGCGATCTTCGGACGAGGAAAACCCGGCGCGCCTCTCGCGAAGAAATACGACGAGCG
This sequence comes from Candidatus Didemnitutus sp., assembly GCA_041906465.1. Lineage (GTDB taxonomy): Bacteria > Verrucomicrobiota > Verrucomicrobiia > Opitutales > Opitutaceae > Didemnitutus. The sequence continues at coordinate 13,893 of JAYRJE010000013.1, read as the reverse complement.
CGCGGATTTCGCCTTCGCTGAGTTGATCCTTGAAGCCAGGCATCGAGTCTTCGACGCCGTCGCGAATCACTTTCGCGAGATCAGTGTCGGTGCCGCCGTGCGACCACTGGTCGTCGAGCAACGAGGGCGCGAGGCCGCCCTGGAGATTGCGACCGTGGCATTGAGCGCAGTTTTGCGCGTAGAAGCGGCCGATGTCGCGGCGCGGTGACGCGCCTTGGCCGAAGGCGGAGGCGGCCGAAAGCAGGAGCGCGAGCGAAGCGAGGGCAGGGTAAACGCGGCGAGGCATGGGCGGGCAACGTGCGAGGGGGCGTGAATTTTGCAAAACTGAATGGTCGGATCCCGTGGCACCGCGTGTTGAGCGGAGCAGGGGTGGACCGAGGGAGAGCGTTTCCGGCTGGCGCCGCGACGTGCGATGCGAATGGTGATGCCCGTCCGCCGTCCTGCGTCCGTGCGGGCGTCCCTTTACCACGATGAACGAACGAATCGCATTTGTCGGAGTCGGCCGCATGGGCGGCAACATGGCCCGCCGGTTGAAAGACTGCGGCTATTCCCTCACGGCCGTTTACGACCGGCACGAGCCGACCGCTGCCGCGCTCGCCGCGGAGCTCGGCGCAGCGCACGCGACGCGGCTCGCGGACATCACGGCGGCGGCCGACGTCATCTTCACCGTGGTGACCGACGATGCGGCCCAACTCGCGGTGTTTGCCGAATCGGGCGACTCGCTGCTCGTCGGCGCGCGCGGCCGGACGTTCGTAAATTGCGCGACGCTGACACCGCAGGTGCACGTCGAGGTGCAGCGTCGTGCGCAAGCGGCGGGGGCGACCTCGCTCGAAGGTTGTATGGCGTCGTCAATTCCGCAGGCGCGGAACGGCACGCTCTATTTGATGTGCGGCGGCGAGCGGGCGGATTTCGAGCGCGTGCGCCCGATTTTGGAGAAGCTCAGCACGGCGCTGCGCTACATCGGCTCCGCGGGTCAGGCGGCGCAGGTGAAGGCGCTCGTGAACATGGTCATGAACATCAACACCGCCGGGCTGGCCGAGGGCCTCGGGCTCGGGCACGCGCTCGGACTCGATCTCGCGATGTTGCGCGAGGTGTTTGCGCAGACCGGTGCGGCCTCGCAGGTGCTGAAGACCGACGGCGAGGACATGCAGAATCGCGCGCACGATTGCTATTTTTCCGCGGCGCATGCGGCGAAGGATTCGACGATCGCCTGGCAACTCGGGCAGGATGTGGGCCTGGCGCTGCCGCTCGCCGCGGCGACGAAGGCGCAATACGACCGCATGGTCGCGTTGGGTCTCGGCTCACTCGACAAGAGCGGCGTGGCGGAGCTGACCTTTCGCGGCCGCCACGCCTGAAGCGCGGCGTCACTCGCGGGCCAGCCTCTCCCAGTCGCGCGGCGTGTCGGAAACGCGGCGCAGGATCACGAAGCTGATGACGATCATGCCGAGCAGCGAGAGCACGGCGACGCCTTGTCCTTGGAGCGGGGCCAGTCCGAGACCGTCCACGGTGAGGTGCAGAATCGCGGCCCAGAGAAACGGTCCGGTGATGGCGGAAAAGCGGCCGACCATGCCGTAGAGTCCGTAGAACTCGCCCACGCGGCCCGGCGGCGTGAGCCGCAGCATGAAGGGACGGTCCGCGGCCCAGATGCCCCCGAGCGAGAAGCCGGCGCCGCACGCGACGACATACATGGCCGCCAGCGGCAGGGCGAACAGCCCGGTCGCGCCCGCGAGACTGAAGAAGCCCATCCAGCAATACAGCACGAGTGTGAGCGCGCGCTTCGGTCCGAGCCGGTCGGTCATGCGGCCCCAGAAAAACCCGCCGGCGATCGCGCACGAGATGGCGGCGAGCATGATGAACTGGGCTTGCTGGCCCGCGGCCGCGCGGTCGCGGCCGTGGGCCAGCGCGACGTTCACGGTGAAGAGCGTCATGAAGCTGATCACGGTGTTGATCGCGTCCGTGTAGAAAATGCGCCCGATGAGGAAACGCGCGAGGCCGGGATATTTCTGCGTGGTGCGCAGCGTCGCGAGCGTCTCGCGCACGGAATCGATCGCGCCGCGGAGCGTAAGCGGTCGGGGATTCGGATTGCCGCGCTCGCGCACGAAGAGAAAGCACGGCACTGCGAGCAGCGCGAACGCCGCGGCGTAGAGCGCGAAGAGGCGCGGCTGGTTTTCCGTGCCGAGGAACAGGCTCGCGCCGACAGCCACGTAGGAGCCGATGTAGCCGACGCCGACGCCGATGCCGCCGATCTTGCCGCGGTTGGATTCGTTGCTCACCTCCGGCAGCAGCGAGTCGTAGAACTGCAGGCCGGCCTGGTAGCAGATGTTGGCGAGGACAAACAACGCCGCCGTGAGCGTGAAGCCCGCGCGCGCCAGCAACGCCGTGGCGACGACACAGATCGCGGTCGAAGTGATCAGAAACGGCATGCGCCGGCGCGCGCGATCGGTCCACGCGCCGAGCAGCGGGGAGACGAGGAAGATCACACCCATCGAGAGGCCGGTGATGACGCCGTAGACGGTGTCGGCGCGCGCTTCGCCGACCTGACCGCGCACCCACAGCGGAAACACGAGCGAGACCACGCCCATGGAAAAGATCGTGTTGGCGAGGTCGTAGAGCACCCAGCTGGCGACGGCGCGGCGCGGAACGGTCGTGGTCGATTCGGCCATGGGCGCGACGGTGCGGGTGCGGCGGGGGCTTGGCAAAGCCGTTCTGGCTCGGGCGCGCTTCAGAGCGGACGCACGGCGAGCCAGCCGTAGCCGAGAAAATACACGACGCACTCGGTCACGAGCAGCGCGTAGCCGCATTTCAGCCACGGACTGGTCAGTGACGGACGCACGTCGAGCCAGGGGAGCAACGCGGCGCGTCCGCCCCAGAAAAGCGCGATGCCGGCGCACACGGCGCGGGCGAGCGGCGTGCCGCTGGCGAGCTCGGCGGCGCAGCCAAGCGAAAGCAGGCCGAGCGCCGCGATCGTGGCACCGATATAGACGTTTTGCACGATGGCGAAGCGCCGGTGCAGCGGAGGAAGCTTTGCGAGGTTGGCGTCCCAGTCCGGCGGGATCGGCGTGCGCGTCGCGAGGACGAGGGTGAGGAGATGCGTCACGCCCGCCGCTTGCAGAAAGGTGATCCAGGATAGGTTCATCATGAAAAGTGCGAGGCCCGGTCGAATTTCCTCAGGTCGGCGAGTGTCGCTTTCGCGGCGGCGACGCGGCTGGCGCGATATTCTTTCGTGGCGGGCGTGAGCGGGCGATCGAGAGCCTCCTGTTCCGCGGCGGGCAGGTATTGGCGGAGGGTGGAAAACGTGGGGTTGGCGCGCACCCAGGTGGTGGCGAACGACTCGGCCCAACGGTCAAAATCGGGGTTCGCGCCCAGGAGCGTGGACGTGCTCAGCGCGAGCGTGGCGAACAGGCGGGGTTGGCTCATGGTGTGAACGCGCGGAGATTGTGCGCGGACGCGGGGAAGTCGAGCGAGCGGCGACGAACGCGCCGGCCGGCACGGCGGTCGCCGTGAGGGCACGATTGAACGCGCCGCCGGCGTCGGTGGGCAAAATCGCATTGGCGGGGCGACTGTCTCGCGCCATCTCTCGCGCATACCCCCATGACTCGTCGCGACCTCCTCAAGCTCGGCGCCTTTGCAGGCGCGTCCACGTTGCTCACGCGCGCGATCGCGCAGACGCCGGCGCCGGTCGCCGCAAAGCCGCCACCCGTGCGCGTTCCCGCACTCGACGGCGTCGAGCGGACGGCGCAGCCGCTGAACATTCTCATTCTCGGCGGCACCGGTTTCACCGGACCGCATCAGGTGCGCTACGCGCTCGCGCGCGGGCACAAGCTCACGCTCTTCAACCGCGGTCGTCGTCCGAAGGAGTGGCCGGCCGAAGTCGAGGAACTCACGGGTGATCGCGAGACAGCCGATTTGAAGGCGCTCGAAGGCCGGACCTGGGACGTGTGCATCGACAACCCGACGAGCGTGCCGCACTGGGTGCGCGACGTGGGCCGCGTGCTTCAAGGGAAGGTGAAGCAGTATGTGTTCATCTCGACGCTCTCCGCCTACGCCGACACCGCGACCGCCGGCATGACCGAGGATGCGCCGCTCGCGAGATACACGGGGTCCGATGTGATGAATGAAACGCGTGCGTCGTTGCTCGCCAATCTCGCGCTCTACGGCCCGCTCAAGGCGGCGTGCGAGCAGGAAGCGGAGAAATGGTTTCCCGGCATCACGACGATCGTGCGTCCCACGCTGATCGTCGGTCCCGGCGACGACACGGATCGGTTCACGTATTGGCCGGTGCGGGTGGCGCAGGGTGGGGAGGTGCTCGCGCCGCCGCCGGATGATCCGTTGCAGCTCATCGACGCGCGCGATCTCGCCGAGTGGACGATTCGGCTGTGCGAGCTGCGCGCGTTCGGGGCGTTCAACGCGGTTGGACCGAATTACGAGCTCTCGACGGCGGCGATGCTGCACGGCGTGCACGCGGCGGTCGGCGGCGATGCGCGCTTCACGTTCACGACGGCGGAATTTCTCGCACAGCAAAAAGTGCAGGCGTGGAGCGATCTGCCGCTGTGGGTGCCGGGGCAGGGCGAGACAATCGGCTTTCATCGCGTGAGCTGGAAAAAGTCCGTGGCGGCGGGGCTGACGTTCCGGCCATTCGCAGTGACGGCGGCTGACACGCTCGCCTACTGGAACTCGTTGCCGGAGGATCGACGGGCGAAGCCGAAGGCCGGACTGCCGCGCGAGCGCGAAACCACCGTGCTGCAGGCGTGGCACGCACGCGCTGCGGTTTGAACCGCGAGAACGAGTTGCTCGACGCCGCGACAATCCACCGGGTTGCGGCGACCGTGGGAGGGCGCCGTTCGAAGTCGCGGCGGAACGGCGGAGTATGTCATGAAGACACCATGCGGGAAGGGCGCCCCGGCCCCCGCCGGGACGCCCCGTGCACTGGATGAGCCTTAGCGGCTCATCCCTTTTGCTACCGAACAGCTATCCGCAAGAGCGACTCGAAGACGTCGGCCTGCCGCACGAAGCCGAGGTCGCTCGGGTGCGAGCCGTCGGTCGTGGCTTCGCTGTCGTCGCCGAGCAGCGCATCGCCGGCCAGATAATGGAGTCCGGTGATGCCTTCGCGCTGGAGCGTTTCGAAGCATTCGCGCAGCGCGGCATGGTTTTCCGAGTGAAAGCGGTCGCGCGCGGGCAGAATCCAGACGTTGGGTTTGCGGCGGTCCTCGACGAGCACGATGGGCGTGTGCGGCCGCGCGGCGCGGAGTTGGCGGACGAGCGGCGGGCATTTTTCGCGCACGGAAGCCGGGTTCATGTTGGGCAGGCAATCGATGACGTAGATCGCGGCGTCGATTTGCGTGAGCACCTCGCCCACGGCGGCGTCCATGCGGCCGTTGCCGGAGAAGCCGAGATTGATCACGGGGCGGTCGAGGCGTCGGCCGAGAATGGCGACATGCGTCATGCCGGGACGCGACGCGCTGGCGCCGTGCGTGATCGAGGTGCCGTAGAAAACGATGGGCTTGGCCGCGCGCGGCGGCAGACCTTCGAAGTGCGCGTCGGCGGGGGCGCCGAGCGTGAGTTCTTCGATGCCGTTGCGGAGCGGCAAATAGAGCGCGTATTCGCGCGAGCCGGGCGCGAGGCCGCTGACGAGTTCCTGGCGGACGTGTTGGCTGGTCGGGCGCGTGACGCCGACCCAGCGCCAGCGGCCGGCGTCGTCGCGGGCGTAGAGATCGACGCCGCTGGCGCCGATCGCGGTTTGATTGGCGCCGGCGTTCGGACCGCGCAGCAGCGTGTAGTCGACCCACAGCGTCGTCGCGTCGGTGCGGAAGCGCACGAGCATGCCGGCGCTCTCGCGGCTGAGTTGCCAGACCTTGTCGGTGACGCGGCCTTGCGCGGCGGCGGGCAGGCGGTCGAACCAGCGGAGGCGCTTCGCCTCCGGGAGCGCGCGGCCTTCCACGCCCCAATCGGCCGCGCGGTGCCAGACCAGGCCGGGCGGCTCGGCAGGGGCGTGCGATTCGGGGGCGTCAGGCGCTTCGGGGGCCGGGCGCGATTCGGTGCCGTGAAGGAACGGCGCGACGAAACAGAGCAGCAGGAGGCGGGCGAGGAGGTTGCGGCGCATACAGGTCGGATCGACGGTTAGGTTTGGAGTCGCGGAAGCGGAAGCGCGGCGGTGGGTGACGAACGGTGCGTGCGCTTTGTCGCCGCTGGGGACAGCGGCGACCACATTGTGGAATCTCTCGAGCGGTGTAGCCGCGCTTGAGCGAAGCGAAAGCGTGGGCTTGGGGTTGAGCCGGCCACGTTGTCGCTGCGCTCCAACGCGGCTACAGTTCTGGTCAGGGGGGGCGCAGGGCGACGACGCGATCCAGCTCGTTGGATCGCGTCCTCCGGCGGCTCAGTATTCGAGCGTGTAGGAGCTGGTGAACTGGCGGCCGAGCGTGAAGTAGCCGCTGCCTTCGATGAAGATGTCGTCGAGGGCGTTCTTCACGGCGAAGCGGATCGTGTGCTTCAGGCGCAGGCCGGTTTTCCAGTTGTAGCCGGCGGCGAGGTCGAGAATGCCGCCTTCTTCCGCGCGCAAGTTCGTGCGCAGATCGGTCGCGGCGGGCGTTTGGTCCATGAGGCGATAGCCGCTTTGGGCGCGATAGGCGGCGTTCAGGCTGAGGCCCTTGAGCGCGCCGGTGCGCACGCGGTAGTTGGCGCCGACAGCGTAGTTCCACTCGGGCGTGCGGACGAGGTGCAGGCCCTGCTTCCACGCGTCGAGGCTCTTGACGTGTTTGGCGTCGACGGTGCCGAGCGAGACGCGGAGCGAGAGTGCATCGGTGACTTTGCCGTTGGCGTAAACTTCGTAGCCTTTCGAGCGGTCGAGGCCGCCGGCGATGAATTGCGGTTTCTGCGCCGGATTGTCGACGGCGCTGTCGAAGTCGGGATTCGCGATGCGGACGTTCTGCCGCTCGATGTGGAAGTAACTCGCGCCGACATCGAATCGCTCCTGCAACAGCTGCGTGCGGAAGCCGACTTCCCAGCCGTCGCCGCGTTCGTTGGGCATCGGCTCGCCGGTGTGCGAGTAGACGTCGCCCTTCGGGTTGAACGACGTCGAATGCGAGCCGTAGAGGACCGTCGATGGCATGGCGTAGTAGTTCAGGCCGACGTTGTAGGTGAAGTCATCGACCTTGGACTGCGTGCGTCCGGTGACGGTGGTTTTGTCGGGGCTGAGGCGATCGGTGATGATCGTCTTCGCGGTGTCGTAGCGGCCGCCGGCCATGGCGAGGATCTTGTCGTTGAGGAACCGCGCGCGGTGCATGAGGAACACGCCGGAGATGTCGTAGTCGAGGCTGCGGTTTTCCTGGAGCCAGGTGTAATATTGCGGCGTGGCCCAGCGGCTGATCGAGGTGTTGAACGCCGGGATCGGGCTGGTGCGCGGGCCGTGGAGGGAGCCGGCGTCGTTGGTGTAGTTGGGCACGGCGCCGGTGTAGGTGACGGTGTGGATGTCGGTGGCGACGCCGCGCGCGGCGCGCTCGGAGATGCGGCTGTCGATTTGGTTCGAGTAGTCGAAGGTCAGCAGCGTCGAGTGTTTCACCGGACCGGTGTCGAAGTTCACCGTGAGATCGGCCTGGAGGTTTTTCACGTCGGACGGCAACTGGCGCCAGAAGGGCGCGGCGACGGTGTTCCAGCGCGTGAATTCGCGAGTCGTCGGGTTGACGAGAATCGTGGAGCCGCCGAAGGCCGTGTAGTCGTAGTCTTGCGTGGTCTTCGAGTCGTTGTAGGCGACGCGCAGGCTCACGTCGGAGGAGAACTGGTGGATGAGCGTGAGGTTGACGGTGTCGAGCTGGCGGTCGCTGTAGGTGATGGGGCCGAGCGTGTTCACCCAGCCGTATTTCGCCATGAAGTCGTAGGCGAACTCGCCGGTGTATTTGTTGCGCGTGCCGTCGGCGGGATCGAGGCCGTCGATGCGGATGTCGATCACGGGCCGGCCGCGGTTGTTGCGGCGGAACATGTGCTCGTATTCGAGGAGCAGCTCAGTGCGATCGGTAACGAGGTGGCGCAACACGGCGCCGAAGTTGCGCGTGCGCTCGAAGGTGAACATCTGGTCGAAGTCGCGCTCGGCGTAGGAACCGGCGAGCAGGAGCGCGGTGCGGTGGCCGAAGGCGAGATTGTGCTCGAGCTGGACGCGGCTGGTGCGGTTCTCGCCGACTTCGACGAGCGCCTTGCCGGAATTCTGGCCGAAGATGGGGCGCTTGGAGATGTAGTTGATCACGCCGCCGGGCTCGCCGCGGCCGTAGATGGCGGCGTAAGGGCCCTTGATCACCTCAACGCGCGAGACGAGCGTCTTGTCGATGACGCCGTTGCGATAAAAGCCGTTGCGCAGCTGGTAATATTGGGAGAAGCCGCGGATTGAGTTGCCCGAGCCCGCGCCCGTGTAGGATTCGAGGCCGGAGACGTTGCCGACCTGCGAGAGCACTTCGCCGAGATCGCTGACGATGAAGTCGTCCATGAAGCGCGTCGTGAGCACATCGAGCGAGAAGGGCAGCTCCTTGATCGGCACGGCGACGCGCGTGCCGCCGGAGGATTGGTTCACCGTCCACAGCGCGGTTTCGCCGGCGGCGCGGACCTCGAACGGGTTGAGCGTGACGACGGTTTCCGCGGCCTTTTCCTGAGCGGAGAGCGGAGGCGGAGCGGTGAAAGCAAATGAGGCGACCGCGCTGAGCGCGGCCGAGAGCCAGGTTTTCCGCGGAGTCGCGGGGGTCGTTTCCATCGAAGAAAGAGAGTTGGGGTGAGAGGCAGATTGGTTGGGATCGCCGTCGGTCCGCACAGCGGGACGCGGCGATTGGCGGAGGATGCCGAACGCTTGGCCGCCGCTAACCGGGACGGCCGCGAACGGGGTGTCCGCGAGCATGCGGGTCAGCGCCTCCTCGGGCGTGAAGCGCCCGTGCACCGCGCGCGTCGTCGCGGACTCCGGCACATCGGTGGAGATCAGGACCTCGACGTTGCCCTGCTGCGCGGCGAGTTTCAGCCGTTCGTGCGCGGGACCCGCGGGAATGGAAAAATTGGCCGCCGGCGGCGTGGCGGCACAGCTCACGCCCACCGCGTGCAGCAGCACGAGGAGCGGCAGCCAAACGAAGCGCGCGAGACGCCGGAGCAGCATCAACGTTTGAGGGAGATAACAGAATCAGGCGCACGAGGGCGGGGGTTCGCCCTTCAAGACACCTGGAAAATCATGGATGACTAAATCGCAGGGGAAAAAAGTGGGTGGGAGAAAAGTGCAACGAAGGAAAGTTTCCGCGACGCGCGGCGGCGAAGGCTTCGGTCGCTCCGCCGCGGCAAGCAACGATGCCGCGCGCCAATCTCACGGCATGCGACTCAGCACGATCTTCGAGGTGCCGTGGCGCTCGGCGCGGATGTGGTGAGTCACGCTGAGCATCTCGAGAAAGCTGTCGAGATTGCCGAGACGGATTTTCCCGTTGATCGACTCCTGGCCGAGGTCCTCATCGCGGATCACCAGCTGGGTGTGATTGCGGCGGTTGAATTCGAGGATGACTTCGGAGAGCGGAGCGCCGCGGAAGTCGACGAGATCGTTTTTCCAGGCGAGCTTCTGCTCGACGATTTGCGGGGTGTAGGTCTCGACTATCCAGGGCGACTCCGGAGCGTCGGTGGGGACGACGATGGCTTGGCGTGCGTCGAGCGTTTGCTCGGTGATGGCGGGTCGCGGTGTCGTGCCGGCGGCGAGTTGGGTGGTGGGCGGCGGCTCGACGCGCACGCGGCCCTTGGTGACGAGCACCTCGAGGTGATTCGCAGTCAGCGCGATGTTGAACTCCGTGCCGACCGCAGTGACGGCGATGCCGCCGACGCGCACGACGAATGGGCGCGACTTGTCCTCGGCGACTTGGAAGTAAGCTTCACCCGAGACGAGATCGAGCACGCGGCGTTTGGACTCGAAACGCACCGCGACCTGCGCGCCGCGATTGAGCACGACCACGGAGCCGTCCTCGAGCGCGTGACGCTCGGAAGATTGCGCGGCGTCGCCCGCGGCGAGGCGCGCGGGCACGGGCGAAGTCTCAACGGTGCGCGTGTGCCACAACGCGACGCCGAGCGCGAGGACGGCGGCCATGCCGCCGAGCCAGGCGAGCGTGCGGCGGCGGTGCGGGCGCGCGGGGGGGGCGGCGAGCAGATCGGGATTGGGCTCGAGCGCGTGCAGCGGCCGCCACTCGACCATCACGTCCATGCGTTTGAAGACCGCTTGGAGTGCGGTGTAGGCCTCCGCGTGTTGCGGCGATGCGGCGAGCCACTCGAAAAACCGGTCTTGCTCCTCTGCGGTGAAGCCGGCGTCGCGCTTCATGATCCATTGCGCGGCTTCCTCGCGGATGCGCTGGCGGCGCGCGGTGTCGGGAGACGAGTCGGACGGATTCATGCCGATCCTTTCTCGCAGAACTTGCCCACGAAGTCCGCGCATTTGTTGAGGCCGATGGCGAGTTGGGCGTTCACGGTGCGCGGGGAGAGGTCGAGCTTCCGCGCGATGTCGGCTTGGGAAAGGCCGTAGACTTTGCGCAGCGTGAAGATTTGCCGGCACCGATCGGGCAGCGACTGGATCGCCTTGGTGAGGATTTCCAGCTCCTCGTAGTGCGCGACGGTCTCGTGGACATTGGCGCTTTCGTCGAGCAACTCGGTTTCGTCGAGGGCATCGGCGAGGTGCTCGCCGCGCACTTTCGCGCTGCGGGTGGCGTTGAGGGCAAGGTTGCGGGCGGTGCCGAAGAGGAAGGCTTTCGGTGCGTTGATCGCTTCGGACTGCCGGCTTTGCAGCACGCGCAGGTAGGCCTCTTGGATGACGTCGTTCACCGGCACGTTGGAGCCGAAGCGGCTGAGCAGCCAGGCGCGCAACTGCGGCTCGTGCACGAGCAAGTTCTCGGCGAACCAGCGGCCTTCTTCTGTGGTTTCAGGGGGCATTTTCCGAAAAGTGATAAGTCCGGGGTGACCCTGAGACACCTGGCGACGGCGAAATGACTAAAGATCGCCGCAAGATTGTTCGGAAATGTTTCCGGGTGACTGCCGGCTACGGATTTTGGGCGCGGATGGCGCGGGCGACGGTTTGCGCGAGGATGGCGGCGCCGTCGGTGTTCGGGTGCACGTGGTCGGGCGTGAGCCCGTGCTGGTCGCGCATCGGGGCGAAGAGGTCGATGAGGCCGACGGCCTCGGCGCGGGCGATCTCGGCGATCATCGGGTGCAGTTCGCGCTCGATCACTTCCGGCGAAATGCCCCAGCCGCTCGGCGGCCAAGCGGGCATGGGCTGGCAGATGAAGATGCGCGGATTCGACGGCAGCGCGCGCAGCTGGCGGATGATCGAAACGTAGTTGGCGGTGAACTTGTCGCGGTATTGCCAGTTCTGCGGCTTCGAGTCGTTCGTGCCGAGGCCGATGACGATGATGTCGGGGTTGAACGCGCAGGCCTTCGCGAAATGCGGCAGCGAGCGGTAGGGCAGGTCGCCGACGTCGAGCAGCGTGGCGCCGCCTTTGCCGAAATTGCGGACCTCGTAGCCGGAGCCGAGGAGCGCAGCGAGTTGCGCCGGGTAGGACTCGCGGACGGGATCGCTCGTGCCCGCCCCCTCGGTGATGCTGTCGCCGAGGCAGGCGACGCGGAGGGGAGCGGCAACCGCAGCCGTTGCCGAGAATGCGATGAGCGCGAGAAAAACGAACAAACGACGAGTCATGGCGACGAGCGTGGGCGTTCGGACCGGATGGGGCAAGCGAGCGAAGAGCGCGCACTTGTCATCCTGTCGAAATTCGCTTCGCTGGACGTCATGCCGAACGCGTTGAAGTCTCCCCGGAAAAGGGCCGTTTCCCGGCGACGTTCGACGCTGCCTGCGCCCAAGGGCTTCAAGGCCGTTGCTGGCAGTCCTCTGGCCGGGCTCGAGCACCTGATCGGGTGCGTTTCGCTGCCGCGCGATTCGCGCCCCCGTCGCGAAATCCTCCGTGCCCGCGCTCTCGCCGATCATCATACTTGATGCCGGCCCTTTAGTAGCGCTGGCCGACGCCGCCGATGCCCACAATGCATGGGCAGCCACCCAGTTGGGCGGCACGAACCGTCCTTTCATCGTCACCAGCGCCGCGATCGCCGAGGCGACGCATATTCTCGGCAACAGTCTCCGGGCGCTGGGATTCCTGGAGAAACTCGTGGCGCGGTTGCGCGTCGAAGACCCCGCGCCTGGTGCGGTGTTGGCGGAAATGCAGCGATGGACGCCACGCATGGACTACGCCGATGCGTGTGCCGTGCTACTGGCCCGCCGCCACAAAGGCGCGGTGGTGCTGACGACCGATCACCGGGATTTTTCCATGTATCGCGTGCCCTTCATCTCGCCTAAGGGCGAATTTCGCGGGTGATGATTGGCGACCCAACTAATTTCACGGCGCGATACTCGGACACCAAATGAAATTTCCGCTCTACAGTCGCGTGGCGCTGGCCGTCGAGGTTCCAGCGGAAGGTATTCGGCGCGGGGACGTGGCGATCATTCTGGAACACCATGCTTCGCCCGCGCCGGGAATGGAACCGGGTTATTCGGTGGAGGTTTTCAATGCGGTGGGCGAGACCCTGGCCGTGCTGATTTTGCCGGAGTCGAGTTTTGAGGCGCTGCGCTGCGATTAAGGCTGAGCGTGCGAAGTCTCGCGACCAACGCAAAGCGGCACGGCATCAAACAACGAAGCGGAACCGGTGCCGACGGAGCCCGTCCACCGACGGCCTCAGCTTCGCCTTCGGATCGAATTGCAGGTGGCGGCCGGCGAAGGAGCGGAGGAGCGCGGCTTCGGGGCCGGCTTCGATGAAACGACGCGCGTGCACGACCACCCGCAGCTCGTCGTCCACCGTCCAGAGGCCTTCGTCGAACATCCAGTGCGCTGTCTTCGAGAGCGCGAGGCCGTTCGTCGGATCGTCATTGCGTGTCTCTGCCCAGCTTTCGATGTGCGCGGCGTCCACCACACTCGCACCGTCGGTGGTGACACAGCGGTAGCCAGTCAGCGCGCACACGTGGTGGTAGTCGTCGACGACGCGCACCTGAAATTTTGCGCTGCGCCCTTTCTGCCTCGCGGCTTCCAAGCCTTCCGAGACTAATTGCTCACCGACCGACGGCCCGATGTTGGGCGGAGTAAAGCCGAAGCTCTCATAGAAGGCTGCTTGTTCGGTCGGCTCGAAATACCGCGCAATCAACAGCAGTCGTGCCTTCAGGCGAAAATCGGGATCGGCCAGCAGCGCGTGAAGGTCACCGTCCAATTCGCACACGGCGCAGTCGTCCGGACTCGTCGCTGGTCGCATGTCGGCGGTGAACGCGGCCCAAAATTCCTGGCTGCTCAAGTGATAGAACGGAAGGCGCAGATCGAGTTTGGTCGGCCAACGATCGGCCACGAAGTTTCCATATGTGCGGAAACGCAGCACGAGGCTTGGCGTTCGGACGAATGTCCGGCCCGGCAGTCCGGCGCCCGTTTCTGCCATGTCGATCAAGCACAGCAGCAGGAGTGGTTTGTGCGGCGCTTTGCCGCGAGTGTTGCCGCGTCCGATCGCGGGGCGCAGAGCGGTTAACTTGCCGAGCCAGTGGCGCGCTTTTTCGTTGGCATCTTTTACCACGGGCGGGGGCGATGAGTTGAAGCGGGTGCGTGTTGCGCGGACGAACGCGATGTCCGGGGCTGTCCGGCGAATGGACGTGTCCGATCTACCCGAAATCGCTGGCCGGGGAAGATTTCTTTTGCGAACGCGGCGAAACAAAAAGGCCGCGGCGTTTTGCCGCGGCCGGAGGGTGGCGGGGTCGGGAGTGTATGGCCCCGGGTCAAGGGTAACAGGTGTTCCGGGTTAGGGGTAACACTTTGGATCGGGCGGTGAGAGTGGGTAGTAGTTGCCGCGAGGACGGTCGGGAGGGCGCGAGAGATCGATCAGACCGAG
>JAYRJE010000012.1:0-208463 GCA_041906465.1 Candidatus Didemnitutus sp. | reverse complement strand
TGGCGGCCGACCAAATCGCTGCTCACTTACCTGTCATCCCTCTGAAAATTATGCTGCGCGCGGTCGCTACAGCGCAGGGGAGAAGTCGTCATCGCGCTCACATATTTAGTTCGCAACATAATGCGCCGTATGTCGCGCGCGACATACGGCGCACGCGCGGCGTGAGTTGTTTCACGCGCTGGAGTGCCGCGGGTTCGTCGGGCAGGAGGGCGTGGTTGGCGGGCACGGGCGGGCAGAGTTCCGCAGGCGGTGGCGGCGGCAGGTTGCCATTGGGCAGCGGTTCCCCGCGTGCGTATTCGGCGGCGTCGTGCGGATTGATCAGCGAGGCGACGAGGAATAGCGGCTGAGTGCGCGATTGGCGCAGGATCTCGTCGCACGGCGCGGCGACGAGCGAGTCGCGGCCCTCGTGCGTGATGCCGCGCATCGTGGCAAAGCCGTGGGCGGAGACATTGTTTTGATCGACGGGCACGTGCCACTTGCCCACGTAGGCGGTGGCGTAGCCCGCAGCGGACAAGAGCCGACCGGTCGTCGGCGTGCCCGCGGGTAGCGCGGGTTCGAAGTTGTTCACGCGGATGCCGAAGCGTCGCGGCGGCTGGCCGGTAAGCAGGCAGGTGCGCGATGGCAGGCAGAGCGGCTGGAAGCAATAGGCGCGGTTGAAGCGCACGCCGCGCGCGGCGAGGCTGTCCATCGCGGGCGTCCGCAGACCGGGCGCACCGGCGCAACTCAGCGCGTCGGCCTGCTGCTGGTCGGTGAAAATGAAAAGGATGTTCGGGCGATCGCGCCGCGCCTCAGGCGAGACCAGCGCGGGCACGCCGCGCAGGCGGGGGCCGAGCGTGGCGGCTCCGGCGACGCAGGCCGAGGTTTTGAGAAAATCGCGCCGGTTCATTTCGCGGCAGCTTGCTTGTTGTCGAGAGCCAAGACGAGCGACACTTCGACGGGAAGAGCGTCCTGACAGGTGAACTCAAGCACGGTCCGGCCCGGCGAACCTGCGACGATGCTCACGCTCGGGTGCGCGGCGGAGAGTGTGTAGTCGCCGGCGAGCGTGACGCGCACGCGCGAGGGCGCACTGGCGGCGCGAAACCATTTACGGGAATAGATACTGACCTCCCGCTGGCTGCCGTCGGCGTTGAGCTGGTCGGGCTCGGTGCCGGCGTAGAGATGCAGATCCGGGTCGCAGACGCTGAGCGTCGCGGCGTTTCCGTCGCGGCGGAGCATCACGAGCGCGGGCGTGTCCACGGCGGCGATCTCGACGCCGGTGTCTGCGCAGGGCTCGAAGCACGCGGCGGCCAGGATGCCGGTGGCGCGGTCGCGCACGATGTGCGCGCTCCGATCGCGGCGATGGATGACGAACGGGGCGCGTTCGGGCTGGCGCAGCTCCGCGGCGAAGGCTTGGCGGCGCGCGACGGAGGGCTGCACGAGGATGGCGTAGGCGTAGCCGGCGGCGGTCGGGGCCGCCCCGTGATCGAGCCACGCGAGCAAGAAGTCGCCGCGCGTGTCGCGCTTGTCGTTCTGAGTGCGCGACACCTGCGTTGTCTTGGCAAGGCGCAGCGCGGAGTCGGAGAGGACGAAATACGCGTTACCCACTGTATCGGTCAGCGATGTGCCGGCGGCGGCGGCGCGGTCGAGGTGCGCGGGGAAGGCCGCGAGCGCGGGTTGATCGTCGACGATCACGGTGACCGACTGGTCGCGCAGGCGCTGTTGAAAGAGGGTGGTGCGCGTCTCGTGTTCGCGATCGCCGTTGGCGATGTCGGAACCGACCAGCACGACGCGATCGTCGAAAAAAAAGACCGATTTGCGCGCGCGGTGGGAGCCGTCGTATTTGGCGTGTTCGTGGAGCTTCATGGCGAACATGCCGTCGCGGCCCCCGAGATTGCTGCCGCCCGCGAACGCCTCGTCGCTGAGCAGCATCTCCTCGAAGCCGCTGAAAGCATCGAGATTGTTGACGCGATTGCGCAGCCGGTCGAGGGGGAGATGAATGGCGGTCGTGCCAGGCCAGCAATTCCAGTCCCAGCCCGCCTCGGCGAAGCCGCTGTCGAAAAGGCTGATTGGACTTCCCGTGGCGAGAATCTCCACGTGGCCGTAGGCGAGGTAACGACCGAAGACGTTCGCGCCTGGATAGACTTCGGAGCCCCACAGGTAGCGGCTGTGTCCGCGCGCGGTGACGAGCCAGTCGCCGCGGCGATGCGCGGCGAGGGTGCCGTAGTTGAGCGTGAGATGGCCGGTGGGCGGCAGCTCAGGCTCGACCCATGCCGGGATCGCGGGCGCGACCTCTGTGGCGGCGGCCTTCTTGCCGGGCGCGGCGCTGGCCTGCTCGGCGAGCGCGAGGCGTTTCCACGCGGCGGCGACCTCGAGGTCCAGTGTGTCGCGTCCGTCCGGCGTCCCGGCGAGTGCGAGAAAACGGTAGGGCTCGGAGCTGAGGCTGTATTCGCCCCCTGGATGGCGGCCGGCGAGACTGAGCGGCCATTGCAGCACGTTGGAGTGAAACCGCAGGTTGAGCATGGCGCGGCGCAGGCTCGTGTGGCCGGGCTCAGGGACGCGCAGCGAGGTGTTGCCGAAGAGCCACAGCGCCTGCGCGGCGCCGCGGATGCCGCCCTCGGCGTAGGCGGGATAGTGGTTGGCGTGGTGCAGGATCGCGCCGTCGGCCTTGATGCCGCCGTTAAGGCCGCGGCTGTTTTCGAGGGCACGGCCGAGCCAGCGAGAAGTCGTCGCGAGCGCGCGGGCGCGCACGGTTTCGTCATCAATCAGGAGCAGCGCCGCGATCTGGCCGTGCAGGGTGGTGTTGAGCGTGTCGATGCTGACGCCGTTGACGGAATCGAGCGGGACATAGGCCTTCCCCACACCGCTGAACCACGCAAGCGCGCGCTGCACGGTGTCGAGGCGCCCGGTCGAGCGCAGCACGTCGCGCATGAGGAAGAACGGTGCATAGAAATTCTGTGTGCTATAACCGAGGTGATGCACGGTGCCCATGCCGCTACCCTCGGCCCAGCCCTGGTCGAGCAGGTGGTCCGTCAAGTCGAGGAACATGCCGCGCAGCTCTGTGGCTTGCGCGGTGTCGGTGGCGCCGCGGTAAGCCTGCGCGAGATCGAGGAGCAGGCGACAGGCATCGGGGAGCCCCGTTTCCAACGCGGCAAAATGCTCCTGTTCGATCGAGCCGGCTGGGTAGGCGACGCGTTCGTGCGTGTAGGCGACGGTGCGGCCTTTCACGCCCGTGGGCATGCGGCGGATGTCCCATGTGGCGAAACGGAGGCGCAATTTCTCCAGCAGCGCCGGCGTGGGCGCGACGGGGCGCGCAACGAGTTGCTCGTAGCGTTGAGTGATCGTGCGCACGGCGAGAACGGCATCGGCGGGCACTGGAGTGGCGGGCAGCGGCTGTTGCGCGAAGCGGTGGAGGCCGAGCCAGTGGTCGTTCGCATCCGTTGGCTGGCACGTGCCAGCCGTCGGGACCTGCCAGTCGCGGGTGTGATGCCGCGCGTCGATCGGCTGCGATACCACGAGAGAGTCGATGAATACCGTGCCCCCGCGCGCAGCGGCGGGAGCGACGATGCGCAGCGTGTCCATACCGGCTAGTGGGCGGCCTTGCATGTCGCGCTCGAAAGCGACCCAGCAAGTGCGCCAGCCGGTGAAATCGAGTCCGAACTCAAACCAGCAATCGCGCGCACCACCCCGGCCGAACTCGAAACGCAGCGCCTCGCCAGGGCGGCGTTTGGGGCTGTAGATCCAGACGACGAAGGTGCTCAACGCGTTGTTCGGGGCACCGAGCGTCAGCGCCTTGAACTCAATGGTCTGGTGAAACGCGAGCGCATCGCCCGGCTGCCAATCCCAGCGCAGGCTCTGCGCGCCGTATTTGGCGCGTTCTGCCGTCGGGCGCGCCGTCGCGGTTGGTTCCAGGCAGGCGGGCAGGGCCGCGGCTTCGAAAGAGAGCACTTCCGTCGCAGGTGAGATCGTGGCGCCGAGCAGCGCGGTCAGGCTCCAGCCGACGAGTGCGCTCCGGCGCAGCGAGACACGGAAAAGGGGCATGCCTCGAACACGCCGCAACTCGCGACGACACTCAATTCCCGACCAACTAGCGCCGTTCAGTGCGGCTCGGGGCCCGCACGTGTCGCAGGATTATGCTGAAATCGAAAACGACAAAATAACGATAAGATTGACAAAATCGATTCTTATTCCGAAATGGCACCCCATGACGAATCTGGCGGAGAATTTTCGGAGGCCCGCGCTGCTGGTGCTCGCGGCGGGCATGGGCAGCCGCTACGGCGGCCTGAAGCAGATCGATCCCGTCGGTCCCGCGGGCGAGGCGGTGCTCGACTACTCGGTCTTCGACGCGCTCGCGGCCGGCTTCGGAAAGGTGATCTTCGTGATTCGCCGCGATTTCGAGGCGGAGTTTCGCGTGAAGGTGGGACAACGCTTCGAGGCGCGAACCGACGTGCGGTATGTTTTTCAGGAGCTCGAGCGCCTGCCAGGGCAACGTTCGGTGCCCGCGAGCCGGACCAAGCCGTGGGGCACGGGCCACGCGGTCTGGTGCGCGGCGGACGAAATCGCCGAGCCGTTCGCGGTCGTCAACGCCGACGATTTCTACGGCGCGGATGCTTTCCGGCAACTCGGGCGCTTTCTCCGCACACCGGCTCCAGCGGCCGGCCCGGCGCGCTGCTGCCTGATCGGCTTCCGGCTGGCGAACACGCTGTCGGAACACGGCGCCGTCTCGCGCGGCGTCTGCACCGTCGGGCCGCACGGAAACCTGCTCGCTGTGAACGAAGCCACGGGCATCGAGGCGGCGCAGGTGGGACCGATGGGGCAGGGGAGCGTTTACAGCGGCGAGGAGACGGTATCGATGAACTGCTGGGGCTTCACACCGGCGATCTTCGATGCATTCGAGCGGCAGCTCGGGGAATTCCTCGACCGGTGCGGCGCGGAGCCGAAGACGGAATTCTACATCCCGTCGGCCGTCTCGGGCATGATCGCGACCGGTGAGGCGACAGTCTCGGTGCTGCCGACCACCGGTTCGTGGTTCGGTGTCACTTACCGCGAAGACCGTCCGCACGTGGTCGCCTCGCTGCGCGCGCTGACTCAGGCCGGAGTTTATCCGGCGAAACTCTGGAGCTGATCCCCTTTCCCCATGAGCTTGTCGCCTTCCCGTCCTTCGGTGGATTTGCGCGCCGTCGCCGCCGCGTTTCACTTGCACGGTCGTTTCGCCGAGGGCGCGCCCTACGGCAGCGGTCACATCAACGACACCTTCGCAATCACGATGGACCAAGCCGGTCGGCCGGTGCGATACATCCTGCAACGCATCAACGCTCGCATCTTCAAGAACGTGCCGGCACTGATGGAAAACATCCAGCGCGTGACCGATCACGCCGCGCGCGCCGCCGCCGGGCGGGGTTCGGGCGATTCCCGCACAGCGCTCACGCTCGTGCCGGCGCGCGACGGTGCGCCGTGGCATCGCGATGCGCAGGGCGGGTGCTGGCGTTGCTACCTGTTCATCGAGCAGGCGCGGACCTACGACGTCGTCGAGAGCCCGCGCCACGCCTACGAGGCAGCGCGCGCTTTCGGGGCGTTTCAGCACTTGCTGGTCGATCTGCCCGGCGCCCGGTTGCACGAGACGATCCAGGGCTTTCACGACACACGGAGTCGGCTGGCCAATTTCCAGCGCGCCGTCGCGGCCGACTGCGCCGGACGCGTGCACGAGGTGCAGGCCGAGATCGACTTCGCGCTCTCGCGCGCGCCACTCGCGGGCGTGCTGCTGGACCTGCTGGCGCGCGGCGAGGTGCCCGAGCGCGTCACGCACAACGACACGAAGTTCAACAACGTGATGCTCGACGAACGCACCGGCTCCGCGGTGTGCGTGATCGACCTCGACACGGTGATGCCGGGCCTGGCGCTCTACGATTTCGGCGACATGGTGCGCTCGGCGACCAACGCCGCGGCGGAGGACGAGCGCGACGTCGCGAAGGTCGCGATGCGCATGGACATCTTCGAGGGCCTCGTGAACGGCTATCTCTCGTCGGCCGGCGCTTTCTTGAACGAGGCGGAACGTGCCCACCTGGTGTTCTCCGGCAAGCTCATTACCTACGAGATCGGGCTGCGTTTTCTCACGGATCACCTTGAGGGCGACGTGTATTTCAACACGAAACGACCCGGCCACAACCTGGACCGTGCGCGCACGCAGTTTGCGCTCGTGCGCAGCATCGAACAGCAGGAGGCGGCAATGCAGCAACTGGTCGCTCAGGTCTGCGCGAACCAGGCGCGGGCGGGAATTATCCAGGGGAACACATGAAAGTCCTGATCACCGGCGGAGCCGGCTTCATCGGCAGTCATCTCGCCGAGCAACTGCAAGGACGCGCCGAGGTGCGCGTGCTCGACAATCTGCGCACGGGCAACCGGCGCAACCTGCACGGCCTCGACGTCGAGTTCATCGAGGGCACGATCCTCGACCGCGCGACGGTGCGGCGCGCCGTGGCGGGCGTCGATTACGTCTTCCACCTCGCGGCGATGGTGAGCGTCCCCGAATCCGTGGAGCGCCCGCACGAATGCGTGGAATTGAACGTGCTCGGCCTGCTCAACGTCCTCCAGGAGTCCGCGGCCGCCGGCGTGCGCAAGCTCTGCCTGAGCTCCTCGGCGGCGATCTACGGCGACAATCCGACGGTGCCGAAGGTCGAGACGATGCTGCCCGAACCGCGCAGCCCCTACGCCGTCACCAAGCTCGACGGCGAATACTACTGCCGGCAGTTCGCGGAGTCGGGCCGGCTCGAGACAGTGGCGCTGCGGTTTTTCAACGTCTTCGGTCCGCGGCAGGACCCGGGCAGCGCCTACGCGGCGGCCGTGCCGATCTTCATCCAGCGGGCGCTCGCGCAGCAGCCGATCACGATTTACGGCGACGGCGGCCAGACGCGGGATTTCATCCACGTGAAGGACATCGTTGCCGCCAATCTCTTCGCCGCCACGACGCGCGGCCTCACCGGCGTGTTCAACGTCGGCTACGGCGGGCAAATCACCGTGCTGGAACTCGCGCAGCGCATCGTCGCGCAAGCCGGCTCCCGCTCGGAGATCCGGCACGCGCCGCCGCGCGCGGGCGATGTCCGGCATTCGCGCGCCAATGTCGATGCGCTCCACGCGGCGGGTTTCCGGCCCGTCAGCTCGCTCGAGGCCGGCCTCGCCGAGACGCTGGCTTATTTCCGTCAACTGTCCCCGGCCAACTCCTGAATCGCCATGTCCCTGCCCATTGCCGAGTCCCGCCAGCGCGAGCGCCTGCCCGTGACCGTGCACGCCGACGCCGACGAGGCGTGCCTGCACGTCGCGCGCGAACTCGCCATCCTCATCCGCGCCCACAACGCCGCCGGCCGGCCCACCGTGCTCGGCCTCGCGACCGGCTCGACGCCGGTGCGGCTCTACCGCCAGCTCATCCGCCTGCATCGCGAGGAGAAACTGAGTTTTCGCGGTGTGATCACGTTCAACCTCGACGAATACTACGGTCTGCCGCGCACGCATCCGGAGAGCTATTGGCGCTTCATGCACGACCAGTTGTTCGATCACATCGACATCCCGGCGGAGAACATCCACCTGCCCGACGGCATGGTGGCGCGCGGCGAGGTCTTTGCCTCGTGCGCCGCGTATGAGGAGAAAATCCGCGCGGCCGGCGGGCTCGACGTGCAGATCCTTGGCATCGGACGCACCGGTCATATCGGCTTCAACGAGCCCGGCTCGGGCCGCGAGTCGCGCACGCGCCTCGTTACGCTCGACGCGCTCACGCGGCGCGACGCCGCGCGCGACTTTCTCGGCGAGGCGCACGTGCCGCGCCACGCGGTCACCATGGGAGTCGGCACCATCCTCGAGGCGCGGCGCATCCTCCTCCTCGCATGGGGCGAATCGAAAGCGCGCGTGATCGCCAGCGCCGTCGAGCACGACGCCACCGACGCGTTGCCGGCGAGTTTTCTCCAACGCCATCCGGCCGTGGAATTCCACGTCGATGGCGCCGCGGCGGGCGAACTCACTCGCTTCCGCCACCCTTGGCTCGTGGGCACCGTCGAGTGGACGCCGGCCATGACGCGCCGCGCGGTGGCGTGGCTCGCGCGGCAACTCGACAAGCCCGTGCTGAAACTCCTCGACGAGGATTACAGCGAGCACGGCATGGCCGATTTGTTGACGGAGCAGGGGCCGGCCTACGGGCTGAACATCCGCGTCTTCAACGAACTTCAGCACACGATCACCGGCTGGCCCGGCGGCAAGCCCGACGCCGACGACCGTCACCGACCGGAGCGCGCGCTGCCGGCGAAGAAGCGCGTGCTGGTTTTCAGCCCGGAGCCTTCGGACGATGTGCTCGGCATGGGCGGCACGTTACGCCGGCTGGTCGATCAAGGGCATGAGGTCACCGTGGCATATCTGACCTCTGGCAATCTCGGCGTGCCCGACGAGGAGGCCGCGATGGCGGCAGAGCTGGCGATGGAACTGCACGGGGAGGGCGCGGGCGCGGCGTTCGCGCGCTCCGTCCGCGAGCAGCTCCGTGCGAAGGCGGCATTCGATCACGATCAGGCCGACACACGGCGATTCAAGGGCGTGCTCCGCCGCAGCGAGGCGCGGGCCGCGCTACACACGTGCGGTCTCTCCGCCGCGCAGGCGCGCTTCCTCGACCTGCCGTGTTACGAGCAGGGGCGCTACCGCCAGTTCCGTCTCGGCGAGGCGGATGTCGCGATCGTGGAGCAACTGCTGCGCGAGGTGCAGCCGCACCAGATTTTCGCGACGGGCCAGTCGGGCGATCCCAGCTCGGTATCCGCGCTGAGCTTCGAGGTTTTCCGTCGTGCGTTTGGTCCGACAGCCGGCGAGGCGTGGCGCGTGGATTGCCGCGTGTGGCTCTACCGTGCGCCGGAGCGCGAGTGGGAGCCCGCGGAGGTGGACATGGCGGTGCCGCTCAGCCCGGTGGAGCTTTCGCAGAAAGTGCAGGCGATCTATCATCACAAGAGCCAGCGCAGTCAGAGTCCGATCGTGGCCGCGAACCAGAGCGAGTCCTGGCAGCAGGCGATGCAGAGCAACCGTTCGCTCGCGCAGCGCTACGACCAGTTCGGCCTCGCGGAATACGAGGCGCTCGAGGCCTTCCAACGCTACCGCCCGTAAGGCAACACCGATCGGACTACCCCCCATGAAACTACTGCCGCTCGACTGGATCATTGTCCTAGCTTCGCTGCTCGTCTGTTTCGTTCCGGCGCTCTTTTTCGGCCGGCGCGCGCGTCAGAGCACGACGGAGTTTTTCGCTTCGGGAAGGTCGGTGCCTTGGTGGCTGGCCGGGCTTTCGATGGTCGCAACGACGTTCAGCAGCGACACGCCCAACTGGGTGACCCAACAAGTCCGGCAATACGGCGTGGCGGGCAACTGGCAGTGGTGGGCCTTCGTGCTGACGGGGGTGGCAACGGTCTTTTTCTTTGCGCGCCTCTGGCGGCGTTCCGGAGTGATGACGGATCTCGAGTTCTATGAGCTGCGCTATTCCGGTCGGGCGGCGTCGATCGTGCGTGGGTTCCGCGCCGTTTACCTGGGACTGTTCTTCAACTGCTTCATCATGGGTATGGTGACGCTGGCGGCGTGCAAAATCGCGAATCTGCTCTTTGGCCTCGCGCCGTGGCAGACCATCGTGATCTGCGGCGTGCTCAATGTCGTCTTCGCGGCGCACTCCGGTCTGTGGGGCGTGCTCGTGATCGATATGGTGCAGTTCGTCCTGAAGATGACCGCCGTCGTGGCGGCGGCGTATTTCGCGCTCGTGGAAGTCGCGCGCCACACCGGAGCGGGCGATGGCGCGCTGGCGGGATTGCATCGGCTGGTGAGCACGCTCGGCGCGCAACAGGTCAGTTACGCTTCCGGCGGGCAGCCGGTGTTCACCACCATCGACGGGCGCGGTCAGCCGCTGCTGGACGTGATGCCCAACTTTGCGCTGAGCGAACTGGCGCTGATGATCTTCATCGTGCCGCTGGCGATCGGCTGGTGGGCCAACTGGTATCCCGGCTCCGAGCCCGGTGGCGGCAGCTACATTGCGCAGCGCATGCTGGCTTCGAAAGCCGAGAAAGATGCGCTCGGTAGCACGCTGTTCTTCAATTTCGCGCACTACGTCTTGCGGCCCTGGCCGTGGATCGTCACGGCGCTGTGTTCCATCATCATCTATCCCGACCTGAAGGAGATCCAGGCCGCGTTCCCCCATGCCGATCCGGGACTGATCGGTCACGACAGCGCGTTTCCCGCGATGTTGAAATTCCTGCCGGTGGGTTTTGTCGGGTTGATGGTGGGCGGCCTGATCGCCGCGAATTCCTCGACAATCCTCACTCACCTCAACTGGGGCTCCTCCTACCTAGTGCACGACTTCTACCGACGCTTCGTGGTGTCCGGTGCCTCGGAGGCGCACTACGTGAACGTGGGGAAAATTTGCACGCTAGGCCTCTATCTCGTCGCGGCATTGGTGAGTCTGACGCTCGAATCGGCGCAGGACGCCTTTGAGGTGCTGATCTCGATCGGCGCGGGCACGGGGTTGTTGTATCTGCTGCGCTGGTTTTGGTGGAGGATCAATGCGTGGTGCGAGGTGGTGGCGATGGGCAGTTCCTTTGCCATCTCGGTGGTTTTATTTGTGCTGAGAAAAACGGGTCACCCGCTGCCGTTTGCGCAGTCGGTCTTGTATGCGGTTGGCTTCACCACGGTGTGCTGGTTGGTGGCAGCGTTCGTCGCGGCGCCGACGAGTCGCGAGCGCTTGATGGATTTCTATCGCCGGGTGCGACCGGCGGGACCGGGTTGGACGGAGATTCGCCGGCAGATCGAAGCGGCCGATGGGCGCCCGTGTGCGTCAGCCGATCGTCTCGGGCTGGCGGCGCTGGGTTGGATCACCGGTTGTCTGGCGATCTGGTCGGCGCTCTTTGCGATCGGCAATCTGCTCTACGGACGCCTCCCAACTGCCGGTGTGCTCGCCGCAGTGTTCGTCTTCAGTGGCGGCACCATGGCTTGGGTCACGCGCCGCTTATGGGGCGGCGAAGCAACTCGCTCCGAAAAGCTCTCGGCCTGAACCGCATCGCCTGACCTTTCCCGTGCTTACGGTGCTGCCGAAAATCCGTCCGGCGCTCGAACCGGATTTCGTGCCGGCCGCGCTCTGGAATCGCGCTTATCGCGATCTCGTGGCGCGCGATGCCGGTGCGCGGGCCTTCGCGTTCGCGCTGGTCCGGCCGGATGGCACGACCATGCTGCATCGCGATCGCGTCCTCGCGGCGGGGCATCCGTCCGCCGGGCTGACGTTGCGCTATGCGGAACGGTTGCTGAAATTTCTGCTCTGGCAGAAGGGAGCGACACGAGTGCTGGTCGCGGGGGCCGATGAGATCACGCGGGCGCTGACCGACATTTACAGCGCCACCGGGCCGAGGGCCTTCGATCAGTCCTTCATGGGGCGTGGCATTTATCGCAACGCGTTTACCGTCGAAGCGTGTTCCTTCGCTGCACTCCCCGCGCCGCACGATCCCGAGCTTTCCATCGATCGCAGCCTGGAGGGATGTCGCATCGGGTTCGATCTCGGCGGCAGCGAGCGCAAGGTGGTCGCCCTGATCGACGGGCGTGTGGTGCACGCCGAACGCTTGCCGTGGGCGCCGTATTTCGAAACCGATCCGGCTTACCACATCGCGAAAGTGCAGGAAGCGTTGCTGCGCGCGGCAGCGCATTTACCGCGGGTCGATGCGATTGGCGGCAGCGCGGCGGGAGTCTACGTGAACGACGAGGTGCGCGTTGCGTCATTGTTCCGCGGAGTGTCCGAGGAATCGTTCGAGCGGCACATTCGCGGCATGTTCATTGCCCTGCGCGAACGCTGGGGCCGGGTGCCGTTCCGCATCGTCAACGACGGAGAGGTCACTGCCTTGGCCGGGGCGCAATTGCTGCGCGGTCCGGTGCTCGGAACCTCGTTTGGGACCAGTCAGGCGGCGGGCTACGTCACGGCCCAAGGTAATCTCACCACCTGGCTGAACGAACTCGCGTTCGCTCCCTTCGACTACGGGCCCCACGCGGCGCGCGACGAATGGTCAGGCGACTGCGGGTGCGGCGTGCAGTATTTCTCCCGGCAAGGTGTGCAGCGGCTCGCGGCCCGCGCGGGGATCGCGTTTAACGCTGACGAGCCCGCGGAGCTGACATCGGCGGTGTTGGCGGCGTTGCAGCGAGGCGACGCGCCGGCGCTCGCGGTGTATGAGACGATCGGCGTGTGCTTCGGCTACGCGGTGGCGCACTACCACGAGTTCTACGACTCACGCCATGTGCTGCTCCTCGGTGGGGTCGCCACCGCTCCCGGCGGAGAGGTGATTCTCTCCCGCGCGGCCGAGGTGCTGCACGCGGAGTTTCCGGATTTAGCGCAACAAATCCGTTTTCACTCTCCCAACGAGGCGAACCGGTCGCACGGTCAGGCGATAGCGGCCGCCAGCTTGGCGCCATTCTCGAAAAACGTCATCTCCCTTGCCCCATGAAGTTTTCCCAATCGCACGCCGACATCTTCGTGCCCGCTGGAACGGGCCTCTCGCCCGAAGCGGCGCTCGCGCGCACAACGCATCTTTGCGTGGCCGCGCATCAGGACGACATCGAGATCATGGCCTACCACGGCATTGCCGAGTGTTTCGGGCGCGCTGATCGGTGGTTCTCCGGCGTGGTCGTCACGGATGGCGCGGGTAGCCCGCGGTCGGGGCGTTACGCCAACTATTCGAGCGACGAGATGCTCGCCGTGCGCCGCGCGGAGCAGCGTAAGGCGGCGTTCGTGGGCGACTACTCGATCCAGCTCCAACTGGCACATCCCAGCGCCGTGGTGAAACAGCCGGGTCATGCGCAGGTTCAGGCGGATCTCGGGCTTGTGTTTGCTACGGCGGCGGCGGAGGTCGTCTATCTGCACCAGCCCGCAGACAAGCACGAGACGCACCTCGCGGTCCTGGGGCAATGCCTTCAGGCGTTGCGTGCGCTGCCGGCGGAGAAGCGTCCGCGGCAGGTGCTCGGCTGCGAAGTGTGGCGCGATCTCGATTGGATGGTGGATGGCGACAAGCAGGCGCTGGATGTCGGCGCTTTCCCGAATCTCGCGGCGGCGCTCGTGGGGGTTTTCGATTCCCAAATCACGGGCGGCAAGCGCTACGATCTCGCCGCCGCCGGTCGCCGCCTGGCGCACGCGACTTATCACACGTCGCACGCCACCGATCGGGCAGTCGGGCTGACGTGGGCGATGGATCTCACGCCGCTCATCGACCATCCCGCATTGTCGGTCGCCGACTACACGCTGGGTTTCATCGAGCGTTTCAAACACGACGTCAGTTCCCGCATCGCCCGCTATTGTTGAGTGCGGCGGGACGTGCGCGGGCTTGCCTTGGCCTGCGCACTTTCCGCAAATGACCCCGTTTTCATGTCTCCCTCCTCCTCTCGACCAGCGACGCATGTTCTCGCCGCAAAGCGGGCACTGAGTGATACGGTGCGCGCATTGGTGAATCCGGTGGATCTTTTCTCGGGCGCAAAACTGGCCGACGTGCTGCTCGTGGAGAACGTCGTTGTGTTCAAACGCACTTCCACGAAGACGCTCAAGCCGCAGGGCGTCACCCACAACTACCACCATCGCTTCGAACTGGTCGTTCCGCTGCAAACCGCCGGTCGCATTCACGTCGAAGGCAACGGTTACACCCTCGCGCCCGGTCAGGTGTTCCTGATTTTCCCGCACCAGTTCCACCACTACCTGGAGATCGAAGGCGAGGAGATGCTGTGGCTGTTCATCACGTTCGAGTTGGCCAGGCCCGAGCAGTTGCTCTCGCTGCGCAACTCACCGCGGGAGCTCGGTGCCGAAGAGAGCGAGTTCCTGCGCGCCATGATGAAGGAATATGTGGCGCGGCCGCCCGGCGCGGCGCGGAGTTTTGGACTGATCGTTAAAACCTCGGAGTTGCTGCAACGCCTCCTCGGCACTCGCGAGGCGG
Organism: Candidatus Didemnitutus sp.; assembly: GCA_041906465.1. GTDB lineage: Bacteria > Verrucomicrobiota > Verrucomicrobiia > Opitutales > Opitutaceae > Didemnitutus. The sequence continues at coordinate 194,535 of JAYRJE010000012.1, read as the reverse complement.
ACTGTGCGGTGACCAAGGACGCGGAAGCCGACGACCCGAACGGCGCCTTGCTGCTGTCGATCAACCGCTTCGTGCGCGACAATCTCGACCAGCCTCTGACGCTGGCGGATCTCGCGGAGCACACCGGCTATTCCATCAGTCACCTGCGGGCGGTGTTCCGCCGGGAGTTCGGTGTCAGCCTCGGCGGCTACATGCGCGATTCGCGGCTCTCGATCGCGGCCTCGATGCTGGCGAGCGACAACCACGGCAGCGTCGCGAGCATCGCGCAGGCGTGTGGGTTCGAGTCGATCTTCTCCTTCAGCCGCGCCTTCAAGAAATCGCTGGGGCGCTCGCCGCGCGATTACCGCAAGCTCGCCCACTCGGGCTTGGGCAAAGGAACGCCCAGCGAGCACGATAGCCGTAGCTGACGAAACGGAAGCGCGCGGCAAACAGCGCGAGACAATAGGGGGCCGGGATGCGCCGTTTCACTGCATCCGTCCCGATGGCGCTCGCCGTGGCCTCAGGGCGCTTGGTGCGGTCGGCTCGCAATGTAGCCACCGTCGGGCCAGACGCGCGCGGCGATCGCGAGTTCGTAGTCCAGCTCGCGGCCGGTGATCGGGCGGTGCTGCTTGCCCGGCCAAGGCTTCCGATCCGGACCGGAATAGGGCCGGAGAAAATCGAGGGCTCGGCGCAGGCTGGACCCATTCGGCGCTTGGTAGTGCCAGAAATCGATGCCGACCTTCTCGCCGAGCAGCCCGAGGCTGAAGAACGCATCGAGGTTATAGACGCTGTAACTGAAGCCGTCTGCGCGCTTGAGTTCGCGCGGCTGGCTCCCGTCCGAATCGATGTGCGCCGCGATGTGCTCTCGCGCCTCCGTCAGGATCTCCCGGGCCTCCGTCACTCGGCCGAGAAAAACCGCCAAGCTCGCCGCCTGGCTGCGATACCAGATGCCGTGGTTGTTGGCCTTATCCCGTTCCTCGAGTCCGTGCTTACTCGTGGTGAGCCAGCGGTAGTAGTCGCCGAGCCACTCGCGCATCGTTTTCCATTCGGACTCCGACAAGGCCGGCGAGCCGTCGAGGAGTGCGACGCCGTCGAGCAGCGCGTGCATGCGCGCGCCGTCGATGATACCGCCGCCTTGCCCCTTGTTGCGATCGATGCCGAGGCGAATTTGGGCACCCTCCAAGTGCGGCGTCATGCGTGTGGCAGGGTTGACCATCCAGGCGCGGAGCCAGTCGCCGGCCCGCTGCGCGTAGGCTGGTTTTTTCGTGACCCGCCACGCTTCGGCGAGCGCAGGCACTTCGGAAAAGAGCTGGCGGAACCGCGGAGCGTCGCCCAACGCGACCTGCTTTTCGTTACGCTCGCCGTCTCGCGACACATAGGGCAGCCCGTCCGGCTTTTTCGGATCGGGCCAGAAGTAGATGGCGTAGCTCACGTAGTCGTGGTCGTTGCCCGTGGGCGAGGGCTGAGGCTTGTCGATGACCGTGACGATGGGCGTCTTGAGCGCGGCGTCGCCGCGCCGAACGATCGCGGCGCGCTCAGCAGCGGATTGCGCCCGAAGCGCGGTGCTCGGAACGCAGGCGGCGGCGAGTATGAGCGCGCCGAGGAGAGCGAGACGGCGCGGACGTGAGTCTGCGCGCGTGAGGAGGGTTGAGGGGAGGGATTTCATTTAAGGGAGGAGGCTGCCGGTTGCGCGCCCTGCCAGCCGGCGAGCCACTGCGCCGTGAGCTGTGCGATGGTTTCGCGTTGGGCGGGATCATGGGCTATGTTGCGGTTTTCCTGCGGATCGTTGGCGTGATCGTAGAGTTCGACCGCATCCACTCTCGAATGGTCGTTGCGATCGACCCAGCGGGTGAAGCGATAGCGGTCGGTGCGCATGGTGTAGCCCATGAGATGCTTTCCGCCGGCGAGGTTGCGGGGATATTGGCTGAATGCGGCGGTCTTCCATGGGAGCCCGGATTGGCGAGCAAAGGACGGAAGCTGGTGCCCTCGAGATGAGTGGGCAGGGCCAGGCCGGCGAGTTCGGCGAGCGTGGGATAGACGTCCACGAACTCGACCAACGCGTCGGTGTGTGCACCGGAGTTCTTCATGCCGGGCAGCGATACGATCAGCGGCGCATGCACATCGTTTTCCACGTTGCCGTGCTTTCCCCACGCGGCGTGCTCGCCAAGCTTCCAACCGTGGTCGCCCCAGAGGACGACGATGGTGTTGCGGCGCAGATCGAGGCGGTCGAGCTCGTCGAGCACGCGTCCGATCTGGGCATCGCAGTAGCTGACGCTGGCGTAGTAGCCGTGCTTGAGCTGGCGCGCGAGGTCGATCGGGATGGCACCGGACTTGGGGACGCCCTGGTATTGACGCATCTCGCCGTCGTTCAGATTCACGGCATACGACGGCGCGTCGATGGGCGGAAAGGGATTGGGCGCGAGCGCGATTTGGGCAGGGTCGTAGAGGTCCCAGTATCTTTTCGGTGCGACCCACGGGAGGTGCGGTCGCACGAAACCGACGGCAAGGAAAAACGGTTCGGAGCGCTGGCTGAGATCGCGCAAAGTGTGCACCGCGAGGTCGGCCACTTTGCCATCGACGTAGGTGTTGTCGGGCACATCGGCACATTCGTAAACCGGACCGAGTGCGGAGCCTTCCGTCTCGGCCTCGCTTTGGCCGGAGGAGGCCTTCGCTTTTTTGGCCGCCTTGCGGTCGGCCGGTTTGTCGGTGGACGCGTCGTCGGATTTTTTGCGCGACGTGTTTTCCGATCGAGCATACTGGCGCGCGGGCGGTGTGCCCCACGGCACGGACCAACTCGGAGCGTCGTTCAGGTTGCCGTGAAAAATCTTCCCCATGCCCTGGACAAAGTAGCCGTTCGCCTTGAAATGCTGCGGCAGGGTCACGACGTCTGGCAGGGCGGCGCGGAAATGCGTTTTGAGGTCCCATACCTTCGTGGTGTCCGGGCGGGCGCCCGTGAGGAGACTGGTGCGCGAGGGAGAGCAGACCTGCGCGCCGCCAATCTCCTCGGCGGCACCTACAACTCGAATCAGCTTCAGGTCAGCACCATCGTTTACGTCGGCGATTACGACAAACTGGCCGCCACATTTCTGGCCTTCGTTCTCCTCGCCGCCGTTCTTGATTGGCTCACTCACGTGGTTTGAAAACACGCCCTAGTTAACTGAGATAATCGATGCGATGCGTCGCTGCGCTGCGCATCAACTTCGAAAGGTGTGAGGTCCAGAGGCATTGGTCGTGATTGTTTTGGGCCCATATTCCCACGGAATGGACATCTACCTGAGTGAACACTACGCGAAGAACAGCGAGCCGCGCATCTGCACTGATTTGATTCTATCCGACTCGACACTTAGGGCTTTGGAGAGACGACTGAGGCACGAGCGTGCCGATCCTGCCGATGCAGCGGTTTGGCTCCCGTTTTTTACAGCATGCTGGGAGCGGGGCCTCTGGCTTGTTGTCGATGGGGTGCACTACGTGGTTAAGCTCCGCGGACCGACCTATTTCCTCTCCAGTTTTGCCAGAACGCGAAATCGGACGGAATTTGTCGGCGCTCGCGACGGGCGATCGCGTCCCAGAAACGGAGCGCTGAATCTGCATCGAGCATTAGGGACCGAGGTGTCTTCTGCCGTCGACCGTGTTGGGGCGAGGGTTTCACGTTCTTACAGCAGAAAGACCGGGCCTGCGGAAAGACTGGGTTCCATACTCCTACGGGCGCTGGTAGCGGCAGGCTGTGGTGCGATTTCACCGCGAGACTCGACGGATTCACAGCGTGTCGCCCTCGAACGCGAATTGCGGAAGAACAAATTGTGTCGAGGGGAGACGACCGAGGAGTTGATGCGTGTGGTTAGAACGCGGGCTGATCGGCAAGCAGTTTTCGGTGCTATTAAAGGTGCCGGCGGTGCATGGCCGGCGAGCGGGAGGCCATACGGAATAGTCGTATTTGAGGTGACGCGAGTCGAAGGGCCGTGGCTCGTGGTTCGGTTGGGCGAAGGCTACGCGAAATGGGAAGTGAAGAATAAGTTGTGCCGCTTTGGCGAAGCACGCACCGCGGGACCATTCCTTGCGATTGCGACGCTCACATTGGGACGTGGGGGCGAAGAAGAACTCGGTTACACCTACCTGCATCCGCTGTGGAGGAAGGGCAGTTTCGTTTGCGTTGATTCAGACGGCGAGCGTCGCGTGGCCGATTTTCTTGAACGATTTTCTAAATCGAGTTGGGGTCAAAGCCTCGAAATAACGAAGCTTCACGGAAAATACCGCGTGCCCGGAGCCTGGCCGGACTTCGAGGTTAGGAGAGGCATTCGCACCGTCGCTGTTGAGGTGCTTGGATTTGATTCGGAGGACTATTTGCAAAAGAAGGAGCAACAAAAGAAGCGCTTACAGGCCGCTGGAATCAGCGTGGCGCACGTTCGGACATTCGGACGCACGCCCCATACGGCGATCAGCGCTCTGGCAGACTCTCTCCAGGCGTTTTGCGAGGTATGACCGAAGGCGCCTCTTCGGGGCCATTTCGCGGCAGGTTCGGTAAGTCCGTTTTAGTGGCCTGAGGTTTAATGGGAAGGAGAGCGTTGCGATAGTTCAGCACCGTATCGCCGCAAAGGTGCAGACCGTATTTCGCCTTCGAAATTGCCATTTGAAGAAAGGAAACTCCTCCGACCGCTGCTAGCTCCAGCGCCGTGAAGTCAAGCCACATGGTGTCTGCTTCCCAGCGTAAGTCGGGTTTGAAGACACAAACGCAAGGGGACACAGTGAGTGGCATGGTGCCGGAGATTAGATACCGGCCGTTGAGCGAAATTAGCGTGTATCCGTTCTCCTCGAGAAACCCGGTAATCCGGTATGGCCGATGCATCGATAACCGTTCCTTTTTCACTGTGTGAAAAGTTACAGGGAACCGTATCAGCTCCCCGACGCGTAATTTGCGGGAAGCTTCGCGCAGTGGGAGGATGCGAGTGAAATGTTCGCGACGGAGCACGGGTAGCAACGCCCCTGTCATGGTGGCGATTTCGGCGCAGTCGTTGTGCAGGCTGCGGATGTGCACGATGGAGCCGCGTGTCGCACCGGCGATGTTTTGCTTCACGTATGCAGGAAACCAACCAGCGGTGTCCCATCTCGATGGATCGGGTTCGTAGGCGTCTTTGGTTGGACTTTCTCGGTCTGCAGCGGTCCGATCGAGAAGGGTGTGAAATGCGAAAATAAACTGGTCTGCTTTTTCGCGAGTGGAGCAAACCACTAGTGGCGCTTTGCCGTTGTCGTGGTCCTGCAGGACGCGATCTACATCAATTCCGCTAGGAGTAATCGATGCACTTTGCCGAAGCGCGTCAAGAAAGGTGACGATCTTACCCGATTTGAGCGCTGGATCGAGTGTGGTCACTACACGTGATCGGAGTTCACGTTTCGAATGGGACGTGCGGCACACCGGGAAATTCGCGATCAGATATCGCCCGAAATCCGAAACCTGCTTGTATCCAGCGGGCACGATCAAGAGGAATCGCGTTGGCTCGAATCTCAACCGATTCAGCAAGTGGGGGGTCAGCCCGTCGGCCGCGAGAGAGAGGCATACAATGGGGGCCCGCCTCACAGCTTCCCAATGCGAACCGATATCGGAAAGCGAGTAAATCTTGTGTTCGGGCCCGAGCAGGTCGCGCAGCAAGGTCGAGCCTGTCGCTTCAAAACAAGGAATCGAACGCGAAATCTGGCGCCGGACTATTCCCCGCTGCCGTTCGTCATCCGTGTCCCACGACCGCGGCACCTTCCGAGGCCGGCTTGGTAATTCGATTATCGCGACGTCTCGCACCCGCATGACTTCTGTGAGCGAATCTACTTCGAGTTCAGGATTGAGGTTTACGACATGCGCTCGCAACCAGCCTGCTAGGTCGATCCAATCGCGGCCTAGACTCCACAGACCGTAGCCTAGATCGCGAATTGATACGTGGTTTTTTATGAGAGCGATCGTCTCTTGCAGATTTTGACACGTCCCAGGGTTGTGGAAAAGCTGTAGAAGTAAGTCACATGCCTTCAGAATGTAGACTCCTGCGCCGCGATCCTCTCCAACGATATCTCGAATCGTCTCGCTCGGCGGGGTCCAACTGGACGATACGGAAGGGGTGGTTATACGAACTAGTGAACGGACTTGATCCAGTGACAACCGCGACAGAGCCCGAAGTCGGAGAGTCTCCTCGTTGACGTTTTGCTTTCGTGGACGGGTGCTGAACTTCCGACGCTTGCGGGAGCCGCGAGCGGCTTGGATTGCGATGGTTCGTCGCGAAAATCTATTTAGTCCAACCCGTGGGAATCCTTCGACTTCCCAAACGACAACCCCATGGGACAACGCGCGTTTTTGTAGTCGAATGCCGTCTTGGGAGAGTGCCAACGCCAGACTGCTGTGGAAGAATTGGGAGATCAGTCGCGTAAACGCGAACAAGCCTGAGACATCGGCACCAACCCAACGCTTTCCGTCGTGAATTGCATTGAACAGCAGAAAGTGAACGTGTTCGTGCGGATCTGTGTCTCGCGAGTAGTGATGCACGGTAGCAAAACAGGGAGTGCACCATTTGGGTTGCTCGGACACACGTTCGAGTAGGGTCTCGTTGCGTCCACCATGAATACCGTGTGGGGAGATGATCCGGGCAACAAAGTCGACGGTTGCTTGAGCTGCATATTTGACCGCGCGGCGAACTAATAAGGGTGCGATTAGCGCGCACAGGCTGACGGTCTTGGGTAGACCTTCGGACCATTCCCATCCTGCGATGGTTCGATTCGGACGAAGTCCAAAACCTAGCACTGGGTGGTTACCAGCGAGCAGCGCGCGGAGTGTAGCCACATTGGGTGGGTTCTGGTGGTTGAGCGCGAACTTCGCGTGAACTGCGTGGGCCGCTACTACTGTGGGCTCAATGCCATGTTCCGACAGATAGTAGCGTGCGCGCGAGGTGGCGCACTTGGAGGAAAATTGGCGGGCTGGCATAGAGAAAGTATGGGCATTTTCGATCGTCAACCATTGGCATCTTTCCCTGCGTTCTCTCAGACTCTTGCCGAACCGAGCTTTTCGGTGGCGCGAAATAGCGCGGAGAGACGCAGTCTCGAACAAGACGCGCGCAGCGCGTCTTGGCCCAGCTCGCTGGGCCGCGGCGGCGCTCGCGACGAACCCTTGAGAAGACGATCGTGGACGATGGCGGCGGCGCTCGCGACGAACCCTTGAGAAGACGATCGTGGACGATGGCGGCGGCGCTCGCGACGAACCCTTGAGAAGACGATCGTGGACGATGGCGGCCCAACAGTCGGCATTTCTGCCGTTGTTCTCCCCCAGACTCATGCCGACCGAGCTTTTGCGTGATGCGAAACTGCGCGGAGAGACGCAGTCTCGATCAGGACGCGCGGAGCGCGACCTGGCCAGCTTGCTGGGGCGCGCCGCCGCCGAAAGATGCGATGGTTCGGGATCCGGATGGATTGTTCAGGACGATCTCAATGCACGTGAGAGGGGCGCCCATGCGTCTGCGATTTTATCTGGTTGGGCCATAATTCCGGAGTCCATCCAACTGTGAGTAACAACAAAAAACACCACCGAGTTCGTATCGCTACAACTGCACTGGGCGACGAATTGCTCAAACAACGCATGAACGGCGCCGTAGATTGGCTCAAATTCAGAAGGGAGGTGGTCTTGGTAATTCACGAATTTGGCGTCGTATTCGACCGGCGCGAATACGACGCGGCTCTGTCCAAGACCATACGCCGAAAGAACTGCTCAATCGAAATACTTCCACGGCTAGGGGATCTGTGCAGAGACCTAACGGCAACGCCGCGCGGGGAGGCGGCACTCAGTAGATTCGAGGCTTCGCGAGGCTATCGACCAATCACATTATGTTGGGACACTCGTTCCGGTGCGGTCCTAAGGATTGGAGAAGGTTCCATTTCGCTTCGGGAGCTACTGGGGTGATAGCACGTTTCGTGACGGTCACGTTTCCCCTACACCGTAGAAGAGCACTCAGAATTCTTCGGCACGTAGTCGGACTGATTAGGAGACAGAGACCTTTTTGTTTCCGACAGCCAATGCCCATAATCTCAAATATGACCAAGCATCAGACCCGACCAATCACGTTGGAAGAACTCGTGGCGCCGCATTCGGAAGTTGATGCGCTAGCCGAGAAACACGAACTCTCGCGTGCAGACCAAATGTTGTTAGCGGCGCTTACGCGTTGCTGTGCGTCAGAATCTTCACCGTTGATTGCGCGGCAGCCGGGTGAGGATGCGGAGTGTCTGCAACTCACCCTGCTTGCCGCATTATCGGAGCGCGATGATCGCCTCGTCGAAAAATTTGCGGGATTTTTTTTCGGGATTGCATCCGGCAAAACGGAAGTGTCAGCGGAACAACTGGAGTTCAGGAAGGATTTGCAAGCGGTCATCACCTCATGCAAAAAGGCGGACGAGAAGCTGAAGTGGGCCGTCGTGTTCTCCTTGGTGGCGATGCTTTTTTCCACAGCGACTTTTGTCGCTTTAGGGATGGTGCGCTCTCCAGAATCTGTGGGGTGGTGGAGTGCCGGGGCGGCGGGTAGCACGACACTAGAAAATAAAGACGAATCGCGTGCCTCGCGAAAAGAAATCGTTTGGTGCCTGAAATCAGTCGCGCATGCTTCCGCAACGGAAAAGAAACGCAAATCCGAGCGTGGTTCGGACTTCAAAATTATTGCTCGACCGCGTTTGGGGCTAGGCCGGATTTGGTCGTGGTTTTGCGGGCGTCGAACTCACGGTGCCTCATGATTGCCAAGGCGGACAGGATTTCGACTCACGTTTAAGTGGCGGTCGCGAAACAAATCCATCTACAGGCGTCGGCAGGTTCGTTGAACCTTCCGCTTGGACACGGATGGATTGTTTCTGCTGCCTCGCCGAATGCGTGTGTGCCTGAGAGCGCGACCGCTGAACGGGTGGTTGTAACGTTGCGCGATGTGGCTCGCGTCTTACGCGTGCCAGTCAAGAGGGCAGTCGCGTATTGCGATCCGGCCGTCGTGCGCATCCCTATTCCACATTTTATCCTGCCGTCCGTCGAAGATGAGGGCCTCGAACGGCGGATTCGAGTTTATGCGGATGACTTTGCTTCTTGGCTGGAAGGCTTACGACGAGTCCGTAGTTCGGTTCGTCGCGACCACAGTGAATCCAAGCGATAGTGGGAAGGAGTGAGAGAGTAGAATCGGTCCCCTTCTTTTTGGGTCAGCCGTTCGAGGTAGTGACGGCGGATGATCGCCTCGCTGGTTCCCGCTTCCATAGCGCAGTCGGTGAGGGACGCGCGCGTTGCGGCCGCTGATATCGCCGTGTGCCGAACGAGATTGGCGTAACGGTCCTCGAGTGGAATATCCTGTTTTGCCATTTTCCCGGGGGATGCGAATTTCCGAACGCGTTCGTCGAGAGTTCGACTGTCGCTAATGTCCCACCCGCGCCGACGAAATTCGCGGAGCCAAGCATCGAGCGTTGGATTGATGCGGATATTTCGGCCGCCGCGCTCCTTGTCAGCCTTGGTCTTCACTACGTTTGCAGGGAGATGCATCCATCCGGTCTTCAGGTTGACGTATGTCCAGATCGATTTGCCCTTGCGCACCATTGCCTTCATTTCGTCGGCGCGCACCATCCCGAAAAGCCGCACGACGATGTTCGGTGCGTAGCAGTTCAGCACGGCGCCTTTGATGAGCTGTTCGCATTCTTTGATCGTATAGATTTTTGGACGCGAAGGGGAGTATTCGGGTTCAGAGACCGCTTTCACTGGATTCACTCCGATCCAAGTGCCGGAGACATTTTTCTTTCCGCGGGCGAACTCGAAGAGGGCATGGAGCGAGTCCCAGCGATGAAGCTTGGCGACATTTCCGAATGGGCACGCACGAATATGTTCGTCCACCTTCGCCGGGGTAATCGCCGCGATGGATTGAGAGCCGTAGTTCGTCGCAAACTCCTCCAAGTAGGTTTTGTGGGACTTGTATGTGCGCGGTGATTTGTTCACGCGCGTGGCGAGAAACCGGCTGACCGCCTCGGACACAGTCGGCGGAATCGCTTGGTCGGGGTTGTAGTTGTCGGCGAACCACTGCACCGCCTTCAAAATCGAACTCGCCGACTCAATTTCTTCCGGGACGTAGTAACCGGCGTCGCGGAGGCGGGTGAACGCCAGTTCGGCGAACTCGATCTGCGCTTTGGTGAGTTGCGTGACTTGAGTGGTGAGCCCGACGTCGGCCTGCACGGTGCGTTTCTTAATCGCCGCGATCAACTCGTCGGCTTCGTCGGCGGTCGGCACGTTCTTGCGTTGTCTCGCGCCGTTCTCGAGCCACTCGACGCGGCAACTGAAGGAGCAAATTTTTCCGTCGGGGCCGCAGTTCGGGTGCCACCTCCAGCGAGGTTCGCCTCGTGGAAATTTCGGGTTCTTCGGGCGCTTCATGGGTCAAATTGTGGCCACAATTTGGCCACATTGTAAAAATGCGCGACCGATTTCACCCGATTCTCTTGAGTTATTAGTTTCATAACTCATTGTTCGGCAACGTGGCGGAAGGGGAGGGATTCGAACCCCCGGAGGCTTTCGCCTCAGCGGTTTTCAAGAGCGATTAAGCGCTTTTGTTTAGAGTGAAACGAGCACGAGTGAAGAACACGGGAAAACAAAGTTCTCCTCTGAAAAAGGCAATTTTGCTACTTCCGACCGGAATGCGGCCGTGCGCGCCATTTGCCAGAGGAGAGGCGAGGGGTGGCCGAAATTAGGCGACAAATTAGGCGACTTTTGTTCAGCCCGAATGCCCTTGTTTGCTAGACTGATGCCGCGAGAACTCGTTTGACGTGTTCGCAGATGCCCGGCGTGTTTCTTCTCCGGGGGACGGCGCGGGATCTAGGCCACCGGTTCATGCACGGCATTGGCGGAGACCGGCTCAACCTCGCCCAGTGTCGGGTCGGGTTTCAGAGAAGCCCTCGTGGCGCTGGTATCGCAGTATTCGCGGCGTCGATGAGCATACCCGACCGTGGTCAGCGACTTTGCGGGATCGTCGTTCGATTGAGGAGCGTGAGCGCGATGGCGCTCGAGATGGTGAGTAGCACTAGGGAGTCTAATAAAGAAATTGGAGCTTCCGCCGAAATAGAAAGGGGCCCTTGCGCCCAGAAGAGTGGCGATCGCCGCAACGGAAATCTCGGAAACCGCGCCGCCTCCACTGCCACCGCCAGAACCGCTGGCGCTCGACGGTGATGGCAGCGGAAAACCGCGATGCCATGGCGTTGAGAAATCCGTTGACAAACGAGGTTGATACGTTCGTTACTAATTACGGGCCAAAACTATTATCAAGAACGCGAACCCGCGCCATCCCGCTTCCTACCTCCGGCGAGTGATTCGGGCTTCGAGTTCGACTTCTGAGCTTCCGCCTCTATGAGCATACGGTCCACATCATTGTTAACGCGCGCAGTGTTCGCGGCTCTTGCCGTCCTTGGCTCCCGAGCTTGGGCCGACGAAGAAACGGTCCTCGTGCTCGATCCGTTTACAGTAGTCTCTCCGCAGTTGCCTTCAGTGTCAGTAACGTTTGGTGGCGGCATGACAGAGGTTTCGCTAATGAATACGAACTCGACTACTGGCGCGGGATCGGGGTTTGCCGGAACTCTTCCCGTTGTCTCTGGCGACCCTTGCTTTCAAACCAGAAAAGTCCGTAATTTCTATGAGTCGGGCGATGGATCCAAGGGGATTATTTATGAGGTGGCTCTCCCCAAAAACGGCACCGGTCTGTATGTGCAAGTGATACAGATTACAAAGAACTATATAAATGGGGAAAGTGTGACTGCGCACTTTACTGAGGCTCTGCGCGTGGCAAACGGAAAGGTGTTTAGTGCAACACATGGATCGACTCCAACGCCAGGCTCTTACGCGAATTCCGAGACGTTCCAGGACGTGAACAGGGCGAATACCCCATCAATAGACACTTCCCCGATCGAAGGGGCACCCATTGGGTCCGTAACAATGCATATCATTTCGTCCTTCATTCCGGGCGATAGCTCGGCTCCCGCTGGTTTTACTAGATTTGACGATGACCCGAATATCGTTGGAAATAATGGTCTTGTTGTTGACTATGGAAAGGACCTATATGCGAAATCCGGGGCCGATCTCGACCTTGTTTATCGTGGAAATCAAATTACGAACAGGGGGCTTACGGTAACAAATGACTCCACCGAACCCAAAGGGGATTTCCTAAACGCGTTTCCTTGTCGCTGATAACAATTTGCTAATAGATTGAAGTCGAGCGGTATCACAAATTTCGCTAACATTGCATTGTCGATCCTTGCAGCTGGATTGGCAGGTGCGATTTGGTATTCTCATTCTCGGGCGATCCGCGTGCGTGAGTTGGTGACCCAAATCGACTCTGCGAATTTGCAGATCTTGGCTGCGCAAAAAGAATTAGGAGAAACGTTTGCTGTTGGGCAGGACAGTGAGATGACCCCGCGCAGTATTTCCGGGCAAATACGGCAACAGACCCCCGAAGAACTGCGGCATTTTCGCATCGTCGAGTCGAAGGAGGCGCGGCAGCTCCGCGATGCGGACCGGCGAATTAAAGCTTATATTACTTGGGCTCCGCTGTTGAGTAGATTGAGACTTAGCCAACGGGAGGAACTGCGTCTGATAGACTTGCTTTACGACAAAGATAACGTCGGCGAATACATAAATGCTGCTTTTCTCTCTCCTGATAAAAAGTTGGGCACAATTGATCCGTCTGCAGTTAGGGGCGCCAGGCAGCAGGTGGAGCAATCCATAGCGTCCGAAATTCGGACCTTGTTGGGTGATGACAGGCTTCCGACTCTAGAAAATTTCCAAATGAACCTGAGGTCCGTTCTTGCTGCTTCTGAACTTCAGCAAGCCTGCGCAGTACTAGGAGAGCCCCTCTCGATGGCTCAATATGAGCAGCTATGTGCAAAAATAGAAAATTCGTTAGCCACGCCAATCGGGGCCAATAGTATCGTCGCCGTAGGAAACTCTATCGATCAGTACATTGGAGGATCCGGCCGTTCAAATTATCACGAACTTTCACCTAATGCGTTTTTTATTAACGACAAGGGAAGTATTTCTGTGAACATTCCTGCGGCTATCATTTCGTCTTCATCTGCACATCTGGCGTTGTCGCCAGCGCAGGAAAAGGCTATCGAAATAATCATCAAGAAGAAGAGCGCAGAATCGCAATTAGCGGATTTCTTGTATCGATAGCATGCAAAAAAACATACTGGTGGCGCTTTCTATAATATGCATCGTGTTCGCGTTTTGGCTGACCGTTGAACTGGCGCGCACGGACTCTCTTCTCCAAACAGTCGCCCGCACTGAGCAATCGCGAATCACCTTAGTGGATCTGGAGGCAAAATCTGAGCAAATGGCCCGACAAGTTGTCGCGTATAGTCGTCGATTGCGAGCACGTAGTTTGAGGGAGACGAATGTAAAAAGTGGCACCCCACATTATCCTGAGCATACGATTCTTAAGGAGCAGCTGACGCGGGTTGCGGTGGCCGAAGAGATTTGGGGCCGCCCAATAGTGATCGCTGGAAATCGTTGCACCGAACGCCAAGCAACCGAGATTCGGATATTGCGGTCGATGTTTTCTCTTCGTGGCTCCTCACTTACAGCAGCACAGGAAAATGAATTCCTAATGAGTGGAAGTATACAGTCATTGCGACCAGATCAATCTGCTGGAATGCTCCTTTTCAATGATTGGAAGCAATCGTTGGAGAAGCTCTCCGAGCTGAAGGGGGATCAGTGATATCTGCGGTCGCTTGTATCGCAGCGTCTCCTTTAACATGCATTAGATTTTTATCGATTGCTATATTTGCGGTCGCGGTGAACATTACGTGCTTTGCCGACACCCGCGCCAATTCTAGCCCGTTTGTCTGTGAGCGGACGTCGGTCCGATTGGCGGTCCGGCTAGGGGACGTTCAGGCCGCTACAATGTTTAGGCTGCGCAATACGAGCGATGCATATGTCGCCGGTTACACTGTAACTAGCGATTGTTCTTGTGTGAATTCAAAATATGAAGACAAGCCAATTGCTCCGAATGGCGCCTTGGATGTTCACGTTCTAGTAGACATTGCGCCAGGTAAGACGAGTTTACGGCACACGCTTCTAGTGAACTTGGTCGATCACGAACCGCTTACTCTCAATCTCCATGTTGAGGCTTTGCCGGAGATCGTCGCCCGACCTCAGTTCCTAATATTTGAAGGAGCTGGCGAAAGGGAAGTCAAGATTGCTATTGAAAGCGTCGGCGCTCGTGCGATCGAAAATATAAAGGTAGTGCGTAAACCGGACTTCGTAGATGTTAAGGTAACGGGAGCTTCGAACGGGCCTGTAATAATCAAGATACCCGGCGGTGCGCGCCATGGCATATACGTCATCGAGCTGTCTGTTTTTAAATCGGGCGGAGTATCGGAGAACCTCTCGATACCAATCACATTGCGAGGGACCATGAGTAGTAATCGTGCTGGCGATCGGATCTCCGCTGGGCAGCAGAAGATGAAATGAATATGTTCGAAATGGGTATTTCGTGTTTATGAGGCCATCTGCTCTGTCGCGTGTCATGCTGGGGGGCGTTATATTTTTTATTACCGGCGCGGTTTCGGTGCTCGCCGGAGGCCCACAAAGGGCCGAATGGCCGGTGGCTCAGGCGGATCATGAGTCGATAAAAGCTAAGGAATGGGTGATGTTTGGGCCGCTGTATTCCGTCGACGATCAGGTGGCTCTGGATGCGAAACTGAGAAGTGGCTTGTGGACATGTGCCGATGATGTGGATGAAATATTTAAAAATCACAGCCGGAAAATCCTGGGACCGAAAGACATGAGTAGTGTTTACGTTCCCGAATTGGATCGACATGAACTAAATATAGATTTCGCTAAGATTGAGGAAACGCACGGGAATGCGCGCAAGGAAACAGGTGTAGTCTACGTTGGGTTCGTCCTGCGAACTGCAATTCACAGATCAGTATATATATCAACGGGGAGTGATGACAATCTGGTGCTTTGGCTCAATGGCAAGAAAATCTTTGAATATTCCGATGACGCCGGGAGGGGGATTCATCTATTCGACGATTGCAATAAACTCGATTTACACAGCGGTGAAAATATTGTCCTTTGTCAGATCAAAAACCGGGGTGGTGGGTGGGCGTTTAGCGCAAGACTGGACAACGATCTGCGAGCTGTCGTGAAAGACTGCTTGCATCGTGAAAAACGGTTCTTGAAGAGCGCTATTGTGTCAGATATTTCTGATGTTACGTGTCACATCAGGGGAGGGCCCGCGGATTATGTTCCTGCACTAGAATTGACCGATGTGACCCAATCCCCCGCAGGCCCCTCTCCCTCGGCCGTAGGAACTGAGAACTGGGTGGGAAAGGCAAAGGGTTTATTTGTTGCATCACTTGTTCATGACGGCGAGAGATTCAGTGAGACACTTATTGTCGGTGACCCTGCCGATGTGGCAACCGCAGTGGCTGGCGTAAGATCTTCCGAAAGAACTTCTGTTCAATTGTATAAGGAGGCTCACCAATGCAGGCTCGATGTCCTGCTCCGTGAAGAGAATCGCCGCCGTGGAGACACGAATTGGGAACGGAAGGTGGTGCAGGCCATGGTAGCGATGCGTGACGCCTCGGCGTTCGATGCGTATCCAGAAAATTTCCGTCCGCCTCGCAACATCCACTTCAACGGATTCGTGTCGAAGATAGATGGGTCAACACAATATTACCGATTGGCTGTGCCATCGTCAGACCATGATAGTCGCGCTTTGATTATCATTTTGCCAGTGGTTTTTGAAGTATCCCGCCCTTTTATCGAAAGCTCCCAAGTGTCGGACCATATTTGGGCTGAGCAACTAGCAGAGGCAGCAAATCGCCGAGGCGCTGCCTTGCTATGGTCAGGCTATCGTGTCAAGCCAATGGGTCATCCGATCGACTTCGCGCATTTCGAGGAAGTGCTGGACGCCGTTCGACGCGAATATGATTTCGATCCCTCCCGGGTGAGTTTGCTCGGAGTATGTAGCTCCGGCGTAACGGCCTGCATGTCGGCCGTCCGATGGCCTCGACGATTCGCAGCGATCGGACTGACGAATCCGTTCATGACATGGTTTGGTTACGGCCGAGAGTACCTGGGTCTTCTATCCAACTCGGATTTCCGTCGATATGTCAGCGCCCAGAATCCCATGCATCAGCTGCCCTTATCCAAGACGCCGACACCCATGTGGATCGTTCAAACTCGCGATGATCCGCAACATGGACCGCGTTCGCAGTCTGACAAATTTGTGGAGCTCGCGCTTTCTGGGCGATACCCGGTTAGGTATGATGTAGAGATTGACGCATATCATGAGCCTATCGATATTGTTTGGCGAGATAGGCTGATTCCATGGCTCGCGGCCCAACGACGGCTCGATTTCGACGCCGGCATTGATGGAAGCACGCAGAAATTCTCTTCGCTATCATCGGTCGTAGCAGAGCCGTTTGTTGTGGTTGTCGGAACCGCGGGTAGCGCGGAGGATAAAAAGCATATGATGGCGCTCGCGGAATCATTTCAGGCAGCCTGGCGTCGAGAGAACTTCGTAAACTGTCGGATCACAACCGATGTTGCGCTATCAAAAATTGACGAGGAGCATACGAACCTCATTTTGCTCGGGAACGAGCGGCTTAATTTGGTTTGGCGACGGAACGTTTCTGCGCGTCCCATTGCTCTTACATCCGAAAGTATTAAAATTAATGACAGGGTCTGGGTCGGAAGAAATTTGTGGTTGCTAGCACGTATAAGTAGCTATGAAAGCTCAAAAAAAGTGATCTTGATCGGTAGCTCGGAGATATGTGAGCCATTTCCCGACCTCAGTATAACGAGCACCGGTTGGTTTGAATTCGGTATCTGGAATCCGTCACTTATCCCGATCAATCGCGGCTTCGTGGAAGCAGGCTTCTTTGGAAACTAGAACGCGTTATCAGGAATGGCCAGCTATGCAAAGGCGTGAGCTAAAATGGTGAGGTCGAATGTGGACTTCTAACGGGCGTCTTTTGCTTGGGATGGAATCGCCAATAGCGCTGGCTGTGCTAGTTCTAGAAATCGCCCCGTGGCTTTTGCTATTGACCGATTGCGCGACTAAAATGACTCGCCCAACAGTGCGCTCTCTAGCGATTTGCATCGTTGTCGGCGTGTGCGCTCTTGCAATATCCCTAAGTCAGACGAGATCTGTAATCATACCGGTCGCGATCGTCGCTGCGGCCGCGTACGTGCTGGGCCGGCAGCGTCGGTTGGGGGCGGTTGTAATTAGCGCGGCACTAACAGCGTTAGGTATTCTGGTATTGGGAACACTTTTCGGTGCGACTGGAAAGAGAATGCTGAGTGTCGTGGCGGGGACCGACGAATCTAGTGGTAATCGCCTTGATGTCTGGCGAGCGAGCGCAGATGCGCTACTTGTAAACCCAATCTCTGGAATTGGGGGGGGGGAGGCGGGGAATTTTGTTTCCCAGTGGTTCCTGCCGGATTCAAATCCACATCAATATGCCACGGTGTTTAGCACGCTTGTGCAAACGGCGATAGAATATGGTGCGGCAATTGCGGTGCTAGGTGTCTTTTTGGTAATTTTCCTAGTGAGGGCGCTCGCGGCGATTTCAATGCAAACTGGCTCCTCTGTGGCATGTGCGTGCTGTGCGTCATTAATTGGCTGGGTCATTGGATCTTCGGCCAATTCGTTTCTGGAGCTTTCCGCTGTCAGCGGTGTCGCTGCGGCCAATGTGATTATCGCTCTACTCGTATCGTTCTGCAGACGTGACTCCGTTAGGAGCAGTGTCTGTTCTTCCGCCGCGATTGCTGTAGCGTTCGTTACATGTGTTTACGGCGGGGCATACTCTATCTCGAAATGTAGATATCGCTTTTTGGTGGACGGCGCCGGCGGAACAATGATCGTCAGTGATTCTCGGCCAAAGGGACCAGCATACAAGGTTACAGTGTTGATTGATACGGATTTGCTGGGGCCTCTATACGGCCGGGAGTTGAGGCGATGGTTTGACGTGTCGAAGATGAATATCATGTATGTGCCGCACCCAAAAAGAAGCGTCAATGCTGGGGCAATTGGTCGCACGGATGTCGTTGTGCTTGTTGGCAAAACGCAGCGTTTTTATAAGCGACTTAGAGACGCTCTGGATGCAGGTGTGCGTTTTATATTCGTGCATCCTGATTACCCAATCGATGACAATTACGACGCATGCTATGCTGTGCAGCTTCCTGTCTTCTGCGATTCTGGCGTGGAGTCCGAATGGCGTAAGACTGTGGGTGCGCGAATCACGCGCAGCGGTGCTGAGGCGGGTAGTTTACGAGGTAAAATCATAAAATTTGAATAGGGCGAAAATAGTGATAGCGATCTTGGTTTTCTGCGGCTGTGTTGCGCTTGCTGCTGCGCAGACGCCGTTTGTGCGCTCACAAAATAGTGGTTTAGGGAATATAAGAATTGATGGAAGTCTTATAATGGATATCGGCCTCGGTCACATTGAGCTGTCTAGGCGATGTCGGGTCCAATTGTTCTTGGAGCATTCGCTGGTGAACTACGGATATGGAGAGTGTGAAAGTGTATTCGTGCCACGACCGTTCATCACGGATGTCTACGTCGACGCAGGAACGATGATTTGGCGGGCGCCCTCGGGCGATGTTTTTCGTTGTCGCCAGCGGATGCTCGCGGCTGGTAACGAACCTCTGGGTGCTAGCTTTGCCGGGATTTATTGGGCCACTGATCGGACTGGCTCGTCGATTGAAGTAAGGGGGGGGTGGCAATATTGCGAGGTGTTTTATGGCGGATTCGTTATGACATATAAATGCGGTTCGTTGGTTAGAATCGAGACCCCGGAGGGAGATGTAATTATTGTGGAGGCGCTAGGGAGGCTGATTAGGCGGCTGTTCAGCGGTGGCAGGGAAATTTGTAGCGTCTTGTGGGGTGGCGATAGGATTCGTGAGCTTGCTTTTGGTCATCGGCGGTATTTTTTTACTGGAAGTGGGCGTCGTATATATACTGTCGAGACGAGCGCTGGATTTGCCGCGCTCTTCCGTTACGATCTGGCTGGGCTCATTTGCGATATGCGCGTTGCTGGAAAAAGCGTGCCAATTGCATGGAGGGCGCTTGACGAATATCCGAGAATGGATAGCTCTTATCGAAATCCATTTGTTATAGATCGGTTTGGGGAACGAAAGTATAAGTATTATGTCGGCGGAAATCGAGTTCGAATGGAGGAGGACTCTGATTCAGGTGGGCGTAGGGTGCTGCTTTACGCTAGGGATGGATCCCGGCTTCGGCTGGTCAAAAGTTCTGAGACAAAATGATGTTACCCCTCCGACTAGTCTATTCCGAACGAGAACGAGGAATCGGTGAGTGATGGTGTCATGACGTCTGGCCGCGGACACGGGGCTGCTGCTCCAAAATCCTCCCGGTTTAAATTCAGAACGGTGGGAACTCCCATTGCAGTGCAGTCTAGGCGAACGGAAAGCACGTGGGCCCGTGATGCTGAAAAATTGCTCCGACTGAAGGCGATCAATCTCGACAAGAACGGTATAGATAGAGCGGCAGGTGATCGGTATACCTGCACGCGATCAGGCCGGCCGAGGCGTAGCCGCCTTTGACAGTCCGCTTCACCGCCCGCGCCAACAGCGGCGCGCGGTGGCGGCTTAAGCGGGGCGATACCTGGGGCGGACATTTTCGCGTTTAAACGCGCGATCACGCCCACGTCGAAGGTGTGCTGCTCGGCGCTTCGGCGGACGCGGGTTCGCTCAGCTGCCAGAGCAGTTGTGCGCGGTCCAGCTTGCCGGTCGCAGGGGGGCCGATCGTCGCGGCGTCGACGTGTTGCATTTCCAAGCTACGCCGCCAAGGCGCGCGGGGTGCGGTCCGAGATGGGAGTTCAGGAAGCTCAGCTCGTCTGTCCCGAACTGGCGCTGGTTGAGGCGCGGCCGGACGGAAGCACTAAACATGCTTTGGGAGCGCCGCGAGCGCGCTCGTGCGGCAATGCCCGTTCAGGTCGGGCTTGTCCTAAACAGGCTCATTCCCGCTGCCTGCCACACGCCGGATCTGTTCGATCAGGGTGCGGAGGAGGCGCGCGGTCGGCTTCACCGGGCCGTGGACATGCTAAACCAGACCTACGGTAACGGTTCACTATTCTACGGCGCCGCTTTCGGGGCGACAAAAAATGCCCCGATGCGAATCGCCTTCACGCGAACTCCTGCGCCGGAGGTTGAGGAGATTTATCCGACGCGAGAGCGACGCGTGCGGCCGAAAAAACAATGCAATCCTGCACCGCAGAGCGACGATTGCGCGTAGGTGCCGCCCCTTGTATTTTCTCGATGGTGTGGTAGGCTTCCGACCTGTTCTTTTTCATCAATTTCGACCCCGTTGGCTGGTTCGAATCCGGCCATCCTTAAAATCGAAAGGTTGGTAGACGTCCGCCAAGCGACATCCGTCGCGAAGGGCGTGGTTCAACAATCAACCCAAAGAAAGGAGGTCACAATGGTTACTCAAAAACCAAACACGCAATCGAACAAGGCATTGAACATTCTCAAGGTCATTGGATGCGTGGTTGTCATTCTGACGACCATTTTGGAGACGACGGGGCTCCTTTCGACAAGCCGCCAAGACTGAACTGTTTTGGCGGCTTGTTTGTTTTGGGGGACTTGGGGGATGTCAGCCCGGCTGGCCCGGGAGAGGTCGGATCAGCTTCACGAAAGCCGCCCAATTGCGCGCGCAGAGCAGCGCATCGGCGCGCGGATCGACACCCGCGCGATTGGCGACGGCGTCGAGGATCACCCGGCAGCGCTCGCGCACGCCGCTGTCCGGGTTGTGGACGTGGTTGAATTCGAGGAGCGCCAGCTCCTCAGCCGTGAGTTCGCCGGAGTCGATCCATTTGGTTTCGAGCTGCGCGGCGTTCTCGTCATCGAAGAGTTTCATAGGTCTAGGGTCGCCACTGGCGGCCGATCTGCTCGTCCCACTGCCGAAGCATCGCCAAGCCATCCCGAAGCACTCGACTGCGGCGAAGGAGGCGGCCCGCTGGGTTGCGCGTCCAGACGCGCTGCATTTGAGCCGCATCGGTCGCGTCGTAGGACCACGCCGTCGGCACGAAGAGAAACGGCATGCAATCACGAGTGAAAGCGAGCGGCCCAAGCTCTTCCGTGACTAGTCCAGACGGCGCGAACACCGACAACAGCGCAACGGGCCGGCGCGTCAGTCCCTCCGCTGCTGTCCATTCCGCAGACACGTGCAGATGATGCAGCGCGCGGGGCTTGACGGGTGAGTCAAGCCCGCCGCCCTCGTCGGTCTCGATGTGCAGCCAGCCGCGACCGTCGTCCGCCAGGCGGATTTGCACCCGGTGGCCCTCCATGGCGCGGGGCCAGCCGGGGTAAAGGCGCGCGAGGAGATCGTGCAGGTGCTGCATAAACGGAAACGCCCCGGCGGATGCCGAGGCGTCGATGTGCGATGTTGTGGTTAGCGTCAGCCGCCCTGCCGAACAACTGCGTCGGAGATCGCGGAAACGTAGCGCTGAATTAGGTCAGCGTCGTGCGAATAGACGGATTTCACTTCGCCTGAGGATGTGCTGAGAAGCACGTAGTGGGTAGGACGTGCGCGTTTCCACAGCCAGATTCCGAGAGCGGCGAGGGCCGCGCCGATGAGCAGACCGGTGAGCGCACTGGTGTCGAGCAACGAGACGTCTTTCGCGAGCAGCACGCCCCAGAGCAGAGCGACTCCGCCGAGCGCAAGAAAGATGAGGGCGGCGCGGCGGTTCGCTGGAACGGTATGCATTCGCACCGAGTTAATCTGCCGGACTGCGTAGGTCGTGCCGGTCAGCACTGCGCGTTGCGTCGTGACGACGTCGCTGCCGAAGCGGAAGAGTTCAGTTTCAGTCGTTGTGCTCATGATTTTGAATTTTGGAGTTTGGTGTTCGGGTTGCGACGACGCCACAGCACGAAGCCGAGCGCGCCTAGGCCGATGAGAGCGGCGTAGGTGGATGGCTCTGGAATGGGTGAGCCAATGATCGACATTGCGCCTTCCCAGTCACTGTAGGTGACACCGGGATGGAATTGCGCCGAACTTGTGATGGGGGACCAGTCCGTGTTTCCCGGCATGAAAGCGGTTGAACGGACCGAGCCGGTGCCATCGGCGAAGGGCGGGCGAACCGCAAACCAGCTCCATGCCGTGGAGCCGTCTGCGGTAGTGACGTTTGCCCAATCGGGGCCCATCACGAACCAGTAAGTGGCGCCGGCCGCCAGAGTGACTGATGTCGATGCGGTGAATGTCGACCCTGCCATCGGATTGGGAATCAATCCGCCGGGTTGCGCTACGCTAGGGTTGGTCAGTCGGACGAGTGCCGCATCGGGTGCGCCGTTCGCGTCCGAATAGATGCCGAACCAAAACAGATTTTGGAGGCGGCGATCGTGCTCAGCTTGGCCAACGCCACCCATGGTCACCAATGGGATGGTAATCGATTCCAGTTGAAACGTCTGCGTCGGGATGTATCGGGTCGCAGACCAGGACGAGACCGGCACGATCCCGAAACCCATATTGGCCAACCAACCTTCAGCGTAGGGACCGTTGGACGCGAACGGCGCCTCCGGCGTCGAGATCGAGTTGTCCTGAGCGTTGGGCACAAATGTCTGATAGATCACTTGCGACTGAGCGACCGCGAAGAGCGGCGCGGCGAGAAACAGTATCAAGGCGAGTATCAAGGCGATGGGGCGCATGGTTGTTTTTTTGCGATGCTGGACTTGTTTTGCGTCGGGCCCGCCGGGGCGAACCGCCCGGCACAACGCGCTTCCATCAAACGAAATCGCACCATTTTGGGTCAAACAATTTTGGGCGACATGTCGCCCAAATTTGTTAGCACTTTCGCTTACGATGAGGGCGCCTCATGCCTCGCCCTCGAAAACACGTGCCCGAACTGCGCACGGATCGAAACTCCATCGGTCCGACGATCGCGCGCCTGCGCCGCGGGGCGGACCTAACCCAAGAGGAGCTGGCGGCGCGTTGTCAGGTAGCGGGGTGGGAAGTGTCGCGAGACGCGATCAAGCGACTCGAACGCGGTGAACGCGAAATTACCGACGTCGAGCTACGTCTGCTTGCCACGGCCCTCCGGACCACGCCGGGTGTTTTTTTCGAAACGAGAGTCGCCGATCGGCCGAAGCGCCGTCACGGATAGGCCATGCGCTGGCTCTGGTTGTTCGTCGTCGGATTTTGTTTTGCGACTCCGGTCAACGCTCGGGAAACGCTTTTGGTCGGCCGTGTCGTGGGCGTCCATGACGGCGATACGATCACCGTCCTTACTGATGGAAAAAAGTCGTCGAAGATCCGGCTGAATGGGATCGACGCCCCTGAAACAAAACAGCCGTTCGGAGCGCGCGCGAAAGAGGAGCTATCCGGCCTCGTGTTCGGAAAAACAGTCGAGGTGACGGTGCAGGCGACGGATCGCTACGGACGAACGGTCGGGCGCGTTCGGATTGGCGACGTCGACGTCAACCTCGCGATGGTGCGCGCCGGCATGGCGTGGTGGTATCGAGCTTACGCGAGGGGCGACAAGGCGCTGGAAGCCGCCGAGGCTGAAGCTCGCGCGTCAAGGCGCGGCCTCTGGAGCGAGAAGGATCCGACGCCACCCTGGGAGTGGCGGAAGAAACGAGTTTCACTGCGTGAGCCCGTCTTTTGCCACGTGCTCCGCGCCGTGCACAAAGACAGGTTTGCCGAGTTCCTGCTGAAGGCGATTTAGGTTCTTGTTTACCCCGTCGACGACGTAGGATTCCAACACATCCAGCGTTTCACGAAATCCGGCATACTCATTCAACGGATTCGCGATCGAATAGAGATGCTGAATCATGAAGTGGTCCGTGTCCTCTCGGACGGCGATCAACGCCTCTTCCAAGCCAGACTCATCCCCATGTGCCGCGAACTTGTGCCGGAACAGAAGGATACGCTCATGAATTGGTAGGCACTTCGGAACGGTTTTGAATACCTTCGAGGCGTCTAGTGAAGCCCTTCCTTTTCCACTCGATGTGAAGCACTTTGAATACGAGAGAACGAAGCCGCGGAAAAGTGCCTGTTGCGTTAGGATCTCCGCCATTGTCGACTGAGCGTGGACCATGTGCGTCGTTTCCGCTAGTCGAAGGAACTCCTTCGCTTCCGTCACCTGCATCATTAGGAAAGTCCACCGGTTGATCGGCTCGAATCTTGGATCGACAACAAAGCCGTCGGGTGGAGTCGCTGAGGCCATTTTTTTCATGCACTAAGAACGGTGCAACAGATCTCCGGCACTGTGATTAGTCGCGGAGATTGCGTTCGCCGAGATTTTCGGCCGGCGTGCTCATCGTCGGACGCGGTGCTCTGCCTTTGAGTGGTGGTTTCCCCAGAGCTTCGCGGACCAGCTTGTGGATTGTCGTCATCGAGCCTCGGTGTCCCAGCGCCGCGTGCACGCGCGCCATCGTAACGGGTTTTCCCGCCGCACTGAGGCGGGAGATGATTTTTTCGACCTTCTGAAGCGTTACAATCCGGCGCATGATATTATCATGTTAGGTTTTTCCCCTCTGGAAACTATGTGACGGAGGTTTTTATCCCCCAGTTGGAACTCGGAAGAACCGTTCCTTCAGGGCGCGACAGGTGCCATCCAACCCAGGGAAAAGTGATGCCGCAGTCAGGCCCATGTAAGCGAGGTCCTTGATTCCGTAGTCGCGCTCCATGCTCGGGATGTCGATTACCGTCAGGTATTCACCGCGAGTGCGCTCTTGTCGACGAATCCAGTTTTCTATGTCCGCAATGTTCGAGAAAGTGTGCGCGCTTTGCTGGGGGATGTGTCTAGGGTTGTCGTGTGCCTCGAATTCCCGGACCGACACCGCCGGGGCAGGATCGGCGATGCTGGCCGGCTGTGGCAGGCGCTCCCATGCGGTGCAGTTCAGCATGTAGATACGTGCGGGAGCTGATGGCTTCGACGTGTCCGCGAGGGCGAAATATGCCGCGATGTAGGGCGAGCGAGTCCAGTCCAACAGCGGAGTCGGAAAGCCGTGGTGTTGCGCCAAGCTGAGGACGGCGCCGAAGTGCATGCCGTTTTGGAAATCGTAGTGACGGCCCAGCCTTGCGTTGAACTCGCGCCGGAGTTGCTCGCAAGCGCCTTCTCGAAAGCGGAGCAGGTCGTAGCGTTGATAGCGATGGAAGCTGGATATGAGCCGCCACGTGGCGGAACCTTGGCCGCGGAAAAGGTATTGGTCGTTACCTTTGACGTAGTCGGCGAGATACGACTTGAAGGCGTCCCACGTGAACGTGTGGTCGGCGATCGTCGGGACGGTGAGGTTGTTTTCGAGGGAAAAGTTGCCGTTCGAAATTGCGCTTTTGAACGTGCCCTCGATGAGCGAGCCTCCTTCCCGGGACGATGTGAACTTGCCCTCGACCCTGACCTCGGGCGCGAAGACTACAGTGTCCTTTGCTGGGTGTTGGTCAGGGTCGACCAATCTTTGGTTCTGGTGGTCGAATATTTTCGGCATCCCGAGGGACCGCGCGGTGAATTTGTCCCCGGAAAGGGTGTAATCCAGAAGGAATCGAGATGCGGGGACGCGCGCCCCCTGCCACGCACAACCGATCGCCGGCTTTGGACGATCAGCCTCAATGCTGAGAGTGGCGACACCGGCCTCGAACTCGGGATCGCTCAGGCGGCCGATCCATTGGCCGGGAGACAAACCAGTCACTTTTGCGGAGGCGGCTTGGTCGGGACTTGCCGGATGTCGTTAACCGGGCGACCGGCTTTGATACCCTCGGATGGCACCGCTTTGGGTGTCGGCGCCGACGGCTTCGTGACAGGCAGTTTGCTCATGAGCTTTTCTGATTCGTTTGTTGTTTGGCTCCCGTGCCGCCGCTATTCCCGCCGGTGGTGTTCGTTCCGGATACGGGTGTGGAGATTGGCTGGAAGTTGTTGACTGTTTGGCCGCGGGTCTCGGGGACCGCGGCGAAGGGATTAACGATCGTGCCTTCGGTGAGGGGCTGTCTGTTCTGGTCGGTCATGGCTTCGGTGGGTTGAGGTTGGGAGTTGAAGGTGCGGGCTTGGTGGTCTCCTGCTGGGCAGCCCGGAATTCAGGCGGGTGCGGCGCTGCTGTCTCCGCCGCTGCTTGTTTGGGCTTCGGTGGCGGTAGATTGGTGGCGACGAAATACGCGGTCCAGATAACGGCGAGAACGAAGAGAAGTCCCGAAGCGTACCCGCGCAGCGCGCTCCTCGCGCTCAGCGGCGTTCGCTGACGAGCGGCTCGTGATCGCGAGCCGGCACGACGCGACAACCTGTGTGAGCGCGCGGACGTCCGCGCGTGCTCCGGAGAGGTCGCGGGCGCCGGGCAGCGCGAATTTGAATTCGATCGTTATGTCTGCCCGGCCGGCCGCTGCTGCGGCCGCGTTGGCTGCTAGGAGGACGCTTTGGCGATCCAGTGCGTCTGCGGCTTGGCTCGCCGCCGCGATTGTTTTTCGACGCCATTCTTCGGCCGCCGCCCGGTCGTCGAAGTCGTAGCGCCGCCAGCGGCGTCCGTCGGGCTTCTGACCATTGGCACACCATTTTTGGCGAGCTGAGTCGAACCAAACGCCGCGGCGTTTTCCACGACGTGAATTTTTGTTTTCGGGTGCGCCACGCCCCGAGTTAGGCGACAAATTAGGCGATGAATTCACCTTCCCCCCTCTGATGGTTTTTGCCCCATCTGGGTTGGAATTCTTCGCTTCCGAAACTAACTCACTGCGGCCATTCGGGTTAAGGCCACATAAAGTTTGGCGGAAGGGGAGGGATTCGAACCCCCGGAGGCTTGCGCCTCAGCGGTTTTCAAGACCGCCGCAATAGGTTTTATTATATTTTGTAAACATATGACAAGCAATGAAATATGATAAAATCTTCAGATTTCAATGGCTGTAATTTTGGAGCAATTGCGCAACATTTTGGCCACATTTGGCAACATTTCGGCGCTCCCGCAAAATCGTGCGTGCCGTCGGTCCGACCAGGTAGCGATGGCTGAACAACTAAAAGCGAGGACTGCGGAGATGTGTGTCACGAGCGCCTCATCGATAACCTCCTCGTGAACGCTGTCGAAACGATTTGACGCCCCCAAGGCGCTCTCGCGTTGCTAGGCAAGTAAGCTATGCTGCCCAAACAGCTCTCCTAGGAGGTAGCCTGTCGCCATCCGCTGAAACCAAGAAGTAGCGATGCCGACCGCTCGAAGCGCGGCGCCAGGATCATACTACTCTGAACGGCGAGGCCCGGTGCTACTTACGCAGCGGAATCCCACATGATTCGACGACGTGCGCGGCTCCCCTTTTCCGCGAGAGCCCACGGCATAGCGGCTGCAATATTCCGCAGTGCAGAGAAACGAGCCGCCGCGTTGGACGCGCTTCGCCAACCCAGGTTCCAGCGGGTCGAAGGAGTCGGTGGGCCCGGTGGGATTTTCGGCGATGCCCTCTTTCGCGAGGGAGGCATAGTAGTCCGGGCGATACCAGTCGCCGCACCATTCCCAGACGTTGCCTGCCATGTCGAAAAGACCGTAGTCGTTGGCGGGAAACTGCGCGACGGGCGCGGTGCCGGCGAAGCCATCGGCCGCGGTGTTTTGATAAGGAAAATGTCCCTCCCAGATATTCGCCATCCAGCGGCCGCCGGGCGTCAAGTCGCGGCCCCACGCATAGGGCCAGCGGTCGTGGCCGCCCCGCGCGGTGAATTCCCACTCGGCTTCCGTCGGCAGGCGTTTGCCGGCCCATGTGGCGTAGCGCTCGGCATCCTCGAAAGCGATATGCACGACGGGATGGCTGTCGCGACCCTCAAGATTGCTGTCCGGACCCTCCGGATGCCGCCAGGAGGCGCCGCGCACGAAGCGCCACCAGTTGCGTGGGTCGTCGAGCGGCATGCGTTCCGGAAATGGTGGCGCGGTGGTGTTGCTCTTCAGCTCGCGCGCGGCGGTGCTGCACAATCTTTTCGTGGCGAACGCCACGCTCGGGCTTGGGGACGGCGGAGCGTTGTTCATGGAGTATTTCTGCTGGCCCGAGATCGCGCGAAACGCGTTTGTGAACAATCGCTCGGCGGACGACGGCGGCGGGATGGATCACCAGAAATTCAGCTACCCGAAGGTGCACGAGAATTTGTTTTACGGCAACGAGGCGCGGAAATCCGGCGGCGGACTGCACATGGACGATTCGACCTGCGAGTTGCAGAACAACATTTTCGCCTACAACCGCGCGAAGCGAAACGGCGGCGGCTTCGCCGGCACGCACAGTTGGGTGCGCGCGTTGAACAATACCGTCACTCACAACGACGCGCCGGTGGGCGGCGGCGGCATCGAGATCGTGAACGTGAAGAATCCATTCCTGCGGCCGTGGATTTTCCGCAACAATCTCATCACGTTCAACACGCCCGACCAGGTGCGCTTCGACAGCGAGGCGGATGTCGCCTACAACGTCATGCATCCCGGCGGGCACGCGGGCGGCTACTACAATTTCGCCCACGCGCCCGGCTATCTCGAGGATGGCAAAAAACTGCCGGTGCGCGCCGTGGTTTTTCAGCCGGAGAGTTTCACGACGCTCGTGACTGTAAGCGGCGTGATGACGGCGAGCGAACTCGTCGGTCGCATCGTCCGGATCGGCGATCACTGGTCGATGGTGCACGAAAACTCGTCCGGGCAACTCACGCTTTCGGGGCCGGCGCCCGCGGCCGGCGCCGCGGAAATCGAGATCCTGCCGACGTTTCACCTCGGCGAGAAATCGGCCGCGATCACGAGCGGCACGTATCCGGATTTTCCGCCGTTGGACATCGACGGCGACGCGCGCCAGATGCCCGCGGTGGACACCGGCGCGGATGAATTTCGCCCGGCGACGAAGCCGCGCTCGTGAGTTCCCAAAAAACGATGGCGCGCCGCAGCGATGCGGCCTTGCGCGAACGGGCCTCAGCCGGAGTGCGGTAGAAGACCTCCCGCGAATTGCACGAATCGTCGCAAATCCGGAAGAGGAATTTCAATCCGCTCCGACGAAACCAGCGCTTATCGATGATCGCACAATTGCCTGACGTTCGAGGTGGAGCGCGTTGACCTCAACGCGTCGGGCGAGAACGTGTTGGGGTCAACGCGCTCCACCTGTTCAGACTAATTTGCAGCGTAACTTCTCTCGATCCGTCTCAATGGTGCCGTCGAATTCGGGAATAGCTTCGTTCGCGTGCATTGCGAGATTCGCGGGGAGGCATGTCCCGGCTCAGCCGGAACGATGCCGTTGCCCGCGAATTTCGCGAATCTGCGCGAATGACGCTCTCCCCATTCCGCTCGCACTGATCGGTGGTATCGTTCGAGCAAGCGGATCGAAACTTCTCCTCTGAATTCGCGACGATTCGCGCAATTCGCGGGAAGCCTTCTGCATGACTCCCGCTCAGGTGAAGAACTCGTCCGACACGGCGCTGGCCGGCACCGGCTGGCGCGGAGTTGAACGCTGCGCTTTGGGAGACACGCTCGACGATTTCGCTTTGGCGAGGCGCGATGGGGACGACTTGGCCGGGGCGTCGCTGGCGGCGGCGACGTGCGCACCGACGAGACGCTGCAAGTGCGACACCGACTCGCGCATCATCTCCGCCTGCGCATTCAATTCCTCGGAGGCGCTCGCGGTCTCTTCGGCGCTGGCCGCGTTGGATTGCGTGACTTTGTCCATCTGCGCGACCGCGGTCGTGACTTGGTTCACGCCCTGGCTTTGCTCCTGCGAGGCGGTCGCGATTTCGGCGACGAGGTTGTCCACCTTGCGGGCTTTGGTGACGATTTCTTCGAAGCTTTGTGCGACTTTCGTGCTGATTTCCACGCCGTGTTCGCTGCGGTTGACGGACTCCTCGATGCGCGTGGCGGTTTCTTTGGCGGACTGCGCGGAGCGCTGCGCGAGCGAGCGGACTTCCTCGGCGACGACGGCGAAACCCGCACCGGCATCGCCGGCGCGAGCGGCTTCGACGGCGGCATTGAGCGCGAGGATGTTCGTCTGGAAGGCGATCTCGTCGATCGTCTTCACGATCTTGGCGATGCTCGCGGACGATTCCTTGATCGCGTTCATCGCCTGTTTCATTTCGGCCATGCTCGTGGCGCCGCTTTCGGCGGCTTGGCGGGTTTGGTTCGCGAGCGATTTGGCGAGACTTTGACGGTCTGCAAAGTTCTCGTTGAAGCAATGAGTTAGACGATTCTCCCGGGTCTGCATGACACGCGGTTGACAACCCAACCGAAGTCATGAATCAGCCCATCGTCCTCACTAACGGAGAACACGAAGTTAAAATCTACACGGTCCGCAATCGGGACCGTTGGTCTTACCAGCTCTCGTATCACGAGGGTGGCAAGCGGGAGCGGAAAACGTTCGGGAAAGTGTCGGTCGCACGGCGCGAGGCGAAGCTTGTGCTTCAACGCCTCGCCGTGAACGGCCACGACGCCGCGGAGCTTTCCACTGCCGACATGGAAAGCTACGTCATCGCGCGCAAGCACGTCGGGCCGACTGGCCTGCCGCTGCACGTGTGCGCGGAGACCTTCGCGCAGGCGCACGCCAAGCTCGTCGGCTACTCCGCGTCAGTGCTCGACGCGGTGTCCTTCTATCTGGAATTCCACCGCAACGGCGCGGAGAAATCGCTCAAGCAATTGGTCGAGGATTTCGCGACGGGCCGCGCGGCGATGGGCGTGCACGCCGACTACGTGCAGAACATCAAGCGCCAGCTCGGCCGGCTCATCGGCGCGTTCCCCGGCCGCACGCTCCCGCTGCTGCGCACCGGCGATCTCGACAAATGGCTCGGCGGCCAGCGTTGGCAGCCGCTGACGAAAAACGACACCCGCAAAATCCTGATCACCTTCGGCAATTGGGCCAAGGCGCGCAGCTATCTTCCCGCCAGCCGGCCGACCGAATTCGACGGGATGATGACCTACAAGGTGCCCCCGACGAAAATCGTCATCTACACGCCCGCCGAACTGCGCACGATCCTCGACACCGTGCAGGCCAAGCGGCCCGAGTTGCTGCCGTGGACGGCATGCGCGGCGTTTCTCGGGGCGCGCGTCTCGGAGCTGGCATGAGGAAACGCGCCGGGTGCGCACGCTCGTCCCGCGCCGGGCACCCGCCCTCTACGGCGGACTCACGTGGGAAGAGATGGAAAAGCTCGTCCGCCGCTATGAGGCCGGCGCGCTCGACGTGGGCGTGTTCCTGCTCGTCCGCGACTGGCGTAAGGCCGGAGCCGCCGCGTCCTCTTCCCCGCGGCTGCTCCGCGCCGCGGGGCAGTTGCTGGACGCGGTGATCCGCTCCGACGAAACGCGGTTGCTCGCCCAGCTCAGCCGCGCGCTCGCCTTGTTCGCGCGCGCAAAGTCGCCCGCGCTGCGGTCCGCGTTCGGGTATGCCGATTGGTGGAAGCTGCACGCGCTGCTTTATATGCTGCGTCATCCGCGCGAGTCCTACCGCACCCGCGACGTGCGCGCCCACCTCGCCGCCGTCGGGCTCGAAATCAGCTCGCTCGACTTCCGCCGATTCTGCAAGCGCCACGGCATCCGTCGCGACGAGCGGCCGGGTCGCCCTCGCGCACGTTGAATGCTTGTTCGGGATTTTTTGGTCACGGCACAACCGCCACGTGGAGGCTAGCCGAGAAGCCCGCGAACCGTCAGGCCGCATCGAATGGAGTTAGTCGCCCGGACTGCGCCTGCGCATCGCCCCAATGAAGAAGGCCCACCGAGCGCGTGGCATTCGCTTGATGGGGAGCTCGCTCGCCCGCGCCCGACCGCGCGAACCCGTTTCGGTGAGTGGCGGCCGGACCGACGAGCAACGCGGTCGCATGCGCAGAAGCCGAGGCAGGCCTAGCGGTGCGCCCGTGTCGGTTCACAGTGAAGAACCACCACACCTTGCGCCCAAACGATAGTTGCGGCCCGGCGGCGGCGGCGACAAGGTGGAGCCTCGAATGAGTCGACCTTGCGCCGCGCCGTATCATGGCCGCACCGGCGGGCGGAAGGATTCGGCCGAGCGTTCGCCCATCAAAGCCATGGACTGAAATTCGCCCGGTCGGCTTCGAGATCGGCTTTCGGGATTTCCTCGACGCGGAGATGTAGCGCAAACAACGGAAACAACCACTCGGAGAAGATGAGGCCAAGGCCGGCCGAATTCACAGAAAGCAACAGGCCTTTGGCCTCGAGCTTTTCCAACGTGACGCGATTCATCGCTCGTAAATCGTGGATCGAAAAACTGTCGTCCATCGCGACGCCCCGCCAGACCTCGGCGATGGTGGCCAGGGCGGCGGTGGCAAAGAACCCCGCTTCAGCCATGGCGTCCACCAGTCGAAAAACGGCCGAAGGCATAACGTCGAAACCGCTCAACGGTTCATGAATCAGCGGGTCATGCCACCAATGATTTCCCTCGGCGGCGACGTAGTCGACATACATCGCCTGTTCCCTCCGCGTGAGGATGTCATTGTAGAAAATCCAATCCACGCCATTGGGGCCATCGAGATAGAGTTCCTTCCGCTCGCGTTCGACCCACGCGCGCACCTCGCCAAACGCGCAGGGCCGGCGTTCACAGGCCTGAGCGTAGAGGCCCTTCGCCAGGTGATCGCTGAAATACGCCAACTGCCGCGTAAGGAGCTGCGACTCCGACCGGGGGCACCGGACAGCATCAATGAGGATCAAAATCTTGGCGGCTTCTTCGTCAGCGACGGTTTGGAGCATTTTTGCCGCGCGGTGGCGCTTTTGGGCGGTCAAGACTGCCGCATCGTCGAAAATGCGTTTCGCATTGGCGTGGCAAAGCCCGAGCCCCTCGTGAAGCTCAGAGAAAAATCCGGCATCGGTGAGTTGAGTGAGATCGCGAATGGCTTTCAGGCGCATGGCAGATGGTCGGTCCATATTCTTTAACGGATGGTCAGACCGCAATATCAAGTCCGACCGGCGCTGTCGCTACGGCGTGAATTCCTCGCGCACCCGAACGGGTCCGTGCGTCGGGTCATCAACCGATTCCCAGAGGAATTGCGGCAGTCGAGCGGGAGATCCGTTGCAGAGGATGGTGGATTCGACCCACCAGCGTTGAACGCCGAACAACACCGCCTCGACCGAAAAAACCGAACCTTGGACGCGCACCGCGAGCGAGTGCGCTCGACTCGCGGTGCCCGCGCGGCGCTCGCTGTGCACCACTGGCTGTGCGTCGGGCCGAGACTGCGCAAATTTGGCGATTTCCGCGAGGGACTCGGCGACCGCGCGTTCGAGTCGACGCGGCACGACGTTCTTTCCGATGGTAAAAAGACTCTTGGCGATCGCACGCATGGTGTCGACCGGATGAAAAGTGATGGTCATGCCGACCGTGGCGTCGGTCAGCGTCGGTGCCAGGCCTTCGCCGATAACCGCGCTGTAGACGGGACGAGTTCCTTTGTTCGCCTGCAGATCGGTGAAAAGTTTCTCCACTTCGGCGTCGACCAACGCACTCGGCAGGTGCGGAAGCTTAGCCCTGGTCTTGGCTTTCAGCCGCCCGCGAAAATTCTGCAACTCCTGCGGGGAAAAATTACCGGATTGATCGGCACCGACGTAGAGTTCCGGCCCGGCGAGGCCGGCGGCGGGCCGGGAAACGCCGTTGCGCACCCTAAGTTTTACGTGAAGCCCGGTCCCGGTCTTCGTCGTGACCTCGTAGCGAGGCATGAATTCGTCGTGCGGCACGCCAGCCTCCATCGCCGCGCGGTAGATCGATTCATCGTGCACCAGTCGCCAATCGGATTCCGCGCCAAAGGTGCTATTGCACTCGCGACAGACATCGGGTGACCGCAGCCGTCCGCCGAGACAGTCAGGAATCACGTGCTCTTCTGAGGCGGCGTCATCCCACAACGCCGCCCCGCACCAGATGCAAAAATGATGTCGCCGAGGCAAAAGCATGGGACGCGAGGTGCGCCGAGTTCAGCACGCGGCTGGGGATTTTCTCAGTTTCTGGTAGCGACGCAAAATCATGAGGGTTTGGTATCCGTCGATGACACAAAAGCGGGCGCGCTGGTGGAACCGCTCCACGGCTAACGCGCGCATCATGGTCCGAACGGCGGGGCTGACCGCGTGGCAGTGCTGCAAGACGAAGCACTGTGCGGGGTATTCGAAAAGCCGAATCACTTGGTCACCATTTTTCCCACAATCCGCAGGTTGCAGTTTTCGAAAAACCGCCGGGCCTTTGAACATGAACCCGCACGTCGTGGGCTTGCCTCCGATGCTCGCGTTGGCGGTGAACAAATCACCGATTTCGCCGCCCCAGTCCTTATCGACAAAAGGTTCGCCCAAGAGGTCGGCGAAAGTCCGCTTGATCGTGGCTTCCGGAATGGTTTTCAGCTCGTCGAGTTCGGCCAACGAAATTCGTCGAGCGAAATCGACCGCTTTGAATGCGTCGAAGTCGCTGGGATGAATTTCGACGCCGTTCGCGTAGCGCGGGTCGATTCCCCCATGGTCCTCCACCAAGTGGCCGACGACGAGCGGACGGGCGACAACCGCTTCCGCGCGAAGATCGGTGATCACGCCACAAACATATACGCAGGGCTTCCCCTGGAGCGCGCCGAATGCGCTGCTCGTAGTCAGATTGTCCGTGTGCAACGGCACCTCCAGATACCCTGTGCGCTCGGGCATCAGCTCGCGCAGCGGATACCGCAAACATGCGTTTTTGGGCGCAAGGCCCGCCATTCCCTTGGAAAAATACCGGCCCTCGTGGACAAAGAATTTGCCGACGGCGATTTGATCCTGCGCCAGGAGCTTGGCGAGTGAGGGAATCGATTTCTCCTCAATCCAACGCAGCAAGCGGGGACCGAGAATACTGCCAAGCACCCGAGAGTCGTGGTTCGCGCCATCCAGCGCCGCCGGCCCCAGCACTTCCAGCACGCGATGCTGGTTTACATACCAAGAGGTCAAGCTGACTTTAATGCGAGCGTTCAACAGAGGGCCTATTTCGAAAACGCGATCAACCCGAGCGCAATCAGGCCAAGGACCGCGAAGGCTTTTCCCGCCGCGGCCTTTTCCTCCGCGAATTTCGCAATGGCCGCATGAAGTTCATCGAGCGTTTGCTGCGGGTCAGCGTAGTCGAGGCGGATGTAGGTTATGCCTTCCAGACATCCCAGTTCGCCCTTCGGCACTTCAGGTCCGACCAATGGGATGATGTGCTTGCCAGCTTTGAGCGCATAGCCGACTTCGTTCCCGACCGAGATGGCACGCGTCAGCGTGTGGCCGGTCAGGACGACCACGGCGAGGTCGGCCTGGTCGATCCACGAGTAGATGGTGGGCCAAGCCGCAAATCCGGGAGCCTTGTTCTGGTCCCAGAAGAAGGTTTGGGCGTGCGGCTGAAGTTGAATGTTCACCGCATCGACGATCGAACGATCGTGGACGCTGTAACTGATGAAAATCTTGAGTGATCGCGGCGCGGGCTGGACGGCGTCATGCATGGCTGAACTTTAGGCTATCGTCGCCCGGCGTGCCGAGGGTGAAATCGCTGCCGGAGTGAATGCGAAGACGCGGACGAGGCGGAGACCGGCCGCAAGTGGCACCGCAATATCGGTGCGGCGGGGAATTGAAATGGGCCGAGCGCTCAACTAGAACTGGTAGATGGATTCCAGCGATACGCGGCCTTGCGGCAGCACCGAACCGGGAGACGTGATGTTTAGAATGCAGCGCGGCCTTTGCGGCTACGTGAGCTATTTGGCGGCTTGTGAAATGAATCCCGCGTTTAGCGAATATGTGCTGTATGAACCCGCGCTGCGGATTCTGACTGCCCGCGGCTTCAAGGTCGAATGCGAGGTGAAGTGTCCCGGACTTCCGTATGCCGGCAAAGGCGATTACAAGAAATTGGATTTTGTTGCCGAAGGAAATGACCGGGTTTTCGCGGTCGAAATGAAATGGAAACGCGAAGAGCCCTTGGATATTGAGAATGATCGCGCAAAGCTGGCGGCCTTCCTCGCCCACGGGCGGACGCCCGGGCGTTTCTTTGTATTTTTGGGCGCCTGAGTCAGGTGGAGGAGATTCAGGTTGCGCCCGACGGGTTCCAGCCCTTCGGAGAATTCATTGTCGCGGAGTTTATCCGCACCAAATACACTTGTCGGATCTACGAGTTGCAGCGTTTAGCGCATGCTACCTCAGGGACGGCGTTGCCACCACCACCGGCATCGAACACAAGCTGACCATCGTAACCCGGCATACGCTTGAAATGGACGGACGTTATGACCGCCGGGGCGCACTCCCGCGTTTCGCCGCGGTCGGCGGCGGCGGAAGTTCGAAGAGGGCTGACTGACCCATTCGGCGAGCTAATTCGAGCGCCGGATCGTCGGTCGGTGGATAATGAAACGGCCGCCCTCGATTGTCCTCTGTGTCGGTGAACGTCAGCTTGCCCGCCGGAATCGGCAGCCATTTGGCGGCATACCCGTAGAAATGCAGATCGGCCAACCGCATGATGACCTGGGTGCCGACCTCGGCGCCCTCCAAGTCCTCCAGCGTCGGTTCTTCGTCCGTGGTGAAGATGTCGTTCGTGTCGGCGTGAAGAAACAGGTAACGCGGTGGGTGCATGGTGATCTCGACCGGGTGCGAATAGACCGCGACTTGATCGCAAAGTGCGCAACGGTCACACCGAGAGCCGCACTCGCACGCGGCGATTGAACCGCCGAATTCTTGTCAGGGTGACGGCATCCGGTTGGAGCAGGAACAGCGCACCGCCGCAGTGCGGCAGCATCACCAAGGCAGCCCTGATCCCGCGCTCGGCCATCTCCGCGAAAATCTGGCGCACCGTGGCCGGCCCGGCCGGTGGCACGATGAGTTCCGGCACCTGTCTCGGGATGAACCGCATCAGTGGCGCCGGCTCCCGCCGGCGAGACACGATCACGCAGGATTTCACCGCTGCGCGATCTTTCCGCGCCCGATCATGGACCTGCAACGCGATCACCGGCCGCGCCGCAACCACGCGCCCCTCCACATAACACTCCGCATACAGCGCAACGATATCCAAGGCGCAGTCCGCGCTGAGCGGCAAGGGACGGAAGGGGCTGGGGATCACGGCAGCTTGGACACGCCGCGGCAGGCGGCGTTGCGAGGGGTTCGCTCGATACTGGCGTGGTGGCCGCCCTGATGGCAATTGCCATCGCGCAGGGTGCTGCGACGCGACCCCTCGCCAAGGCGACGGATATGCTCCATCCGCATTATTCCAATGGGGCATAATCACCCCGTCTTGCCAAGCGCGGAAGCGCCCGGTCACTCGAACAGCGTCTGCACCGGCACCTTCAGCACCCGGGCAATCGCTGCCAATTCATAGTCCAGGATCGGCCGTTCGCCGATCTCGATCTTGGCAATCTGCGACTGGATGAGCGGGACGCCGAGCCGCGCGAGGCGGCCGGCCATGTCCTCCTGCGTGATGCGGGGATTCGCCGCCGTCCGGAGGCGGTGGATGTTTTTCCCGGTGATGTTCCGGCGGCGGAGAGGTTTCTTGACGGAGGCGGCCATGCGCCTCGCATCCTAGATTTATTCGTTGGCAGAATTATCCTTCCAGAGGATTATCTGGGCCATGCCCTCCCGTCGCCCGCCTTCGCATCCCGGCAAAAAAACGCTGCGGATCCTCTGCGCCGACGACAACGCGGTGCTGGGCGACGTCATGGTGCGGCTGTTCGCCGCCGCCGGCCATCGCGCCGAGCACGTGGGCGACGGGCTCGAAGCGTGGGATCGACTCTCCCCGGCCCTCGGCCACTTCGATGTCGTGATCACCGATCACGACATGCCCGGCTTGAATGGGCTCGAACTGGTGGAACTGCTACGCCAAGCCGCATATCGGGGCCGGGTCGTCGTGCACAGCGCGACGGTTTCACCCCGGCTCGCGCAAAAGTATCGCGCGTTCGGGGTGGACGCGATCGTCGCCAAGCCGACGCCCGGCGACGAATTCGTGCGTCAGATCGAGGGTCTTGCGGTCTGACGTTCGCAGCCGCAAAGACACAATTTCCGTGACCTCCTCAATATCGGGTCACGACCAACCTCCGTTGAGGTTTTTGAAGAATCCGGCGTAATCGCCCTTTGCGGCAAAGCGCAGCGGCTTCACGCGATCGACGAGGATCTCGGGCGGCGTGGGCGTAGTCGACAGGAGCTGCATGGTCTCGGCGACATATTCTTTGAGCGGCATGGCGTTTGGATCGGTGGCCTGATGTGCGCCCGTGAGCTCGGTCTGCACATAAGGCGGCGCGATTTCGAGCACCTCGACCGGCGTGTCCTTCAACTGGTAGCGCAGGGATTCGGTATAGGAGTGGACGGCGGCCTTCGTCGCGCAATAGGTCGGGAAGCCGGCGAGCGGAATGAAGGCGAGCCCCGACGTAACCGTGATGATCGCGGCGGCAGGCTGTTTTTTCAGGTGTGGCAGCAGTGCGGCGGTCAGGCGGATTGGCCCGAGGAGGTTCGTGGCGACGGTGGCCTCGGCGTCGGCGACGTCGAAGTCAGTCGAGAGCAGTTTTTCCGGTCGCATGATGCCGGCGTTGTGGACGACGACGTTGAGCGCCGGATGCTGCGCCGTGAGCCGGGAGGCGAAGTCCCGGATGGCGTCGGCGTTCTCGATGTCGAGGGTGAGCGAAGCCATGCCGGGGTTGGCTTTGGTGACCTCGTCGAGGGCCGCTTGGCGGCGACCGGCGATGATGACCTTGTTGCCGCGGGCGTGGAAGGATTCGGCGAGGGCACGGCCGATGCCCGAGCCGCCGCCGGTGAGGAGGATGGTGTTGCCTGAGATTTTCATAGGTGGAGTGGCAGTGGGTTGCCGGTTGACGCTGCCAATCTACCAGTCACGCTCACCCAATGGAAGTAGGCACCTTTTCAATCTATACTTACCTAAAGGAGAGTGTAAGCCAATGACTCAGTTGCTCACGAAAAAGCAGATCGCGCAGGCGAGGGAGTATTGCACCGGATGCGCCGACTACGAGGTGGACCCGCGTGTTGAGGCGCTGGTGAACGAACTGATCGGCCGTGTGGCGGACAAGTGGACGATGCTGGTGATCGAGGCGCTCGCCGCAGGCGGAAAGATGCGCTTCACGCGCATCGCCGACGCCATCGACGGCATCAGCCAGAAGATGCTGACGCAGACGCTGCGACAGATGGAGCGCGATGGTCTGGTGGTGCGGACGGTGCATCCCGTGATCCCGCCACACGTGGACTACAAGCTGACGACGATGGGGCTGGGCTTGGGAGAAGCATTTTGTGGCGTGTGGATTTGGGCTGGCGAGCACTTGTCCGAGATCGAAAAGGCCCGGCGCGATTTCGACGCGAAGAATGGGAAGTGAGGTTGGTGTCCGCCTTGGTGGACTGACTATAGGATTGTCAGCCGGTCGGGGTGTGTTACTGGCCCAGTATGCTCTCAGACAAACTAAAGGAACTGGAAGTGACACGAGCCAAAGTTGCTGCTTTGGAGGCGTCGGTGGCCGCAGAGCGCAACCAGGAATTGGCCGCGCTGCCTGCGCAATATGGATTCGAGAGCGTCGCGACATTTATTGCTGCCGTCCGCGCGGCTGGCGGCAAGCGCCGGGGTCGCAAGCCGGGGTCAAAGTCTGCCAATCCAGCACCACGAGGAAAACGTCGGAAGCGCGCAACCATCACCGATGCGACCCGCGCCGAGGTGAAAAAACTCGTGGAAGCCGGCAAGACGGCTTCGGAAATCGCCAAAGCGGTCGAAATTTCCGAGCCGTCCGTGGCCAATATCAAGCGGGCACTCGGGCTCGTGAAGAAAAAGAAATAGCCGCGCAGCGTCAGCCCTCCGGCACCGCTTCGTCGTAGATCGCGTGGTCGCCGGCCCAGGGCAATCCGCGCTGTAGTCGGCGCAGATCATCGAGCGGCAGCATCGCTTCGAAATAATTCGGAGTCCCCGGGTCGGGGCAATAAGTGTGCAAGCGGACGGCGAGCCGTCGGCGAGAAGCCAGATAAGAGACGGCGCTCGCCATCCCCTCTCGCCCGCAGCCGACGTCGCCGTCGCCTAATACGTCGCACTGGAAATCCGCAGGCAGCGCCAGCCAGTGCCCCTGCAAGTCGTCGCGCATCCACCCAAATTCCTCCAGCACGATCGAGCGGTGCATCGACACCGGCAGGTCCACGGGCAATTCGAGGCGCAGGTCGGGTGCGTCCTCCGATCGCGGTCCTACGAGTCCACTCGCGACCAACTCTTGCACGTGGCGCCGCGCGACGGCGTGAGCCAAAAAAATGCGATCGAGCACCGGCAAGTCGAGGCGCAGCAGCATCAGGTCGAATCGAGCCCGTTCAGAATAGCCCTCGGCGCCGAAAATATGGGGCATCGTGACCAAGCCGGGGATGGACAGGGGCTGGCGGGCAAATGAAAGCGCGATATGCATCGCGCGCATTAGACCGCCGGGTTCGCGGTGCGATACCCGGTGAAACGCGGATTTTCCCCGGTATTTCACGGGTTGGGCTGTGCCGGGAACTGGCGCCCCGGCGGCCGGAAGCTTCAGTCGTGCAGCTCACCGCTCCTGCGGCACGAGTGAAATTCGCGCCCGTCGAAGCGCGCGATCAGATAGTCCGCGAACTCGATGACGTGCACGGTCGTCATTAATACGCATTTTCATCCGACTGCGGAGGACGCTTACACGTGCTGGCGGAAGACGCTCGAAATCGTCGGCGGCGTTCTCGCCGAACGAAGAGGAATGTCCTTAGACCGGATCTACTGAGGCACGCCTTGGTCGGCGATGGTTGTGCCGATGTTGGCCGCGTGAGTCCTAAAGCGGATGCCACCGAAACCTCGTTCGGCGGCGCGCAATGCCTGGCTAAAGGGGATCAAATGCGGAACCGCCCCGCATGGGCGGCCGTCGCTCGTCTTCCGAGCGAAGAGTGTTGCTCGCTGCACCGGCCTTCGCGATTCGCCAACCGAATCGCGAGGTCGGTCAGGGGCGATGTTCAGAAGAGCGGCAATTGCCTGCTGCCCGCTTCGTCCCCGTGAACCGCGGACG
The DNA here is from genome assembly GCA_041906465.1 of Candidatus Didemnitutus sp. GTDB lineage: Bacteria > Verrucomicrobiota > Verrucomicrobiia > Opitutales > Opitutaceae > Didemnitutus. Next base: position 153,672 of record JAYRJE010000012.1, on the reverse strand, counting down.
GCCGGGGCCTCGGCTCCCGCGGAGTCGTCGGCTCAGCCGCCGGTGCGCTCAGATCAAACGCAAACGCGAGCGGTGTCGCCGGGAGCGCAAAGGGATGTTCGCCCTCCGGTTTCGGCGGCAGCGCGAAATACGCCGACGCGCTCAGGTGACGGCGCAACGGCGCGCCCGGCCACTGCCCGAGAGCCAGTTCGCGCAAAAGCCGGAGCGTTTCGCCGTGCGCGGCCAAGGCCTGCGCGCAATGCTCGGCCGTCCATGCGGGCGCGGACGGCATCGGCTGAAACCGGGGATCGCTCTCGATGAGGCAGAAGAGGCGGTAGGCGCCGCCCCACAGGGTAACGCGTTCGGACTCCGGCGCGAAAAATCCTTCCTCGAACGCCCGGTCGGCGTCCCCGCTTGCGGTGATGTAGTTGCTCAGAGGATCGGGACCGGGCGGACGCGGACGCCGCACCGCGGCAAGCGTGCTGCGCCGTTCGCGATCCTGATTCGCGGCCAGTTCCTCCAGAAATTCCGGAGAAATTTCCGGGGCGGCGGCTTCGCCGTGCCCGCCACAGAGGCCGGTCAGGGAACGATAGCCCGTGCCACTGACGGGAAAGTGACCGCGCTCGACGGCCACCAGCGCACCACCCCAACAGCCCGGCTGAAAGCCCACGGGCCGGCCGCGCACGGCAAAGGTTTTCATGATGCGTCCTCAGTCGGTTGGGTCGCCGCGAAAACCCGCGTATCCTCGGCGACGAGCTTCGCGATCATCAGAAGGCAGTGCCATGATCGCACGTCGATCTCCGCCCGGATGCGTCCATCGAACCCGCCGCCCAACAAGGCATCGTGCCGGATGACGAAACCCTCGGCATAGTGCGTCTGATTCGATTCCCTCAAGGGTCCAATGGCCTGCGCCAGTTCAGCAAGCCGGGCGCGGCGCGCTCGCTCGCGGTCGTGCTGAAGTGCAGCGCTGGTCATCGTGGCGCGGCACCACGCCTGCGCCGCCGGAACGAGACGGCGCTTGAGGTCGGCGGCGGTGGCCGCGACCGAGCGGTTGATCGCCGTGCAAATGCTGGGCGGCGCATGACCCGAGGCGCGCGGGCAGCGCACGCCCCAATGAATCATGCCCTTTTTTTGCCAGTCGCGCCGCGCCCAGAGCTGCATAGTCGGCGCGAGTTCAATGGTGTGTTGGTAGCCGGGGGACTCGTGGACAAAGCGCCCGCCCAGCAGTCGCGCCACGCCGCGCACTTTCAGAAGCAACGTGGCCGCGTCGCGCTGCTCCTTCGCTTCGCGTTCGCGGCGCTGCGTTTCGTAGTCGAACGGGGCGTTCATGACGCCACCTCCGCCGGAGCCGGCAACGCAAGGGGAAGCATCTTCACCGCCATGAGAAACGGATTGAGCCCAGCGGCGGCGGCGGGCTTGTTCCCGTCCGCGTCGACGACTTGGCCCGCGTGGAAGAGATACGAAACCGGGAAGAATTCGAACGCGCGTTCCGAGGGCGCGTGGTTTTGCGCGTCGCCCGCGTCGCGGCAATTGATGGGCCGTCCCCAAATGGGAAACCCCTTTTCGCCCTTCACGACACCGAAACCGGCGTCCTTCCAGCCGAGGAAGGTTTTCCATTCTGTTTGTCCAGTCTCCCCAGAGTAGATCAATTCGAGACAGGCGTTGATCGTGGGCAACTCGGCCCACGGGAGGAGGCCGGACTTGCGCGCGGCTTGCAACGGACGCGTGCGGGTAATGAGGTCGGCGCGCCGCGCTTGCGCGGCGGCCTTTTGTTCGGGCGTAGGAGACTTGCGATGTGATTTCATGGCTCGGCATTCAGCGCCCCAACGAGGGCGCGGGAGCAGCGGGCCGCGCTGCGCGGACCCCGCCGGGGCCAAACCGTTAAATGCGGCCAGCCCGGAGGGATGCCTCCGCTCAGCGCGCCAGCGCAAGGGCGAGCGCAGCGAGGCGAGCGCGAGCGAGCGCACCCTTGAGGCGCGGACGGACCGAGGCGCGCAGCGCCGCAGGGCCGCCAGCCGGCGCCAGCGCTATACTGGAGGCAGCCCTTCGGGCAAGCACCCGCTAGCTACGAGAGCGCGAGCGGTGCAACGAGAGCGAGCGGCAGTCCCCGCGGCGCTTGAGCGAGGACCAGATTTGCGGGGCACCACGGCTGAATGCCGCGCCCTTGGTTCACATCGGCGGCAAGCCGAGCTGGGCGCGAAGCGTGTCGCGGACTCGAAAGAGCAGCGGACCGATGCGCGTGCCGAGCATGAGGCGACGCGACTCGTCGAAGGTGGTTGCGATACCGGCAAGGATCATCGTGCCGGCCTCCGAGCGCTGCCAAATTGCGCCACCGCTCATGCCGTGCGGGAGAGGCGCGGTGATCGGCATGCCCTCGTGCTGCATCTTTTCCCGGTCGTAGTGCATAGCGAGGGTCACGCGCGGGTCGCGACCGAGAGCAGTAATCTCATGTTCGGAAAGCGCCTGCTCATGTGCGTCCATGCGCGTGCTTTCGATTTCGCCCTGACGATAATTCTTGGATTTCCGCCACGGGTAGCCGGAGAAGACAAATTCGTCGGGAGGCGGAAGGCTGACCTGCATCGTCGCGGTCTGGGCAACGGACAGAAACTCGCTGCCCAAGGCGCGGAAGGCTTCGACATAGGTTTGATTCAGGATCACGAAGGCGACATCCGTCTGATCGTGTTGGGCCGCCGCGAGGTCCGGCGCGGTCATCATGACTCGGCCGGCTCCGTCGAGTGGCAGGAATTGGGGCTTGCCGGGTAACCAAAGCTTGTCGTCAGCCAACACGTGCGCCGCCGAGGCGAGAAAGTGATACTCCACGACACGCATGAGCACGGCAGAGCCCCAGGATTGAAGAAATCCCGGTTTGTCGCTCTCGCGGTGAATTGGAATCACGCAATGAGGCAAGTCCACGGCAGCAGTGTCGGGAGGACGCGCTCAAACGCAACGGCGGCGCGACCGAGACGAGGCGCGATTCCAGCGCGCGGGAGCGTCGGAGCCTCACGTGGTGCGTCGCGGAGCGGAGCCCGCTCAAAAGGCAGCGCTTGCGCGACCGCTCGATGTTTTAGGTCGTGAGCACAGCGCGCTTAATACATTCCGCTAGTTTTGGTCGGGTGGTGCCCCGTCGGTGACGAGCACTTTCGGCAGCTCTTTGTGAAGCTCCGAAAGCGTAAACGCAGTCCGGATAAAAAAGATCGTAGAGTCTGGATCGTCCCCGTCCGTGAGGCTGAATACCGTCATCGGAATATTGGCCATCTGCTTGAAGATACTGCGAAGCGGTGTGTTCGGCTTGATCGCGATTTTAGGCGTCCTCTGGTTCTCAAGCTTTGGCTCGCGCTTCTCCACTTCCTGCAACGCTCGCATGATCGCGTCCCGCGTCGCGGCGTGCGGCGCCAGCGTCAGCATTCGTTCGGGCGCTTGCGACGGCTTCAGCTCGAGATTGGGCCACGTTAGCAGGCTGCTGAAAAACTCCCTCGTTGGTTGAACGACTGGCGTGAGAAGTGCGTCGAAGCAGGCAAGATGCGTGGCGACGTTCCCTCTCAACCCAGTTTCGTAAGTCTGATCAACGTGGAGACGATGATCGCAGCGGATCATCCGATCCGTGCGATCAAGCGGATGTGCGACGCGGTGTTGCGAGAGATGAGCGGGCACTTCGACGAGGTCTACGCGGCGAAGGGGGCGCCCTCGATCCCGCCGGAGACGCTGTTGAAGGCGAAGGTGCTGCAAGCGCTCTACACCGTGCGCTCGGACCGGCAGCTGTGCGCGCGGATGCAGACCGACCTGATGTTCCGCTGGTTCGTGGACCAGCCGTTGGATGAGGCGGTGTTCGACGCCTCCACCTTCAGCAAGAACCAGCAGCGGCTGCTCGGGCACGAAGTGGCGGACCTGTTCTTCTCGGAGGTGGTGCAACTGGCGCGCCGCCACGGCTGGGTCTCGGACGATCACTTCTCGGTCGACGGCACGCTGATCGAAGCTTGGGCCTCGCTGAAGAGCTTCCAGCCGAAGGGCACCGACCAAGGCCCCGGCTCCGGCAACGGCTGGACCGACTTCAAGGGCCAGCGGCGCACCAACGACACCCACGCCTCCACGACCGATCCCGAGGCGAAGCTCGTGCGCAAGGGCGACGGCAAGGAAGCGCGCCTGTGCTTCGGCGGCCACGCCACGATGGAAAACCGCCACGGCTTGTGCGTGCTCTTCGAGGTGAAACCCGCCGTCGGCGCGCCCGAATCCGCCGTCGCCGTCGAGCAGATGACCGAGCTGCACAACCGCGGCTTCAAGCCGAAGACCGTCGGCGCCGACAAAGGCTACCACACCCGCGAGTTCGTCGAGGGATTGCGCGAGCGCGGCATCGTGCCGCACTGCGCCCGCAAGGAGCGCCAGCAGACGCTCCACGTGCTGCTCACCGCCGCGCACGCCGTCAGCCAGCGACTGCGCAAACGCATCGAAGAGATCTTCGGCTGGGCCAAGACCACCGGCGGCTTCCGCAAAAGCCGCTACCGCGGCGTCGCACGCACCCACGCCCAAGGCCAATACGTCGTCGCCGCCTGGAACCTCGTGCGCATGGCCAAACTCATGCTCACCGCGCCACCGAAAATGGCGCGGGCGTGACGCCCGCCGCGGCCGCAGTGTGCCCGCACACCGCGAATCAGCCGCCAAGCGCCGCGGGCCGCGCCGAAAACGGCGCGAATTGAGCCACCGCAGAGCACGCTCCGCCGCCGAAAATCACCCAAAAGGAGAAAGCTATATCAAAACAGGGCGTTTTTCAGCAGCCTGCTACAATGAGTGGTGTTGCGGTATCACCGCGATCGCGTGGTGGCTCGGCCAGCATGGTAGGCCAACGGCGCAGCAAGCCATAATCGAGAAGTTCAAACCTTATTACCCGGCTTGGGAGAAACAGCCTGGGCTGCTCTCCCGGTGCGAGTTGTTGCGCGTTTTGGAAATGAACGAATTCCCCGTTGGGAAATTTATTCAGAGCGACGACCCCAAGGAGCTTTGTTCCTTCTTCGCTGGGAATCGATACCTCTGCGGCTTCGTTCAAACGCAGACGCCAACCAACCATTGTATGGCAGTGCCTGGGATCAGCGGCGAACATTTCGTCTTGATGGGTTGCGCGCGCGAGAATCCCCGTTTCATGAATGCGCGCTGGGATTTCCTCAAATCTACCGCCGCCGACATGCTGCTGGTTTTCGCCAAGTGAAAGTGCCTTTGCCTGACACCATGCGTGACACGAAACTTCACTTGCGTTTAGTTCTATGCAGTGCGACCGTCCGCGTGTCTGTATAGAAGTGAATCACAACCGCGTGTTTGTGAATCCGGGTGAAATCGGCGGCTCATCTGGCCGACTCGGCGTTCTTCGTCGTCATGCTGGAGATTTCGGCGAGCGAGGCGCTGGTTTCCTCGAGCGAGGCGGCTTGCTCGCTGGAGCCTTGGGCGAGCGTCTGGCTGGCGGCGGAAACCTGACCGGCGGCGGTTTGCTCGGCGCCGGCGTCGAGTTGGGAGCCGATGGTGTTGAGAATGCGATTGGTGCCACGGATGATCGTGAAGCTCTAGGGTCAATCGCGGGAATTCGCGCCAATCGCGGGCAATCGCCTCGCGCGTTTCTGTCATGGCGCGGAGCGAAGCGACGAAGCAATCCAGCCGTTCGACAAGCTCGCTCGCGATCCCGAGCCTTGCCGTGGGACAGGATCGCCACGGCGCGCGGCGCCCACCTCGCGACGACAAGGTGTATGCGCGAGCGGCGATTGGTATCAGAGGTGAACGATGCCTTCTTTGATCGCGATGTGCGTCAGCTCGATGACGTTGTTCACGCCGAGTTTGGCGAACAGATTGAGCCGATGCGCTTCGACGGTCTTCGGGCTGAGATGCAGGAGCGCGGCGATTTCCTTGGTGCCGTGGCCTTCGGCGAAGAGTTGCATGACCTCGCGCTCGCGCGTCGAGAGGAGTTCGCTCAGCGGGCTGAGGCGGCCGTCGCCGGCGAGGCGTTGCAATTGGGGGCTGAGCCAGATTTCGCCCGTGCGCGCCGCCGTGATCGCGGCGAGGATTTGCTCGAAGGCATGATCCTTGTGCACGTAGCCGTTGACTCCGGCGGCGAGAGCTTCCGAGACATAGCGCCGCTCGTCGTGCATCGAAAGCATGATGATGATGCCGCCAAAGCCGGCCGCGCGGAGCTGCCGGGTGGCTTCGATGCCGTTCAACTCGCTCATCGCCAAGTCGGTGACGACCAGTGCGGGTTGCAGCGTGAGGACTTTTTCGACCAGGGCGCGGCCATCCGCGGCTTCGCCGACGAGGCGGAAGCCGCCGGCTTTTTCGATCAGCGCCTTGAGACCGTCGCGGATGATCTTGTGATCGTCCGCCAGAAACAGAGGGAGAGGCTCCGCGGAGGCGCTGGACGGCTTCATGTCGTTGGCGCCAAAGAAAGGTGAACCCAGCCAGCCGGGCGAACCGATTTTGCGCCGGGAACGAAACGACCGCAGCGCTGTGAACGTGCGCTGCGGTCAGGCGCGGTTTATTGGCTCTTCTCCGCGCGAACGCGATCGAGCCAGCCCCAAATAGTCATGGCGCGATTTTGCACGGCGCCCCGACCAAAGAACAGGCTGCCGAGATACCCGAAGACCAGCAGCACGAGATGAGCGAGAACGCCGATCATGACCGTGGCCCAAGGGAAATTGAACGCGCCGAGATCGAGCACGCGATCCTTGCCGGCGGTCAATGTGGCCAGCGTGGTGAAGATGAGACAGGCAACAATGCCGATGGCGGCGCCCTGGCGGTTTGCCCGCGGACTCAGGAAAGCGAGCAGGAAGAGGCCGGCGAGGCCGCCGCCGACGATCGAGGACGTCGTGAACCAGAAGGAGAGCACGCGTTCCGATTTCCATGCGATGATGACGGCCACGAGCACCGCGAGCGCGCCGCAAATACCGACGATGAGCTTGCCGACCCAGAGCAGATGCTTGTCAGAACTCTGCGGCCGGGCTTTGCGGTAGTAGTCTTCGACACCGACGACCGAAAGGCAGTTCAGGTCGGAAGAAAGCATCGACATGGCGGCCGAGAAAAGCGCCGCCATGAACAAGCCCGCGAGACCCGGCGGGATGTGAGTCGTGAGGAAATACGGGAAAATCTTGTCTGGCTTATCCACGAACGCCGGGAGCACTTCGCCCGACAGGCGATAATAGGCCCAAACGAGGGTGCCGATGAGCATGAAGAACATCCACGCGGGCACGCACAGCAGCGCACCGAGGGCGACGCCTTTGAGCGCATTGCGATCACTGTTGGCGATCAGGTAGCGCTGCACGAGGGTTTGGTCGGCCGTGTATTTCTGGAGATAAAAGAAAAATCCGTAGAGCGACATCACGAGGATGCTGGTCTTCTCCGTCAGATTGAAGTTCAGGTTCCCGAGACTAAATTTGTTGTGCTCGCTGGCCAATTCGAACGCGGCGCCAATGCCGCCGGGCATCTTCACGATCAGCCAGCCCAAGACGACGATGATGCCAAATACCTTGATGAACCCTTGAATCACGTCGGTCCAGATCACCGCCTCCATGCCGCCAATGACGGTATAGTAGATCGTGACGGCGCCCGTGACGATCATGACGAGGTAGATGTTCCATCCGGTCATGCTGCTCACGGTCAGGGACAGCGTGTAGAACACGAAACCCATCTTGGAGAAGTGCCCCATCGCGAACGCGAACGCGCTGTAGGCACGCGCGCCGTAGCCGAAACGTTTTTCGAAATACTCATACACGCTCATGCCGATCGCATGGCGGAAAAACGGGATGATCACCGTGCCGACCAGAATCAGCACTCCCACCACCATGAAACCGGGCACCAGTTCCGACCAGTTGCCGGCATACGCGGAACCCGGATAGGCGATGAAGGTGATGCTGGTGATCAGCGTCGCGTAGATGGACACACCCATCGCCCAGTGCGGAATCGACCGGCCCGCGACGAAGTAGGCCTCGGTGGAGGTTTGTTTTCGCGCAAACGAGCGACCGATGAGCAGCATCGCCAGCATGTAAACGGCGATGACAACGAGATCCAACCAACGTAGAGCATTCATGAAGAAGAGGGGTTTTGGGAGTTATTTCAGACACTATATCAAAAATCGGAAGTCAAATTTCTTTTTGGAGAAAAACAAGTTGCGACGTATAGTTCATGAAATTGAAGATGAAAATATATTTTCATGTATTTCAGAATCGATTTCGCGCGCCCGGGACAGCGAGCCTTCACGCGCATGACAACTGTCGCTTCATCTCAGGCCGTGATTTCGAATTCCAGTCCCTTGTCGGCCGCGGTCGCGGGGGCGTTGGCGGCGGAGGCGGCGCGCGGTGCGGCGCTGCGCCGGAACGATCCGCAGGCGTTGGCGGCGGTCTTGTCCGACGATCTCCACTACGTGCACAGCAACGGCAAGCAGGAGCGCAAGGCCGACACTCTCGCCGCGCTCGCGGAGGGCCGGAGCGCTTACCGGCGCTTCGAGACCACGGATCTGCGCGCGGTGGATCTGCATAATGGCGTCGTCCTCCTTTCGGGGCGCATCGATCAACATAAATTGGGCAGCGGCAAATGGGCCGAACAGCAGCTGCTGTTTTTTGCCGTGTGGCGTTGCGAGGACGCGCAGTGGCGTCTCGTCGGTCTGCAAACCGCCCAGCCGCCTGCGGCTGCTCCGGCGACGGCAGTTTGAGCGAGCGCCGTTTTCTCGCCGGAGCGCGCGGAACCGCTGCGCTACATCGGCAACGAGCGCGCCGATGCGAGTCACGACGGCACACTCGGCGTTCCGAATCAGAGTGTCGGCGCGTTCGCGCGGTCCCACGCGGTGAGCAGCGCTTCCTGGCAATGCGCGATCACCTCAAGCGGCGTCGTCGCTCCGGATTGCAGGACTTCGCAATAGACGCGCGGACGGACCGCGGGCGCGAGATAGCCGATCTGCCGCATTCCGGACATGAAGGCCGCGATCTCGTCGAAACCCACGACGCCCGGCGCGCCGAACGGAATGTGCTGATCGCCGAAGGTCGGCGAAGCGCGATCCGTGACCGGATTGCAGAAATGGAACTCTGTGATGAATTCCCGCGCGGCGGCCACGGCGGCGACGGTGTCTTCGTCGTTCAAGATGAGGTGCGCGGTGTCGAGACAGAGCGCGAGGCGGAGCTGCTTCGCTGCGAGGCGCTGGCAAATCGCGACCGCTTCGGCGGTCGTCCCCAAGGTGTTTCGCTTGTGCGCTTCGTAGTCGAGCGGCTCGATGAGCAACTCGAGCCGCGGATGCCGGGCGATCGCGGTGGCGAGTTGTTCGAGCGAATCTTCGAGCGCGCGGAGCGCTTCGCCGCGGCGAGCGGGATCGGCGGGGCGATTGCCGCTGATGACGGCGACGGTGGTGGCGCCGGCTTCGTCGGCGTCGGCGAATTGCGCGATGACGGTTTCGACGGCGAGCTGTCGATTCGCGGCGTCGAGCGAGGAGAGGTTCGCTTTGCGGTCACCGAGCACGCGCGTGAGCGTGTAGGTGTGGGGAATGCCGCGATCGCCGAGCAGGCGGCGCACGGCGCGGCGCTCCGCGGCGAACGGGATGTCCACCGTTTGGAACGCTTCGAAGAACGGGAATTGCGCGAGAACTTGCTCGATTGCGCCGAGGGTCGCGCCTTCGGTGGCGCGCGATTGCGGCCACGCGTTCGAGATGACGGCGCCGGGCTGGCAGACTTGCGCGAGAGAGGGGAACGAAGTGAAATTAGACATAGATTAAATCATGAAATAGAGCGAATCGACTCTGTCTATTTCTGTGGCGTGCTATTTCTGAAACTAACGACGGAGAGCGTTTTGCGATATAAATTGGCTTGCGGATATTCGAATGAAATTAAAAGGTGAAGTAAGGAACGGAGTTTCTTCTTTCAAGTCTAAATTCAAGCCAGCCGGACCGCTGTTTCGTTGCGCCCATGAAGATCACCCATCGCACTCTCGCCCAGCTCGAGCGGGGCTACAGTATTTCCGTGTTGCCGGCGGTCGCCGGTCAGCCGCCGGCGTTTCTGGCGGGAAGCGAAGGAGAGGATCGCCTGCTGTTTTTCGACGCGCCGAATTTTGAGCCGAAGGTCATCGCGCAGAGTCCAGGCGGTTACATCAGCATCTGTCCGTTTTTCCACGGCGGTCGGCGGTTCGTCGTGGCAGCGAATATGTTCAAGCCGGGCTTCAACGGCGCCGAAGCGTCGGTCCGTCTCTATCCGCTCGACGGACCCGAGTGTCCGGCTTCCACGTTGATCACCCCGATGCCGTTCACGCATCGGGTGACCTTGGGCGCGCATCAAGGCCGACAATTTCTCCTGATCTCGACGTTGTGCGCGGCGAAGGCGGACAAGGATGACTGGGCGCAACCGGGCGGCATTCATTTGGCGGAGGCGCCGGCCGATCCCACGCAACCTTGGCCCACGCGGCAAATCGTGCGCGGGCTGAATAAGAATCACGGCATGGACTACGCCGAGTTGGGCCGTGAGCGGCGTCCGGGCTATCTGCTTTCGGCGATGGAGGGTTTGTTTTTCATGCCGCTGCCCGCCGATCCCGCGGGCGAATGGCCGCTCGAAACCATCAGCAACGCGGAGAACAGCGATGCCGTCGCCTTCGATTGGGATGCCGATGGTGAACCGGAGATTTTTTCCATCAGCCCGTTTCATGGTCACGAGCTGGCGGTGCACAAGAAACACGCCGCGGGTTGGCAGCGGACGCTGATCCACGACGACCTTTCGTTCGGCCACATTGTGTGGGCGGGCAATTTGCTCGGCGGCCCGGCCTTGCTCGCGGGCAGCCGGCGCGATCGGCGCGAGTTGCGGCTGTATCGTCCGGACGGCCGCGGCGGCTTCGATCGGAATTATCAGATCATCGACGAAGGCATCGGTCCGTCGCAGATCAACGTGGTCGCCGTGGATTCACGGCGCGCGCTGCTCTACGTCGCGGCGCATGGGCTCAACGAAGTGCGTCTCTACACGCTCGAAGCCTGAGCCTCCGCGCCCGCGAACCTCTCGCGATCTTTTTATGTGCTCTACGTTACCCCTGCTTTTCGCCGCGCGATTTCGGCGCGGCTTCGCCAGCGCATTGCTCGCGGTTCTCTGCGCCAGCGCTTCCACGCGCGCCGCGGAAACGGTCGCGCTGTGGTGCTTCGATGAACCGGCCGGGCTTTACCCGAGTCAGGTGCTCGACTCGAGCGCCGGGCTCGACGCGCCGCTCGTGCTCGGGCTCGGCGGACAAGTCGTGCCGGGACGCTTCGGTCGTGCGCTGACGAGCGAGGCGTATCCGAAAATCGATCTCCCGACCAAAGGCGAAAAAACCGCCTCACTCACGCCGTTGCCCATGCCCGCGGGTCGCACGCAGGCGCCGCTCACATGGACAAACGCGCAATTCACGGCGCTGATGACGAGCGGCGAACGACACTTGCGCAAGGAAGTGAGCTTCGTGAACCCGACGCGCACCGAGCTGAATCTTGGCGACGCCGATTGGACGGTGGAATTTTGGTTTCGGGTGCGCGACGCGCGCGCGGCCGCCGGCGTGATCTTCGAAATCGGCACCGGGCCGCGCGGCGAAAACAGAACGGTCACCGCGCTTTCGCTCGATCCCGCGGCGGGCGAGTTCGTCTGGCAAAATCAACCGGGCGGCGTGACCGCGCGCCTCGCCACGCGGCGCGAAGCGCTCGCGGACGGCGAGTGGCATCATTTCGCGTTCACGTATTCGGCGGCGGCAGGTGAGCTCCAGCACTTCGTGGATGGCCAACCGAACGCGCGCGCCAGCGCGGTGCATTTCCGCCGATTGCCGGAAGGCGACGAGGCTTACCTCGCCGTCGGGCGCGACGGACTTTGGCAACACCCGATGCCCGGCGCGCTCGACGAACTGCGGTTCTCGCGCGGCGTCGTGTATGCGAGTGCTTTTGCGGCCCCGGCGAGTTTCGCGCCGCCGGAGCCGGCGACGCTGCCGCGCCGAGGTCTGCCGTTGCTCTTCGCCGCGGACGCGCCGCGCAGTGGCGTGGTCGAACTCGGCGCGCGCAAGCACGTGTTCGTGGACGATGCGTTGCTCGAATCCATTTCAGGCGCGGCGTTGGTGCCGAAGCCGCCGCAGAAGATCGAGCAGGTGAACATCGATGGCGTGCCGCAATTTCGCAAACACCTCACCGCGATCGAAGACGACGACGGCGTCATCCGCCTCTACAACGGCGGCGCGGACGACTGGTTGCTCGTGAACGTTTCGCGCGACGGGCTCAACTTCACCGCGCCGGACACCGGCCTCCATCACAAAGGTGGCCGCAATTACGTGATCGGCGAAGCCGCGCCGCTCGGCCGGCCGATCATCGATCCCAACGGCCCGGCCGAAGAGCGCTGGAAATTGGTCAGCGGCCTCGAAGGGCGCGGCGTGTATCTCTACACGTCGCCCGACGGCTGGAAATGGCGCCGCGTGCGCACCGCGACGACGCCGTTCCGCTCCGGTTCGCAATCGAGCTTTTTCTACGACGACCAGCGCGGTCTCTACGTCGCGTATCATCGCACCGGTTTCGGCGCGACGCCCGGCGGCGACACGTTGCGCGAGTTCGTGTTGGCCGAGACGCCGAATCCTTATCAGCCGTGGCCCTTCAAGCCGCAAACGCAGGCCGAAGTCTGGGAACTCGCGAAAAAGCGTCCGCTGCGCACGCCGCAACCGTGGTGGCTCGACAACGGTCCGCTCACGCCGGGCGATTTCGGCATGGAGTATCCGGTGGTGTTCACGGTGGACCCGAAAATCGACCGGCAGGGCGACGGCATCTATGTGCCGAAGGCGACGAAGTATCCGTGGGCGCCCGACACCTACGTCGCGTTTCCCGCGATGTATCACCAATACGGCGAAGGCTCGATCAGCGAAAAACTGCTGCTGTTGCCGCGATTGTTTTTCTACGGCTCCGGCGAATTCGAGACGCACGTCGCCGTCAGTCGCGACGGCGTGCATTGGCGCCGCTACCCGCGCCCGGCTTACGTGCCGGAGATCACGGTGAATGGAAAAACGCTTCACCAAGGCTACATGGCCGAAGGCCTGATTCGGCGCGGCGACGAGATCTGGCAGTATTTCTTCGGCGAGGAGGATTATCACTCGACGCGCTGGCGCAATCGCGAGGGCAATCACATTTACCGTGTCGTGCAGCGCCTCGACGGCTTCGTCGCGCTCGAGGCCGCAGCGGGCCGCACCGCGCAAATTACGACGCGGCCGCTCACGTTTTCCGGCGCGGCGCTGGAACTGAATCTCGACGTGGGCGCGGCGGGCGAAGCGCGCGTGGCATTGATCGATGCCGACGGAAAACCGATCCCCGGCTACGCGCTGGCGGATTGCGCGCCGGTGCGCGGCCGCGGCACGAAGCAACGCGTGCGCTGGCGCGCGAACGGCGAAGACGTTTCCTCGCTCGCCGGACGCAACGTGAAGCTCGTGCTCGAATTGAAAGGCGCGTCGCTCTACGCGCTGCAATTCGTGCCCTGAACGCGCGCGCTCAGAGTTTGACCGTCGCGGGCAACCAATGTGTCCGCGGGATCTGCATGATCTCCGCGGGCGCGCGATTCGCGGCGAGCAGCGCGCCCATCGTCCGCATCGGCGAATCGATGTGGGCGAAAAATTTCCGGTAGCTGCGGCAGAGATAGTTCAGGCCCGGCTCGCCGTGCGGCGTGCGCAGGAAGCGGTGTTTCGGACATTCACCGTGACACGCGAAACGCACCGGGCACTCGCGGCAATAGCGCGGCAACGTGCTCGCCTTCGCTTCGCCGAATTGCGTCTGCTGCGGCGAGTCCACCATGCCCGCGAGCGACGTGTTGAGCAGATTGCCGAGCTTGTAGCGCGGATAGACGTAGTGGTCGCAGCTATAGACGTCGCCGTTGTGCTCGATCGCGAGCGCGCTGCCGCATTTTTCGGAAAAGATGCAAACGCCCGCCGGCTGCCCGACCCAGTTCGCCAGCGCGGCGTCGAACTGTTGCACGAACACCGTGCCGACGTCGCGTTGCACCCACTCGTCGAACACGCGGCTGAGAAATTCGCCGTATTCCGCCGGGCGCACGCTCCATTCGGTCACCTGTGTGTCGAACGCGGCGTCTTCGTGGTCGGGCGGCGGCGAGAGCCAGAGGCCATCGGCGGCGCCGTCGCGCGCGTTGCGTTCGACAATCGGGATAAACTGCATGTAGCCCGAGCCGACCGAGCGCAGGAAACGATAGACTTCGAGCGGCTGCGCCACGTTGCGGCGGTGCACGGTCGTGAGCGTGTTGAATTCCACGCCGTGTTTCTTGAGCAGATTGAGCCCGGCGAAGACGCGTTCGAACGTCGCGCCGCCCGCGCGGTCCACGCGATAGGCGTCGTGCAGCGGCGCGGGGCCGTCGATGCTCAGCCCGACGAGAAATTTCTCGCGCGCGAGATATTCGCCCCACTCGTCGTCGAGCAGCGTGCCGTTGGTTTGCAGCGCGTTCTCGATCGTGCGGCCCTGGCCATATTGGCGTTGGAGCGCGACGGCGCGACGGAAAAAATCGACACCGGCGAGCGTCGGCTCGCCGCCTTGCCACGCGAAGCTGACGACGGGGCCGGGTTGCGCCGCGATGTAGTCGCGCACGTAGGCCTCGAGCACTTCCGGCTTCATGCGGAAGTTGCCGGCGCCGGGATAGAGGTGCTCTTTCTCGAGGTAGAAGCAATACGTGCAGTCGAGATTGCACTTTGACCCCATCGGCTTCGTCATCAGGTGAAAGGGAGCGCGGGCGGTCGGCACGCGTGGATTTCGCGCCGAGAAAAACGGCGAGTCAATGCGCGCGTCGCAGAAAATTTCCCGCGCATGAAATAGCCGCTCATTTCAAGCTCGTCGGCGGGAGGTTTGCGCGCTTCGTCGCGGACAATGCCCCCAGCTCTTTCTCCTCACGCGGTGCGTTCGCGCTCGCGCTGGCTTGTCCGTGTCGTGACCGCGTTGTTCGTGAGCGCGGCGTTTGTGGTGCTCGTCGGCTACGGCTTGCTCGCGGCCAGTCTGCCGCAACGCGACGGCCGCCGCTCGCTCGCGGGCCTGGGCGCGGCGGTGCGCGTGGAGCGCGATGCGCAAGGCGTGCCGACCGTGCGCGCCCAAACGGCGCTCGATGCGGCGCGTGCGCTCGGATTTCTGCACGCGCAGGAGCGATTTTTTCAAATGGATCTGCTGCGCCGCAAATCGTCCGGCGAACTCGCGGAGCTTTTCGGCGCGGCGGCGCTCAACGCGGATCGCGCGGTGCGCGTGCATCGTTTCCGGTGGCGCGCCGAGGAGGTTTGGGCGCATTTGCCGGAGGAGCAACGCGCGCAATTGCGCGCTTACACCGCGGGCGTGAATGCCGGACTTGCCGCGCTGCGCGCGCGCCCGTGGGAATATTTTGTCCTGCGCACGTCGCCGCGTCCGTGGTGCGAAGCGGATTCGCTGCTCGTGGTCTATACGATGTGGCTCGACTTGCAGGACGAGGAAGGGCGCTTCGAGCGGAGCGTGAACGCCGTGCGCGCGGCGACGGGCGCGGAAGCGTCGCGACTCGCGCCGCCAGGCGATGCGCACGATGCGGCGATCGACGGTTCGTTTTTCACGCCTCCGGGATCGATCGGCGCGAAGGCGCCGCGCGAAGTCGTCGCGTTCGAAGCGCCCGAACCGGTGACGGGCAGCAACGCGTTCGCGATTGCGGGCGTGCATACGGCGCATCGCGCGGCGTTGCTCGCGAGCGACATGCACCTCTCGATGGCGGTGCCGAACGTTTGGTATCGCGCGCTGATCGAAATCTCCGAGGGAAAATCGGTGCGGCGGATCGTGGGCGTGACGTTGCCGGGCTTGCCCGATGTGACGGTCGGCTCGAATGGGCGCGTGGCGTGGGGTTTCACGAATTCCTACATCGATACGGTGGACGTCGTGCCGCTCGAACTCGACGCGACGCACGAACATTATCGCACGCCCGAGGGCTGGCAGGGATTCGAGTTTTTCACGGAGACGATCGCGTGTCGCGGCAGCGAGCCGGTGGCACTGCGCGTGCCGTGGACGTGTTGGGGACCGGTGATCGATCAAGCCGCCGATGGACGCCGTTGGGCGGTGAAATGGAACGCGCACGCGCTGGATGCACTCGACCTCACGATCCGCGGCCTGAGCCAGGTGAATTCGGTCAGCGAGGCGCTGGCGCTGGCGCATCGCGCCGGCATGCCGAATCAGAATCTGATCGTGGCCGATGCGGACGGTCACATCGCGTGGACGGTGACGGGGCCCATTCCGCAGCGCACGGCCGGCTTCGACGGGCTCGCGACGGGAGATTGGGCGAGGGGCGCGGGCTGGCGCGGCTGGTTGCGGGCCGACGAGGTGCCGGTCGTGTTCGATCCGGCGGAGGGACTATTGTGGTCGGCGAATCAGCGGCATGTCGGCGGAGAGGCGCTGCGCAAACTCGGCGACAACGGTTACGATCATGGGTTTCGCGCGGGCACGATCCGCGACGATCTGCGGCGGCTCGTGGCGCGCGGGGCGCCGATCGCCGAGGGCGATTTGCTCGGCGTGCAACTCGACGACCGGCTCGCGCACTTGCTGCCGTGGCGCGATCGTTTTGCGCGCGTGTTGGCGACGCGAGCGGACGAGTGGTCGCAGCGCGTGCGGCGCGAAGTCCTGGAGTGCGACGGACGGGCGGGCCCGGAATCCGTGAGCTATCGTCTCGTGCGCGGATTTCGCGAAGCGGCGATGGCGCGGGTCGATAGCGCGCTCTACGGCGCGGCGAAGAAAAATTATCCGCGGGTGAACGTCGGCAAGTTTCACCGCGAGGATCTCGTGCTCGCGGCGTTGCGCGACGAGGACGCGAGCGCGGCCGCGGATCAAGTGCTCGCCGATGCGCAGCGCGCGGGATTGGAGAAATTCCGGTGGGGCGCGGTGAATCGCTTGGAGATGCGCCATCCGTTGAGCCGTTTTCTGCCGGCGTTTCTGGCGCGGCGGCTCGACATGCCGCGCGAGGAACTCGATGGCGATGCGGATGCGCCGCGCAATCAGACGGCGAAGCACGGTGCGTCCGAGCGGCTGATCGTTTCGCCGGGGCACGAGGAAAGCGGCGTATTTGAGATGCCGGGCGGTCAAAGCGGACATCCGCTCTCGCCGTATTATCGCGCCGGCCACGACGCTTGGGTGCGCGGATTGCCGACGCCGTTGTTGCCGGGGCCGGCGCGAAACGTGCTCGAGCTGACGCCGCTATAAAAAAAGGCGCCGCTCTCGCGAGCGGCGCCCTGCGCGGAGGGGAAAACGAGATTACTTCTGCCGCACGGTCATTTCCTGCGCGCCGACGGAGGTTTTCCACGCGTCGAGCTTCGCGCGCATTTTCGCGGCGAGTTCGGGCATTTGCGGAGCGAGGTTGGTGGTTTCGCCGATGTCGGCGTCGAGATCGAAGAGTTCGACGGCCGGGCCTTTGCCGAGCAGCACGCCTTCATACCACTCGATCAGTTTGTATTTTCCCATGCGGATGACGCTGCCGGGACGAAAATCGCCGAGGTGGTGATAATGCGGGTAGTGCCAGTAGAGCGCGTCGCGGCCGAGCGTGGTGGCGCTGCCCGTGACGAGCGGCATCAGGCTGACGCCGTCGTGCAGCGCGGGCTGATACGGCGTGCCGGAAATTTCCATGATCGTGTTGAAGAGATCGTGGGTGATGACGGGCTCCTGACTGACGCCGCCGGGTTTCACGACGCCGGGCCACTTGATCGCCATTGGCACGCGCAGGCCGCCTTCCCAAATCGTCGATTTGCCGCCGCGGAACGGTTTCTGGCTCTGATCCGCGAGGACGTTGCCGTTGTCGGACATGAAGATGACGACGGTGTCGTTTTCGAGTTTCAGTTCCTTCAATTTCGCGAGGAGGCGGCCGATGCCGGTGTCCATGCGTTCGATCATGGCGCCCATGACGGCGCTGTTTTCCGGCTGATCGGAACCGTGCTTCGCGCGGTATTTCGCGATGGCTTCCGGCTCTTCGGTGAGCGGGCGATGCACGACGTTGTGGGCGACGTAGCAGAAGAACGGGCCGGTCTTGTGGCGTTCGATGAAGTCGAGGGCGCGATCGGTGATGGAGACGGCGTTGTGCGCGTCCTTGTTTTTGATCGTGTCGTCGTCGGGTTTGCGCGTGTGGTAAACCTCGTCGAAGCCCTGGCTCTCGGGGTCCATCGGTCGCCACGCTTGGTAGTCGTAGGTCGGCGCGAGGTGCCACTTGCCGAAGAGGCCCGAGGTGTAACCGCGCGTGTGGAGCATTTCCGGGAGCGTGGTTTCTTCGAGGGGCAAGCCTTGCTGCATGAGCGGCGTGACGAGCGGTTTCTCCTCGAACATGCCGCCGGGAATGTAGTCGGTGAGATGGAGGCGCGCGGGGACTTTGCCCGTCATGAGCGCGGCGCGCGTGGGCGAGCAGATCGGCGCGGAGCTGTAGGCTTGGCGGAATTGCAGGCCCTCGCGCGCGATGCGATCGATGTTGGGCGTCTCATACCATTGCGAGCCGTGATAGCCGACCTGGTTCCAGCCCATGTCGTCGGCGACGATCAAGAGAATGTTGGGCGGCTTGGGCGTCGGCACGGGCGGGCCGGCGGGAGTTTGCGCGACAAGCGGCGAAGCGAACGACGCGGTGGCGAGGAGCGGCCCGGCCCAGGCGAGAGAACGTGTAAGCGATTTCGGGAGTGGCATGGTGAGCGTGGATTTAGTTTTCGCCGGGCGAGCCGGCTTGTTGAACGGGGAGGCCGCGGTTGAATTCGACGCGGTAGATTTCGTGGCCGGTGGAATCGTTCAGCACCGCCGGACCTTCGGCGTAGTCGTCGCGCCACGTGGAGCGCGTGCGGATTTTTCCGTTCGGCCAGTAATTGGTCCAAGTGACGGTGCCGTCGGCGGCGTGATCGCGCGTCCATTGCAGCACGCCCTCGGCGTTGCGGAATGTCTCGAGGCCGGTGAGGCGGCCGAGCGCGTAATGCGCTTCGCGCTGCGGACGGCCGTCGGCGAGATACCACGTGCTCGGGCCGTGGAGGAGAAAGCGTCCATCGTCGCCGAGTCCGCCCGAGTAGCGCAGCGTGACGCGGCCGGCGGCGTCGTGCTCGACGTATTCGCGCACGCCGCGGATGGCGCGCGCGGAGTTGGCGCGCAGAGCGGTGTCGTCTGCAGTGGCGATGCGTTCGTCGCCGTGGAGAATCCACTCTTCGTTGAGTTCGTAGTGCAGGCACGGCTCCGTCATCGTGGCGATGAGATGGATCACGCCGTTCGGCGCCTGCCGCGCGACGGAGTAGCCGAGCGTGCCGCCGGCCATTTGTTTGAAGCGCTCCGGCGTTTCGTGACCTTGCACGCCGGGGAGTTGGCGGATCGTCCACGTTTCGCCGTCGTCGTCGGAGAGCGCCGCGTAGGCGCCGCGGAACGGGAAGCCGGCGGGCTGCACGCCTTTTTCGCTTTGCGCGTCGCCTGCCATGAAGAGTCGGCCGCTCGCGAGGCGAATGCAGGTCGGGCGCTGGTTGCTGCCGAGGTAGGGGAACGGCGTTTTCGTCACCTCGTAGGTTTTGCCGCCGTCCTTCGAAATCGATTTCGGCATGAAGCCTTCGATGTTCGAACTCTTGCCGCCCATGCCGAGAATGCGGCCGTCGCGCAACGGCACGAACGCGGTGTGACGTCCGCCGCTGCGGCCGACGGGCTCGGCCCACGTCTGGCCGTTGTCGTCGCTGCGCCAGAGCACGGATTCGGGTCCAATGGCGTCGCTCGCGACGTAGATGCTGCCTTTGGCGTCGCGGAAGGCATTCGTGATCGGTTGCGCGGAGTAGCCGCCGGTCGGCGTGACGAAGATCGGGAAATGCACCGCGCTCCACGTGGCGCCGTGATCATCGGACGTGACCCATTGGAACGGGAAACCGCTGTCGAGTTTGTTCGAGCCGAAGAAAAACCAGAGTTTGCCGTGGTCGTTCCACAGCATCGGCGCGTGGTCATCGACGTCGGGAAAATCGAAAAACAAATCCGGTTGATCCCACTCGTCGGCGCCGAAGCGCAGCCGCGTGGTGAGCATCGCAACGTCGGGATCGGTTTCGGAGATCGACGTGAACGAAACGAAAATGACGTCGCCGTTGCGCGCAACTTCGAGGCCGGGGCTGTGCATGTGGCCGAGGAAAGCGCGCGGCCAGCCGAGCGCGCGCAGCGTCGGCAGGTTTTTCGGCGCGATGTTTTCCGGTGGCGTGGGGAGCAGGTGGCGTTTGCGGAACCACGGGCGACTCGCGTCGGGTCCGAGCGTAGCTTGCGGGCCGGCTTGGTGCACGCCGACCTGGGCGAACGCGACGTGCGTGGCCGTCGGTTTCGACGTCGGCGCCGGGCCGCAGACGACGCGGAAGCCGATCGCGTGGTTGCCTTGGTTGTTCAAAACCGAGCGCGTGAAATTCTGGTAGAGGAACTCGCTCTTGTAGTCGCCTTGGCGCGCCTGGCCGGTGCCGGCGGGAGCGTGGCCGGACGAGGCATCGCCCGCGATGCGCGCGCGGATTTCCTCGAGCGGCAGGGGAGGGAAGTTCGGCGGCACGCCAGCGCGGTTGGCCGAGCGTGTGTAGAACGGCGTCAATTTGTCGAGGCCGCCACCGCGCACGACGCGAGCCCAGCCGCTCGACGGACCGATGGGATCGGTCGCGTCGTCGGGCGAATACTCGCCGTGCCAATCAGCACACCACTCGGCGACGCCGCTGTGCATATTGCGCAGGCCCCACGGATTCGGTTGCTCCGCGGTGGGCGGTTGATCGCCGGAGGAGAACAGCGTCGTCGTCCCGGCGCGCGCGGCGTATTCCCACTCGGCTTCAGTGGGGAGGCGATATGTGCGACCCTCTTTTTGCGAGAGCCACGCACAAAAGGCGACCGCGTCGTCCCAGCTGATGCCGGAAACATAGGGCGCGAAAGTGTCGTTGCCGGCGGCGGATGCGCGGAACTGCCGGAATTGCTCCAGCGTCACTTCCGTCTCGGCCATGTAGAACGGCTGCGTGAGCGTGACGCGATGGACGGGATGCTCGTCCCAATCGCCGTGCTCGAGATAGCGCGCGACGCCGAACGCGTCCGCGGGAGTCGCATTGGTTTCACCCATGCGGAACGATCCGGGGGCAATCGGCCTCATGCGCATGCCGACCGAATTGACGAAAGGTTCCGCCGCGTAGCACGCGGCGCTCGCGGCAGCCGCCATCAGCCAAAGCAGGAGTTTTTTCATTTTGACGGGGATTTCCTAAAACAGGCGGAATTTCAAATTCGAGGATGAAATTCAAAAAAATAATCCTCCGTTATTTTGTGACCGCGCTTCTGGCGAGATTTCTACAGGCTGTAAAAGACCGTGCGAACGCAGATTCGGAATGATGCATTTCGATTTAATTATGAGATACTTGTTTTATAAACGGCATGGGAATATTTCCCGAAAAGTATCTCTGCTCGTCTGGAATGAAATTGGCGAAATGAATTATCTATTTCACTTTTAACTTGCCTGAAAGTGAGAGTTTCTCCTAGGAGATGAGAATGCCTTCCCCCTCTGCCGCTTCTGCCTCAAAACCCACGGTCTTGGATGTTGCCGCGGCGGCGTCGGTGTCGGTTGGAACGGTATCGCGCGTTTTCAACACGCCCGACTCGGTGGGCGCGGACATTCGGAAGCGCGTCTTGGACGCGGTGGCGCGGATCGGTTACAAGCCGCTCCGGAAGCGTCGGCGCGGTGGGATGGTGAGCGACGGATTGGGCGGTTATCGTCGCCGCGGAAATTTCGGCGTGTTGCTGATGGGCATGGACGAGTCTTTGGCGCACCTGCCCGTGATCTCCGAAGCGTTGCACGGCGTGGAGCTCGCGATGGCGGCCGAAGGCATGAACCTGATGCTCGCGAACGTGCCGAACGCGGACCGCATTCCCGTTTTCCTGGCGAAGAACCAAGTCGATGGCCTGATCCTGAAGAGCCCTTTGTTTGGCGATCTGCGCCTCTGCGCGAGCCCGACGCTGGTCGAGGCGATCAATCGCATTCCGCACGTATGGCTGCTCGGCAAACCGGAGTCGGCCGAGGGCGACGTGTGCAGCACCGACGTGGATGTCGGCGCGCGCATTGGCGTGGAATATCTTTTTGCGCGCGGTCATCGCCGCGTCGCCTACCTGCATCCGCGCCAGGGCCAGACGCGCTCGGAAGGTTTGAAGCGCGCGCTGTCCGCGCACGTGCAGCGGATGAAGATGTCGCTGCAACTTTTTGAAAAACCGACGCAGCCCGAGGCGATTCGCTGGCCGCTCGCGGCCGTGAGCCGGCCGGCGGAAGTGCTGCCGCTCGTCGAGCGCTGGTATGCGCTGCCCGAAGCGGAGCGTCCCACGGCGATCATCGTCGGCGCGGATAGCATCGCGGTGCAACTTTACGCGGCTCTTCGTCAGCTGAAGCTGCAAGTCGGCCGCGATGTCAGCGTGCTCTCGTTCAATCACGAGAAGCCGCTCGTGATGGGCCTGAGCCCGTCGCTTACGACGATCGATATTCGCGCGGAGGCCATCGGCCGGCGCGCGGTGCAGCAACTGCTCTCGCGGATTCGCAACAAGGTCGAATCCATCCCCACCAAGATCCTGGTCGAACCGAGCCTCGTCGAAGGCCAATCGGTCGCAGTGATCGACTACGCGGACTGAGCGCCGCGTAATTTCATGAACAAAACCCCGTTTTACAACCTCAGTCGAATTATGCCCAGATGGGTCGCATCGGTCGCGTTTTTCGCCGTCGCGCACGGCTTGTTTGCCTCCTCCGTCGGTCCGTCCGCGACCGCTCCCGCGGATACGGCGCGCTTCGCCGCGGTCCTGCAAGTCGATCAGACGCACGGCGACGACATTAAAGGCGACGGCTCGGTCGCGCGACCGCTGCGCACACTTACGCGCGGGCTCGAACTCGCCGGCCGCCCGACCGCGTCGGCACCGGTGGCGATCTGCGTTTCGGCCGGTCGCTACGCGGAGCCGACGTTTGCGCTGAAGCCGCACGTCGCGCTCTTCGGCGGCTTCGCCGCGCCCGGTGGCGCGCGCGATCTGCGCCAGCATCGCACGATTCTCGACGGCGAGGGTGCGCACCGCATCGCGATCGGCAGCGACCACGCGTCGGTCGATGGCTTCGTCTTCGAAGGCGGACGCGTGCGCGGCAAGGGCGCGGCGTTGCTCTGCGACGGCGTGTCGCCGGTCGTCACGAATTGTGTTTTCACCGACAACCGCACGCTGATCCCCGCGCCGTGGAATCCGCCGCTGTTGCACGAAACCGCCAACGACGGCGGCGCGATCATGTGCGTCAACGGTGCCGCGCCGCGCATCGAGAACTGCCTGTTCTACGAAAACTCCACGGAGTGCGGACGCGGCGGCGCCGTCGCGTCCGATCGCGGTGCTGCGCCGGAAATCCGCCGCACTGTTTTTGCCAACAACCACGCCGGCCTCGCCGATCCGATGCGCAGCTCCGACGGCGGCGCCGTCTCGTTTTTCCGTAATTCGAACGGCGTGTTCGAGGACAACGTCGTCGTCGCGAACGAATCGCTCACGCGCAACGACGCGGGCGGCGTGTTCGTCGCGCTCTGGTCGGCGCCGCGGATCGTCGGCAACGTTTTCGTGGCCAACAGCGGCGGTGACGATGCGGGCGCGCTGTTCCTCGGTGGACAAGAGCATCGTTACGATGCGCCGCTTGATCCTTATCCCGCAGCCGATCGCTTCCGCGTCGTCGTCGAACGCAATCTCTTCGTCGGCAACGCTAACTCCGTGGGCAATTCCGGGGCGATGCGCGTGACGATGGAAACGCGCGCGCGTTTCGCGCACAACGTCATCGCCGAGAACGAGGGCGGTTTCTATCTCCAACGCTCCGAGATCGAGGCCGAGCGCAACACCGTCTGGCAGGACTGGAATTTCTTCGAAGACAAAGCCTCGCTCGGGCCGAGCCGTTTCACGGGCAACATTCTCAAAGGTCCGGTGAAGTCCGTCGAAGCGCGCGTGAGCTTCGCGCAAAATGCCGCGACGGCGAACGTGCCCGGCGGGCCGCACTTGCCGGTGGAAGACATTTTCTTGAACGACGGCGCGCAGGGCGACCTCGTGCAGCTCCGCTTCGACGCCGCCGCGGGACAAACGACGGTCACGACGACGGCGGATTTGCCCGCGGGCGATTGGGCGGGGCGCGCGATTCGTCTTACGGATAATCTGGCGAAAGGCGGGCAGTGGCGCGTGATCGCGCGCGTCAGCGGTCGCGAGATCGTGCTGTGGGGGCGTCTCGACGCCGTCACGAAATCGCCGAAGCACTTCGTCGTCTTGCGCAGTTTCCGACTCAAACCCGACGCGCCCGCCGGACTCGGCGCCGACGTCCAACCTCGTTCCTAATTCAACATGCAACGCCTCGCCACGCTTTTGCTCACGGCGTTTCTCGCGCTCACGGCATTTGCCGCCGAGCCGGTTGCGCCCGCGTCGCTCCCGAAACCGAAACACGTCAACAAAGCGATCGAGCTGCTCGAGTCCGGCCAGCCGGTTTATTATTCCTACGGCCGCGGCGGTTACGCGGAGGGCAAAGCGGCGGCGCAGACGTGGGCCGATGTGTTGATGTATGATATGGAAGGCTCCGCGATGGACTTCACCCAGTTGCGCGAGTTCATGCGCGGCCTCGTGGACGGCGGACCGACGCGCAGCGGCCATCGCACGCCGGCGGTGATCGTCACCTTGCCGCTCTACGGGTTGAGCGAGGAAGTCGTCACGGCGAATCACTGGATGATCCAGCAGGCGCTCGCGTGCGGCGTTCACGGGTTGCACATTTGTCACGCGCGCAATCCCGCGGCGGTGCGCGCGTTCATTCGCGGGGCGCGGTTCGAAATTCATCGCCAAGCGGTCGGCTCCGGCCTCGAAGCGGGCTTGCGCTGTTTCGGCGCGCACGAGTTCGCTTCGAAAATCTGGGGCGTCACGCCGAAGGAATATTACGGTTTGGCCGATGCGTGGCCGCTCAACCCGAAGGGCGAGCTGATGTTCGGCGTGAAGATTGAAGATCGTTGGGGTTTGCCGAACACCGAGGAAATCGTGCGCGTGCCCGGTTTGAGTTTTGCGGAGTGGGGGCCGCGCGACACGTGTTACGCGTCGGGTCACCTCGACGCGGCGTTCGATTACGGCCGCAAGCCCGACTTCGTCGCGCCGGCCGAACTCACCGCGGCCGCGAACCGCGTGATCGCCGCGTGCAAGGCGGCGAAGCTGCACATCCTCGACAACGCGCAGACGACCGACGTCGTCGCGCAAATCGAGGCGGGCATCGACATCATCGCCGGCGGTTATCCGGAAGTGGCCGAGATCGGCCGCAAGCACACGAAGCGCACCATGCCCTGATTTTTCGGGGTCGCGCACGATGCAGTCATGAGCCTCAGCCTGATCGATATCTACATCGTCATCGGCTACCTGATGCTCATTGCCGTCGTGGGCTTGTGGGTCTCGCGCGGGCAGAACACGGCGGCGAAATTCTTCATCGCGAGCAAGAGCATCCCGGGCTGGGTCGTCGCGTTTACGCTGATGGGGACGATGATCAGCACGGGGACGTTCGTCGGTCATCCGGGAACCGCGTTTCAAAAGGGGCTGATTCTGCTCGTGCCGCACCTGCTGTTGCCGGCGGTGCTGCTGGTCGTGGCGAAATTCGTCGTGCCGTTCTATCGGCGCGTCGTGCACATGAGCGCCTACGAATACATCGGGCGGCGCTTCGGTCTCGCGGGCCGGCTCTATACGTCCTTCGGATTTCTCGCCGATCGCACGTTCGATATCGGCGTGACGCTGGTCACGACGGCGATCGCCGTAAACGTGCTCACGGGTTGGGATCTGCGGATGGTGATCGTGGGCCTCGCGCTCTTCACGGCGACTTACACGATGCTCGGCGGCATCAAGGCCGTGGTTTGGACCGATGTCGCGCAAGGCACGTTCTTGATCGTCGGCGGATTGTTCGTATTGCTGCGTTTGCTGTTCGCGCCGGAAGCGGGCGCGCCCTTTGCGGTCGTCGGCGAGGCGTGGCGCGGCGGGCGTCTCACGCTGGGTTCGTGGGATTTTTCGTGGGCGAGTTTGTTCGACGCGCACACGACGACGCTCTGGCTGTTTTCGGTGACGTATCTTTCGAAATGGCTGCGTCGCTACATCGCCGACCAGCACATCGTGCAACGCTACCTCATCGCGCGCAGCGACGCGGAAGCGAGCCGTGCCGTGTTCACGGGCGCGCTGCTGTGCGTGCCGGTGTTCGCGCTGTTCATGTTCATCGGCTCGTGCCTCTACGGATTCTTTTCGCTCGCGGGCGTGCCGGGGCCCGAGCTCGGCGATCGCGTGATGCCGTTTTTCATGTCGCACTACCTGCCGGCGGGCATGCTGGGCGTCGTGGTCGCGGCGATCCTCGCGGCGGCGATGTCCACCACGAGTTCCGACTTGAACAGCGTTGCCACGGTGGTGACGACGGATTTTTTCGGCACCGCTTTCCCGCACGCCTCGGAGCGGGCGCGGCTGCTGTGGGGCCGGGTCAACATCGTGATTGGCGGATTGATTGCCTCCGGCTGCGCGCTGCTGCTGATCCCCGAAAAAGGCCTGGCGCCGCTCATGGAACGCGCGGTGACGGTCGCCGCGATTCTCTCGGGCGGCACGCTCGGACTCTTCGCGCTCGGTTTCCTCACGCGGGGCGCCACGCGTCGCGGTTGCTACGTCGGCATCGCGGCGTGCCTCGGGTTCATGACCTGGGCGATCCTCTCGCAACCGGCCGCGCGCGTCGTCGATTTCGGTTTCAACTTTCCGTTCAACCCGATCCTCATCGGCATTTGCGGTCACCTCGTGCTCTTCACGACCGGCTGGATCGCGAGCCGCGTGCTCGGCGGATATTGTCCGGCGGACGTCGAGGAGTTGACGATCTACAGCCCCCGTTTTCGCGAAAGCTCCGCGACCGCCGCGCAGCGGGCACGGAGTGAAGCGCCCAACGTGCTCCTCGTTATCGTGGACGACATGGGCGTGCACCAACTCGGCGCAAACGGCAGCCGTTTCTACGAGACGCCCGAGATCGATCGCCTCGCCGCCGAGGGTGCGCATCTCACCGGCGCTTACGCGGCGAGCCCGATTTGCTCGCCCGCGCGTGCGGCGCTCTACACCGGCATCCATCCGGCGCGCCTGCGGCTGACGAACTACATTCCCGGCACCGAGCCGGAGCATCCGCGGCTGTTCACGCCGGCGTGGCAGCGCTTCTTGCCGGTCGAGGTGGACACGCTCGGCGACGTGTTGAAGCGCGCCGGTTACGCCACCGGCCATTTCGGCAAATGGCATTTCGCGCCCGATTACCACTATGCGCCGGGCCGGCCGACGGACCCGGAATCGCAGGGCTTCGACGATGTGCTCGTCACACGCAAACCCGCTCCCGATGTCGATCCGGAGCGCGATCCGCATTCCATCGAGCGCGTCACCGCGGCGGCTTTGAATTTCATGCAGCGCCCGCGCGCCGAGCCGTTCCTGTGCGTGATCGCGCACAACGCGCTGCATCGTCCCGAGATCGCGCCGGCCGCGCTCGTGCAAAAATACGCGGCGAAACCGGACGCCGATAACGACGCCAACCGTCCGGCGCTCGGCGCGATGCTGGAGTCGGTCGATCGCAGCATCGGTCAACTGCGCGAAGGGTTGCGCGCGTGCGGCCGCGATCGCGACACGTTGATCGTTTTCGTTTCCGATCACGGCTCCTTCGGCCGCAGCGCCACGCGCAAACCGCTGCGCGGCGCGAAGGCCGATCTCTACGAAGGCGGTTTGCGCGTGCCGCTGATTTTCCACCTGCCCGGTCGGATTCGCGGCGGACGCTGCCACGGGCCGGTGTTTGGCGCGGATGTGTTCAACACGATCGTCGATTTTTGCACGGGCCGCGCCACCGATGGGCAGGACGGCATTTCGCTGCGCGCCACGGTCGAGCAAGGCCGGCCGAGCGCGCCCGCGCGCGCGGAACTCTGCTGGCATTATCCGCATTATCATCACCTCGGCATCGCGCCGTGCGGCGCCATTCGTTGCGGCCGATGGAAACTGATCGAGTGGTTCGATCGCACCATCGGCGGCGCGACGGACGGTCCGCCTTACGAGCTTTACGACCTGGAAAACGATCCGGGCGAAACCACGAACCTCGCCGCCGCCGAACCCGCGCGCTGCGCGGATCTCGCGCGGCGCTTGCGGACGTGGCGCCGCGAAGTTGGCGCGCAGGAAATGACGCGCAATCCGCGCTTTCAATCCGCCGGCGACCGCAATGTCGCGCCGCCCCCGCCGGGCGACCTCACCAATCCTTTCAACAAATGAACACCCTGATCCTGCAACAACCCAAGCGCATCATCTTCGGCGACGGCACCAGCCGCGTCGCCCCCGAGGAATTCGGCCGCCAAGGCTGGAAACGCGTCTTCGTCGTCACGAGCCCGCAAGTCGCGGCCGCGCAATCCGCGCTCTTCGCCGCGTGGCGCGCCGGCGGCATCGAACTCGCCGTCTGCGAACGCGTCGATCGCGAACCCGAGATCGCGTTGTTCGAGCAAGTCGTCGCCGCCGCGCGCGAGTTTCGCCCCGATGTCGTCGTCGGATTCGGCGGCGGCAGTCCGCTCGATGTGTCGAAGCTGGTCGCCGCGCTTTACGACGGTCGCGAGGACGTGCGTGCGGTGTTCGGCATCGGTTTGCTGAAGGCGCGTTCGTTGCCGCTCGTGGCCATCGCCACGACCGCGGGCACGGGCGCCGACGTGTCGCCGGCCGCCATTCTCCTCGACGAAGCGGAGCGTCTGAAGAAAGGCGTGATCAGCCCGCACCTCGTGCCCGATCTCGCGATTTGCGATCCGGAACCCACGCACTCGATGCCGCCGCCGGTCACGGCCGCGTCCGGCATCGACGCGCTCGTCCACTGCATGGAAGCCTACGCGAACAAGCACGCGCATCCGATCGTGGACGTCTATGCCCTCGAAGGCATCCGCCGCATCGGCCGCAGCATCGAGACCGCGGTGCGCGACGGCTCAAATCGCACCGCGCGCGCCGACGTCATGCTCGGCGCGCTTTACGGCGGCCTGTGTCTCGGCCCGGTGAACACCGCGGCGGTGCACGCGCTGTCGTATCCGCTCGGCGGCGAATACCGCGTGGCGCACGGCGTCGCGAACTCGCTGCTCATGCCGGCCGTGTTTCGTTTCAATTTGCCCGCGATGCCCGAGCGTTACGCCGACATCGCGGTCGCGCTCGGCGTGCCGCGTGAATCGACCGCGCTCGCGACGGCTGAGGCTGGCCTGCGCCGCCTCGCGGAGCTCTCGCGCAATTGCGGCATTCCGCAACGCCTGCGCGACGTCGGCGTGCCCGAGGCGGATCTGCCGCGTCTCGCGGTCGAATCGATGAAGGTCACGCGCCTGCTGAAAAACAATCCGCGCGAAGTCACCGCGGCCGACGCGGAGCGCATCTATCGCGAAGCTTACTGATCCACTTCCCATGAAATTGATGACTGTCAAAGGACTCACTCGCGCCCAGCTGCGCGGATTTTCCATCGTGCCGCTGCTCACTCCGGTGCGCGCCGGCCAGATCGACACGGTCGCCGTCGAACGCTTGATCGAGCACATCATCAGCGGCGGTTGCCAGGGCTTGATGGTGTGCGGCACCACCGGCGAATTCGCCTCGCTGACGATTGCCGATCGCGTGCGTCTCGTGCGGCTCGCCGTCGCGGCAGTGCGCGGGCGCGGCGTGATTTTCGGCGGCATCGGCGACACGAGCCCCGCGCATTCGTTGCAGCTCGCGCGCGAGTTTTTCGCCGCGGGCGCGGATGCCGTCGTGGGCAACTTGCCGTCCTATTATCCGCTCACGCCGGAGATGATGGAGCGCTACTTTGCCGCGCTCGCGGACCAGATCGAAGGACCGATGTATCTCTACAACATTCCGCAGACGACGAAGCAGAGCATTCCGCTCGATGTCGTCGAACGGCTCAGCCATCACCCGCGCATCGTCGGCATCAAGGACTCCGAGCCCGACGGCGCGCGCCAGGAGCAGCTCTGCCGGATGTTTGCGGACCGCGCCGATTTCTCGGTGTTCTGCGGCTCGATCGCTTTCACCGCGCGCGCGATGCGCAACGGTGCCGACGGTTTCATTCCCGGCGCGGGCAATTTCGCGCCGGCGCTCACGCGTCAGGTCATGGACGCGATTTGCTCCGGCGACACCGCCGCGGGCGACGCCGCACAGGCGCGCATCGACGCGGTGAACGCAACCTACCAGAAGGGCCGCACGATCTCGCAGCTCTTCGCGGCGCTGAAGGCTATTCTCGAAATCCACGGCCTCGCGACGCGCGAGATGTTTCCGCCGTTGCTGCCCGTGAGCGCCGCGGAACTGGAGCAAATCCGCACGGCATTGCGCGACGTGGGGGTGGTGCCGTGAGCGTTGCGATCAAACCGATCCTCGCGGTGACGCTCGGCGATCCCGCGGGCACCGGCCCGGAACTCATCACGAAGGCGTTCGCGCAACCGGACGTGCTCGCGGTGTGCCGGCCCGTCGTCATTGGCGACGCCGGCGTGCTCCGCGCGGCGGCGTCGATCACCGGCGCAAAGCAGCCGGTGCGCATCGTGAATTCGCCACGCGAAGCCGGCGACGGCACGACGCTCGATGTCGTCGATCTGGCCAACGTCGATCTCGACACGTTCACGCGCGGCAAGGTGAGCGCTCCGTGCGGCCAGGCGGCTTACGAAGCGATCAAACGCTCGGTCGAGCTCACGCTCGCCGGCGAGTCGCACGCGATCGTGACGTCGGCGCTGAACAAGGCGGCGTTGCACGCGGCGGGTCACCATTACGACGGACATACGGAGTTGCTCTCCGAACTTTGCGGCAAGCCGAAGGTCACGATGATGCTCGTCGCCGACAAACTGCGCGTGTGCCACGTGAGCACTCACGTGTCGTTGCGCGAAGCGATCGAGCGTGTGAAGCCGGAGCGCATCGTCAGCGTGATCAAGATCGCGCGCGCCGGCGTGCAGGAACTCGGCATCGCCGATCCGCACATCGCCGTCGCCGGTCTCAACCCGCACGCGGGCGAGGGCGGCATTTTCGGCGACGAGGAGATCAAATTCATCGCACCCGCGATCGAGCAGGCAAAGGCGCTCGGTTTCCGCGTGAGCGGACCTTACGCGGGCGACACGGTTTTCTTCCGCACCCTCCAGGGCCAGTTCGATTGCGCCATCGCGATGTATCACGACCAAGGCCATGTCGCGGCGAAAATGCTCGGCATCTGGCTCGGCGTGAACGTCACGCTCGGCCTGCCGATCATCCGCACCTCGGTCGAGCACGGCACCGATTTCGACAACGCCGGCACCGGCCGCGGCGACCCGCGCAGTCTCGTCGCGGCGATCAAGCTCGCCGCGACGATGGCGTCGAACCGTCTCCAAGCGACCGGCTCGGCCGTGCGCGTGCCCGAAAAAGTCTAGCGCTCCCATTCTACTCCCCATTCTCATGTCACCCACGTTACCTCGTTTCTCTTCACTCCTAGGCCTGGCGTTTGCCGCCGGCCTCGGAGTTTCCTCGCTCGCGCCGATCGCGCGCGCCGACACCGTTGCGCTCTGGCTTTTCGATGAGCACACGGACGTTTACCCCAGCAGTGTGCTCAACGACGCGAGCCATGATTGGTTCCTCGTGCTCGGGCGCGGTGGCGAAATTGTCCCTGGAAAGTTCGGCCGCGCGTTGCGCGTGATTCCTCCGCCGCCGTTCGAAGTCTCGATCAAGAATCGCAAATCGCAGGAAGAGTTCACCGACGCCGGCGCCTACGAATTCGGTCTCAGCACGCCGCCGAAGAAGCCCGGCCGCACGGTCGAGCCCATGACGTGGTTCAACGCCACGTTCACGGCCGCGTTCGTGAATGGCGACGAGCACCTGCGCCGCGCGCCGTTTCCGAATCCCACCAAGGCCGAACTCAATCTCGGTCGCTCCGATTTCACGGTGGAGTTCTGGCTGAAGCTTGATGTTGGCGACACCGCCGAAGGTGTCGTGATCGAAATCGGCACGGGCCCGCGCGGCGAGAACGACGTTGCGACGCGCCTCTCGCTGCTGCCGCAGTCGGGCGAGTTCAGCCTGTTCAACGAGCCGAGCCGCACGCACGTGCGCCTCAAGACGAACGTCGAGGCGTTGCGCAAGGACTGGGCGCATTGCGCGTTCACTTACGACGCGCAGCGCGGCGAAGTGCGTCACTACCTCGATGGCCGCCTCGTCGCGTCCGCACCGGCGAAGCTCCTCGCGTTGCCGGAGGGCAAGGAGGATTACCTGAGCATCGGTCGTGACGGACGTTGGGGCCGGCCGCTGTTCGGTGGGCTCGATGAGATGCGCATTTCCGACGCGGTGGTCTATCGCGAGAATTTCACGCCGCGGAGTTTCTCGGCGCGCAATGCCGTGCCGCGCCCCGCGCCGACGTTGGTCAAAGGACCGCCGCTGCTGTTCCTCGGCGGCAAACCCGCCGCGCCGATCGTCGAACTCGGCGATCGCAAGCATCTCTTCATCGACGACGCGATGATCGCGCGCAGCGAGAATGTGAGTTTTGTTGGCCATCCGGCGCGCATCGAAGAAACGGTCCTGCCGCAAGGCACGGGCTGGACCTCGGTCGTGCAGGACGAGCAAGGGCTCATCCGACTCTATGGCGAAGGCAAGGGCGGCGTCTGCGTGTGGACGTCGAAGGACGGCGTGCATTTCGAAGCGCCGAAACTGCCCGGCCGCGGCGACAACTGTGTGGCGCCGAGCCCGGCGCGCCGTGCGACCGTGATCCTCGATCCGAACGGGCCGCCGGAGGAACGCTGGAAGATGTTCTCGGGTTCGCCGGATCGCGGTGGCTTCTTCGTCTATACGTCCGCCGACGGCTGGAGCTTCAAGCGCAACGAAATGGTCGCGCTCGATTTCTGGGCCGGTTCCGCGTCGATCTTCTATTACGACGATCAGCGCCAGGTTTACACGGCGCATCACCGCATGGACTACGGCCGCACCGAAGGCGGAAAAAATTACCGCTTCTCGCTGCGCACGGACGTGCAGGACGTGATGGACGCGTGGCCGTTCGAGCCGGTCACCGAGGCGCGCAAGGCGGAATTCCGCAAAATCATGCGCATCGGCGACGAAGTGCTCGATCCGTGGTGGCTCGACAACGGCCCGCTCTCGCCGGGCGGTTTCAGCATCGAGTATCCGATCGCGATGGGACCGGACCTGAAGATC
Source organism: Candidatus Didemnitutus sp. (assembly GCA_041906465.1). GTDB lineage: Bacteria > Verrucomicrobiota > Verrucomicrobiia > Opitutales > Opitutaceae > Didemnitutus. The sequence continues at coordinate 120,590 of JAYRJE010000012.1, read as the reverse complement.
GACCCGATCGCCACCGATCTCTACAACACCCGCGCGGTGAAGTATCCGTGGGCGCCGGACACCTACGTCGCGTTTCCGCTCTGGTATTATCACTACGACGGCGATGGCCCGGCGGCGCGCCGCGCGCTCGGCGCGCCGGAAATGGATCTCGGTTCCGGCTTGGTCGAAGTGCAACTCGCCGTGAGCCGCGACGGCATCGCGTGGAAACGTTATCCGCGTCCCGCTTACGTTCCGGTCGGAGATTTCAAGGGCTTCCCGATGCGCCGGCCTTACGTCGCGGCGGGGCTCGTGCGGCGCGGCAACGAGATCTGGCAATATGTCTATACGCGTTCGACCTATCACAGTCCGCATCGCGAAATCAAAGACCCCAAGATTCCCGATTCGGTCGTGCAGCGACTCTCGCAGCGGCTGGACGGTTTCGTCTCGCTCGACGCGCCCTACGAGAAATCGGGTTCGTTCACCACGCAGTTGCTGCGCTTCCAAGGCAAGAAACTCGTCTTGAACGTGGACGCCGGCGCAACCGGCGAGATGCAGATCGGTTTCGAGGATGAGCAAGGTCGCCCGGTGCCCGGTTTCGGCGTGGACGATTGCGTTTATATCAACGGCAACTTCGTCGAGTGGACCGTGAGCTGGCTCAAGCCCGATGGCACGCTCACGCAGGACGTGTCGGCGCTCGCCGGCAAGCCGGTGCGGCTCGTGGCGCGTCTGCGCGGCGCGTCGCTCTACGCGTTGCAATTCATGCCGTGAGCGCGGGCTTCATCCTCGCGGACGATTTGAGCGGGGCGCTGGAAGCGGGCGTGGCGTTTCACGCCCGCGGCTGGCGCACCGTCGTGCCCTGTGGCGACGCGGCGCCGGCCGATTTGCCGGCGTCGGCGTTGCGCGTGATTTCGACGGAGACGCGCCTCGCCACGCCGGCCGTCGCGCGCACGCGTGTGCAGGAATTGCTCCAGGCCCAAGCGCGGAGTGGGGAGCCCCTGCGTTTCAAAAAAATCGACTCGACGCTGCGCGGACCGTGGGGCGCTGAGCTTCAGGCGGTGATGGAAGTGTTGCGGCCGCGGACGATCGTGGTGTGTCCCGCCAATCCCGCGATGCAGCGCACCGTGACGGATGGGAAGCTGCGCGTGGCGGGCGTGTCGTTGGAGCAAACGGATTTTCGCCACGACCCCGCGTGGCCCGCCGTCACCGGCAGCATCCGGCAATGTCTCGCGAGCCAGGGCGTGACCGTGGATGCGATCGTGAGACTGGACGCGGTGCGCGGCGGAGGATTGCCAGCGGCGCTGGCGCGATTGCCGGAAAACCGCACGCGGATCGTCGTCGTCGATGCGGAGAGCGAAGACGATTTGCGGCGTCTCGTGACGGATGCGCGCACAAGCGATGCGGCGACGGTTTTCGTCGGCTCCGGCGCGCTCGGCGATGTGCTCGCGCGGGATGAAAGCGCGCCGTCGGACGGGCCGCGGTCGTCGCCGCTCGCGTTATCGTCGCTGCTGTTCCTGTGCGGCAGCCGGCATCCGACGAGCCATCGACAACTCGCCTGTCTGGCCGAGAAACGCGGCGCAGCGATTCTCCGCGCGAACCTCGAGTGCCCCGCGGAAAAATTCGCGCTGACCGTGCGCGCCGCGTTGGAGCGGAACAAGCTCGTCGGCCTGCACGCCGATCCGGCCGCGTCGATCTCACCCGAGGCGCTCACCGTCTGGCTGGGACGGCTGGCGCAGGCGCTCGATGAACTCGGCGCGCTGCCTGCGGGGATTTTTTTGACCGGCGGTGAAACCGCGTTCGCCATCTGTCGCCAGCTCGGGGGCGTCGCGCTCACGCTGGACGGTGCGCCAGTGACCGGAGTCGTTCGAGCGATCCTCCAGCGCAAGGCCGGCGATTCGCGCGTCGTCTTCACTAAACCCGGCGGCTTCGGCGCGGAGGACGCGCTGGTTGATCTCGCCGATCTGGAGGTGAAATAACGGTTATTTCAAAATCGATAAGATTTAACGCGAATTTGAGCGCGTTCGCGGCGTGAGATTCAGATTGAAAACAGCGAAAGTGAAGCGATTGCTTATTTTCATTATTTCAATCATTGACACGGTTTATTTCACGTGATTCCGCACTGGAAATAGCGAGCAGTGTCGGCACTAGTTCAGCGTTCTCTCGCCCCCTGCTCACCTCCTTCTGACCTAACCAACGTTCCCCAAACCCCCATGAATAAACTACGCAGTCATGTAGTTCGCGGCTTCGCTGCCGCACTTGTTGTTTTCCTCGCGGCTAATCACGCCCGTGCCGGCGACATCGTCGGCAACGTGAACGATGCCGCCTCCCGTTCGTCATTGCCCGGCGCCGTCGTGACGGTGCTCGGCACCGACCGCGCCACGACCACCGATAGCAGTGGCGCCTATTCGATTTCCGGTCTCGCCGCCGGTTCCTATCAGGTGCAGGTCCGCTTCCTGGGCATGGACCCCAAGGTCCAAGCCGTCACCGTTCCCGCCGAAGGCGAGGTCACGCTCAACGTCGATCTCGGCGAAGCGATCGTGCAACTCGGCGAGTTCAAAGTCGAAGTTTACAAGGAAGGCCGCGCCCGCGCGCTCCAGCAGAAGCAGAACCAGACCAACATTTCCGACATCATCGCTTCCGACGCGATCGGCAATCTGCCCGACAAGAACGTCGCCGAAGCCGTCGGTCGTCTGCCCGGCGTGAACGTTTCGCTCGAACAAGGCGAAGGCCGCTACGTCTCCATTCGCGGCGTCGAGCCCAACCTCAATCAAGTGATGATCGACGGCGCCGTCGCTGCCGCGCCCGGTGGCACGCGCCTCGGTCGCGCCGTTCCGCTCGATACGCTCGGCGCCGGCACGGTCGCGCAGTTGGAAGTCGTCAAGACCGTCACGCCCGACCTCGATGCCAACTCCCTCGGCGGCACGCTGAAGATCAAAACCGCGAGCCCGTTCGATCGCAAAGAGCGCTTCATCTCCGCGTCGAGCAGCATGAATTACGACGAGGCGACCGACCGCCGCAACGCGGAGGCCAAGGTCTCCTTCATGGACAAATTCGGCGCCAAGCGCACGTGGGGTCTCGGCGTCACCGCCAGCTTCGACCAGCGCGATTACGCGAACCACTGGCTCCAGAGCACGTGGGCGCTCCGCAACTTCAATGGCAGCAACGTCTATCTTCCCAACGCGCTCGAAGTGAAACCGGAGTGGGGCGATCTCACCCGTTGGGGCGGCAATCTCTCGCTCGAATACCGCCCGGACAAGAACACCGAGTTCTACTTCCGCCCGAACTACACGCGCACCAAGCGCCAGGAACGCACCTTCGAAAATCTCCTCAACGTGGACAGCAGCCCTTCGCGCACCACGCTGACCACGCCCACCAGCGGCACATTCCTCGCCTCCGGCTATCGCCCCGAGCGCCGCGATTTCTTCCAGAAGAAGGACCAGGAGCTGTTCAGCCTCGCGACCGGCATGAAGAAGGTCATCGGCGATTTCACGCTCGAGCCGATGCTCACATTCTCGAAGGCCGATGAAAATACGCCGATCACGCTCTCCACGCAATGGCGCCCGTCGTCCGGCGTGTCCGGTCCGGTCAATTTCGACATCGGCGCGTTCGACTTCGTGCGCTGGGACGTGGACTACAATTTGGATGTCCCCGGCAACTACTCGCTCCGCCGCACGCGCTGGGATTACGGCCTCGTCGATGAGAAAACCGCCACGGCGAAGATCGACGTGACGTGGAACACCAGCGACCGCATCGGCCGCCGCAGCTTCCTCAAAGCCGGCGCGAAATACACCCAACGCAAGCGCATCACCGACCTCACGTCGAACCGCACCGTCCCGGTCGGCAGCTGGCGCCTCAACAACAGCCTCGTGAATCCCGGCATGGCCACCTACGGCGGTCGCTTCAACAGCGGCTTCCTCATCAACACCGATGCGACCTGGGCCTATCTCCTCGCCAATCCGTCGCTCACCACGCCCGACCCGGTGGACGCCGAAGCCAACTCCATCGAGGACGACTACGACATCGCCGAATACATCTACGCGAGCTACCTCATGGGCAGCGTCACGTTCAACAAGCTCACGATCCTCGGCGGCCTCCGCTGGGAGAGCACCGACGCCCGCATTCGCGCAACCGAAGCGCAGTTCCAAGGCAGCACCTCGCTCGGCCACATTCCGCGCTCCGGCAAGACGTCCTACGACAAACTCTTCCCGAATCTCCAAGGCGTCTATCGCTTCAACGACCACCTCGTGTTCCGCGCCGCGGTCTCGCGCACGATCGGTCGCCCCGCGTATGAAGACGCGCGCCCGCTCTCGAACTTCCGCCGCGATCCGCTCGGCAACGCCGCGCTCGACCCGGTCAACTATCCCTGGAACGGCACGCTCTCCATCGGCAATCCCGACCTCAAGCCGTTCGATTCGCAAAACTACGACCTCTCGCTCGAATGGTATGGCCGCCGCGCCGGCGTGATCTCCGTCGCCGCGTTCCGCAAGGAAATCAAGGACCCGATCTACAGCTATTCGGAAACCCTGCGCAACACGACCTATCAAGGCTACGGCCTCGAGTCGCTCAGCCTCTCCGGCAAGCGCAACGGCGACGAAGGCACGATCGACGGCCTCGAGTTCAACGTCTATCAGCCGTTCACGTTCCTGCCGTCCCCGCTCGACGGCTTCGGCATCGACGCCAACTACACGAAGATCAAATCGAGCGTCACGGTGCCGACGCGTCCCGGCGAAACCTTCGCCTTCTTCCGCCAGCCGCAGTCCATCGCGAACGCCACGCTGTTCTACGAGAAATACAAGTTCTCCGGCCGCCTCGCGTGGAACCGCTCCGACGAGCAACTCTACTCGCTCGGCTCGAACACGCTGAACGACATCTATCGCGTCCCGCGCCAGCAATACGACCTGCTGCTGCGCTACAAGCTGAACGAGCACATTTCCTTCAGCGGCGCCGTGCGCAACCTCACGCGCGAAAAGGAACAATTCAGCTACGGCATCAAGGAACTCATGCGCACCAGCCGTCTCTTGGGCCGCGAATACAAGATCGGCCTCGAATACGTCTTCTAGCCGCGGCTGACCCTTTGCAGCGAGGTCTTCCTCGGGGGAGGAAGACCTCACCGCCGGCGCTCTGGCCGGCTTGCACAGACTCGTGCGGTGCGCGATCCGCAGCATCGCCGCCGCACGAGTTTCTTTTTCTCCACCTATGATCGGATTCATCGGATTGGGCAACATGGGCGGCCCGATGGCGGCCAACCTTCAGGCCGCCGGCCATCGCCTCGTGGTGCATGACATGCGGCGTGCCGCCGCAGAGCCGCTCCTGGCGGCCGCGCCACCCGCGCAGTGGGCCGAGCGCGCCGCCGAAGTCGCGGCGCAATGCGACCTCGTCTGCCTTTCGCTGCCGGGACCGAACGAGTGCCGCGCGCTTTGCGCCGACGGATTTCTCGCCGCCGTGAAACCCGGCGCGATCGTGCTCGATTTCACGACCAACTCGCCGCTCCTCGTCCGCGAACTCAACGCTCAACTTTCCGCGCGCGGCGCGGCATGGCTCGATTGCCCCGTGAGCGGCGGCGTCACCGGCGCGCGTTCGCGCCGCCTGACCGTGCAGGTCGGCGGCGATGCCGCCGCGGTCGCGCGGGCGCGTCCGATCCTCGACGCCGTCGCCGACACCGTCCTCCACGTCGGCGCCAGCGGCGCGGGCAACACGTGCAAGATCCTGCACAACTGCGCCGTCTTCTGCACCGACCTCGCGATGGTCGAGTGTCTCACTGCCGGCATCAAAGCCGGCGTCGCACCCGACACGCTGATCGAGGTTTTTCAAAAATCCGGCCTCGGCCGAAATCACGATCTCCACGTCGCGCTGCCCGCGCGCTTGTTCCGCGGCAATTTCTCTCCGCCGAATTTCGCTCTGCGGACGGCGCTGAAGGACATGGGGCTCGCCTCCGAACTCGCTCGCGCGCTCGAAGTGCCGATGGCGATGGCGGAACGCTGCGAGCGCGAAATGCGCGACGCGGTCGCGCGCGGCTGGGGCGACCGGGACGAAAATATTTTCCTCACGCTCCAGGAGGAACGCGCCGGCGTGCAGGTGCGGTCGCAACGTCCGCCGCCATGAGCCATTTTCTCACTCGCATCGATCATCCCGTGATCGCCGTGCGCGACATGGCCGCCGCGCGCGTCGCCTACGAGCGCCTGGGCTTCATCGTGCCGCCCGCCGGCGAGCATCCCGCGTGGGGCACCGGCAACTGGTGCATTCAATTCGCCCACGATTACCTCGAACTCCGCGGCTTCATGCGCCCGTCCGCCGCGCCGCAAACACGCGAGCTGCTCGCGTTTCTCGACCGGCGCGAAGGCCACATGGGCGTCGCGTTCGGCACGCGCGGCGCCGCACTCTCGCACGATTCCTTCGTCGCGGCCGGCTTGCACCCGCGCGCCGTGCAGCCGCTCACGCGCAATTTTCTGCTGCCGGGCGAGACGGTGCCCGTGAGTTTTTCGCTCTGCTTCCTGCCGCGCGACGAAACGCCGGGCCTGATGCACGTCGTCGTTTGCGAGCATCTGACGCCCGAACGTCTGCGTCGTCCGGAGTGGCTCGAACATCCGAACGGCGCTCGCGGCATTGCGGGTCTCGTCGCGATGAGCACCGCGCCCGAAGCCGCCGCGGCGGCGTGGGAAAAACTTTTCGGAAACGTGCGCCACCTTCCGGGCGGTATCGTGGCGGAGGTCGGCTCGCATTGCCTGCAATTGCTCACGCCGGACGCCGTGCGCGCGCGCTATCCGCACTCGCCGCTGCCCGATGCGGCCGAAAGTCCCGCGATCGTCTCCATCGTGCTGCAATGCGCCGATCCCGAGCAAACGCGCCGCTGGCTCCGCGAGCGCGGCGTCGGCGGTCCGGCGGACGGGCCGGTCGTGTGTGACCCGGCGGCGGCGTGCGGCGCGTTGTTGGAGTTCTCCGCATGACGATTCCTGCGTGGCTGACGCTGTTGCTTGCCGCGCCGGCGCTCGCCGTCGGCGAGTGGATTGTCAGCCGCGTGCCGGTGTTGGCGCGCTATTCGATTCCCGTGCCGGTGGTCGGCGGGCTGTTCGTTGCGGTCGGCGTTCTGGCGGCGACGCAATGCGGGGCCTCGCTTCAGCTGCAACTCAACACCGTCGCGCCGGCGTGGCATTGGTTCGTGACGGCGCCCGCGACCTCTGCGCCGGCCGCGATCAATCTGCCGTTCCTCGCCGCGTTTTTTGCGACCGTGGGGCTCTCCGCGAGTTGGACGCAAGTCCGCCGCGCTGGCTGGCCCGTGCTCGTGTTTCTCGCGGCGGTGGCGGCGGCCGCGGTGATGCAAAATCTCGTGGCGGTCGCGCTCGCGCGTCCGCTCGGCGTCTCGCCGCTGTTCGCGTTGCTGTGCGGCGCGATGAGCCTGACGGGTGGACATGCCACGACCCTTGGCTTCGCCGCCGAATTCGAACGCGCCGGCCAGGTGGGCGCGCAGACCTTCGGCATCGCCGCGGCGACGATGGGACTCGTGCTCGGGGCGCTCGTCGCCGGCCCGGTTGGCAGCGCGCTATGTCGGCGGCGTGGATTGCACTCCAGCGTCACCCGGACGGAAACCGAGCCCGTCGTCGCCGCGCACGCGTGGCGGCCGGATGGGCGTTTTCTGGTGCGGGAGTGGCGCGCTCTGTTGCTTCACTTGGTCGTGATCGCCGCGTGTCTCAAGGGCGGAGCGTGGATCAGCCATCTGCTCCACCGCGTGGGCGTGGTGTTTCCGATTTTCGTGGGCACGTTGGCTGCCGGAGTATCGGCGCGAGCGGCGCTCGATCGCTGGTGGCCGGGCCATTTCAATCCGCGGCTCATCGCGGCGATCGCGACTCCGGCGCTCGCGCTCTTCATCGCCACGTCGATGATGACACTCGATCTCCGCGCGCTCGCTGCGACGGCGTTGCCGATGCTCGTGATTCTTTTCGTGGAACTCGTCGCGACGATCGCTTTCGCGTGGTGGGTCACGTTCCGCGTGATGGGCTCCGATTACGAAGCGGCGGTGATGGCGTGCGGGCATCTCGGATTTGGGCTCGGTTCGACGGCGACCGGTGTCGTTAGCATGAAAGCGATGACGGAGGTCACGGGACCGGCGCCGCAGGCGTTCCTCATCGTGCCGCTCGTCGGCGGCTTCCTCGTCGATCTCATCAACGCGGCGAACATCACCGCGTTCATCAATTTCTTTCATGGCTGAGGCGCGGAAACAACGAGCCATCCTTCGCGCTGCGCTGGCGGGCGCGCTCCTGTTCGCCTTGGCGGCGTGCACCACGGCGCCGCAGCGCGTGGCGTTGCGCACCGATTACGCATCGACGCCGGAACAGGCCGCGAGCGAACTGGCGGCCACGCATGCGAAGCTCCGAAGCGCGTCAGATTGGAACGCGCGAGCGGCCACGTTGCGCGCGGGCATACTGCGCGCGACCGGCATCGACCTTCGCGCGCCGCGGGCGATTCCAGCCGTCCGTTGGGGCGACGCGCGCCGGCACGAGGGTTACACGGTGCGGAATTTCACGCTCGAGACGCTGCCGGGATTTTTTCTGACCGGCAGCTGCTACGAACCGGAGGCGGCCGGCCGTCACGCGGCCGTGTTGCTGCCGCACGGGCATTTCAACTCCGAAGGCGGCGGACGCTTCCAGCCCGACGTGCAAATCCTCGCCGCGACGCTCGCGCGCGCCGGCGCGATCGTGTGCACCTACGACATGGTCGGGTGGGGCGCTTCGCAGCAATACGGGCACAAGCAGTCGCTCACGCTCAGTCTGCAATTGTGGAACGGTATTCGACTCGTCGATTGGCTGAGCGCGCGCACCGACGTCGATCCCACACGCCTTGCGATCACCGGCGCCTCCGGCGGCGCCACGCAGACGTTTCTTCTCGCTGCGGTCGATGCGCGCGTCGCGGTTTCGGTTCCGGTGGTGCAAGTGTCGGCGTATTTCTTTGGCGGCTGCCCGTGCGAGAGCGGATTGCCGATTCACCAACAGGAACGCTATCGCACGAACAACGTCGAGATCGCCGCGCTCGCCGCGCCGCGGTCGCAACTCGTGATCACGGACGGCAAGGACTGGACGCAGCACACGCCGCAGATCGGCCTGCCGTTTCTGCGGCACGTTTACGCGCTGCTCGGTGCGAGCGACGCGCTCGCGAGCGCGCATTTGGCCGACGAGGGCCACGACTACGGCGCGTCGAAGCGTCGCATTGCGGTCAATTTTCTCGCCGCGCGACTCCCGCTGTCGCTCGCGCCCGATTGGGAGCAGCGATCGGTCGCGATCGAAACGCCGGCGACGTTGAACCCGTGGGCGTCCGGCGAAACGGCCGGACCGAGCGAGGAAGTTGCCGAGACCATTCGCCGCCATTTCTCCTCCGCGCTTGTGCTGCCGTTTCCCGAATCCCCGAAGCAATGAACTCGGACTCCCTGTCATCACCGTGTGACCCGTCGCGTCGCGCGTTCCTCAAAACCGCCTCGCTGGCCGGTCTGGCCCTCGGCGCCGCTGGCGTGTCGCTGCGCGCGCAGAGTGCGCCCGCGCGCCATCGCTACGCTTTGGTCGGCACGGGAGTGCGTTCACGGATGTTTCAAGACGCGATCGAAAAGACCTTCGCGGAGCACGCGGAGCTCGTCGGCTTGTGCGACAAGAATCCCGGCCGCCTGCAAGTGGCCGCGCGGCGCTCGGTCGAGAATGGCGCCACGGCGCCGCGCACCTACGTCGCCGACGATTTCGACCGGATGATCCGCGAACTCCGACCGCAGACGCTCATCGTCACCACCGTGGACGCGACCCACGACGAATACGTCGTGCGCGCGATGGAGGCGGGTTTGGATGTGATCACCGAAAAATCGATGACGACCACCGCCGAGAAAGCGGCTCGTATTATCGAGACGCAGAAGCGCACGGGGCGGCGCTGCCGCGTGACGTTCAACTACCGCTATTCGCCGCCGCGCACGCAGGTGAAGGATTTGCTGATGAGCGGCGAGATTGGCGACGTGCTGTCGGTGGATTTTCATTGGCTGCTCAACACCGATCACGGCGCCGACTATTTCCGCCGCTGGCACAGCGAAAAGAAAAACTCGGGCGGCCTGATGGTGCACAAGGCCACGCATCACTTCGACCTCGTGAATTGGTGGATCGCCGGCGTGCCGCAGACGGTTTTTGCCACCGGCAAGCGCGACTTCTACACGCCGCACACCGCGCGGCGCATGGGCTTGAGCGGTGCGCACGAACGCTGCCTCACCTGTCCGGAAAAGGCGAAATGCGGTTTCTACGTCGATCTCGCGAAGAGCCGCAGCCACCGCGAACTCTATTTGGAGCAGGAGCATTACGATGGCTATTTCCGCGATCGCTGCGTGTTCCGTCCGGGCATCGACATCGAGGATACGATGAACGTCGTCGTGGGCTACGACACGGGTGCGACGCTCTCGTATTCGCTCAACGCTTTCAATGCGTGGGAAGGTTACCACATCGCGTTCAACGGCACCAAAGGCCGCCTCGAACACACCGTCGTCGAAAAAATCTACGTCAACGGCCGCGAGCAGGAGCAGGGCGGCATCGAAGACGGCGGCGTCACGACGCGGATCATTCCGCTGCGCGGCGCGCCCGTGACGGTGAAGCCCTGGGTGGGCGCGGGCGATCACGGCGGCGGCGACAAGGTGATGCTGCGCGACATTTTCGATCCGGGCGCGCCGGCCGACAAATACCTCCGCGCGACCGATCAGCGCGCGGGCGTGGCGTCGATCATCATCGGTGCGGCCGCCAATCTCTCGATGGCGCAAGGCCGGCCGATGCAGATTCCGGATCTGTTGCCCACGTTGGAGCGGCCCGATTACGCGCCGATGCCGACGCACGAAGGCCCCGTGCCGATGCCGCCGCAGCGCGCGTGACCCCGCTCTCCGGAGACAACTTTTCCCTCATTCCCATGAAAAAATATCTCGTGTTAATCCTCGCTCTCATGGGCGCCGCGTCGGCGCTCCGTGCCACTTCCGCTCCGCAGCACACCGTCGTCTATTACGAGCGGGGGCGCTTCGGCGGCTGGCCGGCCAACGGCGCGATCTGGTGCTGGGGTAACGAGATCGCCGTGGTGTTCTCGCGCGGCTGGTTTCAAAACAAGGGGGACGACCACTCGATGGACAAGGACAAACCGTCCGACGTCGTCATCGGACGCTCGCTCGATGGGGGCGTGACCTGGAGCATCGAACCGGCGACGTTTCCCGAGGGCGCGGTCAAACCGTGCCCGGGTGGCATCGATTTCACGCATCCGGATTTCGCGCTGCGCGTGCGCGACGATCGCTTCTATTTTTCCAACGACCGCGCCCGCACGTGGGCCGGGCCTTTCCAACTGCCGGCCTTCGACCTTAAGGACAAACTGACCTCGCGCACCGACTACGTCGTGAACGGCAAGAACGACGCGCTGCTATTCCTGTCCGTGAAGCATCCCACCGTGCAATCGGATCTCGCCGATCGCGCCTTCGCGGTGCGCACGCGCGACGGTGGCAAGACGTTCGAGTTTCTCAATTGGCTCACCGGCAGCGAACCGGCGAACGCGCGTTCGGTCATGCCCGCGACGGTGCGCGCGGCCGACGGCTCGCTCGTGACGCTGTTGCGCCGCCGGTTCGACCTCGCGGCGTCGTATCGCAACGACATCAACTGGATCGAGTGCTTCGTCTCCACCGACGACGGCAAGGATTGGTCGCACACCGAGCGCATCGCCTACACGGACAACGGCGGTCACAACGGCAATCCGCCCAGTCTGGTGCGCTTGCCCGATGGACGCCTCGCCGCCGCCTATGGCGTGCGCCGTCCGCCGTGCGGCATTCGCGCGCGCGTCAGCGCCGACAACGGTCGCACCTGGGGTCCGGAAATCGTGCTGCGCGACGACGCGCGCAAGTGGGACATGGGCTATTGCCGCAGCGTGGTGCGCGCGGACGGCAAGGTCGTGACGGTTTATTACTATCTCACCGCCGAGCGTCCCGAGAACCACATCGAAGCCACGATTTGGAGTCCGTGATTACCGGTCGCCCGAAAAAAATGAAGCGACGACAACGTGTGGCATGGTTCGTTTTAGGCGCGTTCGTCTGCGTCGGCCTCGGTGTCATTTGGGCCGAGAGCCAGCGCGATTATCGCATTCCGGATCCGCTGCGCCTGTTCGATGGCACACGGGTGACATCGGCGGAGGAATGGTCGTCGCGCCGCCGGCCCGAGTTGCTCGCGACTTTCGAGCGGGAAATCTACGGCGTCACGCCGGCGCGAAAAATCGCGATGAGCGCCGAGGTGCGCGAAAGTGGCACCAGCGCCGACGGGCGCATCCAACGGAAACAAGTCCGGCTCACTTTCCGCAGCGCGTTTGGTGAAGCGACGGCGGAATTGCTGATCTATTCGCCGAGCGACGCGCGCGGTCCGGTGCCGGTGTTCCTCGGGTTGAACAGCGGCGGCAACGCGACCGTCTCGCTCGACCCCGCGATCCTCGGTCCGGGGCGGCGAGGGCGGCACGCCCGCCGCTGGCCGATCGAATTCGTCACCTCGGCCGGTTACGCCGTGGCCACGCTCAGTTGCGACGATTTCTTCCCGGACAAAGATGAGGGCAGCTACGCGCAAAGTGTGCAGCGGCTTTCCCCACCCGACGAACGCGGGCCCGGCGCCGATCGTTGGGGCGCGATCGCCACGTGGGCGTGGGGACTCAGCCGCGCGCTCGACTATCTGGAAACCGATCCCGCTTACGATGCGCAGCGCGTGGCCGTGCTCGGACATTCGCGCTTGGGCAAAGCCGCGCTGTGGGCCGGCGCGCGCGATCCGCGGTTCGCCTTCGTGATTTCGAACGACTCCGGCTGCGGCGGCGCGGCGTTGTCGAAGCGCGCCGTCGGCGAAACCGTGCGCGCGATCAATATTCAGTTTCCGCACTGGTTCTGTCACAATTTCCGCCGCTATAACGGCCGCGAGGACCAGCTGCCGATCGATCAACACGAGTTGATCGCGCTGGTCGCGCCGCGCGCCGTCGGCGTGCACAGCGCGTCCGAAGATTCGTGGGCCGATCCGGAAGGCGAGCGGATTGCCGTGGAAATGGCGCAGCCGGTGTTCGCGCTCTTCAACGTGCCGCCGCTGCACGCGCTGCCCAACGACGCGCGCGCGCCGAAGCTGCACTACTTCCTCCGACCGGGCGAACACGATATCCTCCTCGCCGACTGGCAGGAATACGTGCGCTTCGCCGACCGCTTGTATCGTCCATCCCTTTCCCGTTCCTGAAAATTTCCCATGCCTAACGTTCCCGGACTCCGCAGCTGTTACTCGAAAGTCGAACGCCTCGTCTATGTCGGGCGCATGTTCGACAAGATCCGCCTGCACTCGGCGGGCCGCTTGCCCGACGCCTACGTGCCCAACTTGAGCAAAGGCTTCGATGCGCGCGCCTGCGCGTTTCTGCGCGTGGCCTACGAGGATTTGCGCGCGCAAGTCCTGGCCGGTGCCACCGACGACGCCGTGCTTGCGTGGGCGTGGAATTCCGCCGGACGCCGCACCGACGAAGAGTGCGAGGTTTGGAATTTCTTCATGCTCAAACGCGGTTGGCGCGACGCTTCGACGCCGCTGCTGCAACAGCGCATCGGCGAATACGGCCTCACCGGAGTGCCGATCGAAACGTGGTTCGATCTCAACGACTACGACGAAGGCCGCGATCCCGTCGCGGTCCGGGCGTGGGGGAACTGCTGATCGCTCCCGCTGCTCGTTCCTGAATTTTCAACACCGCGCCTGCGCGCTTTGCACTTTATGAAAACTCCCACCGCCGTTCTTTCGTTCCTACCGCTCGTGTGCCTGACGACCGCGTCGTCGCTCGCCGCGACTCAACCGCCCTCCGTCGCGGACTCCGCCGCCGAGCCGATCCGCTACGTCGGCCAGGCGCAGCCCGATCCCGCGTATTACGACGGCCGCTTGCCGGCCGCGGTCGGCGTGCACGCGTATCAGGTGCTGCGCGCCAACCGCACGCAGCCCGCCGAGGGCGGACTCGTCGGCTGGACCTACAATCACGCGCCGATGCTCGCGCACTGGCAGGGCCGCTTCTGGCTGCAATATCTCTCGAATCCCAAGGAGGAGCATAATCCGCCCGGCCGCACGTTGGTCGCGTCGTCGGCCGACGGCGTGCACTGGACCACGCCGCAGGTCGCGTTTCCGGAAATCACGTTGCCGGCGATCAGGCCGCCGGCGCGCTACTTCAAAGGCAACTACGCCGTGCCGGAAATTCCGGCCGGCACGGGCGCGGTGATGCACCAGCGCATGGGTTGGTATGTCGCGCCGAACGGCCGCCTGCTGACGGTCGCGTTCTACGGTTACTGTCCGAGTGTGCGCTGGGGTCCGAATCGCGGGCATGGCATCGGTCGTGTGGTGCGCGAGGTGCACGCCGACGGTTCGTTCGGGCCGATCGCGTTCGTCCGCTACAACCGCGAGGCAGGCTGGGACGAGAAAAACACGCCGTGGTTTCCCGCGTATCGCGAGAGCAAGGACGCGGGCTTCGTCGCCGCGTGCGAGGCGTTGCTCGCGGACAAGTTGATGGTGCAGCAATGGTGGGAAGAAGATCGTCAGACGGACGGCTTTTTCTCGCTCAATCCGCCCGCGGGCGTGGAGCCGAAGGCGTTCATTTGGTTTCAGCGTCCGGACGGCGCGACCGTCGGCGTGTGGAAAACGCACACCGCGCTCAGCCCCGACGGCGGCAAGACGTGGACGCCGATCGTGCGCATGCCGACGATTTGGGACGTGAACGGCAAAGTGTGGGTGCAACGCACCAGCGACGGCCGCTTCGCACTGTCGCACACGCAGAGTCCGACGCGCCGCAATCGTTTCCCGCTCGTGGTGATGACCGGCGACGACGGCCGCGATTTCGACGACATGCTGACGGTGCACGGCGAGGCTTCGCCGATGCGCTACATCGGCATCAACAAAAACATCGGACCGAATTACATTCGCGGCATCGAGCCCGGCAACGGCACGCCGCCGGACAACCGGCTGTGGCTCACCTACAGCATGAACAAGGAAGACATCTGGGTGACGAACGCGCGCGTGCCGATCCGCGGCACGGTGGACGCGCCGGTCGCGGACGATTTCGAAAGTGCCAACACCGGCGCCGATCTCGCGCTGTGGAATGTCCATTCGCCGCTCTGGGCGCCCGTGAGCGTCGGACTTGATCCGCTCGATCCGCGCAATCACGTGCTCATGCTGCGCGATCGCGATCCGTGGGATTACGCGAAAGCGTTTCGCGTGTTTCCGGCCGCGCCGCGCGTGGCGATCGAGTTTCGCACGATGCTCGCGCAAGCCGGCGCGAACCGGCTCGAGATCGAAGTGCAGGGCGCGTGCGGCGAACGCGCGCTGCGCCTTAGCATCGATCCGGAATGGCTGTGCTTCGATCACTTGAAGAGCGAGTCGGACAGCGCGACGTGGAGCCCGAGCCGCTGGCATGCGGTGCGATTGGAGATCGATGCCTCGAAAGGCACCTACGACTGCGTGCTCGATGGCAGGAAGGTCGCGCACGGCATCGAGATTCAGGAGGCCGTCGCGCAAGTGCAGCGCGTCGAGTTCCGCACCGGCGCGTGGCGACAAGCGGTGCCCGCGGACATCGTGACCGGCGAGCCCGCCAGCCCCGGCAGCTACCGCGAAGATCTGCCCGGCGCCGACACGCCGGTCGCGGAAGCGGTGTATCTCATCGACGACGTGCGGACGCTGCCGTTGCCGTGAAACGAATCGCCCTGAAGATCCTGAGCGCGCTGCTGCTCGTCGGGTCGTCGAGCGTCGCAGCCGAAAACTCCGCGGCGCAACCCGACGCCTTCGTCACGAGCAACGGCCTTCGCATGGTGCGCGTGCGCGCGGGCCGTTTCCTGATGGGCAACGACCGTGCGACCGACGCGGCGGCGTTGAAACAATCGCCGGTGTTCACGCGCGGCGGCACCGACGAGCGTCCGGTGCATCGCGTGACGCTCACGTATGATTTCTACATTTCCGAAACTGAAATCACGGCCGAGCAGTTTGCGCAGTTCCAGGAAGACCACGAGGACGCGAGTCACTTCAGTCCGTTCGCGACGGGGATGAGTTGGGAAGACGCCACCGCATACGCGAAATGGCTGAGTGCGCGCGAAGGACGCGAGTTCCGTCTGCCGACCGAAGCCGAGTGGGAATATGTCGCACGCGCCGGTTCGGCCGACCATTTCTCGTCGGGCGAGCAACCGCTCGCCGCCGGCGAGCCGAATGCGTGGGGCATGCAGAACATGCACGCCGCCGCGCTGGAGTGGGTGCAGGATTGGTATGGCGCGTATGGGGAAGACGACGAAGTCGATCCGGTCGGTCCGGCGGACGGCGTCGCTCGCGTCGTGCGCGGCGGCGGTCTCAACATGCCGTATCAAGGCGGCTACGCTTCAAAATATCCGAACGACGGGCGGCTGCCGTTTTTCCGCCGATCGGCAAACCGCGCGGCAATGGCGCCGCAGTATCGCGGGCGGCACAACATTGGGTTTCGCCTCGTTGCCGCGCCGATGCCGGCGACAGCGCCGCGGACGCTCGCGCCGCCTGCGGCGATGTTCGCCGTGCGTGGCGTGAATCCCTGGGCGTCGGTCGGACCCGATCCCGCGCGGCCGTGGTTTCGCCAGCGCGACGTGCTGCCGATCCCGCCGGAGAATGCGGCGGCGGAGGAGATCGAATGGTCCGGTTTGCCGACGGCGTTGAACGGCAAGAATCACAACCCGGCGCTCGCGGTGGCGCCGAATGGCGATCTGCTGGCGCTCTATTTCTCCGCGACGATTCCGGATTTCGAGGATCTGACCAATGTCGGGCTCGTGGCTGCGCGGCTGCGTTTTGGCGCCGACGAATGGGATTTCCCGGGCCCGTTCCCGTCGTTTGCGGGCACGAAAAACATCGGCCCGGCGATCACGCGCGACGGTGCGCGGCTTTGGGTCGCGTGGGGCGGCGGCGGCTTGGACGGCGTCGTGTTTCGCTGGCAAACATCGGACGACAGCGGCGCGACGTGGAGCCCGGTGCAATTCCCGCTGATCGTCGGCGCGCGCGGCGATTATTTTCCGCAACCGATCAGCAGCTTCGTGCGCGGCGCGGACGGCACGCTGTATTTGCCGACCGACGGCAGCGGGGGAAATTCGCTGCTCTGGGCGAGCCGCGACAATGGCGTGACCTGGCGCGACACCGGCGGTCGCACCGGCGGACGGCACACGGTGTTCGTGAACGCGCGTGACGGCGGCCTGCTCGGCTTGGGCGGCAAGGCGACGAACATCGACGGTTTCATGCCGAAATTCGTTTCGCACGACGGCGGGAAAACATGGACCGCGAGCAAGACGCCGCTGCCGTGGGTCGGACCGGGACAACAGAAACCGGCCTTCATTCGCCTCGCGAGCGGCCGGCTGTTTGTCGCGTCGGATTGGACGAACATGCACGGCGCGCAGCGGCCGGAGTTTCCGCATCGCGGCTCGTTCGTCGGTTTGTCCGACGACGAAGGCGAGACGTGGACGCTCAAGCATCTGTCCACGGCGCTGCCGCACGATCGGTGGATTTTCCGCGATCGGCCGGGTTACGTGCCGAGCGTGCTGAAGGAGGGCACGCTGGGCTACACGATCGCAGCGCAGGGCGACAACGGCGTCATTCATGTGATCACGTGTCGCAATTATCCCGCGCAGCATTTCGAGCTGAACGAGGCGTGGATTCTCGATCCGGCGGCCGGCGTTTCCACGGCGACCGCGGCCGACTCGCCGGTGCGCACGCAGCGCGAAAATTATCCGAACGGCGCGCCGAAAACCGAATGGAGCGTGCGCGCAGACCACACGGGCCGCTTGGCGTTGCACGGCGTCGAAACGCATTGGCATCCGACGGGCGCGAAATCCTATGAGGCGACTTGGCGCGATGGTCGCCGAACGGGCAGCGAAACGGCGTGGGACGAGAGCGGTCGTCGGCTCTGGCAGCGCGACTATCGCGCCGACGGCACGAACGTATGGATGCAGTTCCGCGCGGACGGCTCGAAACGAAGCGAGTCCACGTGGCACGGGATGCGTTGCGACGGCCCCGCACGCCAATGGGATCGCGCGGGAAATTTGGTCGCGGAGCGCATGTTTCGCGACGGCGTGCTGGTGCCGTGAGCCGCCGCGCTTTTCTCTGCGCGCGTCTCAATCCGCGCGCAGCGCCGTTTGGGGATCGACAGACATCGCTCGGCGCGCGGGAAAAACGCAGGCGGCCACGGCCACGCCGAGCAGGAGCAGCACGGCGCCGGCAAACGTGAGCGGATCGAATGCGCCAGTTTCGAACAGCAGGCTCCGCAGCAACGGGGCGCACAGCAGACTCGCGCCCGTGCCGATCGCGATGCCGATTGCCGCGAAGCGCAGGCCGTCGCGCAGCACCATCGTCAGAATGTCGCGCGGTTGCGCGCCGAGCGCCATGCGGATGCCGATTTCCTGCGTCTGCCGATTCACGGCGTAGCTGATCAATCCGTAGGCGCCGATGCCGGCGAGCGCGACGGCGGCGAATGCGAAGGCGCGAATCATTCCTAGCGTGAAACGCCGCGGCTCGAGCGAGCGCTGCAACTCACCGCGCAGCGTGGAAAATTCGCCGACGGGCACCGCGCGATCTTCCTCCGCGACCACGCGCCGCACCGCGGCGGCTATGTTTCCCGCGTCGAACTCGCCCGCGATCACCAGCTTCGCCCCGCGCGAGGGACGCTGCGCGTAAGGTTGAAACGCCTGAGCGACCGGTGCGTGTTCCGGACCTTGGCGGCGCAGATCGGCGACGACGCCGGTCACGGTGAGCCACGGCGCGGACGAGTCGGCGCCGCCGAAACGAATCCGCCGCCCGACGGGATCGCGCTCCGGCCAGAGTTGGCGCGCGAGGACTTCGTTGACGATGACGACGGGCGGCGCGAGCGGGCGATCGTCGGCATCGGTGAAGAACCGGCCGCGCCGAAGCGCGACGCCGGCGGCGCGAAAATAACCCGGCGTCACCGCGTCGGTGTTGAGCGGCAAGCGAATCTCGGGGCCGCCCTCGGTGGCGACGACTTGTTCGTTCGCGAGGCCAAGCGTCACGTCCTCCGTGCAGCCCGCCGCGCGCACGCCCGGCAACTCGCGCACGCGCGCGACGATCCGGTGAATGAGCGGCGAAATCTGTTCGGCCGGGCGGTGCGGTGGCACTTGCAGCGAAACCGTGAAGGCGCGCTCGGTGACGAAACCGGTGTCCACGGCGAGCAGGCGCGCGAAGCTGCGGCCGAGCAGCCCGGCGGCAATGGCGAGCGCGAGGGCGAGGGCGAATTGCGTTACGACAATCGTGCCGCGCCAACGCCGCCCGCCGGCGGCGCCGAGGCTGCCCGCTCCTGTGCTGCGAAGCGTGCCGAGCGCGTGAGCGGTTGTCGTTTGGAGCGCCGGGAGCAAACCGAACGCGATCGCGCAGAGACTCGACAAGCCCGCTGCGAACGCGAGCGCCGCGCCGTCGAGTTGGATTTCGTCGAGTCGCGGAATGCTCGCCGGACCGAAGACGCGCAATGCGTGAAGAATGCCTGCCGCCAGAAGGCCGCCGAGGACCGAGGCGGAAAGCGCGACGGCGAGCGCTTCGTTCAACAGTTGTCCGACGAGTCGCGTGCGGCTCGCACCCAGCGCGGCGCGCACGGCGAATTCGCGCTGGCGCGCCGTGTTGCGCACGAGGAAGAGGCTGGCGACGTTGCTGCACGCGATGAGCAGCACCGCGCCGACGGCGCCGGCGAGCATCGTGAGCGCCAGCCGCAACGACCGCCCGGTGACTTGTTGCGCGAGCGGCTGCAGGCGGACGCCGAGCCCGGCGTTCTCGGCTGGGTGATCTTGCGCGAGACGCGCGGCGATGGCGCCGAGTTCGCGTTGCGCAGACGCGAACGTGGCATCGGGGGCGAGGCGCGCGACAACGCGCCACGAATCGGTGCCGCGCTGAAGTCGCGTGGCGTCCCAGCCGCGCACGGCCGACTCCGGAATCCAGAAATCGGTGGCGCGGCTTGGAAATGAGAACTCGGGCGGCATCACGCCGACGATGCGAAACGGGCGACCGTCGATCACGACGGCTCGGCCAACGACGGAGGGATCGGCGCCGTAGAATTGTTGCCAGGCGGCGTGGCTCAGCACCGCGAGCAATTCGTGTTGCTCGGACTCCGCGCTCGTAAACGTCCGGCCGAGCAGCGGCGAGACGCCGAGCAGTGTAAACAGTTCGGGCGACGCGAGCGTCACCTCGGCGCGCCGCGCGCCATTGGTGTCTTCGATGACGACCGTGGTGCCGTCGTAGGCGGCGATCGAGCCGAGCGTGCGACTCGCGCGGCGCCAGTCGTCGATGTTGGCGTGACTGGATGCCGCGAGCCGATCGCCGGCGCGCGTTACCACGGTCGAGAGGGTCACGAGATTCTGCGGCTCACGATACGGGAGCGGACGCAACACGACCGAGCGAACGAGGCTGAACATCGCGGTGCTCGCGCCGATGCCGAGGGCGAGCGTGCACGCCGCTGTCAGCGCGAAGGCGGGATGGCGGCGGAGGCTGCGCCACGCGGCGGCGAGATCCTGCCGGAGGCGATCGGTCCGCGCGCCGATCCACGGCCGCGAAAACGGCGGGCGGTCCGAATGGCGGTGAAGATGGTCCAGCGAACGCATCACGATCGGAATTTCGGCGGCCCCGAAGAATGTGCGCAGCGGCGAGCGGGGGGAAGACGAAAGCCGCGCCGCGCGGCGGCACGCCCCTCAGGCGGCAGCGATCATATGGGTGCTTTCGGGCGAGGTGAACGTGTAGCCGCGCGCGAGTTGCTGGAACGCGCGGACCTGTTCGCGAATCCACGTCTCGTCCCGGCGCAGTTCGCGAGCGATCAGCGTCGCGACGAGCGGTGCGGCTTCGCTCGCGGCCGTCGCGTCGAGCAACAGCGCGCGGGTGCGGCGGGCGAGGACGTCTTCCACGGTGCGCGCCATTTCGTGGCGGACGTGCCAGACGATTTCGCCGCGTCGATAGGGCAGGCGAGCGTGGAGCGGGGCGGCGAATTCGGGATCGGACGCGAGCAGTCGAACGAGCTGCGGGGCTTCGCTGCCGTAAACTCCCAGATTGGATTGCGCGGGTTCAGCGTGCGTCCACGCGAAGAGCGGCAGCGTTTCCGTGCCGCAAGCGCGCTCTGGCAAACCGGCGACGCGCGCGGCCTCATTGACGGCATCTTCCGCCATGCGGCGATACGTCGTCCACTTGCCGCCGGTGATCGTGAGCAGGCCGCTGTCGCTCACGAGGAGCGTGTGTTCGCGCGAGAGCGCGGCGCTGCGGCGCGCGCCGGCCTTCACGAGTGGGCGCAGGCCGGCGAAGATGCTCTGCACGTCGGCGTCGTGCAGCGGTTCGGAAAGATAACGGCGCGCGTGCTCCATCACGAATTCGCGCTCGGCGACGAGGGCGCGCGGTTCGGCGACGGGCGCGGGCACCGCAGAATCGGTGGTGCCAACCACGACGTGATCGTGCCAAGGCACGGCAAAGAGCACGCGACCGTCCGCGGTCTTGGGCGCCATCAGCGCGGATTCGCCGGGCAGGAAGCGTCGGGGCAACACGAGATGAATGCCCTGGCTCACGACGAGCAGCGGAGCGGCGGCCGGGCCTTCGTCCATGCGCCGTAATTCGTCCACGAACACGCCGGTGGCGTTGAGGACGACTCGGGCGGGAATCACGAATTCATCGCCGGTTTCGTTGTCGCGCGCACGCACGCCGGCGACGCGGCCTTGGGCTTTGTGCAGGCCGATGCAGGCGCAGTGGTTGATCAGCACGGCGCCTTGATCCTGCGCGGTGAGCGCGAGAGTGACGGCGAGGCGGGCATCGTCGAATTGGCCGTCGGAATAGGCAACGCCGCCGACGAGATTCTCGCCGCGCAGAGTCGGCAGCGCGCGCAGTGCGTCGTCGCGCCCGATGCGGCGCGAGGGCGTGAAACCGAGTTCGCCGGCGAGGAGATCGTAGAGTTTCAGGCCGGCGCCGTAGAGCCACTGGTCGCGCCGCGAGAAACTCGGAATGACGAACTCGCGCTCGGAGACGAGGTGCGGCGCGTTGGCGGCGAGGCGGCCGCGCTCGCGCAAGGCTTCGCGCACGAGGGCGATGTTGCCTTGCTTCAGGTAGCGCACGCCGCCGTGGACGAGCTTCGTCGAACGGCTCGAGGTGCCGGCGGAAAAATCGTTTCGCTCGATGAGCGCGGTGCGATAGCCGCGGTGGGCGGCATCGACGGCGATGCCGAGCCCGGTCGCACCGCCGCCGACGACGAGCACGTCGAACGGCTGCGCGGGTTGGAGTTGATCGAGCGAGCGGCGGCGGTCGGGCATTTGGTTCAGCGCGGCTGTTCCCAGCCCTTGGCGCGTTCGAGCGCGCGTTCCCAGCCGGCGCGGCAGGTTTGCATCTCTCCTGCGTCGCGTGTCGGGCGGAACGTGGCGTCGATTTGCCAACGCCGGCTGACTTCGTCGCGCGAGCTCCAGAAACCGACGCCCAAACCGGCGAGATACGCGGCGCCCATTGCGGTGGTTTCGACATTGCGCGGACGCACGACGGTGTTGCCGAGGAGATCGGCCTGGAATTGCAGCATCGGCGCGCTGCGGGCGACGCCGCCATCGACGCGAAGTTCGGAGAGCGAAAGGCCGCTGTCCTTCTCCATGCAACGAATGAGATCGGCGCTCTGGAACGCGACGGACTCGAGCGCGGCGCGGCAGAAATGCGCGCGGTTCGTGCCGCGCGTGATGCCGATGGCGAGGCCGCGCGCGTAGGGATCCCAGTGTGGCGCGCCGAGTCCGGCGAACGCGGGCACGAGGTAGAGCCCCGCGGCGTCGCGCACGGAGGCGGCGAGTTCGTCGAGCTCCTGCGCGTTTTTCACGAGGCCGAGTTCGTCGCGCAGCCATTGCACGACGGCGCCGCCGATGAAAACCGAGCCTTCGAGCGCGTATTCGGTTTTGTCGCCGATGCGCCACGCGACGGTCGTGAGCAAATTGTTGCGCGACGGAATGGCGTCGCTGCCGGTGTTCATCAGCAGGAAGCAACCGGTGCCGTAAGTGTTTTTGACCATGCCGGGGCTGAAACACGCCTGGCCGAAGAGCGCGGCTTGTTAATCGCCCGCGATGCCCGAGATCGGCACGCCCGCGGGGTGAAGTTTTTCGTCCACGTGGCCGTAGATTTCCGAGGAAGAACGCACTTCGGGCAGCATCGCGCGCGGCACGCGGAAGAGGCTCAGCAGATCGGCGTCCCAGTCGCCGGTATGGAGATTGTAGAGGAGCGTGCGCGAGGCGTTCGAGACATCGGTCACGTGCGAGCGGCGGCCGGTCAACTGCCAGACGAGCCACGTGTCCACCGTGCCGAACAGCAATTGGCCGTTCTCGGCGCGCGTGCGTGCGCCGGCGACGTGATCGAGAATCCACGCGATCTTCGTCGCGGAAAAATACGGATCGAGGCGCAGGCCGGTTTTGGCGGTGACCATCGGCTCGGTGCCGTCGCGTTTCAGGCGCGCGCATGCGTCGGCGGTGCGACGATCCTGCCACACGATCGCGTGATAGACCGGTTGGCCCGACTCGCGATCCCACACGAGCGTGGTCTCGCGCTGATTGGTAACGCCGATGGCGGCGAGGTCGGTGTTGCCGAGATTGGCGCGCGAGAGCGCTTCGGCGGCGGTGGCGCTTTGGCTCGACCAGATGGCGAACGGGTCGTGTTCGACCCAGCCCGGCTGCGGATAGATTTGCGGAAACTCGCGTTGCGACGACGCGATGACGGAGCCGTCCTGATCGAAGACGAGCGCGCGCGAACTCGTGGTGCCCTGATCGAGGGCGAGGATGTGTTTCATGGGGTGGCGGAAGGGAATATTACCAACACGCGCGCGAGAGCAACGCGCCGAGCACGCCGCCGACAATCGGTCCGACGATGGGCACCCACGCGTAGCTCCAATCGCTCGAACCTTTGCCCGCGATCGGCAGCACGGCGTGGGCGAGGCGCGGACCGAGGTCGCGCGCGGGATTGATGGCGTAGCCGGTCGGGCCGCCGAGCGAGAGACCGATGCCAAACACGAGCAGGCCGACGAGCAGCGGCCCGAACCAGACGCCGACGGCGTTGCTCCACGCTTCCGCGCCCGTCGCGGCGCCGGCGGAAACTTTGCCGAGTGCGAGCACGCCGAACACGAGCGCGGCCGTGCCGATCGTTTCGGTGAGAAATGCCGGGCCGAGGCGGCGGATCGCGGGTGCCGTGGAGTGGCAGGCGAGTTTGTCGGCGGCGGAGGGCGTATGCTCCCAGTGCGCGAGATAGACGAGATAGACGAGCACCGAGCCAAGGAACGCGCCGGCGAGTTGTGCGACAATGTAGCCCGGCACGCTCGCCCACGGGAACGAGCCGACGCTCGCGAGCGCGAGAGTGACAGCGGGATTGAGGGTGCGCGCCGGAGATGCGGCCGACGGCGTAAACGGCGATCGTGACGGCGAGCGCCCAACCGGTGGCGATGACGATCCAGCCGGAAGCCTGGCCTTTGGATTTGGCGAGCACGACGTTGGCGACCACGCCGTTGCCGAACAATATCAGCATGGCGGAGCCGATGAGTTCGGCGAGGAAGGGATTTATGAGGCGAGAATGGTGGAGGGGACGGAAATCGGAGCGCGCGGCGCTCAGGCTTTCAGCGGCAGCGTGTCGCGCGTTTGTTGCTGCCATTCGCGAAGCTCGGCCGTGAGACGCTGCACGCGATCGCGGTGCGCGGGATTGTCGGCGAGATTGACGCGTTCGCCGGGGTCGGTGTTGAGATCGAAGAGTTCGGGCCGGTCGTCGGTGTAGAGGTTGAGCTTCCACTTATCGACGGTGATGCGGCTGCGGCCGGACGCGGCGGGGTTTTCGGGATCGTTCCATTCGACCGTGATGTTCTCCGCCGGGAACGAGCTCGGATCGCGCAACACGCTCGCGCGGGAGCGGCCATCGATGGACGCGGCCGGTTCGATGCCGGCAAGTTCGAGCAGCGTCGGCACGAGATCGACGGTGCTGATCGGCGTGTGAAAATCGACGCGCGAGCGCGAGAGCCACGGCACGTGGATGGCGAGCGGCACGTGCACGGAGCCTTCGTAGAAATTGCTCTTCTGCATGAGGCAGTGATCGCCGCACATGTCGCCGTGGTCGGAAGTATAGACGACGATCGTGTTGTCGGCCTGGCCGGACGCCTCGAGCGCGCGCATGATGCGCGCGTAGGCGCGGTCCACCATCGAGACGAGGCCGTAGTAATTCGCGCGCAGGCGGCGCCAGTCCTGCTCGGTGGAGATCGGGTGGTTCTTGTAGCCTTCGCGGGCGTTCTTATCGAGCTGGCGCTTGACCAATTTCGCGGGCGCGTCGGGTCGGCGCGCGAACGCCGGACCCGTCGGCAGCGTGGCGGGATCGTGGAGTTCGTTCAACGGGCCGTAGGTCGGCGGGTGCGGCTCGAGGGAGTTGACGCTGAGGATGAACGGCTGACCGTCGCGCCGTGCGTGGAGAAATTTTTCCGCTTCGTCCGCGAGGAACGCCACCTTCGTGTAGCGCTCCGGCATCGCGGCGGCGATTTCGCGGGAGAACACGGCGGCGCCGCGCGTGTCTTCGCTGGCCTCGTCCGGCGGATAGCCCGCGGCCATCAGGCGCTGATGGTAGCCCGAGAAATGCTTCAGGTCTTCCTCGTTCGTGTAGAATTTCCGGTAAACGTCCTCGATCGCGCGCCAATCGCGGAAGCCGTGCTGGGCGTTATTCTCGTCGCCGAGGTGCCACTTGCCGTAGTAGGCGGTCGCGTAGTCGGACGGCAGATGCTCGGCGATCGTGCGGCAGTCGTCGCGGAGCTTCACGTTGTTGTTAATGCTGCCGTGATTGTGCGGCCAGAGCCCGGTCATGAGCGAGCCGCGCGAGGGCGTGCAGACCGGTTGCGTGACGTAGGTGCGATGGAAAACGAAGCTGCGCTCGCCGAGCGGCTGGAAGAAATGCGGCGTCTGCACGACGCGATTGCCGGCCCACGGCACGGTGTCGCCGCGGTGCTGGTCGGTCCACAGGAAGAGAATGTTCGGACGACGCGGGGGCTTCGCCAAACCTTTCGGCGCGACAGTCGGCGCGGCCTCGGTTTTTAATTGCGAGGCGACGGCGAGCGCGGCGCCGCCGAGCGTGGCGGTGCGCAGGAACGAGCGACGGGAGTGATTCATGAGGTAAGGGGTGGTTCGAAAAAAGCGGCGCGCTAGCGCACGGGCGGCAGTGCGGATTGAAACGCGACGAGGCGCCACGCTTCGCCTTCGCGGCGCCATACGGCGAGGAACAGCAGATTCGCGTCCGCGGGTTTGCCGCGGGAAATTTTCTCCTGCTCGATACGGCCGGAGAGCACGACGACATCGGCGGCGATTTGGCGCGCGCGCACGTCGAACGTCTCGAAGCGACGATAAACAACGCGACCCTCCGCGAGATCGGCCAGCGCCGCGGCTTTTGTTTCCTGACGACCCGTGCTGTGCACGTAGAGCAATTCGTCCGAGAGCACCGCGGCGAGCGCGGGCGCGTCGGCGCGCAGACAGGCCTGCTCGCGGGCCCGCTCGGCGGCCAGGACCGCATCCGTTGCGCCGTTTGCCAGCGCTGTCGTGCAGAGCGCCACAGCTCCGATCAGACCAAAGATGGTTTTCATGCGGGGAGTCTCGGCGAAAGAGGACCGGGATAAAAAATCAAAGTATCGAGACTGAAATACACGAAAATAAAACAGGAAATGGGCGAGACGATCATTCGACGCTCTCGTCCATGGAGCTCTCCATCGTTGAAATGAAATAGCGCTCTGTTTTCATCTGGACGGACGCCGATCGACGCCCCCACAACACGCGACGCTCGCCCTTCCCATGAACCCCACTCCTGTCGCTGCGGACGAATCGAAGCCGCCTGCCTCGTTTGAATTTTCGGCCGTGTTCTCCGTGCTGCGCTTGTTTCTCGGTCTGCGCACCGTGATGGCGGCGCTGGAAAAATTCGAGGCCGGCGGTCGCTACTCGTTGGAAATATATCGGCAGAACATGACGCGTATGGCGGAGGGCATTACAGGCGCTTCGTTTCTACCGTTGTGGGCGACGCGGCCGTTCGCGCTGAGTTTGGGTTTCGTGTTGGGCGGTTTGGGCGTGGCCGTGTTGCTCGGCGTGAAGACGCGCCTCGCGTTGCTCGCGCTCGGACTCGTTTATGTGGCGCTGAGTTTCGGGCTGATGGCGGTGCAGGAAAACGAGGGCGTCGCGTGGCTCGCGATCTACGTCGGCTTGATCGCCGGCGCGCTTTGCCTGGCGCGGCACGCGCGCTTCGAACTCTGGCGCTGAATGCTTCCGCCGATGAACGAACCGACACCCACGCCGCCGTTCGCTGCCACGCGCCGCGATTTTCTGTCGTGGACGCTGCGGCTGGGCGCGGCCGCGCTTGCGGCTCCGTATCTGGCGCGCGCGCGCGACGGCGGCAGTCGCACGCTGAACGTCGCGCTGATCGGTTGCGGCGAGCAGGGGCGAGTGTTGCTGAGCGCGGCGTTGAAAATTCCGGACATCCGCTTTCGCGCGATTTGCGATCTCTGGTCTTACAACCGCACTTACGGCGAGCGGCTGCTGAAAAAATTCGGCCACGACGCGCGCCCGTTCGAGGACTACCGCGAGTTGCTCGCCGAGACGCGCGATCTCGACGCGGTGATCGTGGCGACGCCGGATCATTGTCACGCGGAGCACACGAACGCGGCGTTGCGGCGCGGTCTCCATGTTTATTGCGAAAAGCTCATGGCGAACTCGGTCGAAAACGCGCGCTCGATGGTGCAGACCGCGCGCGAGACCGGCCGGCTGTTGCAGATCGGACATCAGCGGCGGAGCAATCCGCGCTATCGTCACGCGCTCGAGCATCTCGTGCAGGACGCGCGGCTCCTCGGTCGCATCACCAACGTGAACGCGCAATGGAATCGCGCGGTGTCGCCCGATCTGGGTTGGCCCGCGAGTCAGGCGCTTCCCGCGGCGACTCTCCAGCGCTACGGCTACGCGAACATGCACGAGTTTCGCAACTGGCGCTGGTTTCGCCAATTTTCCGGCGGGCCGATCTCGGACCTCGGCGCGCACCAGATCGATATTTTCAACTGGTTCCTCGGCGCGGCGCCGACCTCGATCATCGCGAGCGGCGGGCGCGACTACTACACGACGCGCGAGTGGCACGACAACGTCATGGCGATCTACGAATATCCGACGCCTGCCGGCAACGTGCGCGCCTTTTATCAGGTGCTGACGACGACGAGCGCGGGCGGCGGCTACCACGAGTATTTCATGGGCGACGAGGGCGCGCTGAAAATTTCCGAGAATCCGAAATACACCAAACTCTACCGCGAGGCGCGCGCGCCGGAATGGGACCGTTGGGTGGAGGCCGGCATCATCTCGCGGCCGGGCGAAGGCACCGAAGGCGCCGCGGTCGCACTGCGTCCGTGGGAAAAACCGCGGCCGAAGTTCTCGCTCGCGCCGCCGCGCGCGTCGGTGGTCGATGTGCGCGAGACGGCGGCGCTGTCGGCGTGGGATATTCCGGTGACGCTCGACAAGGCGATCCATCAGCCGCATCTCGAAAATTTCTTCGCGGCGATCCGCGACGGCGTGCCGCTCAATTGTCCGGCGGAAACCGCGTTCGCGTCGGCGGTCACGATTCTCAAAGTCAACGAAGCGATCGCGGCGCGCCGGCAACTCGAGCTGACGCCGGCGGATTTCGTGGCGTGAATTTTCCCATGCGTGCTCTTCGAATTTCCCTGTTGGTCGCGTTCGCCGTCGGCGGCGTTTCCTCGGTCGTCGTGCGGGCCGACGATCGCGTGCCGCTTAAACTCGAGCTGCCGAAACCGTTTTTCGTCGGCACACCGACGCCGGTGCAGCTGCCCAATCTCGAGCGGCCGCGCGTCGGCAAGCGGCCGGATTTTCTGGTGCCCGCGGGCGTCGTCAATCTGGCGGCAGGCAAGAGCGTCACCTCGAGCGACGAACAGCCGGTGATCGGCGAGCTGTCTTATTTGACCGATGGCGACAAGACGGGCGGCGACGGCACGTTCGTCGAACTCGGGCCCGGTCGTCAGTGGGTGCAGATCGACCTCGGGCGCGCGGCGCCGCTTTTCGCAATCGTGTGCTGGCATTTTCATGTGCAGCCGCGTTCTTACCACGACGTCATCGTGCAGGTGTCGAACGACGCGGAGTTCAAGACGGGCGTGCAGACGCTGTTCAACAACGACCACGATAACACTTCGGGTCTCGGACGCGGGGCCGATCCGGCTTACATGGACACTTTCGAAGGCCGCATCATCGACGCGAAGGGCGCCACCGCGCGCTACGTGCGGCTTTATTCGGCGGGCAACACGAGCGACGAGATGAATCACTACGTCGAAGTGGAGGTTTACGGCCTGCCCGGCAAGTGAGCCGAGGCGCGCCGATCGCGCCATGAATCGCACGCTCTACGCGATCAGTGTTGTTCTCATTGTCGCGCTAGCGTGGGGCGCGCGGACGTGGCGGCTCGGCGAGCGCCCGATGCACGCCGACGAAGCGAACCAAGCGGTGAAACTCGGCGCGCTGCTCGAGCGCGGCGCGTATCGTTTCGATCCGCGCGACCATCACGGACCGACGCTCTACTACGCGGCGTGCGTCGTGGCGCGATTCAGCGGGGAGGCGAGTCTGGCTGAATTGCGCGAGGAGACCGTGCGCACGACGACGGCAATCGCGGGCGTGGCGGCGGTCGTGCTCGTGATGGCGCTCGCGGCGCCGCTCGGTCGTGGCGGCAGTTGCGCGGCGGGCCTGCTGCTCGCGGTGGCGCCGGCGTCGGTTTACTACAGCCGCTATTTTATTCAGGAGTCGCTGCTGGTGGCGTTCACGCTCGCGGCGGGCGTGGCCGCGGCGCGGTGGAACGCGACGCGGCGCGCGGTGTGGGCGGTCGCGGCTGGAGCGGGTGTCGGACTGATGCTGGCCACGAAAGCCAGCGCGCTACTGTATCTTGCGGCGGCAGCGATTGCGGTGGTTTCGGTCGGATGGCGTCCGCGGCGGAGCGACGCGCGCGCGGCGGCGTTCTTTTCCGTCAGCGCGGTCGTGGTTGCGGTGGCGTTCTATTCGTCGTTCGGGAGGAACCTCGGCGGCGTGCGCGATGCGTTGGTCAGTTTCGGGTTGATGGCGGAGCGAGCAGCGCTCGGGGCGGGGCACGAGAAGGCGTGGCATTACTACGCGAGGCTGCATCTCCCGCAACGGAACGGCGGCGTGTGGTGGGATCAAAGCGCGCTCGTGCTGCTCGCGGTCGTCGGGGCGCTCCTCGCCTGGGTCCGGCCGCGCTCGACGACGGCGAACGCGCTCGCGCGCGCGGCGGCGGTGATGCTCGCGATCGTCGCGCTCGCGATGTCGCTGGCGCCTTACAAGACACCGTGGCAGGTCGCGAATTTCGCGCCGTGGCTCGCGGTGCTGGCCGCGGCGGCAATAACGCGGACACCGGCACGTGTGGTGCCGGGCGTGGTGCTGCTATGCGTCACGGGCTGGTTGGGCTGGCAGACGTGGCGGTCGTCTTTTCGTTTCCCGGCCGATGCGCGGAATCCGTTCGCTTACGTTCACAGCTCGCCCGACGTGGTGCGCGTCACGGCAATGGCGGCGCGCTTGCCGCCGGAGTCGATCGTGCGCGTGATCGGTCGCGAGTATTGGCCGCTGCCGTGGTATTTGCGCGGGCGCGCGGAGCGCGTCGGGTATTGGGCCACGGCACCGGAAAACGGCGACGGCGGACTGGTGATTTGCTCGGAGGACGAGGCGCCCGCGGTGCGCGCGCGCATGCGCGGAAATTATCGCGAGGGGTTTCTCGGTCTGCGGCCAGGCGTGCTGCTGGTCACGTTCGAGGCCACGGGGGCGGAGTAGCGCCGAGGCAACGCACGGGCGTGCATTCGCCCTCAAGCGCCGCGCCGATGTCGGATTCGCGCGCGCAGAATGCGGCGATTTCGTCGTCGCTGAAGACGAAGAACGCCGTGGACAGCGCGTCCGCCGCCGCCGCGGACGGGGCGAACGACCACACGCGATCGCGGCGGCTGGCGGGGCGGCTGCTGCGCGGATCGATCAGATGCGCGCCTTGCACGCCGATGCCCGACGCGCCGGCCGCCATCTCGACGAGGGAGAATGTGCGGGCGTGTTCGCCGGTCCCTAGACGGATCGGCCAACCGGTGCCTTCCGGTGGAGCGGCGAGCGCGAGGACGGTGCTGCCGCCGCTTTCCAGCAGCGCGGAGGAGACATCCCACTCGCGCAGCAGCGCGGCGAGGCGATCGAGCGCGTAGCCTTTGCCGATGGCGCCGAGATCGAGATGCAGGCGCGGGCAGAGCGAGATCAGGCGGTGCGCGGTGGCGTCGAGCGCGTAACGCGGACTTGGTGCGCGGGTTCCTCGCGTCGCGCCGGAGTCGGACAAATACGCGACATCGAATGCGTGTTGCGTCAGCGTCGAGATGCCGCTGGCGAGCGTGAGGCAGTCGAGGAGATCGGGGCCGATGAGAGTGGATTCGTTTTCCGCGAGGCGGTTGGCGCGAGCGACGTCGCTGCTTTCGACGAAGCGGCTGAGTTCGCTTTCCAAGCGGTCCAAGTCGCGAAACGCCGCCGCGGCGGCTTGCGCGGCGTAGGGCGGCTCGCAGCCGGCGATGGTGACGACGAACCGCGTGGCCATCGCCTCGTGTTCGAACGTCGCGGCGTTCACGAGCGTTGCCGTCGGGCGCGGAGGAGTTCGCGCGCCGGTGTGAGCCAGAGATTGCTCCAGCCGTAGTGGGCGCGGCCGTGGACGCGCGGGCGGTGAGCGACGGTTGCGTTGACGATGCGGCAGCCGGCGGCGGCGGCTTGGGCGGGCAAAAACGTTTGCAGCATCGGGCCGGGCGAGAGCGCGTCGAGCACTGCGCGGCGGAAAACGCGGAGCTGACAACCCGCGTCGCGCACGCCGTCGCGCAGCACGGCGCGACGGACCAAGTTGCCGAGGCACGACAGCAGCCGGCGGCTGAGCGAATCGGCGCGATGGCGGCGCCAACCGCAGACGAGATCGGCGTTGGCATCGTCCAGCGTGCGCAACAGCGCGGAAAAATCGCGCGGGTCGTCCTGCCCGTCGCCGTCCATCGTGAGCAGAATTTCTCCGCGGGCCGCGCACAGTCCGACCCAGAGCGCTGCGGCTTGGCCGTGGTTGTGCGGGAGCGTGATGACGCGGCAGCGTGGGTCCACGCGCGTGGCGAGGTGCAATTCGAGCGCGGTGGCATCGGTGCTGCCGTCGTCGATGACGATGATCTCGGTCGGCGCGGAAAGTTCGTCGAGCACGCGGCCGGTCGTGCGCAGCAACGGCAGGATGTTGCCGGCTTCGTTGTGGCACGGGATGACGAGCGAGAGATGCGGAGCGGGCGCGGCGGACATGACGACTAGAGGCGGAAGAGCCGCCGCGCGTTGCCGGAGAGGATCGCGTTTTGTTGTTCGGGTGGCAGGCCGGCGTCGCGCAACGCGGTGAGAATGATGTCCGGTTGCACCCACGGATAATCGCTCGCGAAAAGCAGTTTTTCGGTGCCGAGAAGATCGGCGGCGAAACGAATCGCCTCCGGCAACGGCGAGACGATGTCGAACCAGACGCGGCGCAGATATTCGAGCGGCGGGCGTGGCAGCGCGGGGCCGCGTTTGAGGATTTGCGTCTGATGGTTGAGCCGGCCGATGAGGAAGGGCAACGCGCCGCCGAGGTGCGGGCAGACGAGTTTGAGCGTGGGGAATTCCTCGAGCACGCCCGACATGATGAGCCGCGCGAGCGCGATCGTGTCTTCAAACATGTTCCCCAGACCGCTCGTCATTTCGTAGGCCTTCACGGCGTTGAGCGTCACGGGTTTCGCCGGATGCAGGATGATCGGCAGGTCCAACTCGACGGCGCGCGCGAACAACCAGCGGAATTCCGGCTCGTCGGGGAAACGTCCAGCGAGGTTCGTGTAGAGCAGAACGCCGCGCAGACCAAGTTCGTGCACGCAGCGTTCGAGTTCCGCGCGCGCTTCGGTCGGATGGAGCAGCGGCAGCACGCACAAGCCAAGAAAACGATTCGGATAACGGCGGGTTTTTTCGGCGATGAAATCGTTGCACAGGCGTGCGATGTGCGGGGCATCGGCGCCAAACCATTCCGGGCCGGGATCGTTGATGCTGAGCGCCGTGAGCGCGATGCCGTTGGCGTCCATCGTCGCGACTGTGGCGTCCACGTCGCTGTGCTGCGGAAAAACGCGGCGATGCCAATCGCCCATGCGCACCCAGCGCTCCCCGCCACGCCGATAGACCACGGGATCGCCGCCGCTGCGTTCGAGCGCGTCGAGGACCGCGGGAACGTAGAGGTGACTTTGGACGTCGATGATGGCGGGAGCGGTCATGGCGCGTCAGGGTTGGATCGGGAGATTCGAGACGCCCTTTTCACCCGGTTCGAAAATGTTCGCGCTGAGGCGGACGTTTTCGGCGCGCCATTCTTCGTCGAACCAGATTGCCCACTTGTAGCGAGGCGCGGCGACGACGGGTTTGCCGTCGACGAGGATCTGGTTGCGGCCGCGGTCGTGGACGATGTTGCCTTGGAAGATCAGATTGCGGAAACGCGGGTTGGTCGCGAGCGGACCGGTGCCGACCTTGATGCCGACGGGCGACGTTTCCGTCGGGTCGTCGTTCCAGAGGCGCCAGTGTTCGTCGTCGTAGCCCATGTCGGTGATGACGTTGTTCGCGATGATGATCGATTCCTGGACGTTTTCCTCGCGTGCGGGTTCTTTGTCCTTCGCGGCGGCAGTGCTGTAGGAGTTGCTGCCGGGGCGGAGCATGATGCCGTATTTGCCGGGGCGGTGGATGATGTTGTTGCTGATGACGACACCGCGCGAGCCGTGGAAGACTTTGATGCCGGTGTAGCAATTCGTGATCTGGTTGTTCGTCACGATCATGAAATCGGAGTGCACATCCATCGCTTGCGCGGCGTTCTCGATGTAATTTCCGTCGAGCAGCGTGAAGGCGGTGCGGCTCGGGTCGTGCACGCCGATGCCGGCGCCTTGGTGCCAGATGAAAACGAAGCCGTCTTTCACGCCATAGGAGGCGAGGGGGCCGAGTTCCTTGGCGCGATCCACGATGCGACCGAGGTCGTGTTTCTTCATCGTCGCCTCGGTCGGGCGGAGTTCGGTTTCGATGATGCGATTGCGGATGATGCGCGCGTCGTTGGAGCCGCGCACGATCATGCCGTGGCCGTCGATCGCGCGGAACGCGTAACGATAGAGATCGTTTTTCATGCGGTCGTCGATCGTCACGGTCTTGTAGTCGAGGATCGTGCAGCCCTCGATCGTCGCGTGATCGGAATTCTCCACGAGGAACGCGGTGGGGCTCGACCGGTTGCCGCGGATCGTGACGTTTCGCACGACGAGGAAGGCGCTGTCCTTCGCCCAGATCGCCCGCGTGGATTTGAAAAACTTCGGCTGTTCGCGCAGCAGCGTGATGCCTTCGAGGCGCACGCGATCAGCCTTCACCTGCACGATGTCCGCATCGTCGTTTGTCTGGATGATCGTGCCTTCGCCGACCAACCCGCTGCCGGACGTGGTGAGCACGAGCGGTGTATCGATTCGGAATTCGCCGGGCGGAACATGGAGCGGACGTCCGGGATTCGCGTCGATGGCGGCTTGGAGCGACGGATATCCGGCGAGTGACGCCGCGGGTGCCGGCGCGGTGGCGGCGGGGTTGGCGAAGAGCGTTCCGGCGAAGCCGAAAGCGCAGGCGAGGAGAACGGATTTAAGCGTCATGGGGAGGGTAGAGGAGCGGACGGAAGCGATGTGCGCCCGACCGCGAGTGCGTTTTCGTGATGAGGGAAAGAATCGATAATTTCACTAAAAAACGTTATTTCATGTTATTATTTTATTGGCAGTAAGGCGCGCGATTTACTTTCTGCATTTGCGCCCCGTTCGGTTCGAGGCGCAGCCAGTTCTATTCGACTATTTCATGAATATAGCCGGCCCGCCGGCGCCCCTTGATTCCCCGTTTTTCCTCATGAGCTACAATCCCCAAACCTACCGTGATCACCCTTGGATGGGCGTTTTTCCCGCGACGCTGTGTCCGTTCAATGCCGACGAGTCGATCGATGAAGCCGGCTTGCGCGCCTACTTCGCCTGGCTGTGCCAGAAGCCCGGCTTGAAGGGCCTCGTTTGCAACGGCCACACCGGCGAAATCATGGCGCTCGATACCGACGAGCGCATGCGCGTGACGGAAATTCTCGCGGAAGAAGTGCGGAAATCCGGCCGCAAATTGAAAGTCATCACCGGCATCGCCGCGGAAGGCAGTCGCGTTGCCATCGAGCATGCGAAGGCGGCGAAGGCGGCGGGCGCGGACGCGATCTTGCTCATGCCGCCGCACTATCAATTGCGGTTCGGCCGTCCGAGCGATGCGGCGGTGGGCTTCGTGCATGACGTCGCGGAAGGCGCGGACATCGATATCGTCCTGCACCAGTATCCGTCGTGGACGAAGGTCGGCTACTCGCTCGCCGAGATGCTCGAAATCGTGAAGCACCCGCGCGTGGTCTGCATCAAGATGGGCACGCGCGACATGGCGCGCTGGCTCTACGACTACGAACAGCTCAAGGCCGCCGCGCCTCACGTGACGATTGTGACGTGCCACGACGAGTATCTGCTGCCGACGCTGGTCGAGGCGGGCGACGGTGCGCTGATCGGCTTCGGCGGATTCGCGCCGGAGTTGATGGTGTCGCTTGTCGATGCGTGCGTCGCGGGCGATTTGAAGACGGCGAAGGAAGCGCAGCGCACTGTGGCTCCGCTCGCGCGTTTGATCTACAATTTCGGCGAACCCGGTTGCAGCGCGCACCAACGCATGAAGGTCGCGCTCTGGCTCATGGGGCACATTTCGAGCCCCGTGTTCCGTCGTCCGACGCGCCCGCTCACTGCGGCGCAGGTCGATCGCATTCGCGCGGACCTGCACGCCATCGGCTACAAGACGGTGAACTGAGGCCATGAACCGGCGCGATTTTCTTCGCACGAGCAGCGTCGCCGCGGCGGCGTTGCTCGGGTCGCGCCCGTTGTTGGCCGCGGAAGGCGGTCGCGTGCGCGTCGTGCAGATCGGCACGGCGCATTCGCACGCGCCGGAGAAATGGACGACGCTCCATCGCCTCGCGGACGTCTACGACGTCGCCGGCATCTGGGAGCCCGATGCGGCGCGCCGCGCGGCCATCGCGAACGAGCCGGAATATCGCGGGGCGCGGTGGTTGACCGAAGCGGAAGTTTTCGGCGATCGCTCGATTCGCGCGGCGCTCGTCGAGACGGAGTTGCCGGATCAGCTCGCGATGGCGCGGCGCGTTTTGGAGGCCGGCTGGCATCTGCATCTCGACAAGCCGCCCGGCGCGGATCTCGCGGCATTTGCGGCGTTGCAGCAGCAGGCGGCGCGCGACGGCCGCGTGTTGCAGCTCGGCTACATGCTGCGCCATCACCCCGCGATTCGCTTCTGTTTCGCGGCGCATCGGCAAGGCTGGCTCGGTCCGCTCGCGGCAATTCATGCCGACAAGGGCAAGGCGATCGGCGCGCGGCGTCGGCCGTGGCTCGCGGCAAATTACGGCGGCTCGATGATGCTGCTCGGCTGTCACATGCTCGATCTCACGCTGGCTTTGCTCGGCCAGCCGGACGCGCACACGACGCATCGCCGCCGCACGTTTCCGGAACGCGATTCCTTCTATGATCACGAAGTGGCCGTGCTGGAATATCCCCGCGCGCTCGCGACGATCCGCAGTTTGCTGGTGGAGGCCGGCGGCGAGGAGCGCCGGCAATTCGTGCTGTGTGGCGAACGCGGCACAATCGAAGTGCTGCCGCTCGAGCCCGCGCACGTGCGACTTTTTCTCACGGAGCCCGCCGGCGGATTCCACGCGGGTTGGCAGAACGTCGAGTTGCCGCTGCCGACCGGACGCTACGACGACATGATGCGCGATTTCGCGGGCATGATCGCGGGTCGGCCGTCCGCCGTGCCGGTGTTTTCGCCGGCGCATGATTTGCTCGTGCAGAAAACTTTGCTCGCCGTCGCCGCTCGTCCGGGCGCGGCGTGAGATTGGTCCGTCGAAAAATTTTCCCATGTCCTCGTTCACCCGCCGCGCGTTTATCAAGACCAGTGCGATTGCTGTTGGCGCCAGTTTGTGCGCTCGCGTGCGCGCGGCGCCGCTCGGCGCAAATGACGACGTGCGCGTCGGCATCATCGGTCTCGGCCGCAAAGGACAGGCGCATCTCGAGCAGTTGTTGAAAATGTCCGGCGTGCGCATCGCCGCCGTGTGTGATGTCGATCCGCGCGTGCTCGCGGCGCAGGTCGAAGCGTTGAAGAAGGAGAACGTGACGCCGTTTGCGACGGACGACGCGCGGCGCCTCATCGAGCGCGCCGACGTGGACGCGGTGTTGGTCGTGTCGCCGAATCATTGGCACGCGCTGCACACGGTGTGGTCGTGCGAAGCGGGCAAGGACGTTTACGTCGAGAAGCCCGTTTCGCACAGCATTTGGGAAGGCGTGCAAATGGTGCGAGCGGCGCAGCGCTATGGACGCGTGGTGCAGGCGGGCACGCAGATGCGCTCGGACATCGCGATGCCCGAAGTCGCCGCTTACCTCCAAGCGGGCCGTCTCGGCCGCGTGCAGTGGGTGCATTCGCTCTGCTACAAGAGCCGCGAAGGCATCGGTCGCCGCCGGCCGTGGTATCCGGACTGGCTGGATTACGATCGGTTTTGCGGACCGGCGCCGCTCGTGCCGCTCGTGCGCGCGGAACTGCATTACGATTGGCACTGGTATTGGGACACCGGCAACGGCGACCTCGCGAACATCGGCATCCACGAATTCGACGTCGGGCGCTGGCTGGCTGGACACAACGGCGCGCCGCGTCGCGTGCTCAGTCTCGGCGGACGATTTGCGTTTCAAGATGCCGGTGAGACGCCGAACACGCAGATGACCTTTTTTGATTACGCGGGCGTGCCGGTGGTGCTCGAGAATCGCGTGCTGCCCGCGAAACCCGGCGTGCAATACACGGATCATCGTCACGGCGTGCGCCAGGGCGTGGTCGTGCAATGCGAGGACGGCTACTTTGCCGGCCGCTACGGCGGCGCGGTTTACGATCGGCAGGGAAAAAAGATCAAGAGTTTCGCCGGCGACGGCGGCGTGAATCACCTCGCGAATTTCTTTGCCGCGATGCGCAGCCGACGCACGGACGCACTCGCGGCGCCGCTCGAGGTGGGGCGCGTTTCCACTTCGACCTGTCTCTACGGCAACGTGTCCTACCGCCTCGGAAAGCCGGCGACGCTCGCACAGGCGCGCGCGGCGGTCGCGGAAATTGCGCCGTCGAGCGGGGTGCTCGACAGCTTGTCGGCACACTTGCGCGTGCACGGCGTCGAGCTCGATTCGCCCGCGCTCACGCTCGGGCCGTGGCTCGAGGTCGATGCCGCGCTCTCCGATGTGGTCGCCGTGCAAGGCGGCGGCGCGGCGGAGTTGGAGGAAGCGCGTTACCTGCTCAAGGGCACGGCGCGTCCGCCTTACGTGTTAGCCGAGCAAACGGTTGCCTGAGCACGTTTCGATTTTTCAAAACATGACTCCGCTCCATCGACGGGATTTCGTGCGCACCGCGCTCGCGGGCGCGGCAGCGCTGGGCGTGTGGCGTGCCGCGGACGCGGCGGCCGCGATGACGGCAGGTGCGGCGGCGCCCGAGCCCGCTCCGGAAGCGCCCGGCGGCATCGTGCGCGCGGATTTATCGCAAGCGGCGCCGGCGGCGGCGCTCACGCGCGAGTTTGAGCGGGATCGCTGGCAGTTGATCGACTACGAAACGAGCGAAGGTGTGAAGGGCACGATGCTGTTCGCGCGACCGGACGACGAATGCGCGACGCTCACGCTGCCGTTGGGCGTTGAGGGCGTGCACCACGTCTATCTCGCGTTCAATCACACCAACAGTCCGTTTCCGGATTTCTCGTCGCACGGTCAGCTCGACGTGAAGCTGACGCGCGATGCGGGCTTCCGTCGTGTCGTCGCGGAGACGGGCGGCCTCGAGGGGCAACCGTTGTTCAAGTCCGTGCAGGAAATTTTCTGGAAGACCGCGGATCTCACCGGCCAGTCGCTGGAGTTTCGGCAACCGCAGGCGCCGTATCGCTGGCCGCGCGAGGCGGGCTACGCGAACTTGTGCTACGTGCGGCTCGTGCCGGCGACGCCAGTGGAGGTGCGAGAAACGGAGGCAGCGCGGCTGACGGCGGATACGCGGCGGCTTGCGCTGATTTATTGCACCGCGCAATTGAGCGGGAGCACGGACGGCACGAAGAATTTTCACCCGGCGAGCGAGCAGTGGTTCCACGACGATTTCGAAGCGTATCGCGGCACGGACATCGGCACGTTCATCTTCGAGGCGTTGCGCGGAAATTATTGTCTGTATCGTTCGCGTCTCGGCGATATCGGCGCGCCGGACAATCGCTGGGAGGCCGGCTGGGTCGATCCGCTGGCGTCGTTCACGCGGCTCGCACACGCGGAAGGAATGAAGATTTTCGCCGGCCTGCGGATGATCGGTCCGCAATACCCGATGAATCGCGCGCCGATCGCGGCGGCGCGACACTACTGGCGCCACCCGGAATGGACGAAGCGCGATCGCGAAGGTCGGCCGGTCGGCAACCTCAGCCTGGCGTTTCCTGGCGTGCGGCAATACTGGCTCGAGTTGTTGCGCGAGACGCTCGCCTACGGCGTCGATGGCGTGCACCTGCACCTGAATCGCGCGACGCCATTTATTCTGTTCGAGGAGCCCGTGGTGCGCGACTTCGTCGCCCGGCACG
Organism: Candidatus Didemnitutus sp.; assembly: GCA_041906465.1. Lineage (GTDB taxonomy): Bacteria > Verrucomicrobiota > Verrucomicrobiia > Opitutales > Opitutaceae > Didemnitutus. The sequence continues at coordinate 80,883 of JAYRJE010000012.1, read as the reverse complement.
GCGTCGATCCGCGCGGATTGCCCGACACCGATCGACGCTGGGTCGCGCACTGCGCCGGATACGTGACGCAATTCGTGCGCGAGGTCCGCGCGCTCGTGAACGAGAGTCCCGGTCGCCGGCTCGGTGTCACGGTGTTTGGGCCGACGAAACAGCGGCCGGAAGACGAAAACTTCAAGGGTAAGAGTTACGTATGCGACGTCGAAACGTGGCTGCGCGAGGGTTTGGTCGATCTCGTGATCCCCTCGAAGGAAATCGATCCGGCCGCGTTGCGCCGCTGGCGCGAGATCGGCGGAGCGCGCGTGAATCTCTGGCCGGATTTGATGCCGCGTTCGCAACCGGCGGCGAGTTACGCCGCGCTGGCGGAGCGTTATCGCGCCGCGGGAGCGGACGGTTTTGGTTTGTGGGACGGCGAGCGGCGACACGCGCGCCTGAGCGAGTGGAACGCCGTGCGCCACCTCGGCCACTTTGACCGCTATCGCGAAATTGTGCGGGGCGCGCGCGGGTATTTCCGTTCGATTCCGCTGGCGACGCTCGGCGGATTGTCGGCGCAGGATTCGTTCCGCGACGGCTAGACCACCATGATCGACGCAATCTCGACTGGCGCGGAGGGCGCGGGGATGACGGGTGCGGAACGCGCGCGCGACTTGCTCACGCGCATGGGCCGCGTGCCGTTCTCGCGCTGGCATATGCGAGCGCGCCTCGTGATGGGGAGCGCGACGTTTCTGGATGCGTTCGATGCGTTGTCGCTGGCGTTCGTGTTGCCGGTGTTGAAGGGACTGTGGCACCTGACGCCCGCGCAAATCGGCGTGCTGATCTCGGCTGGTTACATCGGCCAGTTTTTCGGCGCGTTGTTGTTTGGCGCGCTCGCGGAAAAATGGGGCCGGGTGCGGAGTGCATCGCTCGCGATCGGCGTAATGTCGGTGATGGCGATCGCGTGTGTTTTCACGGGCAGCTTCGAGCTGTTGCTGGCGTGCCGTTTCGTGCAGGGCATCGGCGTCGGCGGCGAAGTGCCGGTGGCGGCGACTTACATCAACGAGCTGTCGCCGGTGAAATCGCGCGGGCGCTTCTTCATGCTTTATGAAATGGTTTTTCCGATCGGCCTGATGATGACGGGTCAGATCGGCGCGTGGCTCGTGCCGAATTACGGCTGGCAGATGATGTTCCTCGTCGGCGGGATTCCGGGCCTCGTGATCGCGGCGCTCGTCGCGCGTTTGCCCGAGTCTCCGCGCTGGCTGATGGCACGAGGGCGCTGGCACGACGCGGAGCGCGTGGTGGAGCAAATGGAGCGCAGCACGGCGCGGCGCGTGGAGTTTACGGCGGCGCCCGCGGTGGGCGGAGAAAAGCGCGGCAGCTGGCGCGAACTGTTTTCGCCGTTCTACCGGCGTCGAACGTTGGTGGTGTGGGCGCTGTGGTTTTGCACTTACCTCGTCGCGAATGGCCTCAACAACTGGCTGCCCACGCTGTATCGCACGGTCTTCAATCTCGATCTCGGCAGTGCGTTGAGAGCGGCGTCGATGACGAACGTCGTGCAGGTGCTGTTCACGCTTGCGTGTGCGTTGTTGGTCGATCGGTGGGGCCGCCGATCCTGGGCGCTCGCGTGCTATGTCGCTGCGGGCGTGCTGCTGGGTGTTCTTGGGCTGACGGGCGCGAATGCGGTGTGGATGGTGGGCGTGTTGGTGACGCTGGCTTACGGTCTTCTCAGCTCGGTGAACGTGTTGCTCTATCTCTACACGCCGGAAATTTATCCGACGCGCATGCGCGCACTCGGCACCGGCATTGCGACAGCGTGCCTTAGACTCGGGTCCAGCGCAGGCCCGGCGATTATCGGCTTCTTCGTTGCGGGCGGAAAATTGCCGTGGGTGTTCTTGGCCTTCGCCGGGGTTTGCTCCGTAGCGTTGGTCTGCGCTTGGGGGATGGTGGAGACACGTGGACGCAGCCTCGAGGAGATCGCGCCATGAGCGCGTCGCACTCGATGGAGCGACTGACTCGCTGGTTGGTCCACGCGCAACGGCGGGGCGCCAGCGAATCCGGCGATATCAGGGTTTCGCCCGCGATCGTGGGCGAAACTTATGCGCTCTCTGGCGGGCAAGAAATGAGCAGCCAGTGATCTGTCGTTCCACTATGCTTTCGCCACCGTGAATGCCGAAGCGTCTGATCGCTTCTCTGCTTCCCCGTTAATCGCGATTCGGGTCGGCAGCGCATTCCTGGTCTCGTTTTGCCTGGCGTCTGCCTTCAGTATCGCGGCGTTCGCGCTGTGGGGATGGTGGGGGCCGGGACCACCCGTGAGCGCGCATGACAGCGAGACGATCCCGATGGCGCCTAGCACCGCGCTGTTGATTGTCCTGGGTTCGATCGCGTTTGGCTCATTGTATTTTTCCCCGCGGCGGAATTTTCCGCGGATCGTCGCCGAGGTCGCTGGGCTGTTGATCACGGCGATTGGTGCCTTGGTGATCGTTCAACAGATTTTCGAAATCGATTCGGGCTGGGAGAGTCGCCTCGCGATTCCGGGGACAACGCACGAAGGGATTACCATTGGCCGGATGTCGCCGTTCACGGCGGGCGTGTTTATCTTGACCGCCTTGAATCTTTGGACGCTGCATCCGCAGGGCGGACATCGTCTGCTATGGCGTCGGGTGGGACGGCTCGGCGGGATGTTCGCAACAGGATTCTGTGCAGTGGTCGTCGTGACTTACGTCGTCCACGCGCCGCTTTTTCATGAAGGCACATTGGTGCCGGTCGCGCGGTCCACGGGGGTCGCGTTGGGAGCGCTCAATCTTGGAATATTGGTGGCCAACGGAACTTTCGCGTCCGTCAGGGCCTTTTTCCTCGGAAAGGATGCAGTGCCCGAGGACGCGGCGAAAGCGGATCGGGGAAAAGGCATTTTTCTTTTCGGCACCAGCGCCGTGCTCGTTGTCACGGCCGCGGTGGGGGTGCTCATTCTTTCGTCGCAGCAATCCGAACAGAAGCGGCGACTCACGAACGAACTGACGGCGATTGCTGTCTTCAAGGTTCGACAACTGATCGATTGGCGAGACGAGGAACTGCGCGATGCTCGTATGCTCACGCACGCACCGTATTTCGCACGCTCCGTGAGCGCGCTGGCCGCCGATCGAAACGACACGGCGGCGCGGAGCCATCTGCGTGGCTGGATGCGCCGGCTCCAGGAAACACATGGATACTCGGCCGTCGCGGTGTTCGATCACCAGAATCGGCTGGTGTTGGCGGAGGCGAATTCTCCCGACGTGACGGCGAGAAACGCGGTCGCCGACCTGCCGAGTGACGTGCGGATGAGAGACGCGACGATGACGGATTTTTCGGTCGATCCATCCGGAGCGGTTCGGCTCGATCTCATTGCGCCAGTTTTCGAGGACGGCCAGGCCGAACCGGTGGGCACTATTCTCCTGCGCTACAACCCCAAGACGTTTCTTTATCCGCTCCTGCAAGCGTGGCCACTGCCTACTGAAACGGGTGAAACCCTTTTGCTGCGGCGCGAAGGACGCGAAGTCGTCTACCTCAACGCCCGGCGCCAAGCGGGAATCGCCGCGGCGCCGCTGCGTCGTCCGATTGACGAGCCGCGATTGCTAAGTGCCCGCGCCGTGCGCGGCGAGCGAGGGTTCATCGAAGATGCCTTGGATTACCGCGGCCGCACCGTGGTGGGCGTGGCGCGCGTGATTCCCGGCACCCCTTGGGTTCTGGTCGTGAAGATGGATCAATCGGAGGCACTCGCCGCGATGCGGCGACGGGCATGGTCGGTGATCGCGGCAACACTCGGCCTGATGGGAGGCATTGCGCTGGGTGCGGGCTTGATGTGGCGCGGACGCCGATTGGGGATCGTGCAGGCACAGATCAGTGCGAACAAGGCGCGTGAAGCGGTCGCGCGCCGGCTGGCGCTCCTGATGCGAGAAGCGAACGACATCATCCTCATGGTGAGCGAGGAGGGCCGCATCTTGGAAGCCAACGCTCGCGCGGTGGACGCCTACGGCTATTCCCAGGAGGAACTTTGTCGGATGCACGTTCGCGATCTTCGTCCCGATGAGTCGCCGGATCGCATCGCGGCCGATCTCAGACGCGGGGCGACGCCCACGGGGTATGTCTTCCAAACAACTCATCACCGCCGCGACGGCACATCGTTCCCGGTCGAAGTCAGCAGCCGGTTGGTCGAGGTCGACGACGAGCGTGTCCGTCTCAGCGTCATTCGCGATATCACCGACCGTAAACGTGACGAGGCGATCAACGCCAGCCGGCTCCACATTACGCAATATGCCGTCTCGCACTCGCTGGATGAATTTTGGGAAGAAACCTTGAACGAGGCGGAGCGACTTACCGGCAGCCGGCTCGGGTTTTCCTATTTTGTTCAGCCGGACCAGCCGACACCCGTGCGGCAGAACTGGTCGACTCGAACTCGCGCGTCGGGCGGACTCGCGGGAGAGAAGGAGGCGCTCAGCGAGGTCGCGTTCTGGACGCAATGGGCGAAGCAGGAAAAGCCGGCGATCTACAACGACCCCACGTCGCTGCCCGATCGCGGAGATCGATCGGCAGCTGCGATCGCGCTGCACCGTGCGTTGGTCGTGCCGGTGATGCGCGGCGGTGCCGTGAAGGCGATTCTCGGCGTCGGGAACAAGCCGAGAGATTACGTGCACTACGATGCAACGGCGCTTTCGCTGCTGGCCGAGCTGGCCTGGGAAATCGCGGATCGTAAGCGGGCGGAGGAGCGCCTGCGGGAAAGCGACGAGCGCTTGCGGATCGCGTTCCAAACTTCTCCCGATGCCTGCCTCATCGTCCGCCGTGACGATGGACTCATCGTCGAGGTCAACGAGCGGATGGTGCAAATGTATGGGTTTGCGCGGGAGGAGATGATCGGGCGTTCGTCGTTGGAGTTGGGGATGTGGGCCGATCCGGACGCCCGGAAAGTGCTGCTGGCCGAACTCGATGCCCGCAACCGCGTGGAGAACTTCGAAGTGCGCGCGCGCCGCAAGGGCGGAGAGACGTTTTGGGTCTCGTATTCGCTGGCCACACTCGCGTCCGCCGGGCCGCGCTTCTGTATTGGGATCATCCACGACATCACCGAATCGAAGCGCGCGGCAGAAGAACTTCGTTCCAGCGAAGCGCGCTTCCGGACGTTGATCGAGAAAGCGCCGACCGCGATCGGCTTGGCGCGCGATGCGAAGACGATTTACGTCAACTCGCCCTATCGAAAACTGTTCGGCGTGCCGGACGATTTCGATGTCGTTGGCTATCCGATCGCCAGCTTCTGGGCGCCGGAATTTCGCGAGCAAATCGCGGAACGCTCTCGGCGGCGCACGCGCGGCGAGCGCGTCGTCACCGAATACGAGGGCATCGGGCAACGCATGGACGGGTCCAAGTTTTTCCTCCATCTCGCGGTTTCCATCGTCGATCTCCCTGACGGTCCGGCGACGATGGCGGTGTGCACAGCCTTAAACCACCTCGCAACGCACGCGGCGGACTGCGCACTGGTGATCACAGATATTGATATGCCTGGAATGGACGGGAACCGCTTGGCGACTCTGATCCGCACGCAGCATCCGGCGATCGTCGTGCTGAAGATCAGCGGCAGTGCGGATGCCCGCCGACGCATCGAAGCCGAACCGGAATACGCCCCCGGCGGTTTTCTCTCGAAACCCTTCACGGCCGACGAACTCCTTCGCGCGGTCGTGCAACTCCTGTCGGCGAAAAGACCGGCAAATTAATCCGCCGCTGCCATGGCTCGCATCCTGATTATCGACGATGACGAAATCTTCCTCACGACGCTCGCCGCCGTTTTGATGGCCGAACGCCATACGGTTGTCACCGCGGGCAACGGTCTGAGCGGAGCGAAATTGTTTCGGGCGGAGCCATTCGACCTTGTCATCACCGACATCGTCATGCCCGACCGCGAAGGATTGGAAACCGTCATGGCGCTGAAAAAAGATTTCCCTGAAATCCGCGTAATTGCGATGTCCGGCGGCAACGCGCGCTCGAAAATATATCTCGACATCGCCGCCCGACTTGGGGCGGATCACGTTCTCGTTAAGTCATTCACCGCGGAGACGCTCATTCAAACTATCGCGCAAGTGATGGCCGCTCCGCCGAAATCATGACGTCCCGGCTGACGGTGCTTGCGAGATGCGGCGAAGCGCGCGTTTTCGCTCACCGAGCGCACGAACTCATGTCGGCCGAGGTCATCGATGAGCGGTTCGGTTGGAGATTGATCGCTCGTTCGCAGAAGCTCGGCCTGTCCGCGTAGTCCGCATCTTGGCGGAAGGGGGGCGTATAGCTAGAAACGAACGAGCTCAGATAGGGTATCAAGAAATTGCTCCAAACCGCCATTATCCTAAATTCTGCAGTTGAGCAGTGACGAGAGAGGGGAAAGTGGATGAATTTGTGCCTCCGACCTATCGCTGCGTGGAAAAAGCCACGAATCTCTGGAATGGTTGTGCCGGCGCCGCCCTCGTTGACTACGGACGTGCTCACGGTATTGGACGCGGTTCTCGCGTGCAGCGTCACGGGCGAGTTGCCTCAGTTCGGGGGCAGATTTTAGAGCAAGATCGAATCGCACGCTCGAAACCGCGCCGAATATATTCCCACGTGGCGATCGGGATGCGGATCGTTGCTCCTCGTTCGCTCACCTCGAAGCGGTTGCCTTCGACTCTCAGCCACTGCCTTCGACTCTCAGCCACTGCCTTCGACTCTCAGCCACACGGCGTCATCGTCCCAGGCTTCGGTGTAGAGATGACATTCTTGCCCGCTCGCGAGCGAAGCTTTCCGCGAGGCGTTCGCTGCAAGGCCCAGTGCGGTGTGCCTCTCGTGACGCCCGTGATACGGCGATTCTGCGAAAGCGCGCCGAGTTCGCGCAGAACGTGGAGCCGCGGCTGACCAGCTTGACCAGCGAGCAGGTCAAAGAGGCCGAATTGTGCCGTAAGTATTCCGACGACCACGGAATCCAGAGTATCTACGAGGCCTTGGTTTTCTATCATAAAAACTATCAGCCCACGCGTTCCGGTCCGAAGCTGAGCGATGCAGCGAAGCGCTTTCTTGAAAACCGCAAGTTGCAGGGTCTTGCTGCCCGTTCCCTGCGGGAATACGAAGGTCACTTCGAGGACCTCAAAAAATCGTTCGGCGAAGATTTCGCGACGGGGGCCCTGACTGAGCAGGCTGCCCGCGAGTATTTGGGCCGCTGGTCTGCCGGCAGTCTCCTGACCTTCTCGCACCGACGTCGGACAATGGCAGCGCTTTGGCAGTGGTTGGTTGATCAGGAGGAGCTGCCCCGCAATCCGGTTGCGCGAATCCCTAACCCGAACAACAACGGCATCCTTTCGAGGGGGCGCGTTCCAAGCTTCTATACCGTCGCTGAGGCACAGGCGCTGCTGAAGGCAGTGCGTAAATCCGAACTGCTTGGCTTTTTCGCCCTAGCCCTGTTTGGAGGCATACGAACCGAAGAAATCGCGCGCCTCCAAAAAGAAGGCGGTTGGAAGTGCATAAACTTCGAGACCGGTAGGGCACTGCGCTGTTGTCGATCTCCACGTCATTTGGTCGAGAGGTGCAGTCCTCAACAATGACTTTGGGATGAGTCGCAAGCAGTGCTGAGATCAGTTGCCTGTTAGGGCCATAGGGGTGGCGATGTCTTTACCTCTCAGATGTCGGCCGCAGAATGCCGGGCGTGGATAAATCCTCACTGAGCTTTTCTTGGCGCACGCCTTCCGTGCTGGTGTTTGCGTGGCTTTGGGGCTCGGCCTGGTGCGTCGGTGGCTGTGGGCGCCCGTTGCCGTCTTCGCGGCCAAGCAGTGTGGCAGCGGCGGTGGCACAGACGTCGGTTTCCTGCCGCGAATGCCATCAGGATCAATTCAAAGCCTGGGAAGACACCGACCATGCGCGTGCGAATCGAACCGTGAACGCGGTCGGGGACGCGCCGGTGCTCGCTGGTTTGAGCACGCTCGACGCCACTGCGGCGAAGCCCGATTTCGTGCTCGGCAGCAAACCGCTTTGGCAGCCGTTGATCCCCGCGACCGGCGGACGATGGCAGCCGCATGAGATGGCCTTTGATGTGGCGAAACACGAATGGTTCAACGTCTTTGGCCAAGAGGGGCGCCAAGCGGGTGAATGGGGACATTGGACCGGACGCGGGATGAACTGGAATTCCATGTGCGCGCACTGCCACATGACGGGCTACCAGCGCCGCTACGACGTCGGGACCGACTCGTATCGCTCCACTTGGGTCGAGCACGGCATCGGCTGCATCCAGTGCCACGGACCGACGGCGTCGGATCACGGTGCGAAAAATAAGCCGCCCGCCACCGGACCGCAGCCGCCGTTCTTCGGCGATCGCGGCAAGATGATGCAGACCTGCGCGCCTTGCCACGCCCGGAACGAGTTGCTCACAGAAAAATTCCAGCCGGGCGACTCCTACCACGATCACTACCGCATCGTGCTGCCCGTCGATCCCGCGACCTATTATCCGGACGGCCAGCAGCGCGACGAGGACTTCAACTGGACCTCGGTGCTGCTCAGCCGCATGGGCCACGCCGGGGTGACGTGCCTCGATTGTCACGATCCGCACACGACCAAGACGATTCTGCCGGTGACGGACAACCAGCTCTGCCAGCAGTGTCACGCCGCTCCCGGCCGGACGTTATCAGGCGGCAAGGTGGCGGTGCCGATCGATCCGCTCACGCACTCGCACCACGCCGCAGGCAGCGCGGGGAATTCCTGCGTCGCGTGCCACATGCCGACGACGAACTACATGCAGCGCGCCCCGCGGCACGACCACGGCTGGCTGCGTCCGGATCCGCTCCTCACAAAAGAACTCGGCATTCCCAACGCCTGCAGTCGCTGCCACGAGGACAAGGGCCTCGAGTGGAACATTGCCAAGGCCGACGAATGGTATGGCGCGAAACTCGATTCGCGGCAGCGGCGGCGCGCGCGCGCGATCGCGGCAGCGCAGGCGGCCCGTGCCAACGCGGCCGACGGACTGATCGACCTCTTGCGCGACGAGGACATTCCCGCGTGGCGCGCCACCTATTTGTCGCTGCTTCCGCCCGACGGCTCGGCGCCGTCCCGCGACGCGGCCGTCGCGTCGTTGCGTGCCGCGGATCCAGTCGAGCGAGCGGCAGCTGTGCGATATCTCACTGGCGCGCCGGACGCGGAGACTCTGCTTACGCCGCTGCTGCAGGATCCTGTTCGCCTGGTGCGCCTCGACGCCGAATGGGCGCTTTCGCCGCGGCTCGCCGCGGGCTCACCCGCGCGGGAAGAACTCGATGCGTATCTCGCGCTGATGCTCGACCAGCCGTCGGGCCGACTGCGGCTCGGACAGGATTTGGCCAACCGCGGCGATCTCGCCCGCGCGGAAAAGGAAATAGCGCAAGCCGTGCAATGGGATCCGATGTCGCCGCCGATCCGCGATTCCTACGGCATGGTCCTAGCTGCGCAGGGCCGCAGTGCGGAAGCCGCCGTGGAATTGCTTCGCGCCGCCGAACTCGCCGGTCCGCGCGGCGGGCCGAGCGCGTTCCGCGCCGGACTCGCTTTTGCCGAGGCGAACCGCTGGCACGAGGCCGAAAGCGCCTTTCGACTCGCCGTGCAGTGCGACCCACAACTGGACCGTGCTTGGTATAACCTCGGACTGTTGCTCGCGCAGACGCAGCGGCTACCCGCGGCCACCGAAGCTTTGCGCGCCGCAGAACGCGCGGCGCCGCACACACCCGATTATCCCTACGCGCTCGCGACCGTCCTGCTGAGTCAGGGCGATCAGGCCGGCACGCGCGCCGCGGCGGAACGGACCTTGCGCATGGACCCGACGCACGCCGGCGCGCGCCTACTGCTACAGACGCTCGCGCCTTAGCGGCATACAGCGAGCGGCGATCGGGAAATGCCGCCTCCAGCGGGCCGTCTCTTGTTATCTACCTGTGATGGGCGTTTGTCGCTTGGTGCGTCGATGCGTGGCCGCCAGGGCGACGGCCATCGTCAAGCGAGAGCCGCGCGGGGGTGCGTTTGTGAGGAGCAAGGCGAGCGTGCGCCTGATTGGGGCCGTTTCCTGTAAAGGAATTTGTGAGGGCTGTCGTCTTCTTAGCGCACGGCTGGCGAAGCTTGCCCCCTGACCGTGGAGCGAAGTCTCGAGCATCGACTACTCTTCCTGACTCCCTTTTGCCATGAATACCCCCACCCCGAAATCCTCCTCGCGAGGATCTTGCATGGCGCGCGCCACTCGGCTCCGCGCCATTTTTGTGACCGTTTCAATGTTGATCGGTGCTCCGGCAGCTTGGTGTCTTCCGGCAGGCGCAGCCAGCGACGATCTTTTCAAGAAAGGTTTCCTGAACGTAAATTTCTACAACGTCTACATCGGAAACACAACCAACGCCACGACGATCCAGAATACCACGGACGCCATCAATCTGGCGATCAAGGATGCGCGTGATAACCACGTCGCGCTCTACTTCCCGAACGAATCGGCTACGGTCCGCGGCATTTACGTCGTCAACAACACGCTCGAAGCACGCACCTATTGCTACAATGCCCCGATCGTGATCGATAGCGGTGCCACCAAGGTGCCGTTTTCCATCGCCATGGTCGGTGACACGACGGGAGGGCTCCGCCCCCTAATCAAATTGGCGGCAAGCGGCACGAGCGGTTTCGACAATTCGGCCACACCCAAGGCGGTCGTGCTGTTCCGCAATTTCGACAATTCGGGCGCGGGCACGACCGGCTACCCCGATAATGCGTCTGCCAGCTTGGAGGATTCGAACTCCGGCTATTTCCAGATGATCCGTGGGATCGACATCGACTGCGGGGGCCACGCCGGTGCGGTCGGCCTCGTGTTCAACGAGGCGCAGGACAGCTCAATCGAAAACGTGAAAGTCACTGCCACGAATGCTTACTCCGGCATCTGCGGTCTGCCGGGTCGAGCCGCCGGCGCCGTGAATGTCGAAGTGGTGGGCGGCCAGTATGGACTGGACACCACGCCCTACGGTCCGCAGGGCAACACCCCGAAGGCGAATTTTGTCTCAACCGTCGTGGGCTTGAAACTGACCAATCAGACGGTCGCACCAATTCGCCATTCGGGCTATCCGCTCACGATTGTCGGGTTCTCGATCTCGCTGACCGCGGACGTCTCGGCGATCACGACCTACAAGGGCTACGGCGAATCTTCCACGCCATTCAATGGCACGTATGCGACGAACAACTCGGCGATGGGCGCTTTGTGCCTGATCGATGGCACGATCGATGTCGGTCTCTCGTATCCGAAACCCGTGATCGACAACACCGCGGTCCGGAACGTTTACCTCAAGAACGTCTATGTGAAGGGCAGCAGCACGGCCACCGCGTCGGGTTCGCTGAACATCACGTCAACGCTCCCGAATTCGGGCAACGTTTACAAGGTCGTCAACGAATACAACTACTGCAACCAAGTCGCCGCCGGCACCGCGCAGCGCGAGTCTTACCAAATCATCGATGGCGGCTTGGCGGTCCGCACGCCGGCTGAATCCTCCAACTTGGCCACCGCCAGCACCGCGCCGACGGATTTGGTGACGCGCCACATCTGGTCGCAGCTGCCCTCTGTTGACGATACCGACTACTATGATCCGATCGGCACAAATCTGACCAGCCCTGCCGATACGCGCTTCACATGGGACGGCACCAACCAAGTTTACCGAATCTCCGCCGCCGACCTTAACACGGTGATCGAAGACCATCCGAAGATCTTCCTCCGGAAGGGCGTTTATCGCGTGAACAACACCGGCAGCGGTGCGCCGGTGATGCTGAAAAAGGACTCTGTTCTTTTCGGCGCCGGTCGGCACTTGACGCGAGTCGAGGCGGATTGGTCCCCGAGTTCTGAGGTGACGTTTATCACGACGTATTCGGATCCTTCCGCCACGACTTATCTCGGAGATATTGCGATTGGTGTTCCCTCTGAGCCGCAGTCTATCGACTGGTTCAACGCTCTCGATTGGCAGGCCGGAAAGAATTCCATGGTGCACATCGCACGTCTCTATCACTGGCCGGTGCGCACGTCGGGCGACATCTGGCTTACGAACCCGCACAGTCTGGTGACAGTCTCCAACGAGGGCGGCGGCCGCTGGTATTTCCTCGGTCGCGGCCAAGCGAAGGCCATGAAGAACGATAGTTACCGCATCCTAAAGGTGACCGGCACGGGAACAAACAGCCCGTTGTGGATCTACGGCCTGAATATGGAACACCCTGCGCCTGACTCGAGCGCGATCACGTATGGCGAATTCTCGTCCGCGCGTGATGTCCGCATCTACGGCATCAAGACGGAGATCGATCCGAACAGCTCCATCGCGCGCCACACCACGTTCCTCTCGTTCAACAACTGCATCAACGTCGGCCTCTTCGGCTTTGGTGGTTCGCGCGAAGGCCCGAATCCCGGTTACAACGCGCTCTCCTTCACCGGTTCCTCCTCCTCCGCCGCGAACAAGTTCCTCGTGGCCCACATGCTTCCTCAAAACGGCGACAACTATGGCGAAGGCAACTGGGGTAATCTGATCTCCGAGAACGTCAACGGCACAACCAGCACTTCGCTGATCTGGGCGACGCGCGTCGCTCCGAGCACCGTCACGCCGCGTTCCCTGTCTCTGTTCAAGCGCGGCACGCTCGACGAAACCACGATGAATCACTTGAACGTCGGTTTCGGTTCGCTGCCGTCCGGCTGGACACAACAGGACATCGGCGTGCCTGGAGATGTCGGCAGTGCTTTCTACGGCGCCGAAACCCAAACGTTCACGCTGCACGGCGCGGGCACGGACCTCGCGGACACCACCGACGAGTTCTGCTTCGCCTCGCAGTCTTCCACGACGCTCACCTCGATCAAGGCCAAGGTCTCGCTCGTTGACGGCCCAGTCAACGGCTCGAAGGCCGGCGTGATGATCCGCGTCGGCAACGGCGACGGCTCGAAATTCGCGCACATCTGCATCCAACGCGACGGCACGACCGTGTTCCAATACCGCACCACCACGGGCGGCACGATCACCAACGTCACGATCCCGGGCTCGAACGACACCGTGAAGCTGGTCGCTACACGCGACAGCAGCACCCACTACGTCACGGGCATTCAGGCGTGGGCTTCGCCGGATGGTGGCGCCACCTGGCCGACCGGATCGAGGTCGAGCGTGATCAGTTACTCGCTCAACACCGATCTCATGATGTTCGGGCTGACCTCCGTCGGCGCCGGCTCCGGCGGCCTCGGTCTTGCCACCGGCGTCTTCGACAGCGTCGTTACAAACTGATCGATCACGGTATTTTTCACCACCACTGCGTCCTCCGGGGCGCAGTGTTTTTCTGCGTTTCTACCGCCAATCGGTTTCCGCCTCCCGATGCGCCATCGCCGCCACAACGACGCGCTCTCTCGCCCGCTGCCCTTCGCGCTCGGTGCTTTCATCGCGGGCGGTGCCATCGCACTCGCGTGCTGCGACTGGAAAAACGGGACCGAGGCTTCGCCGCGCACCAGCGAGAGCGCGTCGGTTTCACGACACTCGTTTCCGACCGCGTCCGTAGCGCGCGAGCTGTCGCCGACGCAGCAGCAACGACTGCGCGGATTCATGAAAATCGAGGATCCAATCGCCCGCCGGATGGAAGCGCAGGCATTCGCGGCCGGGCTAACCGCGGACGAACTTCCGGCCGTCATCCGATGGGCGGGCGCGCAAGTGCCGGATGAAAACGCCCAGGAACTCGTCAGCCAGCTGCTCCTGCGCTGGGCCGAATCGGAGCCCGCGGCCGCTGCGGCGCAGGCCGGCGCGTTGCGGCACTTTGTCTCCGAGGAAAATGCGGCGGCGTTGTTCGTGCTCCTTTCCCTCGAGCCGTCGTCTGCCGCCGCTTTCGCGGCCGTGATGGATCACTGCGCCGCACGCACCAAGATGCTCGAGCAAGCCGTGGGCGCGTGGAGCGCCGAGAATGGCGCCGCGACCATCGCGTGGGCCAAGGAACTGCCGGAAGGCTGGGCGAAGCACGCGGCGTTTGCCGCGTTGGCCAAAACCGTGACGACGGCCGAAGATTTTCAGAGACTGGCGCAGGTCGCGCACGGCTTGGACGGCCAGTTCGGCCAGATCCAGGCGGAGATCGCGGCGCGCTGGGCGCAGTCCGATTCCCGCGCCGCCCTCGCTTGGGCGGAGAGCCTGGCATCCGGTCCGGGCCGCCAAGAAGCCGTCAAGGCTGCGATGGCCTTGTGGGCGCGGGAATCACCGCAAGCCGCGGCTAGTTACCTGGCGAGTTCCGGGTCACCGGACCTCGCCGCGTCCGCGCAAATCGTAGTGGCGTGGACGCGCATCGATCCGCGTTCCGCGGCGGCGTGGCTGGATGCGGCGCAACCGGCGGTGCAAAACGACGCGGTGAGTCGGCTGGTGGCCAGCTGGTCGCAGCGCGATCCGGTGGCGACGGCCAATTGGCTCATGGCGCATCCGGCGGGCACGCTCGTCGACCGCGGATTGGTCGAGTTCAGCCGGGATCTGACGGCGGCACAGCCGGCGCTCGCCTTCACTTTTGCCGACGCCATTGAAGCGCGAGATCTTCGTTGCCAACAACTGGAGCGCATCGGCCGCGAATGGCTCGCGATAGATCCGGCCGCGGCGCTCGAAGTCATCGAGCGCTCGGATCTGCCGAGTTCCATCAAGAAACGGCTGCTGCTCGACGCACTCGGCTCACCCTAAGGCGTCGCGCTCGCGCGATTCAACTCTGCTGCGCGCGAGCCGAGAGCCAGAGCATCGCGCCGCCGAAGAGAAAAAAAACCACGCCCCAGCCGACGTTGATGTTCTGGCCGAGTGAGTGTTTGGCATAGATGGCGGGGTCGGCCATGACGCCGTAGCCGACAAGAATGACGCCGAGGCTGAGGAAGAGCAGCCCCATGGGCAGGCGAACGTCGAGTTGTTGCATGGTCGGAGGGGGTTGCGGGTTACCAGAAGAGGATGTTCAGCACGATGGTCATCGCGAGGACGATGACGCCGAGCGTCGTGGGGCGGGAATACCACGGCGTTTCGTGGTGATCGACGACCTTCTCGGTGAGCGAATAGACGAGGCCGCGCAGTTCTTCATCCGTGCGGTTCGGTTTCGTCGCGACGGAGATGATGATCGTGCCGAGGAAGCAGCCGCTGAAGGCGAAGATCGCCATCCAGAAATTCTGCGCCATTGAGCTGGCGAAGGTGTGTTGCACGGAGATCCAGCCGCCTTTGTAGATGCTGGCGACTTCGCTGACGGGGAGCGTGTTGCCCTGGAAGACGACGGCGGCGAGCGTGCCGAGGAGCAGGCCGAAGAAGGCGCCGTGGCCGGTCGCGCGTTTCCAGAACATGCCGAGGAGGAAGATGGCGAAGAGCGGCGCGTTCACGAAGCCGAACACCAGCTGGAGCATGTCCATGATGTTATTGAATTTCGTGGCGGCGTAGGCGCAGGCGGCGCTGATGAGCAGGCCGACGACGGTCGTGATGCGGCCGACCTTGATCAGGTGCGCGTCGGAGGCGTCGGGCTTGAACCAGCGTTGGTAGAGGTCGTAGGTCCAGACCGTGTTGAACGCAGTGACGTTGCCGGCCATGCCGGACATGAACGACGCCATGAGGGCGGTGAGGCCGATGCCGAGGAGACCGTTAGGGAAGTATTTTGCGAGGAGCGCGGGGACGACCATGTTGTAGTCCGGGTTGCCGTCGGCGCCAATGGGGAGCGCGATCTGCGCGGTGCCGCCTTTGTGATAGAGCGCGATGGCGAGCATGCCGGGAAGAATCACGAGCGCCGGGAACAGCATCTTCGGAATCGCGGCGATGAGCGGCGTGCGGCGCGCGGAGTTCATGTCCTTCGCGGCCATGGCGCGTTGGATGACGAGGAAGTCCGTGCACCAGTAGCCGAAGGAGAGGACGAAGCCCAAGCCGGCAACCATGCCGAACCATTCGATGCCGATGGGATTCGCAGAGGCGTCACCCATGTGTTGCCACGAGTGGCTCCAGGCGCCGGGCATGCCTTTGGTTTCGGAGTAGGCGCCGAGCTGCGTCATGAGGCCGTCCCAGCCGCCGATGTCCTGCAGGCCGAGGATCACGAGCGGGAGGAAGCCGAGCACGATCAGGAAGAATTGGAGAACCTCGTTGTAGATCGCGGAGGTGAGACCGCCGGTGTAGATGTAAACCAACACGATCGCGCTCGAGATGAAGATGCACGCATCGAAGTTCCAGCCGAGGATCGCGTTGAGCAGCTTCGCCAAAGCGAACATCGAGATGCCCGAGGAGAAGACCGTCATGACCGCGAACGAGAGCGCGTTGAACGTGCGGGTCTTCTCGTCGAAGCGCAGCTTGAGGTATTCCGGGACGGATCGGGCCTTCGAGCCGTAGTAGAACGGCATCATGAAAATGCCGACGAACACCATCGCGGGGATCGCGCCGACCCAGTAGAAGTGCGAGGTCGCGATGCCGTATTTGGCGCCCGAGGCGGCCATGCCCATAACTTCCTGCGCGCCGAGGTTGGCGCCGATGAAGCCCAGTGCGCAAATCCACGCCGGCAGCGAGCGGCCCGACTCGAAGAAGTCCGTCGAGGTCTTGAGGTGCTTCTTCAGCACCCAGCCGATGCCGAGCACGAAGGCGAAGTAGAGCGCCAGGATCAGATAATCGACCGACGCGAGTTGAAGGATGACGCCTGTGCTATTCGCGGTGGCGAGAGTGATGGTGGCGAGCGGAGGCATGAGATGGCGGGAAAGGCGGAAAGGAGTCTGATGCGGGACGAATCAGTGAGTAGCGGCGGTGGCGCTCTTGGCCGGCGCCCGGACGCCGGCGCCTTCGCGTTTCGTCAGCGTATCGCCAAGCTCAGCGCGGCTTTGCTCGGCGAATTTTTGTAGGGCGGCGACGACGTCAGGGTGCTGGGCGGCGACGTCGGTCGCCTCGACGCGGTCTTCGCGCAAGTCGAAGAGCGTCGGCGTCGTCACGCGCAGCTCCTGCGTCGGCGCGGCCTTGCCGTCGCGGCCCCCGGGCCGGCCCGCCAGCGATTGATACGCGTGCGGCAGCACGAGTTTCCAGCGTCCGTCACCGCTCGTGATCGCCTGCAGTTGGTTTTCCGGGTCCCAGAACGTGTAAGCCTCGTGCGGATTCGTCGCGTCGGCGGCGCCGGTGAGCAAGGGCCAGACATCGAGGCCGTCGATTTTCAATTCCGGCAGCGCGGCGCCGATGCGGTGCGCGATGGTTGGAAACAGGTCGATGTTCATCACGAAGCGATCGTTCACCGCGGCCACGGGGATTCGGCCCGGCCAGCGCATGAGGCAAGGCACGCGCGTGCCGCCTTCCCAGATCGTGCGCTTGCCTTCGCGGAACGGCGCGGCGCTACCGGCGTGGTTGCCGAACGGAAGCCACGGGCCGTTATCGCTGAGGAAAACGACGAGCGTGTCGCGCTCGAGGCCGTGCGCCGCGAGGGCGCGCATGACTTCGCCGACGGACCAATCGATTTCCATCACGACATCGCCGTAAAGGCCTTGCTGCGATTTCCCGGCGAAGCGCTCGCTCGCGGCGAGCGGCACGTGCGGCATGGAATGCGCGAGATAGAAGAAGAACGGCCGGTCCTTGTTGCGCTCGATGAAGCGCACCGCGCGTTCGGTAAACCATTCGGTGAGGTGAGCCATCTTCGCCGGCGTGATCTCCGGATCGGCCACCTGGCCGTCCTCCAGCAATGGCAGCGGCGGATGCTTGCGCTGCGCGTTGGGATTGTGCGGCGACATGTCGTGCGAATACGGCAGGCAGAACGACTCGTCGAAACCATGACGGTCCGGGAGGAACGCCGGCCGGTCGCCGAGATGCCACTTGCCCGCCATGCCCGTCGCGTAGCCGCGGGCCTTCAGCAACTCGGCAAGCGTGGTTTCGCGCGCGTCGAGGCCGATGGGAGAATTTGGGAACAACGCGCCTTGGATGCCGACGCGGCTGGGATAACAACCGGTGAGGAGCGACGCGCGCGAGGCCGAGCAGACGGATTGTGCGACGTGGAAGTCGGTGAACTGCGTGCCTTCGCGGGCGAGCCGGTCGAGGTTGGGCGTCGTGTAGCCCTTGGCGCCGTAAACGCCGACGTCCGCGTAGCCTTGGTCATCGGTGAGAATGACTACGATGTTCGGCAAGCGGTCGGTGGCGTGAGCGAGGCTCGCGGCGCAGGCGAACACTGGCAGCACGAGACGGAAAAGGAGCGGTCGCCGGATCATGGCGGGAACGGATTTCGCGGCGGCTCAGTTGCGGACCGTGAAGACGGCGCGCTGGTCGCCGACGGTGACGGCGAACTCGCCCGGCTCGATGATGCGCTTGAGGTTAACGTCGAGCAGCGCGAGCGACGGGCCGGGAATCGTGAGCGTCACCGTCTTTTTCTCACCCGGCGCGAGCGCAACACGCGTGAAGTCTTTGAGCAGCTTCGACGGCACGGTGACCGTGGATTGCAGGTCGCTGACGAACGCGAGCGCCACTTCCTCGCCGGCGCGCGTGCCGGTGTTCTGCACGTCAACCTGCACGGTGACGTTCTCCCCGGCGGCAATCTGGGCGGGCACGCGGAGGTTCGAGTAGGCGAACGTGGTGTAGCTCAGGCCGAAACCGAAGGGGAAAAGAGGAGTCTTCGAATCCTCGACGGAGAGCTGCGAGAACCGGCCCTGCGGCGAATAAAAGCCGGGGCGCTGGTAGTAGTAGCCCGGGAGGAAACCGGTGCCGCGCACGATCGTGTAGGGCAACTTGCCGGACGGATTCACGTCGCCGAAGAGAACTTCTGCGAGCGCGCGTCCGCCTTGCTGGCCCGGGTAGAACGCCTCGACCAGAGCGGACACGTGGCTCGCGATCCACGGCGAGGAAATCGCGCCGCCGTTGATGAACACCACGACCGTCGGCACGCCGGTGGCTTGGATCGCCTGCACCAGCTCGAGCTGGCGACCGGGCAGCTCGACGTCGGCGCGGTCAAAATTTTCGCCTTCGGTCACCGTGCCCGGGCCGCCGCCGCGATGCGGATGGCCGCCGACCGCGACGATCGCGACCGTCGCGCCGCGCGCGCGTTCGGCGGCGGTGCGGATCGTGTCATCCGTGATCTTGTCGAACGCGCCGGAGGCGAAGTAGTCGAGGCGATCGCCGACCGCGTGGGCGAGACCGGCCTTGAGTGTGATCAGCGCGTCCGCGTTTTGCGCCGACGACCAGTCGCCGAGCGCGCTGCTGTTGTCGGCATTCGGGCCGCTGAGGAAGATGCTAGCGGCGTTGCGATCCAGCGGCAGCAAGTTGCCGGCGTTGCGCAGGAGCACGATGGATTTGCGGGCCGCCTCGAGCGCGAGCGCGGTGTGCGCCGCCGTGCGGAGATCGGTGCGGCGACGAGCGACATCAGTGTAGCGCTGTTCAAACAAGCCAGCGGCGAACTTCGCACGCAGGATGCGGCGTGCGGCGTCGTCGATGCGGGCCTGCTCGATGCGGCCGGCCTTGACAGCGGCGATGATGGCTTCGCCGAAGCCCGGGCCATGCATGTGCATGTCGAGGCCGGCGCGGACGGAGAGTTCAGACGCCTCCGCCATGTCGCGCGCGATGTGCTGGATGCTCCACAGCCGGCTAACGTCGAGCCAGTCGCTGACGGCGAGGCCCTTGAAACCGAGTTCGCCGTGCAACACGTCGGTGAGCAGAAAATGGTTCGCGTGGCACGGGACGCCATTCACCTCGTTGTGGGCGACCATCAGTGTGTAGGCGCCGGCGCCGACGCACGCGGCGAACGGTGGCAGGAAAACCTCGCGCAGCGTGCGCTCCGAGAAGTCCGCGGGCGCGTGATTCTGTCCGCCGATCGGCTGGCTGCCGCCGAGGAAATGTTTCGCGCACGAGAGAACGTCGGTCGCCGGATTTTTCAGATCGCCCTGCAAGCCATGCACGGTCGCAACGCCCATGCGGGAAACGAGCAGCGGGTCCTCGCCGAACGTCTCGTTCACGCGGCCCCAGCGCTGATCGCGGGCCACTTCGACGTTCGGGGCGAAGGCCCACTGGAAACCGGTCGCGCGCATCTCGAGCGCCGTGGCGCGCGCGGTTTGTTCGACGAGTTTTTCGTCGAACGTGGCGGCGAGACCGATCGGCACGGGGAACACAGTGGTGCCGCTCGTCATGGCGTGACCGTGGATCGCGTCGGCGCCGAACAGCAGCGGGATTTTCAGGCGGCTTTCTTCAGCGGCGTGCTGCAGCTCGTTTCCTTCGGCGACGGGATCCTTGTAGAAATTGAGGAACGAGCCGATCTCGCCGGCGCGGACGCGCGCGAGGATGTCATCCTTGGTCAGGCCATCATACGACTCAGGCGTCGCGGCGTCGTCGTTCTTGCGGCGCGCGGCGGCGGGATTGTTCGAGAGCCGGCTCGGCCCGAGGTATTGGCACATCTGGCCGACTTTTTCCTGGAGCGTCATGCGGCCGAGCAGGTCGTCCACGCGCTGATCCACCGGCAGGGCGGGATCGAGGTAAGGCAAAGGCGCGGCGGCGAGCTTTAGGCCCAGGGTGACGCTTGCGACCAGCGCGAGGCGGCGCGGAGAGAGCGGAGATTTCAGCGTGAGGTTCATGAAGGAAAAATGAAGCGAGGGTGATCTTAGCGAGACGTCGCTTGGCCCGTGATGAGCAGAAAGAGGCACGCGTGCGGCGGGACGGATCTCGTGAGCGGCGCTCGCTGGACGCCGAGGTCCTGACGCGCAAACACGTCGCGCGCGGTGTAGGCGGCGGTCAGTCCCGCGAGCGTGGGATTGAAGGTGAGCGTGCGCGCGTTGTGCGCGTCGCGGTTGAGCAGCAGCACGGCGACTCGGCCGCCGGCCAGGTGTTTGAGCCAGACCTCGGATGAACCGTCCTGCACGACGCGACGGCCTTGCTCGGTTGGATCCTGGTTGATCGCGATCGCGTCGCGATTGAGGACGATGTTCTTTTCCGCGTCTGTCATGTGGCGCGGGTCGTTGCCGAGAATGAGCGGCGCGGACATGATGCACCAGAGCGCGAAGTGCGCCTTCTGCTCGTCGTTGGTCAGGCCTTGTTCGCCGGTGACGAGCATGTCGGGGTCGTTCCAGAAACCGTGGCCGGCGAACGCGGCGGAGGCGTTGTTCCCGTCGGCGATTTCCATGACGCTGAGTGTGCGATAGCCCGCGGTGATCGCGGGCTTATGCTCGTCGAACACCGCGCCGCCCTTGCGGAAGCGCGAGCGAATGTCCTCCGTCGTGCGAGCGAGGTGCGCGATGGACGGATGCCAGTCGTGGAAGCGATGCGTGTTGATGCTGAAAACGATGTCGCGACCGCAGTGCGCGAGGAGATCGCTCCATTTCGCGTAGATCGTGCGCACCTGTTCGTCGGTCCAGGCCGGCTCCATCTTGCACTTGTCGAGCTTGATGAAATCGACGCCCCACTCGACCAACTGCCGCACGTGCACTTCCTCGTGGCCGAACCCGCCGACCGGATCGCCGGCGCAGTCGTTGGTGCCGGGCGTGGTGTGCAGGCCGAACTTCAGGCCGCGCGCATGGGCGTAGTCGGCGAGCGCTTTCATGCCGTGGGGAAAACGCAGCGGGTGCGAGACGAGTTCGCCGTTCGAGAGCAGCTTCGAGTCGCGCCAGCCGCCGTCAACGACGACGTAAGTGTAACCGGCCTCGCGCAGCCCCGACGCGACCATCGCGTCGATCGTCTCGCGCACGACGGTCTCGTTGATCGCGGGCTTGCCGTGCCAGTTCCAGCTGTTCCAGCCCATCGGTGGCGTGGGCGTCAGCGGGCGCGGCGGTTCGGCACGGGCGGTCGATGACAGCGCGAGCAGGAGAGCGAGGGGAAGCGAGAGGCGTTTCATCGCGCGGGCGGATTCGCGGGGAAGCGGAAAACGGTAGTCGACTGATACGTCTCGCCGGGGCGGAGGATCGTGTCGGGAAAGTTCGGGTGATTAACGGCGTCAGGAAAGTGCTGCGTTTCCAGGCACACCGCACTGCGCCGGAGGTAGGCGTGGCCGGATTTGCCGATGTGACGGCCGTTCAGAAAATTCGCGCTGTAGAACTGGACGCCGGGCTCCGTCGTCAGGACTTCGAGCACTCGGCCGGACGCGGGATCACGGAGCACGGCAGCGAGGGCGAGTGAGCCGCCGGCTGAATCGAGCACGAAGTTGTGGTCGTAGCCCGAGCCGAGCTTGAGCTGGTCGTGGGGCTCTTCGATGCGCTCGCCGATGCGGTGCGGTATGCGAAAATCCAGCGGCGTTCCGGCGACGAGCGCCAGTTCTCCGGTCGGGACGAGGCTCGACAACACTGGGGTGAAGCGGTGGGCCATGATCGTGAGCTCGTGGTCCATCGCGGTGGGCGCGCCTTCTCCGGCGAGATTGAAGTAGCTGTGGTTCGTCAGATTGACCGGTGTCGCGGCATCGGTCGTGGCCCGGTAGTCGATGCGCAAGCCGCGATCGGCCGTGAGCGAGTAGATGACTTCGACTTCCAGTTTTCCCGGAAAACCCTGGTCGCCGGCCGGGCTGGTGTAGCGCAACCGCAGCGCCGGCTGGCCTTCGCGCAGCATGCATTCTGCGATCCAGAGCACCTTGTCGAAGCCGCGCGCGCCGCCGTGGAGCAGGCAAGGCACGTCCGCGACCGTGCGGTTGGCGGTGAACGCGTAGGTTTGGCCGTCGAGCGTGAAGCGGGCGCCGCCGATGCGGTTTGCGACGCGGCCCACGATCGCGCCGAAATACGGCGAGTCGGCGACGTAGTCCTCGACGCGGTTGAGGCCGAGCACGACGTCGGCGAGGTGTCCGTCGCGGTCGGGCGCGAGCAGGCGCACTAGGATGCCGCCATAGTCGGAAATGTCCGCGGCCAAACCGTCCGGGGCGCGCAGCATGTAGAGATGCGCCTCACGGCCGTCCGGCAAGTGGCCGAACGAGCGGACGGCGACGGCTTCGGCGGGGGAGTCGGCGGCGAGCAGGCTGCCGACGAGCGACAGGAGGCTGCAGGTGGCGAAGAGACGGGAGACGGGCATGGGCAGGATCAGCGCGCGCGTTTAATTTCTTCGAGCCGCTGGCGCAGCGCGTCCGCCTTGTCGGCGAACTTGGCCGCGAGGTTCGTCTGCTCGGCGGGATCGTCCGTCAGGTTGTAGAGCGCGTCTTCGCGGACGATGGAGTCGCCCCAGCGCTTGTCGGCGGGATTGGCACCCGAGCCCATGCCGCTCACATCCTGCTGCGGGCTGCGCGGGATGAATTTCCAGTTGTCCGCGACGAGCGCGAGCGTGTTGGAGATGCCTTGCTCGACGAGTTCCGTGCGTATGGCACGGCCGGGCTGGCCCGTCAGCACGCGCAGCTGATCGAGACTGTCAATCGCGGTGCCGGCGGGAATCCGCTGCTGCGTGAGCGCGGCACACGTCGCCAAGAGATCGGTGAGGCAGATCATGCGGTCGTCGACGCCGGTATGGACGTGGCCGGGCCAGCGCGCGATGAACGGCACGCGCATGCCGCCCTCGTAAGGCAGATATTTCCAGCCCCGCAGGCCGCCGGCGGGCAAGTGGTCGCCGTTGAGTTCCTCCCCGCGATCGAAATAGCCGTCGAAGAGCACCGGGCCGTTGTCGCTCGTGAAGAGCACGAGCGTGTTGTCGGTCACGCCGGCGCGATCGAGCGCGGCGAGCACGGTGCCGACCGTCGCGTCGAGCTGCGCGATGACGTCGCCGCGCGGGCCGAGCTGGGTGGCGCCGACGAAGCGGGCGTGTGGCACGCGCGGCACGTGCGGATCGAACGTGCCGAGGTAGAGGAAGAAGGGTGCGGACTTGTGCTCCTCGATGAAGCGCGCCGACCGATCCGCGATCACGTCCGCCAAATTCTCGTCGACCCAGCGCGCGCTCTTTCCGCCGGCCATCGAGCCGATGCGGCTGATGCCGTTGACGACGACGCCGGCGTGCTGCGCATCGGCGCGCTGCTTGAGTAGGTCGGGACGCTCGGCGCCGGTCGGCTCGTCATTGACACGCTTCTGGTAGCTCACGCGGATCGGATCCGCGGGATCGAGCGCGGCGACGTGATGGTTCTCGAGAAAGACAGTCGGCACGCGATCGACCGTGGCGGGAATGAAGAACGCGGAATCGAAACCGACTTCGAGCGGGCCGGGACTGACTTCGCCGTTGAAATCGACGGCGCGCTGCCCGTCGCCGAGGCCGAGATGCCACTTCCCGACGAGGGCCGTGGTGTAGCCCGCCTGGCGGAGCAATTGCGGCAACGTGAGCGTGCCGGGCGCGATGCTCAGCGGCGCGTCGCCGTCGAGAATGGTCGTCTGGCGCGTCTGCTGGCGCCAAGCATAGTCGCCCGTCATGAGCGAGTAGCGCGACGGCGTGCATGTTGACGCCGGCGCATATCCGCGCGTGAAGCGGCGCCCCTGCGCGGCGAGCCGATCGAGATTCGGCGTGGCGATCGCATGGCCGCCGTAGCAGCCGAGATCGCCGTAGCCGAGATCGTCGGCGACGATCAAGACGATGTTCGGCTTGGGGGGCGTGGCAGCGAGAAGCGGTGCGGCGAGGCCGCACGCGCACGCGAGACGGGAGAAAAGCGGCGTCAACTTCATCGGAAAGGGAGTCAGCGAGCTGGGGCCGGCGCGTCGGGATAGACGAGCGGCGAGGTGCGGCCTTCGAGCACTCCGATCGTGTGCTTGAGGATGTATTGTGGAGGGAAGTTTCCCTGCGGTGCGGGCTTCGCCTCGGCGAGCGCCTTTTTCATCGCGGGGATTGCCGGGCGTGCGATTTCGCCGAGACGATCGAGCACGTTGCCCGCCTGGAGAATCGCGCCGGGATTGCGAGTGTCCTCGATGCAGCGTTCAAGCGCCGCGAGAGCGGCGTTGACTTGCCCGAGTCGCGCGAGCGCCTCGGCGGCGGCGACGACGACGGCACCGGAGGCGTCATTCAGGCAGCGGCGCAGCGCGGGTTCGGCCGATGCGGCTTTGTCGCCGAGGAGCGTGCAGCCTTGCGCGGCCCACCAGCGGACGGGCTCGCTGGGATCGGACAGCGCGGCGACGAATTTCGGGAGGTTCGCGGCGTCGCGTTCAGAGGCGAGCACGGCGAGATCGACGACTTGCTCGACGGACCAGGCGTTGGGCGCGTGCGATGCTTCGTAGCCTTCGAGCGCGGAGCCCTCGGGCAGGAGGCCGTTGTCCTTGATGTCGATCATGCGCTGACGGAGGCGGGCGCGCATCTGCGTGAGGACGGCGCGATGCTCCGGGGCGGACGCGAGATTCGTCACGCTGTCCGGATCCGCATTCATGTCGTAGAGTTCCTCCGCGGGCTTCGCGCCCCAATATTTCGCGGTAGCGAGCGTGAGTTTTCCCTCCGCGGCGACGCGCGCCCACGACTGGTAGCCGCGCGCGCGGAACATGTAATCGAGCGGCTGCACGTAGGGGAGATCGGGACGGAAGTTGCGGATGTAGAGCCAGCGCTCGTCGATCACGGACCGCATCATATCGTAGCGCTCGTCCATGCGGTCGCGCGTGGTGAAGACGAATTCGTTGGGTCGATCCTTCGCGGGTCCGGCGAACGCGTGGCCCTGCATGTAGGCGGGGATCTTGACTCCGGCGAGCGAGAGAACCGTCGGTGCGAGGTCAACGAAACTTACCGGTTCCTTGATGCGCGTGCCGGGCGCAGCGGGCGCGAGGTGGCGCCACTTCGGCGGATAGTAAACGATCAGCGGAACGTGCGTGCCGCTCTGCTGGAGGAAGCGCTTGCTGCGCGGAAGAATGCCGCCGTTGTCCGCGTAGTAGAAGATGATCGTGTTCTCGGCGAGGCCGGCACGGTCGAGTTCGCGCAGCTTTTCCGCGATCTGCGAATCCATGAGCCGCATGTCGTCGTAGTAGAGCGCCCAGTCCTTGCGCATCTCGGGCGTGTCGGGCTGATACGGCGGGATGCGGACGGACGCCGGGTCGGTGCGCGGGAAGTCCACTTCCGGTTCCTCGCCCGGGAAAATGCGGTGCTCGTGCGTGACGTCGTGGTTGAAGACGCTGAAGAACGGCTGCGTCGCGCCGCGGTCGCGCCAGTGCGCCTTCTGGCTGCACTCGTCCCAGGCTTTCGCGGGGCTGATCGGCGAGTTGTAGTCGGTCTTGGCGTTGTTCGACGTGTAGTAGCCCGCCTCGCGCAAGAAGGCGGGAAAGCCGTTCAGCCACGACGGAATTTTTCCCTGCGCGCGCATGTGCTGCGCCGGGCCGGCAGTGGCGGCATACATGCCGGTGATGATCGTGAAGCGCGCCGGAGCGCAGACCGGTTGGGCGAAGCAGCGCTCGTAGAGCACGCCTTCGCGGGCGAGCTTGTCGAGGGTCGGCGTGTGCGCCACTGGATCGCCGTAGCAGCCGAGGAGCGGGCTGTTGTCCTCGCTGGTGAGCCAAAGGATGTTCGGGCGATCGGGTTCTGCGGCGCGGAGCGCGGCAAGCGAACCGAGCAGGCAGGCCGCGAGTGCGAGCGGATTTTTTAAGCGGAGCGATGTAAGCATGACGAGCGGCGGTTAATGGGCGACGGACGCGGCGATGGCTTCACCGACCGATTTCGTGCCGAGGGAACGGTAGGCATCCCACGGGCCATCGGCGCTGCCCTCGGGCCAGTCGGCGGCGTCGGCGTATTGGCCGTCGTCCTTGAATTCGCGCTGGAGGCGCGCGAGTTCGGTTTTCAGCTCGGCGAATTTGGCCGCGACGGCCGGATCCTTGGCGCCGGCACCGAATAGCAGGTTGTGCTGCTCGTTCGGGTCGCGCGTGAGATCGAACATCTCGTAGGCGTCTTTCTTCCAATAATAGATGAGCTTGTGCGTAGCCGTGCGGACGCCGAGATGCGCGCGCGTGTTGTGGTGACCCGGATCATGGTAGTAGCGGTAGTAGAGCGTCGTGCGCCAATCGGACGGCGTGTTGCCGTGCAGCAGCGGCACGAGCGTGCGTCCCTGCATCGATTCCGGAATCGGCGCGCCGGCGAGGTCGAGGAAGGTCGGCGCGAGGTCGATGTTCGCGACGAACGCCGCCGGCAGACTGCCGGCCTGGATGCCGGGTCCGCGCACGATGAGCGGCACGTGCAGGCCCGGTTCATACATGAAACGCTTGTCGTAAAGGCCGTGCTCGCCGAGATACCAGCCGTTGTCGGCGGAGTAGATGACGATGGTGTTTTTCGCCAAGCCGCTCTGCTCGAGGTAGTCGAGGATGTGGCCGATGCTGTCGTCAACGCCTTGCACGCACGCGAGGTAGTCCTGCATGTAACGCTGGTATTTCCACCGCTCGAGGGCGTCGCCGGTGAGCGTCTTGCCGTCGATTGTCACCTCGGTGGGCTTCACATCGAGCCAAGCAGCGCGCGCGGCCCCGGCCAGATTGGCGGGCGGCACGAGTTTGAGATCGCTGCGCTTGAGATCGTGGAGGACGGTCTGCTGGTTTTCCGGCAGCGCGGCGGGACGGGTGGCGTAGTCGTCGCGCAAGGTCTCCGGTTCGGGAATGACCTTGTCCTTGAAGCGCGCCTTGTTGCGGTCGTCGGGATCCCAGTTCCGGTGCGGCGCCTTGTGGTGCAGCATGAGGAAAAACGGCTTGTCGGTTGGCCGCGTGCGGAGCCACTCGATGCCGAGTTCGGTGGTGATGTCGGTCACGTGGCCCGCGATGGTGAGCGAGCGGCTGCCCGGCAGCAGTAAGTCGGGATCCTTGTATTCGCCCTGGCCGGGCAGGACGATCCACCGATCGAAGCCGGTCGGGTCGTTGCCGAGGTGCCATTTGCCGATCATGCCGGTGTGGTAGCCGGCAGCCTGAAGATGCTTGGCGACGTTGTCGCGCGAGCCGTCGAAGCGGTTGAAAACCGGCACGCCGTTGAGGTGCGAATACTGCCCGGTCAATGCGGTGGCGCGACTGGGCGTGCAGATGGAATTCGTAACGAAGGAATTCGTGAAACGCGCGCCGCCAGCCGCGAGACGATCGAGATTCGGCGTTTCGTTGCCCTTCGAGCCGTAGCAGGAAATCGCCGCCTGTGCGTGGTCGTCGGAAAAGATGAAGAGAATGTTTGGTCGCTCTGGCGCCGCGGGGGCGGCGGCGAGGCGCAACGCGACGAGGAACATCAGTGCGAGGCAGCGTTTTTTCATGGGGACAGGAGTTGAGAGGAGTGCGGAGGATGCGCGTCACTGCGGCCAGCGAACCGCGCGCGTCAGGCGGAGGTCGCGCGATGAGGCGGCGACGGAAATCTCGTAGGTGCCCGGATCGGTCTGCCACGCGTGCGCCGCGGGATCGAAGAACGCGAGATCGTGGCGACCGACCGTGAACTCGACGCGACGCGTCTCGCCGGGCTGTAGCTCGACGCGGGCGAAACGCTTCAGCTCGCGCGGAGGCCGCGGGAGGCGCGGCTGGACGGCGCCCACGTAGAGCTGCACGACTTCGGCGCCGGCGCGCGCGCCGGTGTTCGTGATGTCGGCGGCCACGACGAACTCGCCGTCGTGATTTTCCACGGCGAGATTGCCGTAACGAAACGTGGTGTAGGAAAGCCCGAAGCCGAATGGGAAGAGCGGCGCGATGCCCCTAGCGTCGTAGTGGCGGTAGCCGACGAAGATGCCTTCCGCGTAGTTGATCGGAAAGAAATCGTGCGGATCGATCACACCGTATTTCGCCTCGTAAGCGGGCTTGAACAGTCGCTCGGCCATTTGGTCGCTGCGCGCCGTGTCGTAATTGGCGCTCGCGGGCGAATCCGCCCACCTGCGTTCGATACTGATCGGCAGCTTGCCGGAAGGATTGAAGTCGCCGAACAACAGCTCGCCGACGACGTGGCCGCAACCGTCGCCGAGATACCACGTGTGCACGAGCGCTGCGACCCGCTCGAGCCACGGGCTGATGTTCACGCCGCCACCAGTCATCAGAACCACTACGGTGTGAGCGTTGAGCTCGGACGCGCGTCGGATGAGCTCAACTTGTGCGGGCAGCAAATCGAACGGGCGATCGTGCGCTTCACCTTCGATCTCGGCGGTGAAACCGGCGGCGACCACGACGGCGTCGGCGGCGGCGCATTGTTCGCGAGCGTCCGCCGATGCGAGATCGGCGAAATGGTGGACCTGCGTGCCGGCCGCGACAGCCGCCGTGATATCCGCGACGAGTGAGCGACGTTGATGAGCGGGCACGGAGGCGGCGCCTCCGCCGTGGTAAGGCGTGTCGATTGCCAGCGAGCCGAGCACGACGATGCGTCGCGTCCGGTTGCGATCGAGCGGCAGCAGGTCGTGTTGGTTTTTCAGCAGCACGAGTCCCTCGCGCGCTGCACGGAGCACGAGTTGTTGTTGCGCGGCATCATCGACTGGTTTCAGCGCAGCGCGGCCGGGACCGTAGATGCCGCGCTGGAGGCAGGCGTAGGCGATGCGGCGAACCTTCGCATCGATTTCCGCGGCGGTGATCGTGCCGGCGCGGAGCTCGGCCTCGACCCGAGCTGCGGCCAGCGCGCGCGGGATCGGCATCTCGAGATCTACGCCGCCTTTGACGACCGGCACGGTCTCGTAAGTCGAATACCAATCGGAAACGACGAAGCCTTCGTAGCCCCACTGCCCGCGCAAAACATCGGTGAGCAGCCACGCGTTGTCCGAGCAATGCACACCGTTGAGCGGGTTGTGCGCTGTCATCACCGATGCGATGTCGGCGCGCTGCACGACCGCGCGAAACGCCGGGAAGTAAATTTCCTGCAGCGTGCGTTCGTCGACGACGGAGTTTCCGCGGTAGCGGTCGTATTCCTGGTTGTTCGCGGCGAAGTGTTTCACGGAGGCCATAACGCCCTCGGCCTGGAGGCCGAGCGTGTAACCCACCGCGAGTTCGCCGGCGAGATACGGATCCTCGCCGAAATACTCGTAGTTCCGGCCGCATTGCGGAACACGGTAGATGTTCACGGACGGACCGAGCAGCAGGTCGGCACCGTGGGCGCGACACTCGCGACCGATCGCGCCGCCGACCTCGCGGAGCAGCGACACGTCGAACGTCGCCGCCAGCGCCATGCCCGCGGGAAACGACGTCGTGCGCACGGCGGCGAGCTGGCCGGCTTCGGTCTTCATCTTGAGGCCGAGCGGGCCGTCGGACATCCGCACCGGCGGCAGGCCGACGCGCGGGACGCCCTTGATGACCGGACCAGGTCCGCCGCTGAGCAACGCGATCTTCTCGTCGCGCGTGAGTGCGGCGACGAGCGCATCGGCGCGCTCGCCGACGGGGCGCGAGGGATCTTCCCACGGACGGACAGCCGGTGGTGCCGCCACGCCGCAGAGCGCGGCGAGGGCCGTCGCGCCGACGATCAGCGCCCAGCGCGAACGGCGGCCGCCGCGCGCCGGCCGCGGGCGCGCGGCCGCGGTCTGCGGCGCGCGATCGGTCGGTGGCGACGCGCGACGCTTCGCCCGTTTTTCGACGGGAGCGGAAGCGCGCGTGGGAACGACGGCTTTTTTCACGGGAGGATGGAGCCGCGAAGACGTCAGGGTTTGGTTTCCTGGAGGACGCCGTCGCCGTTGATCGTGAGGCGATCGGACGTGACGCGGCCAGTGAGGGTGGCGTGGCCGTTGAGCACGACTGTGCCGTTGGGTGCGACGACGACGGCGTTGAGCGTCGCGCCGCCGTTGAGGGTGAGTCCGCCGGAAGCGAGCGCGAGGACGAGCGACGCGGGTTCGCCGTCGGCGTTCGCGTCGCCGTTGAGGGTGAGGCCGTTCGCGAGGACGATCATCACGGGGCCGGCGAGCTTGAGCTTGGCACCGCTGTTGAGCGTGAGACTCTGGAGTTGATATACGTCGGGCGTCGTCGCGCCCGGCGTGCCGAGCACGAAGCCGCTCTGCGCGTTGGCGAGGAGCGTTCCGTAGGCGCCGGCGGGGATCGCGCGTTCGCCGGCGTTTGAATTGAGGGTGAGATTGCGCACCGTCGCGAAGTCGGCGACCGAATCGCCGGGGGCGTTGAGGACGACGTTGCGCGTGCCGGCAGGCGCCTGCGGTGCGGCGACACTCGGCATGGCGCGCGGATCGGTGCGGCGGACGACGTGGCGGAGCAGCGCGTTGCCGTTGAGCGTCACCTGATACGCCGTCGGAGTGGCGACGCCGCTGCAGTCGAGAGTGCCGGCGTAGGTCGGGTGGCCGTTGAGGCGGACGTCCGGCGTGCCCGGCACGAGAAGATCGCCGGCGATCCAGGAGTTGCCGCTGAGCGTGGTGCTCTCGGCGGAGAGGATTTGGATGGAACCGTCGAGCGCGCCGTTGAGCGTCGGCGCGTGGCGAACGAGGGCGGTCGTGAAGACCACGAGGCTCTCGGTCGCGGTGCCGCGATAGTTCGGATCGTCGATCGAGGCGGTAATCGCGTAGGTGCCCGGAGCGGACGGTGCGGTGGCGTTGCCGTCGTAGGAAATCGTGACGTCGAGATCGGCCGGCGAGGTGGTCGCGGTGACGACGCGCGGCGTGCCGTCGTAGCTTTGGGCGAGCGGCGCGAGGGCGATGGAAGCCGTTGCCGGCGTGATGGTGAGCGTGCCGGTCGCGTTGCCGACGAAGTTCGTTTCGACGACCGTCGCGGTGACTGCGTAGCTGCCGGCGTTGGTCGGCGGGGAGAGCGAGCCGTCGTAGGTCACGGCGAGCGAGAGTCCGCCCGGCATCGAGGAGGCGGTGACGGTGCAGGGAGAACCGGTGTAGGTTTGCTGCAGGTTGCCGAGCGAGACAGCGGCGACGGCGGGTGCGATCACGAGCGTGCCG
This sequence comes from Candidatus Didemnitutus sp., assembly GCA_041906465.1. GTDB lineage: Bacteria > Verrucomicrobiota > Verrucomicrobiia > Opitutales > Opitutaceae > Didemnitutus. Next base: position 49,311 of record JAYRJE010000012.1, on the reverse strand, counting down.
CTCGCGGTGCCGACGTAGTCGGGGCTCACGATCGATGCGGTCACAGCGTAGCTGCCGGCGTTAGTCGGCGGCGTGGTGGAACCGTCGTAGCTGAGCACCACGTCGAGTCCAGTGGGGGCAGTCGTAGCGGTAGCGGCGCGCGGCGCGCCGTCGTAGTTCTGCACGAGATTGCCGAGTGTGATCGACGCCGCGGCCGGCGCGATCGTGAGAGACGCGGCGGCGCTCGTGGCGGAGCCGACGGGATTCGTGACCACGCAGTCGTAGTCGCCGGCGAGCGCCGTCGTGACGGCGTTCAGAACCAGCGTGCGCGATTGCACGGTGAGATTGCCGGTGAGCGCGACGCCGTTGAGGCGCCATTGGAAGCTGAGCGGGCTGGAGCCGGTGGCCGCGACCTGAAAAGAAACGTTTTCGCCGACGGTGGCGGAGCGGCTTGTCGGGCTTGCCGTGATGGCGGGCGGCAGGCTGTAGGCGATGCGCAAGGTCGGACGGCTGGCGGCGTCGCTCTCGCCGGGGAAGAAGCCGAGGAGATCGGTCGTGGTGTTGCCGTTGTCGGGCACGGTGAACGAGACGCGAAATTGCGTGCGGCCGGAGTGATTGATGGCGGCGAGGCCGGCGGCGTTGAGGCTGCCGATGGCCCACGCGTTGTTCGCCGTGGGATAGCTCAGCGTCGTCACGCTGGCGGCGGTCGGAGCGGATTCGAAGTCGGTGATTTCGAGCGCGGGCGTGCCAAAGCTACCGGTGCGGATATCGGCGATCAGCGGCGCGAACGAAGCGACGGCCGCGGCGTTGCCGGCGAGCGTGGAGCGGCGCAGCTCGAGCGTCGCGCTGACGACGACGGCGTCGGCAGGCAGCGTTGAGGTGTCGAAGGAGAAGATGCTCTTGTATTGGCGGGCCGAGGTGTCGTCGCCGACGCGTGTGGCTTGGCCGCCGGTGCCGTTCGAGAGGACGGAGCCGCCGACATTGGAGGTGGGCGTGGACTCGAGGACGTAGCCGTCCTCGGCGCCGATGGACGCGAATGTCGTCTCGATCAAACTCGGCGAGGCGGGTGTGGCATTCACTTCCGCTGAATTGGCGCTCTGCCCCACAACATTCGCGGCGGAGACGACGTAGTAATACGTCGTGTCGGCGCTGACACTCGCGTCGGTATAGTCGGCGGTAGTTCGCGTCGCGATGGATGCGTAGGAGCCGCCGCTGACGGTGGCGCGTTTGACGACGTAGCTCGTCGCGTCGGCGGATGCGGTCCAGTTCAACGCAACCTGGCCTGCGCCGGCGGTCGCGGTGAGCCCTTGTGGCGTGGCCGGCGGAGCGGAGAGGACATTGATTGTTACGACCGCGGAAGTGCCGGAGGCGCCGCCGTCGTCATCGGCGACGGCGTTGAGTGCGTAGCTGCCGGCGGCGGGTGGCGTCCAGTTGACGCTGTAGGGCACCGATGTCGCGGTGCCAATCAGCGTGCCGTTCGCGAAGAATTTCACCTCGGTCACCATGCCGTCCGCATCGGTGGCGGCGGCGGTCACGGTGAGCGGGGCGAGGGCGAGGGTCGCGCCGGGGGCTGGCGCGTTGAGGACGACCACCGGAGCGACGTTGCCGGTGATCGGCGAGCCGTAGAACGCTTCGCCGTGCATGAGCAGGGCGTCGTCATCGGCCGTGATTTCGCCGCGCTTGTAGAGAGAAACGACGTTCGGATAGGTGATGCCGACGTTCCCATTGCCGACGTTTTCGCGGAGCGTGTCGCCGACTGCCGTGCCTTGGTCGTTTTGCGGTGCGATCAACGTGGCGAGCACCCGGTCGGTGGCGTTGCCGAGAAACTCGATGGTGCCGTGGTTCGCGACGGCGTTGCGGATCGCGCCGTGGCCGAACTGAGCGACGTTGCGGACGTTGTTATACGTGACGAGGACGCTCTTGGCCTCCCATTCGGCGACGCCGTTGAATTCCGTCTTCAATCCGTAGAGGCGGATGTCCTGGGCGTCGGTCACTTCGATGTAAGTGGAGGTGCCGCGGGGATGCTCGGCGTTCAGACCATAGAACCAGAGCGGCTCGGTAGTGCTCTCGACCTTGAGGATGCGGTAGTCCGCGTTCTGACCGGTCAACGTTTTGCCGGCACCGCCGTGATACCAGCGGCCGCCGCCGGAGTTGCGGACGCGGAGCAGGCTGTGGGGATTCGTCTCCCAGCGGTTGAGCGGAACCGTTGCGGCGGGCTCACGATAGACGCGGCCGATGTGGACGATGGAGTCGCGGCCGGCCTGCCAATCGAGCGCCGTGAACCAATCGTATTCGAGGTAGGTGGCAGACACACCGATGCTCAACTCGCCGATATAGGTGGTGGCCGTCGCGTCGTTCACCGTCGTGAAAACGGGCGTCTCCACGGTGGGCGTCCACGAGGGCTGGATTTCAATTCGCGTCAGGTTGCGCGCCGCGCCGAACAGCACGGTGTCCTTCCGCAGCGTGACCGTGCCATCGAGGAAATAGATACCTTTCCGGAGAAAAACTTTCCGGTGGTCGTCGATCACCTGCTGGAGCGCGGCGGCGGAGACGTTGCCCGGGGCGATGCCGGCGTCGAAGGCGTCGAAGGTGTCCGAATCGGTCATCGCCGGGAGCGATTTCCACGAGTGGCGCTTGGCGAGATCGGAGGGCGGCGTGGCGGCGTCCGGTTGGATGGAGGCGACTTCACCGTTGTCGAGCGGCGCGGGCGTCTTCGTGGCGACGCCGTCGATCAGGTCCCACGAGGCCTTACCGTCGGAGTCAGCGGCGGACGGGTCGCAGTAGCTGTATTCACGCAGCAGGCTCCACGAGCCGGCACCCGAAACGACCGAGTTGTTGCCACTGCGGACGAGTTTGGTGCCGCCAGTGACGTAGACGTTGCGTGCGTAGAAATTGTTTCCGGCGGAGTTGTTGATTGCCGCAATGGATGGCTCGGCACCGAGCGTGATCGTTCCGTCGAGTAGGTTGATGCAGCCGGAGTTTGCCTTCGCACTGCCTTGGGTGGTGATAGCGGCGTTCGTGGAGCCGGCAGGCGTGAGGATCTCGAAGCCAGCGATCACGAGCGGGACGAAGCCGTCGTAACGGATGGCGCTGACGGTCTGGTTGCGGAGAACAATGCCGGTGATGACGCTGCCGGCGGCGCCGGTGGAAAGCGTGTCGATGCCGTATTGTCCGCCTTCGATCGCGACGTTAACGACGACGCAGCCGCGGCCCGGCAGCGCCTTGATGCCCGCGAACGCGCCGGTGGCGTCGATGCGGACGTCCTCGATCGAGCTGTCCTGCGCCTCGTTGAAATAGAGTCCGATGGCCCCGGCGTGACCGCTGCAGTCGAGGTTCACGCCGCGCAGCATCTGGTTGTAGCCCTCGGATTCTTTTTCGGAGGACTTGATTCCGATATGCGCGGCGTCGTTGAAGTTCATGAACTCGAGCACCGGCTTGGGATGCGTCGAGTCGTCGAAACCCGCGGCGGTCGGCGCGAGCTTGAACGTGGGACGGTTGCCGTGGTCGTTCGCGCCGACGATCACGAGGGCGTTGCGTGGCGTGGCGTGTGTGTAGCCCGGCTCGGTGGACGGCAGGCCGGTTGCGGTGTGCGCCTTGAGTGTGTCGTCGACGTAATACGTTCCGACGGGGAAGTAGGCGACGAGGTTGTTTTCGTAGGCGTCCGCCAGTGCGAGATTCAGGCCCGCGGTGGTGTTGGGGGCGGCGTTGACGTCATTGGCGTTGGACACGCCGGGATAATGCGTGACGACGAGGTAGCCCTTGGCGAAGAGCGGGTCGTCGATGGCGGCCTGCGGCACGGTGGCGTGAAGGACGCTGCTGGTGCTGCCAAACAAAAGCGCTGTCAGCAAGGGAAGCTGAAGCGCGCGGCGTGCGGCCGCGAAGATTCGCGCGGGGCGGCGTGCGGTGACGGGGGATTTCATGGGGGAGGATTTGGCGGAGCGAAAGGGGCAGGCGGGCGGGCGCGCTCAGGGCGCGAACACCTTACGCGGGATTGCGGTGACGAGTCCGCCCGCGGGATCAGCGGCGAGGTCGGGCTCGGCGAGCATCTTCACGACGGCGGCGAAGTTCTTGGCCGGCGTCGCGGACCAGAAGAGGTAGTTCAGCTTCAGTTTTTCTTTGGCGAGTTGAAGATGTTCGCGCACCGGGATCGGTCGCTCGTCCTCGGCGGTGATGATGATGGGGCTGCCGTCGGGTTCGCGCAGGCCGCGGTTGAGGCGGCTGCGTTTTTTCGCGGCCACAGAGTAGTTCTCGGATTGCACGGCCGCGCCCAGCGGGACGGTGCCGGCGAGTTTCGCATAGAGACGGTAGATGCCCGTCTCCGGATCGCTGACGGCATCGGCGCGCGGGTAAACGTCCGGGCCGCCGAGGCCGACACCGATCTCCTTCTCGAAGTCGGTGAGTGGCACGAGCAGCTTCGGCGGAAAATTCGTGTATTGGATCAGCGCCGTGTGCGGGAACGCGTGGCGCAGCGTCGTCATCTGACGCTTCAGGGCCTCGAAGTAGCGCTGCTCGGTGTAGGGCTCAACACCCTCTTGCGGCGTCGTGTCGAGACGCGCGTTCGGGGCGGACTCGGGCAGGTTGACCGCTTCGAGATTCGGGTCGCCGTCGAACGTCTGGCCGAGCGCGATCAGCACGGCGTCGAAGCGCGCGGCGACTTCCTCGTTCCAGAGCACGGGATTGAACGCGCCCTTCACGGTGCGATAGACGCCGCCGCCGAATTTTGGGCCGGTCAGGTAATCGGGGACGTTGCGCGTGCCCTTGGCGAAGGACTTGAAGGTGAACTGGACGACGATCTGGCGGCCGTGCTTCCGCACGAGTTCGAGGTCTGCCTTCAGCTCCGAGAAATCGAAACGGCCTTCCACCGGCTCGAAGTCACGCCACGTGTAGATTTTCTGGACGCCGCGGAAGTGCGGCAACGTTAGGGCCTCGGTCGTGAGCTTCTCGCCGCCGACGAGCACGTAGTGGCCGGGATGCCATTTCGGTGTGGTGGCGTCAGGCGCGGCGTGTGCCAGGACGCAGGCGGAGAAGAGGAGGAGGAGCGATTTTTTCACGTTCATGGTGCGGCGAGGGACGACGGACGGCGGGAGGCGAGGGCAGGGCGATGCGCGCGCGGTTGCGGGCATGGCTGTGCCATCGGAGGGAAAGTCCGGCCCGGCGAACGGCGCCGAGCCGGACGAACAATCAACTCAGAAGGAGAACCGGCTGGTCAGGATCCACTCGCGCGGATCGTTGAAGCGGTAGTTTTGCAGCGCGCCCGTTTCGGACACGCGGAGGCGGACGAACGCGTCGTTGTCGAGCAGGTTGTCGACGTTGAGCTGGAGACTCCAGTTCACCGAGTGGCCGAAGGCTTTGAACTTGCGGCGATACGCGATGTTGGCGTCGACGAAGAACTGCTCCGAGCCGCGGTAGTAGCTGAACGGGACGACCGTGCCGGACGCGGACGCGGAGCCGGGCACGAAGCCGATCACCGGCCGGCCATAGTAGCGCGCGCCGCCGCCGAGGCTGACGCCCTTGAGCCACCCTTCGGTGAACTCGTAGGTCGTGCGGAGATTGAACTTGTTTGGGATCTGGCCGATCGGGCGGCGACCGTCCGCGACGACGTAGTTAGAGAGCGCCTGCGCGTCGATTTGGGCAAGCATGTCGCCGATCGTCTGGATACTACCCGAGGGGGTCGCGAGTGGTCGCGTGCGGTTTGCTTCGAAGAGCGGGCGAATGACCGCGAGGTGCGCCTGCATTTCCGGTCCGATGTTCGTGCGCGCGACGACCGAGTGGGAGCCGCCGAGGGAGAGGCGCCAGTTTGGCGTGAGGTTCGCAGTGAGCGAGAGTTCGTAACCCTGCGAGCGTTGGTCGAACGTCTGGGCGTTGCTCGCTTCGGGGGAAGCGGCGGCGACCTGGCCCGTGAGCGGGTTGACGACGCCGTCGCGATTGAGTGCGCCCCAAATGTTGTTCAGGTCGGAGTTGTTCACGCCGGTGGCGAACTCATTGTCGCCGGCGGCGGAGGTCTCGTAGTAAAGCGCATTCACGGCGATGCGGTGATCGAGCAGGTCGAGCTTGATGCCCATGTCCTGGCTCTTGCCCTGCGCCGGCTGAAAGCGGGTCTGCGAGACGCCGTCGAGGCCGTAGAGGACGGCGGCGGTGTTGTTCGGCACGTCCTTGTTGCGCGCCTGGCTGTAGGAGAGCGAAAGCCAGTCGGTGACGTGATACACGCCGCTGAACGCGTAGTTGGTCGCGACCGGATCATCGGCGGCGGCGGTGCCCCGCACAGCGCGGAGGATACCGTTGGTGAAGCCCGCGAGCGCTTCGCGCGTCTGGGTCGAGCGGGTCACGGTGCGTTCGTCCCGGGAGGCGCCGATGATCGTGTGGATGCGGCGATTCCAGAAGGCGCTTTGCAGCATGGCGATAGTGCTGAGCGTCTTGGTTTCGTTGATTTGCGTGCCGGCGCTGAAGGGGATGAGCGCGGTCTGGTAGGTGGCACCGCTGAGCGTTTCCGTGAGACCATTGGTGCTCGCGGCATAGGGATTCGCCATGACGATGTTTTCCGAGGGGCCGTTCAGATCGACGTAGGTGCGGCGATAGATGCGGTTCGCCGCCGCTTCCGGCGAGGCGAGGCTCGGCGCGTTGTTGGAGATGATGAACTCGCGCGCCTGTTCGGTGCTGGCGAGATTCCAGCCGTATTCTTCGACGGCGGCGATGGTGTGCTCGCCCCAGCGGCCGAGATCCTTGGTGAAGCTCATGGTGGCGCGAACGCGGTCGGTGCGGTTGTCGCGGGTGGCGCGCAGCGGCTGGGTCTCGAGGTAAGCGCGGCCGGCGTTCGGATTCGTCGTGCCGTTCGGGAGCGTCGGGTTCGTATCGACGTAGAGGAATTGTTCGAAACCCTGCTGGTTGTCGTTGATCACGACGAGGTCGTCGGAGCGGACGGCGGCGATCTCGAGGTTCCAGTCGCGCGTGAAGGCGTAGTTGAGCGTGCCCATGAACCACGTGTAGTCCTGCGTTTGGTCAAAGCCTGGTCCGGTGATGGAGGTTTCGCGCGGGAGGACGCTGAAATCAGTGAGCACACGCGATTGACCGCTGATGTTGCTCGCGTTGGCGCTCTTCGTCTTGTTGCGCCAGTTGGTGAGCGTGCCGGTCGCGCTGTCGAACACGATGTAGGCGGCGTTGCCGAGCGACGCGATGCCGAGGGCGGCGTTCGCGGTGGATGAGAGGTTGCGGCCGGCGTCGCGCCACGGTGTGTAGGCGTCGAGGGCAGTAAAGGTGCGCTTCACGGCGCGGTCCATCGTGCCGGTCTCGAGCATGAAGTTGAACTCGGCTTTGGCAGTCGGCTTGAACTTCAGCGTGGCGTAGAGGCGATCGGCGTCGTTGAACGCGTAGTTGCGCCAGCTGTTGGTGTCGCTGGTGACGCCGGCGACGCGCACGGCCAGCTTGCCGGGAATGATAACCTGGTTGTAGTCGCCTTCGAGGCGGCTGCCGTCGTAGGAGCGGATTTGCGCGGCGAAGCTGCCGTTGTTGCGGCTGAGGTTCGCGCGCTTCGTCGTGACGTTGACGATGCCGCCCGCGCTGCCGATGCCGAAGAGGATTGCATTCGGGCCGCGCGCTTGTTCGACGCGCTCCGTCGAGAACGTGTCGCTGCGCGAGCCGATCTTGAAGAAGTTGATCGTGACGTCGCCGCCGTTGAGGCCGCGCATTTTCAGCGGACGTGCCACGCTCGTGATCTGACCGTTTTGGCCGTTGGCCTCCTCGTTCAGGTCATAGTTCGTGTTCAGCATGTATTTCGCGAGGTCGTCCGTGTTCGTGATCGCGGTATCGAGGAGGAACTGCTCGGTGAACGCGGTGACAGGCGTCGCGATGTCCTTGAGGTTCGTGCGCAGGCGGCTGCCGGAGAGCGTTTGTTCGGCCTGGTAGCCGCGGTCCTCGCTCGCGTTCACGACGAACGGATTGAGGGAGACAACTTCGTCGGTGGCTGGCGCGGACGGATTGCTGCTGGGACTGGACTGCGCCGGGAGCGGTTCAGTCGCGGCGAGAAAGCCGAGCAGGCCAGCGAGCCAGGCGGCGCGCTGGGGATGAGAGTTTCGAGCGATCATGATGTCGTTTTTTTTTTAGGGGATGAAGCGGTGCCGTCGTTCGGCTGGTCCGCCCCCTCATGATCAAGCGTGCTCTCTGCGAGCTTGATGATCATGGCGCCCGTCTTCGCATCCTGCTTCGCCACCAAACCAGTGCGGAGGAGCATGCGCTCCACCGCTTCGCCCGGAGTGAAATCTCCTTTGACCGGCTGCGTTCGAATGCTCCGTCCAAGGTCCGCGCTGATCAGCACTTCCAAACCCGACTGTCGCGCGAAATTCTTGAGGGACGTCGCCGCCACATCGCCCGGCAGGTCGAAACTCATGCGGGCCGTGTTCTGCGCCATTGCCGCCGCGCTGGCGAATGCCAACACGGCCGCGAAAAGAAGGCGGCACAGCCCGAGTTTCGAAAATTTTTGCCAGAGCATGGGGCGGTTTTAGGGGACAGCAAACCGGGCGTGCCGCATGACGGCTGCCCGGTTTGCCTGAACGACGCAGACCGGAACGAAAACCTTTACAGAAAGATCCTCGTTCTTCGAAAAAATCTCACTGGCCGCGATACAACTGGATCTCGTTGCCGCGTTGCTCGGCGCGCACGCCCAGTTCCTCCAGCGCGCGGACGAACCCCGTAAGGTTGTCGGACCGGAAAAGCCCGGTCACGCGCATCGCCGCGACCGCCGAGTCGCTCGTGCGGATTTGTTGGTGGTTGTAGGTGTTAAAGAGGGCCACTGCATCCGCGACGCTCGTCTCGGAAAAATCCAGCCAAGGCAGGCGCCACGAGAGACGCTCGGTCAGCTCCGCCGCGGTGATGGCGGTCGCGGCCGGCATGTTGGCGACGTTTTCCAGCGAGACTACCGTGCGCTGGTTGGCGTCGACGAAGGATGTCAATGCCGCGTCGCTCGGCGTGGCCATCGCCGCTGCGGGCGCAGCCGTGTCCGTGGGCGCAGCCGGACTCGCGTTGACGCTGACGCGGCCTTCGGTGACGAGCACCTCGACTTCCGAGCGTCCGAGATCGACCGCAAACGCCGTGCCGACGGCGCGCACGCTGACCTTGCCGGTGTCGACGATGAATGGGCGGTTCGGGTTTTTCGTGACGGAAAAATGGGCCACGCCCTTCTGGAGAATCACGGTGCGCCGATCCGGCGTGAAGGCCACAGTGATCTCGGCGCCGCGCTTCAATTCGACGACCGAACCGTCCGGGAGCGTTCGGCGTTCCGGCTGGATGACGCGTGCCGTCGTCGTGTTGGCCGCAACCGGAACGGGCGCGGAACTCGGACGATAAAATACGAACATCACCGCGACGCACGCGGCCGCGGCCAGCGCCATAGTGCTGCGCACTCTCCAGCGGCGGCGATCGCGCTGCTGCAGTGCCTCGAGCTGGCCGCGCAGGGCGTCGCCCTGGCCAGTCGCGAGCGGGCGATCGAACGCGTTCCATGCGGACGCGACCTCGTTGACTGCGGACGCGTGCCGCGGATCGGCGGCGCACCAGCTTTCGAATGCGGCCTTTTCCGCGGCGCTCATGCCGGCGTCGCGGCGGGCCAGCCACGCGGCAGCCTGCGACTCGATGGTCCGGGAAGAGGTGGCGCGTGCGTTCATGGGGACTGGTCGCGCAACCCGAGTTTCACTCCGCGGCTACGCAGGTAGCGCGCGCACTTCTCCATGCCACGAAAAATCTGCACCTCCACCGTGGCGGGGGCGATGCCCAAGCGTTGGGCGATCTCCTGATGAGACAGTCGTTCGAATTTGCGCAGGATCATGACTTCACGGCAGCGCGTCGGCAGCGAGTGGATGGCCTCGGCAAGAAGAGCGATCTCTTCCTGCGTGCAGCTCATCTCCGCGGCATCCGCTTTACCTTCCAAGACGCTGAGCGAGTCCAAATCCATTACAACTTCACGTCCGGTCGTGCGTCGTTCCTTGCGAATGACGTCCACCGCAAGGTGCTGGGCGATGCCGAAAAGGAACGCACGGGCACACTGAATCGGACGAGTTGCGCGGGCCTTCAGTAATCGAATATAGGACTCCTGCACCACGTCATCGACGTCGCGCACCGTCGGATAGGAGCTCTGCAAATACGAACGCAGGGAAGACTCGTGCGGGTGCACTTCTTCCATGAACCAGCGGTCTTGGTCCGCGCCGGTCGTCGACTCCGAACTGGGCAAGAGGGGTTCCACGTAGACGAGAAGCGACGCGCGATTTGCGTTGGAAAATTAAAACGAACGCAAGCGCTGTTTTTCAAAATGCGACAAATACTGCCCGTGTTTACAGCGTCGCGGGTGAAATCACCGTAGGCGTTTCTCCGGTTCTCGCGCTCATGCACGCGGAGGAAAAATGCCGCGCGCAAAAATGCGCGTAAAGGTTTTTTCGCCGCGTGGCGTCGTTACGGCACAACACCAACGCATTCCTCATCCGACGCAGCCGAAGCCGCTGCCGTCATGCGCTGGTCGTTGCCTTCTCCGTTCCCCTCATGAAGCACAGGTGCTGTTCCTTCTTCGCCGCGCTTGCGGTCTCGCTCTCCGGTTTCGCGGCGGTCGCCTTCGGCGCCGACGCGAAGTTCGACGTTATCAAGTTCAACGACCTCGCGTCGGGACTTTCAGTGAAACTGCAATGGTCGTGGCACGCGATCGGCATCGATCCCGCGGACAATGTCTACGTCGTCTTCGGCGGCCCCGACGGCGATTCCGCGGACTGCGCGCTGTTCCAGTATCGCTCGAAGAGCGGCGAGCGCCGCCTCGTCGGCACGCTGTCCGCAGCGGCAAAAAAGGCCGGCACGTGGCGCGAAGGCGAACGCATCGAGAAGGGCCACACGCACCTGCCGTGGCTCAATGGGAAAATCTACATCGGCACGATGGGCTTCCACGACGCGTCGTCCGCGAGCCCGCGCCAGATGGAGATCGCCGCGTCCAGCCACGGCGCGCATCTCATGGCCTACGATCCGGCCGCCGACCGCATCGAAGATCTCAGCGCTAACCAGCCGGATGGCGTCTTCTTTCCGCAGCGCGGCTTCATGTGCCTGTCGCCGATGCCCGACGAGGGACTCATCGCGGCGTTCACCGTGCCGCACGGTGACCTGCTGGTCTATGATCCGAAGACCGCACAACCGCGCGTCGTCGTGCCGGGCGTGCCGGAGGAATTCGGCCATCACGTCACGCGCGAAGTCGTGCCCGCACCGAACGGAAAAATCTATTACATGTATTCGCCCGATTCGTGGGGCAAGGGACGCGCGCACATGTATTATTACGATCTCAACGCGCGCCGTCGCTCGGGACCGATCGACATCGATCCGGCCTACTGGAACGGCAGCGTGCGCACTCGCGGCAGCAAGGCCATCTACATCACGACGGATCGCGGCGATCTCTACCAGCTGCACCCGGAGACCGATTCCGTCGAGCGCATCGGCAACCTAATTCCCGAGTCGGAACGACGCGAGGTTCCCGACGGCGAGCATCTCTACCTGGCGCCGCATTTCCTCGGCATGGCGCTGTCCGCGGACGAGAAATCGATCTACTCGATCCCGCTCCGCAAACACATCCTGAAGAAGGAAGCGGGCCTGCGCGAAGAGGGCGAGAAGCAGGCGCGTGGACCGCAAGTGCCGCTCGGCCTGTATCGCTTCGACCTCGCGACGCGGACGTCGGAGCGGGTCGCCGACGTGCCCGCCTTCGTCGGCAACGGCTACATCAGCGGCACGAACATCCGTGATAGCCAGGGCAACGTGTATTTTGCGCACCATGGCGGCGGCTACATCGGCTTGGTGAAGGTCACGCTGCCGACCGCGGCGAAGGACTGATCGCCCCCGCGTCCGCCCGCTCCTGCTCATCCCCGTGCCTCTTGCCATGTTCTCAAGCCACTCTCTCCTTTCGTCTCTCCCGCGCGCGTTCTCGATCGCCGCGTTGTTCGCCGCTACAAGCGCGTTCGCCGCAGTGGCGGAATTGCCGCATGTCGTTTCCGTCGGCACCGTCGCGCCGACGATCGTGCTGGTGCGCATCCGCGCGCAACACGTCGAGCACGGGCGCCAGGTGCCGTTCACCGCGCAGCCCGGCGACGACATCTCCGACGGACATTATCGCTTCGTCCGGCGCAGTGGCAAACTGATCGGCGCGCTGGCGGGCGCGGAAGGAAAGTTGCTTTTCACATGCGATGAACTGCGGGGCGAGCCGCTCGACGTGGAGTGGGCGAGCCGGCCGGAGAGCTATCGGCTGCAGGCGGACGGATCCGCGCCGGGCGACGCAGCGACTCCGGCGGCGGTGTATCGCAAGAGCCGGCCGTTCGATTTCTGCCGCACGGCGGAGAAGAACGCGGCGCCGCAGGATCATTATCTCTATCTGAAATTCGCAACACCCCTCGCGTCCGGAAAACACTACACGTTGCATTTCCAATCCGGCGCGCTGGAGACGTCCGAGGCGGCGTTCGTCTACGATCCCGCGACGCTGGCCAGCGACGCGGTGCACGTTTCGCAGATCGGATTCCGTCCAGACGATCCGGCGAAGGTCGCGTTCCTCTCGTGCTGGATGGGCGACGGCGGCGGTCTCTCGTTCGGCCGCGAGCCGCAGTTCAGCGTTATCGACGCGGCGAGCGGCAAGGTGGCGTTTTCCGGCAAGGGTCGCCTCGCCAAAGCGGCCGCGGACGACACGAACAACTACGAAAACGCGGACGTCTACGAACTCGATTTCAGCGCGCTCGGCCAGTCAGGCGACTATCGCGTGAGTGTCGACGGCGTGGGTTGCTCGATTCCTTTTGCGATCGGAGACGATACGTGGACGAAAGCGTTCACGGTGTCCGTGCGAGGTCTCTATCACCAGCGCAGCGGCATCGCGCTCGGGCCGCCTTACACGGAGTATCGCCGTCCGCGTCCGTTTCATCCCGACGACGGCGTGCGCGTCTATCACACGTCCTACGAGCCCGGCAAAGGCGGCGGCTTCCGCGCGATTGTGGCGGGCCGGGCCGACGAAATCGTGCCCAACGCTTGGGGCGGCTACATGGACGCGGGTGATTGGGATCGGCGTCCGATTCACGCCTACGTGCCGCGCCTGCTGTTCGACCTTTACGAAATGGCGCCGCGCCGCTTCGAGAAGCTGAACCTCAATATCCCGGAATCGGCCGACGCGCTGCCCGACGTGCTGAACGAGGCGCTGTGGTTCGTCGATTTCCACGCGCGCCTGCAGACGGCCGAGGGCGGCATCAGGCCGGGCATCGAATCGGCGGAACATCCGCGGCGCGGCGAAGCCAGCTGGCAGGAGTCGCAGACCGTCATGGCCTACGCGCCGAGCGTGACGATGAGCTACAAATACGCGGCGGTGGCGGCGCACGCGGCATTTCTCCTCGAGAAAAAGGACGCCACGCTCGCCGCGCATTACCGCGAGAGCGCGCTCCGCGCCTTCCGTTGGGCGGATCAGAAAGCGCAAGCGCAGCCCGAGGAAGGGAAGGACGGCGAGCGACTCCTCGCCGCGGTGGAATTTTTCCGCCTGACCGGCGAGTCTGTGTGGGAAAAAATGTTCCTCGCCGGCACGCGTTTCCGTGACGCGAAGACCGCCGTCTATCACGGCCACAATCCCGGCACCGGCATCTACGATCCGCAGGACGAAGCCGGCTGGATTTACTGGCGCACGGACCGGCCGGGCGTGAGCGCCGTAGTGAAGGAGAACTTCCAGCGCGCGCTCGTCGCCGGCGCCGGGTCGCGGCTGCGCGAGATCGCGCAGACCGGATTCCGCTGGGTCAGCTCCGACGGCAAGAAAGTCGCCTACAGTATCTCCGTTATCCCCGACGCGGTCCCGATCGTCCGCGCCCATTACGTGACGCACGATCCGAAATACTTGCAGGCCGCGATCCTCGCCTGCCAGCAGGGCGCCGGCGCGAATCCGCTGAACCTCTGCTACACCACGGGCGTCGGCACGAATTTCCAGCACCACATGGTGCATGAGGATTCCTACGCGAGCCATCAGCCGCTGCCGCCGGGCCTGACGGTCAACGGCCCGTTCGATCCGCGAAACAACATCCTGCCCCGCCACCAAGCGGTCGTGAACAGCTTCCGCCAGTTCGTCTACCCCAAGGCCGAGTCGTGGCCGGTGCTCGAATCCTACTTCGACGTCGGGATGTTCTCGCCGATGTCGGAATACACCGTGCACCGCAACATCGCCCCCAACGCGTATGTGTGGGGCTATCTCGCGCTCGCGCGGTAATGCGCCCCATCGCCGCGCTGCCGTGTCGTGCGCGGCGCCGAGGACGGCGCACTGAGACACAGGTCGCTTCGCCTTCACCCCAACCACCCCATGCATCCGTTGCCCGCCCCTGATTCCCCGCGGCGCGTCCGACACCCATCGGTCGCGCTGCTTTGCTTCCTCGCTGTTGCCGGCGCTCTCTCGGCCCAGACGGTTTCCACGCCGCCTCCGCTGGAATCCGAAAATGAGCCGAAGGGCGACACCGTCACACTGTCGCCATTCGAGGTCAGCACGAAAGGCGACACGGGCTACACGGTCACGAGTTCGCTCGCCGGCGGCCGCGTCAACACGGAGCTGAAAAACACGCCCAACGTCGTTAACGTCCTCGGTGCGGAATTTCTCAAGGACATTGCCTCGACCGATATTCTCGATGCGGCGCAGTTCGCACTAAACGTCCAGACCGCCGATCCCGCGCCGGGCACCAACAACGGCCAGCCTTCGTTTCGCGGACTGGGCGCGAGCTACACGACGCGCAACTATTTCCGCTGGTATCTGCCCGGCGACCGCTACAACACCGACCGCATCGAGTTTTCGCTCGGGCCCAACGCCATGCTGTTCGGCGATTCGAACATCGGCGGCGTCGCCAACACGGTGACGAAGAAGGCGCTGTTCCGGAACTTCAACGAGCTCACCGCCGCGGTGACCACTGACGGCGGCCTGCGCTCGACGTTCGACGCCAACCGCCAGCTCAACGAGAAGATCGCCCTGCGCGTCGCCGGCGTCGTGAGCCGGCAGCCGTCATGGCAGTCGTCGTTCATCAAGGACGACCGCGAGAGCATTTACCTGACGGGCACGTGGCGCGTCGCGAAGAACACCGAGCTGCGCTTCGACGCCGAAGGCGGCAAGCTGAAGCGCAACTTCCCCGCCGCGTTCTACGTTGACCAGCTTTCCGCGTGGGATCGCACCTCCGTCTACACCGCCGCCAATGCCGCCACGCCCGCCGCGTCGACCGGCTTGAAGCGCCTTAACACCGGCGCAGCGAATGATTACCTCGTCTACGACGTCAACAACGTCGCGCAGGGCGTGCTGAACTGGAAAAATTTTGGCACCACGTCCGGCACCGGCCTCACGCTGCAGCCCGGCGACCGCGCGGAGCTCGCCGTCGCGAATTTCCCCTCGTATCCGGGCGCGCATTTCCAGGTCGGCCCCGGCAGCACCCGCCTCGATCAGGATTATTACGCCGTCGACGTCTACGCGACGCAACGCGTCGGCACGAATTTCATCGTCGAGGCGGCCGGCTCGCTGCAGCGCAACAATGCCGACAACAACACCGGCAATTGGAACACGGCTTTGATCGATGTGAACAAGGTGCTCCCGAACGGTAGCACAAACCCGCACTTCGGACAGGTCTACAGCGAGGTCGCCCCGCAGTGGAACGATCGCCTCAACATCGCGCCGCAGGCGCGCCTGAGCGCCACCTACCTGCTCGATTGGATCAAGTGGTCCCAGCAGCGCTTCTCGGTGATCCTCGAGCATCGCGAGGAAATCCAGTCCACCAACACGCGGGTGCTCGGCCGGACGAACGGCGCCAATCCCGATATCCGAAACGCGACCAACCAAGTCCGCCAGCGCGTCTATTGGAACGACGGCGGCGGCTGGGATGCTGCCGCGATTCCATTTAGCAGCAACGGGATCGATATCGGCTGGATTCGCTCCACCGGCCAGAAAAACCACCAGCGCCTGCAGAACATCCTGCTCGCCAACCAAGGCTCCTATTTCAATGGCAAGCTGCACACGACCGTCGGCGTGCGGCGCGACCATTTCACGCGCGACCAGCAGGTCGCCGGCGGCAACAACTCCAACGGCTCGGTCTTCTTCAAGGACGGCGAGTCGAAGAACGTCTGGGTCAACAGCGCCTCGTATGGCGTGGTGTATTTTCCAGTGTCGTGGCTCGGCCTGTTCGCGAATCACTCCGAGAGCTTCAATCCAAACACCAGCACCGTCGTGCTGACGCTTGAGGGCGACGCGCCGCCGGTCGTGCGCGGCAAGGGCCTGGACCTCGGTCTCAAGATCGAGTTTTTTGACGGCAAAGTGTCGGGCACCGTCAGCTATTACGAGACGCGTCAGCTCAACAACGCCACGAATTATTCGACGACCGACATCAACAACATCTGGACCGCGCTCGGCCGCACCGAGAATCTCCTCGACGGCGCCAACTACGTCGACACGAGCGACACACTCGGCCAGGGCTGGGAAGTCGCGCTCACCGCCAATCCGACACCGGCGTGGCGCATGTTGATGAACGTTGCGTTTCCGAAGACGAGCCAACTCCACGGCGCGGCGCTCCTGCGCGCCTACTACGCGCACAATATCGACGCGTGGCGCGCCGGCGCCGCGGCGGGCGGCGCCAACGGCACGCTCATCGCCACCAGCATCGCCAACATCGAGCGCACGCTCGGCAGCACGACCGACGGACGCGCCAACGACGACACCTACGCCTACACCGCGAATTTCTTCACGACCTACACGCTGCGCGAGGGCCGCATGAAGGGACTGCGTTTCGGCGCGGGTGCGAATCTGCGCGGCCGCGCCATCGAGGGCAACGTCCCCGGCGCGCCGCTCAATTATCTCTACGCTCCGTCCTATTCGATCGTCCGCGCGCTCGTCGGCTACCAGTGGAAGACGCGCCTCTGCAAGTGGAGCGCGCAGCTCAACGTGACCAACGTGCTCAACACCGACACGCTGCGGCTGAACTCGTTCACGACCTATCAAGGCGTCAGCGTGCCGCAGAACTACGGCAACATCCCCGAGCGCCAAGCGACGCTGGAGCTCACCGCCAAGTTCTAACTCCCTCGGCAGGCGCTCCGACACCGCTCGGGCGCCTCCCCAACGATAAGGGCGCGGGCCGTAACGCCCGCACCTAGGTATCGGGGACGTTCCCTAACGCCAAACGTCCCGTAAAGGTTCTGGCGTCAGAAACGACGCTCCCTTGTCGCGACCATCATTCTTCGGTCGCAGACCCACAGAAATCCGAAATCCCAACCCCCAAAAAAATGAAATCGGAAAGTCATGGTATGAATGCACAAAGCTACTCGAGGAAGCGAGGACCGCTGGCCTCCGCAGCGTTGATGGCTCTCGCCCTATCCGCGATCACCGCGTCCCGCGCGTCCACCACGCTCCCTTCAAACGTCCTTAATTCGCCGGAATACAAGCGCGGCTACCTGAAGGTGACGCTTTATGGCGCATCCAACAGCAACTCCAACGCCGGGACGACAACAACCGCCATCAATCAGGCGCTCGAAGACGCTCGGGATTGTGGGCTCGCGGTCTATTTCCCCGCCGGCACCTATCTCGTCAACAATACGCTTAAAGCGTATACCGCGACAGGATCGGGAACGGGGGCTGGCACCCATGGAATTGTCATGATGGGCTCCACCTCAGGGGCAGCGCGCCCGGTGATTCGCTTGGCCGACACAGCCAGTTTCGACAACTACAGCACCCCCAAGGTCGTGGTGGACTTCAAGAACTTCACCACTAAAAATGCCGCAGACACGGCAGACTTCACCAAGGAGGTGCCCAACCAAGGTTACGAGAGCATGATTCGAGGCATCGACATCGACTGCAATGCGCTCAAGGGGGCGTCGCCCCGAAATCGAGGTGCCATCGGTCTCTACATGAATCTCGCCCAGGAATGCTCGATTGAAAATGTGAAGATCACGGCGACGAATGCGCACACCGGCATTCGCGGACTACCCTCTCGCGGATGGGGCGCAGTGAACATCGAGATTGAAGGCGGCGATTATGGCATCGATACCTACCCAGACCCGAATTCGCCGGCGACCGCGTCGTTGTCCAATCTCGGTTCGGTCGTCGTCGGCGCCAAGCTCACCAATCAGCTGCAGAGCGCGATTCGTCACACGGGCCATCCGCTGACCGTGGTGGGCTTCGAGATCACGACGCCGGCGAATACGGGAGCCGCGATCAAAATGTTTCTGCCGACCGGTGGATCGACCGACGCCCACGCCGGCGCCCTCGCGTTGGTGGACGGCAAAATTACGCTTCTCAGTCCGTTCAGCGGAGCGGCGGCGATCGATAATTCAGCCGCGCTCCGGAATCTCTATGTGCGCCGCGTTTATGTCTCGGGGACGAACAATCTGGTGAAGAGCAACACCGTCTCCAGTGTTTCCGGAGCCACCTGGAAACTGATCAAGGAATACAATTTCGCCAAGGCGCCGACGAATTTTGACTCCAAGCGCCTCGTCGATGGGAATATGTCGACCGGCCAGCTCGCGACTCTGGATGGAAATCCGTCTCCGGCTCAGGCTCCGGGCGATTTGCTGACGCAACACGTGTGGCACAACTTGCCCTCGGTGGACGACGCGAACATCACTGATCCCGTGAACGGTGACGGTGGCGTGTCGAATCCCGACAAGATCGCGCTCGTTGGCGGAAACCCGGGCGGAGTCGGCGGAACGGCCGCCATACCGGCAGCCCAGTTCCAGCGCATTCTCGATAACTATACGAAGCGCGTATTCCTCCCGCCCGGCACCTACAAGATCGATGGACCGATCACGCTCAAATATGCCAATCGCTTATATGGCACCGCCCGAAACCTCGTCCACATTGTGGCCGATTGGGTTGCCGCGCCTGACGAGGTCTTTGTCACGGCCCAAAACTCGGACGCCGGTGCAATTTATCTCGGCGACTTGGAGGTTTCTGTTTTCAAGCCCAGCACCGGATCCGACTATATGACGGCGTTGCTGTGGCAGGCGGGAAAAAACTCCCTGTTGCACATCGCATCGATCGGCCAGGCGGGTGCTGGCGCCTTGGCGACGACCGACAAGAGCTTAGTGAAAGTTCAGGGATACGGCGGTGGCCGCTGGTATTTCTTCGGTCGACGGGATGGTTCGGCCATGCAAGACCCAGATTTCCGCGTCTTGGAGGCCACTTCGACGACCAGTCCGTTTTGGATTTATGGAATGAACATGGAACACGCCCGCAGCGACGAGTTTGCGGACTTTACGGGTTGCCAGAATGTCCGCATTTACGGCGCGAAAACGGAATTCGCCGGCGAGTATGACGATCCGCCGACTCCGTATCGGCCGACGACGTTCTTCTCGTTCAATGGCGTTCAGAACGTTGCGCTCATTGGTCATTCCGGTCTTCGATACTCCTTCACTTCGGGGGCGAATTCGGTGGAGTTTCAGCGAAACGGCTCGACGAACTCGACCGACGTTATTGCGGCGTTGATCGCTCCGCAGGAGGACAAAGGCGTGAATTCGGGCACGGGCACGCTGATGGAGCAATACGGCACCGGCACCCCGAAAACGATTACCTATCCAGCGACCGTCTCCCTATTCAAACGAGGGAACCCGGTGGATACGTTGATGACGCACAGTGATCCGACTTACTGAATGGATACGGGCCTAGCCCGGTCGATCTTCACCGGCGGCGGCTCCTTAGGGGCCGCCGCCGCTTTTCAATGCGGCAACCAATCGCGGGCAACGTGCCCAAACGATTTGAGGCATGGCACACGGTCAGCGTCGTGGCTCATCTTTAACGATCGGCGGAAGAATGAATCCGGATTACATACTGCTCACGGGAGTCAAGAACCCGAAGCGTTTGGAGGAATACTTCGCATCGAACCTTGTCGATGTTGCCTATGCCGAGCCGCTTTCCGCTGACCGCGTTAAGATTCTTGTCGAACGCGATACCGATCTCCGGAAGCAGGAGCATGCTGATTGGGTCCTCGGACTTGTCGTTGATGCTTTGACGAAGAATCAAGAAGATGGGTTCTCCACTGAAATTGTGCTCCTTGCCTAATTCGATGAAGAGAGGGCCGATACAACACCTGAGGGCAACTGAGCAAGGCCAAAGTGATATATCAGGCGGCGGAGCGAAGGTGAGGGGCGAGCGGTGAGTTTCGTTGCGTGAGAGCGGCGACATAGCGCGTTTCGTCGTAGGGCACGTGATCGTGCCAGCAGCGCCAGAGGATGCGCAGCCACTTGAAGGCGAGCGCGCGCAGGATCGCTTGGTGTCGTTTGCCGGCGCGTTCTTGCTGGCGATAATAGGCTTTGGCCCACGCGCACTTCGGCACGGTCTGGCCGGCCCATTCGACGAAGGTTTGGCGGAGGAACTTGGGCGCGTTCCACCGCCAGTGCGTCCAGATTTGGCGACCGTTCTTTTCGCGCACGGGCGCCACGCCGCTGTATTTTTGCAGGCTCGCGGCGTCGGGATAGCGGGCGCGGTCCGTGCCGAACGCCGTGAGCAAGCGCGGCGCGAGCACCGGACCGGCGCCGGGTAAGGCGGCGAAGAAGCCGGCTTCCGGATGCGCGGCGAAGCAGTCCGCGATGTGCTGTTCGATTTGCTCGATGTGCGCTTGCAGTGGCCGCAGCACCGCGACGATCAGGCGGACGTGCAGGATCGCCGGGTCGAGCACGGCGCGATCGGTGGTGAGCGGCCGTGCGGCCTTGATGCGCTCGAGCCGCCGGGCAATCACGTCGGGACGGCGGCTGTGGTGCGCGAGATAGAACGCACGCAGCGTCGCCGGCTTCGCGCGCTGGAGCGAGGCGAGCTCCGGCCAGCGTTCCAGCAAGTCGAGCGCGAGCGGCGTCCACAGATCATCGCCGCAGAGTTCGAGGGCTTGGGGGAACATCGTCTTGAGCGTGCTGCGCAGTTCGCAGCCCAGTTGCGTGCGATGATCGACGGCGCCGCGGCGCAGCTCGTTGAGGGCGACGAGTTCCCGCGTGGCGGCAGTGTCTAGCCGCAGCGCGCGAAGTTGTTCGCGGTGTTGCGCCAGAACCCGCAACAAGACGAGCGCGTCCGGCAGGTCGTCCTTGGCGCCGGACGGCGTGAAGGCTTTGCGGAAGCGCTCACTGGTGGCCGGATGGACCGGATAGATCGTCAGCCACGGATAATCCACCAGCGCGTGCAGGACCGCGCTGCGTCCGCCCTCAATGGCCAGGGCGACGGCGCGCCCGCCGCAGCGTGCGCCCAGCGCTTGCAGCCAAGCGTGCAACGCCTCGGGGGTGGCGAGGATTTGGCCGGTTTCGGTCTCTTCGCCCACGCGCAACGCGAAGGCGTGTTCACGATCGCCCCAGTCCAACGCGACGAGGGCGGCGTAGTCGGCGGTCTTCATGGTCTTCCTTTTTTTGGGGTGGAGAGCCGGGCTGCAGACTGTATTGTGCGGGGCGTGAGAAACGTCGGCACCTGAGAATGCATGACCGGACTCATGAGCTGATCGGCCGCAGTCGAGATTTGGTTCGGATTCCTGCGAAAGAAACTCGCCACATGTTCGTGCCGCGACCGATCAGCCACTAACCGCTTCCGCCCTACGACCCAAGATGAGTCTAACGAACGTCAGCCGTGCGCCGTGCCCCCGGTCCGCTCCAGCTTGGGGCTTCCGCGGACCGGAACCACGCCGCATTGGAACACCAATACAGGCGCCACAGCAGCAACGCCCTTGATCTCACCTGAATCGCTGATGTCATCTCCGCTCAACATGACCCAGTCATTCAAAAGAGTCGACTTGCCCGCTCGGCGGGCGTGGCTGATCTGAGTCGATCGGCGGAAGATAGCGTATGAATGTCGTGAGCTTCATCTCCATCGAGGAGGGGGACGACCTGATTGTCTCGTTCGCAGTTTGCGTCCAGGCGATGCAGGCCAAATCGAATGCCTCACGCTGCTGCGGACGCCAAAGTATGAAGTGTTCCTGCACCCGTCGTGATTGAGAATGGTGAGGTGATCTCCCTCCTTCCAAAACGTTCAGGCCGTCGTATCCGTCTTTGCGTCTTCCTGCAAAACCCAGACGGCTCGAGCCCGGTTTCGAACCAGTCCGTGAGTGTTCCGCAGATTTTCATGAACTCGCTTCTTTCGACCTGGGTGCGCGGAGGGCTGGGAGCTTTGACAAATCCACCGCACGAAATCTTCCGGCGCGAAGGTCATCAAATATTTGCCAATACATTTCGCTGCTGAGTTCGATGGAGCGGACGGCGAGTATAGTAGAAAAACACGACGCCGCCTCGCACACAGTAATCCAGCGCGCGACCTGGATAGCGCCGGAAATCCGAAGCCCGCACAAGCCAAGGAACCAAGTGTTTGGGTTTCGTGCGCGGTTTGGAAGAAGTTCGCATGACCGGTTGCGGGTTGGCGTAGAGATTTTGATTCGGAGAACCTGTTTTCCGCGGTCGAGATGGTTTCACGCGACTGATGTCGCGCGGCGCGGATCGCATTTCGACAACCTGCCGATCGCTCGCAGAATGCGTTGTTGGCGACGCTTCCTGCGTCTGAGGTCCGCCAAAATTCGTGCCGCCGACCGATCACTGCGGGGAAACAACCACGAATCGCTGGGGTGCTTGTGCCGGTGCCGGCCCCGTTGGCTACGAACGTGCTCACGGTAACGGGCGCGATTTTCATGCGCCGTGGCGTGGGCAAGTTGTTTCAGTTCGCGCGCAGATTTCAAAGCGACGTCGAATCGCACGCTCGGAACCGCGCGAATATTCTCCCATATGGCGATCGGGATGCGGATCGTTGCTCCTCGTTCGCTCACCTCGAAGCGGTCACTTTCGATACTTAGCCACACGGCATCTTCGCCCCACGCGTCCGCATAAAAGTGGAATTTTTGTCCGCTCGCGAGAGTGGCCTTGGTTGACATGGAGGAGGTGCGTTCGCCGGCAGTTCGAAGCGCGAAACAATTCGTTCCGTCGCTTCCAGCCGATGATCTCGCATGCAAACGCCTCCTGCCTTCGTATGAACGAAGAATTCTACCGCGGATGAGGTAGTCGCACGCGCGCGAGTATGTTGCGGGCCGAGTCGGCCGCGGAGCGCTGCGGGCGCGCGTGATCCCGGGCGAGCGATGCTTCGCACCGCCCGCCCGGCTTCGTTTCGGATGGAATCCGGCGTTCGGGTTTCCGCGAGGCGTTCGCCGGCCAGCCCGGTGCGGTGTGCCTCCCGTCCCAATCGATTCGCGGGGAACGAGGACAGACGCGTTATGAACTACGCTTTTGCGATCTGCTCTCACGAGACGCTCTTGCGGCAAGCGTTAGTGAGTTGCCTAGAGCGCGATGCCCGATCCCGATGCGTGGCGGAGTTGTCCTCGAGCGTGGCTCTGGACCGACTCCGGTGGGCACGGATTTGTTACTGTTAGATGTCGACGGCCCTGAAGAATTATTCCCACGCAAATTGCAGGCGATCGTTGGTGCCCGTGATCTCCGGCGTGTGCTGTTGCTGGCGGGCGTGCCGGGAGGCTATGCCGCTCACCTGGTTTGGGTGAACAATTGGCACGGTTTGGTGCACAAATCCGATGCGATCTCGGCTGTGCATGAGTCGGTCGATCGAGTTCTCAGGGGCGGCATTTCGCTGAGTCCGAACGTGGAAATTTCCGAGAGAATGAATTTCTCCCGTGTGCTCTCCGAACGGGAAATCGAGCTATTGCGCGAAATGGCGCGTGATGAGGATCTGAAGCTCGTCGCACGCCGCGTGGAGCTCTCCGTGGCGACCGTGCGAACCCATCGAAGAAATATCTTCCGGAAATTGGATCTTCGAACCCATGCAGGATTAGCGCGTTTCGCGCTTCGTTCTGGCCTGTTTTCGCTACGTGCATTCATCGGGCATCAGTGATTGGGCGTAGCGCGACGCCCTCGCCGGCGGTCCGCTTCGCGGGCCGCCGACGTCTCTGATTGATGCGTATGGCTACACGAGTTCCTCTAGAAGGCGACGCCGAGTTGCGCGTCCTCTCCCACGTTCGCGGCTGCTGGAATCCCCGCAACCGCTGTCTGATCGAATTCGGTCTGCGCACCGGATTCCGCGCTTCCGAAATCTCCGCCCTCTGCATTGCGGACGTCTGGGACGGCGCCGACGTCCGCTCATCAGTCACGCTCGCTCGGCGCTTCCTCAAGAATGGCCGCGGTATTCGTCGTGCCCCGGTGCGTTCGCGCACTGTCCCTTTGAGTGAAGGGACGCGCGGCGTGATCCGCGCTTACCTCGCTCACCGCATCGCCCGCGAAGGTTCTCTCAACGTCGATTCGCCGCTCTTCAAAAGCACGCAACGGCCCGATCGCGGAATCGGGCGGTGGATGATCAATGTGCTCGTGAAGCGTGCGTGCGCGCAAGCGGGGCTGCCGCAGCACGGTCGCTGGGGCAGCCACACGCTGCGCAAGAGTTTTGCGCACCACGTCTACCAGGCGAGCGGCCACGACATTAATCTCACGCGCGCGGCGCTTGCGCATCGCGACATTGCCACGACGCAGCGTTACCTGACGGTTTCCGAAGAGGAATTGCAGGCGACGATTCGCCGCATCGGCTAACCGAGCCGGACCGGAGCAACGAGGGTAGGACGCGCCTTCCGTGCCCACGCTCTAAAACCGCACCCGTTTCTCGGCTATCGTGTGCGCTTTCGCTCGGCGGAGCGAAGCGCACCCCATTTCCGCTACCCATCAGTGGCTGGACCCCAAGACCGCGGCCGTGCCGCGGCTTCGCCAGCCGGGTTCGGTTGTGCGGAGCCGTGACGGCGGCGGCACGCGATCCGGACGGCACATCGTTCAGTAAAGTGCGAGGTGCCGTTCGGGTCGCCGTTCAGTCGTCGGAAGAAATTTGCCATCCCCATGAAACGCAAACACGCCAATGACCCTCCACATAAACCACCGTCGGTCGTCACCCAAACGCAGGGAAAATCGGAAGAACTGCAGGCGAAGCACCGCACGACAGTCGTTCTCGAGATCACGCTTCTTGCACTCAAGGTCGTGCAAACGATCGTAGGCATCGCTCATCACAAGACTGGTGAATGACCGTTCAGAACGCCTCCCTGATTGGGAGGCGTTTTTCCATGGAGAGAAAGTGGGTCTTCTGGGATGGCGGAGCGAGCGCCGAGCTAGACGCGACCACTGGGAGCGGTCTGCCAAAGCGAACCCGGTAACGTAGCGAGAGTGCCCCCCGTTTCTTCGGAGCGAGGGAAAGAAGCATGAGGGGGGCGTTCAGCGGATATATCATGGAGTGAACTCGGAGAGCGCGGTGCTTATGCGCCTAAACGCCGTGCCAAGGAGCATTGCGACGAAACTTGGCGACCGATTCGCCCAAGCGACCGGCAACAAGATCGAAGTGCAGACGGTGCGGCAGGCGCGGCTGTTTTTGCGGTCGCTGAAGCCGGAAGACTGGCAGAAAGCCACCCCGAAGGATTCGCCGATGAACGGGGCTGATTATCGCGAGGTGTGGGCAAAGCTTTCCGGGGAAGAAGCCTGACTTTGTTCTCAAAGAACACGCAGGGCTCGCGTATCGCTAGCCGACCCTGTCGTGACGCGATCTGACTCGTTAATCCAAGGACAATCAGACAGCTACCCAGCGTGCCATTTGTGAGGCCATGATCGCTGCCGAGCGAGCGCGCCTTGCCGCGCTTGGTTACCGTATAGAACTCGACCTGGGCACTCTCGAAACGCTCGTTCGCACCGGCTATCATCGAATGCTTGGAGTTCGCCCCATGCGCGGCGCGGTGGAGCGATTTTTCCAAGAGGCAGTGGCAGAAAGCGTATTGAGGCAATTTGGAGAGGCAAATCTCGCGCTGCCCAGACAAGGGTGGCCAGAGACAACGATCTAACTCAGTCGTAACGAGGTAGGATTCTCGCGCCTCTCAGGTCTAGGCGACACTGTATTACAGCTTAGCTCCAAACGAGAGACTTACACTTTCGTGTAATCGTCGGTGAAAGAAGAATATGTTATTTCTGGAGCGCCAGTGTCCTTTATGAATGAAAGCAAGCCATCTGCGCGCCAGCTGGGAAAGTGCGGTCCGTCGGTATTTCCGCTGGCATTGGGCTGCATGGGCATGTCCGACATGTATGGGCCAACAGATGATTCCGAAGCCATCGCGACAATCCACGCGGCGCTGGATGCTGGGGTGACTTTGCTGGACACCGGGGACTTTTACGGCAGCGGACACAACGAATCGCTGATCGCGCGTGCTTTGAAAGGATGCCGGGAAAAGGCGCTAATTTCGGTTAAATTTGGAATTCTGCGCACGCCCGAGGGAGGCTGGAACGGAATCGATGCGCGTCCGGTGGCGGTGAAAAATTTTGCGGCTTATACGCTGAAGCGATTAGGGATCGACCGGATCGACATTTATCGTCCGGCTCGTCTCGACCCGCAGGTTCCAATCGAGGATACGATTGGCGCGATCAGCGAATTGGTGAAAGCGGGATATGTCCGTTATGTGGGCTTGTCCGAAGTTGGCACAGAGACGATCAGGCGGGCACATGCGGTTCATCCGATTTCCGATTTGCAGATCGAATATTCGCTCATCAGCCGAGGGCCGGAACGGGAGATTTTCTCCGTGTTAGAAGAGCTGGGAATCGGCGTGACGGCTTATGGCGTGCTTTCCCGCGGCCTTTTGAGTGGTTCGGTTCCGCATAGGCACGGCGATTTTCGCGCGCATCTTCCGCGATTTTCGGAAGAGAACCTGGGGAAGAACCAACAATTGGTGGCTGAATTGAACCGCTTGGCGGGTGAAAGAGGCGTTCGTCCTTCCGAACTGGCCATCGCGTGGGTGCTGGCCAAACAGCGCCGGATTGTGCCGGTGATCGGCGCGCGTCGTCCGTCACATCTGGCGGAGGCAATCGCGGCGCTGAGCTTGGCACTTTCTCCCGGCGAGCTGGAAACGATGGAGAAGGCAATTCCTGCGGCGGCGGTTGCCGGCTCGCGCTATGATCCCCAACAGATGCAACGCCTCGACAGTGAGCGTTGAAAACGCTGCCGCTCTTAAAAAACCTCTATGAAATTTCGCCCTTTTGGCCATCAGAAGTTCAACTGTTCGGAAATTGGGTTTGGCGGTTGGGCGATCGGCGGCTCCTGGGGACAGCAGAGCGATGCCGATTCGCTTGCGGCCCTGACCGGTGCGCTTGACGCAGGCTGCAACTTTATCGACACAGCGGCAGGGTATGGCGGTGGACGCAGTGAAGCCCTCATTGGTCAATTGCTGCGGGCGCGTGCCGAGTCAGGCCGGCGGGAAAAGATTTTCGTCGCAACCAAAACGCCACCTCTGCGCGGAATCTGGCCGCCTTCGCCTTATTGCCGTGCCGAGGATCGTTATGGTGAATCCTATCTTCGGACAAACGTGGAGGAGCGGCTGATAAATCTTGGCGGAGTATCAATTGATTTGCTGCAATTGCATACATGGACACGGGCTTGGAATCGCGACCCCAAGCCGTTTAGGGTGCTTCGTCAGTTGCAGCGCGAGGGAGTTATCGGACTTGTCGGCGTTTCCACGCCTGAACAGGATCAGAATTGTGTGATCGACCTCATGCGCGGCGGCTGGGTGGATTCCGTCCAGGTAATCTACAATTTATTCGATCAGGAAGCGGCGGCGGAACTGTTCGAAGTCGCGCAGGAGTGCGGAGTCGGTATCATCGTGCGAGTCGTCTTCGACGAAGGCGCGCTGACCGGCAAGTTTACCGCCGACACCGAATTCGCGAGCGATGATTTCCGGTCAAAATATTTTGAAGGAGATCGATTGGCACGAACCCGAGCGCGAGTTGAGTTAATTCAGGAAGACCTCGCCGGGACCAGCTATACGCTGCCGCAGGCCGCGATCAAATGGGTGCTGGCGCATCCGGCGGTATCGACGGTGATTCCCGGTATGCGTAATGCAGGGCAGGCGGCGGCGAATTGTGCCGTGAGCGATTTGCCGGCCATGCCCGACGCACTGGTAAGAAAGCTGCGCCGACACAACTGGCGGCGCGGGATTTGGTATGAGGGCAAATGATATAGTCTTTGCATGCTGGCTATCGAGCCATTGGGCGATTCCAAGCTGCCTGCTGGATTTTATCCTGTCTCTCCGCCAAGATCGGTGAGAAGCCAAGTTTACCCCATGCTTACTTTTCGTGCCTTGCTGAAGATTTGCGCGGCTTGTTACCCGTCTGGCGCACACAAGGAAAGATATGGTCGGCGGCCTATTCTCGATATTGGAAGAGATCTGCTGCTGGCATGGTTCGGGTTGAGCGCGTGCCTGGTTTCGCCTGGGTTTGCGGCGGATTATCTGCTGAAAACCTGGCGCACGGACGACGGGCTCGCTGACACAAAAGTCACCGCCGTCCAGCAGACACGGGACGGCTATCTCTGGGTGGGAACGCCGGTGGCGCTTTCGCGATTCGACGGCGTGCGTTTCGTGCATTTCACGGCAGCAAATTTCCCCGAATTGGGCGCCAGCCCGATCAGCAAGTTGTTTGAAGATCGGGACGGAACACTCTGGATTGCGCTGGAGAGCGGGCGCTTGGTGGCGCGCCGTCAAACACAGAACCGCATTCACCTTGGAGAGACGGTGGCGGGGGCGGGGATTGTAAGCATGGCCCAAGGCAACCGCGGGCCAGTGTGGTTGCAAACGGCGGATGGACGGCTGGGAAGACTGGCGGCATCGTCAGTGGAGTTTGTCGCCCAAACCGGGCCGGTGGCTCGACGAACCAATCTCGGGCTCGCGGTTGACGAAAACGAAACGCTATGGGTGGGCACGCGCGACGGGCTAAGAATGTGGGAGAACGAGCGGCTCTTGCTGCCGACGGGGATGGAGGCGCTGGACGGCCTGCCGGTCGACGCGATGGCGCCGGCAAGCGAAGGCGGAGTGTGGATTTACGCGGGGCACAAGCTGTGGCGAATTCGTGACCGTCGCATCGTGACAGAGTTGGAAGGGCCGGCCCGTTTCACCGGGAGCGCGGTTGCCATGGTGGAAGCTTTCGCCCGTAAGCCGTGGCTGGCGGCGGAAGGCGGGCGGCTTTATTATCTTGATGCCACGGATACCTGGCAGGTGGTGACTTCGGAGATGGGGCTACGCAGCACGAACCTCGTGCTTTACTTAGATCGCGAGGGCAATCTCTGGCGCGGAAGCCAAGGTGGCGGGCTGACGCGCCTGCGGCCAGGTTTCTTCCGTCGATATGAACGACCGGCGACGGATCCGGATCGCCGCGCCTTGAGCGTCAGTTCGGATCAAGCTGGAACAGTGTGGGCGCTTTTAAACTCGCGGGCTTTAGCTTCGCTTTCTCCGGGCGAGTCGGAGCTGACGTTTTGGGGCACGCGACAATCGACGAACACCGTGCGGGTGCTGTTCAGTGATCGACGCGGAGAGGTCTGGGTCGGTAGCCCGCAGAAAATGGTCTACCGGTTGCATGACGGCGTCCTGATTCCAACCTTTGTCGTGGATCAGGAAGCAAACGGTATTAATGCGTTTTTCGAAGACCGTGAAGGCAACGTTTGGGTGGGTTTTTCAGGCGGGGCGGGAGTTGGCTTCATGCCGGGAGGACGTTTTGAGGAATGGCGCACGGTGCCAGGCATTCCCTTCAATGACGTGTGCGCGATTGGGCAGGCGGCGGATGGAGCAATGTGGTTTGGGACTTCGCGGGGAGGTGTCTGCCGGTGGCAGGAAGGGCAATGGTCGCAATTCACTACTCGTGAAGGCTTGTCTTCCGATGTGGTGCGTTGCTTCCGAATGGAGCCGGATGGAACGGTGTGGATTGGCTCCTTGAAAGGGCTCACGCGTTGGAGACACGGCGGCTTGGCGACGATTACCACGGAAAACGGCCTCTGGAACGAATCGATCTATCACATTGAAGAGGACGGGAAGGGGAATTTCTGGATGAGTTCACCGGGAGGCCTCTTTCATGTGCGGGCGCGGGAACTGCATGAGTGCGCGGATCGCGTGCGCGCCTTGGTGGATTGCACTGGCTACAATCGCAACGATGGACTGGCGGCCCAGGAGTGCTCGGGGGGCGTGCAGCCTGCGGGAACCAAGACTCCGGATGGCCGCCTTTGGTTTCCGACGGTGGACGGCTTGGTGTGCGTGGATCCCGGCAGCGTGGTAGATAACCCGCTGCCGCCGCCGGTGCTAATTGAGGAGGTGCTAGTCGAGGGCTCGGCGCATGCGCTGGATGCGGTCGAGCCAAACGTGATCGCTGCGGCTGGCGAAAATCGAATTGAGTTTCGTTTCACGGCGTTGTCGCTGGCATCACCGGAGAAAGTGCGTTTTCGCTATAAGCTGGAAGGCTTGGATCGGAATTGGTCGGCGGTGGATGAGCATCGCGACGCCATCTACCGTTTCGTGCCGCCGGGAGATTACGTTTTCCGGGTGATTGCGAGCAACAATTCCGGCGTGTGGAGCCCGCGGGAAGCGACCGTGCGGTTGAGGGTGAAGCCATTTTTCTGGCAGACGCCATGGTTCAAGGGCGCGATTGCCCTGACGCTGGGCGCAGGCTTGATCTGGGGCGTGAGGCGCTGGGAATGCCGCAAGGCCCGGTTGTTGCTGGAGCGGATGGAGCGGGAGCACGCGATCGAACGCGAGCGGGCGCGGATTGCGAAGGACATCCATGATGATCTCGGCGCGAGTTTGACGCAGATTGCTTACTTGAGCGAACGGCTGGATGGCAACTTGCACGACACCACTGAAACCGGTCTCTGGAACAAGCGTATTCAGCAAACCGCTCGTCGGACGATTGAATCGTTGGACGAAATCGTGTGGGCGGTCAGTCCCCATCACGACACGCTGGAGAGCTTGGCAAATTATCTCGGGCGTTTTGCCCAGGAGCACTTGAAGCTGGCCCACGTTTCTTGCCGGCTGGATATTCCCACGGTGCTCCCTTCGATTTCGCTTAATGCGGAGGTGCGCCATAATCTTCTTCTCGCCACGCGAGAAGCCCTACAAAATATCGTGGTGCATGCGGCGGCCCGCGAAGCGAGCGTGGCGCTCGAGATGCGTCCGGAATCTCTGATCATCCGCATCCGGGATGATGGACGGGGATTGGACGGCGCTCGAATTGGTGAGGGAGGGAACGGACTGGCGAACATGCGCCAGCGCCTGAAGGAGATCGGCGGCGAATTTGAGCTGCAAAGTCAGCCGGGCGCAGGCACGGAGATACGTTTTACCGTTCCGCGTGCGCGACTTTCTTCCAATTCCGGTGCCGGAGCGGGTTTGCAACGAGCCGGGACGGACAATCCTCCCACTACGACATGAAAACATCGGACAATACCCCGGAATCAGCTGGTGAAATTAAAACTGTGCGGGTTTCGGTTGTGGAGGATGACAAGGTTGTTCGCGAGCAACTGGTCTATCAGTTGAATCGCGCGCACGGATTCAATTGCGTGAGCAACCATCGCTCCGCGGAAGAGGCGCTGGCGGAGATTCCGGCGCACCGACCGGACGTTGTGCTCATGGACATCAATTTGCCGAAGATGAGTGGCGTTGACTGCGTGCGGCAGCTCAAGCGGCAGGTGCCTAACACCCAGTTCGTGATGGTGACGGTTTATGAAGACGCGGATCTCATTTTCCGCTCGTTGTTGGCGGGCGCGGTAGGCTACTTGCTGAAAGGCCGGACAGGGTCAGCCGCGCAAGTTTTGGAAGCGGTGCGCGATGCCGCGCGGGGCGGCTCGCCCTTGAACAGTCTGATCGCGCGCAAGATCGTGCAATATTTCCATCACCAGCCGTTTCGTTCCGGGAGCGAAGCGGCGCTTTCCCCTCGGGAGCGAGAAGTGCTGGAGTTGCTTGCCAAGGGGCTTCCTTACAAGGAAATCGCCGAATTGATGGCGGTGAGCATCGAGACGGTGCGGAAGCATTGTCACAACATTTACGAAAAACTCCAAGTCAGTTCGCGCACCGAGGCCGTAGTTAAATTTCTCGGACGTTAAACCCCGTCGTCATGAAAGGCGGGCGGTGCGCTTACACGTTCGTGTAATATCGGCGGCGGGACGGATTTGCTAGCATGGTGGCGATGCTTCTCTCCCGAGAGGCCTTTCGAGCTACCAACCCCAACTCACCGGCTAGGCCCTTCCGGGTCCTTGGTATCTGAGTCGCAGAACAACCCATGCCCTCGATTCTCAAACCCACTTCGCGTGAACGCTCCCTGCTCACGCTTGTTGTCTCCGCCTCCTGCCTCACGATTCTCGCGCCGGCGCAGCAAAGCGCGCCGCCGGAAACCCGGCCAGCCAAAGACGAGGAAGTGCTGGTGCTTTCGCCCTTCGAGGTGAACACCACCTCGGACGTGGGCTATATGGCGACCGAAACGCTGGCCGGCAGCCGGCTGAATTCCTCGCTGAAGGACGTGCCCAGCCAGCTTGAAGTGATGACGCCCGAGTTTATCCAAGACCTCGGCATCACCAATCTCGACGATGCGATGCGCTATTCGCTCAACAGCATGAACAGCGCGGAAAACACGCCGGTGGAAACCCAGAACAATGCGGCGTTGCGCGACACTGTTTCCTACGGAGCCAACAATTCGAGCACCCGCAATCTCGGCACCTCGAATACCACGCACGATTTCTTCGACACGATCGTGCGCGTGGACGGCTACAACACCGAGCGCTTCACTTTCGCGAGCGGCCCGAACTCGATCCTCTTCGGCAACTCGGGCCCGTCGGGCACCATCGATTCCTCGTTCAAGCGCGCGCTCACCAACCGCGCGCGTTATTCCGTGGACGTGCGGGTGGATGACAAGGGAAGTCTGCGCACGGTGGCCGATCTCAATCAGCCGCTGATCAAGAAGCAGCTCGCCCTCAGACTGGTGCAGTTGCGCGACCGCCAGAAGGACTGGCAGGATCCCGCTTATTCAGACCAGGATCGTTACTACGGGAGTTTGGTTTTCACCCCTTTCCGCAAACTAGCGGTCCGCGGCTATTTTGAGCGGGCTTTCGCGCATCAGCAGGCGAAGGTAAATACGATCATCCAGGATCACATCACTCCCTGGTTGGCGGCAGGCAAGCCCACGTATAATAATGCCACGCCGTTCACCGCACCGGCGGCGAATTCGCTCTTTGTCCGAGAGATCACCACCGCCCGGCCCTACGCCTTGCTCAATGCCTCCGGCGCGGCTGGTCTGGTTGGGGCACAAAGCAACACCGTCTATCCGAAGGGCTACGACGCGCTGGGGGCCGCGCCCAATAATTTCGAGCACAGCCTGCTCGACGGCTCCATCTATCCTTTTGATGTCTCTCCGGCCGGGAATGGGAATGGCAACCGATGGCAGTCGTGGATTCGCGGGGTCGTCACGGAGGTGAATCCGCTGCCGAACCTGTTTATCGAGGCCGGGGTAAACCAGGAGAGCCTCAAGCAACGCGGCGCGGCTTTGATGCGGGCAACGGAAATGGATCTGCGGGTCGACCAGAACCTTTACCTCAACGACGGCATCACGCCGAATCCCAACCTCGGCCAGTATTATTTGCAGACCAACACCGACGCCGCAGCCGGGGTGCGGAAAAATTATTTTGAACGCGACCAGCGCCGCCTCTCGGCGTCCTACGATCTGGATTTTACCAAGAACAGCGGCTGGAGCCGCTGGCTCGGCCAGCACCGCCTGGGCGCGATGTATGAACGCCTGACCGCGACCCGGACGGTGCAGCAGCAGGATCTGCGCGTTGTCAGCAACAACAACTTTATCCCCGCCGCGAACGGCACGGCGTATGACAACCTCAATATCGTCAACCGCCAGCCGGTCTTCCGTTATTATCTTACGCCGGGCGCCGCCCCGTGGCTGCAATTGCCGTTCGATCCCTTATCCTCGGGCATTAAAACGCTGCCGGGCACCGATTCCTCGGGCAATGCCGTGCAAATCGCCGGTCTGGACAGTCCTTATGGCGCCACCGCGGCGATGACAGGACAGCAGAACCGGCAGGCGTCCAAAACCTTCGCAATGCAGAATCGTTTTTGGGATGGCCGGGTGGTGTTCACCTATGGTCGGCGGCAGGACGACGTGGACATTTATGAACCGAGCACGGCCATTACCACGCAGCGTATCGCCGGGGCAAATTCAGGATTCGTGCTGATGGATAAGATCATTCATTCGGACGCCGGTGCGGGTTGGACGCGCTCTGGGGGAGCTTCGCCGGTGACGTCGACCAAGGGCGTCGTGGTGCATCCGTTCTCCTGGCTTTCGCTTTCCTACGTGGAGGCGAATTCGCAACAGGTAAGCACGAGCCTGGCGAAGAGCCTCGACGGCTCTCTTGCGGTGAACGGAGCCGGCGAGGGCAAGGACTATGGCCTCACGCTGCGGCTGCCGAACGATCGGGCGAGCTTGCGGTATGTGCATTATGAGACGAGTTCGATCGGCGCCGGCTCCGCGCTGGGAGCCGCGAACAATTTTGTGGGCAGCCTGACGGTCGGCGGCACCGTGGTGGGAAACCGCTTGCGCGCGGATTTGATCAACATCGAGCGCTCGATCAAGGCCGCCACCGACGCGGCCGGCACGGCCTTCCCCTTCAGCGAAAAATACCGCGCTTTCCAGGAAGATATTTTTGCCAACGTGAACGCGGGTATCGCGCCCACCACGACCTTTGTCGAAAGTTACGCATTCCAGTCCGACCGTGTTTCCAAGGGCGACGAAATTACCTTCATCGCCAATCCCACCAGCAACTGGCGCGTTTCCCTCTCCCTGGCCAAAAGCCGGTCGAGCGAATCCAATATCGGCGCGCCGTGGTTTGAGATGATCCAGGAGCGCATTCCGGTATGGGCCAGCCACCTCAGCACTCCGCTGCACGTGAACGATTCCATCACGATTCGCGATGTGTTGGCGTATGAAATCGCCAACTTCAACTACATCGTCAACGCGCAGGGGAAACCGAATCCGCGTGAGCGTGAATATCGGGCGACGCTGGTCACGCGCTATGAATTCAGCAAAGGCCGGTTGAAAGGCTTCAGCGTCGGCGGCTCTTATCTTTATCGCAGTGCTTCCGTGGTCGCTTATCCGCAGATCGCCGCGGACAACCAATTTCCCATCACCGGTGTCACCCCGTTCTCGGCGACGATCGACGATCAAAACAACCCGATCATGGGCGGGACCATCACCACCTGCGACTTTTTCACCGGCTACACCCGGAAGCTTCTCAAGGGAAAGATCCAGTGGCGGGTGCAACTGAACGTCAGAAACGTGCTCGGAAACGACGACCCCATCCTTCAGCGCGCCCTCACCACCGGCGAAGGCGCCATCTACATGATGCCCGAGCCGCGAACCTTCATCCTCAGCAATTCCTTCATCTTTTAAGAAGTTCCCAGGGGTGGCGCGGGACGGTCGGGTATCAACGTCCCGCGCCTGAAATCCATGCGAAAATTTGTTTTATCCTCCCTGCTGGCGCTCTCCACCGCCGCCTCTGGCGTGGCGACGGGAACGCGGCCCAATGTGGTTCTGATCATGTCGGACGACCAGGGCTGGGGAGAAACCGCCTATAACGGCCACCCCCAGCTCAAGACCCCGGTGCTCGATGAAATGGCCCGCACCGGCCTGCGCTTTGACCGTTTCTACGCGGCCTCTCCGCTTTGCACCCCGACCCGGGTAAGCGTCATGACCGGGCGCCATGCGAACCGCTCCGGCGCGTTTTCTCCCAACTGGTCGATCCGTCCCGAGGAGATCACGCTGGCCCACGTGCTCCGTCAGGCGGGTTATCGCACCGGCCACTTCGGCAAGTGGCATCTCGGCCCCGTCAAGCAGGCCTCCCCGGTGAATCCGGCTCGGATGGGCTTCGAGGAATACCTTTCGCACGACAATTATTTCGAGATGGATCCGCCGCTCAGTCGCAACGGCGCGCCCCCGGAGATCATCCGGGGAGAAAGCTCCGAGGTCGTGGTGAATGCCGCCGTGGATTTCCTGCGCCGCGTCCAGCGTGAGGATCCGTCGCATCCGTTCTTCATCGTGATTTGGTTTGGTTCTCCTCATGCGCCGTATTCAGGCAAGCCGGAGGATCTCGCGCTTTATCGCGATCTGCCCAGTGCCAGCGCGCGCGGTCGTTTCGCGGAGATCACCGCAATGGATCGGGCGATCGGCATCTTCCGGACGGCGTTGCAGGAACTCGGGGTCGCGGAGAATACGCTCGTCTGGTTCAACTCTGACAACGGCATCGATCCGCCCGACCATGCAGCTGCGGCCTACAATGGCGGGTGGCGTGGCGTGAAGACGGAGCTTTACGAAGGCGGCTTGCGTGTCCCGGCCATTATCGAATGGCCGGCGGTGGTTCGCAAACCGCGGGTGTCGTCGGTGATCGCCGTTACGTCCGACATTTTCCCGACCGTGCTCGATTTCCTACAACTCCATTCCCCCGCGCCAGGCCGTCCGCTGGATGGAATAAGCCTGCGCTCGCTTATTGCAGACAATAAAATGAAAGCGCGCCCTTCGCCGGTTGGTTTCTGGAAGTATCCGGAAGCGCCGGAGCGGAAAAATTCCCGCTGGCTCGACGCTGAACTTTCCCGCGGCACGACTCCGACCGTCCGGAATCCGGCGATCCAGTTTGAAAACTATTACCATCCAGAGCCCAAGACCCATGATTTTGGCGGGCAGGCAGCTTGGCTGAACAATCGCTACAAGCTGTTGGTGGGATTGGGACAGTCCGGGCCGCAGCTCTACGACCTGACGCGCGATCCCTACGAACGCCACGATCTGGCCTCTGCTCATCCCGACATCGTGAAGTCGATGAACGCGGAAATGGAGGCATGGCAGCGCTCGGTCGAGCTTAGCTTGAGCGGGCATGACTATTCTCCGGCGCAGGCAGCCGCGACAGCCCCTTAAACCCAGCTGGGTGAATTTTTATGAGATCTTATTTTTTAAAAGCGGTTTTTCTGGCGGCGCTTGCTGCGAGTGCGCGGTGTCTGGCGGGAACGGCGATCCAGGTGGATTTTTCGCAAGAGACCGCGCGCAGCTCGTATCGAATCTTCGGCGGTTGCTCCATCGAGCATACCTCTCCGGCAGCGTGGAGCAAACTGGCCGCCGCCGGCGTGACCTCGGCGCGTTTCGATGTAAAACTCGGCGTGTTGCCCGAGCCAAAAGACATCACGCTTGAAGAATTCAAGGCCGCGATGGGGAAGAAGGGCAGCATTGCCGATATTAACAGCCGGCATTGGGACTGGCAACGCATGGATCGTTCCATCGCTCTGGTGCGCCAGCATGGCATGGAAACGGTCAGCATTTTTGACTATTGCCCGGCTTGGCTCGCCTATAATGGTGACATCCACTCGCCGCCGCGCGACTGGGCGGTGTGGGAGAATCTCATCACCCAGATCGTCCGGCGCTACGCAGGGAAGATCGACTACTGGGAAATTTGGAACGAGCCCAACGGTTCCGAGTATCTGAAGGTCGAGGGCACGCCTTACCCGCCGGGAAAAGAGGGCATGCTCGCGGCCTATCTCGATCTTTGCCGGCATACGCTCGCGGCCATCAAGGCGTCCGGTGTCCCAGTGAAAGTCGGCGGCCCGACACTGGCGACGCACAACTCGGGGGAATTCATGGAGCAGTTTCTCCGGCATCGCGACATCACGCAGCAACTGGATTTCATTTCCGATCACATCTATTTTCACGTCGCGATTCCCAATCGCTGCTTGCCGCCGCAAATCGACACCTTGCAGAAAAAACACGGGGTCGACCTGCCGCTCTTCATCACGGAGTGGAACGCCCGCTCCAGCGTGATGGAGAAGCCGCATGAACTGAAAAACAGTCCTGCCGCGGTTGGTTGGATCGGCAAAGCCTTTATCCTCCTGATGCAGTGGGGCGTGGACGGGGCAAATTTCTTCCGGCTCGGGGAGGGGAAGGCGATCGACGACAATCTCGGAGGCGGCTTTGCTTTGGTGAACGGAAAGCCGCAGCTATTTCGTTACGTAAAAGTTTTCCACCTGCTGTCCAAGGTGCTTGGGCTGGGCGAGCGAGGCGGGGAGATCCGCGTGTTTGCCACCCAAGTGGAGGGCCTTGCCGAGGAAACCACCCTT
This sequence comes from Candidatus Didemnitutus sp., assembly GCA_041906465.1. GTDB lineage: Bacteria > Verrucomicrobiota > Verrucomicrobiia > Opitutales > Opitutaceae > Didemnitutus. The sequence goes on along the minus strand of JAYRJE010000012.1, from coordinate 11,431 downwards.
CCGCCAAATTTTGTGGACTCGCTCTATGCGGCGGGCTGTCTGAACCTCCAACAGGTCCCGGTCGTCGTGGTGGCTAATCCTTCGGCACAACAACGGGCCGCCGAACTGACGCTGGCTGGATTGCCGCCAGGCCGGTATCGCGCTCTGGGTTACATTGCGCGTCCGGATCACACTCCTGACGAGGCGACAAAGCCAACCCCGCTTTTCGAGCGTTCAGTTGAGATGACGCAGGACAAACTTCATCTCAGTTTCGACGTGGGTGCCAGTAGCGTGGTCGGAATCCGGCTCGAAAGAGTGGGCCAATAATTGGCGCAGTCGCATGAGGATTTCCGAACTCAGCTCTCTTCGTGGGAAAAGGAGCCGACTGCCGAGGTGGATCGCGCTTGGCCTGCTGGGCTTGGCTGTGATGAGTTCGGCGGCTACGGAGAATTCTGCTCCGCTGTATGGGGATTTTGCTGCGCCGCTGGAAGCCCGGGTCGACGATCTGCTCGCGCGGCTCACTCTGGAGGAAAAAGTCGCGCTGGTGCATGCGGACAGCAAATTCAGCTCCGCCGGGGTGCCCCGTCTTGGTTTCCCGCGACTTGCGATGTCGGACGGGCCGCATGGCGTGCGTGAGGAGATCGGACCCGACAGTTGGGAGCCGGCGGGCCGCACGGATGATTTTTGCACCTACCTGCCGGTGACCATCGGTCTCGCGGCGACTTGGAACCGGGAACTGGCGCGCGCGTATGGCGAGACTCTGGCCGAGGAGGCGCGCGCCAGGGGCAAAGATGTGCTGCTGGGGCCGGGGTTGGGCATCGTGCGAACGCCTTTATGTGGGCGGAATTTCGAATCCCTCGGAGAAGATCCGTGGCTCGCGGCGGAACTGGGAGTGGCGTATATCCGCGGCTTGCAGTCGCGGGGCGTGGCGGCGTGCGCCAAGCCGCTGGTGGCAAATAATCAGGAGCGTTTCCGCCACGGCATCGACGTGGAAATCGAGGAGCGGGCCTTGCGGGAAATTCATCTGTTGCCGTTCGAGGCCGCGGTGCGCGAGGCGGGCAGCCTTGCGATCATGGGCGCTTACAATCGGCTGCGCGGCCAGGCGGCGTGCCATCACGAAGAACTGCTCAACGGCATCCTGAAACAGGAGTGGGGATTTCGCGGCGCGGTCATCTCGGATTGGGGTGGAACACACGATACCCGCGAGGCGGCGCTCTATGGCCTTGATATCGAGATGGGCACAAGCAGCCCGGATTACGACGGCTATTTTCTTGGACGCGCTTTTCGCGAAGCCATCCAGCGGGGAGAAATTCCCGTGGCCGTGCTGGACGACAAGGTGAGGCGCGTGCTGCGCGTGGCGTTGTCGGTGGATCGGCGCCAGCCTGGCGCGATCAACTCCGCGGCCCATCAGGAGCTGGCTCTGCGCGTGGCGGAGGAGTCGTTTGTCCTGTTGAAAAACGAGGGCGACGTTCTCCCGCTTGATCCGCAGCGCGCCGGGACGATCGCCATCATTGGAGAAAATGCTATCCGCTTGCAGGCGCACAGCGGCGGCAGCTCGGAAGTGAAGGCGTTCTACGAGATCACGCCGCTGGAGGGATTGGTGCGGGCAGCAGGTGGCACACGGAGCGTGAGTTTTTCCCTGGGCTACAAGGCGCCTGCGACCCGGCGGCTGGAGGGCTTCGATGTGGCGGGCATGCGCAATTTCGAGACGGAAAAAATCGCATCACCTGATACGGAGACATGGATCGAGCAGGCCGTTGCCGCGGCGAAGCAGGCCGAGGCGGTGATTATCGTGGCGGGGCTGAATCACGATTTTGGTCAGGAGCGCGAGGGCACCGACCGCAGCATGCTGGAGTTGCCTTGGCGGCAGCCGGAACTGATCGCCCGCGTGGCGGCGGTTAATCCGCGCACGGTTGTGGTGCTGATGACGGGATCGGCGGTGACGATGGAGCCATGGCTGAATGCGGTGCCGGCGGTTCTTCTTGTGGGCTACCCGGGAATGGAAGGCGGCGCGGCGATTGCCAACGTGCTTTTCGGAAAGGTGAATCCTTCCGGCAAGCTGCCCTATACATTTCCGAAACGGCTGGCCGATTCGCCAGCCCATGCTGACAACGACCCGCGCCGCTATCCGGGAGTCGAGGGCAAAGTGTGGTATGAGGAAGGGCTTTTGTTGGGTTATCGGTGGTTCGATGCCGAAAAGATCGAGCCGCTTTTCCCGTTTGGCCACGGCCTGAGCTACACTCGTTTTTCCTACGGCCCGCTGCGGGTCGTTGCGGGCGAAGGCGCGACACTCGCCACCGTGGAGGTGGACGTCACCAACGCCGGTGAACGCGGCGGCGCTGAAGTCGTGCAGCTTTATGTGCAGGATGAGGCGGCGAGCGTAGTGCGCCCGCCGCGCGAATTGAAAGCCTTCGCGAAAGTGACACTCGCCCCGGGGGAAACCAAAACGGTTTCGCTTCCGCTCACCCAGCGTTCGCTCGCTTTCTATTCGGTGGAGCGTCGGGCGTGGGTGGCGGAGGCGGGGGCGTTTGCACTTTATGCCGGCAGCTCTTCGCGCGATGTGCGGGCGCAGGGTCAGTTCTCCCTCGCACACACTCTCGTCAGCACCGCCTGGAGCACTCCCGACTGAGCCCTTCGCGAACTTCATGAAACCTTTCTACTCTATACTCGCGTTTCCCCGATTGGGTTTGGTCGCTTTCGGGCTGGTGTTCGTGCTCGGCGTGCGCGCCGCAGACATGCCCAATCCGACGGGCACGGACATCGGGCTCTGTGCCGGCATCAAACATTTTCTCAATGCCGCGGAACAGCAGCAGCGCATCGATCGAGTGAGGGAATCCGGGCTCACCTTCGTCCGCACTGATTTTGTCTGGCGGACAATCGAGTCGTCGCGCGGACGCTATGATTTTACCAGCTACGATGCGATGATCGCTGCGGCGGATCGCAACGGTATCTCGGTGCTCGGACTGATCAGCCACGCGCCTTTGTGGGCGGTGCCGGTCACGGAGCATCTGGAAGAGTGGCTGGCTTTCGTGGAAGCGACGGTGCGGCGTTACCCGCAAGTGCGGCATTGGGAAATCTACAATGAGCCGAACCTTGCTGAATTCTGGATCAGCAAACCCGATCCTGCCGGTTACGCGAAGCTGTTCCGTATGACCTCGGCGCGGATCAAGGCAATTGATTCGACACTCTTCGTGCTGACAGGCGGCCTCGCCAGCTCCAACGATGCCAACGGCGGTTATTCGGGCGAGTTTGCGGACGCGATGCTCGCTGCCGGCGTGGGCGAAGCGTTCGATGCTTTCGCGATCCACCCTTACCGGTTTCCGCATGCACCGGAGGAGAGTGTGTATGAGTCAAATGCCAAGCGCCCGCGCAAGCTCACGCTGGAGCAAGCCGTGGATAGTTACCGCCGCTTGCTCAACCGGCATGGCCTTGCGGGCAAACCAATCTGGATCACCGAGTGCGGCTACACCAGCCGGCCAGGCCGCCTCCAGCCGGATGGCACGCGCGTGGACGATTCCCAAAACCGCGGCGTTTCCGACGCGGAGCAGGCCGACTTTCTTCCGCGTTCAGTCCTGCTCTCCTTCCAATACGGCATCTCGTCGTGGCTGTGGTTTACCGCGGTCACTGCGGAAAAGGATCCGATGGACAAGGAAGACTGGTTTGGAATTCTCCACCCGGATTACACGCCACGCCCGGCATTCCGGGCGTTGCAGGCCCTGCGCCGCGCATATCCGGCGGGTTCGAAATTGGAGCGGGATCGTTTTCAAAAAGAACCGGTTTATCGCCTCGCTTGGAAGCGCCCGGATGGCGTCACGGGCTGGGCATTGTGGATTGCCGAGCGAGGAGCCTCTCGGACGGTGACGCTAAAAATCGCGGGACAAGTCACGCAGAGTTTCGACGCGGTCGGGGCGCCGGTGACCTTGCGTCCGGAGAAGGGACTCATGCAGGCAACGCTATCGGGGAGGATGCTCTACCTGATAGGCCCCGAAATCGTGGAGGTCGTGCCATGAAGCTTCGTGCGCTCGGAGAAAAGGCGATGAGTTATCGTTTTCGTTGGTTGCTTGCACTGGGACTGGCGGGAGTTGCGTGCGCGACCCGCGTTGATGCCGCGCCGCGAAACATTGTTTTTATCCTTACTGACGACCACCGCTTCGACGCGATGGGGTTCATGGGGCATCCGTTTTTAGAGACGCCAAACCTCGATTCGCTGGCGCGCCACGGCGTGCATGTGCGCAACGCGTTCGTTACCACTTCGCTCTGTTCTCCGAGCCGCGCGTCAATTCTCACCGGGCTTTACGCGCATCATCACCAAGTGGTGGACAACAACAATCCTGTGCGGGAGGATCTGGTGTTTTTCCCGCAGCTGTTGCAGCAGGCCGGTTACGCGACCGGATTTTTCGGCAAGTGGCACATGGGGGGCGACCATGACGATCCACAACGCGGGTTCGACAAATGGGTGAGCTTCGCGGGGCAGGGCGAATACTGGCCGGATCGCCGCGGCACCGCCGCCGAGAAAGTCGGCGCGCCAATGCAGCTCAACGTGGATGGCCGGCATGTGCCGCAAAAAGGCTACATTACCGATGAGCTGACTGATTACGCCCTCGACTGGCTCAAGACGGTGCCGACTTCCAAGCCGTTCTTTCTCTATCTTTCGCATAAGGCGGTTCACCACGAATTCGTGCCGGCGGATCGGCATCTGGGGCGTTATGCGGACAAGCCGCTGCCGGTGCCGGCCTCTCGTCTTCGTCAGGAACACGCGCCTATATGGGTGCAGAACCAGCGCAATTCCTGGCATGGCGTGGATTTTCCCTACCAATCCGATGCCAGCCTCGAACGGCTTTATCGCAACTATTGCGAAACGCTGCTCGCCGTGGATGAGAGCGTGGGACGGGTGCTCGATGCCCTGCGGGTGCGCGGCCAGCTCGATGACACGCTGGTGGTTTATATGGGCGATAACGGTTTCGGTTTCGGCGAGCATGGGCTGATCGACAAGCGAACGGCCTACGACTGGTCGATGCGGGTGCCGCTGCTCCTGCAATGTCCCGCGGTGCTGAAGGGAGGCGCTGCGGTCGAGCAGATGGTGGCCAACATCGATATCGCACCCACGCTGCTGGACGCCGCAGGGGTGAAGTCGACGCAACCGCCCGCCTTCGATGGCCGCAGCTTCTGGCCGCTCTTGAGGGGTGAGTCCATCCCGTGGCGACAGGAACTGCTCTACGAATATTATTGGGAGCGCAATTTTCCGCAGACTCCCACGATCTTCGCGCTGCGAGGTGATCGCTATAAATTCGTGCGCGCGCATGGCGTGTGGGATAGCGATGAGCTTTACGATCTGCGTGATGATCCCGGCGAAACCCGGAATCTGATCTACGATCCGGCCAGCAAAGCGATCGCCGACCGTTTGCGCGCCGCGTTGTTCGCCGAACTGGATCGGACAGGAGGAATGCAGATCCCGCTCCGGGCCGACCGCGATGAGACTCATAATTTGCGCCGGAGAGGCGGCAGCCCTTCGGCAGATTTTCCCGCTGAGGTGATGCGAAAATCGACGAGCAAGAACTGAAGAATTTCTCCGCGCGGGAATGTTTCGGCTCGCGCGGGGTAAACTTACCCCGAAACCCCAAACTCAAGCATATACCATGAAACTCATGCGTAGAATACTTCCTGGCTTGCCCCGAGCCAGTGTCCTCTCCGGCAATGTTCCGCGCGTTTGATCGCGCAACGGGTGCGTGCCTCTGGCAGGATGAACTGCCCGCGCCGGGCTTCGCCACTCCGGCGACCTATCTAGCCGACGGAAGGCAGTTCGTGGTGATTGCCGCCGGCGGCACCAAGCTCGGCACACCCAAAGGCGACGCCTATGTGGCCTACGCCTTGCCGTGATCTCCGCTGAGAAATTTTCCATGACCTCCCTCACTTCAATCGACATCGCAATTATCGGCGGCTATTTTGTGCTCACGCTGATCGTGGGCCTCTGGATGACCCGCCAAGCCAGCCAAGGATTAAATCACTACTTTCTCGGTGGCAGGTCGATGCCTTGGTATTTGCTCGGGATCGCTGGCATGACGAACTGGTTCGATCTCACGGGCACGATGATCATCACTTCATTCCTTTATTTGCTGGGGCCGCGCGGACTTTTTATTGAATTTCGCGGGGGAGCGGTGCTGGTTCTCGCGTTCATGGCCTGCTATTTGGGCAAATGGCACCGCCGCTCCGGATGTATGACCAACGCGGAGTGGATCACTTACCGGTTCGGCCAAGGGGTGGCTGCACGCTGGATGCGCGTGATCACGGCGTTGATGTGGATGGTGCTGACCATTGGCATGCTTGCCTACCTAGTGCGCGGCACCAGTCTCTTTGTTGGCCAGTTCGTGCCTTATCCTCCGCTCGTGGTTACTGCGGTGTTGATCGTGATCTGTGGACTCTACACGATTCTTTCCGGCTTCTACGGGGTGGTGCTCACCGATCTGGTGCAAGGGGTCATCATCATGGTTTCGTGTGTCGTGATCGCCGCGCTGGCTTTTCGCGTTGCGCCGGACGTTGCGACGCTGGGACAGCTGGCGGCGAATGTAACCGGCAATCTCCAGTGGACCGACAGTCTCCCTCAATGGGAGACAAGCATGCCTCCCGGCTACGAAGCCTACCGGATGCTCGTCTTTTTCGCCGGCATGTATCTGCTCCGTAGCATTCTGGTAGGCATTGGCACTGGCGGAGAAAGCCGTTATTTTGCGGCCAAAAGCGATCGTGACTGTGGGTTGCTTTCGCTTCTCCAAGGAGCAACCGTGGCCTTCCGCTGGCCAATGATGATTGGCTTTGCGGTGCTTGGGCTCGTGCTCGTGAATGGTTTTTTTCCGAACACCTCCGCAGTCGAGCAAGCTTCAGTTGTGCTGCATCGTCATTTTCCTGCCGCCACTTCGGCAAACTGGCACGACCTCACCGCTTCGGTGGCAGCGCAGCCGGATTCAGCGCCGGCGTTGGGAGCGGAGTTGCGCGGCATCTTGGGTGAGGACTGGCAAGACAAGCTGCCGCTCGTAGGCATTCATGGTGCAGTCAATCCGGAGCAGGTGCTTCCCGCAGTGATCGCACATAGCGTGCCCACCGGAGTGCGGGGATTTCTCCTCGTGGCCATGCTTGCTGCGATGATGTCTACGCTGACTGGATGGGTAAACCAAGCCGGCGCTATGATGGTGCGTGATCTCTATCAGAATCTCTTTCGCCCTGCCGCTGGTCAGCGCGAACTGATTATCAGTTCTTACTTGGCGAGCGTGCTGCTTATCCTCGGTGGATTTTGGATGGGGGTGAATGCCGGCAGCATCAACGATCTATGGAGCTGGTTGATGATGGGTTTGCAAGCAGGCTGGATCGCTCCGCTTGCCCTGCGGCTTTATTGGTGGAGGTGCAACGCGTGGGGGGTGGTGGGCGGCACGCTTTTGGGCGGCACAGGCGCCGTCCTGCAACGAGTTCTCTTTCCCGGCATGCTGGAGTGGCAGCAATTTCTGCTCATGACTTCGCTTTCGACTCTTGGAACAGTAGCCGGGTCGCTGTTGACCGCTCCGACCGAACGGGGAGTGCTTCGACATTTTTATCAGACCACCCGGCCATTCGGTTGGTGGCGCCCGCTCCGCGAAGAACTGACGCCAGCGATCCGCGCGACCTGGGCGCGTGAGCACCGCAACGATATTCTGGCCGTGCCATTTTTCCTTCTCGCGCAGGTCACTCTGTTCCTGCTGCCCATGCAGTTGGTGATTCATGCTTACTCCTCTTTTGCGGCTACGCTGCCGCTATTCCTCGTGGGTGCGGGAGGCGTCTATTGGTTCTTCTGGCGAAACCTGCCGCCGGCGAGCAATCCAGGAACCGAAACCGCCGTGACAACCGGATCCGTTGGCGAGGCACGGCAAAGTATCGGCACTTAAAAGCGTCCATGCTTCTCGCTAATCCGTTCCTCCAACTCGTGCCCAATCGGGTTGCGTCGACTCTGACGCGGGTGCGTGAAGCGATCTGGCACCGTGAGGCGGTGCTTACAGTCGAAGCAACTCAAGCCAGACCGCAGCATGTCGATCTCGTGGTCGCGCGGAAACTTCCGCTTCGTAAAGTGGCGGCAGGCACGGCATGGGGACGGCTTTATGATCAACGGTGGTGCCGGGTGACGTTGCCGGCGCAATTTTTCCACGGTCCTGGATCTCGCTACCTGGAATGGCAGGATCAGGGCGAGGCCACGCTCTACGTGGACGGCGTGCCATTCTATGGCTTCGACGTGGCGCACCGGCACGTTCGGCTCCCGGCTCGCACACAGGCGGTATGGATCGAGTGTCATTGTCTGCAATCAGCGATTTGGCACCCCGAGGCAACCGGAGTGAGCCACAAAGGCAGCGTGTTCACCGGAGCTTTTCTCTGTCGTCGCGACGACACAACATGGCAGGCCTACCATGATCTGAAGTGCCTTTACGATCTGATGCTGTTGGAAAAACCCGGCGGCCCCAAACTCAACGCCTTCGGCCAGCAGCTTCCGGTGAATCAGTGTTCACCTTTCCAGCGGCAACTCCTGCGAGCGCTCGATGAGCTGTGCGATGCCTTCGACTCAGCGGGTGCGCGTGCTTTGTGCCGCCAGGCAGCGCGCGTCTATGCCGAGTTTCGCCAGTCGAAACCTTTCGTGCAGGCGGTGCTGACCGGACACGCGCATCTCGATCTGGTCTGGCTATGGCCCGAGCGCACCGGCGAGGCGAAGGCGGTGCATCTTTTCGCGACAGCGAATCGTTTGATGACGCTCTACCCGGAGTATCGCTTCGCTTACAGCCAGCCGGCAAGCTACGCGGCGGTCACGCGGCAGGCGCCGATGCTGATGGCAGAAATCAAAGAACGAATGCGCGAAGGCCGATGGCAGGCGACCGGAGCGCTTTACGTCGAGAGCGATACGCTGCTGGCTTGCGGGGAAGCGCTGGCCCGGTCGTTGATCTATGGGCAGGAAGATTTCGTGCGGTTGCGCGGCGAGCCGGCGCGGCTGCTCTGGCTGCCGGATGTTTTCGGCTATGCCGGCTGCCTCCCGCAACTCATGCGGCTCGCTGGCGTGGAGAATTTCTTCACGACCAAACTTACGTGGAGCGCGATCAACCGGTTTCCGTATTCGAGTTTCGTATGGCGCGGCACGGACGGCAGCGAAGTCGTGGCTCATGTGACGCAGGACACGGGATACAACAACTGGCTGACGACCGAGCAACTCGCGGCCAATGCTCGCGGGCACGCACAGTGCGATGTGCACCGTGAGTTTTTGCATCCGACCGGCTACGGCGATGGAGGCGGAGGCCCCAGTGAGGAAATTTGCGAGCGAGCCAGGCGTCTCGATGCCTTGCCGGGATTGCCGGGGATGAAATGGGATCAGCCGGAGGCCTTTTTCGCGCGGCTCGGAGGGTTGCGCCACAAACTGCCGGTGCATCAAGGGGAGTGTTATCTGGAATACCACCGCGGCACCTACACGACCCACAGCAACTTGAAGGCGGCATTTCGCGCGCTGGAAACGGCGTTGCAGGCCCGCGAGGCGGTGGCGGTCGCCTTGGGCCAGTCACCCGATCTCGGGGCCGTATGGCGGCGTTTGATTTTCGCTCAGTTTCACGACTATATCCCGGGAAGCTCGGTTCCGGAGGTTTATGCCGAAGGGGTGCCGGAGTTGCAGCGCCATGTGGCTGAGCAGCTCACGGCGGCCCAAGTCGCGCTCGGCCAGTCGGGCGGAGAAGCCTGCGTCTTCAACCCACTCCCGCTGTCGCGACGAGTAGTGCACTCTGGAAAATTGCTCGACTTGCCAGCGCTGGCAGGACTCTCGATCAAAGCTGCGGAGGTTAAGGAATTTGAACCTGTGGAGGCGCACGGGCGGCGGTTGTCCAACGGACGGGTGATGTTGCGGCTCGACGCACGCGGCGAAATTACCGCATTGAGCATCGATGGGCAGCCACTCGCCTTAAAGGCGGGATGTGGCCGATTGATGGTCTATCCCGACCGTCCAGCCAATTTCGAGGCTTGGGATATCGACCGGCAGGCTCTTGCCCTCGGGGTGCCTGTTACCACGCCGGCCACGCTGCTTGCCGCTACGGAACTGAAGGGCCGGCGAGGAGCGATTAGCGTAACACGCCGCATTGGTCGCACAAGCCAGGTCACGGTGCGCTACGTGCTCGAAGCCGGCGCGGCGTTGCTGCGGGTCGAAATCGACCTCGATTGGAGAGAACCGGAAACCTTGTTGAAGTTTTATCTGACAACGGACTATTGCGGGCCATTCGCACGTTGCGCAGCTCCGTTTGGCAGTGTGCTGCGACCGCAGCAGCCAATGTCCCCGCAGGCAGAGGCGATGTGGGAAGTTCCTGCCAGCCGCTGGGTCGCCGTGATGGACGAAGGCGAGGCTGATGGGCTTAGTGTTATCACAGAGAACAAATACGGTTTTAGCATCCGCGAAGGGGCTGTGGGCGTGTCGTTGCTGCGAAGCCCACGGGTGACGGGCTTCGAAGAACATCGAAAAGTTTACCCTCCCGGGCTGAGTCGGTTGAAATCGAAGTCAATTCATAGCGATCAGGGGCGTCACCGCATTCGCCTGGCGTTGGCGCGCTATACGAACGCAACCCCGCGTGAGATGCAGCCCGCCGCCTTGGGAGAAATCCTCTTCGCTCCGCTGATCGACTATTGTGGCGATCCTGCGACTCCGTCCGGTTGGCGGGGACTTGAGGGAGGCGAAACTCTCATTCCCTGTTGGGCCACGCCGTTGGGGCGCGGTGAGGGTTGGGTTTTGCGGTTACACGAGACTGGTGGGCGCCGCGGCGAGATTATGCTCAGGCTCGAGTCAGGCTCGCAGGCCTATAAGGTAGATTTGCAGGGAAAACCGCTGGGATCGGTATTGCCTGAAGGCAGATTGGCTTATCGTCCTCACGAGGTGATCAGCTTGATGTTTCGAAACTCAATAAAACGAGAATGAGACAGTAGATATATAATGCCTTTCTTTTATTTCCAGGCGCCTTGTTTGCTGCGACGCCGCGATTGGATTTATTTGTATCACCACATCCTCGGCGGATTCCGAAAGACCATTGTTGGATTCTATGAATTACGTTATCTTGTTGTTAAGATTTTAGGAAACGCCCGCGCTAGGCCGCGCGCGGGCGTTTTGACGCATGGTTGAAAATTCGGATTCCAAATATTCCACAAAGTATGCGTCCGACCGGAGTCCCCGTTGACGGCTCGTAGTAGCCACCATTACGAGGCAGACCAACGAGCGGGAGTCAGAGCCGCGATGTCGTCCTGGTTGGTCATCTGCGGCAGCCGCGTGAGCACGTGTAAGCGTCGCTCCGGGTGCCTCGTAGATACGATAGATCCGAGGTGGTAAGTTGTAAGCGTCGCTCCGAGTGCCTCGTTGACGAGGTAAATACGGTATTTGTGCAGGACGGATTGGAAGTGCCGTAACTACGGCACTTCCGATGCGACTATG
>JAYRJE010000011.1:0-226945 GCA_041906465.1 Candidatus Didemnitutus sp. | reverse complement strand
CCCGAATCCAACGTTCCAGTTGCTCGGTTTGCTCAACCGTTAACTCCACGGATGCACTTCGACGGGGCATCCTCCCTCATGCCGGACCCAACCGATAATGGCACCTATTTGAGGGACACTACACTAGCTTTTGTGTGGTTCGTGTATTTCGTGGTTCTCTCCTGCTGATCTTCTCGGTTCTCCGCCCTCCGTCTTCCGCCCTCCGTCTTCCGTCCTCCGCGCCACCGCTTCAGCGCTCCCGCGTCGCCTGCTCGCCACTCACTACTCGCTACTGGCCCGCCCATCCCATGCGTCTCACCTACTTCGGCCACTCCACCTTCCTGCTCGAAACCAGCCAGGCCCGCATCGTCTTCGATCCGTTTTTCGACGAAAATCCCGCCAGCCAGACCAAGGCGAAAGACGTCGCGTGCGACTACATCCTGATCTCGCATGGCCACAACGACCACTGCGCCGACGCCCTCGCCCTCGCCCAACGCACCGGCGCCACGATCATCGCCAACTACGAGATCTGCGAATACCTCGCGAAGCACGGCGCAAAAACGCACGACCTCAACCCCGGCGGCGGCTTCAACTTCCCCTTCGGCCGCGTGAAACTCACGCTCGCGTTCCACACCTCGAGCATCGAACTCCAGGAAAACCCGCCCTACGGCGGCACCGCGTGCGGCGTGCTCGTCACCGCCGACGGCAAAAACATCTACCACGCCGGCGACACGGCCCTCTTCTCCGACATGGCGCTCATCGGCCGTGTCGGGCTCGACCTCGCCATGCTTCCCATCGGCGACAACTACACCATGGGCCCCGACGACGCACTCCTCGCCCTCGACTACCTCCGCCCGCGCCTGACCGTCCCGATGCACTACAACACCTGGCCGAAAATCGCGCAGGACGGCGACGCCTTCGCCCAACGCGCCGCCCGCGCCAACCACCGCGTCCGCGCCCTCAAACCCGGCGAGCAGCTCGAGTTCTGAGTTCGGTAGGGCGGTTGCCATCAACGCATCTCGTTTCCTGGAGGCGGGGCCATCAGCCCCGCGAGTTTCAACCCCCGATGCGCGCAACCCGCGGGGCTGATGGCTCCGCCTCCACTGGCCTGCGCTTACGCAACCGGCCCCCCTTCCCAATTAGCCCCCGTGCACCGCCCCGCGCCCGTTCTGATGACGCGGCAGGGCCCTAAATTTTCCTCGCGCACCGCCCCGCGCGCCGCACCGTCCTTTTGTCATAAGCGCAATGACGTTCCCCGCCACTCCGACGCTGTTCCAACGCCGCGACCTTCGCCTCGCCGACCTCGAACGCGACCGCTCCGCCATACTCCTCCAGCTCTACGCCTGGATGCAGCTCGCGCGCACCGGCGACAACCGCATCCTCGACCTCTTCCGCCAGGGCCTCATCCGCGGCACCGTGACCGGCGGTCAGGGCAACGAAGCGCTCATCTGCCCGCTCGCCCTCCTCGCTGACAAGTCGATCGACGTCGTCTCGTTTTCGCACCGCGGCTTCGGCGGCCACATCGTCTGGAGCGGACACTTCTGCGATCACCTCGCGCAATACTTCGCCAACTCCGGCAGCCCCACCAAGGCTCGCGAAGGCAACATCCACCACGGCGATCCCGCCGCGCGCAGCCTGCCGATGATTTCGCACCTCGGCATCATGCTCTCGAACGTCGTCGGCGCCGTCGACTCCCAGCGTCGCGCCGGCAAGCCCGCCGTCGGCTTCGCCTTCTTCGGCGACGGTTCCAGCTCCACCGGCGACGTGCACGAATCGCTCAATCTCGCCGCCGTCCTCGGCGTGCCGGTGATCTTCGTCATCGAGAACAACAAATACGCCTACTCCACGCCGACCTGCGAACAGTTCGTCTCGACCAATCTCTTCGAACGCGCCCGCGGCTACGGCATGGAGGGTTTTTCCATGGATTGCAGCGATCCGGAGCACGTCGTGCGCACGCTCGGCGCCGCGATCGACCGCGCCCGCGCCACCGCGCGCCCGATCCTCATCGAGGCCCACACGTTCCGCCTCCGCGGCCACGCCGCCTACGACACGTGCGACTACATGAAGCCCGGCGAAGCCGAAGCGATCCTCGCCGAGGACCCGCTCCCGCGCTGGCGCGCCCAGCTCGCCGCCGCCGGCCTCGGCCCGAAACTCGACGCCATCGACGCCCAAGTCCGCGACTTCGTCGAAACCGCGATCAAGTCCGCGATGGCCCTCCCGCCGATCTCACCCGAGGGCATGCTCGAAGACCTCTTCGCGCCCGACGCCCCCGCGCTCCCCTGGACCCCGAGCCTCGACAGCGATCAGCCATCGGCGATCAGCGTTCAGCCAACCGCCAGCCGCTCGCAGTCTGCCGCAATCGAAAATCGAGAATCCTCCAGCGCGCAGCGCCTCGGCCAAATCGAAAATCTCACGATGGCCCAGGCCATCAACCGCGCCCTCCGCAAGATCCTCGCCGAACGCCCGGAGTCGCTCGTGCTCGGCCAGGACATCGGCACCTACGGCGGCGCGTTCAAGGTCACCGAGGGACTCCTTAAAGATTTCGGCCGCCCGCGCGTCCTCAGCACTCCCCTCTGCGAGTCCGCTTCCACCGGCTACGCCATCGGCCTCGCCAGCATCGGCCACCGCCCGATCGAGGAATTCCAATTCGCTGACTTCGCGACCGACGCCACGACGCAGATCGTGCTCAACGCCGCGACGTATCACTTCCGCGCCGGCCAAAAAATCCCGCTCGTCTTCCGCTTCCCCTGCGGTGGAGGCCTCACCTTCGGCTCGTTCCATTCGCAGGAACTCGAGTCCGCGCTCCTCTCCTTCCCCGGCCTGAAAGCGCTCTACCCCTCCACGCCGCAAGACGCCTTCAACGCGCTCCTCGCCGCCTACGGAGACGACAACCCCGTGATCGTCTTCGAGCACAAGGGTCTTTACCGCCGCGGCAAACACCCGGTGAAGTTCGACCCGGATTACCGCGCCGTCTGGCAACCGCGCCAGGTGCGCACCGGCGACTTCGCGACGATCGTCACCTACGGCGAAATGGTCCTGCACTGCACCGACGCCTGCCGCTATTTCGAGGAAGAATACGAGACGACCTTCGACCTCTTCGACCTGCGCGCGCTCTCGCCGCTGAAGCTCGACGCGATCAAAGCCTCCGTCGCGCGCACCGGGCGCCTCGTGATCGTGCACGAAGGCCGCAAGACGCACGGCTTCGGCGCCGAACTCGTCGCGCGCCTCACCGAAGAGCACTGGGGCCAGCTCAAAGCCGCCCCGCTCCGCATCGCCGCGCTGGACATCCCAGTCCCCTTCGCCCCCGAACTCGAAGCCGCCTACCGCCCGAGCAAAGACAAGATCATCGACGCCATCGCCGCGTGGATGGGATGACCGTATTTGGCCGAGGCGCTCCGCGCTGGACGATTTTGGATTTTCGATTGCCCAAAGGTAGGGCGAGTCGTCCCGACGAGCCGTCCGCCCGCCGCTGGTCGGAAGAGTTCTCCGAACGAGCCGCCTATCGACCGTAGCCGCGTTGGAGCGCAGCGACAACGTGGCCAGGCTGCCCCGCAACGATGATGGCGCGGCGTGGGCGGAAACTTCGGCCGGGGTCGTTCACGAGACGAAGATTGATTTTCTCCTCCTGCCGCGCGACCTTGCGCGCGTGAAGGCCGCTGCCGCCATCATCGCCGAAATCAAAGCGCTCCCGCCGGAAGGGCTCGCCGAGGTCTCCGCGTTCATGCTGGAAATCGAGCAAGCGGATCCGGCACTGCAGGTCGCCCTGCAATGCAAAGAACAATCGTCCACGGGCCAAGTGGTCAGCCGTCCCTACGAGCAGGCGAAAGCCGCCGTTCGAGCCGCGCTGAACGCGGCTCGATGAGGATCGTTCTCCACCCCGAAGCGGAGCGCGAATTCACCGCAGCCGCGCTCTACTACGAACGGCAGCGCCCCGGACTCGGCACCGATTTTCTGGCGGAATTCGATGCCGCCGTGCTCGACGAGCCGTCCATCCGCCGGAAGGTAGGGCGAGTTCTCCGAACGAGCCGTCGGCCGACTGCAGCCGCGTTGGAACGCTTCGACAACGTGGTCAGGCCGCCCGCGACGATGATTGCGACGCTTGGGCGGAAAACTCCCGCGCGCTCGCGGAATCCAACCTCCCGAGTGCCGGCATTCTCCTATCATCGTTTCAACCCCGTCTTGAATCCCCTGCCCTCGCGGATACGTTCCTCGCCATGAGCAAAGCGGAAATCCTTTCTGCACTGCCGAAACTCAGCCCCCAGGACCGGAGCGAGATTCTCGAGCAGCTATGGCGTCTGGAGGAAGCGGGCGGCCCTACCGACCGGGAGAAACAGCTGCTCGATGAAGCGCAGGCCTCCTACGACGCGAGTCCCTCCGCAGGCGCGCCGTGGTCGGAAGTCCAGGCCCGTCTCCGTCAGCGTGGATGAATCGCGTTTTGTTTCTCCGCCCGGAAGCCGAGTGCGACTTGGTCGCGGCTCGCGATTGGTATGACCAAAAACGTTCCGGACTCGGCGACGATTTTCTCGATGCTGTCGCACTCGCCCTGCTCGAACTGGAGACCCAGGCGGAGATCAATCGCCTCTACTACCGCGACTTTCGACGCGCGCTGCTTCGTCGGTTCCCCTACAAAATCTTCTATCAGATCATCGGCAACCGCGTCGTGATTTTCCGCGTGATCCACGCAAAGCAGGATCACGCACCGAAGCTCTGACCGGCAGTAGCGCGAATCGCCCCACCCACTTCGCCCAACATGGCTTCCCTCGCGCGAAGGACGTCTCCCCTGCTGAGCAAGCACCGACTAATAAAATCACCGCGCGCGCGTAGACTCGATATGCGCATCGATCGCCTGCCCCTTCGTTTCGCGGCGTTGGCCGTTTTGCTCGCAGCGGTTCGGCCGGCCATGGCCTGCCTCGTCGAGCACGAGTTTCCGTCGCCGACGGTTGCTTTCGTTCCCACCAACATTGTCGTGAAAGCTCCAACGCCGAAGCTCCGGTCGCGCGTCCTTTATTCTCCGGTGCGGTGGAGCTGTGGAGGCGCAGTTGTTCTTCCTCAAGCTCCCGCTATCGACGGCTTGGTCGACTTGTTTGGATCGCTGCCGAATCTCCGGACCGCGATCACCACTCAGCAGCTCGCCTTCGCGCTCGACGGCTTCTCGGTCCTGCTGCCCTGCAGCCTCGGTGTGGTCGGCGAGCCGGAGCTGTCCGACGCAACCGCGCTGCGCGATCTCCTCCTGAACGACGCGGCCTACGACTGGTCGAGAGACATTTGGTATGTCGGCGAAGAAGACTCCGTCTTCACCGCGCGACTGACCTTCTCGGCGTCAGCGCCGACCATCGTGGCGGAAATCGCTCCCCGCACCGGGATCGTGCGCGTCCTCGTCGACGCCCGCGAGACCGGCCGCGCCAAGCTCCGCCTCGACACCTCCGATCTCGAGCTCCTGCTCGTCCGCACGCGGCATTCGGCGTTCTAGAACCTGCCTGACCGGCCGCCCCACCCTCGCTTCGGTTCCCGCGGCCCCTTTCTCCGTCTGATGAAATTTCTCTTTTTAGCGGTGATGCCTCTGCTCGGCCTCGCCGCGAACAACCACGCCGCGCCCGACTCACCGGTCGCGGCGCAGGTGCCGGGTGACGAGCCGTTCGGTCTGACCGCCGCCCAACAACTCGCCGACGCCCGGCGCCGCGAGTTGCACGGCGAGTGCGGCATGTGCGTTTTCAAAGAGCGGATCGGCGACGCCTGGGTGTTTCGCACTCTCGTCGGCTACGCCGGCTCGCCGGCCCCCGACATCACCGTCTTCCCGCCCAAGAAATCGCAACCGCCGACCCAAGAGAAAAAGCCGATCGATCCGGCCCGCAACGAAGGCAAAGGAACGAGCTGACTCGCGTGGCACTCGCCAGCTCCGCGTCCTCGCGAGCTTCGCGTTGCGATCGTCCGGAGATCGTTCCGCACCGAACCGGGTGCCTCGCTCGCCTCGCTTTTTTGACCACGGATTTCACGGATGGCACGGATTAAAGCCAGCACCCGGTGCCCGTCTATCCGTGTGATCCGTGTGATCCGTGTAATCCGTGGTTAAGGCCCAAACGTGCCCGCGCGACATCGGCCACGCACGTCGAGAGCGCGTCCCGTCGACCCGAAAACACGGCCCGCGTGTCCGAACCGCGCGCGTTCGCTCGTTGGAGTTCGATTCACCCCATCCCGCATGATCCAACAAGCCTTCATCAATCTCCCGGTCGCCGACGTCGCCCGGTCGCTGGCCTTTTTCCACGCGCTCGGTTTCTCCTCCGACGCGCGCTTTTGCGGCGCCGACACCGCCGGCATCGTCATCAACGAAACGCTCTGCCTGATGCTCATGTCGCATGCCAAATTCCGCGAGTTCACCCCGAAGGCCGTCTGCGATACACGCCAGGCGGTGGAAGCCCTCTTCAACCTCCGCTGCGAGAGTCGCCAGCAAGTCGACGAACTCGTCGCCAAGGCGCTCGCCGCGGGCGGCACCACCTACGACAAGCCGGAGGACTTCGGCTTCATGTATACCCACAGTTTCGTCGATCCCGATGGTCACGGCTGGGGCGTCCTGCACCTCAGCGCCCCGCCGCCAACGGCGTGAGGCCATGCCATGGGACGCGATTTCCGACTGACGGGGCTCCACCCATCGGGTGGTCGTCACGGTCGCCAGCGGCGACAAGGCGGCGGAAGGGACACCGGCGCCCACCTACGGCATAATGCCCCACTCAGGGATTCGACGCCGGCGATTTTTCCGACAGCGCGAGGAGCAGATCCGTTTTCGACAAACTCCCGAGCAACCGTCCCTCGCCGTCCAGCACCGGCAAACGCTCGGCGCTGACTTCGCGGAAACGCTTCAAGCCATCGCTCAGCGGGTCCTCCGCACGCACGGTCGGAAAATCGTCGCGCAGGATGTCACTCGCGCGCACCACCTCAGCCAGCTCCGGCTGGAGCAGAAACGGCTTGATGTCGTGCAGCGAAACCACGCCCGCAAAACGACCGTCAGCGTTGAGCACGTAGAGATTGTTCACGCGGTTCGCCAGGAACATGCGACCGACGTCACCGAACGACGCGCTGCGCGGAATCGTCGGCGGCTCAGCACGCATGAGTTCGCCCACTTGCACCGGTTTCGGCGCCGGCGCGGGCACCGGTTGTTCGACGGCTTTGCGCTTCAGCGACTCGCTGTAGATCGATTCTCCCTCGAGACTCTTCGCGGTGAAATACGCCACCACGCTGCACACCATCAGCGGCAGGATGATGTCGTAGCTGAGCGTCATCTCGAACAGCATGATGATCGCCATCAAAGGCGCGTGGCTCGCCGCCGAGAGAAACGCGCCCATGCCCACCATCGCGATCGCGCGCGGATCGACCTCCGCCGCTGGCCACAGCGTCTGCAGCGCCGCGCCGAACAAATAGCCCGCCCCCGCCCCCATAAAGAGCGACGGCGTGAACACACCGCCCGGCGAACCCGAGCCGAACGACGCGCACGTCGCGAGCCACTTGCAGACCACGAGGACGAGCAGCACCGACCACACGTGTTTGCCCTGCAACACGTCGACGACGACCGAGTAACCGTTGCCGCAGACTTCGGGCACCTTCACCGCCAGCACACCGACAAACAATCCACCGAGCCCGAGCCGCACGATGATCGGCAGATTTGTCCGCCGAAAAAACCCCTCCGCCACCCGCAGGCTCCGCAAGAACCACGGGGCCAGCGCGCCCACGATCAGACCGAGCAGGACGTAGGCGACCATTTCCCACGGCGTGTGCATCTCGTAGCTCGGCACGACGTAGAGATTGCCCGCGTTGGTCATCACCCGCAGCGTCAACGCCGCGGTGACCGCCGAGATGACCAGCGGCCCGAGGCTCTCCATCGCGATCGTGCCGAGGATGATCTCCGCCACGAAAAACGAACCCGCGATCGGCGCGTTGTAGGCCGACGCGATGCCGGCCGCCGCGCCGCACGCCACCAGCAAGCGCTGCTTCGGCGCGCTGAGGCCCAGCCAGCGGCCCAACCGCGACGAGACCACCGCGGCGAGTTGGACGAGCGGACCTTCGCGACCGATCGACCCGCCCGAGCCGATCGTGAACAACGCCGCCGCGCTCTTCACGAGGCTCGCCCGCACCGGCACGTAGCCGTTGCCGATCACGATCGCCTCCATGTAGTCGGTCGAGGCCTGTTTGCCTGCAAACCGCTGGCCGAGTTTCAAAATCAGTCCCGCCGCGACGCCACCCGCCGCGGGCACGAGCACCACCGCCCACACCGGGATCTGCCGCATCGTCTCCACGACGCCGGCGCGCGAACCGGTGAGCAACACGTGCACGCCTTCGGTCAAGCTGGTGAACGCACCCGCCGCCAGCGCACCGAGGAAACCGGCCAGCGCCGACCAAAACAACGTGATCTGCCACTCGGTCGGCTGAAGTTTTTCCTGCAACCACAGGCGCCGCGCCAGCAGTTTCATCAGCTGCTGCTGGCTGACGTTGAGCAGCCGCTCGAACGACAGCCGCGCCCGCCGCTTTTCCTTGGCCCGCACCTCCTGCTGCGCCGCGGATTGTGCGTCGTCGGGTCGGGGCGGCAGCGGTGGTGGAGAGGAAGACATCGGTGCCGTCGCTGGCGGAAACGATCCGCCGTGCGACGCTCCCGAACCAACCCACCGCGGCGCAGCGGCGCAAGACGATTGGTGCAGGGCCGTGGAGGGGCGTGGCTCGACCGCGCCGGCGAACGCGCACGAGGCGCGCCCCTACGACCCGGTGATAAATGGGTTGGCGTCGCCCCAACGCGCACCCAACCTCCGTTCCGCCGTGGCCGCCGCTTCGAAATCCCAAAGCCAAAATCCCAAAGCCAAAATTCGCCGCCGCCTTCCCTGGGCGGCGATCCGGCTCTTCGCGATGGACGTGGACGGTGTGCTGACCGACGGCACCGTGCGCATCCACTCGAACGGAAACGAATCGAAAAATTTCTCCATCCTCGACGGCATGGGCCTCGTCCGCCTGCGCCGGGCCGGCGTCGCCCTGGCGTGGATTTCGGGGCGTCCTTCCGGCGCGACGACGAAACGCGCGCGAGAGTTGCAGATTCCGCACCTCATCCAAGGTCGCACCGATAAACTCGTCGCGCTGCAGGAGCTCGCGCAACAGCTCGGCCTCACCGCCTCCGAAGTCTGCTACATGGGCGACGACGACATCGACGCCCCCGCGATCGCGTGGGCGGGTGTGGGCGTGGCGCCGCGACAGGCGATGCCTGCCGCGTTGAAGGCGGCCGACTACATCCCGCCGCGCGAGGCCGGCCACGGCGCCGTGCGCGAAGTGTGTGAACAAATCCTCGCCGCGCGCGGTCACAAGGTCGCCTCGTGAACTTCCGCACTCCAAACCGATTTACAGGAGGGAACAGAGGAAACAGAGAAATGAAGGTGTCCCAATTCTCCGTTCCCTTCGTTTTCTCCTGTAAGAATTGCCTTGGCCTGCTCTGCCTCCTGTCGGCAGTCGCGCTCGCTCCCGCCCAATCCACCACGCGAATTGCCACCGACGCCCCGATCGTCAACTTCCGCCTGCCGACGTTCACGCCCGAGGGATTTCGCCAATGGCTCGTGCGCGGCTCGGAAGCCCGGCTCATCAGCGCCAAGGAAATCGACATCCGCGAACTCACGTTGACCGTCTTCAGCGGCGACGAAAGCGACCGGATCGACACCATGCTCCTCAGTCCGCTGGCGAAGGTATTCACCGACACCCAAGTCGTCTCCGGGCCTGACTCGATTCGCGTCATTCGCGACGACCTCGAGGCTTCCGGCAGGCAGTGGACCTACGACCACCGGGAGAAAAGGGTTTCCATGCAACAAAAGGTGCGCGTAACGTTCCGCGCCGAATTGGAAAATTTCCTGCAATGACGCTGCCTCGCCTCGCCCTCCTCCTCGTCGCGCTGGCCGGATCGCTGCTCGCGCAAAACGCCGATACGCAGCCGACGGTCATCGAGAGCGAGAAGCTCGACATGAAGAGCACCGACGCCGAGACGACGTCGATCTTTGAGGGCAAAGTCGTCGTCACCGGCACCAATCTGAAGCTCACCTGCGACCGCCTCGAAGTCGTTGCGCTCCGCGCCAAGGGCGACCAGGGGGCGATCGGCAAGGTCGAGCGCTTCAAATCCCTGATCGCCACCGGCGACGTCCACATCATCCAGGGCGATCGCGAGGCCGCCTGTGGCAAAGCCATCGTCCTTCCCGGCGACGACAAAATCACGCTCACTGACCGGCCCGTCGTGAGCGATCGCGGCGTGGGCTGGACGTGGACGGGCGACGAGTTGCTTCTCCTCCGCGGCGAGCGCCAGGTGCGCGGCACCAACGTGAAGATCGTCGGCCCCTCCGTGAAGGACCTCGGTTTCGACAAGGACAAGAAAGTCGAAGGCACGCCGGAGGCGCCGAAGCAGCCGTGAGCACCGAGCCCAAGTCGGAACGGTGCGGTCGGAGGTGGAGCGCGTTGACCCCAGCGCGCTTTCCGCGGGCGTGGACTGAGCAGCGCGTTGAGATCAACGCGCTCCACCTCGGGCAATCACCCATCCACGCATGAGCACCGCCGTCGCCGCCGAGCATTTTGAGATCCACACCGAAGGTCTCGTGAAAACCTACGGTCAGCGCACCGTCGTGAACGGCGTCAACGTGCGCGTGAAGGCCGGCGAGGTCGTCGGCCTGCTCGGCCCGAACGGCGCGGGCAAGACCACGACGTTCTACATGGTCGTCGGCCTCGTGCCGGCGACGGGCGGCAAGGTTTTCATCAACGGCCAGGACGCCACGCATCTCCGCATGCACCGCCGGGCGCGACTCGGCGTCGGTTACCTGCCGCAAGAAGCGTCCATTTTCCGCAAGCTCACCGTCGCCGAAAACATCCTCGCGATCGTCGAGACGCTCCGTGGCGTCTCTTCGAAGGACCGCGCCGCGCTGGTGAAGCATCACCTCGACGAGCTGAGCATCGGCCACCTCGCGAGCCAGCCCGCCTACACGCTCTCCGGTGGCGAGCGCCGCCGCCTCGAAATCGCACGCGCGTTGGTGACGCGTCCGCGCTTCCTGCTCATGGACGAGCCCTTCGCCGGCGTCGACCCGATCTCGGTCGCCGAGGTGCAAAAGATCATCCTCGAGCTGAGGTCGCGCGGCATCGGCGTGCTGATCACCGACCACAACGTCCGCGAGACGCTGCGCATCGTCGACCGCGCCTACATCATCCATCGCGGCAAGGTCATGACCGAGGGCAGCGGCGAGTTCCTCATCAACGACCCGCAGGCGCGCGAGCTGTATCTCGGCAAGGACTTCAATCTTTGAGCGGTCAGCTCTCAGCTTTCAGCCGTCAGCTCCCGCCGCTCGAACACCGTCTTGCTTCCGCACGCGAGAGCTGAAAGCTGACCGCTGACAGCTGATCGCTCCCGCCTCCCCCATGCCCACCAAAGCCATCAACGGCATCACCGTCGCGCACTTCTACGAGACGTATAAGACCAAGCTCCAGCTCGAGCTGCTCACCGGCGAAGAAGGCATGCACCGCCTCATCAAGGAAGGCTCGATCAACCGGCCCTCGCTCGCGCTGACCGGGTTCTTCAAATATTTCGCGATGAAACGCATTCAGGTTCTCGGCGCGGCCGAGATGACCTTCCTGAAGACGCTCTCGCAACGGCAGCAGATCGAGATTTTCCAGGAGATGGTGAAACGCGGCATCCCGTGCCTCGTGCTCACGCGCAACTACACCGCGACCCACCCGATGCTCGCGGTGTCGCAGGAGATGCACCTGCCGATCTTCCGCACGCCGCTCATCACGATGAATTTCGTGAACGCCGCCACGCTGTGCGTCGACAACGAGTTCGCTCCGTCGGGCACCGAGCATGCGACCACACTCGATATCAAAGGCATCGGGGTGATGATCCGCGGCGACTCCGGCATCGGCAAATCCGAGTGCGCCCTCGCGCTCATCGAGCGCGGCCACTCGCTCGTCGCCGACGACCTCACGTGCATTCGCCTCGTCGACGAGCGTGAGCTCACCGCCAGTTCGCGCGACCTGAACCGTGGCTACATGGAGTGCCGCGGCATCGGCATCATCAACATCGCCGAAATGTTCGGCGTGAAAAGCATCCGCCTCGACAAGCGCATCGACCTCGTCGTGTCGCTGAAGGAGTGGAGCCCCGAAGTCGTCGAGGAACGCACCGGTCTCGAGGAAAATTTCTACGAGATTCTCGGCATCAAGGTTCCGCACATTGAATTCTACGTGCGCCCCGGCCGCGACATCGCGCGCCTGATCGAAGTCGCCGCCATGGTGCAGGCGCTGAAGAAAATGGGCCACGACCCCGCCAAGGATTTCAACGATCGCCTCATCGCGCACATGCAGGAGCAGGCCGCCCAGAAGACCACGTCCCACCGCATCTCCGCCGCGCAGACGCCGCTCCCGCAGGAATTCCAGGAAGACGAGCCACCGCCGGAGAACCCGAGCTGAACGCGTAATCAACGCGGCATGTCCATTGGTAGGGCGAGTCGTCCCCGACGAGCCGTGCATTGAGATGAACCGGGGACGGTTCGTCGGGACCACTCGCCCTACCACACAAACCTCGCGTCACCGCGTCCGACTTCCATCCTTGCGCCGGACTCGTGCCGCGCGTGTGCTCAACCCGCTATGTCCACCCCTTCGCGTCCCGACGGCCGCAAACCCGACCAACTGCGCAACATCACCCTCGAGGCGAACATCGCCCCGCACGCCTCGGGCTCCGTCCTCATCGGCTTCGGCAACACGCGCGTCATCTGCGCCGCGACGATCGAACCTAAAGTCCCCTCGTGGATGCGCCAGCAAGGCGTCACGGGCGGATGGTTGACCGCCGAATACTCGATGCTCCCCTACTCGACGCATGACCGGAAGGCGCGCGACATCTCGAAGGGCAAGATCGACGGGCGCACGGTCGAGATCCAGCGCCTCATCGGCCGTTCGCTGCGCGCGATCATCGATCTCCAAAAGCTCGGCGACAACACGCTGTGGATCGACTGCGACGTGCTTCAAGCCGATGGCGGCACGCGCACCGCGTCGATCACCGGCGCTTACCTCGCGGCGCGACTCGCCATCCAAAAGCTGCTCGACGCAAAGAAAATTGCCGAGAACCCGCTCACCGACTCCGTCGCCGCCGTCAGCGTCGGCCTGTTCAACGGCCAGCAGTTGCTCGACTTGAATTACGTCGAGGACAAGGACGCTGCGGTCGACTTCAACGTCGTCATGACTGGCAAAGGCCAGTTCGTCGAAGTGCAGGGCACCGGTGAAGAAGCGACCTTCTCGCAGGAGGAACTCGACGCGCTCCTCAAGCTCGCCCGCAAGGGCCTGCAGGAGCTCGCTGCGCTGCAATCCTCGTTTCTCGCGAAGCAGCTGCTGAAGTTCTGAGCAACGCGCGTCCCGAGGTCCCAGTCTCGATCAGATTCTAGTCCGCAGCTACGTCACGCCTGATAGGGCGAACCGCCGAGGCTGACGCACTCGTCGCCGTCCCGTTGAGCCGCGGCTCGGCGAGACGCCTCGCCCTACCGCTGTCCCGTTCAACTTCCGCGCCCCCGCAGCCACCCAGGTTGCGCGCTCGCGCGCAACTCGTCCGCAGCGGACCGCGCCGCGCTCACAGCCAGCACGTCCCGTAGCAGCCGACGTAATTCGGATGTTCGCGCGTGTCGCTCTGAGCCGCCCGAAAAAACAAAACAGCCGACTCACGTCGGCTGCGACGGTTTGGGTCTGCGGCGCGAGATCTCGTCCGCTCTGCCGCGTTGCCAAGCGGTGCGATCGCTCAAGCGTGCGGCCGCGCGTCGCGCGCAGCGGCTTCCTGTTTCAACGCGACGAAATTGCCCTCTTCGGCCGCGTGCACGAAGCCTTCCGTCGCACTCTTCAGGTCCTCCCAGCGGCGGCGGATGGCTTTCGCCTCCTCCTTGGAGATGTGGTTGTCCGCCGCGGCGACCGCGATGACGCCGAGCATGTCCGCGAACTCCTGCACGATGTTGTTCGTGGCGGGGATGAGATTGATGTCGTGCGGCTTGTGCTTCGGGTTGGTGATGAAAAAGCCGCCCGCGCGCTCGCACACCCACTGGGCAATGCGGGTATCGTTGGTGATCTTGAGAATCTGCTCGATGCGATCGAGCGGGTTGTTCGCCCCGCTGCCCGTCTCGTCCGCCGGCGGTTCGGCCCACTTGTAGATGAGCGACAGGGAGAGCCCCATGTCGCCCGCGATCTGTTTCGCGCTGGTCTTCTTGAGGACTTCCTTGAGGAGCTCGTGCGAATGCATACGCGCGCATCTTGCGTGCTGCGCCGCGCAACGCAATCACCGACCGGAGGATGCTGCGTCACCGCGCTCCCGCGGCGAGCGCCGCGCGGCCGCACGCTTATGCTCCGCTTACGGGGAGGCCCCGGGTCGCTTATGATGCGTTTCCGGCAAAGGACGCGGCACATTTGGGGTGTCTTTTGGCCAGGTTTTGTGGCTTAAAAAACCCCTCTTTTCCCATGAACATTCACGAGTATCAGGCAAAAGCCTTGTTCGAAAAATACGGAGTGCCGGTGCCGAAGGGCGTTCCTGCCCGTTCGCCGGCCGAGTTCGAGTCCGCGCTGTCGGCGCTGGGCGAGGCCCCGTTCGTCGTCAAATCGCAGATCCACGCCGGCGGCCGCGGCAAGGGCACGTTCACCGACGGCTTCAAGGGCGGCGTCAAGTTCGCCAAGACCAAGGCCGAGGCCCTCGACTACGCCAACAAAATGTATGGCAACACGCTCGTGACCGCCCAGACCGGCGCGGCCGGCCGCAAGGTGCAGACGATCTACTTCACCAAGGCCGCGGACATCTCGAAGGAATACTACCTCGCGATCCTCCTCGACCGTAACACCTCGAAGCCGGTCATCGTCGCCTCGACCGAGGGCGGCGTCGAAATCGAGAAGGTTGCCCACGAGACGCCCGAGAAGATCTTCAAAATCTTCGTCGATCCCGCCGTCGGCCTCCAGGGTTACCAAGCGCGCCAGCTGGCCTTCCAGCTCGGCTTCAGCGGCGACTACTTCAAGAACGCCGTCAAACTCATCACGAATCTCTACCGCATGTGGTGGGAAACGGACGCCTCGATGGTCGAGGTCAACCCGCTCATCACGACGCCCGCCGGCGAAGTCCTCGCGCTCGACGCCAAGGTCTCCTTCGACGACAACGCGCTCTTCCGCCACAAGGACATCGTCGATCTCCGCGACCTCAACGAAGAGGACTCCAAGGAAATCGAAGCCTCGAAATACAACCTCAGCTACATCGCGCTCGACGGTAACATCGCCTGCCTCGTCAACGGCGCGGGCCTCGCGATGAGCACGATGGACATCATCAAGCACTTTGGCGGCAACCCCGCCAACTTCCTCGACGTCGGCGGCGGCGCCTCGAAGGACCAAGTGCAGGCGGCCTTCCGCATCATCCTCACCGATCCGAACGTGAAGGGCATTCTCGTGAACATCTTCGGCGGCATCATGGACTGCAACACGATCGCCACCGGCGTCGTCGCCGCGGCCAAGGAGCTCGGCCTCCAGATCCCTCTCGTCGTCCGCCTCGAAGGCAACAACGTCGCGGCCGGCAAGAAGACGCTCGCCGAGTCGGGCCTCAAGATCGCCTCCGCCGACACCATGGCCGACGCCGCGCAGAAGATCGTCAAACTCGTCGCCTAAAAACTCACAGGAGGAAACGGAGAGCACTGAGAACCGAACCCGCTTCGTTCCCTCTCCTCTGTTTCCTCTGTTGCCTCCTGTAAGCCCAAACCACTTCTAAAAATGTCCATTATCGTTAACGAAAAGACCAAGGTTCTCGTCCAGGGCATCACCGGCGAGTTCGGCGGTCGTCACACCAAGCTCTCCCTCGACTACGGTTCCGCCATCGTCGCCGGCGTCACGCCGGGCAAGGGCGGCCAGTTCTTCGAGCACGGCCCCCACAAGGTTCCGATCTTCAACACCGTCGCCGACGCCGTCGCCGCTACCGGCGCGACCGCCTCCGCCGTGTTCGTTCCGCCGCCCTTCGCTGCTGACGCGATCCTCGAAGGCGTCGACGCCAACCTCGACCTCTGCGTCGCGATCACGGAAGGCATTCCGATCCGCGACATGATCCAGGTGAAGCGCGCGATGGCCGGCAAGAAGACCCGCCTCATCGGCCCGAACTGCCCTGGCATCGTCACGCCCGGCGCCGGCAAGGACTCGAACGGCGGCTGCCGCATCGGCATTGCCCCCGGCTATATTCACAAGAAGGGCCACGTCGGCGTCGTCTCGCGCTCCGGCACGTTGACCTACGAGGCGGTTTTCCAACTCACCTCGAAGGGCATCGGCCAGTCGACTTCCGTCGGCATCGGCGGCGACCCCGTCAACGGCACCTCGCACCTGGACGTCATCAAGCTGTTCAATGAAGACCCCGACACCTGGGGCATCATCATGATCGGCGAAATCGGCGGCAGCGCCGAAGTCGAGGCCGCGCGCTGGATCAAGGCCAACTGCAAGAAGCCCGTCGCCGGCTTCATCGCCGGTGCGACCGCCCCCAAGGGCCGCCGCATGGGCCACGCCGGCGCGGTCGTCGGCGGCGCTGAGGACACCGCCGCCGCCAAGATCGCCGTCTTCCAAGAGTGCGGCATCGAAGTCGCGGTCACGCCCTCCGACATGGCCGACGCCCTCGAGCGCTCCGCCAAGAAGCTCGGCGTCAAACTCGCCTAAGGTAGGGCGCGGACTCCGCTCCGCGCCGAATCACTCACAAGGCCGGGCCACAAGCCCGGCCTTTTCTTTTGGCTGTTGGCCACAATGCTTGCATAGCCGCCTTGGAGCGCAGCGACAACGTGACCGATCTCACGCCGCCGCGAACCTCACGCCACCGCGTCGACCTCGATCTCGAACAACAGATCGTCGCGACACACCACGCTCGCCGTGTTCACCACCGGCAGCGCCTCCTGCGCGCGCTCCGTCTGCCACGCCCGGAAATGCCGCACGTCCGCCGCGTGGCGGTAATACGCCGTCGCGCGCGTGACGTGCCGCCAGTCCATGCCGCGCGAGCGCAGGATCGCCGCGACGACCTCCATGGTCAGATAAACCTGCCGCCGCGCATCGCCGATCCACGCCGTGCGTCCGTCCGGATGGATGCTCGCGGTCCCGGAAACCGTCAGCCACCGCGCGTCGCGTCCGAGCGCGACCTCCATCGCCCGGCTGAACGAACTGCCATAAGCCGGCGCCGGACACTGCAGCGGCGACGCGATCTCGCACGGCGTCGTGTTGGCCGTCGCCGCGACGTCCGGCTTCGGCCGCCACGCGCGAAAGCCCACCGTCAGCGCCGCGCCCGACCGATTGCGCGCCCCGATGCCCGTGCTCGCCGGCAACGACCCCGAGCGCCACTTCACCGGACTATAATGCGCCGTGCGCACGCGATTGAACGCGCCATACCAAGCGAGAATGTCGTCGTTGTAGAACCAAGTCCGCACGACATCGCGCAATTCGAAGCCCGCCAAATCCAGCGCCAGTTCCGCCGCGCCGAGCATCTGCTGCACCTGCGCCGCCCGCGGCAACGTCAGCGTTTGCGGCTCGATGCCGCCGAGCCAGCAATGCCGCGCAACACCGTCGTCACCCACCGTGCCCACCACGTGCCCGCCCAGCCGGATACGCTCCGCCGCGCCGCCGCACCACACCATGGCCTGCACGCCTGCGAGGGCTGCGCCGTCACACGCCGCTCCCTCCACCCAGGTGACCGGAAAATCCATCTCCCCCAGTCCGTCTCGCAAAGCTCGCTCGCGCTCCGCCGCTCGATCGACCGCGCCGAAAACGAACAGCGCCATCACCGTGCCGTTCGTCTCGCTCACCCGCTTGGCCAATCGTCGAAAAGCCTCGATTGGCTCCTCGCCGGCCCGCGACGTCTCGGTGAGGCAAAACTCGCGCACCGTCGCGCGGCTCGCGTTATTGGGTATCGTCGCTGGGAAAGGCAAGCCGCCCGAAGATAACATGATCTTCCTGACGCGCCACGTGCCGCCGAGTTACCGGCGCGCGCTGAGCGCGCCGACTCAACAAGCGACGAACTAGGGCCCATTAGGCGCCTTGTATTGCACAGCCGCTGCGTAGCCACTCCGCGCCCGCGGCGTCATGCTCTCACCAGCGCGTCCCACGCACCGCGCGGTTCCGGCCGCCCGTGAACTTGCCCCCGTGCCCCTCCGCCCTTCCCCTGCTGCGCTGCGTCGCTGCGACACTGTGCGCTTTGCTCGTCCTCCGTGTTGGCGCCAGCGCCGCTCCGACGCCTTCCCCTTACGAGGCGTCCAACTACACCACGCCCCGCTCGCGGATCGACGAACTCGTGCAAGCCGATCTCGCGGTGCTCGCCCTCGCTCCCGCTCCGCCGTGCAGCGATGCCGTCTTCGTCCGGCGCATCTTCCTCGATACGATCGGCACGCTGCCCACTGCCGACGAGGCCCGCGCGTTTCTCGCCGATCGCGCGGTCGACAAACGCGCCGCCCTCATCGACCGCCTGCTCGCGCGCGAGGAATTCGCCGACTACTGGGCGATGCTCTGGAGCGACACGCTGCGCGTGAAGGCCGAGTTTCCGATCAACCTTTGGCCGAACGCCGCGCAGTGCTACCACCGCTGGATTCGCGACGCGATGCACGACGGCCTGCCGCTCGACGGATTCGCGCGCGAACTCCTCACCGCCAACGGCAGCAACTTCCGCGTCGGCCCGGCGAACTTCTGGCGTGCCTCCGCCAATCGCCAGCCCGCCGGCCTCGCCCGCGTCGTCGCGCTCACCTTCCTCGGGGAACGCGTGGAAACCTGGCCGCCGGAGAAACTCGCCGCCTTCGCGCCGCTGTTCTCGCAACTCTCCACCAAAGCCACCCGCGAGTGGAAGGAGGAGATCGTCTTCTTCGACGCATCGCTTCCCGCGCCGCCGCTCACGACCCGCTTTCCCGACGGTTCGCCCGTCACGCTCGCTCCCGGCCAGGACCCGCGCGCGGCGTTCGCCGACTGGCTGCTGCGCTCCGACAACCCGCGCTTCGCCCGCGCGCTCGCGAACCGCGTGTGGAGCTGGGTCTTCGGCCGCGGCATCGCGCACCCCGCCGACGACCTGCGCCCGGACAATCCTCCCGCCAATCCCGCGCTGCTCGACCACCTCGCCGCGTCCCTCGTCGCGCATCGCTACGACCTCCGCGCCTTCCTGCGCGAAGTGCTCAACTCGCAAACCTACCAAGCCTCCTCGCTCGCGCCGACCGACGACCCGCGCGCCGCCGCCCACTTCGCGTTCTACGTGCCGCGCCGCCTCGACGCCGAAGTCCTCGCCGACGCGATCAACCAAGTCACTGGCACGCACGAAAACTACACGAGCGCGATTCCCGAACCATTCACCTTCATCCCGACCGAACAGCGTGCCATCGCCCTGCCCGACGGCAGCATCACGAGCGCGTTTCTCGAGAAATTCGGCCGCCCCACGCGCGACACCGGCGAACTCGCCGAACGCACCGCGACCACCACGACCGCCGCGCAACGCCTGCACCTGCTCAACTCGACGCACATCCAGCGCAAACTCACGCAAGGCCCCGCGCTCGCCGCGCTCCTTCGCCGCAAGCAACCGGTCGACGAACTCTACTTCACGTTCCTCTCGCGCCCGCCGACGTCCGCCGAGCGCGATGCCGTCGCGCGCTACCTGCGCGACCACCCGCAACCCCGCCGCGCCAGCCTCGACG
This sequence comes from Candidatus Didemnitutus sp., assembly GCA_041906465.1. Taxonomy (GTDB): domain Bacteria; phylum Verrucomicrobiota; class Verrucomicrobiia; order Opitutales; family Opitutaceae; genus Didemnitutus. The sequence goes on along the minus strand of JAYRJE010000011.1, from coordinate 207,287 downwards.
TCGCGTGGGCCTTGCTCAACAGCGACGAGTTTCTCCTCCGCCACTGACCCCACGAATCCGCCACGGTAGGGGCGCTTGCCCCCAAGCGCCCTCCCCCGCTCCCGCCGCCATGTCCCTCCACCACAGCGAAGACCCGCACCACTGGGACCTCGACACCGAGCTGCGCACGCTCGGCTTGCGCGGCGCACCGATGACGCGTCGCGAAGTCCTGCGCTTCGGCCTCCTCGGCGCCGCCGGTCTCGCGCTCGGCTCCCGCGTCGCCTCCGCCGCCAAACGCCTCGCCCTTCCTGCATCCGCGTCCGTTCCCATCGCACCTCCCGCCGTCACGACCCGCGCCCGCTCCGTCATCCAGATCTGGCTCTGGGGTGGTCCGTGTCACCTCGACACCTTCGACCCGAAGCCGGACGCCGGCTCGGCCTACACCGGCCCGCTCACCGGCACCGCCGACACCAACATCGCCGGCGTCCGCATTGGCGAACTGCTCCCGCTCCTCGCCCGCCAAGCCGACAAATACGCTCTCATCCGCAGCCTCAGCCACGGCAACAACTCCCACGAGACCGCCGCCTACATGGTGCAAACCGGCCAGTCCGTCGGTCGTGACGTCTTCCCCGGCGCCGGCGCGGTCGTCTCGCTCTTCAAAGGCTACGACGCCGGCTACCGCGGCCTGCTGCCGCCCTACATCGTGCTGACCGAGTTGCAGGGCCGTTTCTCAGAAGCCGGTTTCCTCGGCTCGCGCTACCGGCCCTTCGCAACCGGCGGCGATCCGGGCGCCGATCGTTTCCTCGTCGAAGGCGTCGTGTCGCCCGAGCTCGACGAGACCCGCCAGCGCGCGCGTCGCGACTTGTTGCACCAACTCAACACCTACGCGCACGCCGCCCGCTCCGGCGACCCGCGCCTCAAAGCCCTCGCGCGCTGCGAAGACGAGGCCTACGAGATGATCCTGGGCGACGCCGGCAAGGTTTTCGATCTCTCCAACGAACCCGCCGCCATCCGCGAGCGCTACGGACGCAACACCTTTGGCCAGTCCTGCCTCATGGCGCGCCGCCTCGTCGAGAAGGGCGTGCCCTACGTCACGATCAACTACAAGGGCTGGGACACCCACAAGCAGCACTTCCAACAGATGCGCCGCAAGCTGCCCGAGTTCGACCGCGGTCTCGCCACGCTGCTCGACGACCTCGCGCAACGCGGCCTGCTCGACTCGACCATCGTGTGGGCCGGTGGCGAATTCGGCCGCACGCCCAAAGTGCTCTGGGAAGCGCCGTGGAACGGCGGCCGCGGCCACCACGGCAAAGTGTTCTCCGCGCTGGTCGCGGGCGGCGGCTTCCGCGGCGGCCAAGTCATCGGCGCCTCCGACGCGCACGGCGAGGAGCCCGCCTCCGCTCCGATCGCGCCCTCCGACCTCATCGCCAAAATCTACGGCCAGCTCGGCATCGCCGCCGACGCGCGCCTCCCGCACCCCGAAGGTCTCGAGATTCGTGCCATCCCCACCAACGCCGGCCAAAACCTCGCCGCGCTCACATGAGTCTCGCGCTCGCGCCCATCATCAAGGCGACCCGCGCCGCCGCGCTCTTCGTCGCGCTCGCCCTCGCGACGTTCGCTGCCGCCCAGCCCGCCAACGCTTCACGCCCGCCCCCACACCTCGCCTTCGCCTACCCCGCCGGCGCGATGCGCGGCACCACCGTCACGCTCACGCTCGGCGGCGAGCACCTCGCCGACGCAACGCTTGTCCACTTCAACGGCCCCGGCCTCACCGCGCACCTCACCGACTACGAACGCCCGCTCCTGCAACGCGAAGCGGTCGAACTCCGCGAACTAGTCGAGCAACTCCGCAACAAACGCCGCGACAAGCCCGCGACGTTCACCGAAGCCGACGCGAAGAAGCTTACCGAAATCCAGGACACCCTCGCGCGTCGCAACCCCAACTCGAAAACGCCCGCGCTCGCCGAGTCCGTCACGCTCACCCTCACCGTCTCGCCCGATGCCGTGCCGGGCACCCGCGAACTCCGGCTCGCTACGCCCGCGGGTCTCTCCAATCCGCTCGTCTTCCAGATCGGCACGCTGCCCGAGGTCACGCCGCCCGTCGTCACCGCCACCTCCGCCGGCCAGCGCCGCGGCGCGCAACAAACCGCTACCAAGCGCAGCGCCCCGCTCGACGTCACGCTGCCCGCCGTCGTCAACGGCCAGATTCTCCCCGGCGAGATCGACACCCTGCGCTTCACCGCCCGCCGCGGCCAACAGCTCACCGCCGTGCTGCACGCCCGCGCGCTCATTCCTTACCTCGCCGACGCCGTGCCCGGCTGGTTTCAAGCCGTGATCCGGCTCCGCGACGCCCAAGGCCGCGAGATCGCCTTCAACGACGATTTCCAGTTCCGCCCCGATCCCGTCATCGGTTGCGAGATTCCCGCCGACGGCACCTACGAACTCGAAATCCACGACGCGCTCTTCCGCGGGCGCGAGGACTTCATCTACCGAGTCGCGCTCGGCGAGTTGCCCTTTATCCGCAGCGTCTTCCCGCTTGGCGCTCCGCGGGGTCAACCCGCCACGCTCGCCCTCACCGGCTGGAACCTTCCCGCGCCGACCCTCGAAATCACCGCTCCCACCCAACCCGTCGGCACGACGCTCCTCTCCGTGCGGCGCGACGGCCACCCGTCCAACCAGATTCGCTTCGCCGTCGGCAACACCCTCGAAATCACCGAGCCCACTTCACGCGACGCCCACGCAACGCTGCCCGCACTTCCGCTGCCCAGCATCGCCAACGGACGCATCGCCGCGCCCAACGAGCGCGACACCTATCGCTTCACCGGCCGCACGGGCCAAGCAATCGTCGCCGAGATCTTCGCGCGCCGCCTCGACTCGCCGCTCGACTCTCTGCTCGAACTCCACGCCCCCGACGGCCGCCTGCTCGCCCGCAACGACGACACCGACGACAAATCCGAAGGCCTGCTCACCCACCAAGCCGACTCGCGCCTCGCCTTCACGTTGCCCGCCGATGGCGCCTACACGCTCACCGTCACCGACACCCAGCACCGCGGCGGTCCCGAATTCGGCTACCGTCTCGCGCTCCGCCCCGCCACGCCCGACTTCGCCCTGCGCGTCACGCCCTCCGCCGTGAATATCCCCGCCGGCGGCAGCGCGCTCCTCACCGTGTTCGCGTTGCGTCAGGATGGTTTCGACGGCCCCATCGATCTCGCCCTCGACGTGCCCGGCAACGGCCTGCGCCTGAGCGGCGCGCGCATTCCCGCCGGCGCTGAATCGGTGCAACTCACCGTCACCGCGCACCCGAACCTCGCTCCCAGCTCTCCCGTGTCGCTCGCACTCAGTGGCACCGCCACGATCGCTGGGCGCGCCGTCACGCACTCCGTCGCCGCTTGCGACGACACGATGCAAGCCTTCCTCTGGCGCCACCTCGTGCCCGCCGCGCAATGGCTCGCCCAAATCACGCCGCGCTCGCCCGTCCTCCGCGTCGCCTCGCCCGAGATCGCGCGCCTCACGCCCGTCCAGCCGCTAACGGTAAAGATCGAACTCTCCCCGCAGGGCCCCGCCTACGAGTCGCTCACCGCCGAACTCATCAACCCGCCCCCCGGCCTCGCCATCACTGCCTCGCACCCGCGCGGCCGCACGCTCGAGCTCACGCTCATCGCCGAGTCCCTTCCCTCCGCCAGCCAGCGCGCCGGCAACCTGATCTTTGCCGTCAGCGGCACCCGCCCGAATCGCGGTGCCAAAGCCGACGCCAAGAACGCCGCCAAACCGCGTCCCCTCGGCCTCGCCCCCGCGCTGCCCTACGAGTTCAGCTCCGCAGCACGCTGAGGAAAAGACCGCGCAGGTCGAACACCCGCTGTCCCACCTGGACTCGTCCCGGAAATTTTTCAGCGACTTACATTTTTCCTGCCGCTTGCGCGAGGGCGCTTGTAGTGTTCACCTGAACACTATGTCAGACGCGGCACCTCTCACCGACCAGCAACGCAAGGTCCTCGACTTCGTCCACGCGCACCAGCGGCAGCAGGGACATTATCCCAGCCTGCGCGAGATTTGCGCCCACTTCGGTTTCGCCAGCCCGTTCGCGGCCACGCGCCATCTCCGCGCTCTCGAAGCCAAAGGCGCACTCGAACGCATCGCCGGCAAAGCGCGCGCCTTCGTTTCGCCCGCGCAAAAACGTCGCGCCCCGCTGCTCGACATCCCGCTCTACGGCACCATCCCCGCCGGTTCGCCCACCGCCGCCGAGCAGGAGCCTGATAGCTACGTCGCCGTGGACGCCGCTTCGCTCGGCTTGCGTGCCACGAGCCGCGTCTTCGCGCTCCGCGTGCGCGGCGACTCGATGCAGGACGCCTCGATTCTCGATGGCGACCTCGTCTTCCTCACCCCACGCGAGCCACGCCCGCGCGACATCGTCGCCGCGCTCATCGACGGAGAATCGACGCTGAAGCGCTACCTCGTCCAACGCGGCCGCCCCTTCCTCCGCGCGGAAAATCCCAAGTATCCCGACCTTCTGCCCGCCACCGAACTCGTCATCCAAGGCGTGATGGTCGGTCTGCTTCGACGACACTCCGCCGCCTGAATCGTTCTCGTAATCGTAATCCCAGTCATTCTCTCCCCCATCATCGCCCCTGCCCCAACCCGAGAGAACGATTGGAGCCCATGCTGACTCACCTCGCCGATGCCCGCGTCCGAACAACTCGCCCGCCTGCGCCAGCAGCTCGCCGCCCGTTTTCCCACGGCGCAGCGCGCCCCCGGACGCGCGCTCGCAACGGGCATCCCTGCCATCGATGAAACCACCGGTGGCGGCCTGCCGCTAAGCGCCGTCACCGAGATCGTCGGCGCCGCGCCGAGTTGCGGCGTCTCGCTTCTCTGGGGCCGGCTCCTCGCCGCCACGCGCGCCGCGCAAACCCGCGCGGCGCTCGTCGACGCGCTCGACGAGTTCGACGCCGCCTCCTTCCCTGCCGACCTTCTCGCCCACCTCGTCTGGGCGCGCTGCCGCGATTTCACCGAAGCCCTCGCCGCCGCCGATCTCCTCGCCCGCGACGCCAACTTCGGCCTCGTCCTCCTCGACCTGCGCCACGTCCCATTGCGCGACCTGCGGCGCGTGCCATCGCCGTCGTGGTATCGCCTGCAACGCGCCGTCGAGCCCGCCGATCTCGCCTTTGTCGTCGCCACCCCTGCCGCCTGCGTGCCGAGCGCGCAGCTCCGCCTCGAGTTGTCTGCCACGCGCACCGAGCCTTTCTCCATGGCGGGCGGCGCTCCGTCGTCGCCTGCCTCCACCGCACTCGGCGAGCTTGAACGCGAGCGCGCCGTCCTTACCGCCGAGCTCACTCCGGTCCTCCAACGCCAGCGCCGTTCCCTCGCCGCCGCCGGTTGACCCATGTTCATCGTTCTCCACCTTGCCGGCTTCGCCCTGCAAGCGGTTCTCCGCGCCGAGTCCGCCACAGCCACGTCCTACCGCGATCGTCCCGCGGCCCTCTTCAGCGGCACGACAAAAAAATCCATTGCGCTCACGCTCAACGACGCCGCCCTCGCCGCCGGCGTCGAACCGGGCATGAGCGCGCCGCAGGCCATCGCACGCTGCGCCGACCTTCTCATTCGCTCGCCGCACACCGACGCTGAAGCGGACGCCCGTGCCACGCTGCTCGCCGCCGCCTTCACGATCTCACCGCAAATCGAAGCCACTTCGCCCGGCGCCGTCACCATCGACGTCCACGGCCTCGCGCCCACCGCGCGCGCCCCCGCCTGCCACGCCGCCCTCACCCGTCTCGCGCTGCTCGGCCTCTTCGGCACCGCGGGCATCGCGCGCACGCCCTTGCTCGCCCTCTACGCCGCGCGCGCCCCTTCGATCTGTAGAGCCGGGTCTCCGGCCCCCGCTGCAATCACGAATGACGCCCTCATCGCGTGGGGAGGTCGGGCGCCCCCGCCCCACGTCCGTGAAATCACGAGCGAAATCGACTTCCTCGCGCCGCTCCCGCTCGCCACCGCCGAGCCCGACGCTGAAATCGCCGGCGTCTTGCACGCCTGGGGCCTGCGCACGCTCGGCGATCTCACGCGACTCTCACGCGACGATCTCGGCCGGCGCCTTGGCGCCGCTGGCACCGCGCTTTGGGATCGCGCCCGCGGCGGCGAACCGCGCCCGCTGCATCTCGTCGCGCCGCCCCAGGAGTTCGTCGCCGCAATGGAATTCGAGGACGCCCTCGAAACTCTCGAGCCGCTCCTCTTCATTCTCCGGCGCTTTCTCGAACGCCTCACGCTCGAGCTCGAGGCGGCGCATTTCGTGGCCGTCGAACTCGACCTCGCGCTCACGCTGGCCGACGACACCGCGCACGCGCGCGCCTTCCGCCTACCCGAGCCTACGCGCGATCTCGAGATTCTCTTCCGCACGCTGCACACGCACCTCGAGTCGGTGCGCACGGACTCGCCGATCGTCGCCGCGCGCCTGCGCGTCACGCCCGCGCGCCCGCTCGTGCGTCAGCATGGGCTGTTCGACACCGGACTGCGCGACCCGCATGGCTTCGCCGAGACGCTCGCGCGCGTGGTCGCACTCCTCGGTTCCGATCGTGTGGGCACGCCGCAACCCGAAGACACGCATCGCCCCGACGCCGTGAAACTCGTGCCGCCCCTCGCTGTAATTCCGCCAGCGCTGCCGCCGCCCGTGCAACCGATCGTCGGCCGACCGCTGCGGCGTTTTCGACCGCCCCTTCCCGCGCGTTTCGAAATGAGTGAGGGTCACCCTGCCTTCCTCTGGACCGAACGCATCCAAGGCAATGTCACCGAAAAGCGCGGCCCGTGGTTCAACAGCGGCGAATGGTGGCAAGCCGACCGCGCCTGGAGCCGCACCGAGTGGGATGTCGCGCTCGCCACTGGTGGCATCTACCGCGTCTTTCGCACGAGCGAAGGCTGGTTTCTCGAAGGCGAATACGACTGACCATGCCCACCTCTCGCGCCCCCTCCTTCGTCCATCGGGAAGACGCTTGGTTCTTCGCGCTCCAGCCGGCGCCGCCGGCGCGCGACGCCATCAGCCAACTCCAGGATGAACTGAGCGCGCGCCACGGCTTACGCAGCTATCGTATCAAACCGGAAAACCTGCACCTCAGCCTGCATGCGCTCGGCAGCGGCAGCATCCTGCCGCAAGACAGACTCACCGCCGCGCGCGCCGCGGCGTCCGCTCTACTTTTCGAACCGTTCCAGGTCACCTTCGATCACGTTCTGAGCTTCAAGCATCGGCGGCCGAAAAAGCCGTTCGCGCTCTGTCTCAATGCATCGTTCGCCCCCTTAAAAGCGTTTCACCACGCCCTGGGAGCGGCCTTGAAAGCCCACGGCGTCGGTGAACTCGTCGAACCCGGCTTCAATCCGCACGTCACGCTGTTTTGGGAGCGCGCGATAGTCGATCAGCACGCGGTGTCTCCCATCGATTGGACCGTCACTGAATTCGTCCTCCTGCACAGTCTCGTGGGGCACGCGCAGCATGAAATCGTCGGACGCTGGCCGCTGTGCGTTCCGACCGGCACCGTTTCTCTTCCGTCCTCGCGGCCCCAAGCCGCCCCCACCTACGTCGAACTCCACGCGCGCAGCGCCTTCAGTTTCCTCCGCGGCGCCTCGCTGCCGGAAGACTATGTGAAGAGCGCCGTGGAGATCACGGACCTGCCGGCGGTAGCCCTCCTCGATCGCGACGGCGTCTACGGCGCGCCGCGATTCTACGGCAGCGCACAGGAGAACAAATTCGCGATGCGCCCGCGCGTCGGCGCCGAAATCACCATGGCGGACGGCACCGTCGTGCCGCTGCTCGTCGCCAATCGCACCGGCTACCAAAACCTCTGCCAGCTCATCACCGAGGCGAAGATGACCGAGCGGGTGGAATGCGTTGACCTCAACGCGTTCAAGACCACGACCGCGCGTGCGACGTCCGAAGCGCGTCGGGGTCAACGCGCTCCGCCAGCCGATCTCGCTCCGCCAACCGAGCGCAAGCGTCCGTGCTTCGCCACGTGGGAGGAGCTGGCGCGCTTTTCCGACGGGCTCATCGCGCTCACCGGCGACGAGGAAGGCCCGGTGCGTTCCGCATGGCACCGCGGCGGCAGCGCTGCCGCCGGCACTGCACTCGATAAACTCTCCGCGATCTTCGGCTCCGAAACCGATCCGACGCGCGCGCGGCTTTTCGTCGAGGTGCAACGCCACCAAATCCGCGGCGAGGATCGCGAGGTGGCCTTCCTGCGCGACCTGGCGGCGGCGCGCCGGCTGCCGCTGCTCGCGACCGGGGGCGCCAACTACGCCGTGCCTGAGCACCGCATCGTCGCCGATGTCTTCACGTGTCTGCGTCACCACACCACGCTCGACGCAGCCGGTCGCAAGCTGGAGATCAATTCGCAACGCCACCTGAAGTCCGCGCGCGAAATGCAGGCGCTTTTCCGCGACCTACCCGAAGCCATCGCCAACTCCGTGCGACTCGAGCAGCGGCTCGCGTTCACGCTGCAAAACCTCGGCTACCAATTTCCCTCTTATTCGACGCCCAACGGCGAGAGCATGGACGACTACCTGCGCCAGACGGCTTACGAAGCGGCGCATCAGAAGGTCGGGAAACTCGACTCACGTTGGACGGCACAGCTCGATCGCGAACTCGAGCTCATCGCGCGCCTGAAATTCTCCGGCTATTTTCTGATCGTGTGGGACATCTGCGCCTGGGCGCGGAAAAACAAAATCATCGTCCAAGGCCGCGGCAGCGCCGCCAACAGCGCGGTCTGCTACGTGCTCGGCATCACCGCCGTCGATCCGATCAAGAACAAGCTCCTCTTCGATCGCTTCCTGAACGACAGCCGCGTCGGCCCGGACGGCAATCCCTCCTGGCCCGACATCGATCTCGATTTTCCCAGCGGCGAGCGCCGCGAGCGTGTCATTCAGGAAGTCTACGCGCGCTACGGTCGTCGCGGTGCCGCGATGACCGCCAATGTCATCACCTATCGCGGCCGCAGCACGATCCGCGAAGTCGGCAAAGTGCTCGGCTTCGGCGAGGACGCGCTCGATCGTTTCTCGAGCCTCTACGCCAACGGCGATTTTCCGCAGACGCTCGACCTGCAGGAACAACTCCGGCTTTCCGGCATCGCCGATCACCATCCACGCGCCGAAGCGATGGTGCGCTTGCACCAGCACTTCCGCCGCGCCCTGCCACGTCACCTCGGTCAACACTCCGGTGGCATGGTGATCGCCCAGCACCAGCTCGACAAAGTCGTGCCGCTCGAACCCGCCACGATGCCCGACCGCAGCGTCTGCCAATGGGACAAGGACGACTGCGAAAACCTCGGCATCGTGAAGATCGATTTCCTCGGTCTCGGCATGATGGCCGTGCTGCAGGAAACCGTGGAGTTTTGCGTAGCACAGAACGATCCGGTGATCCGCAAGCTCGACGACATCCCGCCGGACGACCCGCTGACCTACGAGAAAATCCGCGCCGCCGATACCGTGGGCGTGTTCCAGATCGAGAGCCGCGCCCAGATGGCGACGTTGCCGCGCTTCAAACCGCGCGACCTCTACGACCTCGCGATGCAAGTCGCCATCATCCGTCCCGGTCCGATCACGGGAAATCTCGTTCACCCGCTTATTCGCCGCCGCGATGGCACCGAGCAAGTCGACTACATCCACCCGAGTGTGGCGCACATTGTGAAGCCGATCCTCGAACGCACGAAGGGCGTGATCCTGTTTCAGGAGCAAATGCTGCAACTCGCGATTCAACTCGCGAAATTTACCGGCGGCGAGGCCGAGGAACTGCGCCGCGCGATGGGCTTCACCAAAGATCCCGAACGGCTCCCGCGCTCGATGGCGAAGCTCACCCTCGCTTTGCGTCGCCAGGGTTACCACGAGGAGGTTGTTCAAAAAGTTGTCCAAGCCACCACGACCTTCTCCGCCTACGGTTTTCCCGAATCGCACGCGATCGGCTTCGCGATGCTCGCCTACTTCAGCACATGGCTGAAGATTCACCGCCCCGCCCCGTTCTACGCCGCCCTGCTGAATAACCAGCCCATGGGCTTCTATTCTCCGGCGACGCTCCTCCAGGACGCCAAGCGCGGCGGTCGCGACCTGAAAGCTCATCCTGTCTGCGTCTGCGCCTCGCGCTGGGAATGCACCGTCGAAGGCGACCGCCTCATCCGCATCGGCCTGCGCTACGTCAAAGGCCTCCGCGAAACGGCGGTGACGCAGATGCTCGCCACCCGCGAGAGCAACGCCTTCACGACCCTCGATGACTTTCTCCGCCGCACCGATTTCACGGCGGCGGAGCGCCGTGCCCTTGCGGCCGTTGGCGCGTTCAACGCGCTCTCGAACGACCGCCGAACCGCGCTCTGGGACATCGAGGCCGCGTGGTCCGACAATGAATCGCTGTTCCGCCAATTCGCCGAAGCGTATCGCGAAGGCTCACCGCTCGCGCGTATGTCTCCGGTCGAAGAAATGCAGGCCGACTTTGCCGGACTCGGCCTCACCACCGACGACCACCCGATGGCCGCTTTGCGCGCACAGTTGGCTGACGTCACTCCGGCCAGCGCCCTGCGAGAGACACCCGACGGCGCGCGCGTGACTATCGCCGGCTCCGTCATCTGCCGCCAGCGCCCCGGCACCGCGAAAGGGTTCGTGTTCATCAGCCTCGAAGACGAAACCGGCATCGCCAACGCGGTCGTGCTTCCGCAGCTTTTCGAGCGCCTGCGCCTCGTCATCACACAGGAGCCCTCGCTGCGCATCACCGGTCCGCTGCAAAACGTCTCCGGCGTGCAACACGTGAAAGCGGAGATCATCGAGCCGCTCCGCTGCGACACTTTGCCGGCACAGGCCTCGCACGACTTCCATTGAAAGATTGCGTTCGGGGAAAATTCCGACCGCCAGACCGGAGAGTTCGCCCGGCCTTTGCTACTGCACGCCACCGCGCGCCACCGATAATCCGCGCCATGCGCCTCCTGCTCCTGTTCTGCTGCCTCGGCCTCGCCGCCCGTGCGGCCAACGCCACCTGGCATGTCACCGCTCAAGTCTACAGCCTGCACGAGCACACGGCACAAGACGACCTCACCAACGACACGCCCGGTCTCGGGGTGCTGCGTCGTTCGCCGCAAAACTACCTGCTCGGTGCCGGTATTTTCCGGAACTCCATTGGACGCACCGCCGGCTACGCTTATATCGGCAGGCAGTGGTGCCTCGGCCGCATCTTGGCCGGCGGCATCGCCGGCGCGACGCATCACTACCGCTTCAACAACGGCGGCATCGTGCCGCTCGGCGCCGCGGTCGTCACCCTGCCGCTCACTGATTCACTCGCGATCGATTTGGTCGGCATTCCGCGCATCCGCAGCTATACCTACGCAACGTTGAATTTTTCGCTCTCGTGGCGTTTCCGCTGACGCGCTGTCGCATCACTCTCTCGGCACGACGATCTCCAATTTCACCCGACACCCGAGCGCCGCGGCGACGCGGCTCAGCGTGTTCAGCGTCAGCGAGGTATTCAGCGGATCGAGCACGCGATTCACCGCCGCGCGACTCGTGCCGAGCGTGCGTGCGAGCTCCGACACCGACATGTCCAGGCGCTCCATGCGATGCATGAGCGTGGTCGCGATCACACGCTTCAGCGCGGTAGCTTCCACATCGCTGTAGATGCCCTCGTCGCGCAGACGCTCAGTCGAAGTCTCCTCGAAGCGATGCCGCTTGTCTTGTTCCATGTCTAAACTGAATCAGAATAGATACGTTCTGGCGCCTGAAAAGTGGCCGCGCGAAAGATTTTTTTCGCCGCAAACTTCGCGCTAAGCGCACCAAATGCAGCGATTTGCCGCGCGACGTGCCCGCAACGCGAAATTTCGCGCAAAGATTTTTCTGGCGCCACGCGCGCTGATTTGTTCCTTTCGCGCTGCATCAGGAAAGGATCGACGGAGCAATCCGCCGGTTCTGCCAACCGGGTCTAGGAGTGATCACGGTGGTTCCGAGTGACGAAAGTCACCCGGATGCGCGGGCGGTAAAACGCTCGAACAAAAAACTCCTCCGAAAAAAGCGAAAAGCCGCCTGATGCCCTCAGGCGGCTTTCGTTTTTCAGGAAAGAAACCTGAAGCGCGAACGATTAACATCACATCAACCGCTCACGCATCATGTCCAACGTCATCACCCTCCCCGCCCTCCGCGTCAACGCCGAGAACCCGAACCACCACTTGTGGAACAACAACGGCACGTGGTTCCTCCACTACACCGTTTATCCGACGCCCTTCACGAAGGAGCGCATCCGCCGCTCGCTCGGCACCAAGGACCTCGCCGTCGCTCGCCAGCGCCGCGATTCCTTCTTCCAACACCTCCTCGGTCAGGCGCAGCCGACCAAGTCGGCCGTTGCCTGACACGTCTCAGCGATTTTCTTCAGCTCCATAGTCCGAAAGCCCGCGCGCTTGCGCGGGCTTTTCGTTTCTGGTGCCCCGGTCCTGTCGTAGGTGGCGCGCTCGCTGCGCCACTGCTCCGGACACGGCGGTTTCCACGAGTTATCCGCAGCGGTAACCTACCCCAGGGCGAATGCCTGGAAATCCGCCGCCTCGCGACGATCGCTCACGGAATGCGCAATCGCTGGCCAACGCGCAGCGCGTTGGCTCCCTGGAGCGCATCGCGGTTGGCGTTGTAGATCTCCTGCCAGCGGTTCGCTGTGCCGTAGTAGCGCAAGCTGAGCCGCGAGAGCGAATCGCCATCCGTCACGACGTGATATCGCGCTTCGCCAACGGCACCCGGGGCCGCCCCGGATGGAGGCGAGACCGGCGCGGGCTGGTTGGACGACGCCAAGCTGGACGCCGGCGTCCCGAGGCGCGCCGCCGATGCGATCTGGTCAAGCGTGCCCTGCGCCTGGGCCAGCCGCGCGGCGAGCGCGCTGTTTTCCTGTCGCAACTGGGCGACAGCCGTCTGGCGTTCGCGATCCAGGATGCGATTCGACTCCGACAAACTCTGATTCGTCGCCCGCAGGTTCTCGACCTCGCGCCGCAACTGCGCCATCTGCGCCGCGAGTGCGTCCACGTTTTGCGACGCACTGCGCTCGGCTTCCGCGCGGAGTTGTTCGGCCGACTTCTGGGCCTGGGCCAGCCGCGCTGCTTCGCCCTGCGCACTGGCCAGCTGCTGCCGCAGCGCGTCGCGCTCCTGCTCCAGCTTCTCGTGGGCCGCGGTCAACTCGGCTACCGACGACCCCTGCGAGTCGCTCGCCTTCTCCGCCTCCACCAGGCGGACGCGCAGCTGGGCCAAATCCGCCTGCGCTTTCTCAGCCACAGCCTGCGCCGACGCGGCGGTTTGCGCGGCCTCGGACTGCTGCTGCCGTAGTTGCTCGATCTGCCGTTGCGCCGTCACGAGCTGGGCTCCCACGGTTCGCAACCGCTCGTCGAGCGCTTTGTTCTCCTCCGTCAACTTCGCGTTGTCCGCACCGGTGGTCCGCTCCGCTTCGGCGAGCTTCTGCGTGAGCACCGCAATCTGCGTCTTGAAATCGGCCTTTTCCTGCTGGAGCCGGCTGTTGGCCTCCGTCAGCTCGGCGACCGTCGCACCGTGCGAACCTTCGGCCTTCTCCGCTTCGGCCACCTGTGTCTTCAAGGCGTCGCGCTCAAGGGCGAGCTTCTCGGCGTCCGCGGCGAGGCGGTCGTTCTGACGCTTGAGCTCGCTGCCGGCCGCGGTGAGTTCGCGCACGCGCGCCTGCACCTGCTCGAATTCCGCCCGGCTCGGCCCGTCGTCGGCCTGCTTGGCGGCGAGCAAAGCGCGGTTGGCATCGCCGAGAGCCTTGCCGGTTTCGCGCGCCTTCTGGAGTTGCTCCGCCAGGGTGGTGATCTCCCGCGCAGCCGCGACGCGATCATCCTCGATGACCGCCTCCAACTGCTTCACGCGATCCTGCAGCGTGCGGATTTCCATCTGATACGCATCCGGGCGCGCCGCACTCACGGCCTGCGCCTGCGCGGCGAGGGCCGCCTCCGCGGTCTTCTGCGCATTGGCGAAATCCTGTTCGAGCTTCGCGTTGGCCGCGGTCAGCTCGGCCACTTGGGTCCGCAAGCGGTCGTTCGCCTGCGTGGCGTCGGCGAGATCGCTGCGCAGCTTGAGTGCCGCCGCCTCGTCGTCGTTCGAGCGAGCGTGCGCGGCGCGTGCATCGTCGAGCTGCTTTTGCACTGCCGCCAGCTGGGTCTGCGCGGTTTGCAGTTCGCGGCCGCGTTGGATCGCCTCGCGCTGGAGTCGCTCCGCGGTGGCCCGCAATTCCGACACCTGCTCGGCTTCGCGACGCAGGCGAGCGTTCTCCTCCGGGAGATTCGCGAGCCCGGCGGCGGACGCGCGCAACGTCGTCAACTCCTGGCGCAAGGCGACCGCGGCTGCGGCGTCTTTTTGGGCCGCGGCCAGTTCACGCGCCAGGCGATCGTTTTCCGCGGTGAGCTCCGCGACGCTGGCGTCGCTTTTTTTCCAAGCTTCGCTCGCCTCGTCGAGCTTGGCTTGAAGCGCAGAGGAGGATGCCGAACCCGCGCTCGCTTGGGCGAACTGGCGGCGCAAGCTCTCCTGCTCCACTTTGAGTTCATCCGTCGTCTGCTCGGCCTTGGCGAGTGCCGCTTTGGTCGCGGTCAGCTCGGTCTGCAACGGTTGAACCGCCGTGCGCGCGGCATCCCGTTCACGGAGGGCGGCCGCGGCCTGACGTTCGGCGCGTTCGTGGTCCAGACGTGCGCCGTTGAGCGCCGTGGTGGTTTTCTTGAGATTCTCCTCGGCGGCCTGCAGGCGCGCTTCAAGGTTCGCCGCGTCGTTTGTCTTCGCCGCGCGGGCGATCTGTTCCCGCAGCGAGCCCAGCTCACTGTCGCGCTGCCGGGCGGTCTGCTCCGCCTGCTTGAGCGCGGCCTTCGCGGCATCCAGTTCGGTTTCGAGGTGCGCCACCCGCTCGGTCTGCACCCGCAGTCCGTCGCCGGAAGCTTGGGCTGCGGCATCCAAGCGTTGCTTCAATCCGGCAACAACTTCGTTCGCCGCCGCCAATTCTTGCTCCAGCTGCGGCACGCGCTCCGCGCGCGTGTTCGCCGTTGCGAGCTGGGTCCGCAGCTCGCGCGCCGCCGCGTCCGCCTTCTCGAGGGCCGCAATGGTCTCGCCGAGCTTGGCCTGTGTGGCGGTGGCGTCCGCGCCGGCGGCGCGCGCTTGGGTCAATTGGCCCTGCAAAGACTGTTTCTCCGCCGCGAGATCGCGACTCGTCTGCTCCGCCTTCGCCAGCGCCGCCTGAGCGGCGGCAAGCTCCTGCCGCAACGGCTCCACGCCCGCGCGCGCGGTGTCGCGCTCGCGTTGGGCCGCAACGGCCTGCCGCTCGGCCCGCTCCCGGTCGAGCCGGGCGCCGCTCAAGGTCGTATTGACCTGCTTGAGCGCGTCCTCGGCGGCGGCGAGCCGGGTCGCGAGGTCACTGTTTTTCTCTTCGTCCTTGCTGGTCCGGGTCAGCTGCTGGCGCAGTTGCTCGGCCTCGGCACCACGCTGCTGTGCGGCCTGCTCGGCGGCGGCGAGGGCAGACCGAGCCGTCGCGAGTTCCTTCTCCAACGCGCTCGTGCGTTGCGTTTGCTGCGCGGCGCTCGCGAGGTCGCGCTCGAGCGCGGGAACACGCTCCGCCTGGCTGCGGGCCGCGGCGAATGACTGCTGCAGGGCCTGGAGCTCGCTCGTCCGCGCGGAGAGTTCCTTCTGCGCAGTGAGCGCGCGTGCTTCGCTGGCGGCGAGCTGCTCGCGCAGTCCGACAACCGCGGCAGCACCACTCTGCGCGGCGTCCGCCGCCTGAGTCGCAGCCGCCAGTTGGGTGCGCAAATTCTCCGCGGCGGCCTCGCTTTGGGCCAGGTTCTTCTTCAGCGCGGCGAGTTCGTCGGCGATGCGCGCGCGGGCGCCGGTCGCCTCGGCCACTTCCTTTTCCAAGGAGCCCACACGAACACGCGCGGCGTCGAGTTCACGCGTATCACGCGCCGCGGCGGTCAGCCGCTCGTTTTCAGCCCGCAAGCTGGCAAGCTGCGTGGCGGCCGCCTGCGCGCTCTGCGCGGCTTCGCGGAGCGAGGCGAGTTCCGCCTGGAGTTGCTGACGTTGCTGTTCCGCCGCGGCGAGCGCATCGCGGGTCTTGCGAAACTCGTCCCGGAGCTGGCCGGCGTCCTGCCGGATGCTGGCGCGGTCCGCCTCGGCGACGGCGAGCTGGGTCTGCAGATCTTCAATCTGCTTTTTCGCGGCCACGAGCGGTGCGTCGTTGCGTTGGGCGGCGACGGCGAGCTTCGCGTTCTCGTCGGTCAACTGCTGCACCCGCTCCCGGAGCGAGCCAAGTTCAGAGACGGCGGCGTCGGCGGTCTTAGCCGCGGTGCGCGCCGCCTCGAGCTCGGCTTGGAGCGCGGGAATGTTCGCGGTCGCGGTGCGGGCGGAGGCCAGCTCGGCGAGGGCCGTCTTGAGTTCCGCCCGCGCCTTCTCCTCGGCGGCGAGCGAGGTATTCAACTGCTCACGGAGCTGTTCGAGTTGCGCGGGAGAAGTGGCGCCGGTTTTCAGGCGCGCCACATCGTTTTCGAGGCGGGAGTTGATCGCGCGGAGACTGCTGGCTTCGCCAGCGAGACGGCGCAGACGCGCGATTTCATCCTGCAACGCGCGGAGGTCGTTGCCGGACTTCGCCGCAACTTCCTCACGGGCGGTGACGAGGTCCTTCTCCAGCTTGGCCACTTGGGCCGTGCTCTCGCCGAGGCGGCGTTGCACTTCGGCCAGCTCAGCGCGAGCGCGTTCCAGATTGTTCGCGGAGTCGCCTCGCTCGTTGAGCGATTTTTCGAGCGACTGGGCCCATTTTTCCAGCTCCGCCTTCTCGGATTCGGCGCGGGCCTTCTCCAGGGTGAGGCGCTGGTTGGCCTCGGCGAGGCGGTTGTTCGCGGACTGAAGCCGCTCCAGATCGTCGCGGAGGGTTTTCTCGGACACTCCGGTCGGTGCAGGCGGCCGGGGCGCCCCCGAGTCAGTTGCCGCTGCCACTTGGGGTGCGGACGCAGGGCGGCGCAGCTGGCCGCGCAACTCTGTGAGCACGCGCTCGGATTGCGTGCGCTGCTCCGCCGTGAGCGTGCGGGCGACGTAATCGCGGCCTTGGGAAGTGGCGCCACCTTCGGTGCCGAGGGTCAGCCAGGCAAACGCGGTGGCCGGGTCAGCGGGAAGGCCGCCGCGTCCGGTCACGTAGAGCAAACCCAGATTGTTCTGCGCCGGCGCGAAGCCTTGGAATGCGGCCATGCGGTAGAGGCGCACCGCGGCGGCATCGTCCTGCTTCACTCCGCGACCGTCCTCGTAGAGCAGGCCGAGGTTGTATTGGGCGCGGGCGTAACCCTGCTCGGCGGCGGCTTGATACCAACGCGCCGCCGTGGCCTCGTCCTTGCGCAGGCCGCGACCGGCTTCGTAGATGAGGCCGAGGTTGTATTGCGCCTCGACGAGGCCGCGCTCGGCGGCCGCTTTGAACCAGATGCTCGCCTCGAAATCGTCCTTCGCAACGCCGCGGCCGCTGGCATACATGTTGCCGACGTTGAACTGCGCCGCAGGAAAACCCTGCTCCGCGGCACGGAGATAGTAGCTGAAGGCCTGCTTCTCGTCCGCCGCGACACCGCGTCCGAGTTCGTGAGCGAGGCCGAGGTTGAATTGCGCCGGCGCAAAACCTTTGGCGGCGGCCCGTTGATACCACGCCACGGCCCCGGCGTGATCGCGCGCCTGCGCGAGCGAGTTGCCGAGCGCGTTTTGCGCCTCGGCGTCGCCGTTCTCCGCCCGCTGGCGGATGGCCGCGATATCGACCGGCGCGTCGGCGGCACGAAGGGTGGGAGCACCAGACAGAAGCGCGCACAAAAAAACCGTCACGCGCCAATAGCGCGACGAACTCAGGCGAAAAATGCTCCCGATACGACCGACGATGCGCACTGTTCAAGCTAAGGGGAAAACCTTAGCCGGGAGCAAGGCTGCATCCTGCATCCCGTGAATGATTTTCTTATCGGGCGGGCAGAAAGTCGCGAGCGCGCCGGAGAGGCGGGCGGTGCCACCGACGACAAAGTAGTAGGGGCACAGCCGCAGGCGGCCGGCGCGCGCCGTCGCCACGGGTGGAGCCGCCAACGCGCCGGCGCCGGCCGGCTTCACGTAGAGCGTGTGTTCGACGCGTTTGGGTTTCCGATATTCCTGCAGCACGTGGAGGTTGGTGGGCGCGAGCTTCAGCGCCTGTTCGACGCCTTGCTGCCATTCCTCGCGCGAGCAATCGCTGCCGAGGACCACGCTGCGTGCGCCCCAAGCGGTCTCGTGGAAACCGGAAATCTTGATGATGAGGTCGCGCTCCTTTTGCGACGCGGCGATGAGGTCGCGCCAATCGTTGAGCGCCCGGCCACCCACGCGCGGACCATCGAGCACGGCGCCGGGCGGCAGCGGCGCCGGGTCCATGATCCACGATTGCGGGATGAGCGAACGAAGCGTCGCGAGGGATTTCCTCGAGAGATTCTCGGCCCAGAATTCGCCCAGCAGGTGATGATGGAAGAGCGCGAGCGCGAGCTTCTCCTCTTGAAAGTGGCGCATCGGCGGCGCGATGGCGACCTGGCCCGCACTCCACGCCTCGAGGATGTGCGGGGCGACGCGGACGTTCGCCCAGTCGAACAGCTCGAAGAAGCGGTAGATGATGTCGATCTTCTCGGGCGCGCCATCGATGTCGAAGAAGAGTTCGCCGCCAAGCGGGAAGACGTCGTCCGGAGCGAGGCAGTAAACCCGACGACCACGCCGTTGCAGCTCCTCGGCGAGCCACTGCATTTCGGGGCGATACGTGCCGGCCTCTTCGCTGACGAGAATCACGATGAGCGGATTGCGCGCCTCGGGGCGCAAGCCGGCGAGTGACGCGTAGAAGTTCTCGATCATCGCGTCGCCGTGGCCGAGCACGCGGTCGCCCGCTTCGTCGGCGTAGAGGCGGTTCAGAAACGCCGTGAGGCCGATGCCGCCAGGCACCGAGTCGAGCTCGGTGAGAGCGAAGCCGTCTTCCGTGAGCAACAGATCCGGACGCAACACCGTGGGAAAGGCGCCGCGGTTCTTCGGATCGCGCGCGTGGCGGATCAGTTCGGCGGGTTTGCCGCGATCGAGGTAGTCTGCGACCCACGGCGCGAGCAGCGGTTTGTTGCGAAGGAGATTTTTGCCCGCCGCCGACCGCGTGTAGAGCGTTTCGAGCGCCTGGTGAAACTCCAGGCAGGCCGTGCCGATCTGCTCGAGCTGCTGCACCTGCTCCGGCGTGAGCGGCCATGCCTCGGGCGAGAGCTGCCAGGTCTTCGCCTCGAAGAGCGGCTGCGCGCCGAGAGAAGACTGGATGTGAGCGTGGTCGAGGCCGGACATGGGTCAGAAGACGGAGGACGGAATACGGAGGACGGAAATATTCAAATGGCGCGTGCGTGTTAGGCGGAAAGTGGACGGCGCTGTGTTTTCGTTTCTCCGGTTTCAGTCCTCCGTCCTCTGTCCTCGGTCGTCCGTCCTCCGCTCACTCGTCGTCCATCTGAATGTCCTTGTTGCGATGGCGCGGGCAGCCGGCGCGGAGCCAGGCGTAGACGAAGCGGTCGAGATCGCCGTCGAGCACGCCTTGCGTGTCGCTGGTCGAGACGCCGGTGCGCAGGTCCTTCACCATCTGGTAAGGCTGCAGCACGTAGCTGCGGATCTGGCTGCCCCACCCGATTTCGCCTTTTTCGCCGTAGAATTTCTCCATCTCGCTGCGTTGCTCGTCCTGCTTCTTTTCGTAGAGGCGGGCTTTGAGCACGTTCATCGCGCTGGCGCGGTTCTTGATCTGCGAACGCTCGTTTTGGCAGACCACGACCATGCCGGTCGGGATGTGCGTGAGGCGCACGGCGGAGTCGGTCGTGTTGACGCCTTGGCCGCCCTTGCCGGAGGAGCGATAGACGTCGACGCGGATTTCGCTGTCGGGAATCTCGATCTCGATCTCGTCGGTGACTTCCGCCACGACGTCGACGGCGCAGAACGACGTGTGGCGTCGCTTGTTCGCGTCAAACGGGCTGATGCGCACGAGGCGATGCACGCCGCGCTCGGCCTTGGCGTAGCCGTAGGCATTCTCGCCCTTGATGAGGAGCGTGGCCTTGGTGATGCCGGCTTGGTCGCCCATCTGCACGTCCTGCACTTCGACTTCGAAGCCGCGGCGCTCGGCCCAGCGCAGATACATGCGGAAAAGCATGTCGCACCAGTCGTTCGACTCGGTGCCGCCGGCGCCGGACTGGATCGAGAAGATGGCATTGTTGCGGTCGAACTGGCCGGTGAGGAACGAGGCGATCTCGAGCTTATCGAGCTCCTCGACCATCGCGGAGACGTTGGTGTCGAGTTCCTTCGCATAAGCCTCCTGTTCGGCGGCGTCGGCGGACTCGATGAGTTCCACCATGACGGCGACGTCGTCGAGCTTCTTGTTGAAAGCCACGAGTCCGCCGATGGTCTTTTTCAGGCCGTTGACCTTGGCGATGTGTTTCTGGGCTTTATCGGTATTGTTCCAGAAATCCGGGGCGCCCATCTGCGCCTCCATCGCCTCTATTTCGCGCTGCTTTTGTTCGACGTCAAAGAAACCTCCACAAGTAGCCGGCGCGCTTCTTGATGAGCTCGAGGTGCGAGAAAGTTTCGGGAGCGATCATGTCGCCGTCATGAGCCCAAAGAGCTCAGGGCGGCGCAAGGTTTTTTAGCAGCTCCGGCAAGCGCGGAGGCGGACCGAGGTAAACGACGCGACGATTGCCGACCCAATACCACTGTTTCTCGAGCGGTGCGCCGGGCAGGAAAAAGGTCCGGCGGTCCGCCAGTTCACTTTCGCCGGTATCGTAGAGCACGACGGCCCATTCGCCATTGGCCGGCACAGGCACGGCGAGCGTCACCTTCAGATCCTTGCGCGGATAGGGCTCGAGCAGCAGTTCCGCACCGACGCGCGCGTAGGCGCGTTGAGCCGCGGAGGCGGGATTGATCCGCAGCACCGAGATGGGTTGCGGCGGCGCCGACGGGATGTCCCAAGCGCGCAACGGGCCGCGGCGACGCCGGCCGAAGCCGTCATCCACCATTTCGTAAAGCGCCCCATCGGCGCTCGCCGTCGTCTCCGGTGGACGCGCAATGCTTACCTGTCGCACCAAGGCCGGCATCGCGGGGCGCGGCGCGAAATCGATCCCGACCCACGGCAGGAGGCAAAATCCGACCGGAATCACACACAGGGCAACGCCGGCGATCCAAAATGCGATCAGCCGGGACGGCGCGGCCGGGATCGCGGTGTCTTTGCGGGAAAGTTGTCGGATTTCACCGCAGGCGACGGCAAAGTCAGCCAGGGCGTTGGCACGCTGCGACGCGTCGAGAGCCGCGACGGCCTCGCGCGCGGCCCGAGCAGCGCGGGCCGGGCCATCGCGCCAAGTCCAGGGAGCCGCGCCCGGCACTTGCGTGCGGAGCAGCGCGTTCAATCCGGCCCGGGCAACCCAGCGCGCGCCGAACGCAACGCCAGCCAGCACCGCCACCCAGACCCACGCGCGGCCTGCCGCCGCGAGGGCGAGCGGAGCCGCCCAAACCGCAACAAATGCCGGCCAGCGGCCCAACAAGCCGGGAGTCGCCGCGATGACTCGCGCCGCGCGCTGCCAGAAAATCGCGGCGCGGAGCCGGCCCGCCAACTCGTTCAGTTCCGCCGCGCGACGGGCGCCCCATTCCGCGTGAGTGACGAAACCGAACTCGCGCGCCCGTTCTCCCGCGAAGGCCAGCAGCACCAGTTCGGCCCGCGACGGCTTTTCCTTCGCAAGCAGCGCCGAAAGTTCGGGCTCCGTCACGGTCGCGTAAGCGCTGCGCAGGCGATCGCGGCGGGCGGCAAGGTCCTTTTCCGCCTCGAAAGCGAACCACAGCAGGTGCGCTTGGACGGCCTCGTCCGCCTCGGCAATCCAGCCACGCGCGAGGGCGAGCTGGAGCGCATCGAAGCCCGCACCGGCCAGCAGCGCGAGCGTGCGGCCGGCCGCTGCATCGACGGCCTCCACCGCCCGGCGATACGCCCCGTGGCTCAGGACGTGAGCAAAGCCGAGCGCCTCGGTCGGCGGCGCATCCGCCAACATTTCCTGCAGGCCCGGCGGATCGAGCCGCCAGCGTTGCACCGCGAGCGGCGCGCTGAAACCGGAAGGCGCCAGCGTCCGCCACGCCAGGCCGGCCACGGCCGCACGGCGCGCAGACAACGGGTGCTGCTGCCACGCAAACGAGTCAATGTAACCGAGAATCTGTTCGACACGTTCGTGTTCGGACCGCAGCGACGGCAGCTCCGCGAGAAACGAGCGCATGCTCGGCTCCTCGGGCCGCGACGGAAACAGCTGCAGCAGTCCATCGAACGCGTAGTCCGGCTGGAGAAAAAACTCCGCGGCCTCCGGCACCGTAAACGACCGGCGCCCCCATCGAAACAGCCGCGCATCGCGGGCCAGATCGTAGCGATCGGGAACGTTTTCGCCTTGGACCCAATGGAGGATTTGGTCGCCCTGCCAGCGGCCATCACGCGAACTGGCCAGCAAGCCCCGCAACAGCACGCGCACCCGCGCGCTCGCCGAGTCAGGCAACAACTCCACCGCGCCGGCCCGCACTCCGGAGGGGTCGCGATCAAGCAACGCCGTCTCCGCCCGCGCCCGCAACTCGGGTGGCTCCTTCGTCACATCGCGTTCGAACAACAGCCCGTAGACGTGATTGCCGTGGATGATCTCCTGCACCACGCGTCCCAATCCCCACCAGTCCCACGCACAAAGTTCGACGCCCGGCTTGTGTCGGAACAACCCCGCCGCCTCCGGCGGCGCGTAGTAGGGATTCACCGCGATCGGCACGAGATCGGTTTGGCTGTGCAGTGTCGCCGCCTCGAAACCACCCAGCTTCACCTGCCAACCCTGGCCGTCGTCCACGATGAACACCGAGGAAGGTTGGACACGCAGGTGCACGACCCCGTTTTCGTGCAGCGTTTCCAGTTGGACCGCCAGCTGCCGCACCAGTGTCTCGATTTCCGGGAGTCCCATCCGGTGCGCAGCCATCCACTCGCGTAGCGGCACGCCCTGCGGAATCGCGGTCACTTCGAAGCGCCAGCCGTTTTCCTCGTGTGCTTCGATCAACGGCACCAGCCCATCTGAACCCAGCTGCGCCAGCCGCTGCCACGCCTCCCGCCGCATGCCGACGGACTCATCGATCGGACGCGCGTGCAACACCACGTCCTCCATCGCAGTCGCGTCAGTCGCGAGAAACCCGGCCCCGAACGCACTTTGCACCTGGAAATTCCGCCACCGCCGGCCGGGAGCGAGCACGCTTCCGCCGCCATCGCGTTCGGGCAATGGCTCTACGGCCGAACGGGAGGCGTCGGCGGAGGGCAGAGCGGCATCAACCGCTCCGGGTGGCGGATCGGACATGGGACCGTGGATACGGCCCTCAATCGTCACATTCCGCGGGCAACTTGAGCGCCCGCCCGCGACTCACCCGCGCAGCGTGCCGGCCGCCTTTTCCGCGAGGAAGGAGGCGTAAGTTTGCGCGACACCTTCCCGGAGGCCGAGACGCGCCCGCCAGCCGAGAGCGGTAAGGCGCGCGACATCCATGAGCTTGCGGGGCGTGCCGTCCGGTTTCGAGGTGTCCCACACGATGCGCCCCTGAAATCCCGTCACGTCCGCAACGATCTCCGTAAGTTCCTTGATGGTGACGTCCGTGCCAGTGCCGACGTTGATCCATTCGGGCGGATTGTCCTGGCGGAGGAGAAAGGCGCAGGCGTCGGCAAGATCGTCCACATGGAGAAATTCACGCTTCGGCGAACCGGTGCCCCAGGCGACGACTTCGGCGCGGCCGGCTTCCTTCGCCTCATGGAACTTGCGGATCAGCGCCGGCAGCACGTGTGAGTTCTGCAAATGGTAATTGTCGGCCGGGCCGTAGAGGTTGGTCGGCATCGCGGAGTGATAAAGCACGCCGTATTGCTTGCGGTAGTATTGCGCGAGCTTGAGGCCGGCGATCTTGGCGATGGCGTAGGCCTCGTTCGTCGGCTCGAGCGGACTGGTCAGCAGGCAGTCCT
This sequence comes from Candidatus Didemnitutus sp., assembly GCA_041906465.1. Classification (GTDB taxonomy): domain Bacteria; phylum Verrucomicrobiota; class Verrucomicrobiia; order Opitutales; family Opitutaceae; genus Didemnitutus. The sequence goes on along the minus strand of JAYRJE010000011.1, from coordinate 183,316 downwards.
CCGGCATCGGTTGCGGCGCGTGTTTCGGGTAGATGCACGAGCTGCCGAGGAAGAGCACGCGTTTCACGCCGGCGGCGTAGGCGCCGTGGATGCAATTGGCCGCAATGGCGAGATTCTCGTAGAGAAACTCGGCCGGAAAGGTGTTGTTGGCGTGAATGCCGCCGACTTTCGCGGCCGCGATGATCGCGACGTCGGGCTTCTCGGCGGCGTAGAACGCGTTCACGGCGGCCTGGTTGGTCAGATCGAGACCCTCGCGGCGCGAACGCAGCGCGAGAGACACACCCGGCTCGCGCTCGAAACGTCGCACGAGCGCGGCGCCGACCATGCCTTGGTGACCTGCGATGAAGAGCTTCATTTCGGATTCAGAGTTGGCCCACGAAACACACGAAACGACACGAAAGCCAAATCATGCCCGGACGTTTTCGTGTCCATTCGTGTGTTTCGTGGGCAACAAGTCTTAGGCGAACGGCGCTTTCGACGGCTCGGGCAGCGCGGCGATTTGGGCTTCGCGCTTCGCGAGTTCGAGATCGGCCTCAGTCATGATTTTCACCAACTCCTTGAAACGCACCTTCGGTTCCCACCCGAGCTGCTGCTTGGCCTTGACCGGATTGCCGATGAGCAAATCGACCTCGGCGGGGCGCTCGTAGCGCGCGTCGTATTTGACGTATTGCTGCCAGTCGAGATCGAGCAGGCCGAACGTTTCCTCGATGAACTCCTTCACCGTGTGCGTCTCGTTCGTGGCCACGACGTAATCGTCCGGCTGATCCTGCTGGAGCATGACCCACATCATCTCGACGTATTCCTTCGCGTAGCCCCAATCGCGCTTGGCATCGAGATTGCCCATGTAGAGCGAATCCTGGAGGCCCAGCTTGATGCGCGTGGCGGCGCGGGTGATCTTGCGCGTCACGAACGTCTCGCCGCGGCGCGGGCTCTCGTGGTTGAAGAGGATGCCTGACGAGGCGTGCAGGTTGTAGCTCTCGCGGTAATTCACCGTCAGCCAGTGCGCATACATCTTGGCGCAACCATAGGGCGAGCGCGGCCAGAACGGCGTGGTCTCCACCTGCGGCACTTCCTGCACCTTGCCGAACATCTCCGAAGACGACGCCTGATAATAGCGGCACTTCTTCACGAGACCCGCCTCGCGGATCGCCTCGAGGATGCGCACGGCACCGACGCCCGTGACGTCACCGGTGTATTCCGGAATGTCAAACGACACCCGCACGTGCGACTGCGCGGCGAGGTTGTAGATTTCGTCCGGCTGGAGGTTGTAGAGCAGTTTCACCATCTGCACCGAGTCAGCCAGGTCGCCGTAGTGCAGGAACAGGCGCACGCCATTGATGTGCGGGTCGCGGTAAAGGTGGTCGATGCGGCTCGTGTTGAAGGTCGAAGCGCGACGGATGACGCCGTGCACTTCGTAGCCTTTCGCCAGGAGAAATTCAGCGAGATACGAACCGTCCTGGCCGGTGATGCCGGTGATAAGAGCCTTTTTCATGCGGGAACGAGGAGCTAGAGCGATTCCCCGTGCTCAGGCAAGCGCGCGCGCGGCCGGGGATCGCGAGGCCGCGAACGCGCGCTGGATGACGCTGTTTCCGCCGCTCTGCTCAGGCCCGCTGGCGCCGACGCCGAATGAGCGCCACCAAGCCCAGTGCGCACGCGCCGAAACAGGCCGCATACGTCGCCGGCTCCGGCACGACTGACGCGCTCGCGGTGAGCACGCTGTCCGCCAGCCGCACTGGGAAGCCCACATTGTCGGCAATGAGTCCCGTGTTGTTATCGGTGAAGGCATTGAGGGTCTGGACCGCAAAGTCAGAAGCGCCCGTCGTCCAGGTCGCAGTGCTGCCGAACTGGGTGGCGTCGAGCGAAGTGTAGGTGCCGTAGGCCGCTCCACCCGCGATCTGCCATGAGGAAATCGTCAAGGTCGGGAGCCAGACGAACTGCATCGCGCGGTTGGCGGGCACGCTTGCCGTCGCACTCGTGAAACTGACCGCATCGAAGAATGCCCCCGCGCCGCCGCCGCTGAAATCGCCGCGCCACACGATCAAGTCGTCCGCTCCGCCAAACGTCGCGCCGATGGCCGCTGAGCCTCCCGACTGGACGTTCGAACCGAAACCATTGCCCCCGGTGTCGACCACCACCAGCGCCAGCGTCGACATCGGCACATACAGACCGTTGGCATCGCGCACGCCGTCGAGGCCAATATTGAAGGTGATCGGAAAAGCCGCGCCCGCCGAGAGGAGGAACGCACAGGTGAGGAGGATTCGTTTCACGAGAAGTTACTGATAGGAGGGAGTGAAGCTGACCGGAAAACTCTGCGGCACCGATGTCGCGGCTTTCCGGACGATGAAGCCGGCGCCGGGCCGGAGAACGATGTCTTGATCGCGGACGGTATTGATGCCACCGCCAACGCGGCGCCAACCGGGGTTCGCGCCGGTGAAATAGTAATACGTGGCGACCGGCGCTTTGTTGTGCGCGACCGCGGCGTTGTCGAAGACGTAGAGTTCGTCGCGCCGCACACCGTGCGAAGCGCTGCCGGCGAACGCGCGGCTCTGCACGAGGTTCAACTGCGCCAGCGTGAGCGGCACCGGCACGCCGTAGGCGACAAAGTTGTCTTGCGCCTGGTTGGCCGCGAGCGTCGACACGATCGTGCCGATCGGCGCATCGGGCACGCTGCCCATCACGACCGGCGCCTGGTTCGTGGCCGTGTTCTGGCGGAAAATGAAATACGCATCCGACGGGATGATGTCATTGTCGCACAACGTCGCGAGCCCCGCACCGACCCGCCGCCACCCGGGCGTGGTCCCCGTGTAGTAGTAGTAGGTCGCGCGCGGAGAGAGATTCGTGCCCACCGCGGCGTGATCGAGCATCAGAATCTCCGTCGGCCGCACGCCGTGCGAAGGGGTGCCGGTAACGCCCGCGCCGTTGGGGAACAGCGTGCCGAACGTCCAGTAAGGCACGATTCGGACCGAGTCACCCACTCGCACGTCCGCGAACGTGTCGCCCGCGAGATCGACGGTGACGGTGTCGGCCGCATTCGCGGTGATCGTGTAGTGTTGTCCGGCTTTCGCGCCGCTGTTGAACGCGAGATAAAACGTATCCGGCTGACCGGCGCCGCGAACGAATTGCGTCGCCGTCCAACCGGGCAACCCCGCCAGCAACACCGTGCTGCCGTCCACGGCCGCCACGGTGTCGACATGCGCCGCGGGGCGCGCGAGCGGAGCGGAAAGGATGGTGTCGGAGTTGCCCGGCGCCGACAACGCCACGAACCCCACGGGGGAAGTCGCGGCGGTGATTTCTGCCCGCACGAGGGAAACCGCAAACAGCGCGCCCCAAGCGACCATCGACCGAAAAATGGGCTGCAGACGAAACGCGCTCATGGTGCCACCACCCTCACGCGCAAGAACCGCTGTGCGACGGAGCCCACAGGCACGCTGTCACGCACGGTCACGATCTCGCGTTCGCCGCGATCCACGACGGTTTGCACTGTCGCGCCGAGCGGACTCCATCTTGCCAAATCGCTGGAGACCTCGACCACGTAGGTCAGATCGTCGGATGTCTTGAGCCGACTGAACGAGAGCGACAAATAATCGGCGCCGTCGATCCGAGCCGTGTTCAACACGGGCAAGCCCTCACGCGCGGGCGTCATCGGATCGAGGCCGAAGGCATACTCGAGAAAATTGGCCACGCCATCGCCATCCGGATCGGCCTGCGGGCCGCTGATAGTCGCATCGGCGATTTCTTCGGTCGTGAAATGGCTCGATTGCCAGTCTTGGAACGCGATGCCCGCGCCCTCGCCGAGCAACTCGGCCGTGAAAAGCGCCGCGTAGGCGTCGTTGCTCCGCACGAACACACTCGCGCGGCGCGGCCCTTTCGCCGTGGGTTTGAACGTGACCGCAACCGTGGTCGACGCTCCCGGCGCGACGACGGAAGCACTCTGCGTGGCGACAGGGAAATCCACCTCGTGCTCGCCGACGACACCGATGCCGGTGAGTTCGAGATCGTCGTCGCCGATATTGCGCAACGTGAGCACCTGCGCATCGCTCTGCGCCCCGAGCTTCACCGCGCCGAAATCGAGGCGCCCGGTGCCGTTGGCGAGGGGCGCGCCCGCAACCTCGATCGCCAGCTCCGGCGACGACGGCACGAAGAATCCGTTCGCAACCGCGTAGTCCGGAGAGGACCCGCTCCCGCCCGGTCCGCCCGCCGCCTGCAGGGCGTAATCCGCGCTGCGCGCCACGCCGCCGACCGACGGCAGGATCTCCGCCGCGATGCGGTAATCCGCGCTCGTCCGGGAAGCCGCGAGCGACGCGACTGCCATCGCCGCGCAACAACCGACCAGCGCCCACACGCGCCGGCTCGGCCGGAAAAGGATGAGAATACCTTGGTTCATCGTTCTGCCTCGGGACTCGTGATCGGACCGCATTACGGGCCCGGGTTCGCGAGCTGCGCCTTGAGATCGTCGATCTCAGACTGCAGTTTCACAATCTGCGCGTTCAGGTCGGAGATCTGGGTATCTTTCGCCGCCACCATCGCCACGGAAGTCGCCAGCTGATTGTTCAGATCCGTGATCGTCGCATCCTTCGCCGCGCCGTCCTTCGTCAGCGAGTCCACCTTGTTGTTCAAATCCGCGATCTGCGCCTGCAGCGTCTTCTGCGTGTCTGCCAGCTTGGCCGTCAGGTCGCTCACCGTCTGCTGCAACTGCGCCACCTGCGTGTTCGCCGCCTGCAACTGCGACGCCGTGTCGGCCGCTTGAGCGGTCGCGAGGGCCTTCTCGGCGGCAGCCTGTGCGGTCTTGGCCTGCGCAGTTTGGTCCACCGCCGCCGCGACGGCTTCGGCCACGGCGCTTTTCGCGGCGGCCGAGGCGGATTCCTCGACTTTGGCGAGGCCGCTCTCGCTCAGAGTGGCGGCCGACATCGCATAGCCGACCGAAGCGAGGCGTTGGTCGGGCGAGAGCAGTTGGAAACCGTGCACACCGTCGTCAAACCAGACGCGCAGACGCACGTCGCCGTTGGCAAAGGCGCCCATCGGCACCGGCGTCGCCATGTTCGGCAGCGTCGTGTCCCCGAGTTGCACCGCGTAGATTCCGCGCACGACCGTCAGGGTCACGGCGGCGCTCGGCTCGCTCCCGGCGGCGCTCGTGCCGTCGTTGCTCCAATACGTCGTCGCGCCCGCGCCGTCGACGAGCGCGAACTTGAAACGACCGTTGCCGCTGAACGGCACGCCCGACACCGAAACCTTGCCTTGGTAGTTCAGGAGCCCCGGCACCTGGGCGGATGCGGGAACGGTAATCACGACCAGCGCCGCGAACAGCGCCAAGGCCAACCAGCGCGAACGCAACGGCCGCGACGAAAACAGTGAACGAAGAGGTGCAGTGGAGAGCGCCATAGAAAAAAGAAAAAGCGCAGCCCGAGAGCGCGGTGGCCCGGCCCGTTCTTCCTGACTGCGCTCACAGGTTATCACCCTATCTGCGCGGCGTCCTGTCGTTTTCCGACGACACGCGCGCAAACCCGGCGCGACACGATTCGCCCGCGCCCGTGAGCGCGAAACGGCCCCCCTACTCGCGCGTCAAGCGGTGCTCGATAACGTGGCGCAACAGATCCGCGGTCGTGCTCACGCCGAGCTTGTCCATGATGCGCGTGCGATACGTGCCGACGGAGGTGACGCTGATAGCGAGGCCCGCCGCGATTTCCTTGTTCGAACGACCGCGCCCCAACTCGATCAATACTTCCAACTCGCGCGGCGACAGCGCCACATCACCACGCGCCCGCCCGCTCGCCCGTTGGGTGAGCAACCGCCGCAATCGCTCACTCCGATAGCCATCGCCGGCCAGCGTCTCCGCCACCGCTTTCGCCACCGTCTCGCGATCCGCCGTCTTGCACAAATAGCCGTCGGCCCCCGCCTCGATCGCGGCGACCCCCATCTTCTGCTCCGGGAACATCGAATACACGAGGATCGGCAACGACGGACGCAGCGCACGCACCTGCCGCAGCGCTTCGAACTCGCGCCCTCCCGGCAGTCCGAGATCGAGCACCAGCAAGCTCCACTCCGCCCGCGTCACCGCCTTGATGGTCTCCGCCGCCGTGTCGGTGCATTCGCACCGTGCGCCCGGCACTCGCCGCAAGATGACCGACGCCAGCGCATCGCGGATCAACACGTGATCATCCGCGAGCAATATCAGGGGGCCGTTGGTTTCCGACATCGACACAATACAGTCCGGTGCGGAATAAGCTCGATCAACGCTTTTCTTATAAATTCTGCTGCCCCAACCTCCGGTGCCATGCTCACCCCGATCCGTCGTTGCCTGCTACTCGCCCTCGGCTGGTCCTCGATCGCGTTGGCCCAACCCGCAGATGAATCTGTCGCCCAGCGGCTCGACGCGCTGATCCGCCAAGCCCGCGCCTTCGACGCCAACGAGCCCGCCCGCGCCATTCCCGTCGCACGTGAAGCGCTGGCGCTCGCGTTACAGAGTCCAAACCGCGCCGACGAGCTCCGCGCCCGCGCCCAGCTCAGCGAATCGCTCCGCCGAAACAGCAACTTTGGCGAAGCCCGCCAAGTGACCGACGCCGGCCTTGCCCTTCCGCTCGACCCCACGCCCGCGGACCGCCTGGCGCACGCCGCGCTCGTCTACGAGTCGGGCCAAATCTATTGGAATCGCGGCGACTACACCGCCGCCGAGGCCTGCTACCTCGACGCGCAACGCACCGCCGAAGAGCTCAAGGATACGTCCCTGTTCATCCGCGTGCTCAACAGTCGAGGCATCGTCGCGCGCCACCAGAAACTCTTCGACCAATCCGAACAACTCTATCGCACCGCGCTGGCCCTCGCCGAGAAAAACAACTTCGACGACCTCCGGCTCCAGATACGCAACAACCTCGCCATTCTCCTCTACGATCAACAGCGCTTCGACGAAGCCCGTCCGCTCCTGCTGGAAAACCTCCGCGTGCACACCGCCGCGAACAACCGCCGCAGCATGGCCAACGCCTTGATCAATCTCGGCGCACTCGAAAACACCGCCAAGAATCACGCCGCCGCGCTGCCGTTCTTCGAACAGGCCCTCGCCCTCCGTCTCCAACTCGGCGTGCCCCGCCACATCGCCTCCGCTCGTCTCTCGGTCGCCTCGACTCTTGCGCGCCTCGGTCGCGGCGAGGAAGCGCTCGCCCAGCTCCGCCTCGCCGCGCCGCTCGCCGAGAAAGTCGGCAGCCACGAGATCCTCGGCAATCTCTACGGCGCCTTCAGCGAAGCCTACGCCGCGACCGGCGATTACCGCACCGCCCTCGAATACCAGCGCAAGGCCCAAACAGAGAACGACACCGTCGCCGGAGAGAACACCGCCAAGACGATCGCCGAACTGCGCGAGCGCTTCGATGCCGAGAAACGCTCACGCCAAATCGCCGAGCTTAACGTCGCGCAGCAAAAGAAAGACGCGGACCTCGCGCTCAAGGATGCCGAGCTGCGCCGCACCCGCTTCGAGCGGATCGGACTCGCCGGCCTGCTCGTGTTCGGCGCCATCGCCGCGATCGCGATCATCAGCCGTCAACGCGCCATCGCGCGCGCCGAACGCCGCGTCCTCGAAGAAACCCGCCGCGCCCGCGACGCCGCCGAGGAAGCCGCCGCGCTGAAATCCAAACTCCTCGACCTCGCCTCCCACGACCTCAAAGCCCCGCTCGTCGGCACGATGATGACCGCCGAGATGCTGGCCGAGGAGAATGAGGATCGCCCCGCCGTTGCCGAACGCGCGCGCACCCTGCGCACCGAGAGCCAGCGCATGCTCGGACTCGTGCAAGATCTCCTCGACAGCTCCGCCGCAGAATCCGGCCGCCTCGAACTCCAGCGCGAGACCCTCGACCTCGCGGAGCTGGCCGACGACGTTGCCGCCGTTTTCGCCGACCGCGCCGCGCGAAAAAGCCAGCGCATTGAAGTCGTGGCCGAAACGGTCAGCGGAAGCACGCGCATCGAAGGTGACGCTGCGCGGCTCCGCCAAGTGCTCGAAAATCTCGTCAGCAACGCCTTGAAATTTTCCCCGCCCAACACCACGACCCGTCTCACCGTCCGTCGCGGCGCCAGCGGCAGTGTGCGCTTCGAAGTGCGCGACGAAGGCCCGGGCCTCACTGCCGAAGATCGTGCGGGACTCTTCCAACGCTTCCGCCGCCTCAGCGCCGCGCCGACCGGCGGCGAGTCGTCGTCCGGTCTGGGCCTCGCGCTCGCACGCGACCTCGTCCTCGCCCACGGTGGCACGCTCGACGTCGAGTCGGAGCCGGGTCGAGGCGCGACCTTCTACGCGGATTTTCCAGGGGCCCCGAGCTGAGCGGCGAATACCGGTTCCCCTTCACGCTGTGACCAAATAAAACTGGCCAGGCGCATGGCCTGGCCAGAAAGAATCGATACGATGGGTGTAAGACCGCTTCGCAGATCAGGCGCAGCGACGCTGGCGTCGCATGAGCACGGTCGCCCCCAGAGCGCACGCTCCGACGATGGCTGCCCACGTGCTCGGTTCCGGCACCGCCGAAGCCGTGACACTGGAGACAACCTTGGCAGGGTCGGCATGCCACTCGCCGTCGTAGTATTGGTAGCCGGTGTCATAGACCGACCAGCCCGCGCTCCCGGTGTCGCCGTTCGAGACGGTGCGATGGACATTGAAGCTGCCGTAGGAAGGCGCCGAGACCGAGACCACGATCGCGTAAGTGGAGTTGGCGTCGAGGACCAGCCCACTGCTGGTGTAGGAAAAGGTGCCCGCTGAGCTCGGATTACTCAGGCCACTCAACGTTTCCAAAACCGCGCCGGGGCCGCCCGGGGCGAATTGATTCACCGTGACCGTGAAGCCGGAGCCGGAGGAACCGGCAGCGAGCGCGATGGAGATGCTCGCGAGCGTTGAACTCAGGTTGCCCGTGGTGAACGCGGAACCGTAAGAAAAGATTTCCTCTCCGAAGAAACCGTTTCTCCGGAAGACGTAATCTGGATCGACCCGGCTCTGCGCCAGGTTGGAGGTGGTCAAGGTCTGGGCGTGACCGACGAGGGCAGACAAAAGCGCGAGGCCAATGAGGCTCCGCGCGACAATACGCGTGGGAGTGAGCATGGTGACGGGTGGTGGTCCGAGTGTGTCCCGATATATTAAACAATTTCTGGTCCAAGAGCCTGTCGTTTTTCGACGACAACAACCGTGCGTATACGTTCGATCCGGCAGGCTATACCGATTTGATCGCAAGCCTTTGCAGCCAATCGACACACGGCATCCGTGAATGCAGCTGCGCCCCCGACCGGCGGCGAGTCGTCGTCCGGCCTCGGCCTCGCGCTCGCCCGCGACCTCGTCGTCGCCCACGGCGGCCCGCTTGACGTCGAGTCAACCCCGGGCCAAAGCGCCACGTTCTTCGCGGAGTTTCCTACGATCGCGTAGCGCGAGCGTCCGCCTGTCCGGCCGCGCCGCGCACCTGGGGCGGAAACCAGCACCGCCGCCGCGATGCTCTGCGCCCGGCAGTCGAGGTCTACGACGATCGAGTCGCTATATCAGCAAATCGTGACGGCGAGCATCGATCCGCCCTGGCCGAACGCTCAATGTTTCGCTGGCGGAGCCCAGGCGATGCATTCGACTTCGACCTTCGCGCCCAATGCCAGCCCACTCGCGGCGAGCGCGCTGCGCGCGGGGAGGTTCGTCTTGAAGTAGGTCCGATAGACGGCGTTAAACGCCGGCCAGTCCTTGATGTCGGCGAGGAAAACGGTGCACTTCATCACGCGGTCGAGCGAGCTGCCGTGGCGCTCCAGGATCGACTTCAGGTTCTCCATGACCTGCCGCGCCTCCGCGTCGATCCCACCGGGCACCAGCGTGAACGTGCCGGGCGCGTTGCCGACCTGGCCGGAAACGTAGAGCGTCTCGCCGAGTTGAACCGCTTCCGAAAACGGCAGCGGAACGCCACCGGTGGACGGCATGGCGTAGTAGCGCGGACCAGAGGCGTCCGCAGCGACCAAGCGAGGGAACAGCAGGCCAAGCGCGAGCGCGCCGCCAAGGAGGATTCGCGGGGTAAGCAAGCTCATGCCGCGAGCCTGCCGAGCGCGATCCGCACGGCAAGCCTGCGCGACGCTTCGCTCAGCCGAGCGCGGCAAGCAGACGCTCGACTTCGGCCTTCTTGGCCTTGAGGTCGGCGAGTTGCTTGCGCGCGCCTTCGAGCACCGCGGGCGGCGCCTTCGAGACGAACGCTTCGTTGCTGAGGCGCGCTTCGGTGCCGGCGATGTGCTTGGTGAGCGTCTCGGCTTCTTTCGTGAGGCGCGCCTTCTCGGCGGCGGCGTCACCGGAGCCGACCTTGCGGATGAGATTCCACGTGCCGTAAGCGGTGACGCTCGCGGGCGCGTTCGGCGAGAGCTTGCCGCGCGTGACCGTAGCGGCACCAAGCATGCGTTTCAGCTTGGCCATGTTCGTTTCGATCACGCTCCACTGCGCGTCGGCGGTTTCGACGACGAACTCGGAATCCTTTTTCGCAGCTTCGCCGTTGTCGGCCTTGAAGGCGCGAAGCTGCGAAGTGACGTCCTTCAACCGACCGACTTCGGCCGCGGCGGCGGAATCGACGCGCACGCCGCGCGTGGCGAGTTCGGCTTCGAGCGCCGCGCCCGTTTCGATGCGCACATCGCGCATGAGGAACGCGTTGTCCGCACCGTAGCCGAGCAAGTGCCAGAGTTCCTCCGTGATGAACGGCGTGAACGGGTGCAGCAGCAGCAGCGTCTGGCGCAGCACGAGGTCCTGGATGGCGAGGCAGTTGGCCTTCGTGGACGGCTCCTGGAGCTTCGCCTTCGAGACCTCGACATACCAGTCGCAGAAGTCGTTCCAGAAAAATCCGTAGAGCGTCTGCACGGCGTTGCTGAACTCGAAGGCCGCGAATGCCTGATCGACCGCGCGCGTGGTGGCGAGCAGGCGATCGACAATGGCGTGGTCGTCGGCGTCGAACTTCGCGGGCTCGAGTCGCGCGAGCACGGCGGCGAGCGAGGAATTGTCGGCCATCTCGCCGCTCATCTGGCGGAAGCGGCAGGCGTTCCAGAGCTTGTTGCAGAAATTCTTGCCGCTCTCGATGCGGTCTTCCTGGAAACGGATGTCCTGGCCTTGCGGCGCGATCGAGATGATGCCGAAGCGCAGGCCGTCCGCGCCGTAGCTGGCGATCAGGTCGAGCGGATCGGGCGAATTGCCGAGCGACTTCGACATCTTGCGGCCCTGCTGGTCGCGGATGATGCCGGTGAAATAGACGTCCTTGAACGGGATTCGCTTTTCGAGCGGCTGGCCTTCGTGCGTGTATTCGAGGCCGGCCATGATCATGCGCGCGACCCAGAAGAAGATGATGTCCGGACCGGTCACGAGCGTGCTCGTCGGGTAGAAATACTCGTAGCCGCCCTTGGCCATCGCGTCCTTGTCGGGCCAGCCGAGCGTCGCGAACGGCCAGAGCCAAGACGACGCCCACGTATCGAGCACGTCGTCTTCCTGCACCCAGTTTTCCGGATCGGCGGGGCCGGCGAGCGAGACGTGGACTTTCGTGGGGTCGCGCAGGTCGGCTTCGATGAGCTTCTCCTTGTCGAGGCCCTTGCGATACCAAACCGGAATGCGGTGGCCCCACCAGAGTTGGCGGCTGATGCACCAGTCCTGGATGTTTTCGAGCCAGTGCAGGTAAACCTTCGACCAGCGTTCCGGGTGGAACTTGATGTGTCCGTCGCGCACGGCGGCCTTGGCCTCCTCGACGCGCGGATACTTAAGCCACCACTGCCACGTGAGGCGCGGCTCGATCGGCACGTCGGCGCGTTCGGAATAGCCGACGTTGTTCTCGTAAGGCTCCTCCTTCACGAGCGCGCCACGCTCCTTCAGGATTTCCGCGGCTTTCTTGCGGCCCGCGAAACGGTCCATGCCCGCGAGTTCGGGGCCGGCGAGCTCGTTGAGCGTGCCGTCGGCATTGAGCACGTCGATCGGCGGGAGCTTGTGGCGCTGGCCGATCTCGAAATCCACTTTGTCGTGCGCCGGCGTGATCTTCAGCGCGCCGGAACCGAACTCCTTGTCGACGGCGCTGTCGGCGATGATCGGGATCTCGGCGATCGGCCCGAGCGGACGGCGCACTTTTTTGCCAATCCAGCCGGCATAGCGCGGATCGTCAGGGTGCACGGCGATAGCCACGTCGCCGGGAATCGTTTCGGGGCGCGTCGTCTTGACGGTGATGAATTCACCCGGTGCGTCCACGCGCTCGTAGCGCACTTGATAGAGGAAACCCTTCGCGGGTTTCATGACGACTTCCTCGTCGGAGAGGGCGGTGAGCGACACCGGGCACCAATTCACCATGCGCTTGCCGCGGTAGATGTGGCCCTTCGCGAACAGGTCGACAAACACGTTGAGCACCGCCTGCGAGTAGTGCGGGTCCATCGTGAACTGTGTGCGGCTCCAATCGCAGGAGGCGCCGAGCGCCTGCAGCTGCTTGAGGATGATGCCGCCCTTTTCCTCGCGCCAGGACCAGACCTTCTCGAGGAACTTCTCGCGCCCGAGATCGCGACGATGGACCTTCTGTTTGCGCAGCTCGCGCTCGACGACGGTCTGCGTGGCGATGCCGGCGTGATCGGTTCCCGGGAGCCACATCGCCTCTTTGCCCTCGAGGCGCGCGCGGCGAATCAGGATGTCCTGAATCGTGTTGTTCAACACGTGGCCCATCGTGAGCACGCCGGTGACGTTCGGCGGCGGGATGACGATCGAGTAAGCCGGCTTGGCGGGATTGACCCGGCCCGCGAAGGCATCGGCGGATTGCCAGGCGGCATACCACTTCTTTTCGACGTCGCGCGGTTCGTAGCTCTTGGTGATCGAGGCCATGGGAGAAATTTAGCCGGCCAGTGAAAGCCGCCGCCCCGGCCCTGACAAGCCCTGTTCCTGACCAGCGCCCCGGGCGCGCGCGCTCAGTTGAACTCTTCCAACTCGAAGACCAACCGGTTGCGCGCGTCGATCGGCAGCGCGACGAAATGGGCCGGCGCAAGCGCCTCGGCGCACTCGTCGCTGAGAAGAAAGCGCAGGAACAACTGCAATCGCGGTGCGGCCTCGCGGCGGAAGCTCACATACAGCGGCAGGCGCAGCGGGTAACTGCCGTCGTGGAGGTTTTCAGGAGTCGGCAGGTGGGCGGACTCGCGCACGCTCGGAGCGAGCGCCACGGCGCGCAGCCCGCCATTCGCGTCCGGCACCACGGGCACGAGACCGATGCCGTTATCGGAGTTCCGCACGCCGTCCAGCACACGCTCAAGCGTGGTGATGCTCGCGAGAGGCTTCAGGTCGGCGTTGTTCAACACCAGGCGCCGAAACAGTGGGAGCGTGAGCGCAGCGCGCGGCTCAATCGCCTGGATGGCGATCGTGCGCGTGCGCCATTCCCCGGTGAGGCCGAGTTCGCCCCACTGCGTGAAGTTCTCGGCGCCGGTGGCGGCACAAATCCCGCGCACCTGGGCCAGCGTGAGTTGGGTGACCGGCAGTTTGTCGGGCACCACCAGCACGACGGGCTGGTAGGCGATCACGCGCGTCAGGAGCGGTTCGCCCGGCGGCGTTTCACCGGGTGGGAGCGCGAACAACCCGATATCGACGTCGCTGGAGCGCAAGCGATCGAGTCCGGGCCGCGTGCCGCCCAGCAACGGCGTGACGGTCACGCCATTCTCGCGGCCAAATTTCTCCACCGCCGCGACGAAGGCCGGACCGAGCAGATCGGAACCGGCGACGCGTATTTCCGCCGCGCCGGCCGCACCGGCGAGCACAGCACCGATCACCAGCAGGCGAAATGCGTGTCGCAGGAACACGGTCACGCGTGCGGGCGCCGATCCTTCCTCTCGGAGAGATCGAGCATCTCCGGTTCACGGTCGCCCTTGCGCCGGGACTGCTTCGGCTCCGTGTCGTGGGAGTAATACGAGTAATTCGCCGTGTAGTAGCCGTAGTCCTCGCCGGTGCCGTGCGGGACTTGGTTAAGCACGACGCCGATGACGGGCGCCTTTACGCTGTCGATGATTTGTTTCGCGCGTTGCACCATGCTCGCGGGATTGCGGCGGTGCTGGATGAGCAAGACCGTGCCGTCCGCGATGCTCGCGAGCACGGAGGCGTCGCTCACGCCGATGATCGGCGGTGAATCGAAAAGAATCCTGTCGTAGCGGCCTTTGAATTCCGCGACGAGTTCGCGGAGCTTGTTGGCGTAAAGCAGGCTGAGTGTCACGTTGGCGGCGGTGCCGGCGGTGATCAGGTCGAGGCCGGAGTCGTCGTGCCGCACGCAGTCGGTCCAGGCGATTTTGTTGAGCAGTATGTCCGTCAGACCGGGATCACGCGGGAGTTCGGCCAGACGGTGTTGCGTGGGGCGACGGACATCGGAATCGACCAACAACACCTTCTCCCCCGCGGTCGTCATCGTGAGCGCGAGCTGCCGGAGCGTGGTGGATTTGCCCTCGCCCGGTCCGGCCGAGAAAATACTGAGCGCCACCGGCTGACCGGCACGGAGCGCAAGGTTCAGGTTCGTTTGCAGCACGCGGAACGGTTCGCCCTCGGGCGAGCCGGCATCGTGTTTCTCTGCCGGCGAGCGCTGGAACGGTATCACGCCCAACACGGGCAGGCTCAACTTCGATTCGACGTCGGCAACGTTGCGGAAGCTCGTGTCGAAGTATTCGACGAGCACCGCCGCACCGACCCCGAGGATCAGGCCAAACACGGCGGCGAAGAGGAGATTCAGGGTCCAGTTGGGCTTGGAAGGGAAGCGCGGCGCTTCGGCGACGTTGAGGATCTCGATCGTCTTCTTCGGCACCTGGAAATCGATTTCGCGCTGGCGCAGCGTGAGCTTGAGCGTCGTGAGCAGGCGCTGCTCGTCGTCGAGCTTGGTGGCGGCTTCCTCGAAGGGGCGCATCCGTTCGCGAGCGGAGAGAATTTGATCGACCTTGGCTTGCGCGAGCTGGCGCTCGAGCTCGATCACGCGCGCCTCAGACTCCTTGAAGGCCATTTCGAGTGAGGTCTCGTAGCCGGCGAGTTGGCGGTCGAGTTGCTCCTCGATCTTGGCGCAGGCATCGACGGCGGCAATGAGGTCGGGGTGCGCCTCGCCCAGACGGCCTTTGAGGCGCGTGAGGTTCTGGTCGGCGACGAGAAAGGCCTGGAGGAGATTCTGTATATTCGCGTCGGCAATGAGCTCGGAGTTGACCAGGTTGCGCCGCTCCGCGACGGGGATGGTCTTGAAGCGCTCCCAGCGGGTCTTGCGGCCGATGGCGTCGACGCGGAGCGCGATGAGGGAGTTCTGCATCTGGCGCAGGCGCTCGATCTCCATGTCGGAGTAGCGCTGGTTCAGGTCGACGCCGGAAATATCGAGGTCCTTGCGGAGCTTCTCCACGCGATCGCGCTGGACGACGACGACCTGTTCCTGCTTCTCGAGCTCACCGCGGAGCTTGGCGAGTCCTTCGCGTTGCTCGGAGGTGGCGAGCTCGACGCGATCGGTGGCGTAGACGCGCGCGATCTCGTTGGCGATGGAAGCGGCGAGTTGCGGGTCGCGGGCCTGGACATTGAGCTCGATGAGCGAGGTGGCCCGACGCGACTCGGGCGTGAACATCTTCTTGGTGAGATACTGATAGGTGATCGCCGAGGGCCAGGACTGCCCGTCGCTCAGCTGCCGGCCGATCACGTCGTTCAGCTTCAGGTTTTCGATCACGCGGTAGAGGATTTTCTCCGACTGGAGAATCTCGAACTGATCCTGAATGAAATACGGATCGTAGTAGGACGAGTTCTGGTTCTGGAAGAGCTTCACTTCGCTCTCCGGCTTCTCCACGCGGATCTTCGCGGTGGCGACATACCACTTCGGCAGCAACGCGGTGACCCCGGCCGTGGTGATCAGCACCAGGCCGACCACCAGCAACACGAGCGAGAGGCGCAGGCGCAGCAGCCCGAGGAAGTCGCTGAGGGTCGCGGAACCGGGACCGGAGGTGGGCGAAGCCATTGCGGCGACGTAACGCCGTTAGAACGAGAAGCGAGCCGAAACCCCGTAGCGGGTGCGATCCTGCTCGCGGGTCGGGTCGTCGGAGTTCACCTGATCGGAGTCGATCGTCGCACTCACGACCCAGTTTTTGCTCGGCAGCCACGAGAGGGCGAACCCGACGCGCGACGTCGTCTCGTCGACATCGGCGACGCCGGCGCGTCCCTGCAATTGGGACGGTTCCCACGTGGCCGAACCGGACGCGCTGATCAACGGGGTGAGTCGGTGCTGCACGTTTACGAAGAAGCGGTTCACCTTCGTGTCGGTGAAGCGCAGCACATCAGAGGCTTCTTCCAGGGTGTAGACGTAGCCTGCGGCGACAAAGGAACTGTCGCTGTAGGCGTAGCGCGTGCTGAGCTCAGCGTAGGGCGCGGTGGTGTCGGTCTCACCCTCGCGCGTGCGATCTTCGAGACCGGCGCGGGCGCTCAGGGTCAGTTTCTGGCTGGGATTGTGATCGGCACCGGCGAGCAGAAAGTGCGAGCGCTTGTCTTTGCTGGCCGAGCCCTGGCTGTAGCCGACATTCTGGTAGCGGTATTCGCCGACGAGCTTGGTTTCCGGCAGGAGCGAAAAAGCCGCTTCGAGACCCGCGAGATGCTCCATGCGATCGAGCTGCGCCGCGAGCGAGGCGAGATCGTAGGCGAAGTCGAGATTGCGATACTTCAGCGTCAGGCTCGTCTTCGGGTTCAACGCCGTGACGAAGCGCGCGTTGAACTGGTTCATCTTGAACGACTGGTCGGTGTTGAGCGGCAGACCGGCGAGGAGCGACTGCGGGTTCTTCGAAATCTGATAGCTGTCACTGACGTCAATGTTGCTCGTGCTGCTGAACGCATGCGCGATGCGCGCGGTGACGGTGTGGCTGGTGAGGTTTTTCTTGCCGGGCCGATCGACAAAGTGATCCAAGCTGAGATCGTAACTCGCCGAAAGGAACGTCTGATCGTCGAGGGATCCGTTGTAGCTGATCGAAGGCGTGATCGAATAAACCACGCTGTCGATCTCCGCCGTGGCCGCGCCGAAAATGTTTGAATCATGCGACACCGACGCGCCCAGGCGATACGACAGCGCCTTACCCTGGTCTTGCTCCGGGATCGGAGCATAAACGGCAAAGGAGAGGGCCGGGAACAGCGCCGCAAAGGCAACCAAGCGAAGCGGGGATTTCATAGTCGCGCAGGAGGATATCCGAGCGTTGAGCAAGCCTCCTCACCGAAGGTGAAGCAAATCAATTTCCCCTGGGCCGAAAGGCCCCCGGGTCGACCAGCAGCACCATGTTCTCGGTCAGGCGCTGCGGCGTGCCGTTCAACGGAAAATTCGTCGGCATGCGTCGCGTGACGAGCCCCGCGTAAACGGCGCCCCACCCTCCCGTGTCCGACAGCGTGCGAATCGCCTCCTCACGACGGGCCGCCAACTCGGTGAAAAACGGACGATCCAAGGTCACAGGCGTCAGCAACAGCGCCCCCACCGGTTGCTGCACGGTGATCTCATAGAAATCGCGCAGACGCTCCGGCTTGGCCCAGACGCGCTGCTGTCCATACCAAGCCGTGCCCGCCGGCACATCGGTCGCGATCGCCACTCCCGGCTGAAAACGCGTCGCGGTGTCGCGCCGGAGCTCCATGAAAAGATTCGGGAAATACGGCGGATAATGGAAATGCACTTTCCGCGGCTCCAGGCAGTCGCGCACCAACGGCAGCGCCTGCAACGCCAGCAATCCCGCCACCACCCAGCGCCAATGCAGCGCGAGCGCCGCCTGACTCGACACGAGCACGCCAAAAAACCCCGCGCCAAACACAATCAGCAACGGCGCCAGATAATACGCCGGCAGTCGCGGACTTTCACCCGAGCTGAAGAAGGGCTGCGCCGCCAGCAGCACGAGCGCAACGACGGCCAGGCACCAACGCACGCGATTGGTCGGACCGTGCCGAAACTGATAAGCCAGTCCCGCCACGAAAAATGCCGTGAAGAGCAACCCGCCGCCCGACCAGAGGCGCTCCTTCAGATTGCGCTCCATGCCCGTGAGGCCCTTGTTGCCGAGCTTTTTGAGATCGAGGCCCACGGCCTCCGCGCTGGCCGTGTTCCGCGCCATACTCGGCAACGCCGTCACGTCATCGGCTTTCAAGGCGAGATTCTGCCAGGCCAGCCCGAGCGGATGCCCGGCCACGGCGACGTTGCGCGCGAGCCACGGCGCGGCCAACAGCAGCAGCACACCGGCAAACACTCCGAGCGCCGGCCACCGCGCCGCGCCACGCAAACGCCACGCGAGATAGCCCGCGAGCACCAGACCCGCGAGACCGGCCGAATACTCCGTGAGAAACAGCAGTGCACTCAGCGCGCCGAGCGCACCGGCTCGCCACGCCAGCGAGCGATCGAACGCCGGACAATCTTCCGCCCACACCTCCTCACCGTCCGCAAGCACGCCGAACACCGCGAGCAGCAGCACCATCAGCAGGGGCAATCCGCTCACCACGACCGTCTGTTGCCACAGCGTCACCGACACCGCGACTCCGGCGGCGGCGAGCCACGCCACCCGTTCGTCGAAAAGCCGTCGCGCGAGCCGCCACGTCAGTCCCACCGCGAACCAGAACAAAACCAGGTTAACCGCGAGCACGAGGTAGTCCGGCGCCCAGCCATTCGGCGGCGACGGCGTGTGCTCCCAGATTTTTTCCGGCGCGAGTTTGAAACCCAGCGCGAGCACCAGCGGATAAAGCGGCGCGTGATACAGCTCCGGATACAGCTGCGTTTCACTCAGCGGCACGCCGCGCGCCCGCATCACCGCGTAGGTCTGCGGGTAGTTCACGCGCGTGGTGAACCCCTGCCCTTGCGCGATCTGGCGGCCGAGTTCGGCCTGCTGGAGCGTCCACTCGTTCGGCGGTCCGTGGAATTGCTTCCACGAGAAAACCAGTGTGAGCGACAACGCGGCGACGACGAGCACCGCCGCACGAAGCCCGCGCGCGCCGGCGCCCTGCTCGAGCCAGAGGATGAATTCCTGCGTGGATCTCATGGTCGGAACTGGTGGAAGGATCTGCCCTCAAGGCGCTCCGAACGCGTTGCGGTCAACGCGTTCCACCTGGCCCGGCGCGCGCTCATCGATCGACGACGTCGAGCTCCGGCCACTGTGCGATCTTGCGGTGCAGCGTGCGCCGGCTGATGCCCATCATCTCGGCCGCCTTTGTGCGATTGCCGCGCGCCTTGATGAGCGCTTCGCGCAGGAGGCGCTTTTCGTTCTCCTCCACGGAGAGCGGATTCGTCGGCGGCGTGGTCGCCAAGGCCGGCGGCATCGTGGGATCGCCACGATACTTCGGCTCCAGCTCGAACTCGCTCAGCGTGCCGCCGCGCTGCAGCACGACGATGTTCTCGGCAAAATTGCGCAGCTCGCGGATGTTGCCCGGCCAGCCGTAGCGCTGCAGGTGCTGCATCGCGCCGGGCTCGATCGCCACCGGTTCGTAGCCGTTCTCCTTCGCGTAGAGTTTCACGAAATGATCCAGCAGCACCGGAATGTCGTCCGGCCGCTCGCGCAACGCCGGCGTGGTGATGCGCACCACGTTGAGGCGAAAGTAGAGATCCTCGCGAAATTTTCCGTCCTTCACCATCTGCTCGAGATTGCGATTCGTCGCGGCCACGAGGCGCACGTCGACCGTCATCGTCTTCGTGCTGCCGATGCGCTCGAAGCTCTTCGTCTCGAGGAAACGCAGCAGCTTCACCTGAATCTCCGGGCCGATTTCACCGATCTCATCGAGGAACACCGTGCCGGTGTCCGCCGCCTCGAAACGCCCGATGCGCCGCTCCGTCGCGCCGGTGAACGCGCCTTTCTCGTGCCCGAACAGCTCGCTCTCGAGCAACGTCGCCGGCAGCGCCGCACAGTGCACCGGCACGAACGGCGCGCGCGCGCGCGGGCTCGCCTGGTGGATGGCCTGCGCGATCAGTTCCTTGCCCGTGCCCGTTTCGCCCTCGATCAGGATGGTCGCGCGCGACGGCGCGACCAGTTTCACGCGCTCGATGACTTGTGCGAGCTTCGCCGAGTGGCCGACGATGCCTTCCATCGAAAACTTCTCGTCGAGGCGCTCGTGCAACTGCTTCACCTCGACCTCGAGCGTGCGGGTTTTCAGCGCGCGCTGGATGAGGATCTCGAGGCGCTCGATGTTGACCGGCTTGGTCAGAAAATCCACGGCGCCGCGCTTCATCGCCTCGACCGCCGAATCGATGCTGCCGTAGGCCGTCATCATGATCACGGCGGGCTTGTTCGCGAGCGTCAGAGCCTTGTCGATGACCTTGAGGCCGCTTTTGCCGGGCATGCGGAGGTCGGTGACGATCACGTCGAACTCCTGCGCGTCCATCAGGTTGAAGCCCTCGTCGGCGCTCGCGGCGACCGACACGTCGTAGTTGTCCTGCAACGCCTGTTGCAGCCCCTCGCGGGTGTGCTTCTCGTCGTCGACGATCAGAACGCTGGGCACCATGCCGCGATGAAGCCGCCCGCTTCCGGCTCGGTCAACGGGAAACGAGACGGGATGGCACACCTCGAGGCGGGCGAACCAAGGCATCGGGCCGGGAGTTCACACGGCGAGGATCGCGCCCCGCGCCGGCTCCACCTCGGGAAAACTCCGCGGCGCGCCTGCGAATTTTCCCGTGAAACACAGCACCGATCAGAACGCGGCGGAACGCTGGACCGTGGTGAGCGTCGTATGCGCCATGTCCCGCTTCCTTCGCTTCCCTCGCCTGCTTCGTTGGCTCGCGCTCGCGGCGGTGAGCGCGACGCTGTCCGCCTGCGCGAACATGCCGTTGAACAAGCCGAGCGCGCTTTCGCCCGCACAACACAGCCAGGCCGAGGCGCCCTGAGCAGAGTTGCGAACCGACAGTTCCGGGCGAAGATTGGGCGCATGGCCTTCCTGCGTGCGCTCCCGTGGCTGCTCGGCATCGGCACCATTCTTCTGACGTCGTGCTCGACCCCGCCGCCCCCGCGCGTGACCACGCGCACCGTTTATCGCCTCAACACCGCTCTGTTGCTCGCCTCGGAAGACGGCTCGCTTTCCGCCGAGCAGCTGCAGACGAGGCGCGACGACGTCGTTCGTTATCTGACGGAGCGCGGGTTGCTGGCGCCGGAAGACGTGTTGGTGAGCAACGCGGCCGCCGCGGATCGCATCATCCGCGTCGCGATCGCTGCCGGTGGCGAATTTAAAGTAACCCTCTTCAATCCGGGCAGCACCGGCGCGTATTATTCGGCCGGCCCGACCGAGGTTCGCGTGCGCGCCGGCGCGGAGGATTATTGGCCCGCCTACGATCCGTGGTTTGACCAGGGCTATTACTACAGCACCTATCCCGCGCCCGGCTACTATCGCTACCATCGCGACTACCTGCGTCCGCACTATCCGAGAGACTACGTCGCTCCGGTCGAGCCGCGCCGCCCGCCGCCGCCACCGGTGCTCCGCGATCCCACTCCGCAACCGCGTCCGCCCGACAAGGATCGCGACCACCGGCCTCGGTCCAGCAGTCCGGACCGTGATCGCGACGGACGCCCCGACTGGCGCGAGCGCCCGCCGGCCAATCGCCCGGATGGCGGCAACCACGGCAATCCGAACCACGGCGTCACCCCTCGTCCGACGCCGCCGCCTCCGCGCCTGGATCCGCCCCCGCGCTTCGATCCACCGCGTCCCACCGCGCCCGAGCCGCGACCGACTCCGGAACCCCGGCGAGTCCGCGAACCGCGTGATGAGGATCGTCGCGACGATCCGCAGCCGGCGAAATAGCCAGCGATCCGGCGCGCGTTGAACTCGACCCAGCGGCCCAGCGGTCCGGCCCCACCGCACGCATGGTCGATGACGCGCCCTCCGGTGCGCAGCGAGGCGCCGACGGCGAGCGCCGGCTCGCCGGAGACGGTTCGCCCTACCGCGCGCGCGGCGCGCTGATCCAGCGATGCATCCCGAGCGCGGCGCGGCGGCCGTCGCGCACGGCGTGCACGACAAGGCTCGGGCCACGCACGGAATCGCCGCCGGCAAACACGCCCGCGACGCTCGTCATCTGGTTCGCGTCGACTTTCAAGCCGTCCCAATCATCGACCTCGATCTGCGCAAACGCGCTGCCCTCCGGCCACGGCACCGGGTCGAAGCCGTAAGCGACGAGCACGATGTCGGCCGCGATCGCGAACTCCGAGTTCGGCACCGCGCGCGGCTTGCGACGGCCGGAGGCATCCGGCGCTCCCAGCTCCATCCGCGTGCAACGCACCTCGACGAGATCACCAGCCGCATTGCCGGCGATTTCGGTGGGATTGGTGAGAAAGAGAAAGCGCGCGCCCTCTTCGGTCGCGTTGGCGTATTCCTTGCGGCTGCCGGGCATGTTCGCGAGGTCGCGGCGGTAGACGCACGTCACTTCCGCCGCGCCGCTGCGCAGGGCGGTGCGCAGGCAATCCATCGCCGTATCACCGCCGCCGAGCACCACGACGCGCTTGCCGGCGACATCAACGGGCGTGGCCTCGACCAGGGGCGAATCGACATTCTTCTGGATGAGGAAGGGCAACGCATCCACCACGCCGCGCAGCGCTGCCCCGGGGATGTCGAGCGGCTTCGGCTTCTGCGCGCCGACCCCGAGGAAGACCGCATCGAATTTTTCGCGCAGCTCCTCGAGCGAAAGGTCCCAGCCGACGCGCACGCCGAGTTTGAACTCCACGCCGCGGCGCACGAGCAGGTCGATGCGGCGCTCGACGACGTGTTTCTCGAGTTTGAACGCGGGAATGCCGTTCACGAGCAGGCCGCCGGGAATCAACTGCGACTCGAAAACAGTCACGCCGTAGCCGAGCTTCGCGAGTTCGTCCGCGCACGCGAGGCCGCCGGGGCCGGAGCCGATGACGGCGGCGCGCCGACCGTTGGCCGGCGCCTGCACCAGCTCGAAGGCGCCGTGGCGGAAGGAATATTCGTTGATGAAGCGCTCCACCGCGCCGATGGCGACGGCGTCGGTCTTCGAAGTGAGGATGCACGAGCCCTCGCAAAGTTTCTCCTGCGGGCACACGCGCGAGCAGATCTCGGGCATGTTGCTCGTGCTGCGCGAGAGCGCGGCGGCCCCGAGGAAGTCGCCGGCGGCGGTAAGGGCGAGCCACTCGGGGATGCGGTTGTTCAGCGGACACGCCTGCACGCAACCGGGCGTCGGGCACTGGATGCAGCGGGCGGCTTGGGCGCGCACCGCGTCTTCGTCGAATTCGCGATAGATTTCGTGGAAATCGGCGACGCGTTCCTCCGCGGTCCGCTTCGGCGGCGAGGCGCGACCGATGGTGGACCAGGCGTATTTCGCAGTCTGGGGTTGGAGTAGCGGCGGCATCTTTGGGGGGGAAAGAAGGAACCGACCTAAGGTAAGCATGCCCGGAAAGGGGGGCCGCGGCCCGTCGCCCTTTGCGGAACGCTGCGCAAGGCTTGCCTGTAATGTGTGTCACCGCGGCACGCTGTGCCGATGCGACGAGTTCGGGCGGGGGGACGTGTCGATCGGCCGCGTCGGCCGGGGCTGCGGGCATCGCCCGCCCCATGGACAACCGGCGCGGACCTTGCGATCCGCGCCGGCGTCACTGACCTATGAACCTAGGGTAACTAAGAGCAAAGGGTCATGTTCGGGGAAATCGCGCTCACTTGCCCTGGATGCCGCCGTTGTGGCAATCCGCGCATTTGAGCTCTTCGTCGTATTCGCCGCCGGGGTGTTTGAACTCGAGGCCGGTCGGGGAAATCGTGGTCATCTCGGACATCTTGCCCTGCGCGATGATCGAGTGGCAGGACGTGCAGTCGGAGGCCTTCACGGACTCGCCAGTGGCGGTCTTGTGCTTGTCGTCGTGGCAGCGGAAGCAGCCGGGCCAGTCCTTGTGACCAATGTTGTTCGGGTAGACGCGCCAGTCCGCTTTGCGGTCGACGAAGATCGTCGCGGCAAAGGTTTTCTGCACGCCGGAGATGAGCGCGGGCAGATCGGGGTCGTCCTTGAACTTGTTGCGCAGGAAGTCGGCGATCTTCTGCGGCGCCTCGGCGTCGGTCTTGATGTCCTTCTGGAGCATGGCTTGGACCGCGACGCGTTTGACGTTGGGGAATTTCGTGGGGATCTCACCGAGGGCCATGGCGCGCTCGACGGCGTCGTTGGCGGTCGGGAACACGTGCGCAGGGCGGTTGTGGCAATCGATGCAGTCCATCTCGCGGACGGCGCCGGCCGGCGGCTCGCCCTTGAACTCCTCGTTGCGGTAGATCTTGGCGCTGCCGTCCTTCTTGTTCGTGACCCGCATCCAGACGATGTCCTGACGGTCGGCGTCGGCGGCGTAGTATTCGACGGTGGTGTCGGGGTTGACGTGCCAGTGGATGCCGGCGAGCGGGCTGCCCGGGCGGCCGGAATTCACGTGCATCAGCATGCGGGTCGAAACCGCGGTGTTCTTCTTGTCCGACAGGTAGTGATCGAACGACATGTCCACGTTGCCGTGGAATTTCTCCGGCCAGTGGCACTTTTCGCAGGTCTCGCGCGCGGGGCGGAGGTTGTGCACGGGCGTGTCGATCGGGCGGTTGTAGTTATCGAGAATATAGCCGTAGAGCTGACGCGTGCCGTTGAGCTTGGCCTTGACGAAGGCGGCGGCGCCGGAGCCGACGTGACACTGCACGCAGTCGACGCGCGCGTGCGCGCCGCGCTGGTAGGTCTGAAACTCGGGGTTCATCGCCTGGTGGCAGACCTGGCCGCAGAATTGATTGGATTCCGCGTAGTGGAAGGTCTGGTAGCTGCCGAAGGCGGAGAGGAGCAGGAAGCCGACGCCGGCCACGCCGAACATGATCAGGCGGCGGCGGGCGACGGGGTCGGAGAAGTTGAGGCGCCACTTGTCGGGCATCGTTTCGCCGTGCTTCTCGAGCCAGCGGCGTTGGGCCCAGGCGCCGAAAAAGATCATCGCGAGGCCGGCGATGAGGAAGCCGGGGGCGACGAGGTAAGTGAAGATGCCGAGATACGGGTTCTTGTTGGAGCCCGTGAGATCCATCCAGGTCAGCAGCGCAAACGAGAAGAGCGAGCCGACGGCGATGACCGCGCCAATGGCGCTGATCCAGTTGTTGTAGTTCGAGCGCGCCTTGAGCGGCGTCGAGGAGGTGGAGGGAGTCTCGGAGGACATGATCGTGGGTGGGTCGCGAACGAGAGGGGAAGAAAAGAGCCGGCGGTCGGGTTAATCGGCCGCCGGCTCTCGAGATTGCCGTATCAGAGCGAGATCAGGCCTTCATTTTGCGGATGAAGGCGACGAGGTCCTTCGCGTCCTGTTCGGACAGCTCGTCCTTGAAGCCTTTCATGCGCTCCTTGCCATTGTCGCCCTTCACGCCGTCGAGGATGGCTTTCACCATTTCCTCGTCCTTGAGCTCGGCTTGAACGGCCGCGTCCGTGTAGTCGCGGATCTTCAGTTTCTTACCTTGCTTGGTCTGGGCTTTGCCGTCTGCGCCATGGCAGGAAGCGCAGGAGTTTTCCCAGTTCTCGGAGGCGGGAGCGGCATACGAGACGCCGCCGACGAATGCCAGCGCGAGGCCGGCGAGAGCGATCTTGATCGTGGTTTTCATAGGGAATGCGATGAAGTCTGAGGACGTCGCCTTTTAGAAGCGATATTGGAGTTTCGCCTCGAAGACGTTGGCTTCGTAGTCCGCCTTGCCGTTATAGGCCGGGTCCTCGCTGTTCACATACGAGTAGCGGAACTGAATCGACGTGCGACGATCAAGCTGGCGCTTGTAGGTGAGGCCGACGACGTCGGTCTTGACGAGGGAGCCATAGGGCGTGCTGACGGAGGAGTTGTTGATGAAGTTATCCGTCACTTCATAGCTGGTGTAGTCGACGAACACGTCGCTGCGGTCGTCGAGGACGTAGCCGCTGCTGAGGTTGTAGCTGACGTAGTCGTTGTTACTCTTCGTCACGAGACCGGCGGCCGTGCCAGTGGCGAACACCGCAGGCGTCGTCATCTCCTCCTTGGTGAAGCTGACGTTGCCCTGGACATACCAGCGGGCAGTCGCATTCCACGTGATCGACTCCGAGAAGATGCTCTGGTCGACATTCGCGCTTTCGCCGAACGGCAGGCCGACTTCCTGCGAATTGATCTTCGTGTTCATGTAGTCATAGCGCGTCGTGCTCCGGAAATTCGGAGCCAGACGCCAGGTGAGGCGAAGATTGAAGTCGTTCGTCTCGAAGTCCTGGTTCGTGATGTAGGCCGGATAACGGTCGCTCGAGGTGATGGTATTCGGGGTCGTGTCACGCACGGCGCGGTAGTCGTTCTGGCGGGCCTTGTAGTAATACTGCGCGGCGACCGTGACGCCCGGGCGGGCATACCAGTTGGTCGTGAAGGCGACTTTCTGGGTGTCGCGCGTCAGCTCGCTGTCGCGATCGATGGCGATCGATTGGGACGGCGTGCCCGGTTCCGCAATCTCCGTTTCCTGGAGCGTGCCATCGGAAGTGGAGGCATCCGCCCGGACGTTGAAGGTCACGTTTTGCACGCCGGTGTAGCGCAGCTCGACGCCGTAGTTATAGGTCTTCCACGACTTGTCGCTCTCGTTCAGGAGGTCTTCCTTGATCGTGACCGTGACGGGGTTGAAGTTCGTCTCGACCAGATCAGCTTCGCTGTTCCAATCCGTCTTTTCGAAGCGGAGAGCCGGCACAATGGTAAGGTGCTCCAGCGGGCGATACATCAGGGCGATGTTCGCGATCGTCTGGGTCATCTCCGCAGTGCCGAGGTCGTGCCCCGGGAGCGAGTAGAAGCCTTCGTCGCGCGCCTGCTTGCCAGGATAGTTCTCGCTGTAGGCGGCATCGTAGCCGGCGCCGACAACGCGGCTGCCACTGAGGGTCGTGTCGATCTTGGTGCGGGAGACGGCCGTGGTGAGCTTAATCTGCTCGGTGATGTCGACGGCGTAGGAGCCGCGGACTTGGAACAAATCGAAGTCCTGGCCTTCGCGATTCGTCACGTAGCGTTCCGCGGTGGGCTCGCCGACGCGGCGGCGGTTTTTCCGCGCGTTGTCGTATTCACCCTTGTCGGCACGGAGACCCAGGTTCCAGGCGGTCTTCTCGCCTTTTTTGGCGACTTCACCTTGGACCACGTGGCGCTTCTCATCGATTTCCCAGAATCCCGGGATGATGTAGCGGGTGCTCGCGGCACTGATCGGGAAGCCCGAGTCAGACCAAGAGGTCGAGTTCTTCTCGCCCTTGCGGGTGATGTATTCGTAGCGGATACGGAACGACGGCTGATCCGGACGGTTCAGACCCGCTTCGAACCACAGGTTGCTGCGGTCGATGTGCATCGCCTCGTTGACAATGGCGAAGCTCTGACCGGTGGAGGGCCAGACACCGCCCATGCCGTTGTAGTAGGTGCGGAACTGCTTGAGCCCGGCCTTCACGAAACCGACTTCGTCCTTCGTGACGGAGATGTCGAGCAGGTAGTCGCCCTGACCCGCCATCGCCTGGGCGCGGATGAGGAGCGCGGTGCTGTCGTTGATCTGCTGCGCATAGCGCAGATCCTCGATGCCGAAGAAGCCGTCCTTGCGCATCTGGGTGGCGCGTTGGAACGCGGCGCGGTTGCCTTCTTGCAGCGAGTAACCGGAACCGAGCGTGATGTAATTTTCGAGTGCGGGCTCTTTTTCAGCCGCACCGAGAATGCTGGCCAGCCCGAGCAAGGTCGCGCAGGCGACCAGGGGGCGGCGGACTGAGTGGAGAAAAACAGGTGTTTTCATCGCAATGTCCTAGAAAATTTTTGGGTTAGAAGCGGAGGGAGGAGCTGACGTGCGAGCCGTGGACGGCTTCGTGGCAGCCAGCGGACCAGCAGGTGCCGCGGGAGAGGAAGGAGCCGTGGTCACGGCCACCGATCATGATCTGACCGGACGAGGTGTTCTGCTGGAAGTGGCACTGCAAGCAGACGTTCGCGTTGCGGGCCTTCAGCATCTTGTCGTTCACGGAGCCGTGCGGGTTGTGGCACACGGTGCAGCCCTCGCGGGACGCTTCGTGTTCGAACACATACGGGCCACCCTGCGAGGTGTGGCACTTGAGGCAGGACTCGTTCATCGCGGCCAGGTTGGTGCCGCCCTCAGCGACCGCGTCGCCGGAGTGCGGGTTGTGGCAGTCGGAGCAGCTCATCTTGCCGGAGGCGACCGGGTGCGAATTCGGGAGCGAGAACTCGGCGCGCTTGTCGAGGTGGCATTGGTAGCAGGTCTCGGCCGTCGGATTGACGATCGTGCCCACACCGCCGCCGGCCTTGACGTGCAGCGAAGCCGGGCCGTGGCAGCTTTCGCAGCCCACTTCCTGGCCGTTCTTGCCGTCGGCGATCAGCTTCGCGTGCGTCGCGTCGCTGAATTCATGGGTGGTGTCCTCGTGGCATTGCGAGCATTTCGCAGAGCCAACGTAGGTAGCGCCCGCAATTTGCGGCGGCGCGACGATCGTGCGGTCAGAGACGACGCACGATACAAGAAGAAGTCCCCAAATGGCGGCTCCTCCGAAGATCAGTGTGCTTTTTGTCCAGCGCGGGTGAGTGCTCATGGCTGAAGCAGGGTGGTTAGGTTTGGTTTGGGTCTCCCGTTGATGTTCTATTCGCAAAAATTATTCCGGCAGCGTGACGAGTGTGTCAGATAGCTCCGCTTATGACTCCGCAGGCCTTGCGCACGTGTATGCAGGGGTTGTGTGTCGACTCCCTCCGATGACACGACGCGAGCACGCAGTTGGCACAGCACATGGTCTTTTCTGTAGCGGCTCGGTTGGCACCCGGTTCAGGATTTTCCGCGGTATCACAAGCCGCGGCACGCAGTAGACAACTGATGCGGAGAGGAATCACAATCCGAGAAACTGAATCGCGCAGCCGGCCGCGCAGATCGCGCCGCCGGCGACGGCATGGGAGTAACGCTCGAGCCGCGGCGCCGCGATGAGGCGCACGCCTTGGCGCGCGAGCAACACCACCGCGAGCATCGAGCCGATCGTCAGCGCGCTGAACACACCCACGACCACCCACACATCGCTCCAGCTCCCTTGGGTAGCCGGATACATGACGAGCGGAATCATCGGCTCACACGGGCCGAAGACAAAAATCGTGAACAAAATCCACGGCGTCAGCTTGAAGCCCTCTGTCTCGCCGTGCGGATGCGCGTGCGCGCCCCCGTGTGAATGCGCGTGCGCGTGCGCCGGGCCGCCGTGGGTGTGCGCATGCGCGTGCGTCTGCGCGCGGAAGGCCTTCTTCAGTCCCCACGCACCATAGACCGCGCCGAATGCGATCATGGTCCAAGCCGCCAGATTGCCGCGGATCTCCTCGATGAACTGCACGCGCTCCAGCCCGTAGCCGAAAATCACGCCGGCGACGGCCAGCAGAACCGAGCTGCCAACGTGGCCGAGTCCGCACAACGTCGTCCAGAAAATCGTGCGCGAGACCGACCATTTCCGCGCGCGCCCCATCACGATGAACGGCAGATAGTGGTCCGGTCCGGACAAGGTATGCAGCACCGCGACCCCGGCCGTGCTGAGCATCAGCACCGACAGTTCCGGCTGACTGAGCACGTGCGCGTGAAATTCTGCGTTCATCGGCTCCCCTGCCCCTCGGCCGCCAGTCGCGCAGCCAGCGCGTGCATCGCGTGCACGACTTCCGGCACCGCCGCCGCCACTGCCGGCGACAAATCCGTGCACATGGGTTTCAGCTCTTCGACCGAAATGGTGTAGAGATGAATCGTGGGCAATTGCCCCAGGAGAGCCGCGGCCGCAAAAAGGTCCTTCAACCCAAAGTCGTGCGCCCCGAGCCCGCGCGGCAGGTCGCCCACCTGGCGCGGTTGAAGGAAAGTGATGGCGCCGGCCGGTTGCCCGTCGCGCGTCGCGTCGACCATGACCACGTCGCGCATGCCTTCGAGCTCGAGCAACAGATTCACGCCGCCCGTGCCGCCATCGAGCGTGCGCACGCCGAACAGCGGCGGCTGCGTTTCGAGTTCGCGCACGACGTGGATCCCGACGCCCTCGTCCCCCATGAGCCAGTTGCCCACGCCGAGCAGGAGCACCTGCGCGGCGGGTTGCGGCGCCCCGAGTTCACGGGACGCCGGCGCGGCAGAAAGCTCATCGAGGCCGATCATGGCTGGTTACGGTTTCGATGGTTTGGTCGGCAGACCGGAGATGCCACTGGCGTGCTCCGCCTGAACCTTGCCCTTCTCCATGAACTTCCAGCCGCCGATGATGGACGTCAGCACGCCGTGGCCTTCCACGTAGTCGTGATACATCACGAGATAGACGTGGATGAACACGAACACGCCGAACAGCCACGTCACCGCGTAGTGGAACACGCGCAGGTTCTGCTCGCTGCCGAACAGCGGCACGACCCACGCGAACAGCTGCGGGAACCAGTGGTCGCTCATCGGCGCGTAGAGCGCGAAGCCCGACGCGACTTGGAACAATGTGAGGAGTCCCGTGCCGGTGTAGGTGAAGTAGGCGACGGAGTTGTGGCCGAGGTTGCGCATCGGCTTGTAGCGCGACTGGAGGACGTCGACGGTCATGACGTCCACGACCTGCGTCATCTGCGCCTTCGAGAGCGGGAAGAAATTCCGCCAGCTCGCGTATTTGTTGCCGACGAGCGACCAGTAGAGCCGGAACATGAAGTTCCCGAAGAACACGTAGGCGGTCACGAAGTGCACGAGGCGCAGCTTCCCGAACCAGAAGTTCTCCACCGCTTCGCCCGCGTTCATGAACGCCGGCGGGTGCGCGATGAAGTAGCCCGTCGTGCACAGCGTGACGATGCACAGCGCGTTGATCCAATGGAACCAGCGCACCGGCTGCTGCCACACGTAGACGCGTTGATAGTCGTGTGAGGGCATGGGAGCCTCCGGGTTACTTCACCAGCAACTCGTGACGCGCGATTTCCTTCTTGTCCTCGTAGAGATGGACAGCGCAGGCGAGGCACGGGTCGAACGAGTGAATGGTGCGGATGATTTCGAGCGGCTGGTGCGGGTCGTGCACGGGCGTGCCGATCAGCGAAGCCTCGTAAGCGGAGCGCTGGCCCTTGCCGTCGCGCGGCGAGGCGTTCCAGGTGCTCGGAACCACCAATTGGTAGTTCGCGATCTTCTGGTCGCCGATGACGATCCAGTGCGCGAGCGCGCCGCGCGGCGCCTCGGTGCAACCGACGCCCTTGGCCACCTTCGGCCAGGTGCTCGGCTCCCACTTCTCGCGGGTGAACGTGCGGGTCTCGCCCGCCTTGATGTTCGCGAGAAGCGTGTTGAAGAACTCCAGGCCCCACTTCGCCGCGAGCTGCGATTCGATCGCGCGCGCCGCCGTGCGGCCGAGCGTCGAGAACAGCACGGACGGAGGCGCCTTGAGCGCGCCGAGCGCGTCGGTGACCGCGCCCTTGATGTCGTCGTTGCCCGCGGCGTAGCCGACGAGCATGCGCGAGAGCGGACCGACCTCCATCGCGTGGCCCTTCCAGCGCGGCGTCTTCAGCCAGGAGTATTTTTTGTCGACGTCGAGGTGCTCGTAGGGCGGCTTCGGGCCGGAATACTTCAGGTTCGTCTCGCCGTCCCACGGGTGGAGGCCGCCGCCCTTCGAATATTCATACCACGAGTGGTCGATGAACTCCTTGATCTCGTCCTGATCGTTCTTCGGGTCGACGGGGTGCACTTCGTTCAGGTTGCGGCCGAGGATCGCGCCGCGCGGGAACTTGAAGCTCTTCACGTCCGCGAAGCCGTTCGTCGGCAGGTCGCCGTAAACGAGATAATTTTCAAGACCGCCGCCGATGCTGGCCCAGTCGAGGTAGAACGGCGCGACCGCGAGCACGTCCGGAATGTAGACTTGCTCGACGAACTCTTTCGCGCGCTGCAGCGTCTGGCCGACGAAGGCGAGACGCTCGGCGTTGATCGCGTTGGCCTCGTCGATGTTGATCGAGCACGGCACGCCGCCCACGAGATAATTCGGGTGCGGGTTCTTGCCGCCGAAGATCGTGTGGATCTTCACGATCTCCTTTTGCCACTCGAGCGCTTCGAGATAATGGCCGACCGCCATCAAGTTCGCCTCGGGCGGAAGCTTGAACGCCGGGTGGCCCCAGTAGCCGTTGGCGAAGATGCCGAGCTGGCCGCTCTCGACGAATTTCGTGAGCCGCTTCTGCAGCTCGACATAGTAATTCGGCGAGCTCTTCGGATACTTCGACAACTTCTGTGCGAGCGCCGAGGTGGCGACAGGGTCAGCCTTCAGCGCGCTGACGACGTCGACCCAATCCAACGCATGCAAGTGGTAGAAATGCACCACGTGGTCATGCATGTATTGCGTGCAGAACATGATGTTTCGGATCAGTTCTGCATTCGCAGGGACATGGATGCCGAGCGCATCCTCGACGGAACGCACCGAAGCGAGCGCGTGCACCGTCGTGCACACGCCGCAAACGCGCTCGCAGAACGCCCAGGCGTCGCGCGGGTCGCGACCGCGGAGGATGATCTCCAAGCCGCGCACCATCGTGCCGGCGCTCCAGGCATCGACGATCTTGCCGTCTTTCACTTCCGCTTCGATGCGGAGGTGGCCTTCGATGCGAGTGACAGGATCAACAACAATTCTTTCGCTCATGGTGTGGCTCCTCCGGGGTTAGGATTTGGACTCCGGGTTGTCCTTCTCGGCCTGCTCGGCGTTCTCGCCGGCGTGTTCGCCGATTTCGTGGCGCTTGCGGATGTTGGTCATCACGGCGTGGACGGCCGCGCCGCCCGCCGAAGCCGCCAACGCGGCAATGCCGAGCTTGTCGGCCGTCTGCTCGATGCCGAAGCCCGGGAAGGCCGGCACGCGCTGGTAGAAGGGTCCGTTGTCCCAGAAGTTGGCCTCGGAGCAACCGATGCACGGATGGCCCGACTGGATCGGGAAACTGACGCCGCCGTTCCAGCGGATCGTGCCGCAGGCGTTGTAGGTGGACGGGCCGCGACAACCGACTTTGTAGAGGCAGTAGCCCTTGCGTGCGTTCTCGTCGTCGAAGCTCTCGACGAAGAGCCCGGCATCGTAGTTCGGGCGGCGGTAGCACGTGTCGTGCACGCGGCGCGAATAGAACGCCTTCGGACGGCCCATGCTGTCGAGCTGCGGAATGCGGTCGAAGGTCAGCAAGTGCACGAGCACGCCGGCCATGACCTCCGCGATCGGCGGGCAGCCTTGGACGTTCACGATCGGCTTGCCGCCGATGACCTTGTGGATCGGTTGCGCCGAGGTCGGGTTCGGCTTCGCCGCCTGCACGCAGCCGGAGCAGGCGCAGTTGCCCCACGCGACGACCGCCTTGGCGTCCTTCGCGACTTCCTCGGCGATCTGCAGCGCGGTCTTGCCGCCGATGCAGCAATAAACGCCGTCTTCCGCCGTCGGCACCGAGCCCTCAATGCAGAGGAGATACTCGCCCTTGTAATTCTTGATCGTGTCCTGCAGCGATTTTTCCGCTTGGTGCCCGGACGCCGCCATCAGCGTCTCGGAGTAATCGAGCGAGACCTTATCGAGCAAAATGTCCGCGACGATCGGGTGCGAACTGCGGATGAACGACTCGCTGCAGCAGGTGCACTCCTGAAAATGCAGCCAAACGACCGGAATCCGCTTCTTCGTTTCCAGCGCCTTCGTCATCTGCGCCACGCCGGTTTGCTCCAGCCCGATACAGGCGCCCATCCAAGCGCAGAACTGCAGGAAGTCGCGTCGACTCACGCCGCGCGACAACATGTGTTCGTAGATCGTCTCGTCCTTTTTCTGCGATTTCGCTGCCGATTCGATATCCATGGTTGCGTGCGGCGTGCTCGGCGTGGGTCGGGAAACGTCGCGTTGGGGGTTGTTTAACAGAAACAATAAGGGACCGTGCTTCCTGACTGCGTGGCCAGATTAGCGGACTGCGCGGATTACGAATATGCACCGTTTGGCAAAGCGTGCGCAGTCGTTGGCGAAAATTCGCTCTCCGCTCGACGCCCGCCCCCGCCCGGTGCAAAGCCTTTTCCCATGCACGAAGTCGGCATCATCGAGTCCGCGCTCGAAGTGATTCGCCGCGAAGCGCGCGCCCACCAGGCGTCGCGAGTCACGCGCGTCGTCATGCGCATCGGAGCGATCTCCGGTGTCGACATCGACGCGCTCCGCTTCGGTTTCGAAGCCTGCACACCCGGCTCCATCGCCGCCGGCGCCGAACTCGAGATCGAAGCCGTCCCCGCCCGCGCCCACTGCAAAAATTGCGCGGAGGACTTCACCATCGAGAGCGGCTTCATCTTCCAGTGCCCGCGTTGCGCCGCCTTCTCCGGCGACGTCCGCTCCGGCCGCGAGCTCGACCTCGCCCGCCTCGAATTCGCGATCGATTCCGACACTCCCACCGCCTCCGACCATGTCCGCTGACAATCCCGCCCTTGCTGACGACGGCATCCGCATCAACGCCCTCAACGGCGCCGCCGCCTCCCCCACCCGCTCGCTCTCCGCGCCGCTCTCGGCCGAGATCAGCGCCGCGTTGCAGGCCAGCCCGAAGGGCGAAGTCCAGGTCCGCTCGCTCGACCTCAGCATCCCGCTCCTCGAGAAAAACGACATCCTCGCCGAGCGGAACCGCGGCTACTTTCTCGGCCGCGGACTCCTCGCCCTCAACCTCGTCTCCTCGCCCGGCGCGGGCAAAACGACGCTCCTCGAGCGCACGCTCGACGAATTCGGCAAGGAAGTCCGCTGCGCCGTCCTCGTCGGCGATCTCGAGACCGACAACGACGGCCGCCGCCTCAACCGCCCGCACGCCTCCGTAGCGCAAATCACCACCGGCACCGTCTGCCACCTCGACGCCGGCATGATCGCCCGCGGCGTCGAAGCCCTCGACCTCACCGGCGCGCGCGTCCTCTTCATCGAAAACGTCGGCAACCTCGTCTGCCCCGCCTCCTTCGACCTCGGCGAACAGCTCCGCGTCGTCCTCCTCTCCACCACCGAAGGCGAAGAGAAGCCGCTCAAGTATCCGCCCATCTTCAAGTCCGCGCACCTCGTGCTCCTCACGAAGGTCGACGTCGCCGACGCCCTCGGTTTCAACCGCGCACTCGCGATCGAGAACATCCGCAAGATCGCCCCGCAGGCGCAGATCATCGAAGTCTCCTCCCGCACCGGCGAAGGCCTCGCGCAATGGTATGACTACCTGCGCGCGCGCCTGCCGCAGCGCTGACGCCCATGTCCACCCCGCCCACCCTCACCGACACCCTGCTGCGGGTCCGCGGCACGGTGCAGGGCGTGGGCTTCCGGCCGTTCGTGCACCGCACCGCGAACGAACTCCACCTACGCGGCTGGGTGCGCAACGACGCCGAAGGCGTCCTCATCCGCGCCTGCGGCGAGACCGCGCAAATCGCCGCACTCATCGACGCACTCCAACGCGAAGCCCCATCCGCCGCTCGCGTCACCTCGGTCGAGCGCCTCGATCCTCCGTCCGGCGAGCAGCCCGCCGGCGCGCAGTTCACCATTTCCGAAAGCGACACCGGTCGCGGCACCGCACCGACCGCCACCACGCCGCCCGATCTCGCGCTCTGCATCGATTGCGAGCGCGAGCTGCTCGATCCCACCGACCGCCGCCACCTCTACCCGTTCATCAACTGCACGCAGTGCGGTCCGCGCTACTCGCTGATCGAGCAGCTGCCCTACGATCGCCCGCGCACCACCATGCGCGCCTTCCGCATGTGCCCGGCCTGCGAACGCGAATACCGTGATCCGCTCGACCGCCGCTTCCACGCCGAGCCCAACGCCTGCCCGGTCTGCGGACCTCAACTCACGCTCACCGATCCCGCCGGTGCCGCCATCGCTCCCGCCCGCGACGCGATCACGCAGGCCGCCACCTCGTTGCGCCACGGCGCCATTCTCGCCGTCAAAGGCCTCGGCGGCTTCCACCTCATGTGCGACGCCGCCAGCGAAACCGCCGTCGCCACTCTCCGTGCCCGCAAACACCGCGAGGAAAAGCCCCTCGCGGTCATGTTTTCGGATCTCGCGGCGCTTTACAGCTACGCCGACGTCCCGCCGACGGCGCAGAAACTCCTCACCTCGCCCGAAGCGCCCATCGTGATCGTCCGCCGTCTCACCGGCGCCCGCCTCGCCTACAGCGTCGCACCCAATAATCCCTGGATCGGTGCGCTGCTCCCCTACACGCCTCTGCACGTGCTGCTGCTGCGTGCGTTCGGCGCGCCCCTCGTCGCCACCAGCGCCAACCTCTCCGAAGAACCGCTCTGCACCGACAACACCGAGGCGCGCGCACGCCTCAGCGGCATCGCCGATTTCCATCTCGCGCACGATCGCGTGATCGCCCGCCCGGTCGACGACTCCGTCATCCGTCTCTCACGCACCGAGCAGCCGATCCTGCTCCGCCGCGCCCGCGGCTACGCGCCCCGCCCGCTGCGCCTGCCCGGCGAACTGCACGAGACCACGCTGTGCGTCGGCGCGCAGATGAAGAACACGATCGCCGTCGCGTCGGGCGATCAAGTCGTGCTCAGCCCCCACCTCGGCGATCTCGGTAACGCCGCCACGCAAGCCGTCTTCGAGCGCACCATCGCCACGCTGAGCGAACTCTACGCCGCGCGCCCCGCGCTCGTCGTGCACGACAAGCACCCCGACTACGCCTCGACCAATTTTGCCGGTCGCACCGGTCTCCCGCAGCTCGCCGTGCAACACCACCTCGCACACGTCCTCGCCTGCCTGCTCGAGCACGACCACGCTGCCGACAACATCCTCGGCATCGCCTGGGATGGCACCGGTTACGGCGAAGACGGCACCGTCTGGGGCGGCGAATTCATCCTCCTCGAAAAGGGCCGCGCCCTGCGTTTCGCCCGCCTGCGTCCGTTCCGCCTGCTCGGCGGCGAGGCTGCGGTGAAGGACTCGCGCCGCGTCGCCCTCGGCCTCGGTCACGAGATGGACCTGCTCGGTCCGCTCTGCGCGCGCTTCCGCTTCTCGCCCCTCGAACACTCGACGCTGCAACAGATGCTGGTCCGCGGCCTGAACTCACCGCTCTGCTCCAGCGGCGGCCGGCTCTTCGACGGCGTCAGCGCGCTCCTCGGTCTCTGCCTGCGCAACAGCTACGAAGGCCAGGCTCCGCTCCAGCTCGAAGCCGCCGCCGCCCGCGCCGCCGGTGCGCGCACCGCGCTTCCGTTCGATGTCGTGCGCGCCACCACGCCCGGCGCGATGCTCGATGTCGACTGGGCGCCCGCGATCTCGCAACTGCTCCGCGACCCGCGCGGCCCCGACGAACTCGCCGCCGATTTCCACCGCGGCCTCGCACGCGCAATGGTCGCCGTCGCCACCGAAGCCGGCGTCGGCACCGTCGCGCTCACCGGCGGCTGTTTTCAAAACGCCTTCCTGCACGACCTCGCCTCCGACGCGCTCACGAACGCCGGCTTCAAGGTCCTCACGCATCGCCAGCTTTCCCCCAACGACAACTCCATCGCCGCCGGCCAGGCGCTCGCGGCGCTCTGGGGCCTCACCTCCGTCGATCTCCCCGCATGACCGCCGTCATTCTGCTCCCCGCCGTGCTCGTCTTCCTCCTCGTCGTCGTCCTCGCCGACCAAACCCGCCGCGAGTGAAGTCGATGGGAGGGCGCGGACTCCGCTCCGCGCCGCGGCGAAGGGACTCGCCGCCCTACCCGCTCCACCGCTGCCCCGCTTTTCGTCCTCAGTCCTCCGTCCTCAGTCCTCCGTCCATCGTAACCCATGTGCCTCGCCGTTCCCGGTAAAGTCGTCGAAATCATCGGCGACGACCCCCTGCTCCGTTCCGCCAAGGTCAGTTTCTCCGGCGTGATCAAACAGGTCAGCCTCACCTGCACGCCCGAAGCCAAGCTCGGCGACTACGTGCTCGTCCACGTCGGCGTCGCCATCAGCACCGTCGACCCCGAGGAAGCCGCCCAGACCTTCGAATACCTGAAACAGATGGGCGAGCTCGATGGGATAGAAGTGCCCGCTTCGCCTGAAGCTAAGCTTCAGGACGAACCCCGCCGAAGCTCAGAGAGCGGAGGCCGGGCATGAAATACGTCGACGAATACCGCGACGCCGCGCTCGTCCGCAAACTCGCCGACGCCATCGCGCGCGCCACCACGCGCCCGTGGACCATCATGGAAATCTGCGGCGGCCAGACGCACGCCATCGTGAAGTTCGGCCTCGACGATCTTCTCCCCAAGAACATCACGCTCGTCCACGGCCCCGGCTGCCCCGTCTGCGTCACCAGCGCCGACCTCATCGACCAAGCCGTCGAACTCACCCTCAAGCACGGCGCGATCCTCTGCTCATTCGGCGACATGCTCCGCGTGCCCGGCAACGGCATCGATCTCCTCACCGCCAAGGCCCGCGGCGGCGACGTCCGCATCGTCTACTCGCCACTCGACGCCGTTGGCATCGCCAAGGCCAATCCGACGAAGCCAGTTGTGTTCTTCGCTGTCGGCTTCGAGACGACCGCGCCCGCCAACGCCATGTCCGTGCTCCTCGCCGAGCGCGACGGGGTGAAGAATTTTTCCATCCTCACCTCGCACGTCCTCGTGCCGCCCGCGATGCGCGCGATCCTCGGCGCGCCCGACAACCGCGTCCAAGGCTTCCTCGCCGCCGGCCACGTCTGCACGATCATGGGAACCGAGGAATACGGCCCGATTGCCCGCGATTACCGCGCGCCGATCATCATCACCGGCTTCGAGCCCGTGGACATCCTCGAAGGCATCCTGCTCTGCGTGAGACAACTCGAGAGTGGCCGCACCGAAGTGGAAAACGCCTACTCCCGCGCCGTCCGCACCGAGGGCAACACGCACGCGCGCACGATCGTCGAAACCGTCTTCGAGATCGCCGACCGCGACTGGCGCGGCATCGGCATCATCCCGCAAAGCGGCCTCGCCGTCCGGGAGAAATACAGCGCCTACGACGCCGCGAAACGCTTCCCGCTCACGGCCTCCGCGAGCCACGGCGGCACCGAGTGCATCAGCGGCGAAATCATGCGCGGCGTGAAGAAGCCGCACGACTGCCCCGCCTTCGGCACCCGCTGCAAACCCGAGCATCCGCTCGGCGCCCCGATGGTCAGCAGCGAAGGCGCCTGCGCCGCCTATTACCGCTACCGCAGCCGCGCGCTGGAGCCCATTTCAACGTAGTATACGAGTCGTCCCGAGGCCTAACACGCCTCTCAACGAGGGGCACGATTTTTGCCCAACACAGTCCTGCCTTCACACAGGTTGATCAGTTCAGCGAGAGCAAGAACATGGGGTCTGCGACCGGCTCCCTCACGGACGGTGTGCAGAATGCCATTGCGCCGTAGATTGCCGAGCAAGTTGGAGACCATCGGTGGACTGGGCATATGATCCAATTTAGCGAGGTCACTGCTGCGAAAGATGGGGCGCTCGAACATGTAATCGACCAGCGGCACCGCGAACTGCGAGTGCGTCAGTTGGAGCACCCGTGTCTTGAGGCTCTCGTAGAGATCTTGGATAGCGCGCGCCTTGGTGGTGTTCGCCTCCGCTTGCACTGCCACGCCCTCGAGGAAGAAGGCGCACCAGCGAGTCCAACTGCCGGGTTGGCCAAGGTCACGCAGTCGGGAGACGTATTCGTCGCGTCTAGCCTCGAAGAACGCGGATAGGTAAAAGCTCGGACGACTCAGGATTTTCTTTTCATAGAGGAAAAGCGGAATGACCATCCGTCCGAGGCGACCGTTTCCGTCGAGGAAGGGATGCAGAATCTCGAATTGGGCGTGAATGAGCGCAAGCTGGACAAGCGTATCCGGGGCATCGGAATGCCAATAGGCTTCCCACCGATTGAGGTGTTCCTGTAGATGAAGCGGTGATGGAGGGACGAAAACGGCCTCTTCGATAGGACACCCTGGTTTACCAATCCAGTTTTGGGTCGTGCGGATGCGCCCGCGCGCCTTGTCGTATCCTCGCACACTGTTCATCAGCACTTCGTGCAGCTGAAGAAGTGAGTTGAGACAGAATGGACGATCTTTGAGCAGTCGCGTGGAAAGTCCCAACGCCTTCCGATAGTTCATGATCTCATGAATGTCCTCACGGCGAGATGGCTCGGTTGGACTTTCACCCGCCTCGAATTTCAAGACGTCCTCGAAATCCGCCTGAGTGCCCTCGATCTTTGAGGACAAGACGGCTTCTTGGGTCGTCATTGGCGCCAGTAGCACGTTGGGATTGGGGATCCCGTAGAAAAGCCCATCCAAAGTCGCGATAGCTCGGTTGGCCTTTCCCGCCAGTGGCATAAGAGCCATAAAATCGAGTCCTTGTGGCGGAAGCGGCTCCGGTTCAAATGGCTGCATGATGCTTGGTTGTGTTAAGCGAAACCGTAATAACGCATTTTGCGTTAAGCAAAATGAATTTGGGCTAAAGCAAACAGGCTTTGAGCTACCAGACTTAAGCCAAACTGCATGCTTCGAATCGCGCCGCACGCACGCAAACCCGCTGCACAGCCCATAACAGATATGACTGCATCAACTTGGAGAATCTTTCAGCAAATCCGCGGCAGCTGTTCGCCGCTGAGGCGGTCGACGATGCGCTCGGCGCCGATCACGCTGCGCTGCGTCACCTGGCCCGCCGGACCGGGCTTCACCTTGCCGATGATCGCGGCGCGCGTGCTGGCGTCGGCGGGGGAGCTTGCGGTGCGGTTGATGATCTCGACGGCCTGCGCCGCCTGCGCTTCGGGCAAAATGCACACGAAGCGTCCCTCGTTTGCCACGTAGAGCGGATCGAGCCCGAGAATCTCGCACGCCCCCTGCACCATCTCGCTCACCGGCACTTTCGCCGCATCGATCGCGAGCGCGAGTTTCGCCTGCTCGGCGATTTCCACGAGCGACGTCGCGAGACCGCCGCGCGTCAGATCGCGCAGGCAGTGGATCTCCAAACCCGCCGCGAGCAACGCCTGCACCGGCGCGACCAGCGGCGCGCAGTCGCTGGTGATCTCGCTCTCGAAACTCAGATTCGCGCGCGTCGCCATGATCGCCATGCCGTGCCGGCCGAGGTCGCCGCTGAGCACGATGGCGTCGCCCGCGCGCACGCTCGCGGGCGCGACCGTCAGCGGCGTTTCGATCACACCGACACCCGCCGTCGTGACGTAAAGCCCGTCGCCCTTGCCTCGCTCCACGACTTTGGTGTCGCCGGTGACGATCGCGACATTCGCGCGCTCTGCCGCCTCCCGCATCGAGGCGACGACTTTCTTCAGCGTTTCAACGGGAAAGCCTTCCTCGAGGATGAAGCCCGCACTGAGCCACAGCGGCAGCGCGCCGCACATGCAGAGATCGTTCACGGTGCCATTGACGGCGATCTTGCCGATGTCGCCACCGGGGAAAAACAGCGGACTCACCACATGCGAGTCGGTCGTGAACGCCAGCCGGCCGCCGCCGGGAAATTTCAACAGCGCGCCGTCGTGCTGCGCTTCGAGCGCCGGATTCGCGAATGCCGGTCGGAACACCGAGTCGATCAGGTCCTGCGTCAGCTTCCCGCCGCCGCCGTGGCCGACCGTGATCTCCGTCTTGTGTGGCAACGGCACCGGACAGGTCGTGAAACCGGAAGGCGTGGGGCCGGCGGAGCTCATGGTGCTCAGACTAGAAACCCGCCGCTGAAACCCGAGTTTCTTTCGTGCGCAAGCCGTGGCGGGCAATGCGCATCTTTTGAACGGCGTGGACGGCAGCGCGCGGCACGCTCGAACGTTCTCTTTAACCACGGATTGCACGGATGACACGGATGGTCGGCGGACGCTGCGTCGCATGATCCGTGGTATCCGTGCAATCCGTGATCAATTTCTCCGCGCTCTCGCGGCAGGTGCGCCTCCCGCCCACGCGGTGATGTGTGCCGTCGGAAGCAGGCGGGACGCCTGTGCTATCCTCCTACTTTCCTTCCGCGGGCATCTCGGGCATCTGCCGCGCGCCCGGCGCCACGCGCTCGAGGTTTGGCGTGAGGTCAGCTTCGACCCGTCCGCCGGCCCAATCGAGACCGGCGGCGATCGTCGTCTGAAAATAGTCCGACGCCCACACGTCCTCGCGGTGACCGAGCGACGTGTAGAACACGCGCCCCTTGCCGTGCGTCCGCGCCCACGTGCACGGAAACGGCGGGCGTCGATACTCGGGCTCAGTCATCCCCGCGGTTTCCATCACGTGGATCACATGCAGGTCCGGCGCGAAATCCTTCAGCGAATACCATTCCTCATGGATGCGCGTCGCCGGCGGCAGCGACTTCGTGCCGGGAAACTCCGGTGACACCACGCGGATTTCCGTCTCCTGCTGCTTGCCATGGCGGATGAACTCGCCGCCGACGAACTTCACCCACGGATGCGATTTGTCGCCGTGGTTCACCCAGCGGCCGGGCTCGGCCTGAAACTTCACCTGCGGCTGTTCGCCGGTGTGAAAACAATCCGCCGTGCTGTGGCAGCCCACGAAACCCTTGCCCGCTGCAACGGCGTCGTAGACCGCGCGCAAGCCGGCCTCCGTCATCGGCGGCTGACCATCGACGTTCGGCACGTCGCTCGTGAAGAAACCGCACGTGAAGAAGAACAGCACGTCGAACTCCTGCAGAAACTCCGGCGTGATCTGCGTGCCGTCTTTGGAAAACGTGAACGCGTAACCGCGCCTCCGACCGAGTTCTCCGAGAATTTGCTCGGCCCAGCTCGGTTGGCCGTTGATGCGCTTGACGACGGAGTGCTCGAAATTTGCCGACTTCGAGAAGAACAACACGCGCAGCGGACGAGCGGCGGTGTCGCTCGCATGCGCGGCGGAAACGAAAGTAGTCATGACGAAAAGCGCGGCGAGCAGCCGCGAGAGAAAATTTCGGAGGCAACGCATCGGAACCAAAGTAACCACGAAACACACGAAAGACACGAAAAGATAACCCGCGTCACCGCAGCCAGTGGTTGGTGACGGTCCTGGAGGGCGCGCACGGTCATTCGCGAGAGGC
This sequence comes from Candidatus Didemnitutus sp., assembly GCA_041906465.1. Classification (GTDB taxonomy): domain Bacteria; phylum Verrucomicrobiota; class Verrucomicrobiia; order Opitutales; family Opitutaceae; genus Didemnitutus. The sequence goes on along the minus strand of JAYRJE010000011.1, from coordinate 140,563 downwards.
CCTACTGAACGAGCCCGCTCGATCGAGGCGAAGGACGACATTCGAATTTCAGGCCTCCAACCTCCACGCTTTCGTGTGTTTGGTGTGTTTCGTGGTTTCGCCCACTCACATCGCCCGACACAACCCCGCCAGCCGCCGCACGCCTTCGCGCAGACGCTCGGGGGTCGAGTTCGAAAAGTTGAGCCGCAGGTGATTCTTGCCGCCCGGGCCCGGGAAGAAATCGCGCCCCGGCACGAAAGCCACTTTCTGCGCGATGGCGCGCTCGAGCAGTTTGAGCGAGTCGAGCTCGGCCGGACCGGTCACCCAGAGGAACATGCCGCCTTCGGGCTTCGTCCACGAATAGCCAGCGGGCAGTTGCTCGCGGAGCGCCGCATCGAGAATGCCGAAGCGCTCGCCGTAGGCGCAGCGGATTTTCTCCAGATGCTCCGGCTGCTTGCCGCTGCTGAGATAACCGAACGCCACGCGCTGATCGAAGCTCGACGTGTGCAGGTCCGAAGCCTGCTTGAGGATCAGCATGCGGTTGAAGACCTCCGCGGGCGCCACGACCCAACCGAGACGAAAGCCCGGGGCGATCGTCTTCGAAAAGGTGCTCACGTAGATCACGCGGCCGGCCGTGTCCCAGTGCTTGATCGGCGCGACGTCCACGCCGCTGTAACGCAGTTTGCCGTAGGGATCGTCCTCGACGATCCAGAGGTTCTCGCGCGCGGCGATCTCGGCCAATTTTTTGCGGCGCTCGGCGATGAGCGTGATGCCGGTGGGATTCTGGAAGCTCGGGATCGTGTAGAGGAATTTCGGACGGTGCTGCTTGATGAGTTCCGGCAACGCCTCGGGAATCAGGCCGTGTTCGTCCGTCGGCACGCCGACGAACCGGGCCTCGAAGGTCTGAAACGCCTGGATCGCCGCGAGGTAAGTCGGATTCTCCGTCAGCACGACGTCGCCGGGATCGAGGAACAACTTGCCCGTGAGATCGAGCACCTGTTGCGAGCCGTTGGTCACGAGCACGTCCTCGCGCGTCGCGGCGATTCCGCGCGCCGCCATCTCTGTCGCGATCCACTCGCGCAACGGCATGTAGCCTTCGCTCGGGCCATACTGGAGCGCCTGACTGCCTTCCTTCACGAGCACGGCGTCGGCCGCGGCCCGAACCTCAGCCACTGGGAACAGTTCCGGGGCGGGCAGGCCGCCGGCAAAGGAAATCACGTCGGGCTGCGCCGTGACTTTCAGGATTTCGCGGATCGTGGAGGGGCGCATCGTCGCGAGGCGACGCGCGAAAGCGGGAGATGACTCAGACACGATGTCATAACACATAGCCGACCGCGCAAAAGCGAGCCGAGAGGCGTTCCGATTTTCTGTCATGCCCCGAACTAAGTGTCGGAGAAACGCCGGCTACTGGCGCAGCCGAACAATGCCGCTCAACGGCGTCTTTCGCAGGTGGCGCGCTGGCGCGCAACTCCGGCGCGCACCTCGCTCAAGTTGCCCGCCAGCGGGCGAGCTGCCTCCCGCACTCCGAGGTGGTCGCCGCTGTCTCAGCGGCGACGGACGCACGACTCGCGCTTCACGGCTCCCGCTGCTTTGTTGGCCGGACGACGGCGCGGAGCGGAGTCCGCGCCCTACCCTTTACCCAACAACTCCTCCGCGTGCGCCTGCGCGCTCTTCGCGTTGCGGTCGCCGAGCATGCGCGCGAGTTCGCCGACGCGCTGCTTGCGATTGGCGTGGATCGGCTCGATCGCCACCGCGGCGCGGTCGCCGCTCTGGTCCTTGGTCACCACGAGATGATTCGCCGCCTGCGCCGCCACCTGCGGCAGATGCGTGACGCAGAGCACCTGGTGCTTTTCCGCGATGTCGGCCATTTTTTCGCCCACGATGCGGCCGATCTCGCCGCCGACGTTGGCATCAACCTCATCGAACACGAGCAGCGGCACGTCGTCGATCGCGGCCAGCACGGTCTTCAGCGCCAGCATCACGCGCGCGAGTTCGCCGCTCGACGCGATGCGGCTGAGCGGCAGCGGCGCCTCACCGACGTTGGGCGAAAACAGAAACTCCACGCCGGTATCGCCGTGTGCCGCCAGCTCCGGCAGCGCCGCAAAGCGCACGCGGAAATCCGCCTTTTTGAAACCGAGTTGGACGATCACCTTCGCTGCCGCGCGCTCGAGCTGGCTGCCCGCCTTCTCGCGCGTCGCGCGCAGTTCCGCGGCGGCCTTCTTCGCGGTTTTCAAGGCTTCGCCGATCTGCTGCTCGAGCTTCCCCAGCGAACCCTCGACGTCACTCTGCAGCTCGAGCCGGCGCCGCATCTCCTCGCGCGCCGCGATCACCGCCTCGACCTTCGCGCCATATTTGCGCTTCAGGTCGAGCCATGCGTTCATCTTCTCCGCCAGCAGCTCGGCCTGCTCCGCGTCGAAATTCAGCGACGTCGCCAGCGACGAAAACTCGGCGTCGAGATCGCCCAGCTCCACCGAGACCGCCTGCAAGCGATCCGCCAGCGCCTTGCTCGTCGCGTCGAACGATTCCAGTTGCCGCGCTTCGCGCAACAGCGCCGCCACGCGCCCGAGCACGCCGTCGTCGCCGCTCAATCCGGTGCTGAGTCCGGCGGCGAGTTGCACGATCTCCTGCGCGCTCTGCTGGCGGCTGAAATCCCGCTCGAGGGTTGCGATCGCATCGTCGTTGAGTTCGAGCGCGTCGAATTTCTTCAACTGCGCGCGCAGAAACTCGATTTGGTCCGGCGAGAGCTTTTCCGCCGCGAGCAGGCGTTCCCGCTCGTCGACGAGCCCGCGCCAGGCGCCGTAAGCGGCGGCGTATTTCGCGCGCGCCTCATCATTCCGCGCGAACAAATCCAGCAGTTCGCGCTGGCAGCCGTCCTTGAGCAGGCGCCGCGGTTCGCCCGGACCGTGGAAATCAATCCACTGCTCGCCGAGCTCCTGCAGCGCGGTGAGCGTGGCAAGCGAACCGTTGACGGAAATCCTCGGCGCCTTCTCGCGCGGCACGCTGCGCTTGAGGATTAGCACACCGTCGTCGCACGGCGGCAGGTTCAGCGCCTCAAGCGCGGCGTCGAGTTTGCGCGAGTCGGCGAAGAACAACGCCGCCTCCACCTCACACGCCGCGGCGCCCTGGCGGATGACCGTCTTGTCCGCGCGCGCGCCGGCGAGCAGCGACAGCGCGCCGAGCAGGATGCTCTTGCCCGCGCCCGTCTCGCCCGTGACAGCGGTGAATCCGCCTTCGAACTCCAACTCGACTTCTGCGAGCAGCGCGAGGTTGCGGATGCGGAGCGATTGGAGCATGCGGCAGGTGTTTAGCGGTCAGCGTCTTGAATGCACGCGAAAAGCCTGCGCGCCGCGATGCCGGGAAAGTTTCCAAATAATCCTTGCACGCCTCGGCGCGAATCGTTCACTCCTCGCCTTCCGTCGGACTCTTAGCTCAGTTGGTTAGAGCACTTCCTTGACATGGAAGGGGTCACTGGTTCGAGTCCAGTAGAGTCCACCATCCGGCGCGACGCCCGACCCGAATCGGTCCGGGATCAGAGCTTCACCAAGCTGGCGCGGAGCTCGAGGTATTCGCAGAGCACCGCCACGTTGCGATTGAAAACGCCGCTGCTGATCCGGTCCGCCACCGTAAATTGGCCATTCCAGCGTTCTCCCTTCGGCGGCGGCGTCTTGAAGCGATCGCCCCGCGTGATCCACGCCCCGGACGCGTCCTGACTTGCGATGATTTTCCGCACGGCACCGTCGAGCGCCTGCAAGCGCCGGGCGACCGCTTCCTTGGTCGGCGCGGGATTCTCGTCCTGTTGCAACCCGGCGCGCCCGAGCCGAATCGCTTTCTCGTAACGTTGCGTGACCGCGGCGAGAAGGCCGGAAAGATCGAGTTCATAGCCGTAGCCGGTCCGTCGCTCCGGGTGGAGCGCCTCGACGCCGCTCACGCGAATGCGGCCGCGGTCGTAGTAGAGGGGCTGGTTCGTCCCGATCTCGACGAAGCGCGCCCATTTCCCGTTGGGAAGCCGCACTTCGCTCACCCAGCGCAGCGCATCGGGGATGGGCTCGAGCAGCGTCGCGTCGTCCAACGCGAGGTAGAGATCGATGAGCGTTTCGAGATTGTGGAGCGTCTCGGACGGACCGAGCGAAGCGGGCTCGAACGTGCGCGCCCAAGCCGGCTGCAGAAATTCGTTGTATTGCTGCGCCCATCCGGGCTGCGGCGGGGCGTGCTGGGAGATGACGATGAACCGCGCCGCGCGACGGAGGCTGCGCTGCACCGCCTCGTTGCCCGGATCGATCCGGTGCGCCTCGATCATCACGCGCACGCAATCGTTGATGCCGTGGTCGTTGAACGTCGCATAGTCGTGGTAGTTGCCGCGGGCGGGATACAGGTGCGGCCAGCCGCCGTTCTCGAGTTGCGTCTTGAGCATCATCTGCAGGGCGCGTTGCGTGGCGGTGGCCAGACGCTCGTCGCCGGCCACGCGGTTAAGCGCCAGCAGGAAGCTGACCGCCGACTGGCTCTGGTTGTCATCGAAGCTCACCGTCTCATTGCCCGGATGGGCAAAATCGATCGTGTGGTCCCAGCCGCCATGCTGGTTCTGACCCCGAATCAGCGCCTCGGCGGCCTGGCGGGCCGCGGCGAGCGCCTGCGGATTGCCGGTGGCCAGGTAGGCACGCAGGAAGGATTGCCCGACGGCGGGCGTGCCGGGCGGTTGCACCTCGACCGTGTCGGGGTCGGCCGGCTCCTCGCCCCAGCGCTGCGTGAGATCCGGAGTGACCGCGTAAACATAACCGCCGTGCGAGCTGATCGTCGGAAAAAACGCCACGGCCTTGGCCAGCGCGGCCTCCGCCTGCGGACGAAGATCGTCTGTCGCCCGGAGGGCGGCGGGCAGGAACAGGAACACGAGGCCGAGGAAGAGGTGCTGGCGCATGGGATGAATCACCTAATGACGTCGACGATCACCCGCTGGTAACGAGTCAGGCGCGGCATGCCGTGATCGGTGACGGCGAGGATGAGGTGCATCTCGCCGGTGCCGGGCGGCATCACGCGCGCCGTGGGAACGACGAAAGAGGCTTTGGCTTGGTCGTGATTCTTGATCTCGAGCGGCTGGCCGGAGCGCGCGCTCGAAAGCGGGAAGGTGCCGGCTTCGTTATAGTAGAACCACGCGTAGGAAACGGCGTCGCCATCGGGATCGGTGGTGCCTTCCGCGCTGAGTTCGACGCGTTCGCCGGGCTTCGCCGTCAGGCGCGCCGCGTGACCGAGCTTCGGGACCGGTGGGTGATTGGCCTGCGCGTAAGGTTTGATCGTCCAGTCCATGCGCGCGGCAAAATCGTTTTGATAGGCTTCGCGCCACCGCCAGATCGTGGCGTGGTTGTCGTCGTGCCAGCGTCCGTCGAGGCCGAGCACCTCGTCGTCCGCATCGGTCCAGATCGGGCGCGTCTCGGGGCGGGCGTGCCACTTCATCGGACGCGGCGTGTAGAGTTCGTAGCGGCCGCCCCACCCGCCCCAGTTCGGGTGCTCGGGTTCGTTGAGGCCGTTGTCGATCAAGCCGAGGAAGCTCGGCGTGTCGCCTTCCATCAAGTATTCCCACCGCGGGTATTCGGTGCCGAGCGGCCCCTTGGTCCGGATGTGGCGGTCGAGCCACTCGTTCGTCACGAGCGTGAAATCGGCGCCGTCGCAGCGTGCGTGAAAATAGTCGCCGCTGATGCCGCTCCACGTCGCGTGGTGATACGCGCCGCCGGCACTGAAGCCGGGACTGACAATGTAGCAGAGGCCCGGGAACTCCTGCCGCAGCCACGGACCCGAGTCGTCCTGATCGGAGATGGCGTAAACGCGCAGCTTCGCCACGGCGCGCGCGAGTTGCTCCGGCGGGCGCGTGGCGCGGATTTTCCACAGCGCCTGCGCGAGCACATTCGGCCCGCCCCAAACCGGCACCCAGATCGGTCGCGGGTCGTCGCGATCGAGCGCGCGGATGAGTGCTTCGGACCCGGGGGAATCGTGACCGGCACCGACCGCTTCCATGCCGTAACGCGGCAAGCCTTCGAAAACGAGCGCCAGGAGCTGCTCGCCGGTGGGAAAACCCGGCTCGTGCTGCTCCAGGTTGCCGCGCACCTTGCCGTAGGCGGCGACGATCCGGCGGATGCGATCGGGCGCGACCCGGTTTTTCTGATGAATGGAGGTCGTGGCGACGAGACCCTCCGTGTCGAAATGGTTCGCGTAAGTCAGGTAGCGCACCATCGACATGGCGTCATCCGGCTCGTTCTCGATGTCGGTCAGGACGAAGACGCGCGGCTTCGTGGCGGCGACAGCGGTCGCGGCCGCAAAACCAGCTAACAGGAAGATAAGGATGAACTGACGGAGCGTTTTCATGATTGGGGTGTGCGGCAGCGTTCGAGCCGGGCGGCGAAATCGCGGAGAAACTGCTCGCGCCAGACATTGATCGTGCGCGCGCCGCGATGCGGGCCTTCGATCAGCGCGGGAGTGGGGTCGTCGGTCCACCAGTTGGGATGCGTCGGGTCCGGCGTCAGCGCGGCATCGAGCGCCAGCGGCACGACGGTGATCTCGCCGGTGCGGCCGTCGAGCGCAGGCACGTTGCTGCGAATCGTGTAGCGGTAGAGTTTCGCTTCCTTGGGGCAGAAGCGAAAATGAATCGCTCCCGCGCCGTCGACGTGACCGACCAGCGATTGGTTCTCGATCACCAGGCGCGCTTCGGGCTGCCCGGGAGCGCCGGCGCCAAGCGGCAGCGCGAGTTCGAGGATGCCGCAATGCTCGATCCGATCCGCCGCGGTGGTGAGCCGGTCGAAGCACGCGGAGGGCCGCGGCCACGCACGGACGTAGCGCCCGCCCCATCCCGGCTGAAACGGCATCGCCGGCTCGCCGCGCAACAGCCACGCGACCGTCGGCGTGTCGCCCATCTTGAGTGACGAGCGCTTCTGTCCCTCGAAACGTATGCCGTGGGCGAAAAAATCGCCCAGCGCGCCGCGTCCGGCAGCGTGGGCCTCGGCAAAGGTCTCCGCGGCGAGATCGCCGGTCTGGTTGCCGCCCACGAACCAGCCGTAGTAGGTCGAGTTGGACTCGATGATCCAAAGTTTGGGATGCTGCGTGGCGATGTAGTGGTAAGCGTCAGGCGACCATTTCTTGTTCGGCCCGCCGATGTAATGGACGCGCAACTTCGGCAGAATGTCCGGCGCGTCGTGCAGCGCCTGCGCGAGGTCTTCAATGCCGCCCCAGATCAACACGTGCAGCGGACGCGGGTCGTCGCGGCGCGCACAGTGCACGATCCAGTCGGAGCCTTCCGTCGCGCGCCGCACCCCGGCGTAGGGCGCGGTTTCGGTCTCGCCCTGCTTGGCGATGGCGCGGAGTGCGCCGGGGGCCGGGTAACGGTCGGAGTAGGTGCGCAAATTCGGGAAATCGTGCGCGTAGTGGTCGATCACCTGCAGGATGTGCTCCTTGCGTCCGGCGCCGTAGGGCGAGGAGATGAGGCCTTCGAGATCGAGCACGTCGGCGTAGAGCAACACGTGGACGAGCGACTGGAAATCGTCGAAGTCGGTGCCGCCGATATCCGTCGAGACGATCACGCGGTGACGCTCACCGGCGAGCGCGCCGGCATCGGCGCGGGCGGGCAGCCAGAGCGTCAGCGCGGCGAAAGCGGCAAGAACGAGGAGGTGGCGCATAAGATCAGGAGGCGTCGCGGCCTTTCGCGTTCATCTTGTCGAGAGCGACGGCGAGCAGGATCACGAGGCCCTTGATGACCTGTTGCCAGAAGGGCGAAACGTTGAGGAGGAACAGGCCGTTGTTCAGCACGCCGATGATGAGGCAGCCGAGCACCGTGCCCCAGATCGAGCCGCGCCCGCCCGCGAGCGACGTGCCACCGATGACGACGGCGGCGATCGAATCGAGTTCGTAGCCGAGGCCGGCGTTCGGCTGCGCGGAATCGAGGCGCGCCGTGACGATCAGGCCCGCGACGCCGGCCAGCGCGCCCGCGAGCGTGTAGACGGCGAGCTTGATGCGCGAGACGTTGAGACCGGTGAGGCGCGCCGCGCGCTCGTTGCCGCCGACCGCATAGAGATGCCGGCCGAAGCGCGTGCGCTTCGTCACCACGATGAACACGGCGGTGAGGGCGAGCATGATCCACACGGGCATCGGCATGCCGAGGAACGTGCCGGTGCCGAGATGGCCGAAGCCGCCGCCCAGCCCGGTGATGGGAAAGCCGCCGGTCCACAGCATGGTGAGGCCGCGCGCGATGCTGAACATGCCGAGCGTCGCCACGAACGGCGGCAGACTGAAGCGCGTGATCGCAAAGCCGTTGACCCATCCGGCGGCGCCGCCGACCAGCACGCCGGCGAGAATCGCGCCCGACGTCGTGAATTGCAGCAGCAGTTCCGTCCCCGGAACCGCGAGGCCGTTCTTCAACAAGCCTGCGGCCAGCGCGCCGGCGAGCGCGAGAATCGCCCCGCACGAAAGATCGATGCCGCCGCTCAGGATCACCAGCGTCATGCCGACGGAGAGGCAGAGATTCACCGAGATCTGGCGGAGAATGTTCCAGCCGTTGTCGGGCGTGAGGAAGCGATCCGACAGGACGCTGAGCACGAGCACCATCAGCGCGAGCGCAAGCAGCGAGCGGAAGCGGGCGAAGAATGCTTTGTAGTCGGGGGCGGCCATGTCAGGAAGCGAGGGCGGCGGCGCGATCGGGCAACGCGGCGGCGAGCACACGCTCGGGCGTCGCCTCGGCGCGGGCAAACTCGGCGGTTTTGCGCCCCTCGCACAAGACCATCACGCGGTCGGCCAGCGCGAGCACCTCCGGCAACTCGGAGGAAACGACGATCAAGCCGAGACCGGCGCGCGCGAGTTCGTCGATGAAGGCGTAGATCTCGCGCTTGGCGTTCACGTCGATGCCGCGCGTCGGCTCGTCGAGGAGCAACAGGCGCGGACTCGTCGCGAGCCATTTGGCGAGAATCACCTTCTGCTGGTTGCCACCGGAGAGATTCACGATGAGCTGGTCGAGCGACGGCGTCTTCACGCGAAAGCGCTCGACGTAGGGCGTGACGTAAGCCGACTCGCGCGACTCGCTGACGAAGCCGCCACGCAGCGTGCGCTCGAGGCTGGCGAGGCTGGCATTGGCCGCGACGCTCATCGGAAGCATCAAGCCGTCGCGCTTGCGATCCTCCGGCGCAAGCGCGAGTCCCGCCGCGATCGCGTCGGCGGGCGAAGCGAACGAAACGGTGCGACGATCGACCCGCAACGTGCCGCCCGCACGAGCGGCGTGGAGGCCGAAGAGGATTTCGAGCAACTCCGTGCGCCCCGCACCGACGAGACCGAACACGCCGAGCACTTCGCCGCGCCGCACCGTGAAGGAAACGTCGTCGACGAGAAACGGCCGCCCCACCCCGCGGCCGGGCAGCGTGAGACGCTCGGCGGCGAGGATTTCGTCGCCGGGTTCGCCCGGCGCGCGCGGGATAAGTTCCTTCGCCTCGCGTCCGGCCATCAGACGGACAATCCCCTCGCGCGTCAGCCCGGCGAAAGGGGCCGCGCCGACCACGCGGCCGTCGCGGAAAACCGTGACGTCATCGCACACGTTGGCGAGTTCCTCGAACTTGTGCGTGATGTAGATGAGGCCGACGCCGGTGCGCTTCAGCTCCGCGATGACGCCGTAGAGCACTTCGACTTCGTGCGCGGAGAGCGACGACGTCGGTTCGTCGAGGATGAGCACGCGCGCATTCGCGGAGAGGGCGCGGGCGATTTCGACGAGTTGCTGCTGGCCGACGCGCAGGTCGGCGATCAGTGCATCGGGCGCGACCGCGAGGTCGAGGCGCCGGAGCAGCGCCGCGGTGTCGGCGTGGAGCCGCGCGTAGTCGATCAAGCCGGCGGCGTTGCGCGGCTCGCGACCGAGCCAGACGTTTTCGGCGACGGTGAGATACGGGATGAGGCTGAGTTCCTGGAAGACGATGCCGATGCCGGCGGCCTGCGCCTCCTGCGGGCTGGCAAAGCGCACGTTGCGTCCATCGAGGCGGATCGTGCCGGCGTCGGGCGGAAACACGCCCGAAAGAATGTTCATCAGCGTGGACTTGCCGGCGCCGTTTTCGCCCAGCAGCGCGACGAGCCGGCCCGCTCGCACGCGCAGACTTACGCCGCTCAGCGCGCGGACGCCCGGAAAGGATTTCTCGATGCCTTCCGCTTCGAGGATCACGTCGGACGCGAGTTGCTCAGCGGTCACGGTTTCACCTCAACTTGAACCGGAATGAACGTCAGCAGCGGCGCACCGGCGGCCGGCAGTGTTTCCGGCGCCTCGGCGCAACCCGCGAACGTGACAGTGGCGCCGACCGCGACGCCTGTCTTCAACGCAGGTTGCACTTGCTGCTCGATGATCTGATTTAACTCCGCGGAGAGCGCGTTGAATTCGGTGAGTCCCGGCACCTGGTTGACCTCGAGCAAACCGCAGCCGTCGCGCACCACGTTGCCGAAAACCGGGCCGGTGCGCACGGCAACGACGGCGCCGTCGATATCGACGAGCAGACGGCTGCGCTCGACGGTGGTGACGCGGCCGGTGCCGCGCGCGAAATAATACGCGGCGTGGCCGAGGCCGACGCGGCGGCCGTGTTTCTGCAACGCCCCGGCCGGATCGCGACGCAGATCGGCCAGCAGTGGCGCGAGTTCCGGTGCGCGGGCGGCAGCGGGCAGGAGTTTCGCCGACCAAAATTCCCGCGCGAACGCCGCGGGATCGAACGCCGTGACAGAAACCGTATTCGCCGCGTTGGCGGGTGCGTGCTTCGAAGCCACGCGGACGGGCGGATAGATGACGAGCAGCAGGACCACGGTCGCGAGTCCCGCCACCGGCAGAGGCCACGCGACGGACGCGCGACGAGTGACTGGCGATTCCGTAGCCATGGGTCAGCGCGCTGGCGCGCGACCGCGCCCGGGCAGGTGGAGCGCGTTGATCTCCAGGCGCTCAAAGTCACGCTCGCGAGCGAGAATCCTGAAGCGCGTTGGAGTCAACGCGCGCCCGTTTCGCTCGAAGGAGAACCCCCGCGACATGGGTGAGCCTTATTGCTTGCGGCCGTAGTCGCCGAACTTGTGGACGGTGTCGCGGTTCACGAGTTCGACCGCGACCGGGAGGCGCTGCGGGAAGTGGCGCGCACCCTTGAGATAGTTGTCCGCGTTCTCCGCGGCGGTGCGCGCCATCGTTTTCGGAAACTGCATGACGGTCGCGGTGATCTTGCCTTCGGCGACGGCTTTCACGACGTCGTCCGCGCCGTCGAAACCAAAGACCTTCACCGTGTCGGCTTTGCCGGCCGCGAGCAGCGCCTGGTAGGCCCCCATCGCCATGGCGTCGTTGCCGCAGAAGACCGCGTTGATGTCGGGGTTGGCCTGGAGGATGGCTTCGAGGACTTCGAGCGCCTTCGTGCGATCGAACTCCGCGCTCTGTTGCGCGACCATTTTCAGGCCGGGGTAACGGTCGACGACCGAGTGAAAACCCTTCGAGCGGTTCCACGTGTTGGTGTCGGCCACGAGACCGAGGAGCTCCACGTATTTGCCCTCTTCGCCGACCTGCTCGACGAAGTATTGGCCGAGCGCGACACAGCCCGAGTAATTATCCGAGAGCACCTGCGAGACCGCCGCATCGTTGGCTTCGATTTCGCGATCCATGCAGAACACCGGAATGCCCGCGGCTTTCGCGCGGCGGACATTCGCGATGGAGCCCTTGGCATCGGTGCAATTGAAGAGCACCGCGCCGTAGCCGGACGCGATGAGGTTGTCGAAGTGCTGCGACTCCTTCGCCGGATCGTTCTGCGAATCGAAGATCACGGCCTCGTAGCCGAGCTCCGTCGCGCGCTCGCGCGCGTTTTCCGCGAGCACGACGAACCACGGGTTGTTGAGCGTGGAAACGACGACCGCGACGCGGCGCGGCTTGGTCACGGACGCAGCCGCGTCGCCGGGAGCGGGCGCACCGGAGGGTTTGCACGCGGTGAGGACGAGGCTCGCGAAAACAGCAATAGTCGCCAAAATGCGGAGCAGGATATGCTTCATGGGGGATAAGGGGAAAGCGCACCCGCAGGACTAGTGCGAGCGCGACGGGGGAACAAGATCAGCAACAATGAACGTCAGGGCCTCGCGGCGGGGTTGGGGTGAGGCCATGGCCGCTCATCTCAGATTCTAGCAGAATCCCTTCGGCAAATTCTTCGCCTGTTTCCGCACAATTGCATCTGATCCTAAGATTGCGACGCATCCGCGCCGCCGTGCGGAACATTCGGGCGAAACCCGCGAGGGCGCGCGTGCCGCGAGGCCCCGTCCGCAACGATGCGCGCATTTCGCCCGCGTGCCTCGCCGGCTTTTTTGTTGGCCGGTCACGGCAGCCAGTCGCTATCTCAAGCCGCGATGTTCCGCCCCTTGGTCACCCTGGTCGCGTTCACTCTCGCGACATTCTCCGTCTCGGCCCAAACCGTTCCCGCCGCTCGCTCCGGCCAGGAGCTGCGCCCCAACCTCGCCGGCGCCATCGCGCGCCCGCTGCGCTACCGGCCCGAGGGCGGCGACTTCGTCATCGTCAACGGCTCCGAGCGCTTCAACCGCCCGCTTTACGGCGGTGCGAGCGCGTTTCGCGCCGACGCCGGTGACCGGCCGGAATTCTCGCTGTATCTCCCCGGCCGCGGCGGCGTTCTCCGTCTCGCCCTCCGCACAGCCGATGGCTGGAAGTGGCTCACCGACACCGCACAAATCACCGCGCGCTACCGTGACGGCACGATGGTCCACGAAATCCGCGACCCGGCACTCGGCGACGGCACGCTGACGCTGACCGCACTGGTGCCGAAATCCTCCGAAGCCCTCCTCCTCCGTGCCGAGCTGCGCGACGCTCGTCCGCTCGAACTCGCCGCGATTTACGGCGGCCTCACCGGCGAACGCGGCCGGCGCGACGGCGACCTCGGCACCGAACCCGAGCCCATCCGCGACTATTTCCGTTTTCTGCCGGAACATTGCCGTGGCAACACCGTCGCCCTCAGCGATCACGGCTTCACCCTCACGACCCCCAAAGGCTCCGTCGCGCTCTCGCTGTCGACCTACGCGACCTTCGACCAAGCCGACGCCACGCGCGACTCGCTCGAGGCCTTGCTGGTCCCCTCCCCCACTCCCGCGCTGCCGATCGGCTTCGCCCGCTTCCCGCTGGATCCGGATCGCCCCACGATCCTCGTCCTGCAACGCCGCGGTAACGGCGAGCCTCCGCTCACCCGCGAAGGCCTGCCGGCGCTCTTCGCCGGTGCGCAAGCCCAACTCGCGGCCATCGCCCGCCGCGTCACCCTCGAGACGCCCGATCCGTTCCTGGATGCGATGTTACCGGCGCTGAACATCGCCGCCGACGCCGTGTGGGACGATCGACAAAATGCCTTCCTCCACGGCGCCGTGGCGTGGCGCATGCGCCTGCTCGGCTGGCGGGTCGGCTACGCCGGCGACGCCCTCGGCTGGTCCGAGCGCACGCGTGCGCACTTCGACGGCTACGCCACGAAGCAAAACACTTCGCCCATCCCCAGCGAACTGCCCGCCGCGGAGGCATCCGCCAATCTCGCGCGCAACGAGAACGCGCTGCACTCCAACGGCGATCTCACGAACTCGCACTACGACATGAACCTCGTGGCGCTCGACACGATCTTCCGTCACCTGCGCTGGAGCGGCGACCTCGCCTACGCGCGAAAAATCTGGCCGGTGATCGAGCGCTCGCTGGCGTGGGAACGACGCCTCTTCCGCCGCGAATTCGGCCGCGAGAAACTCCCGCTCTACGAAGCCTATGCCGCCATCTGGGCCAGCGACGACCTCACCTACTCCGGAGGCGGTGCCACGCACACGACAGCCTACAACCTCCTTCACCACCGCGAAGCCGCCCGCCTCGCGCGCCTGCTCGGACTCGATCCGGCGCCATTCGAGACCGAGGCCACGCTCATCGAACGCGGCCTGCAGCAACACCTCTGGCTCGAGCGCGAAGGCTGGTTCGCCGAATCGCGCGACCTGCTTGGCCTCCAACGCCCCCGTGCCGCCGCCGCCGCTTGGACGGTTTACCACGCCGTCGACTCCCAGGCCTGCACGCCGCTCCAAGCCTGGCAACTCGCCCGCTACGCCGACTCCGCGCTCCCGCGCTTCCCGCTGACCGGCCCGGGCGTTCCGCCGGGCTCGCACACGATCGCGACCACGAACTGGATGCCCTACACGTGGTCGATCAACAACGTCGTCTTCGCCGAGTCCGCACACACCGCCCTCGCACTCTGGCAAGCCGGCCGCACCGACGCCGCCAACCGCCTCTTCAAGGGCGCCGTGCTCGACAGCCTCTATCTCGGCGCCTGCCCCGGCAACATCGGCATGGCCACCGGCCTCGATGTTTATCGCCGCGAAGCACAGCGCGATTTCGGCGACGCCATCGGCGTCGCCTCGCGCGCGCTGCTCGAAGGCCTGCTCGGCATCCATCCCGATCTGCTCGCCGGCGAAGTTGTCGTGCGTCCTGGCTTTCCCGCGGATTGGGACCGCGCGCGTCTGCGCCATCCGCAGCTGGAGTTCTCGTTCGCACGCCGCGGCTCCACGGACCACTATGAGTTCACCTCTCAATTCGCCAAACCAACCGCGCTTCGCCTCCAGGTGCCCGCCCGCGCCGGCAACGCCCGCGTCACCCTGAACCGCCAGCCGATCGAGTGGCGCCCTCTGCCCGAGAGCGTCGGCGAACCGCGCATCGAAATCCGCGCGCCCGCGGCCGAAAAATTCACCGTCGCCATCGAATGGATCGGCACGCCCCCGCCCGCCCGGCCCGCGCCGCGCGTCCTCGCGCGCGATGCCGCGCTCGATCTCGATCTCGGAGCGCGCATCGCGGAGTTCGCCGATCCGCAAGGTGCGCTCGCGGACGTCTCGCTGGTGCGCACGCGCCTGCAGGGCCGCGCCGCGGGGCTCGCCGGCGCCCGCACCGCCTTTGCCCGCATCGAGCACGGCGCCTTGCGCTGGTGGCAGCCGATCGAATTTGAAATTCGCGAAGAAACCGCGGCTCCGTCGCTCGTCTTCACGACCGACTGGAAAATCCCCGTCGCCGCGCCCGGGAAACTCGAACCCGTCGCGCTCGCCCCGCTCTTGAACGACCGCGTCGCGGAACTTTTCCGCCACGATTACCTCTCCCCGCGCTCCGCCTTCACCTCGCTCGCCCTCGCGCGCAACGGCTACGGCACGTGGACGCACCCGAACGCCACGTTTGCCCTCGACGACGCCGGCCTCCGCACCACCGCCGCCGCGCACGCCAACCGACTGGTGCTGCCGAACGGCGTCCCGCTCGCCACCCCGGGCGACCCCAGCGCGCCGAACATCGCGTTCGTTTCCCAATGGGACAACTTCCCGCGCCAGCTCACCACGCCGCTCGCCGGTCACGCCCGCAAGCTCTACCTGCTGATGGCCGGTTCCACGTGGGCGATGCAAAGCCGCGTCGACAACGGCGAACTTGTCGTCACCTACCGCGACGGCACGACCACGCGCCTCGCGCTCGAAAACCCGACGACCTGGTGGCCCATCGATCAGGACTACTTCATCGACGACTTCGCGTTCGCGCGTCCCGGCGGTCTGCCGTTGCGCGTGGATTTGAAAACCGGCGCCGTGCGCGTGCTCGACCCGGCCACGTTCAAGGGCGCCGGCCGCACGGTCCCCGGCGGCGCCGCGACCGTGCTTGATCTCACGCTCGATCCGACCAAGGAGCTCCAATCGCTCACGATCCGCGCGCTCGCCAACGACGTCGTCATCGGCCTGATGAGTGCGACGCTCGAGCGTCCGTAAGCCGCATCGCGAATTCGTCGGAATTTCGCCATTCGCCTCACGCGACAACGCGTCGCACCATGCCGGCGAGCGCTTCCGCGACCAAACTCGCTGGCGCTTCACCGAGCCATTTGCGCAGCCGCGAAACATCGGCGACGAGCACCGCGCTTTCGGCATTCGTTTTCTCCACGCTCCGCCAGGGAATCGGTCGCCCGGCCACGGCGGCGGCAAGCTCCACGAGTTCCCGCGTCGTGGTCGGCACACCGCTCCCCACGTTGAGCACCTCGCCGGCGTCGTCGGGCGCGCATCCGCTCCGCACCTGCGCGATCCGCAACACCACCTCGGCAAACTGGTCGGGCGTCACATAATCGCGCACCGCGGGCCGGCCCTGCGCATCGAGGGCCAGCGAGACCGCGGCACCCTCACGCAGCGCGCGGAGAATCGCGTCCACCAGATGCCCGCGCCGCGCGCTGGTCGCGCCGCCCAGGACTGAAAACAACCGCAGCACGCAAACACTCGGCAACGCCTCGCGGGCCGCCTCCTCCGCCGCGAGCTTGGCCATGCCGTAGGCCGTGCGCGGCTCCGTGGGATCGTCCTCACTCAAGGCGTTGACCGGATAGCCGGTCTTCGAACCGGAATAAACCGCGGCCGAACTCGCCAGGATCAACCCGCCGCCCAAACGCCGCGCGAGTTGCGCGGCGCGGCGAGCAATCAGCGCGGCATCGGCGATCTGTGGCGCACCGATTGCGCGGATGGCCGTGTCGCCCGCGAGATGCACCACGCACGCGCCGTCCCACGCGGTCCAACCGTCCGTCGGCATTGGCTCGCGCATATCCCACGTCCGCCAGGCCCGCCCCGGCCACTGCTCCGGGGGCGCCGGCGAACGCCCGACACCGAGCACCGCGCCGCCGTGCGTGGCGACGCGCGGCGTCAGCGCGCGCCCCAAAACGCCGCCCGCGCCCGTGATGACGAACTTCATCGATTCGTGATGCGATCGGCGAACCGCCGTGCGAGTTCCTGCATGCCCTCGTCGCTGAAATGCACGCCGTCCACCAGCGCGCCCGGCGCGAACGTCTCGGTGTCGACGAGCCACGCCTCCCAGCCGCGCAACCGGCTCTCCGCACGAATGGCGGCGTTGAACGCATCGATGCGGTCGTTGCAGCGCGCATCGTAGGGCGACGCGAGCGAGCCATCGACGTGCAGCTTCGGCACGAGCGCCGGGAAAACAAGGAGCTTCGCCACCGCGAGCCGGTCGAGCAATTGCCCGTAAAGCATCTGAAACAGCGCGGGCGGCGTCGCCACCGAACTCTTCGCGTCGTTCGTGCCGATCACGACCGTCGCAAACGTCGCATCGCGCCAGAGCCAGGGCTTCTGATCGATGCGCCGGAGCAGTTGCAGCACGGTGTCGCCGTTCGACGCTTCGCTGCGGAACAGCCAGCGCTTCGCGGTGCGCGAGTTGAGTTCCTGCGCCAGCGCCTCGGCGAGCCCGAAACGCGAACGCGCTCCGGCCACCAGGCTGTCTCCCAGACAAACGCCATGTTCGAACAGATGCATAGTTAAAGCAGGGGCGGCGGCCGGCGCCGCAGGAAGTCCTCCTTCATGCGCGCGAGGCCGTCGGCGAAGGGCGTCAGCCGCCAGCGGCGCCCGAGCACGCGGCGCGCCTTCGCGGCGTCGCCCGCATAACGCCGGTCGGCGTGCGGACGATCAGCCGTGAACGTCACGCGCGAGCGCCAGTCGAGATCGAGTTCCGCGGCGACCGCCTGCACGACCTCGAGCGTCGAATGAAAATCGCCGGACGCGAGGTTGTAGCATTCGCCCGCCGCGCCACGCTCGAAAAGTTCCATCAACCCGCGCACCGCGTCCTCGACGAAAAGATATTCGCGCACGTGCCGGCCGTCGCCGTGGATCGGCATCCGTTTCCCGTCGAGGAAATGGGAAAACGTTTTCGGGATGAGATCCTTCGGTTGCTGGCCCGGACCGTAGATGTTGCACGGCCGCACCACCACGACGTCGAGGCCGAATACGCGCGCGTAAGCCTGCGCGAGCATGTCGCCCGCCGCCTTCGACACCGCGTAGAGATTGCGCGGTCGCAATGGCGCCTCCTCGTCCACGACGCCCGCTGCGACCTGGCCATAAACCTCGTCGGTCGACACGTGCAGCAGCCGCCCACCGCCGCCCGCGAGCCGCCACGCCTCGAGCAGGCTTTGCGTGCCGTTCACGTTCGCGCGCATGAACACGCCCGGCGCGTGATAGCTGTAATCGACGTGCGTCTCCGCCGCGAGGGCGAACACGCCGCGACACCCCGCGAGGATGGACGTGAGCATCGCCGCGTCGTTCAAATCACCGCGCACGACCACGAGCCGCAGTGTCCGATCGCGCAACAGCGCGGGATTCCAGACGCGATCGACCACCGCGTGTTTCCACCGCCGCATGACCGGCGCCAGCACCTCCAGTGAAGCTGCGTAGGTCAGCACGTCGTAGCAAACGACGCGGCGCCCCGCCGCCAGCAGCGCGGAGACCAGATGACTGCCGACGAAGCCGCAGCCGCCCGTCACCAAAACCCACGAACGCGATCGAGCCTTCATCGTTTCCGCCTTTCCGGAGCTTCCGCCGCGATCTCGGCGGCGATCGCCGCGTGCACCGGCAGCGACACCTCGGCGTCCCACCACCGCTCCACGAGCCGCCGCGCCGCCGCCGGGCGCGTGTCGTCGCCCCGGCGAATACAACGCACCACCGCCCGCATCGCCCGCGCCAGCGACGGCGGATCGCCCGCGTGCACCAGCCAGGCTTCACCGTCGCCCAACATCTCGCGGATGCCCGGAATGCGCGTCGCAACGATCCACTTGCGAAACGCCGCCGCCTCCATCAGCGCCCGCGGGAAACCCTCCTCCACGCTCGGACACACATACGCATCGGCGAGCTGCAGCCACTCCAACGCCACGCGCGTTTCCTCGACGAGGTGCACGCAGCCGAGTTGCGCCGCGGCGATTTCCTCCCGCAACCGCCGCACGTCCGGCGTGTCGGTGGCGCCCACCAGATAAAGCTGCGGCAGCGGCTCCCGGTCCGTCGCCGCCTGCGAGTCGCGCCACCACTGCATGGCCCGCACGAGCGTGCGCTGCCCCTTTCGGTCGCAGATGCTACCGAGGCAAACGAAGACCACCGCGTCCGGCGGCACCGCGTGGTGCCGCCGCAATTCCCCGCGCGTCCGCCGCCGCTGCAGGTCATCGATCCGCGCCAGGTCGACCCAGCTGCGCGCCAGGCGGAAGTTCGCGCTGCCGTGTGCGGCACGGTGATGCTCCCACGTCCACCGCGTGACAAACACCACCCGCGTCGCCTGCTCGATGGCGCGTTCCGACGCGTCCACCCACGCCGCCGGACTCCCGGGTCCGAAGAGGCGTCCGGCCCGCGCGCCTTCGTGCACGTAAAGCAGCGTGGGCTTTCCCGCCGCCTTCGCCACCGGCACCGCCCAAAACGCCGCGAGCGTGTTGATGATCACCAAATCGGCGGCGTCCCAGTCGAGGCGGGCGGCGAGTTCGCGCACGCCGGCCGTGAAGTCCGCTTCCGCGCTCGCCGTCGCGACCGCTCCGACGTCGATCACATCGACGTCCATCCCTTGCTCCCGGATTGCCGCGGCCAGCGGCCCCGCCTCGGGCGCCACAAAGCGCACGCTCCAGCCGCACCGGCTCTGCAAGAAAGTCGCCAGCTCAAAGGCAAACAGCGCCGCGCCGCCGAGTCGGAGATTATCGTTCACCACGATCACGCGCTGCGCGCGACATTCGCCCGCGAACGGCGCCGCCGTCGCCAGCTCCGCGGCGCACCGCCGTTCATCGACCGCGCCATTCGCCCGCCAGGCCGCCGTCGCGCGCCATTCCGCGCGCCACTCCGGCCATGGTTGCACGCGTCGCCAGCGCAGCCAGTGCGACAGGGCCCGGCGCCACGAAAACACCGGCAGCGAATCGTGCCGTTCCTCCGCGAACGGCGCCGCCCAAACGCGGGTCGCGAAAACGAGTTCGCGACTGCCGTCCGCGAGCGTCGCCACAATCGCGACGCCCCACGGCTGGGCGCACGACGCCGGCACCGGCACCTGCCCTTCGAAGCCCGCGGTTCCCGCCTCGACCAAGTGCGGAAAAACGCACGGCACATCGGGCCGCGGTCGACCGATGAGCAGATCCACCATCAGCCACGGATGCACGCCGGCCTGCACACGCACCACGCGCTGCCGCTCATGGGCCAGCCAGCCCCAAAGCGACAACTGTCCGTGATCCCACACGACCTCGGCATGCTGCAACGAATCGAAACTGCCCCACCACGGCGGCCGCGGGACGATATCCAGCGGACGCGCCCGCTCGGCCTCCCGCAACGCCCGGCCGGCGCCCGCCAACGACACGCCCGGGAACTGCTGCTGCATCGCCAACGCGCGCACATACCGCTCACCCGCCGGCCGTGCCCTCGTCTCCCCCGCGAACCCCTCTCCGCCTGCGCCGCTGCGCATCAGCGCGCGCCAGTGGCCGTCCGGTGCGCACCCTTCGACCAGGTTGGCCGGCAGCGCCGTCGCTCCCGGAAACAGAACCCGATAGCGCAACATGCCGGCCGCCTGCACCGTCGCATCGAACGTCGCCCAGAAAGTTTTCCCACCCACTCGCGCCCGCACATCGAGCAGCGGCGCACCCGACGGTCGGACCGCCACGATGCCGCACAGCCAGACCCCCTCGGCACACACCACCACGTGCTGCTCGCGATGCTCCCAATCCGCCGCGACCAGCCGTTCATCCGCCACCGGCACGCACGCACGTGCGGCCACCGGAACGGATTCAGCGTTCACCAGCGCGCGTTCGTGGATGCAAGCCTCTGCCATCGTGTAGTCCGACAATACGGACGTCCGCACCCGCTATTCGACCGAAATATTTTTTCACCCGCAACTAGCGGTTTCAATCGGCCGGCTTGTCGTGTTAATGAAGGTCTCCTCACCATGCGCGTCCTCACGATCATCGGAACCCGGCCCGAGGCGCTCAAACTCGGCCCGGTTCCGCTCGAGTTCGCTCGCCAGTCGGCGCTCGCGTCGTTCGGTTTCCGCGCGACGTGTCTGGCGTTGATGCGCTTCGCCCACGTCGAAGCGGGCCAGCGCTCGGGCGACATCGAAGCACCGTTTCCGGAGGAGCGGAATCGCCGTCTCATCGCCGACGCCCCGCCAGCACGCCTGCACCCATCGACCGGCGCCGCGCCTCGTTGCCATGTCGCCTGAATCGCTGCGCCTCCTTTTCTACGCCCAAGGTCATCCGGAACTCCGCGCCGGCGGCTCGGAGATCTACGCGCACGAACTGTTCACCGCGCTGCGTCAGCGTCGCGATTGCGAAGCTTACCTGTTCGCCCGCGCCGGCCCGCCCTACACTTCGCATCGACGCCCGCACGACGGAACGATTCTCGGCCTGATCGATCCCGCCGACGCGCACCAGTATCTCGTCTATCAGGACGATCCCGGCTACGATCACTTCCACGGCGAATCCCCGCTGCGGCGCACCTGGCACGAACATCTCGCGCGCATCCTGAACGACCTGCAGCCGGACGTCGTGCATCTCCACCACGTCGCGTTCTTCGGCTACAGCGCCCTGCGTCGCATCCGCCAAACTCTGCCGCGCGCCGTGATCGCCATGACGCTGCACGACTTCGGCCCCCTCTGCGCCCGCGACGGCCAGATGCTGCGCGCCGACGGCCAGCGTTGCGCGCGCGCCTCCCTGATCCATTGCCACGAATGCCTGCCGGCGCACCCCGCCTCCGCCTTCCTGCTGCGGCAGCAAGCCATCCAGGCGCATCTCGAGCACGTGGACATTTTTCATGCTCCGTCGCGCTTTCTGCTCGAGCGTTTCGCGGACTGGGGTCTTCCGCGCGACAAGCTCCACCTCACGCCCTACGGGAGGCTCCTGCCGTCCACGCCGCCCGCCATCGACGGCACGCCCCGCGCCCGCCATCGCTTCGCTTTCTTCGGCCAGTTCACGCCCTACAAGGGCCTCCGCCACCTGCTGCGCGCGTGGATCGCCCTGCGTGAGTCGA
Source organism: Candidatus Didemnitutus sp. (assembly GCA_041906465.1). GTDB lineage: Bacteria > Verrucomicrobiota > Verrucomicrobiia > Opitutales > Opitutaceae > Didemnitutus. The sequence goes on along the minus strand of JAYRJE010000011.1, from coordinate 118,795 downwards.
CGCCGGAGCACGCCGGCGAACTCGTCATCCACGGCAACAACCTCGCGCTGCAAACCGCCGCGTTTCGCGCGGAACTGGCCGGGCTGATCGCGCGCGCCGGTCCCTCCGTGCGCCTCACCGGCGAATACCGCCGCGCGGACCTGCCGCGTCTGATGGAGCAAACCGACTGGGTCGTGGTGCCGTCAGTCTGGTGGGAGAACTCCCCGCTCGTGATCCAGGAGGCGTTCGCGTTCGGCCGCCCCGTGATTTGCGGCGACGTGGGCGGCATGGCGGAAGCCGTTCGCGACGGGGTCGACGGACTCCATTTTGCCACGGGCGACGAAAACGCCCTCGCGGCCACCCTGCACCGCGCACGCTCCACGCCGGGACTCTGGGAGAAATTGCGCGCCAACACCCCCGCCGTGCCGGACGCACACGCGCAAGCCTCCGAGATGCTCGCGCTCTACCGTCAACTTCTCTCGCACCGCCATGTTTCCGTTTAAGAGACGCGCCCCGCGCGCCGACAACGGTCGCGCCGGGAAAGCGGAGACGCCGCCCCCACGCGCGAGCGCACCCGACGGCGGCGAGCTGCCGACTGTGTGCGTGGACACACTCGCGCGCGCCGATCACCGCACTTTTTTCGTTCGCGGCTGGTGGCGCGGCGCGACCGGGGACATGGCGCGCTGCGACGCGATTTCGCCCGGCGGCGCCCCCGTCGCGCTGCTCCCGGATCTGCACTGCATGCCACGCACCGACCTGGCCTCCCGACTTCCCGGCGAAACCTTCACGGCGTTTCGCGGCACTTTCACGCTGGCTCAGCCAAACCCGCTCGATCACGGGTGGCGCGTCGCCTGGGCACGAACGGACGGCCTCGCCGGGGAGTGCGTCTTGCCCGCCGTGATCAGCGATCAATCGACGCTGCTGGACACCGTCATTTCCGACCTCGACCTGGAAAACCAGCCGCAGGGCACGGGCGCCGCGGTGGTCATCGATCGTTTTGTTCAGCCGCTGCTCGCCGCCGCGCGCGCGGATGCGCACATCATCCGTGAACACCGCTTCGGCCCGCCTCCGCTCGCACCGGAGGTTTCCGTGCTCGTGCCGCTCTATGCACGTTGTGACTTGGTCGAACACCAGCTCCTGCAATTCAGCCGGGACTCCGACTTCCGGCGCGTCGAACTCCTTTACTTGCTCGATTCGCCCGAACTCGAAGCGGCCGTCATGACGCTGCTCGAGGACGGCGTCGAACTCTACGGCGTCTCGACCCGCCTGCTCGTGGCGAATCGGAACTGCGGCTACGCCGTCATCAACAACCTCGGCGCGGGGCACGCCCGCGCGCCGCACTTGGTGTTCCTCAACTCCGACGCGTTCCCGATCCGCCCCGGTTGGCTGTCGCATCTGGCCGCGTTCTACCGGCGGCACACCGCCATCGGCGCGCTGGGTCCGAAGCTCGTGTTTGAAGACGGCTCGCTCCAGCACGCCGGCGAGCAATTCCAACTGGGCGAGGACGGCCGCACGTGGGAAATCGTGCCCTGCTTCAAAGGCCTGCACCGCACGTTTGCTCCCGCCAACATCGCCCGACCCGTCGCCGCGGTCACGGGAGCGTGCCTGATGATCGGCCGCACGCTTTTCCGCGAAGTCGGCGGTTTCGACGAAGGCTACGTCCAGGGCGATTTCGAAGATTCGGATCTCTGCCTGCGGCTGGCCGCGCGCGGCTTGCAGAACTGGTATTACCCGGAAGTCGAACTCCACCACCTCGAAGGCGCCTCCTATCCCAGCGTGGAACGGGCGCGCAATTTCATCTACAACCGCTGGCGGCACACCCAGCGGTGCCACGCCACGCTGGAGCAGCTCGCGAGCGCCCACGCCCGCGCGGCCGCCCTGCCCGCCCGCCCGAGCGCGGCGTGATCGGCGCCCGCACCGGGCTTGGCACGGAGGGCGTTTTGCTTTTCGTCGGCGGTCATGTGCACGCGCTATTCCCTCCACCACCTCGAGGCCCTGCAGCGCGCGCTGCAGAAATTCGGCCTCAAGGTTCCGGCGGAGCTCCGCGCGATCTACAACGCCACGCTCACCACGCGCCTGCCCGCCATCACGAAGCGCCACGGCCACGTCACCCTCGAGCCCCTGGCGTTCGGCACGCTCCTGCCGCCGAAGGCTCCCCGCGACAAGCCGCTCCGGCTCGCCAACGCCCGCCGCGAGACCCTGCTCGCCCGCGGTGCGTTCAAAGACGCCGCCCAGCATCGCCGCTGCCTCGTCCCCGCCGACGGCTTCTACGAGTGGGAAAAACAGGGCTCGGCCCGCCTGCCGCACTATTTCCAGCGCCGTGATGGCGCGCCCTTTTTCTTCGCCGGACTGTGGCGCGCCGAGACCGCGGTCACTCCCCCCGCCTTCGTCATCGTGACCACGCAGCCCAACGCGCTGCTCGCACCGATCCACGATCGCATGCCGGTGATTTTTCCCGACGACGATCGCGCGAACGAATGGCTCGGCGATGCACCGCTCCCACCCGGACAACTCGAAGCGCTCTGCGCCCCGCTCCCGGCCGCAGAAATGCGCTCCCACCGCGTCAACCCGCGCATGAACAACGCGCGGCACGAAGGGCCGGACTGCATCGTGCCGTTCACCCCGCCGCCGCCCGAGCGCGAGTTGTTCGACTAGGCCGCCCTCGCGGCGGACCCCGGCACATTGTCACGTAACAGGTGCCCACGTGCCACGTGTGCTTCCCTCGGGGACAGCCGAGCATAGTCACGTATTACGTGACTATCTCCTCCCCCTCGCGCCCGGGTTCGCGACATGCACAGCGACGCCGGGGGGAGTGGGCGGCGACGCGAGCTCCGACCGCGCTGCACAAGATATTCGTCCACGTCCGACAAAATCTCCTACGCAGCCCTGCGTATTCCCGCCCACGCCCCGCTCCGCTAAGCTGTCGCCGTCCAAACCAAGCCTTGGTCGGCGGTCCGGACACCAACCCACGGCTTTGTCGGCCCGCTACACGCCGGCAAACCGCAATCATGTCGCGGGCCGCCTCCCGAGAGGCGGCCCGCCTTATTTTTGCGCGGAGCTGCCCTGCTGACGCAGAAATAGTTCCATTCTCAGCTCGACGCCACCGCACGCGGGCTGCAAAACCACGGTCTCGTGGGCACACGAAATCTGCACGACGCCAAACGCATCCGGGAAGCCATCGAAAGCCTCGCGTCGTCCATCGCATCACGTCACCACGACACCGCCCGTCTCCTCCTGCTGGGCATCGCCAACGGCGGCATCGTTCTCGCCGATCGTCTCGCCCTCGCGCTGAAGCGCCACGGTGTCACCTGCGGCCGCGGCACGATCGACATCTCCTTCCACCGCGACGACATCGGCCGGCACCCGATCCCGAAGGAATTTTCCCCGACAATCATTCCCCACGACGTCAACGGCGCCACCGTCATCCTCGTCGATGACGTGCTCTACTCCGGCCGCACGGTGAAGGCCGCGCTCGACGAACTCTTCGACCACGGCCGGCCCGAGACCGTCGAACTCGCCGTCCTCGTCGACCGCGGCGGCCGCCGTCTCCCCCTGGAAGCCAATTACCGCGCACTCACCGTTGAAGCCACCGAAGGCGAGAAGGTCGTCGTCGAACTCGATGCCCGCGACGCGAACAAAGACGCCGTCTCTGTCCGTGCCCCCGATAAAACACCGGCCATCCGGAAATCGAAAATCTAGAATCAAAAATCGAAAATCCATCCCCGCCGTGCCCTGGACGCGAAAACACTTCCTCACCGTCGAAGATCTCAGCGCCGCTGAGATCGAGCAGGTGCTCGCCACCGCCGGCGCCTTCCGCCGCATCCTCGACCGCCGCGTAAAAAAAGTCCCCGCTCTCCGCGGCAAGACCATCGTCAACCTCTTCCTCGAGCCGAGCACGCGCACCCGCATCTCCTTTGAAATGGCCGCGAAGCTCCTCAGCGCCGAAGTCATCTCCTTCGACGCCGACCGCTCGAGCACGACCAAAGGCGAAACCCTCAAAGACACCGCGCTGAACATCCAGGCGCTGCACGCCGACATGATCGTGCTGCGCCATTCCGCCAGCGGTTCGCCCCGCTACTTGAGCGAGCGGCTCGGCATCCCGGTGGTCAACGCCGGCGACGGTGCGCACGAACACCCGACGCAGGCCATGCTCGACGTCTTCACGATGCGCCAGCACCTCGGCACCGTGAAGGGCAAGAAAATCGTCATCCTCGGCGACATCCTCTTCAGCCGCGTCGCCCGCTCCGACATCCACGCGCTCACCAAGCTCGGCGCCAACGTCACCATCGTCGGCCCGTCCACGCTCGTGCCGCACTGGTTCGAACCGCTCGGCGCCACGGTCTCGCACAATCTCCGCGAAGCGCTCGCCGACGCCGACGTCGTGATGCTGCTCCGCATCCAGCACGAGCGCCAGGCCTCCGGTCTTTTCCCCTCGCTCGGCGAATACACCAGCATGTTCGGCCTCAATCAGGCGCGCGCCGCGTGGATCAAGCCAGATGCCATCATCATGCACCCGGGCCCGATCAATCGCGGCGTCGAAATCGACAGCGCCCTCGCCGACTCCAGCCGCAGCGTGATCCTCCAGCAAGTCACCAACGGCATCGCCGTCCGCATGGCCGTCCTCTACCTCTGCGCCGGCGGCCAACCCGAGCACGTCGCCCCCGTCGAATAACCTCCATGCCCGACCTTCTCTGGATCAAAAACGGCCACGTCATCGATCCCGCTTCCAAGCGCGATGCCGTCGGCGATGTCTTCGCGTTCGACGGTAAGTTCGTCGCGTCCTTCACCGGCGCGCAGAAGAAACAAGCCCGCGTCATCGACGCCAAGGGCCTCGTCGTCGCGCCCGGCCTCGTCGACATCCACGTCCACTTCCGCGAGCCCGGCCAGACGCACAAGGAGAACATCCTCACCGGCTCGCGCGCCGCCGCCGCCGGCGGTTTCACCACCGTCGTGTGCATGCCGAACACCTCGCCCGTGATCGACAACGCCGGCACGCTCCAACTCGTCAACGGCGCCGCCGCCAAGGCCGCCGTCCGCGTCTATCCGACCGCGTGCATCACCGTCGGCATGCAGGGCAAGCAGCTCGCGCCGCACGGCACGCTCAAGGCCAACGGCGCCGTCGCCCTCACCGATGACGGCCTCTGCGTCCAGTCGAACGAGCTCATGCGCCGCGCCGTCGAATACGCGAAAATGTTCGACCTCTGCGTGCTCGACCACTGTCAGGATGATTCGCTCACCGAAAAGGCCGTGATGAACGAAGGCGCCGTCTCCACGCGCCTCGGCCTCAAAGGCTGGCCGCACGCCGCCGAGGATATCATCGTCGCGCGCAACATCATCCTTTCCCACTACACCGGCGCGCACATCCACATGCAGCACATCAGCTCGGCCTACTCGGTCGAGTTGCTCCGCCGCGCGAAGAAGGACGGCGTGCGCGTCACCGCCGAAGCCACACCGCACCACATCGCGCTGACCGACGAAGCGCTCGCGACCTACGACACGCATTTCAAGATGAACCCGCCGCTTCGCACCGAAGCGGACCGGCAGGCCATCATCGCCGGCCTCAAGGACGGCACCCTCGACTGCATCGGCACCGACCACGCGCCGCACTCGCCGGACGAAAAAGACCGCGAGTTCGACTACGCGCCCAACGGCATCATCGGACTCGAGACCGCGCTCGCCGTCACGCTCGACGTGCTCGTCGGCGAAGCGCGCTTCAAGCTTCCCTACGTCATCGACCTGATGACCCGCCGCGCCGCCAACATCCTCAAGCTCCCCGCCGGGACGCTCGCCGAAGGCGCCAACGCGGACGTCTGCCTCTTCGACCCGACCGAGCCGTGGACCTACGACGCCGCGAAGGGCCAGTCGAAAAGCCGCAACTCGCCGTGGCACGGCAAGAAGCTGACCGGCCGCGTGAAAACCACGATCGTCGGCGGCAAGGTCGTCTTTGAAAACGACGCTATCGTCTGAACCGCTCGTGCCACCAGGTGGTCGCCGCTGTCCCTGAGGCGACAGGCCGCACGCAGGGCTGAGCGCCCGACGGCGACTCGGCGTTCGACAGCGCGGCGGACTTCGTTTCAGCTGACGTCCGTCACCTCTCGGGCTATGAAATTTCGCGCGCTTCTCGCGAGCGCTTTGCTTTGTTTTGTGTTGGTCACGGCGCATGCCGTCGATCCGGAGATCTATTTCTCCCGCTCCGATCCCGTCGCGAGCGTCGTCCTCCGCGAGATCAACAGTGCGAAGAAGAGCATCCACCTGCTGATGTATTCGCTGACCGACGCGGACATCGCCAACGCTCTCGTCGCCGCTTCCAAGCGCGGCGTGGACGTCCGGATCGTCTTTGACCGGACCCAAGGCGCGGAAAAGAACTCATTGTCCGACGAACTCATCGCGCAACTCGGCGCCAAGCGCGCCGTCTATCGTTACGGCAAGGGCCGCGGCGTCATGCACGAAAAGATGGCCGTGTTCGACGGCCTGACTGTCACGCTCGGCAGCTACAACTGGACGAACAACGCCAAGGCGAACAACTGGGAGAATCTGATCATCCTGCGCGATGCGCGCCTGGCGGCCGAGTGCACCGCGGAATTTGTCCGCGTTTGGCAGAGTCCCGAGCCCAAGCCCCCGAGCACCAGCGAGGTGAAGCCCAAGGCCGCCAACGAGCCGAAGTCCAAGGCCAAAACCAACGCCCGCTGAGTCACGCCCGACTCGGAGCTTTCCTCGCTCAGGAAAACCGTTTCAGTCAGGCGATCCATGTCGTCTCTCGCTCCCCATCAGATCGCCGTCTACGCACTGGAGGTGGCCATGCTGCTGGTGGGAGCCTGGCTCCTCGCCCGCGGCTTGGGCGCGCCGGAACATCGCGCGCGGCTCTTCGACCGCAGCCGGCTCGGACACTGGGAGCTGAACGGCGCGGAGGTGACATTCCTCGTCCTCACCATTTTCTTCTGCGGAATCATCGGCCAGATCGCGGCGCAGCAGTTCTTCGGGGCCGCGATCAAGGACTCCCCCCAACGCGCGGGGCTCGAGGTGGTGATCTACGGTGTCGGGTTCCACGGCATCGGGCTGCTCGGTTGGCCGCTCTTCCGCATTCTGCGCCGCGCGTTGCACACCGATTACGGCACGCCGCCCCCCGCGCCGATTGAGTTTCGTCGCGAACCGCTGGCGAAGGTGTTCGTGCACGCTCTTTCCGCCTTCCTGATCGCGCTGCCGGTGATCGCGCTCACCAGCGCCGCCTGGAATCTCATCTTGCGCGTGCTCGGCCTGCCGGTCGATCCGCAGGACCTGATCGCGGTGTTCAACGGCGTCCACTCGAAGTCGCTGCTCGCCGCCATGCTCTTCATCGCGTGCGTTCTCGCCCCGTTGAACGAGGAACTGCTCTTTCGCGGCGCCCTCTTCCGCTTCTGCCGGCAGCGCTTCGGCCGCGCCATCGCACTGCTCGCGAGCGGCGTCCTTTTTGGCGCGCTGCATGGCAACTGGGCCAGCTTCGTGCCCCTGGCGGTGCTCGGCGCGGTGCTCGCACTGGCCTACGAGCGCACCGGCGACATTCGCGTCCCCATCGTCGCGCATGGCCTGTTCAATCTGAACACGCTCGTGATCCTCCTGTCGGGCCTCAACGTATGAAACTGTTCACGCCGCTCCGCGCCGAGTCCGTTGTCGCCTTGGGCGAGCAGCGACTGATCGTCGAGCTGCGCCACTGGCTCGGCAACGCGTCGCCGAAGGCGCCGTTCGGCATCGGCGACGATTGCGCCGTCGTCCCCTCGAGCGGCAAGCAGATGCTCATCACCACCGACCCGGTGATCTACGGCCAGCATTTCGACGACGCCGTGCCCGCACGCGCCGTCGGCGCCAAGCTGCTCAAGCGCAACCTCAGCGACATCGCCGCGATGGGCGGCCGCCCCGTCGCCGCCGTGCTCTCGCTTGCGCTCGCGGCGGACACGAGCGTGGCATGGCTGCGCGAATTCTACCTGGGGATCGCCGCGGCCGCACGCCAGTTCAACGTCAAGATCGTCGGCGGCGATATCACGCAAGGGCCGGCCGGTTTTTTTGGCGCGTTCCTGACCCTGCACGGCGAGGCGGCCGGCCAACGCGTCGTCACCCGCGGCGGGGCCATGCCGGGGGATCGCATCTACGTGACGGGCACACTCGGCGGCTCGTTGCTCGGCCATCATTATCAGTTTACCCCGCGCCTGACCGAAGGCATGTGGCTCGCGCGTCGCAGCGAAGTGTGCGCAATGATGGACGTGAGCGACGGCTTGGCGAAGGACCTCGACTCGCTGACGCCCGAAGGCCTCGCGCCCGCCATCCGCGAGGAAGCCGTGCCGATCAGCGCCGCCGCGCGCCGCTGCGCCACACAAACAAAGCAGACGCCGCTCTTTCACGCGCTCGGCGACGGCGAGGACTACGAGTTGCTCGTCGTGGTGTGCTACCGCGCCGACCAAAGGAAATTCGAAGCCGCGTGGAAAAAACGTTTCCCGCGCCTGCGGCTCACGCAGATCGGCACGTTCGCGAAAAAGGAAAACATGCCCGCCGGCGCGGTGCGTCTGCTGGATTACAGCGGTTATGAGCATCTCCGCTAAGCTGCGCGCCGGCCTCACGACGGAGTCGGCTGACGCCACGCGGCGGCTCGCCGCCGAATTTGCGGCCACGCTGGCGCCGGACACGACGCTCGCGCTGCACGGCGACATGGGCGTCGGCAAAACAACTTTCGTGCAGGGTCTCGCCGAAGGCCTCGGCGTGCACGAGCACGTCACGAGCCCGACGTTCTCGATCTACACCGTCTACCGCGGCGAAGGCCGCATGCTCGTGCACGTCGACGCCTATCGACTCGAAGGCGACGACCAAATGGAGGGCCTGATGCTCGACGAGTTTCTCATCAGTCCCTGGGTGCTCGCGATCGAGTGGCCCGAGAAAATCGCCGGCTGGATTCCCCCGCACGCACTGCACCTCACGCTCTCGATCGTCGATGGCGACCAGCACCACCTGCGGCTGCGCTAGCGTGCGAGCGCGGGGTCGGTGATTTCGCGCTTCGGTCCCGTGTAGCGGTCAAAAATTTCGCGGTGGCCACGCAGTGACATCACGCCGTCCCGCGTGTAGTAAGCGCGCACCCAATCGAGCAGGCAGTCGAGGTGCGCATCCTGCGCTTCCTTCGTCTTCCACTTGTGCGGCTCCCACGCTCGTCCGCGGCATTGGCGCACGCAGGCGTCTTCGGAGAGATTCAGGAAGATGAGTTCGACCGAGCCATCGAGGACAGCCGCGGCGAGATCGCCGTAACAGCCCTCGATCACCCAGGACGCATTCGCCGCACAGAACGCGCGAACGTCCGCCACAGCTCGATCGGAGGCGCGTGGCGAAGCCGGCTTGCCCGGCTCCCACGCAATCGTGTCGAGGTCGAGGACTGGCGCACCGCACTCATCGGCGATGCGCCGCGCGAGCGTGGATTTGCCGGAGCCCGCGTTGCCGATGATTGCGACGCGACGCATTAGCATGGCTGGCTGAGGCGGAACGCGCGGGACCCGACGCGTTGGGAGCGGATTGAGATCAATCCGCTCCAACTCAGAGGGAGTCGCGTCGAGGCAACTCGCAACGCACTCAAGAACCGGCGGGCGGCTCGGTCTTCGGCTGTTCCGCGGCCGGAGCTTCCGGCGCGGGAGTCGGCTCGGCGGCCGGAGCAGCCTCGCTCGGAGCGGCGGCAGGCGTTTCCGCCGCGGGCGCAGCGGGAGCCTCCGGCGCGGGCGCTTCGGGGAAGTCGACCGGGTCGTGTTCCTCGCCATGCTCGTCGGCCTTCTTGCCGGCTTGCGGCGTGATCGGCGGCGGAGCGAAGAGTTTGCCGTCGGAGAACTCGGTGACGTAGCCCTCCATGACGAGCCAGCGCAGGTCTTGGTTCATCTTGCGCAGCTTCTCGCCCTGCTCGGGCGACAGCGCGTGGAACGGCGACTGCGATTGCGAAGCGCCCTCCGGCAGCGGCACGGCGGCCACGGCGGCGGCAAGATCGACGCCGAGGAATTTCTGCGGCAGATCCTTCACGTGCATCATCGGGTTCTTCTCGATGAAGTCGATGAGCGCGCCGATCGACTCGGAGAACACCTGGCCAGGCACGCGGAACCGGCGCTTCACAGCGCACACGTAGGAGACGCCGCGCGAGCCCTTCTTGAAGATCGTGAAGCCCTCGCGGCGCAGGCGGCCGCGGAGCGCGTTGGCGGTATCGAGCGGGAAGCGGCGCTGGCGCTCCACGTGGCCCTCGACGGCGCGTTTGATTTCGCCGGGCGGGAGCTTCTCGATGAGCTTGCCGTGGAAACGCACGTTCTCGACGGCGCGAACGACTTTCTCCTTCGCGTTCGTGAGCAGGTAAGCGCGGGCTTCCTCGATCGAGTCGAAGCTCGGGCCGGCGGGCGCGGCCTCAGGCGCCGGAGCCGGTGCGGCTTCGGGAGCCGGAGTCGGAGCGACCTCGGTGGACGGCGTCGCCGCGGCGGCCGGATCGACCGGCGCAGCGCCTTCCGCGGGAGTCGCCACCGCCGGAACGGATGCGGGCACGGCCGGCTTCACCAGTTTCGGATTCCACGTGTAACGCGTGGCCTTCTTCATCTTGTCCATCCATTGCTGGACGACTTCCGGCTCGCGCGAGGAGATGATGCTGTCGCGGAATTTCTCGAACGGCATGCGGCCGAGCCGCGTGGCGTGGTGCTGCTGGAGAATCTGCTGATACTTGTGGTAGTTCGGCGGTCCGAGCAGTTCACCGGTGATGCCGCACTTGTTGATGATCGGAAAATTGCCCTTCGGGGCTTCGATCTCGACGTCGGCGGTGTCGAAGAAATTCGCGAGGTGGTTTTTCAGCACGTGCTGGATCGCGGCCTCTTCCGTGTCGAACGGCAGGTGATCCGGGATCGTCATGAACAGCGGGCCGGGCTTCGCCGCCGCGGCTTCGCCTTCGGCAGGCGCGGCGGATTTCTCCGGCGCCTTGCGTTGCACGACGACGACGAAGCGGTCGTTCTTCTCGAGGACGGCTTTCGTGATTTCGAAGAGCTGGAACGTGCGGCACGAAGCGCGCACGGCCTTCACCATCGCGGCAAAGCCAGTGTCTTCGGGATAGCACGTCGCGGTGAAATACGGGCTGATATACGGACCGCGCTCCATCGGCGCGCCGCGCTCGCCGCCCCATTCGCGGCGCTCGCCGCCGCGGAAATCGCGACGCTCGCCACGATCGCCGCCGCCGGGGCCGCTGCGGAAATCACGCCGCGGACCACCGCGGAAACCGTCGCCGCGCGGCGGACGATTCTCGCCCGGCGCTCCGCCGAAACGACGCTCGCCTTCCGGCGTCTGCGGCGCGGCTGCGCCACCCTCGCCGGCCGGCGCGCCCGCGGGCTTGCGGAAGCCGCGGCGATCGCGTGGTGCGCCGCCAGGACCTCCGCGGAAACCGTCGTCACGCCGGTCGCGGCGTTCGCCACCGCGATCGTCGCGTTCGCGACGACCGCCGGGGCCGACGGGTTTAACTTCGGTCCATTGGGTGCCGAAGGTGAAGCTCTGCAGCTGCGAGAGGTCGATTTTGTTCAGACCCTCGTCGTTGCTTTCGGGGGCGGGCTTTTGGTCGTCCATGAAGGGCGGAGAAACGGGTGTGATTACCCGGTGGGAGTCGGTTTACTGGCTTGGTGTTCCGCGAGCTACAGTCGTGCCACGCGGAAGCCGGAGTGTCCGGGTGCAGAAAGTTCAACGCAAGCGCATTTCAGTGCTTTACAAGGGTTCGGCGATTTACCTAATTCGCCCTTCCGTTCTCGGAAATCGCTCAGGTGGTGGAATTGGTAGACACACACGTTTGAGGTGCGTGTGCCGTAAGGCGTGGGGGTTCGAGTCCCCCCCTGAGCACCAACCCGCAAGGCCGCTGTGGCCGTCTTTTCCGAGGCGAACTGACGCGCGGGTGATTTGACCCGGCCGAGCTTTTCGCGGATCGTCCGGGCCGCTCCATGCAGCCGAACGCCCTCGCCCAAGCCCTGCTCGAATCCTACGCCCGCGACGGCGGCATCAATCACCTCGACGGCCCCAACCTGCCCTCGCAGGACTGCGTGGCGGAAATCGCACGTGATTTCATGCACGTGCTGTTCCCAGGATTTTTCGAGGCGAGTTCGCTGAAGCAGGCAGATATCGAATCTTGGCTCACTCCCCAGCTGGCGAAAATCGACCGCAACCTGCGCGCCGAAATCGAGAAGTCGCTCCGTTTCGCCGGCGATAACGACCCGGTCGGTCACGCCGAGCGCGCCACCGCCACCACGCTCGCGCGTCTGCCGGATATTCGCCGCATCATCCAGACCGACGTGAACGCCGCATACACGGGCGACCCCGCGGCGCGCAGTTTCGAGGAAATCATCCTCGCCTACCCGTCCGTGCTCGTCGTCTCGCTGCAGCGCATTGCGAACGTCCTCTATCGCGAAGGCGTGCCGCTGCTGCCGCGCATGATCACGGAGTTCGGGCACGAACGCACGGGCGTCGACATTCATCCCGGCGCGACGATCGGCACGCATTTCTTCATCGACCACGGCACCGGCGTCGTCATCGGCGAGACCGCGGTCATCGGCAACCACGTCAAAATCTACCAGGGCGTCACGCTGGGCGCGAAATCCTTCGAGGTCGACGCCACCGGCCAGCCCATCAAGGGCGTGAAGCGCCACCCGCAAATCGACGACCACGTCACCATCTACGCCCACGCCACCATCCTCGGCGGCACGACGCGCATCGGCGCACATTCGGTGGTCGGCGCCAACGTCTGGCTGCTCGATTCCATTCCCGCGAACAGCATCGCCTACTATCAAGACACGAATCTTGTCGTCCGTCCGCGCCGCACGCGTGAAGCAGTGCTCGGCGGCATCGAGGATTTCGACTGGTCGATCTGAGCGGCGTCGGCTGGCAGCGAAGCAATGCAGGTGGCGCGCTTGCGCCGCTATGTGCCCATCGGACGAGTCGCGCGACGAGCGCGCAACCTACCGGGCGGGTCATCCTCACGGCGGGCCGTTATGGGACGGCAGGGGCGATTGCCCTCAACCGCCCTCCATTGCGGCGCCATCACCCCGAGGGCCGGTGAGGGCAACGGCCCCCTCCCCACCTCCTGAGCAAAGATAGCAAGGACGCCAACTGGGATGAAACCTCTCGCCCCTAAACAAAAAAGCGCCGGCGGCGATGCCGGCGCCTACGTGGAGAGGAAAATCGCGTCGCGCGCTCAGCTCGTCACTTCCTGCCGCGCCTTCTCGGCCAAGGCGGTCGAGAGGTAACGTTCGCCGAAGCTCGGCGCGACCGTGACGATCGTCTTGCCGGCGAACTCGGGGCGCTTTGCGAGTTGGAGCGCAGCCCAGATGTTCGCACCGGTCGAGATGCCTCCGAGGATGCCCTCCTTCAACGCGGCTTCGCGCGACGTGTTGAAGGCGTCGTCGTCCGCAACGGTGATGACTTCATCGATCACCGCGCGATTGAATACCTTCGGGATAAAGCCGGCGCCGATACCCTGAATCTTGTGCTTGCCCGGCTGGCCGCCGGAAATGACCGGGCTCGTGACCGGCTCGACCGCGACCGTGTGCAGCTTCGTGCGCGATTTGATCACTTCCGAAACGCCCGTGATCGTGCCGCCGGTGCCGACACCCGCGACGAACGCGTCGATTTTGCCGCCCGTCGCCGCCCAAATTTCCTCGGCCGTCGTCTTGCGATGCACCTCGGGATTCGCGGGGTTCTCGAATTGCTGCGGCATGAAACCCTTGTCGCCCTGCTGCGCGAGGATCTCGTTCGCCTTGGCGATCGCGCCCTTCATGCCTTCCGCACCGGGCGTGAGCACGATTTCGGCGCCGAGCATCCGCAGCAGCACGCGGCGCTCGACTGACATCGTTTCCGGCATCGTGAGGATCAGCTTGTAGCCGCGCTGCGCCGCCACGAAAGCCAGCGCGATGCCCGTGTTGCCGGACGTCGGCTCGACGATGATGGTGCCGGGCTTGATCTTCCCTTCGCGCTCGCCGGCTTCGATCATCGCGCGGCCGATGCGGTCCTTGACGCTCGCCAGCGGGTTGAAGAACTCCGCCTTCACATAGACGTTGCCGGGCAGACCCGCCGCGAGGCGGTTGAGCTTGATCAGCGGCGTGTTGCCGACGGTCGAGACGATATCGTTAAAGGCGAGTGAGGACATGACCTTTAAGAAATCACTGCAACTCAGCGCGTCAAACGCGTAATCGTGCGCCGCTGCCCGGTGCGGACGGCAGGGCCGGTCTCTGCCCGGCCCAGTGGACTCTCGCATCGCCCGGCCCAGTCGAAGACTGGCCCCACTTCAGATGTAATACATCTCTGCTTCGGTCTTCGCGGCGAGCGCTTCGAGCGTGTAGGCGCGCGCGCGAGTCACGGCGGCAGCGCGGACGTCATTCCAGATCTGCTTCATCTTGCGGCCGGACTTCCCCTCGAAGTTGCCGCTCAGCTCCATGAGGTCGCCTTCAATCGCCTGCACGATGTCAAACAGCGTGATCTGATCGGGCGCCCGCGCGAGCAGGAAGCCGCCCTGCACGCCGCGCCGGCTCACGACGAGCTTCGCGTTTTTCAGCTCACCGAGAATCTGCGCGAGAAAGTTCGCTGGCACGGCCTCGACCTGCGCGAGGTCATCGATGCGCACCGGCTCGCCACTCTCGTAGTGACGCGCGAGTTCGCACAAGATGCGACACGAGTAGTCGAGTTTGACCGGGATCTTCACGCCGTGAACGTAGCGTCGGCCAAGTCGCCCGGGCAAATCTTTTGCTCAGATCGTGTAGTCGGCGAACTCCGCGCGCACGGTTTCCGACGGCGCGTGCAGCATGCCGGCGCCGAGTGTCGCGTGTGTGTCGGGATCGATCAGGATGAACGAGCCCGTCAGCCGGTTGCTCGCATAGCCGTCGAAGAAAATCGGCTTCGCCGTGCGCAGGCGCACTTCGCCGAGATCGTTCAGCGTAAACTCCGTCGGCGCCTCGCGCGGTTCGAAGGTCTCGAGGTCGATCCGGTGCGTGAGCTCGCTGATGATCACCGGCGTCGTGGCGGTCGTGTGCTTCAGCAGCAGCTTGCGACCGCGCTGGAGCGCGCGCGGATTCATCCAGCACAGCTGCGCGCGCAGCTCGGTGCTGCCGCCCGGCAAATCATCGGTGCGCACAACCATCGAGCCGCGCGACACGTCGACGTCGTGCTCGAGGACGAGCGTGACGGATTGCGGCGCAAACGCTTCCTGGAGGTCGCCGCTGAAAGTGTGGATGCGCTTCACGCGCGTCGTGACGCCCGCGGGGAGCACAAGCACCTTATCGCCGACGCGGATGATGCCGCCAGCGATCTGGCCGCTCACGCCGCGGAAGTCATGCAGCGACGCGTCGCCGGGACGGTTCGGGCGGTTGACCCATTGCACGGGCAGGCGGAACTGCTCGAGATTGTGATCGCTGCCGATGTGCACCGTCTCGAGGTGCGAGAGCAACGTCGGGCCGGGATACCACGGCGTGTGCGGCGACGGTGTGACGACGTTGTCGCCGTTCAGCGCACTCATCGGGATGAACTTCACATCGCGGATGCCGAGGCGCGGCAGGAATTTCTCGAACTCGGCGCGGATCTCGTTGAAGCGCGCTTCGCTCCAGTCGACCAAGTCCATCTTGTTCACCGCGACGACGAGGTGCGGAATGCGCAGCAGCCCCGCAATCGCCGCGTGGCGGCGGCTCTGCTCGATCACGCCGGCACGCGCATCGACGAGCACGATCGAGAGGTTCGCCGTGCTGGCGCCCGTGACCATGTTGCGCGTGTATTGGACGTGGCCCGGCGTGTCGGCGACGATGAAGCGGCGGCGCGGCGTCGCGAAGTAGCGATACGCAACGTCGATCGTGATGCCCTGCTCGCGTTCGGCGCGGAGGCCGTCGGTGAGGTTGGCGAGATTGACGCGGCCGCCGCCGGTGAGATCGGCGGAGCGCTCGAGCGCCTCAACCTGGTCGTCCATCAGCGATTTCGAGTCGTAAAGGAGCCGGCCGATGAGCGTCGACTTGCCGTCGTCGACCGAACCGCAGGTGTTGAAGCGGAGCAGATCGATCGCGGGCTGAGTGGGAACCGCTGGGCTTTGTCCAGCAGCAGGAGATTCGAGAACTTCGGAAACCATCGAGAGAGAAACGTGCGTGTGCGCGCGGGCGCGGTTTAGAAATAGCCCGCTTTCTTGCGGTCCTCCATGGCGGCTTCGGAGGCGCGGTCGTCGGCGCGTGAACCGCGTTCGGTGACGCGCGCGGCCGCGACTTCGGCGATGATGTCGTCCACGTGATCCGCGGGTGATTCGATCATGCCGGTGGAGATGATATCGCCAATGGTGCGGACGCGGACGCGGAGTTCCTCGACCCGTTCGCCGGGCTGAGGCGGCACCAAATCCGTGACCGGCAACCATTGGCCGCCACGACGCACACAACTACGACGGTGGCTGAAATAGATGCTCGGCACCTCGAGGCGCTCGCGCCGGATGTATTCCCAGACGTCGAGTTCGGTCCAGTTGCTGAGCGGAAACACGCGCATGTTTTCGCCCGGGCTGAGGCGCGCGTTGTAGAGATTCCAGAGTTCGGGCCGCTGGTTTTTCGGGTCCCATTGGCCGAACTGGTCGCGGTAACTGAAAAAGCGCTCCTTCGCGCGGGCCTTCTCCTCATCGCGGCGCGCGCCGCCGATCAAGCAGTCGAAGCGGAACTCCTCCACCGCCGCGAGCAGCGTGGGAATCTGCAGGCGGTTGCGCGAGATCTCGCCCTTGGCGGGCGTGGCGATGCCTTTCGCGATCGCCTCTTCGACGGTCCGCACGATGAGGCGCGCCTCGAGCTGCTTGGCGCGGCGGTCGCGGAAATCGTTCAACTCGGGGAAGTGGTGGCCGGTGTCGACGTTGAGCAGCGGCATGGGGAGTTCCGAGGGGCGGAACGCTTTTTCCGCCAGCCGCAGCAGGCAGATCGAGTCCTTGCCGCCGGAGAACAAGATCGCCGGCCGGTCGAACTCGCCCGCGACTTCGCGCATGACGTGGATCGCTTCCGTCTCGAGCCAGTCGAGGTGATCGAGGTGATAGGAACTCATTTGCCCGCACCCCCCGCACCGACTTCCGCCAACGCGCGCTTGCCCCACGACGCGTGCAGGCCGCACTCGCGCTTCTGATCGCCCTTCGCGGGATCGTAGTAGTCGAACTCGTTCGGCAGACCGTGCTCGCGCAGATAGGTTTCGAGCTGCGTGTCGTCCCAGTAGAAAAACGGGCTGACCTTCAGCGTCTGGAAATTCTCGTCCCACGCCACGAGGTCGAGCGCCGCCCGGTTCGCCGTCTGATCGCGACGCAGCGCGGTGAGCCAGACCGTCGGCGCAAGTTCGCGCATGCCGCGTTGAAACGGCTCGAGCTTCATCTGCGCGCTGAACGCCTTCATCGCCGGCTCGTCCGCGGGATCGGGCACCGGACCGTGAATCGCTTCACGGTGCGCGACAGTGACGCGCGGCAGGAACGCGTGGACGTTCAGCCGCAGCTTCGCGCGCAGCTCCTCGGCGTGGCGGTAGGTCGCGGGACGGTTGTAGCCGTGGTCGACCCACAGCACGCGAATGTCGGGCTGGATTTGCGTAGCGAGGTGAAGGATCGCCGCCTCATACGGGCGGAAATTCGTGGAGACGATCGCGCGGCCGGCGCCGTGCTGGATCGCCCAGCGCGCGATCTCGAGCGGCGTGCGTGTGCGAAGATCGGCGTTCCACTGCGCGATTTGAGAATCGGAAGGACGTTGGCTCATGAAGTGGCAGGCGAAATCGATTGGACCGGAGCGGCGGAGGCGGCGGGTGCAGCAGCAGCGGCCGAAGCGGCCGCGGCGAGTTCCGGAAACACGACGCGGTCAGCAAACGCACCGAAGCGCTCGCCAGGCAGACGTTCGTCGCGCCAGCGGCGGAGGATTGGGCCGATTTCCTTCATGATGTCCTCGCGCTTCACACTCGCGCGGTATTCGCGATTGAGGCGCAGCGAGGCTTCGTCGCCACCGAAGTAGATGTTGTATTTGTTCGGCGCGCGGCCGACGAAGCCGATCTCGGCCATGTAGGGACGCACGCAGCCGTTCGGGCAACCGGTCATGCGGACGATGATCTCCTCCTCGGCCAGACCGAGTGCCGCGAGTTCGCGCTCGAAGTCGTCGAGGATGCCGGGCAACGCGCGCTCGCTCTCGGCGAGACCGAGGCCGCACGTCGGCATCGACGGGCACGCCATCGAGGCGCGGCGCACGGCGCCCGCCTGATTCTCCACCGGCACGCCGTGTTCGGCGAGGAGAGCAGTGATGTCGTCGCGCGCGACTTCGGGGACATTCGCGAGGAGGAGATTTTGCGACGGCGTCAGGCGAACCTCGACGCGGTGCTTTTCGACGATGCGGCGCAGCGCCGTCTTGAACTGGCGCGTGGGCGTGTCCTTCACGCGGCCCGTCTCGACATAGAGGCCGAGGAACCAACGACCATCGGTCTGGCGATGCCAGCCGAACAGATCGCCCTGCTTCGTGAAGCGCATGGGGCGCGCCTCCTCGAGGCGGAAGCCGGCGCGCTGCTCCACTTGTTCGCGGAACCACGCGGCGCCCTTTTCCTCGAGCACGTATTTCAGGCGCGCGTGCTTGCGGTTCGTGCGGTCGCCGTGGTCGCGGTAGGCCATGAGCACCGCCTTCGCGACGTCGACGAGGCGCGCGCGCGGGAAGAAGCCGAGCACGTCGGCGACGCGCGGATATGTTTCCTTGTTGCCGTGCGACATGCCCATGCCGCCGCCGGCGAGGAGATTGTAGCCGAGCACACGCGCGGGATTCGCGGGGTCGGCGATCGCGACGAAGCCGAGGCAGTTCGTGAAGATGTCGACGTCGTTCAGCGGCGGGATAGCGAACGCGGTCTTGAATTTGCGCGGCAGGTAGGTGCGGCCGTAAAGCGGATCCTCCGCGGGCGTCTCGGCTTCGTTGCCGAGCTTCACTTCGTTTCCATCGACCCAAATTTCGTGATACGCCGTGGCGCGCGGCAGCAGTTCTTTCGATACCACAAACGAATCCGCGAGCACTTCGTCGACGAGTGCGGAGGTCGCGGGCGTGGACGGCGCCATGACGTTGCGGGCGACGTCGCCGCACGCCGCGAGCGTCGTGGAGTGGGCTTCGTTGATCGCGCGGATCAGCGGGCCGAGACCTTTCTTGACGACGCCGTGCCACTGGAACGCCTGGCGCGACGTGATGCGCAGCGTGTTGTTGCCGTAGCGCGTCGCGAGGTCGTCGAACACGAGGTATTGCTCCGCGGTCGCCACACCGCCGGGGAGGCGGTTGCGGATCATCATGATGTATTCCTTGCCGGTCTTCCGCTTGTCGCGGTCGTCCTGCTGATAGAAGCCGTGGAACTTGATAAACTGCTCGTCATCCTCGGAGAAGCGGAGGGCTTCCGGGTTGGCGAGAGTGGCGGCAATATCGCCGGCCAGGGTAGGATCGCGCTGCTTCAGCAACTCGTTTTTCGAGAGGGCGGGCGCGAGTGCAATGGCGGGAGCGTCGGACATGACACGGAGGAGAAAGACGCGACGTTGACGAAGATCAAAACATAAGCAAGTCATAGGTCATGTCCCTAGTCATGTTTCAGCCACCGACGCCCGGTTTTGTCACTTTTGTGGGCGCTGGTCCCGGCGCCGCCGACCTGATCACGGTCCGTGGCCTGCGGGCGCTGCAACAGGCGGACGTGGTGCTCCATGACGACCTCGCTGGCCGCGAACTGCTCGAGAACTGCCGCCCCACGACTGAATTTATCTACGTCGGCAAGCGCGCCGGCACGCACAGCGCGCTGCAGGAAGAAATCAACTGGCTGCTGGTCGCTCACGCGCGCGCCGGCCGCCGCGTCGTCCGCCTCAAGGGCGGCGATCCCACTATTTTCGGACGGCTCGGCGAGGAACTAGACGCGCTCCGGGACGCGCAAATCGAATTCGAAATCGTTCCGGGCGTCACGGCGGCGTGCGCCTCGGCGGCCGCGGCCGGCATCAGCCTCACACAGCGCGGCGTCGCGTCGACGGCGATTTTCACGACCGGTCACGAATGTGAAGGCAAGCGCTCGCGTTCGGTGGATTGGTCCGCCCTCGCCCACCCTGGCGCCACGCTGTGCGTCTACATGGGCACGCGCCGTCTCGGCGAAATCGCCCAACGCCTCACGGCGCACGGCATCGCCAGCGACACGCCCCTCCTGATTGTCAGCCATGCTTCGCGTCCGACGCAGGCGATCCGCACCGGCACGCTCGCTGACGCCGACACGCTCGCGTCCGAAACCGAGGATACCCCCTCGCTCATCATCATCGGTGAGGCCGCGGTGCAAAACCGTGCGCTGTTCGCCGCCGACCGCTCGCGCGAAGCCGCTCATGCGTCCCGATAAGCCGCACAAGCCTTGGCTGCAGGTCTGGCGCGACTGGCTCGACAGCCTGCCGCTAGGCGATGAGCCGCTCGAACCCGAGCTCTCCTCAAATTCCTTTGGCGTCGCTCCCGCGGCTAAAGCGGAACCGTCGTCCGCCCCGCCGCCCAGCGATCCGCGAGAATATCAATCAGGCACGGATGCTCGGCCACCAACGGTGTGAGACGCGTGCGGAGTCCGGGGTGAGCCGCCTCCGCCCGCCGGCAGATTTCCGCCACATCGCCTTCGGGTCCCGCGTGGCGTCCGGGCAAGAGAAACTGCATCGCGACCACGACGTCGCTCGAATGCCACCCTTCGCGCCCGAGCAGCTTTTCCAACCTCGGTTCGTTGAAGTCGTAGGCCGGCTCCGGCCGGCGCTCCATGCAGCAGCCGGCCACTTCCGTCGCCGTGCCGAGTTCGCGGGTCAGTTGTCGCGCCAATGCTTCACGAACCTCGGTCACGATACGCACCGGGCTGCCGTGATCCACCAACGCCACGCGCGCGGGAGCCGCGGCAACCGCACGCACATTGTCCGCCAAGATGCGCGCGAGCCGCACGTCGTCCGCGGAGAAGAGAGCCGGCGCCACGCGAACGGCGAGATCCGCAAATTTCGTTCGAAGAGCTCGCGTCCGCTCGGGCAGATATTCCGTGAGCGCCCGGCTCGGCCCGAAGAACAACGGCACGATCAGAAACCCTCGTGCCCCCGCCTCCGCGCGCCGCATCACTGCGGGTTCGAAAATTTCCGCACGCGTGCCGCCGAGTTGCTCCGCCGGCACGCCGGAAGCATGCAGCAGAGACACCGGCTCCACCGGCGCGCCCACGCGTTCCGCGAGCGCCGCCGCAAGGCCGCGCAAGCGCAGCGTCGCGGCCGGTTCGAGCGAACCGTTGTCGAGGAGGAAGGTGTGGAAGTCAGGCATGGACAACTCCGCCATATGCTTTCTGGTGGAGCGCCGAGCTCCTGCGAGGCCGTTTTTCGCGCGCGGTCGACGGCCGCGCAGGAGCTCGGCCCTCCCTTAAAGCTGCGAACACAGCCCTCCCGTTCACCGCCGATGCCTCACGCTGAGCGCGTGCGCGAGCTCACGTGCCAGGAACGGTCCGCGGAAGATCATGCCCGTGTAAACCTGCACGAGCGACGCGCCAGCGTCCATCTTCTCGGCCGCGGACTCCTCGTCGTAAATGCCGCCGACCCCGATGATCGGCAACCGGCCGTTCGTCGCGCGCGCGATGTAGTTAATGACGTCCGTCGCGCGCCGACGCAGGGGCTTGCCACTGAGGCCGCCGGCTTGGTCCACGGAGGCGAAGTAACCCGGCCGCGCCAGCGTCGTGTTGGTGGCGATGATGCCGTCGAGCCCGAGATCAGCGATGACCTCGAGCGCCGCATCGATTTGCGCGAACGACAGATCCGGCGCGATCTTGAGCAGCAGCGGGCGGCGCGGCTTGCCGGCGAGTTGGCGCGTCTTGTTTTCCGCCACCAGCGCGGCGAGCAACGGCTTCAGCCACGAGGCATCCTGCAATTCGCGCAGTCCCGGCGTGTTCGGGCTGCTGACGTTCACGACCATGTAGTCGGCGTGCGCGGCCAGCAGGCGGAAACTGCCGAGGTAATCTGCGGTTGCCTGGTCGAGCGGCGTGACCTTGGTCTTGCCGAGATTCACGCCGAGCGGAATGCGACGCTCGCCGGGGCCGGGCAGGCGCATGAGGCGCTCGGCCATCGCGGCGGCGCCCTCGTTATTGAAACCCATGCGATTGATCACGGCTTCTTCACTCGGAAAGCGGAAGAGTCGCGGCTGCGGATTGCCGGGCTGCGCGTGCAGCGTGACGGTGCCGATCTCGACGTGTCCGAAACCGAGCGCGGCGATCGCCGGCCAGGCCGCGCCGGTTTTATCGAAGCCCGCAGCGAGACCGACGGCATTGGGAAACTTCAGGCCAAAGCACTCGATCGGCCGATAGGCAGCGGGGTCGAGTTGCGACCATTTTTCAAGCAAGGCGCACGCCGGGCGCACCTTGCCGAGCAGCGTCAACACACGCACGACGCGCTCGTGTGCGTGCTCCGGGTCTTGCCGGAAAAAGTAAGGTTTCGCCCAGGCGTCGTAGAAACGTCCCATTGGGCGCGGACCATGGGGTTCCCGCCGGATTGTTTCAAGCGCCACATCTGTCCTCAGCACGAGCGGGTTGCCCGCCAGCGCAAATTTTTCTGAAAAAAGGTGTTTCGGTATTTGACACCGGCATGCGCGCGTCCTTTTTCCGGTCAAGTTTCACACTTTATGGCGAAAGGAACCCCTCAACTCGAATGGTGCAATGTCCGGCTCGGCGAAGACCACAACTGGTGGGTCGACGAGGTCAGTGACCCCGTGCACTGGGATGTCGACGCGCTGAGCATCATTGATCCGCGTCAGGTCGACCATCTCATCGAGGCGATCGAGCCGCTGCGCGAATACGGCTTCGACCCCGACATCTTCGAGCGTGCCTTCATCGCTTTCCGCATCGTCAAAGACCTCGGCAAGGGCCGCGTGAACCTCCGCCGCACGAAGGAATCGCTGATCGAGTCCGACGAGAAGCTGTTCGCTCTCCCCGACATCATCGACGAGGAAAACGGTCCCTACGCCGACCTGCTCGACCACCTCACCCGCCTGCGCGTGAAGCTGCTGAACGATCTCTTCGACTTCGAGGAGAAGCTCACGGTCGACGAGGTCGAGGACCAGATCCGCGAGGCGCAGAACAACGATTTCATCGAAGGCAAGTCCGTCCACCTGTTCACCGAGTTGACGGCAATTCTCGATTTCATGCCCGCCGGCTACGGCGATGATGACGACGAGGAAGCCGCGCCGGTGGGCAAGCGCTCCAAGCGCCGCGCCGCCGACGAGGAAGAGGAAGGCGACGACCTGCCCGACATCGACGAGGAAGAGGACGAGCGCATGAAGAACGACTCCTCGCTCAAGTGGGACGAGGACGATGAAGAGTCCAAAGACGGCGACGACGACGAGTCCAAGAAGGGCGAAGGCAACGACGACGATGAGGACGAAGACGACGGCGCCGAGAAGGACTTCGACGACGAGGACGAAGAAGAAGCCGACGAAGAGGACGACAAGCCCTCCCGCAAGAGCCGCGGCCGCCGCTGAGGCGAAGCCGACGCG
Source organism: Candidatus Didemnitutus sp. (assembly GCA_041906465.1). Lineage (GTDB taxonomy): Bacteria > Verrucomicrobiota > Verrucomicrobiia > Opitutales > Opitutaceae > Didemnitutus. Next base: position 95,318 of record JAYRJE010000011.1, on the reverse strand, counting down.
CGCCTCGCCACCCGCCTCACGGAACACTCTCCCAGCCGACGCCACCCGCGTCGGCTGTTTTGTTTTTCGAGGTCCGCTGCGAGCGGACGAATGACGCGCAAGCACGCCACCTAACCCGCCTCGACGCGTCGCGGGTTGCCCGGTCGCGGGCAACTCATCTGAACGTCACGCATTGTCGCAGCATCGTAGCAGCCGCCGCCCGGCGGCTGAAAATCCCCGTCTGCCCGCCGCACGCTCCGAATCACGCGCGCGGCCCGCCTTCTCACCTCGAACATTCTTCACCCGCGGCCGCCCCGCTCCGCTATTGCATCGGCTCGCGCCTTCGCGCAGTAACGTCGCACTTCATGCGCCTTTCCCGTTCGTTGCTGTCCCTCGCCATGATTGCCGCGCTCGCTGTGCTCGCCGGTTGCGAGAGCGCCTCTTCCGCTGTCGTCGGCACTGCCGGCCAAAACCCCAAAGTCGCCGCCTCCACCAGCGCCGCGCAACTTCGTCCCGGCGATTCGCTGACCGTCACGCTCAGCGGCATCCCTGATCCGAGCAACAACCCCGTGCAGATCGACGAGTCGGGCGCGATCAGCCTGCCGTTCCTCGGCGTCATCCCGGCCGCCGGCCAGAACACCGGCGAGCTTTCCAACGCCATTCGCCAAGCCTATCTCGACCGCAAGTTCTACACCTCGATCAGCGTCAGCGTCACGGTCACGGAGCGCTACGTTTACATCGGTGGCGAGGTGCAGAGGCCCGGACGCATTCCCTGGTCGCCGGACCTGACCCTCGCGAAAGCCGTGCAATCCGCCGGCGGATTCACGCTCTACGCCAAGGAAACCAAGGTAACCCTCACACGCGACCGCAAGGCCTACGACTTCGATGTCCGCCTCGCGCAACGCCAGCCGGACGAGGATCCGCTGCTGTTTCCGGGCGATTCGATCCAGGTTCCTCGGTCGGCATTTTGATCTTTCCGGCCGCTGTCCCCTCCGCACTCGTGCGACTTCCACTCTGGGCCCACCGCTGGCTGCACCGCCGCCGCCTCTCGCGCCAAGGCCTCAAAGGTTCGTTCCTGCATTCACGCCTCGGCGATCGGTTGCTCGACAAATCCTTGTGGATGCCGACGCGCAGCAGCCTCGCGCGCGCGTGGCTCATCGGCATTCCGATCACGACGATTCCGTTTCTGCCCGCCCAATCCGTCATCGCCGGCGTGTGTGGTTTCTTTGGTCGCGCCAATCTTCTGCTCTGCATCGGCCTGCAATTCATTTCCATGCCGCTCACCGCGCCCGTGCAGCTGTCCGCGTGCTACTTTGTCGGTCGCGTCGCACGCGGCGAATCGCCCTTCGAGGTCTGGGCGCATCTCATGGCCAATCCCGGCGCCGTGTGGTCGGGTGACGCGCTGTTCACCCTTTACCTCGGTTCGATCATTCTCGGTCCCGCGGTCGGATTGCTGGGCTACGCGGCATTCATGCTGCTTTGGCCCGATCATCTGCCGCGACTGCGTCGCGGTCCCAAGCCGCCAACCGTCCCTTGACCCGACCCGACCATCCGCCTTTCTCGACGCAACCCCGCCCTGTTACCCCTATGAGCCTGTTCCAAACCAAGTCCGTCGCTCAGCTCCAGGCTGAAGCGGCCGGCGACCAGCGCCTCAACAAGACGCTCACCGCCACAAACCTCGTGAGCCTCGGCATCGGTGCCATCATCGGCGCCGGCATTTTCGTGCTCAGCGGGCAGGCCGCGGCGCAATACGCCGGTCCGGCGATTGCGCTGTCGTTCGTGATCTCGGGGCTCGGGTGTCTGTTCGCCGGTCTGTGCTACGCCGAGTTCGCCGCCATGGTGCCGATCGCCGGCAGCGCCTACACCTACAGCTACGCGACGCTCGGCGAGTTCTTCGCCTGGATCATCGGTTGGGACCTCATCCTCGAATACCTCTTCACCGCGCCCACGGTCGCCGTCGGCTGGTCGGCGCATTTCGTGACCTTTCTGCACGACTTCTGCGGCATCACCGTGCCCGCGCACCTCTGCAACGCGCCCTTCAACGTCGACCTCACGCGCACCGAATACCTCAACCTCGGCCTGTTCAACCTGCCGTATCACCCCTTCGTGGCGACCGGCGCCCTCGTGAATCTGCCCGCGATCGGCATCATCATTTTCCTGACCGCCCTGCTCTACATCGGCATCAAGGAGTCCGCGAATTTCAACAACGTCATGGTCATCACCAAGGTCGCCGTGCTGCTCGGCGTGATCGGCTTCGGCCTGTGGTGGATTTTCACGCATTTCGGGACGGCCAAGAGCAACTGGACCCCCTTCATCCCCGAGAACACCGGCGGCGACGGCCAGTTCGGCTGGAGCGGCATCCTGCGCGGCGCGGGCGTGATTTTCTTCGCCTACATCGGTTTCGACGCCGTCTCCACCTCCGCGCAGGAAGCCAAAAACCCGCAACGCGACATGCCGCGAGGCATCATCGGCTCGCTGCTCATCTGCACCGCACTCTTCATCGTGATTTCCCTCGTGCTGACCGGCATGCAGAAATACACCGAGCTCAACAATCCCGCGCCCGTCGTGAACGCCCTCATCGCCGCCGGCGCACCGGCGGCCTTGCGCTTCGTCGTGGAAGTCGCCGCCATCGCCGGCCTCAGTTCGGTCATCCTCGTCATGCTCATGGGCCAGCCGCGCATCTTTTTCTCGATGGCCAACGACGGACTGCTGCCGCCCGCCTTCGCCAAAGTTCACCCGCGTTTCAAGACGCCCTACGTGACCACGCTCCTCACCGGCGTGCTCGCCGCGATCATCGGCGGCCTGCTCCCGCTGAGCCTGCTCGGGGAACTCGTCTCCATCGGCACGCTCCTCGCCTTCGTCATCGTCTGCGCCGCGATCATCGTCCTGCGCTACAAGCAGCCCGACCTGCCGCGTCCGTTCCGCACGCCGCTCGTGCCTCTCGTGCCGATCCTCGGCATCGTGATTTGCGGTGCGCAAATGGTCGGCCTGCCGCGCGACACGTGGATCCGCCTGATCGTGTGGATGCTGATCGGCGTCGTGATTTACTTCGGCTACAGCCGCCGCCACTCAAAGCTGAACCAGCCCGCCAAATAATCGCCCGCGCCACGCCGCCATGAGCCTTTTCCGCACCAAACCCATCGCCGATCTCCAGAAGGAAGCGGCGGCCGAACACGGCTACAAACGCACGCTCGGTCCCGTCCAACTCATCTCGCTCGGCATCGGCTCGGTCGTGGGCGCGGGCATCTTCGTCCTCGCCGGCACTTCCGCGGCGCAATACGCCGGGCCCGCGATCGCACTCTCGTTCATCGTCTCGGGCATCGCGTGCTTGTTCGCCGGTCTCTGCTACGCGGAGCTGGCGTCCATGATTCCGGTTTCGGGCAGCGCCTATACCTACAGTTACGCGACGCTCGGCGAATTACTCGCGTGGGTCGTCGGCTGGTGCCTCGTGCTCGAATACCTTTTCTCCGGCGCCGCAGTGGCGGTGAGCTGGTCCGGCGCGATCCGCGACGTGTTTGCCGAGTTCAACGTCATCCTGCCGAAAGCCCTCTCGAGTGCGCCTTTCGCCGTCGAAGGCGGCCACCTCGTCACGACGGGCGCCTTCATCAACTTTCCCGCCGTCTTCATCTCCCTCGCGCTCTCCTACGTGCTCTACATCGGCATCAAGGAATCCGCGGGCTTCAACGACCTCATGGTCCTGACCAAGGTCGGCATCCTGATCGCGCTGATCGGCTACGGCGTCTGGTATATGTTCAAAAACCCGGAGATCGCGAAGGCCAACCTCGCGCCGTTCATTCCGGAGAACACCGGCACCTTCGGCGAATTCGGCTGGAGCGGCGTCTTCCGCGGGGCTGCGGCGATCTTCTTCGCCTACGTCGGCTTCGATTGCGTTTCCTCCGCCGCGCAGGAAACGAAGAACCCGCAACGCGACATGCCCATCGGCCTGCTCGGCACGCTCGGCGCCGTCACCGTGCTGTTCGTCGGCGTGTCCGTCGTCCTCACGGGCATGGTCAACTACAAGGAGCTGAACGTCGACGCGCCGTTCATTTTCGCGCTCCAACACGTGCAGGCGCCGGCGTTTTTCCGCTACCTGATCGAAGCCGCGACGATCGCCGGTCTGACCTCCGTCATCCTCGTGTCGCTGCTCGGCCAGCCGCGCATTTTCTACTCCATGTCGCGCGACGGCCTGCTGCCAAAATCCTTCGCGAAGATCCACCCGCGCTACGGCACCCCCCACATCACAACGTGGATCACCGGCATCTCGTGCGCGGTCATCTCCGGGATCTTCCCGCTCGATCTGCTCGGCGAACTGATCTCGATCGGCACGATGCTCGCCTTCGCGCTCGTTTGCGCGGGCGTCTGGGTGCTGCGCCGCACGCGGCCCGACCTGCCGCGCCCGTTCAAGACGCCGCTGGTGCCGCTGGTGCCCATCCTCGGCATCGCCAGCTGCGCGCTCCAGATGTATTTCCTGCCGCTCATCACGTGGGTGAACTTGGCGATCTGGATGGGCCTCGGCCTCGCGATCTACTTCGGCTACAGCCGCAAGAACAGCCTGCTCGCGAAGAGCTGAGGAACGCGTCGCACTCGCCTATCACAATGTCGGGCGGGGTCGCCGAACCCCGTCCGTTTTGCGCACCGCAGCGCAGGCGCATCAGTCAGGCAGGGCAAGCTCTCCGAACGGGCCGCTGTCCACTGCGGAATTCATGCGTTTCGTTCGGAGAGCCCGCCCTACCCGCCGTTATCGCTGTCCGCGGTGGTCGCCGCTGTCCCAGCGGCGACAAAACGCGCGACGCAAACCGCCGACGCGAAAAAGCTTCCGACCGTGAAGCCAGCGTCTCGAAAATACAACTCACCGTCAGAATGTCCGCAGCCACCGGCCGCCCCGTTCATCTACTTCGCCGCTGCGGGAGCCGCCGGCAGCTTCGCCCGCAATTCCGCGAAGCGCTGCTTGTCCTTCGGCCCCGCCGCAGCTCGTTCACCCCACTCCGCGATCGCCGCCGCCTGCGCCGGGCGCCCGCCCTCGGCACACAGCTGCGCCGTGCGGTAAACCAACGCGAGCTGTCCCGGAAAACGCCGCACACCCTGCTCGAGCAACACGAGATCCTTCTCCGGCGGCTTCGCGTCCGCTTCCCACCAAAGATTCGCGACGCTTTCGTAGACCTCGCGCAACGGCGGCGGCAGCCCGGCCGCTCGGCGCAACAGCGCCAGCACCTGCTCGCGGCGCCCCTCGTCCAGCGGCCCGGGCGCCTCACTGACGCGCAGCCGCGCCAATGCGAGATAGGCTTTCGCTCGTGTCGTCCCGCCGGCCACCGCCGCCTCGATCAGCCGCCGTCCCCGCTGCGCGCGGGCACTGGACTCCGAGTGCAGCTCGAACAGCGCGAGCGAAGCGAGCAGATCGCTGTCGTGCTGTTGGCGAAGATAGGGCGCCAGCAATTCCAGGAACGCCGCCTCGCGACGGCCCGCGAGCACGAGCCCGTCGCCCTTGATGCGACCGATCTCCGCCGGCGTGGCGACGCGCAACGCGACCTCCTGCGGCGGCACCAGGCGGCGACCTTTCTGCGCGCGAAACTGAACGTGCCGGTAATCGGTGAACGCCGCGTAGCCCTGCAGTTCGTCCTGCAATTTCGCGATGCTCATGCCGAAGCATTCGCGCACGATCTCCTCCGTGCCCGGCCCGCCTTTCACGCGACTCAGGTAAGTGAACAGCGGTTTCTGATATTTCAGTCCGCGACCGTAGAGACATAAGTGAACAAACGCCTGCGCGAGCGTGCGCAGCCGCAGATCGCCCCGCAGTTGGTCTTCGGTCGCGACCAACATCGCCGCGAGCGACGGGAACGTGCCGAGTGGACTTACCAAGGGCGGCGGCACCATCGAGGGATCGCCGCTGCTGTCCGCCACCGGGGCCTTGGGCGTGAGTCGCTGGCTGAAATCATCGTCGCGCCGCCCGATCACGCCGAACTCGATCCACTTGTCCGTGTAATCGATGCCCGCAAACAAGCTCGCCACGCCCTCCACCAACCACGGCGGACTCGGCGCATCGAAGCGACTCATCAGGTAGCGCACGTAGCGATCGTAGAACTGCCGGTAAGGATCGGCCTGACCCGTGCCCTCGCCTCCGAGATTCAACACGAGGCAAGCCTGCTCTTCGTTCGAAAACAACTGGCTCGAAACACGACTCGGTCCGCGCTTCGGTCGCAGAGGATCGTCCGGATCGAACTCCTCGAACTCGAACACGTCGCTATCACCCACCAATTTTCCTGCCGGACGCAGAAACGGCCGCGCGGCCTGGCCGTCCGACGTGAGAATCAGCGTGGTCGGCAACGGCCGACCGGCGCGGCGCAGCACCGGCCACGTGATATCCAGCACCTGTTGCATGACCTGAAAATCCTTGAGGAAGCGCTGTGTCGCGCTGTCGGACGCGTTGCTCAGCACCTCGAATCCCGGAATCCGCGCGTAGCGCCACGACTCCGGCGCCGGCAACTCGAGCGGATTTTTGACCGTGTATTTCGGCAACTCGTAGATCGCGTCGGCGGTTCCCGATGCCTCCGCCGCGAACGCCATCGACGCCACCGCACCGAGCAGGGCCCCGGCGACAGGCCGCAGGAATGAATGCGACTTCATGGGGTATGGCCGAAAACTACGCCGCCGCGTCCACCGCCTCAAGTCACGCGCCCTCCCTCGTTCGAGGGATGCGCTCCGCTCCGCGACTCATTCGGCCTCGTGCTGTCGGCCAAGGTAGGACGAGTTCCCCGCACGATCCGCGGCCCGTTGCGTGAGCCATTGGGCTCGTTCGGAGAACTCGCTCTTCTCGCCGCTATCGCCATCCGAGGTGGTCGCCGCTGTCCCAGCGGCGATAAAACGCACGCCGCGAATCGCCGACGCGAAAAAGGCGCCAGCCGCGACGCCAGCGCCTCGAATTTAAACGCACCGGGCGACTCAGCCCTTGTAGGCCTTCGCGATATCCTTCGCGAAATACGTCAGGATCATGTCCGCGCCCGCGCGCTTGATCGCCAGCAGCGACTCGTGCCGCGTGCGCACGAGATCGAGCCAGCCGAGACGCGCCGCCGCGTGGATCTGCGCGTATTCGCCCGAAACCTGATAAGCCGCGACCGGCGTCTCGGTGGCGTTGCGCACCTCGCGAATCACGTCGAGGTAGGCGCCGGCGGGTTTCACCATGACGACGTCCGCGCCCTCCTGCACGTCGAGCTGCATCTCGCGGATGGCTTCGCGGCGGTTGGCCGGATTCATCTGATAAGTGGCCTTGCTGAGCAGGCGCGTGCCCGCGGCCTGCGCACTGCCCACGGCGTCGCGAAACGGCCCGTAGTAAGCCGAATTGTATTTCACCGAGTAGGCCATGATCGCCGTGTCGGTGTAGCCCGCTTCATCGAGCGCGCGGCGGATCGCGCCGACGCGGCCGTCCATCATGTCGGACGGCGCCACGAAATCCACGCCGGCCTCCGCCTGCATGACGGCCATCTTCGCGAGGATCGCGACGGTGCGGTCGTTATCGACGTTGTCCTTCTCGGCATTGAGCACGCCGTCGTGCCCGTGGCTCGTGTAAGGATCGAGCGCGACGTCGGTGATGATCGAAAGTTCCGGCACCGCCTTCTTCACTTCGCGCACGGCGCGGAGGATGAGCGTCTGCGGATTGAGCGCTTCGGTGCCGTTTTCGTCCTTCAGCTTCGAATCGAGCTTCGGGAAAAGCGCCACCGCCGGCACGCCGAGCGCGTAGATTTCCGCGCACTCCTTGACGAGGTCCGCGATGTTCAGGCGAAACACGCCGGGCATCGACCCGATCTCCTCCGGCGCCGGCGAACCATCGACCACAAACAGCGGCGCGATGAGATCGGCGGGGCGCAACACGGTTTCCTCGACCATCGCGCGGCGGCTGGCGAAACGACGCAGACGACGCGGACGATGCGTGAGCACGAGCTTTTCGTTTTGCATGGAGTCGAAACGGTAGCCGCTCGCCCGCCCTCCGGCTATGGAAATCTTGCCCATCGCGCCGCGGATTTTGGCGCCGCTCTGCACAGCAGGTTTAACCACAGATGGACACAGATTCACACAGATAGGCCGATCCACTTAACCACGAATGAACACGAATTCACACGAATGACGGAATCCGCCCCCCCGCGTGTGCTCCTATTCGTGTCCCTTGGTGTTCATTCGTGGTTCTCTCCGGTTTGTCTCATCTGTGTGCATCCGTGTCCATCTGTGGTTCCTTTTCCGCCCCCCTGCCTTGCGTCACGCCAAACGTCGCGTTTGCCAACCTGCCGTTTTTCCGTTTCCAACTCTCCCTCCGCGTATGCCCATCCGCCTCTACGACTCCCTCACCCGCAGCCCCCGCGAGCTTCAGCCCGGCGAAAAAGACGGCGTTTTCCGTTTCTACAACTGCGGCCCGACAGTCTACGCGCCCGCGCACATCGGCAATTTCCGCACCTTCGTCGTCAACGACGTCCTCCGCCGCCTGCTCGAGCTCGAGTTCGGCCCGGCCAAGGTGAAGCACGTCCGCAACCTCACCGACGTCGACGACCGCACCATCGGCCAAGCCAAGAAGGAACAACGCCCGCTCGGCGACATCACGAAGCACTGGACCAAGCTCTTCCACGAAGACTGCGCCGCCCTCAACCTCCTGTCGCCCCACGCCGAGCCCACTGCCACCGGCTACATCAAGGAGCAGGTGAACATGATCGAAGTGCTCATGGAGAAAGGCCACGCCTACCGCGCCGCCGACGGTTCCGTTTACTTCAAACTCGATTCCTTTCCCGGCTACGGTCGGCTCTCGCGCATCAAGGACCGCGAGCTCAAGGCCACCAACACCGTCGCCGACGCCGACCACAAGGACTCCGTCTCCGACTTCGCCCTCTGGAAAGCCTACAAGCCCGAGGAAGACGGCCTCGTCTCCTGGGCCGGACCGCGTGACGCGGCCGCTGGCCGCCCCGGCTGGCACATCGAGTGCAGCGCCATGAGCAAGTCCATCCTCGGCGACACGATCGACCTCCACACCGGCGGCGTCGACCTGCTCTTCCCGCACCACGAAAACGAGATTGCCCAAAGCGAATGCTGCAACGGCACCCAGTTCTCGCGCCACTGGTATCACAGCGAGCACCTGCTCGTGAACGGCACCACGATGTCCAAGTCGAAGGGCAACTACTACACGGTGCGCGACCTGCTCGCGAAAGGCCACACGCCGCTCGCCGTCCGCTACGCCCTCCTTTCCGGCCACCCGCGCAAGCAACTCAACTTCACCCTCGAATCGCTCCACGCCGCCGAGAGCGCGCTGAAAAAACTCCAGGTCATCGTCACCGTCTTCCACGACCCGAAATACCGCGTCGCCGGCAATGGCACGTCCAGCCGCCTCGTCGAAGTCCTCGAGCACCTCCGCGACGACCTCAACACGCCCGCCGCGCTCGGCTCGCTCTTCAAGCTCGGCCATGAAATCAGCTGCGGCATCGGCGGCGGCCCGACCGATGCCGACGTCGCCACGCTCGACCAAATCCTCGGCGTCCTCGGCTTCGAAGCCACGAAGCTCAACCAACTCGCCGCCGCGCCGAAAGCCGAAGCCCCCGCCGAAATCGTCGCCCTCGCCGAAAAACGCTGGGCCGCGAAAGCATCAAAAGACTTCGCCGCCGCCGACGCACTGCGCAAAGACCTCGCCGCCGCCGGCTGGTCCATGCTCGACCGCAAAGACGGCTACAGTCTCGAGCCGCTGAAGAAGTAAGCGGCAGCACGCGGTAACTCCTGCGTTAGGGCGCGGGCTCCGGTCTCCGCCGCGCGTTGGCGAACCTCGGCGGCGAGGGGACTCTCCGCCCTACCCTCGCGCCCCGAGCCGCTGCGCCTCCACGACGTCGATCCGACCCTCGCTCGCGCGCCAGCGGATATTCCAGTCCGCGACCGTCATGCCATACACGCGCCCCGCCTCGGCGGCGTGATACGCCGGCTGCAAGTCCAACGCGAGCAACTGCCGCACGAGCGCCGCGACGCCTTCGGGCAATCGCGCCGCGATCTCCGGCGGGATCACGACGTCGTTCGCCGCACGGATCGTCGGCGCGTCCTTGGCCCAATCGGAGCGCGCGTCGGGCTTCGCCTCGCACCACGGCAAATAAGGTTTCACATCGTAAACTGGCGTGCCGTCCACGGCATCGATGCCCCCGACCCGCAGCACGCCGGGCTCGATCGCGCGGAGTTCGACGAGCGACAGCCCGAGCCCGTTCGGCCGCGCGGGCGAGCGCGAGGCGAAGACGCCCACGCGCTCGTTGCCGCCGAGCCGCGGCGGGCGCACCGTCGCGGAGCCGTCCCACGGCGGGTTGCAGTGAAAGCCCGTGATGAGCCACACGTGCGAAAAATTCTCGAGCCCACGCACGAACTCCGGCGCGGCGAACTCCGGCAAAAATTCCACCCGGCCCTCCGCCGCCGGCACGAGGCCGGACTGCCGCGGCACGCCGAATTTTTCGGCGAAAGGCGTGCGCAGCACGGCGATGGGACGGAGTTGGGTCACGCCGCACTAGCGCCGTAAAATCGCTTAGGGCGCAAAGCATAAATTCCGCGCGTTGACACCCCACCGGTTTCCCGGCGTGTTTTTCGTTCCGGCCCTCCAATCGTAAGGAGGACCACAACCCACATCGCCATGTCCATGACTCCCCTCGAGGAAATCCGCCACTCGTCTTCGCACGTGCTGGCCACCGCCGTCTTGCGTCTCTTCCCGGACGCCAAGCTCGATATCGGTCCGCCGACCGACACCGGTTTCTACTACGATATCGATCTCGACCACAAACTCACGACCGAGGACCTCGCGCGTCTCGAGGCGGAGATGAAGAAGGTCATCGACGAGAACCAGGCGTTCACCCGCAAAGAAGTCTCGCGCGCCGAAGCCGAGCAGATCATCCGCGACCGCAAACAAGAGCGCTACAAGCTCGGCCGCCTCGCCGACATTCCCGAGGGCGAAAAAATCTCGTTCTACACCAACGGCGAGTTCGTCGATCTCTGCGCTGGCACGCACGTCCGCTACACGAAACAGATCAAAGCCTTCAAGCTGCTCTCCATCGCCGGTGCCTATCACCGCGGCGACGAGACCAACAAGCAGCTCCAACGCATCTACGGCACCGCCTTCGCCTCGAAGGAGGAACTCGCCAACTACCTCAATCAGCTCGAGCAGGCCAAGCTCCGCGACCACCGCAAGCTCGGCAAGGACCTCAAGCTTTTCCACATCGACGAAGACGTCGGCCAGGGCCTCATCCTTTGGACGCCCGCCGGCTCCATCGTTCGTCAGGAGTTGCAGTCGTTCATCGCCACCGAGCTTCGCCGCCAGGGCTACGCGCAAGTCTTCACGCCGCACATCGGCCGCCTCGCGCTCTACAAGACCTCCGGCCACTTCCCCTACTACAAGGACTCGCAGTTCCCGCCGATCGTCGAACGCGACTTCCTCGACCAGTTGAACGCCGCCGGCTGCTCGTGCGCCGAGATGTCGAATCGCATCGAAGCCGTCTCGCAGAAATTCGCCGAATCGATCAACGAACGCACGGGCAAGGAAACGATCACGAAGGACCGCATCCTCCCCGACGACCAGCTCATTGACGGCTTCCTGCTGAAGCCGATGAACTGCCCGCATCACATCAAGATCTTCGGCTCGCAACCGCGCAGCTACCGCGATCTCCCGGTGCGCCTCGCGGAGTTCGGCACGGTTTACCGCTGGGAACAATCCGGCGAGCTCAACGGCATGACCCGCGTCCGCGGCTTCACGCAGGACGACGCGCACTTGTTCTGCACGCCGGAACAAGTCGCGCAGGAAGTCCTCGGCTGTCTCTCGCTCGTGAAGACCGTGCTCACCACGCTCGGCATGCAGGATTACCGCGTGCGCGTCGGCCTGCGCGACCCCGACGGCAAGAAATTCGCCGGCGATCCCGAGAAATGGGACCTCGCCGAAAACGCCTGCCGCGAAGCCGCGAAGACGCTCGGCGTCCCGTTCACCGAAGAGCCCGGCGAAGCCGCGTTCTACGGCCCGAAGATCGACTTCGTCGTCCGTGACGTCATCGGCCGCGAGTGGCAGCTCGGCACCGTGCAGGTTGACTACGTGCTCCCCGTGCGTTTCGGCCTGAGCTACATCGGCGCGGACAACCAGGCGCACACGCCGGTGATGATTCACCGCGCGCCCTTCGGCTCGATGGAGCGTTTCTGCGGCGTGCTCATCGAGCACTTCGCCGGCGACTTCCCGCTCTGGCTCGCGCCCGAGCAAATCCGCATCGTGCCGATCTCCGACAAGGTGATGGATTTCGCGAAAACCGCCCTCGCCGAGTTCCAGGCGGCCGACCTCCGCGTCGTGCTCGACACCCACTCCGACAAGCTCGGCGCCAAGATCCGCCGCGCCGAGTTGGAGAAAGTGCCCTACGTGCTCGTGCTCGGTCAAAAGGAAGCCGAACTCCTCAGCGCCTCCGTGCGCAGCCGCGCGAAGGGCGACGAAGGCGTCCACAAAATCGCCGACCTCATCGCCCGCTTCAAAACCGAGATCGCCACCCGCGCGCTCCCGGAAAAGAAAGCGCCCGCCGCTCCGGCGACCAACGCACCGAAAGCCTGAGCGATCAGTTTTCAGCTCTCAGCGATCAGCCTCACCGCCGGTCGCTGAGAAGCTGACAACTGAAAGCTGACTCCTGAAAGCTCGTGAGCGAAGCGAACCCCGATCTCCCCGCCTGGAAAGAAGAACTCGACGCCATCGTCGGCGCGCGCGCGCACGGCCAGTTCAACCAGCTCCTGCCGCGCCTGCAGGACCTCGACGCGCGCCACCCGAACGTCGGCGAGATTGCCTACCAAATCGCGTGGACCTGCGACACCCTCGGCCGCGCCGAGCAGGCCCTGCCCGCCTACGAGAAGGCGATCGCCCTCGGCCTGCCGCCCAACGAACTCTCGAACGCCTACGTCGGTCTCGGCTCGACGCTGCGCACGCTCGGTCAATTCGACCGCTCCGCCGAAGTGCTGCGCACCGCGAAGCTCCAGTTCCCTGACAACCGCGAACTCGACGTCTTCCTCGCGCTGACGCTGCACGCCGCCGGCCAACACGCCGCAGCGCTCCAGCTCGCGCTCGAGACGCTCATCGAGACCACCGAAGACCCCGGCCTGACCGCCTACGGCCGCGCCATCCGCCACGCCGCGGCGAGATTCGGTGGAGCGCGTTGACCTCAACGCGCTTGAACGACCGAACGCGTTAGATCAACGCCTGCCACCACGACACGCGTTGCTCGCCGGACAGACCGGCTAGAGCAGCTTCCCGTTCTCCGCGATCAGCCGCCGCTCCATCTCGAGCACGGGCTTCAGATTCTTGTGCGTTGGCAGCAGCCGCTTCGCCGCATCCCAGCACCGCCAGGCATCGGCCATTTCAAAGGCGCCGTAGTAGAGATCGCCCAGATCCTTCAACGCTCCGACATTCGCCGGCGCTTCCTGCAACACCTCGACAAAGAGCTGCCGCGACTCCTGATACTTCCCCAGTTTCGTCAGGCTATTCGCGCGAAAGATCCGCAATGCGCGCTTGCCCTTGCCCGAGCGATTCTCGAGCTGCAGCAAGGTCGCGACCGCTTGCTCCGCCTCCGCCTTGCTGCGCGGGTTCAGCGATGTGAGCAGCGCCTGGCAATCGGCATCCTGGTTCATCGCGTCTCGATATGCGCGCACCACCTCCGGCGTCAGCGCATCGGTCCACAGGCCCCATTCCAGCATCAACAACGCGCCCTCGAGCACGCGGCCATTCGAGAACGCGGTTTCAAAATCCCCGCGCAACGCCGTGCATGCCGCCCGATACCCGTCCGCGCCTAACTGCTCAACCTGCGCCGCGATCTTGACTGCCTCCGACTGCGGCGGCTCCCCCGCGACGTTCCCCGGGACCGAGGGCGCGACGTCCTCCGCCACTCCGCGCAAGCGAAACACCAACTGCTCGATGTCCGCGTTGATCCGCCCGATCTCCATCTCGCTCGGACAGGCTGACCTCTTTTCGATGTCGGCCACGATCGCCGGATGCAGTCCGAAAAGATAAATCACGAACCGCAGCCATGCGCGCCGTTGCTCCGCCGACCACTCCGGGCCGCTCTGCTCCAGGGCGAAAAGCGTCTTGCCGCCATGCGTCCATCGCACCCGATCGCCGTTCACCGCCAACTCGGGGCCCGGCGATTGGGGCGCGCGCAGCGAAAAGAGGTGCTCCATCAACACCGTATCGAAGAACGCCTCCTTCACGCCCGCCGCCTTGAGCGCCTCGCCCAACCGCAGGCGATTGCGAAACTCCGCCTCACGGAAGCCGAGCCTCGCCAGAAGATTCGCTCGCTCAAGCTGCCGCTTCTCGCGGTGGAAAGTCGTCACCGTGCGCTCCGCGAAGTCCCACCAGGTCGTCGTCTGCTCCCGCTCGATCACCATCGCGTCGCTCTCCAACCACACGCGTAGCCCATAGGCCTTCTTCTCGCTCTTGCCCGCACGCTCCGGCGGTGCATTCGGCGGTGCGGTCCGCGTTTCCGCGACATCATAGTCGAGCCGCCACGCGGCCATGAGCACGTTCGTCCCGCTCAGCAGGACGAAGAAGAATCCAACCAACAATTTCAGCATAGGTGGCCCGGATGAATCCAATCGCACGCCATCACTTGACTCAAGCTCGTGAGCGACGAAATCACGCGCCCCTCGTCCTTTCGCAGCGCTGCACCGCTCGCGTGAGCGCTTCGTTCCCTCACAATGCCGCGGTCGTCCACTCGCCGTTCACGAACCGCCGCAGCCCGAGCGGATTCGCGTTCTGCAACTCCGGCGGGAGCAACTCGCCCGCGAAATTCTGGTAACACACGAGCCGCGCCCAGCGATTCAGCGCCCGCGTGCCGACCGACGTGCTGCGTCCGCCGTCGCTCGTCGCGGGATACGGCCCGCCATGCACGATCGCGTGGCTGACTTCCAAACCCGTCGGATAACCGTTCAAGATCACGCGCCCGGCCTTCGCCGCGAGCACCTCCACGAGTTCGCCCTGCTCTTTCGTTTCGGCGGCGCTGGCGTGCAGCGACGCCGTGAGCGAGCCCTCGAGCGAGCGAGCGATCTGCAGCATCTCCGCCCGGTCCTTGCACCAGACGACGAGCGAACTCGGCCCGAAAATCTCCTCCGACAGCGCGTGATTGCCGGCGAAGAATTTCGCGTCGGTCTCAAACCACACTGGCGCCGCCGAGCACAGCGACGAGGCGTTGCCGCGCGCGATCACGCGCACGCCCGGCTGTTCGGCGCGCGCGGTCGTGCCCGCGACGAAGGCGTTTTTGATGCCCGGCGTGAGCATCACGCCCTCGAGCGTCGCCGAGAGTCGCGTCGCGAGCTCCTTCACGAATTGCTCCGCCTCCGGCGTGCGCTGGAGCACAATCAGACCGGGATTCGTGCAAAACTGCCCGACGCCAGCGAGCGACGACGTGTAAAGTCCCTCCACCAACGCTGCGTGCCTCTCCGCAATCGCGCCCGGCAACAGGAACACTGGATTGATGCTGCCCATCTCCGCATACACCGGAATCGGCTCCGGCCGCGCTGCCGCCAGGTCCGCGAGCGCACGACCGCCTTTGAGCGAACCCGTGAAGCCCACCGCTTTCACCGCCGGATGCTGCACGAGCGCCTGTCCGACGGCAAAGCCAGCGTCGAATAACAGCGAGAAACTTCCCTCCGGCAACCCGCCGTCGCGCACCGCATGCAGGATCAGCCGCCCGACCAGTTCGCTCGTGCCCGGATGCGCGGGATGCGCCTTCACGATCACGGGACAACCCGCCGCGAACGCCGACGCCGTGTCGCCGCCCGCCACCGAGTAGGCGAACGGGAAATTGCTCGAGCCAAACACCGCCACCGGCCCGATCGCCCGCAGCATCGAGCGGTGATCCGGCTTCGGCAGTGGCTGGCGCTCCGGCTGCGCCGTCTCGATGCGGGCGTCCAACCAATCACCGCGCTCCGCCGCTTCGCCGTAGAGCCGCAATTGCCCCGCCGTCCGTGCGACTTCACCTTTCAGCCGCGCCTCCGGCAACCCAGTTTCGAGCATCGCGCGCGCGACGAGGTCGTCGCTTTTCTTTTCGAGACTCTCCGCGATGTGCCGCAAAAACTCGTTACGCTTCGCACCGGACAATTTCGCCCAGACTGGCGCCGCGGCCGCCGCGAGTTGCACTGCCCGCTCGACATCTTCGGGCGTCGCCGACGCAAAACCCGGCTCCATCGCCTCGCCTGTCGAGGGATTGAATGCCTTGAACACCGCCCCGCCGGGGCCGCTCGAACCGAAGCCAATGAGGTTGCCGCCGTCAGGTTTCATGGGGAGCAGGGGTTAACCACGAAACACACGAAAGACACGAAAAAGTTCAAATCCGGTCCGCCCCTCCCTTTCGTGTGTTCCGCGTGGTTCGTGGTGACTCAAATTCGTGGCCGATCCTTGAGCGCTTTCGTCAGCACCGCGCGCGCGTGCTCCAGATCCGCACCGGCCAATTCCAGCCGCGGCGGCCGCACGTGCGGCGTGCCGCGGCCGACCTCGGCCTGCACCCATTTGATGAGCTGCACGAACTTCGGCACCGTATCGAGTTTCAGCAAGGGGAGGAACCAGGTGTAGAGCGCCAGCGCGCGGGTCTTGTCGCCACGCGCCGCGAAGTCGAACAGCACCACGCTCTCCTCCGGAAACGCATTCACCAGGCCCGCAATCCAGCCGACCGCGCCCGCATAAACGCCTTCGACAATCGCGTCGTCCATACCGACGAGGATGTCGAGCCGCGAGCCGCACGCCGCGCGGATGGCCGTCACGCGCCGCACGTCGCCGCTCGATTCCTTGACGGCGCGCAGGTTCGGATGCTCCGCCGCCAGCTCCGCGATTTGCTCCGGCAAAAAGTCCGTTTTGTAGGCCGGCGGGTTGTTGTAGAGCAGGCACGAGAGCGGCGTCGCCGCGATGATCGCGCTCACGTGCGCCTTCATCTCGCGCCAATCGCTCGAGTAAACATACGGCGGCAGCACCATCAGGCCTTTCGCGCCCGCCGCTTGCGCCGCCTTTGCCAGCGCGACGGCTTCGACCGTCGTCAACGATGCGATGCCGAGCGCGACGGGCGCGCGCTCGCCGACCGCCGCGACGGCCGTCTTCACCACCGCAATTTTCTCGTCGAACGTCAGCGTCTGCGCCTCACCGAGCGAGCCGCAGCACACGATCCCCGTGCAGCCGCTATCGATCATCCAGCGGCAATGCGCCGCGAGCGCCTCGTGATCGACCGACAAGTCGGCCTTCAGGTTGGTGGTGATGGCAGGGATGACGCCTTTCCAGTTCATGGGAGTTGTGGATTCCGTAGGTTGCCCGCTTGCGGGCAACGTGGCGCGCGAGCGCGCCACCTACAATGAGACGTTATGCAAACCGATCCGGGCTGGTGAGCGATAGATCGACACTCGGCTTCTTGCCCGCGAGCAGCTCCGTCACGACATGGCCCGTGATCGGCGCCAGCGTGACGCCGAGCATCGCGTGGCCGCACGCCGCCGTGAGGTTCGCCTGCCGCGCGAAACGACCGATGTAAGGCATGCCGTCCGGCGACACCGGCCGGTAGCCGAACCACGGCTCGATGCCGTCGAAGTCCGCCGCACTCATGTCCGGGAAATAGACCTGCGCCGCCGCCTTGATCTGCTCGATTCGCTCGGGCCGCACGCGATCGACGTGGCCGGCGATTTCCATCGTGCCACCGAAACGCAGCGTCTCGCCCATCGGCGTCACCGCCACGCGCCGCTCGGAGAGGATCATCGGCTTCTTCAACTTGAAGCGCGGCCGCTCGATCGTGAGCGAGTATCCCTTGCCCGCCTGCATCGGCAGCCGCAGGCCGAGCCCGCGGACCGTCTCCTGCGCCCACGA
Organism: Candidatus Didemnitutus sp.; assembly: GCA_041906465.1. Lineage (GTDB taxonomy): Bacteria > Verrucomicrobiota > Verrucomicrobiia > Opitutales > Opitutaceae > Didemnitutus. The sequence goes on along the minus strand of JAYRJE010000011.1, from coordinate 77,500 downwards.
TCCAGTGGCGAGCACGTATTCGTCCGCGGCGAGTTCGCCCGCGCTGGTCGAGACGCCGGTGATGCGTCCGCCTTCGCTGCGCCAGCCGTAGACGCTCGTGCTCCAGTGAAACTTCACGCCCTGCTGCTTCACCAGCGCGATGAGCGCCGGAATGAACTTCCGCGGCGAGATGTGCGCATCGATCGGAAAATAGATCGCGCCCGCGATGTCCATGCGTGCACCCGGTTCGAGCTCCGCCACCTGCCCGGGCGTGAGGATTTTCGCTTCGACGCCGACGGAGTTGGCGAGTGCAGCCAGACCCTTCTCGTAGGCCGCGAGTTTCTCCGCCGTTTTGCACAGATTGAACAGTCCCTGCGCCTCAAACTCGAAGGGATTGCCCGTCTGCGCCGCGAGCGCGACGAACAGCTTGCGGCTCTCGAGGCAGTGCTGTGCCAGCACCGGCGCGGCACGCAAACGGTGCTCCGGCGTGCAGTTCGTCGCGAAGAGCCACCCCCAGCGCATCAGCTCGGGATCGAGCCGCGGCTTGATGTAGAACGGACTCCGCGAACTCGTCATCCACTTCAAACCCTGCCACACCATGCCCGGCGCGGAGATCGGCTCGACATGGCTCGGCGACACGTAGCCCGCGCTGCCGTGCGCACACGAGTCGGCGCCCTCGGCATTGCGCTCGATGACGGTGACGGCGAAGCCACTCTTGGCGAGATAGTGCGCGGTGCAGAGGCCGACGATGCCGCCGCCGCAAACAATGACGCTGCGCGAAGTGCTCATGTGCTGCGGATACCCCAGCGAAACGGATCGGCCGGGTCGAGCAGCAACACGCCCTCGCCGCACACATGCGCCGTGCCCGTGATGGTCGGGAGAATTCCTCCGCTTTCGCCGTCGCGCCGGTAGCGACCGCGAAACACGCTGCCGACAATGCTCTCCTGCACCCACTCGGCGCCCTCGGCGAGTTTCCCGTCCGCGGCGAGACACGCCAGCTTCGCGCTCGTGCCCGTGCCGCAGGGCGAACGGTCGTAAGCGCCGCCCGGACAGAGCACAAAATTCCGGCTGTGCATGCCGGCCGTCGGCGATGCCGCGAACAGCTCGACGTGGTCCACCTCCGGGAAGCCCTGCGCGTTCACCGCCGCGCGCACGCGCGCCGTGTAGTCGTTCAAGGCAGCGACATTCGCCAGCTCGAGCCGTTGCCCGTGTTCCTCGACGAGAAAAAACCAGTTGCCGCCCCACGCCACGTCGCCGCGCACGCAACCGATGCCCGGCACGTCGACCGCGACGCGCGCGGCCTTGCGGTAACTCGGGACGTTGTCGACCGACACGCTGCCGTCCGCGTGCAGCGTCGCCGCGACGACGCCGACCGGCGTGTCGATGCGCACGACGCCTGGCTGTGCGCGCCCGAGATGCGCCAGTGAAACGACGAGCCCGATCGTGCCGTGCCCGCACATGCCGAGCGGCCCGACGTTGTTGAAAAAAATCACGCCGACATCGCAGCCCGGCTCGTGCGGCTCCACGAGCAGCGCGCCGACGACCACATCCGAGCCGCGCGGCTCGTTCACGATCGCCGAGCGATATTGATCGAACTCCCCGCGGAAACGCCTCACGCGCTCCGCCAGCGGTCCGCCACCGAGTTCCGGTCCGCCCTCCAGCACCAGCCGCGTCGGCTCGCCGCCCGTGTGCGAATCGAGGATGCGAATGCGTTGGACGCCGGGAGTGGGCATGCGGGATGGCGGCGAGCATTGGCCTCGGCGGCCGCAACGCCATGCTGTTTTTCGGCTCCGACATGACAAGTTTGCCGGTTGCCAGCCGACAAAGCGCTCTCGCACTCTGGACCCCGCATGTCCGCCCCGCAGGAGCTCAACATCGACTACGTCGCGCAACTCGCACGGCTCGCGCTCACGCCCGAGGAAAAGGCCAAGTTCGCCGCGCAGCTCGGCGACGTGCTCCACCACATCGAGCGCCTGAGTGAAGTCGACGTCAGTGGTGTCGAGCCGACCGCCCATGCCTTTCCCGTCGAAAACGTCTGGGACGCTGACGTCCCGCGCGTCAGCTTGAGCGTCGCCGACGCGCTGCGCAACGCGCCCGCACAACGCGAGAACATGATCAGCGTGCCCAAGGTCGTGGAGTGAACGCGATGGCCGAAACCCATTTTCAAACCATCGCCGAACTCTCGGCTCGCCTCGACCGCCGCGAGCTCTCCGCGGTCGAGCTGATGTCGGCGCTCATCGCGCGCACGAAAGCACTCGAGCCGCGCGTGCACGCCTTCAACTCCTTCGACGAAGCCGACGCGCTCGCCCAAGCCGCCGCGTCCGACGCACGCCGCACCGCGGGCCAGTCGCGCGGCCCGCTCGACGGTATTCCGATCGGCCTCAAGGACGTCATCGCCGTCCGCGACCAGCCGCTCACCGCTTCGAGCAAGATCCTGCAAAACTTCGTCTCACCCTACGACGCCACCGTCACACGCAAGCTCAAGGACGCCGGCGCCGTGCTCTTCGGCCGCCTGAGTTGCGACGAGTTCGCGATGGGCTCGTCGAACGAGAACTCCGCCTTCGGGCCCGTGGCGAATCCCTGGGATCTCACGCGCGTGCCCGGCGGCTCGTCGGGCGGCAGCGCCGCCGCACTGGCAGCGGGCGAGGTGGTCGCCTCGCTCGGCTCCGACACCGGCGGTTCCATTCGCCAACCTGCCGCGCTCTGCGGTCTCGTCGGCCTGAAGCCCACCTACGGCCTCGTCTCGCGCTACGGCCTGGTCGCCTACGCCTCGTCGCTCGACCAGATTGGACCGTTTGGCCGCACGACGGAGGACGTCGCGCTCGTGCTTCGCGCCATCGTTGGTCACGACCCGCTCGACTCGACCTCGTTCAAGACGGACGTGCCCGACTACCGCGCCGCACTCGCCGGCGCCGCGCCGCGCCGCATCGGCATCCCGAAGGAATACTTCGGCGAAGGGCTCGATCCGGAGATCGGCGCGGCCGTGGAGGCCGCAGTGAAGTTCTACCGCGACCGCGGCTGCGAGGTGAAAGAGGTTTCGCTCCCGCACACGCGCTACTGCCTCGACGCCTACTACGTGATCGCGACGGCGGAAGCCTCCTCGAATCTCGCGCGTTTCGACGGCGTGCGCTACGGGCATCGCTCGAAGGCCGCGACGGACGCGATCGATCTCTACGCAAAATCGAGGGCGGAGGGATTCGGCGCGGAAGTGAAGCGCCGCATCATCCTCGGCACCTACGTGCTCTCGAGCGGCTACTACGACGCTTACTACCTGCGCGCGCAGAAGGTCCGCACGCTGATCCGTCAGGATTTTCTCAAAGCCTTCGCGGAGGTCGACACGCTGCTCACGCCCACGTCGCCGGTGCCGGCGTTCAAGATCGGCGAGAAGGCCGATCCGCTCGCGATGTATCTCCTCGATATCTACACCATCGGCGTGAACCTCGCCGGCCTCCCCGCCGCGAGCGTCCCGTGCGGCTTCACGAGCGCCGGGCTGCCCATCGGCCTGCAACTCATCGGCCAGCCGTTCAACGAGGCCGACCTCCTCACCCTCGCCCACACCTACGAGCAAGCGCACGAATGGCACGCGCGGACTCCACAGATTTGATTTTGGTCACAGAGAAAAGCAGAGGGCCACAGAGGACACAGAGATGAAACAGGACATAAACCAAGTGACCGAACAGGTAATTGGCGCCGCGATCGAAGTGCACCGAGATTTGGGACCGGGACTTCTTGAGTCGGCTTACCAACGAGCCCTCGCACACGAACTTCGGTTGAGAAAAGTCGAGTTTGAGGAACAGAAATCCTGCCCGGTTCGGTATAAGGACCTGCTGATCGATGACGCCTATCGTCTCGATTTTTTGGTTCACGGTGTTGTGGTGGTCGAACTCAAGACCGTCGACGCCTTGCTCGATGTCCACGATGCGCAGGTTCTCACTTATCTGAAGTTCACCGGCTGCCGCGTCGGCCTCCTAATGAATTTTCGTTCCACCGTCCTCACCCGCGGTCTGCGTCGACTCGCTCTGTGATCTCTGTGCCCCCTCCCTCCGTCTCTGTGTCCCACTCTTCTTCAGATTTCGAAGCAGTCATCGGCCTCGAGGTGCACGTCCAGATCAAGACGGCATCGAAGATGTTCACGCGCGTCGCCACCGGCTACGGCGAGCCGCCGAACACGCTCACCGATCCGACCGTCCTCGCGCTGCCCGGCGCGCTACCGGTGCTGAACAAGGCCGCGCTCGACGCGATCATCAAAACCGGCCTCATGCTCGACTGCGAGATCGCGCCCGTCACGCGCTGGGACCGGAAGAATTATTTCTATCCCGACAGCCCGAAGAACTACCAGCTCTCGCAATACGACCAACCCGTCTGCCGCCACGGCGCCGTCGAGATCGAGTTGCCCGGCGCGTCGCTCGCCGTGATGGGCGAGCACAAAAAAATCCCGCTCACGCGCATCCACCTCGAGGAGGACGTCGGGAAGCTCTCGCACGAGGCCAACGACTCGCTCATCGACTACAACCGCGCCGGCACGCCGCTGATGGAGATCGTCACCGAGCCCGCGATCCGCTCGGCTGACGAGGCCTTCGCGTTCCTCACTTCGCTGCGCCAGTCGCTCATCTACGCCGGTATCTCCGACTGCGACATGGAGAAGGGCCAGATGCGATGCGACGCGAACATCTCCATCCGCCGCGTCGGCGAGACCAAGCTCGGCACCAAGGTCGAACTCAAGAACCTCAACTCCATCTCCTACGTCCGCGACGGCATCGTCACGGAGATCAAGCGCCAGATCAACGTGGCTACCAGCGGCGGCACGATCGTGCAGGAGACGCGCCTCTACGACGGCGAGAGCGGCCGCAGCGCGTCGATGCGCTCGAAGGAAATGGCGCACGACTATCGCTACTTCCCCGATCCGGACCTGATGCCCGTGCGCATCGATGCCGATTGGAAGGCGCGCCTCGCCGCCGAACTGCCCGAGCGGCCGTTCGCGAAACAGGCCCGCTTCCTCGAACAATTCGCGCTCCCCTACTCCGCCGCCGCCGTGCTCATTCGCGACCGCGCGCTGGCCGATTTCTTCGAAGCGACCGTGAAACTCGGCACGAAGCCGACTGCGGCGGCCAACTGGATCACCAACGACCTGCTGCGCGATCTCGCCGCGCGCGGTGTCGCGCTCGCCGACGGCCAGGTCACCCCGGCGCACATCGCCGCACTGGTGAAGCTTCTCGACGACGCCGTGATCTCGAGCACGCAGGCGAAGGAAGTATTTGCCGACATGGCAGAGACCGGCGAGCCGCCCGGAACCGTCGTCGACCGCAAAGGCCTGCGCCAATCCTCCGATACCGGCCAGCTTGAGACCTGGTGCGCCACGGCGATCGCCAACGACCCCAAATCCGCCGAGCAAGTCCGCGCCGGCAACGCCAAGGCGATCAACGCGCTTAAGGGCGCCGTCATGAAACTCTCGGCCGGCAAGGCCAACCCCAAGCTCGTCGACGGGATTCTCCAGCGACAACTCGTCCGCTGAGAGCGAATTTCGTCCGGTTGGAGACGAAATTCCTCAGATATTTTCTGGGCAGCAGGATTTTCCCCTACAGAAACCGCGAATAGAGCCGTTCCCGGAGATGCATCGCGGATCCATGTCCGCACCAGCTTCTCGGGCAGGACATACGGGCCTGCAAGTGAGGCGCACCGGTGAGCCACCTTCAGTGGCTCCTCCCGTGCGCCTTTCTTTTTGCGAGGACTGGATGATGCACTGTCACCTCCACCCATCATGAACCGACTCCTCCGTCTCTCCGGCCTCCTCTGCGCTCTCGCGGGCGCGAACCTCCTTCACGCGTCCGTTTCGATCGGCAACAGCAACGTCCAGATCGGCGGCTTCTTCAGCCAAGGCTACCTGAAGAGTTCCAAGAACAACTACCCGTTCGAAGCCAAGGACGGCACCTGGGACTTCCGCGAGATGGCGTTGAACGTTTCCACCACCGTCGGCGCCCATCTTCGCCTCGGTGCGCAAGGCTTCGCCCAGCGCCTCGGCAATTACGGCGAAGACCAGGTGAACCTCGATTGGGCCGTGGCCGACTATAACTTCCGCCAGGAAATCGGCGTGCGCATCGGCCGCATCAAGTATCCCAAGGGCCTCTACGGCGAAGCCCTGGATGTCGACGCGATCCGTCCGTTCGTCTTTCTCCCCGGCAGCATCTACAATCCGGTGATGCGCGATTTCTCGTCGTCGTTCGACGGCGCGATGATCTACGGCACCATCTCGACCGCGAAGGCGGGCAGCTTCGACTACAAGGTCTTCTACGGCGATATCGCGATGAACACCGACATGGGTGTCGCTGACTTCTTCAATGACGTCGGTTACTACGCCGGCGGCAGCGTCGCCTCCCTCAGCGTCGACCGGGTGAAGGGCGCCGCGATCGACTGGTCGACTCCGTTGAACGGCCTGAAACTGCACGTCTCCTACTCGGAACTCTCCCATGTGCAGGGAGCGGGCAACTTCGCCCCCATGCCCGTTATCCCGATGCTGATCGATGTCAGCCCCGCCTATACGACCATCGGCGCCGAATATGCCTACAACGAGTGGACCTTCGCCGCCGAGTGGCAGCGGCAGGAAGGCGACGCGCTCCTCCAGGCGTTGCCGGTCCTCAACTCGGCCAGCAAATACGGCACCCGCGGTTACTATGCTTCCGTTGCGCGCCGCCTCGGCGAAAAATGGGAATTCGGCACCTACTACTCGAAAATCGAGGACGCGCATACGGCCCCGACCAACGTCAAAGCCTCCAACGAAATGAAAGACTGGGCTCTCAGCGTCCGCTACAACGTGAACGAGCACGTCATCCTCAAGGCCGAGTATCACTCGATCGACGGCCGCTACAACGTCTTCAACACCGCGCGCACCCCCAACCCGACCAAAGCCGACTCCTCGTCGTTCTGGGCCGTGAAGAGCACTTTCATTTTCTAACGCGGCGCACCCGGCCAACGTCCCCCCCCCGCATTCCGCCATGAAAAAACACCTCTTCCGCTTCCTCGCGGCGCTCGCGCTCGTCGGATCCGCCCTCGCAGCCCACGCCGCGCCTGCGATCATCGGCAACAAAAACCTCGCCGGCGAAAAAATCGACGCCGCCACGCTCAAGGCCGTGTTCCTCGGCAAAAAAGTCGCCTGGGACAGCGCCGGCCGCGTCACGCTGGCCGTGCTCAAAGGCGACCTCGCCGACGAGTTCCTCAAGGCCACCGTGGACATGAACGCCAGCACGTTCACCAACCACTGGCGCCGTCTCTCGATGACCGGCGGCGGCACCGCCCCTAAATTCTTCGAGAAGGCCGACGAGCTGCGCAAGTTCGTCTCTGAGACGCCCGGCGCCATCGGCTTCGTCGATCCCGCCAGCGTCGATGGCTCCGTCATTCCCATCAGCGGCAGTTAAACCCGATTCGCCATGCACGTCACCTCCCGCATCAATCTCAAGCGCGCCTTCACCGGTATCACCATCGGCTACGTCTTCCTGACCGCGCTGATCGTCGGCGTCGGCGTGCTCAGCTCGCAGTTTTCCAAGACTGGAACCGCCAAGACCAACGAGCTCAGCCACACCCTCCTTCCCGCACTGCAGGAAGCCGCGGTCATCCAGGAGGCCACCCTCAAATACCACCTGGCCAACCTGGAGTTCGTCACCGGACGCGACGAGGAGACCCAAACCCGCAAGCTCGCCGAGGCGAAAAAACAACGCGAGACCGTCGATACCGAGTCGCAGGCGCTCGAGAAGCTCACCAGTGACCCCGAGATCGCCAAGCACCGCGCCGCGTTCATGACCGCGCTTGCCGGCTACGATGCGGCCGTCACCCGCCTCCGCGCCGCGCTCAAGGCCAATGAATTCGACGAAGCGATGAAGATCCTCGACGGCGACGTCGCCCGCGCCCACGGCACCGTCGATGCCGCCTTGGACGAGCTTCGCACGCATATTTTCGAAGTCTCGAACGCCAACGGCCAAGCCACCGCCGCGATCCTCGCTCGCAACCTGAGCCTCACCGTCACGATCTCGATCGTCGTCGGTGCACTCGGGCTCCTCGGCATCGGTCTCGTGCAGTGGCTCGCCCGTCGCATCAGCCGACCGCTGCACGATGCCATGGGCCAGATGCAGGACTTCACCGAGCGCACCGCCGACGCTTCCGTGCAAATCTCCACCTCGAGCCAGTCGCTCGCCGACGGCGCCAGTCAGCAGGCCGCTTCGCTCGAGGAGACTTCCGCCTCGCTCGAGGAGATGGCCGGCATGACCCGCCGCAACGCCGAAGCCGCGCAAACGGCGAAGCAGGCCGCCACCCAGACCCGCAGCACCGTCGAAGCCGGTGCCGCCGGCATGGAGCGCATGAACGTGGCGATGGAGGGGATCAAGTCCGCCTCCGGCGAGATTGCGAAGATCATCAAGACCATCGACGAGATCGCGTTCCAGACGAACATCCTCGCCCTCAACGCCGCCGTCGAGGCCGCCCGCGCCGGTGAGGCCGGCGCTGGCTTCGCCGTCGTCGCCGAGGAAGTCCGCGCGCTCGCCCAGCGCTCCGCCACCGCCGCCAAGGAAACCGCGGACAAGATCGAAGCCGCGCTCTCCAAAAGCGTCGAAGGCGCCCGCACCAGCGCCGAGGTCACCGGCATGCTCAACGAGATCGTGGAGCAGGTCCGCAAGATGGACGGCCTCGTCGCCGAGATCGCCACCGCGTCCGCGGAGCAATCCGAAGGCATCACCCAAGTGAACAAGGCCGTCGCCGCGATGGACAAGATCACGCAATCGAACGCCTCGACCGCCGAGGAAAGTGCCGCCGCCGCCGAGCAACTCTCGTCGCAGTCGCGCGAACTCAAGGTCGTCGTCGCGCAGTTGCGCGATCTCATCGGTTCGTCTTCGCAACCGGCACCGACCGCTGCGCCGCACACACCGCCACCTTCCGGTAGCGCGCCGCGGCGCGCCGAACTCAAGCGCCCGGTCCTCGCCAGCGCCCACCGCTAAGCCCAGCCCCGTCGGTCACCTCTCGTTCTCGATGCCAAAGCCCGCCGCGAGGCGGGCTTTTTCTTTGGTAGGGCGAACCCTCCGGGTGAGCCGTCGCCCGCGCGCGTTTCGGCTCGGCGAGGACGTCTCGCCCTACCAGAATATCCGTCGTGTCAGAGTTGCCCCAGCGCAAGAGGCTCTACCACGACGTGCCATCTTGGGTCGCCGATAGCGCGATCTGCTTCGTGACTATCAACGCAAGAGAACGCGGCATCGATTCGCTGCTACACGAGTCACGCGCCTCAGCACTCCTCACCTCCGCGAAACATCAGCACATTAGCGGGACGTGGTGGCTCCATCTGATCCTGATCATGCCCGATCACCTGCACGCGTTGCTCTCGCTGCCGCACGACCGGCAACTCGCGCGAGTGATAACGGCCTGGAAATCCTACCAGACGAAATCCTCAGGCATCGGCTGGCAGTCCGGCTTCTTCGACCATCGCCTGCGCAGCGAAGAATCGCTTCAGGAAAAGGCACACTACATCCGGATGAATCCCGTGCGCGCCGAACTGGTGGCAAGTCCGGAAGACTGGCCGCACGTGTGGAGCCCAAACGAGTAACGTAGGGCGAGGTATCCTCGCCGAGCCGCGATCGAAAATCGGCTCACCCGGAGGGTTCGCCCTACCCACAGCAGCGAATGAGAACAAAAAAGGCCCGCCTCGCGGCGGGCCTCAAAATTCGTGAACGCGGGTTAGTCCCGCGTCGCTCACTTCGCCTCGTCGACCACGCGGATGTGCAGGTCGCGGAGCTGCTTCTCGGTCACGGGCGTCGGGCTCTGATTCATGAGGTCCTGCGCCTTCTGCGTCTTCGGGAACGCGATGACGTCGCGGATCGAGTTCGTGCCGCAGAGCAGCGCGCACATGCGGTCGAGACCGAACGCGATGCCGCCGTGCGGCGGCGCGCCATACTTGAACGCCTTGAGCATGTAGCCGAAGCGGCTCTCGACGACATCCGCCGGAATCTTGAGCACGTCGGTGAAGACTTTCTCCTGCAGCGCCGGCTGGTGGATGCGGATCGAGCCACCGCCGAGTTCCATGCCGTTCAACACGACGTCATAGTGCTGGCCGCGCACGGCCTTCGGGTCGCTGTCGAGCAGGTGCGCGTCTTCCGGCACCGGTGCCGTGAACGGGTGGTGCGTGGCCGCGTAGCCGCCGCGCTCCTCGTCGTAGGACATCAGCGGGAAATCGACGACCCACAGGAAATTCCATTGGTCGGGGCGCAGCTTGAGTTTGCCGCGCTTCACGAGCAGCTGCGCCGCGTCGAGACGGATGCGGCCGAGGATCGCGCACGCGCGTTCCCACGGAGCAGCGGCGAAGCAAATCAGGTCGCCGTCCTGGATGTTCAGGCGCGCGGTGAGGTCGGCCTTCTCGGCGTCGGTGAAGAACTTCACGATCGGCGATTTCCATTCGCCCTTCTCGACCTTGATGTAGGCGAGGCCTTTCGCGCCCATGGCCTTCGCGGACTCCTCGAGCGAGGTGATCTCGCCCTGCGTGGCGTCGGCGAGGCCCTTGGCGTTGACCGCCTTGATCGAACCGCCGGCGGCGACGGTGGATTGGAAGACCTTGAACGCGGACGTGCGGAACGTCTCGGAAAAATCGACGAGTTCGATGCCGAAGCGCGTGTCGGGCTTGTCCACGCCGAAGCGGTTCATCGCGTCCTTGTAGGCCATGCGCGGGAACGGCGTGGGCAGGTCGTGATTGAGCACGTCCTTCCAGACCTTCTTCAACATGCCTTCGAAGAGCGCGTAGATGCCTTCGCGATCGATGAACGAGACTTCGACGTCGATCTGCGTGAACTCCATCTGGCGGTCAGCGCGGAGGTCTTCGTCGCGGAAGCAACGGGCGATCTGGAAATACTTTTCCACGCCCGCGACCATGAGGATCTGCTTGAACTGCTGCGGCGATTGCGAGAGCGCGTAGAACTGGCCCGCGTGGATGCGCGACGGCACGAGGTATTCGCGGGCGCCCTCGGGCGTGCTCTTGAAGAGCGCGGGCGTCTCGACCTCGTAGAAACCCTGCGAATCGAAGTAGTCGCGCACGGCCTTCGTCGCCTTGTGGCGCACGGCGAGGTTGCGGCGCATCTTCGGGCGGCGTAGGTCGAGGTAGCGGTAAGTGAGGCGCAGGTCCTCGTTGACCTTGTCACCACCGGCATCATCGAGCGGGAACGGCGGCGTCTCGGAAATGTTGTGGATGATCAGCTCCGTCGCATCGACCTCGATCTCGCCAGTCGGCAGGTTCTTGTTCACCATGTCGGCCGGGCGATCCTCGACCTTGCCGGTGATGCCGATGACGGACTCGTCCTTGAGCTTGGCGGCCTGCTCGCGCAGCGCGCTGTCGAACTTCACCTGCGTGATGCCCTGGCGGTCGCGGAGGTCGACAAAGATGATGCCACCGTGGTCGCGGACGGAATCGACCCAGCCGGCGAGCGAGACGGTCGCGTGGAGGTCGGCCTTGGTCAGTTGGGCGCAGTGATGGGTGCGTTTCATGGGAACGAGGGGCCAACCAAACGGCCGCCCCGCCAGAGGGGCAAACAGAATTTGGGTGGGTATGACAGAGGGCGCCGGAGCGATCCCGAACAACGAAACAGAGATCACAGAGGCAAACCAGAGGACCACGGAGCCTCCGTCCACTTTCGAACCTCTCGCCGTCTCTGTGCCACCTCCGTGTTCTCTGTGATTAAAATAAAAAAGCCCGCCTCGCGGCGGGCTTTCGAAAATCAGGCGTAGTCGCCGAACGCGTCAGCCGAGCACCAGGCTCTCGCCCGTCATCTCCGCCGGCTTCGGCAGGCCCATCAGGTGCAGGACCGTCGGCGCGATGTCGGCGAGGCGGCCGCCGGTGCGCATCTTCGTTTTGCCGGCGACGAGCCCCTCGCCCACCGCGAAAACCTCGACGAGGTTCAACGTGTGCGCGGTGTGCGGGCCGTTGACGGTCGGGTCCCACATTTGCTCGGCGTTGCCGTGGTCGGCGCAGACGACGGCCTTGCCGCCCATCTTCTCGATCGCCGCGAGCAACTCGCCCACGCCGGCATCGGTGGCTTCGACCGCCTTGATCGTCGCCGGCAGCGAGCCGGTGTGGCCGACCATGTCGGGATTCGCGAAATTCACGACGACGAGGCCGTATTTGCCGGAGAGGATCGCTTCCTTCGCGAGCTTCGTGACCTCGGGGGCCGACATCTCGGGCTGCAAGTCGTAGGTCGCCACCTTCGGGCTCGCGGGGCAGGCGCGGTCTTCGCCGGGGAACGGGTCCTTGCGATAATTGTTGAAGAAAAAAGTCACGTGCGGGTTCTTCTCCGTCTCGGCGCAGCGGAACTGCGCGATGCCGGCCTTGGCCACGACTTCGCCGAGGATGTTCTTCAACTTCTCCGGCTTCGGCGACACGACGTGCACCGGCAGACCGGCTTCGTATTCCGTCATCGTCGCGTAGTAGAGATCGAGCTTCGCGCCGCGATCGAAGCCGTCGAATTGGTCGAGCACGAACGCCTTCGTGATCTCGCGCGGGCGATCACCGCGGTAGTTGTAGAAGAGCACGGCGTCACCGTTCGCGATCGTCGCGACGGGTTTGCCGTCCGCGCCGAGAATCCACGTGGCGGGCACGAATTCGTCGCCCACCTGCGTCGAACTGAGCGGCTTGTCGTAATAGGCCTGCACCGCGGCCGGAGCGCTCGGCGCCGTGGCGACGGCGGCCTTGCCCGTGAGCATGTCGTAGGCCTTCTGCACGCGCTCCCAGCGGTTGTCGCGGTCCATCGACCAGAAGCGGCCGCACACGCTGGCGATCTGGCCCACGCCGATCGCCTTCATTTGCGCCTCGACCTGTTTGACGTAGCCGAGGCCGCTGGACGGCGGCGTGTCGCGGCCATCGGTGAAGGCGTGCAAATAAACCTGCGTGACGCCGTCTTCCTTGGCCTGACGGAGAATGCCGTAAAGGTGCTCGAGCATGCCGTGCACGCCCGCATCGGAGACGATGCCGAAGAGGTGCAGCTTCGCGCCGGGGCTCGCCTTCACGCGCGCAACGATGGAGTGCCAGACCGGGTTGGTCGCGAGGCGTTTTTCCGAGAAAAGCTTGTTCAGGCGCACCAACTCCTGGTCCACGATACGGCCCGCGCCGATGTTCTCGTGCCCCACTTCGCTGTTGCCCATCACGCCATCGGGCAGGCCGACGTCGAGGCCCGACGCTTTCACCAACGCCACCGGGAACTTGGCGTGCAACGCGTCGTCACAGGCCTTCTTCGCCTGCGCGACCGCGTTGGTCTTATCCTGCGAAGGATCGGGATTCTTGCCCCAGCCATCGCGGATGACCAGGAGGACGGGCTTGCGAGCTGAACTCATAGGAAAATGTGCCGATAACGTCCGCTGTCGCGCCCGCGCGCACAACGTTTAAATCCGTCATGACCGCGGCGCACCTGCCCCCCTCCTGACTTCTATCGTCCGGCAGGGCGAAAATCCACTTGTGCGTTTTTCCGGCGCGGATGAACGTCGGCGCGCGGGCCAGCCAATCATCAGGAGCATTCCCCATGTCCACGGAACCCACGGGACGCATCCACATCCGCATGGAGCGTTCGTTCGACGATTTCGACGCGACCGCCCGGAACGAGTTCCTCGCTGACCTCGGCGAGCTTTCCGGCTGCGAACGCGAGCGCATCACCCGCATCAGCTACCAGCGTGGCTGTGTCATCTTCAACGCTTCCATGGACCGTGCCGCGATTGAACGTCTCGTTGAGTTTTTCGAGAAACTTTCCGCGTCCGGCCCCGGAGCGGCGGAGGTGAGTGCGCTGCGTGAATTCGTCGCCAAGCACCGAATCTCCGCCATCAACGACCACTCGCCATGCCGGTTGACCATCGCGATCGCCCCGGGCAGTGACGCGCGAAAACTGGTCTTCGTCCACGGCTGGCGCGGCGACGGCAAATCGTTCGGCCAGTTGCCGCGCTTCCTCGGCGATGCCCTCGGCTGCGCCACGCTGGTCTATGAATTCCCGACCGGGCTCTGGCAACACTCGCCATCGCTGGAGTTCGTGTCGCGCAATCTCGAGAACTGGCTCCGCAATCACGCCGGCGGCGCCCGCCTTGCGCTGGTCGCACACAGCATGGGCGGAGTCCTCGCTCGGAAAATGATTGTCGACCAACACATCCGCGACGAGCCGCTCGACGTGAACTTCCGGCAGCTGACGTTCGTCGCCTCGCCACACCGCGGCACCGGCCTCGCCGCATTGCTCCGGCATTTCCAGGTCTTCCGTCACCAGCAGCCTGACGAGATATCGCCCAACTCGCCTTTTCTGCTCAATCTCACCGAATACTGGCAGCACTGGATGAGGCAACACGTCCCGGCGACCTGTCGGACTCGGTGCATCTACGGCACCGCCGACAAGATCGTGCCGATCGCGAGCGCCGCCGACGACAAGGACTCGATCCCCATCCTCAACGCCGGCCACATCGACATTGTGAAGCCGGCGCGCGCCGACGCCGAAATCGTTCTCACGATCGCACGGCTCATCCGCGAGTCCGGCTTCTAACAGCCGACCGGCGCTGGCGCAGCGGTCGACCTCAAGTCGCCTCAGCTCCGCGCAGAAATCCCACCAACGCCCGCGCCGCCCCGCTCAGCGGACGGCCGCTGCGATAGACGACGCCGATCGAGCGCGTCACGCCCGGCAACGAGCGGAACACCACGCCCGCCGCTGCGCGCTGCGCCGACATCGCCGGCACGATCGAGATGCCCCACCCGTTCGCCACGAACGATAGCACCGTCTCGATCTGCGCGCTGCGGAAGCTCACGCGCGGCGCAAAACCGTTCAGCCGGCAAAACTGCAACGCCTGCCCCGCCAAGCAGTGTCCCTCCTTCATCAGGATGAATGACTCGTTTTCCAAATCGTCGAGCGTGAGCCCCTTTTTCGTGGCCAGCGCATGCTTCTTCGGCAGCGCGACCCTCAGCGGCTCGTCGAAGAACTCCTCCGCCTCCAGCCCCGCCCGCTCCACCGGCAAGCTGAGCAGCGCGACGTCGATCTCCTTCGCCAGCACACCTTCAACCAGCTGCCCCGTCGTGTCTTCATGCACGACGACTTCGATCCCCGGATGCTCCCGCGTGAATGCCCGCAATCGCGCCGGCAGGAAATACGGCGCCACCGTCGGCAGCGCGCCGAGCACGACGCGTCCGCGCAACAACCCGCTGATCTCGCGCACGCGTTCGCGCGCCTGCTCCATCTCTTCGATCACGCGCGCCGCGTGCTCGCGGAAGAGCTCGCCCGCCGCCGTGAGCGACACCTCGCGCGTCGAGCGTTCGAACAACCGCTCGCCCAGCTCGCCCTCCAGCTTCTGGATCTGCTGGCTGAGCGACGGCTGCGCGACGCGACATTGCTCGGCCGCGCGGCTGAAATTGCGCGTGCGCGCCACGGCGAGGAAGTAGCGAAGCTGGTGTGTTTCCATAGTCACTGCCTATCACAGCTAGGCCTAACTAATATTTCTCGCCTATCGCGCGAGCTGATAATCTCGCGCCCATGTCGCCCAGCGCACCCTCCTCCCCCGCCCCTCGTCTCACCACGGCCTCCGGCATTCCGGTCGCCGACAATCAGAACTCCCTCACCGCCGGCCCGCGCGGCCCGGTGCTGATGCAGGACTTCCACCTCCTCGAGAAGCTCGCCCACTTCAACCGCGAGCGCATCCCCGAGCGCGTCGTCCACGCCAAGGGCTCCGCCGCCTACGGCGAGTTCACCGTCACGCACGACGTCACCAAATACACCTCCGCGAAGCTCTTCTCCAAGGTCGGCAACACCTGCGAAACCTTCCTCCGCTTCTCGACCGTCGCCGGCGAGCGCGGCGCCGCCGACGCCGAGCGCGACGTGCGCGGCTTCGCACTGCGCTTCTACACCGAGGACGGCAACTGGGACATCGTCGGCAACAACACGCCGGTGTTCTTCATCCGCGATCCGCTCAAGTTTCCCGACTTCATCCACACGCAGAAACGCGAGCCGCACACCAATCTCCGCAGCAACATCGCCGCGTGGGATTTCTGGTCGCTGTCGCCCGAGTCGCTGCACCAGGTCACGATCCTCATGAGCGACCGCGGCATTCCGCGCAATCTCCGTCAGATGCACGGCTTCGGCTCGCACACCTACTCGTTCATCAACGCCATCGGCGAGCGCTACTGGGTGAAGTTCCATTTCAAGTCGATGCAGGGCATCGCCACCTACACCGACGCCGAAGCCGCCGCCGCCGTCGCCAACGACCGCGAGACGTCGCAGCGCGATCTCTTCCACGCCATCGCCGACGGCAATTTTCCACGCTGGCGCTTCTGCATCCAGGTCATGACCGAGGAGCAGGCGCGCACGTGGAAATACAATCCGTTCGACCTCACGAAGGTCTGGCCGCACGGCGAGTTTCCGCTGCTCGAAGTCGGTATCCTCGAACTCAACCGCAACCCGCAGAACTACCACGCCGAGGTCGAGCAGGCCGCGCTCGCGCCGTCGAACATCGTGCCCGGCATCGGCCACTCGCCCGACAAGATGCTCCAGGCGCGCATCTTCTCCTACGCCGACGCGCAGCGCTACCGCATCGGCGCGAACTACCAACAACTGCCCGTCAACGCGCCGCGTTGCCCCGTCTTCAATTACCAGCGCGACGGCGCCATGCGCTTCGACCACTCGAAGGACGTCGCGCCCAACTACGAACCCAACAGTTTCGGCGGACCGCAGGAATGCCCCGCGCTGGCCGAGCCGCCGCTCAAGCTCGAAGGCGACGCCGCCCGCTTCAACCACCGCGAAGGCAACGACGACTACACGCAACCGGGCAACCTCTTCCGCCTGATGACGCCCGACGCGCAACAGCGCCTCTGCGGCAACATCGCGCGCCACATGACCGGCGTGCCGCGCGAGATCCAGTTGCGCCAGATCTGCCACTTCTTCCGCGCCGATCCGGCCTACGGCCTGGGCGTGGCGAAGGCGCTGAACCTCGACATCAGCGAGTTCGTCGCCCAGGCGCCGGGCCTGGCCGCCGGCGGCGGTGCTGCTCCCACGGGCGTGCGCGCCTGAGTAGCGCCACGCGCACCTTTCCTGCCGAGCGACGCAGCGGTCTCAACCGTTGCGCCGCTCGTTATTGCGTCTCCATCCCCCTTCCCTGCCCCCTCCTCGGTCCCGCCAATCATGACTTCCCTTCCGTCCCTCGTCACCGCCACGCCCGCAGAAGGCCAGCAGCTCGCCCTCCAGCTCGCCGACGGACTTCTCGCCAGCCTCCCAACACCCAGGACCGCGGCCGCGCATCTCCAGAGCGGCGCCGCCGCCCCCTCGCGCGAGGTGGTCGTCGCGATCTATTTCCACGCCGTCACCCTCGCCAACCACGGCTGGGCGTCGCGGTCGTGACCACACGGCGGCAACCGGCCTCCGCCCTCGGTTTCCCGCATCCCTTGTCCGAGCTCGCGCGCTTCATTGCTGCCGGTTGACTTTGCGCCCCAAAACGGCACCTCTCACCTCCGTTCCCGCCATGTCCAAATCCGCCGTCTTGTTGCTCAACCTTGGTTCGCCCGACTCCACGTCCGTCCCCGACGTGCGTCGCTATCTCCAGGAATTTCTCGGCGACGAGCGCGTTATCGACAAGCCCGCCAACTCCTTCCTCCGCAAGCTGCTCGTCAACGGCATCATCATTCCGTTCCGCGTGAAAAAATCCGCGCACGCCTACGAGAGCATTTGGACGCCCGAAGGTTCGCCGCTGATCCTCACCAGCCAGAAGGCGCAGGCCGCACTCCAGCAAAAGCTGAGCATCCCGGTCGCGCTCGCGATGAACTACGGCAACCCGTCGATTCCCGACGTGCTGCGCGGCCTCGTCAACCAAGGCGTCTCGCGCGTGCTGATGTTCCCGCAATACCCGCACTACGCGATGTCGAGCTGGGAGACGGTCGTGGTGAAGGTGCAACGCGAGGCCGCGATTCACGCGCCGCACATCAAATTCGACTGCGTGCAGCCTTACTTCGGCGACACCGACTACATCGACGCCCTCGTCGCCAGCGCCCAGCCGTATCTCGCGCAGCCTTACGATCATTTCCTCTTCAGTTACCACGGCATCCCGGTGCGCCACCTCACCAAGGCCGACAGCTCACACGCGCACTGTCAGGTCGTGACCGATTGCTGCAACGCCTGCTCGCCCGTCCACAGCACGTGCTACAAGGCGCAGGTCACGCGCACCTCGCAGCTCTTCGCCCAGCGCGCCGGGCTCGATCCGAAGAAATGGTCGATCTCGTTCCAATCGCGCCTCGTCGGCGAACCCTGGCTCTCGCCCTACACCGATGCCGAATTCGAACGCCTCGCCAAGGAAGGCAAAAAGCGCATCGTCGTGATCACACCCGCTTTCGTCACCGACTGCCTCGAGACGCTCGAGGAAATCCGCGTTGAAGGAGCGGAAGAGTTCAAGGAGGCCGGCGGCGAGGAGTTCACCCACATCCCGTGTCTCAACGATCAACCCCTCTGGATCGACTTCCTCGCGCACCGTGTCCAACGCTGGCAGCAAAGCGGCGCCCTTTCCGGTGCGTCCTGATGCGGTAAAACGCCTTTTAATCTCCGCGCCGCGCGGAACCGCGCCGTTTTCCGCGCTGGGCAACGGCGCACGTTCTGCTAGCGCTCGTTTCGCGCTGTGAGCAATCCCGGGCCCCAGAGTCACACGCAGACGGCGACTCCCGCACTCGGAGCCGCGGTGTTGGTATTGAACGCGCTCGGCCAGGTCGAACTCGCCAACGCCGCCGCCGCCACGCTCTGGCAGGCACGCGCCGCCGAACTCGTCGGAGATTGTTTTCCGAACCTGTTCGTCTTCGAAGTCACCTCGCGCGACCCCGACCTCGTGCAGGCGCAATGGGAAGTCGTGCAAGCCGCCGCCCTCGCCCAGCCGCTCACGCTGAAGCTGCAACCCCAGGAGGCCGCCGCCTTCGACGTCATCGTCCGCCTCGAAGCAGCGAGCGCCGATCCGGTGCGCTACTTCGCCACGATCACGCGCCCGTCTCCTCCGCCCACCGCGCTTTCCGTGGCGCCGGCCTCGAACACCGGCGCGCACGCCAGCGCCGCCACGCCGGGAGGCGAAAACTTCCTCGCGCTGCTCGCCGACCGCAGCGCACTCGGTTTCTTCGACCTCAATTTCGTCCGCCACGAAACCTACCTTTCGCCGGCGTGGAAACGCATGCTCGGTTACACCGATACCAGCCTGCCCAGCACCTACGAATCGTGGCTCGCCCTGATCCACCCCGACGACTCCGCCGCGGCGCCCGACAAGCTTTCCGGCCGCGCCGCGCCCAGCGGTTCGCGCCCGTTCTCGGTCGAATATCGCATGAAACACGCGCGCGGCCACTTCGTCTGGGTGCAGGCCGTCGGCGCGCAGCTCTTCGCGCCCAACGGTTCGCTCCAACGCGTCATGGGCGCGCAACTCGACGTCACCGACCGCAAGGAACTCGAGGAAGCCTCGCTCCGCGCCGAGGAACGCCTCAACGCCCTTTCCGATCGCGGTCGCGTTGCGCTCTTCGAACTCGATTTCACCGGCGGCGCCAGCTGGCTCTCGTCCGCCTTCAAAGCCACGCTCGGCTTCAGCGACGCCGAGCTGCCCGACGAGCCCGAGTCGTTCCTGCGCGCCCTGCCGCCCGAAGACAGCGCCGGCGGGCTCGCCGCGTTCTTCACCTCGAAACAGCCGGGCCAACCGGTCTACTTCGACGCAATCCGCCTGCGCCATCGCAATGGCGAAGACCTCTGGGCCTACGCCGGCGTCATCCGCATCATCTCGCGCAAACGTGAGCTGCAACGCGTCCTCGGCTTCGTCGCTCCGATGCCCGAAGGCGTCGGCAGCTCCGCCGCGCCGGGCGTGTCCGCGGAACACTTCACCGCCCTGCTCGCTGAGTTGCACGAGGCCGTCCTGCTCGTCGACGCGCGCGATAAGATCGTCTTCGCCAATCACGCCGCCGAGCGCCTGCTCGGTCGCGGCATCGAGCAGCTCGTCGGCCAGACCGGCGGCGAAATTTTCCGCCTCACCCATCGCCTCACTCGCGCCCCCGGCGAGAGTCCGATCGACCGCGCGCTGACCATCGGTGAAGCCACCACTCTCAACAACGAATTCGCGCTCGAGCGCGGCGACGACGCCCGCGCCGTGCCGATCGTGTTCAGCTGCCGCGCCGTCACTGACGCCAGTGGTCAGTCCGCCGGCGCCGTCGTCGTTTTCCGCAACCCCGACGAGATGAGCCTCACGCCCGAGGAACTCGTGAAGGCCAACCGCTTCGAGGCCCTCGGCCAGCTCGCCGGCGGCATCGCGCACGACTACAACAATCTCCTCACGACGATCCTGGGCGGCATCTCGCTCGCCGTCGACGCACGCGACTACTCCGGCCTCGAGAACAGCATCAAGGCCTGCGAAGCCGCGAAGGGCCTCAGCCGCCAGCTGCTCACCTTCTCGAAGGGCGGCACCGGCACGCGCCAGACGATTCGCACCGCCGATCTGCTCCGCGATTCGATCCGCATCGCCGCTTCCGGCTCGACGGTGAAAGTCGAACTCAACGCGCCCGCCGATCTCGCCACGATCCAGGTCGATCGCCCGCAACTGTTGCAGGTTTTCCAGAACCTCATCGTCAACGCCATCCAGGCCATGCCCAACGGCCAGGGCAACGTCTGGCTCACCGCCGGCAATGTCGCGCTCGCAGACGGCCAAATCCCGCCGCTGCCCGCCGGCCAATACGTGGCGATCGAAGTGCGCGACAACGGCAGCGGCATCAAGCCCGAGCACCTCGAGAAAATCTTCGATCCGTTCTTCACCACGAAAAAGACCGGCACCGGCATCGGCTTGGCCACCGTCGTAAAGATCATCAAGCACCACGGCGGCCAGCTCACCGTCGACACCGAGCTCGGCGTCGGCACGGCGTTCACCGTGTTTCTCCCGCGCGCCGAACAGGAGGAAGTCGTCGAAACCCGCCGCCCACCCACGCTCAACCTCGCCACGCGCACGAACCGCATCCTCTTCATGGACGACGATCTCGAGATCAGCCGCCTGACGGAAGGCATGCTCGTCAGCATGGGCTACGGCGTCGACCTCGCGAAGGACGGCGATGAGGCGATCAAGTTCTACCGCCGCTACCTGAACATCAAGCGCCCGCACGACGTCGTGATCATGGACCTCACCGTCATCGGCGGCATGGGCGGCGAAGAGTGCTTCCGCAAGCTGCGCGAACTCGATCCCAGCGTGCGAGCGATCGTCGCCAGCGGTTACGACAACGACGAGATGAAACGCCAGTTCCTGGACATGGGCTTCTGCGGCTACCTCACGAAGCCCTACCGCGTCGGCGATCTCAGCCGCATCCTGAAGCAAGTGCTCGGCTCCTGAACTAGAGAGTTCAAATTCGAGCAGGCCCGCAATTTGGTAGGGCGAGGCGTCCTCGATGAGCCGCGCCCCACCGAGAACGGTTCGCCCACCTCTTTGTCTCGAACTGCCGACCACCGATCCGCCGTCTATTTTTTCTCCTCCAGCCGTCCCAACAACCGCAGCATCCCATCCAAAATCGTGAGCGGATGCGGCGGACAACCGGGAATGTAGAGATCGACGGGCACGACCGTCTCCGCACCGTGCAAGTGTTCCGAATTGCCGATGAACGGTCCGCCCGCGATCGCGCAGGCGCCGACCGCGATGACGATCTTCGGCTCGGGCACCGCCTCCCACGTTTTGCGCAACGCCAGCTCCATGTTGCGCGACACCGGACCGGTGATGAGCAACCCGTCCGCGTGCCGCGGCGACGCCACAAACTGGATGCCGAAGCGCCCGAGATCCCACCCGATCGTATTCAGCACGTTCACGTCCGCCTCGCAGGCGTTGCAGCCGCCCGCGCTCACCTGGCGCAACCGCAGCGAACGGCCGAAAAGTTTCCGCAATTTCTCGTCGAGCGCGGCCGCCAGCCGCCGCTCCTCCTGTCCCGGCGCGCCGAGCACGAGGTCCTCCCGGCGGCGTGCGGCGAGGCGGTGATCGTTGGTCGTCGTGATCGCTCCGGGCGGACACGCCGCCACGCACTCCGCGCAGAAAATACAGCGCCCGAGATCCAGCGCCATCGGCCGCCCCGGCGCGCACGCAATCGCCTCCGTCGGGCACACCGCCGCGCACTCCGCGCAACCCTCCGCGCACTTCGCCGCCTCCACCCGCAATGCCCCGCCGTGGCGATCCGGCAGCGCCGGAGCCGGTCCCTGCGGATACGCCATCGTCTCGCAGCCGCGCTTCAGGCGATGAGTGAGGATATTGAAAGCGGGCATGGCGTTGACGCGGCTCAGAGGTCGAAGCCGCAATACGACAGGTTGAAACTCTTGTTGCAGATCGGAAAATCCGAGATCGCCTGTCCGCGCAGCGCGAGCGCGAGGCCGGTCCAATTGTGAAACGACGGATCGACGATCTTGTAGCGCCGGAAACGTCCGGCTGCGTCCGTCAGCGCCACGTGGCACACCTCGCCGCGCCACCCTTCGACAAGCGCGACCGCCAGCGTTTCCGTCGCAGGCGCCGCAAGCGCGCTGCGCAGTTCGCCCTCCGGCGGGATCGCGAGCTGTTCGAGGAGAAACTGACCCGACCGCTGGATCTCGAGCCAGCGCACGCGCGCACGTGCCAGCACGTCGCCACCCGGCCACACCGCCACCGGAATCTGCGCGAACCGATGCCAGCCCGCGGGATGATCGAGCCGCACATCACGCACGATGCCGCATGCGCGCGCCGCGAGACCAACCAGCCCAACTTCCGTCGCCTGCGCCGTCGACACGCCACCAACGTTCTCGAAGCGCGCCCGCGCCGATGAGGCATCCCACAACCACGTGGCGGCCTGCTCGACTTCCGCGAGCGCCGCACTCAGGCGCGTGCGCAGCGTTTCCAACCGCGCCGGCTCGAGATCGAACGCGCAACCGCCCGGCCGCACGAGCCGGCGCCCAAAGCGATTGCCACAGAGCAGCGCGGTCAGGTTCAGAAAATCACCGCGAATCTTGCCGCACGCCGAGGCCGTCGGCAGGAACGCCACATCCCCCGCCAACGCGCCCAGATCGCCCGTGTGATTGGCCAGCCGCTCGAGTTCCAGCGCGAGCGCACGCATCCACTGCGCCCGCAACGGCGCTTCGGTTCCGCTGAGCGTTTCGTGCAGCGTCGCGTGGGCCGTCGCATGTCCGATCGTCGTGTCGCCCGCCACCGCCTCGAGCTGCACCATCGTCGAGTGATGCGGTCCGCCGGACAACGCCGCCTCGACACCGCGGTGCTGGTAGCCCAGTGCGATCTCAAGGTGAATGACCTCCTCGCCCGCGCATTGAAAACGGAAATGTCCCGGCTCGATCACGCCTGCATGCACCGGACCGACCGCGACCTCGTGAATCTCACTGCCGCCCACACGAAAAAAATCTCCGTTGGCCGGTGCACTGCCTGCCGTCTGCCGCACGGGCTTGAGCCACGGATGTCCCTCCGGCACGAGGCCGTGCTGTTCCCACACCTCGCGTTCGAACAGATGCGCTTGCGGCTGCAGCGCCGTCAGCGCCGGATAGGCGCCGACGAAGGAACGGCTACGCCCCACCGCGAGCGTGTTGTCCTCGTCGAACGCTACGACGGCCACGAGCCACGTGCCGGTTCCGTCGGGCACGCCAAACCACGCCACGAGCCGCGCGCCACGCTGCAGTTCACCCGCCGTCAGCCGCACGAACTCTTCGACCGGCCACTCCGGCACCTCAGCCCACGGGAGCGACGCGGCATTGGCGACCAATGCAAATGGAGTCTGTGAACTCATGGCGCGGGAAAAAGTTGAGCCACCGCCGCGTCCCACGACGCACGCAACACCTCGGGCGTGGCGAGACCAAGCCAGAGCGAACAACCGAGCAGCAGCAACGGCGGCAGGATCAAGCCCGCTGTCTCGCGGAAGCGTCGGCTGCCCGTGCGAGCGGCGACGCGCGGTCGCCCATCGACAATTCCGAACACCACGCGCGTCAGCCCGAAAAACGCGAAGAGCAGTCCGGCGAGAAACACCGTCGCGACGCCGACGCGGTCCTCGGCAAACGCCGTGCGCACCACCAGCAGTTCGCTGAAGAACGGTCCGAACGGCGGACATGCCGTCACCGCGAACAGACCCGCCACGAAGATCGCGGCTGATTGCGGCGTCAGCGCGGACATGCCGCGAACCTCATCCATCGTGCTCGCCCCGGCCGCGCGCCGGATGTTGCCGGCGCTGAGGAAGAGCGCGCCCTTCGTCAGGCTGTTGTTCCAGACGTGAAACAACGCCGCCCACACGCCCACGCGCCCGAGCCCCGCCGCCACCGCGAGGATGCCCATGTGCTCCACGCTCGAGTAGGCCAGCATGCGCTTGAAGTCGCGCGTCCCGAGCAGAAACAGCGCCGCGATGACCAGCGAAAATAATCCGATCGCGAGCAACGTGCGATCCGCCACGGCGCCCGCGCCCGCTGCAGCCACGACGGCCCGCACGCGCAGAATCGCGGTGAACGCCACTGTCGTCACGCCACCCGCGAGCATCGCGCCCACGATGCCGGACGCCTCACCGTAGGCGTCGGGCTTCCACGTGTGCATCGGCGCAAGGCCCATCTTCGTGCCGTAACCGGCGAGCAGCAGCACCCACGCGGCCAGCACCCAGGGACGCGACAGCCCCGCACCCTGCGCCATCAATCCCGCGAACGTCAGATCACCGCCGCCGCCCGTGTGCAGCGAGGCGTAGCCGAGGCAGAACGAGCCCAGCAGCGACAACGCGATGCCGGTGCCGCCGACGAGGAGGTATTTCCACGTCGCCTCGAAGGCGCGCGGCGTCGCATTGAAGTGCAGCAGCGGCACGGCCGCGAGCGTGAGCGCCTCCGTCGCAATCCAGAGCACGCCCAGATGCCGCGCTTGGTGCGCCGCGCTCATCAATCCGAGCATCGCGAGCATCAGCGCCACAAAGGTCCGGTTCGGCCGCTCCGCCCGCACCCGCAGATACGCGACGCCATACGCCGCGCAAACCAGGAACAGCACCGACACCATCGGCAGCAACGCGCGCGCGAGCGGATCAAATGCCAGCCAAGCGCCCTCTGTCACCGCCGGCGGCGCCACGAGCAGCCATAGCGACAGCGCCGCGTGCACAGCGCCGACGAGCGGCATCAGCCACGGCCGCGTGCGATCGCTCGGCCACGCCGCGGCTGCGAGCGCGCCCGCAAACGGAATGAGGATGAGCAGCGTCGCTTTCATTCGCGCAGCACAGTGAGTTTGCGCGTATCGAGCGAATCGAACGCGCGCTGGATGCGGTCCACGATGATGCCGATGACGAACACGCCGACCGTCAGGTCGAGCAGGATGCCCGCCTCGACCAGCATCGGCGTGGAGTGAATCAGCAGCAGGCCGAAAAGGTAGATGCCGTTCTCGAGAATCAGGTAGCCGCACACCTGCGAGATCGCCTTGGCGCGCCCGATGAGAAGCACAAAGCCCGTCAGCACCGACGCCAGCGAACCCGGCACGAGCAACGTTCCCGCGTGTTCCGGCAAAAGCGGCAGCGCCCGCGCGAGCGCGACGGCCGCGATCGTGCCGCCCGCACCGAGCAACAGCGACGGCACGAAGCCGATGAACGGCTCGCGTTCGCGATCGATGTTGGCCGTGCGGAGCGCCCGCGTAAGCAGTCCCGGAATCACGAAACCCTTTACCGCAATCGTCGCCAGCGACACGAGCAGCACCAGCCAGCTGAAGTGCTCCATGAACAGCGGCATCACGCCGAGCACGATGCCCTGCACGGCCATCGCCCGGATCACCGCGTGCAACCGTCCGCTGCCGAGCGCGAGCAGGTTCAAACCCATCGCGACGCCCACGAGCAGGTTGATCGTGCCGTTGTTCATACCGCGCCTCCCTTCCACGCCGCCAGCAGCGCAAACAGGCAGAGGAGAAACGCCGTCGTCAGCAGCAACGGCACGCGCTTGAACGCCAGCCGCGCCATGAACGACTCCGCGATGCCGACCCCCACCGTCACGACGAGCACGCCGGCGCCGAGCGTCCCGGCCGCCGCCCACGGCGAGAGCTGACCGAGCGGCAGCACCGCCTCGCACAGCAAGAGCGCAAAGAGCAGCAGTTTCATCGCCGCGCCGTGGAGCACCACCGCGAGCGGCGGACCGCTGTGATCGAGCACCATGACTTCGTGCACCATCGTGAGCTCGAGGTGCGTGTTGGGATCGTCGAACGGCACGCGACAATTCTCGGCGAGCAACACGATGAACAACCCCGCCGCAAGCAGCACCGCGCCCGCGCCCGCCGCCGGCGCGAGCATCGTCGTGAGTGTCACGCTGCCCGTCAGCACGCTGAGCGACAGCACCGCCGTCATGACCGCGGCCTCGGCGAGCACCGCGTAACTCACTTCGCGTGCCGCGCCCATGCCTTCGAACGCCGAGCCGGTTTCCAGCGCCGCCCACGCCGTGCAAAAGCGCGCGACCGCGAGCAAATAAACCAGCAGCAGCACATCGCCGTGAAAACTCAGCGCGCCGCCGGCGGGTCCGAGCGGCAGCAACATCGCCGCTCCAAGAATCGCCACCCAACCGATGGCCGGTCCCGCGATGAAACCCGGCGACGCGAGCGTGCTCAGCACGACGCCCTTCCGCCACAGCCGCGCGAGATCGTAGTAGAGTTGCAGCACCGGCGGACCGCGTCGGCCGGCGACCCACGCTTTCACCTTGTTGATGATGCCCGGCAACAGCGGCGCGAGCACCAGCCAGCCCGCGAGTCGCAGCAGAATATCCAACACGAGCATCATGGCCCACCTCCGATCATCACCAGCACGCCCAACGCCACGACGCCGCCGAGCAGATAGAGAATGTAGGATTGCAAATGACCGTGCTGCAGCCGCCGCACCGCCGTCGATACGCGCAGAATCGCGTCGCTCACCGGCCCGAGCACGTGCTCGAGCACGGTTTCCGGCACGCGCTCGATGCGGCGCGCCTCGTCGGGCAACGGTCCGCGCGGTTTGTGGTTTTTCCGTTCGACCCGCAAAATCCAGAAAAACCATCCCGTCGCGATGCCGCCGAAAGAGCCGCCGGTATACTGCATGCGCGCCGTGGGCGCCGCGTAACCGCAATCCCACGTGAGCCCGCGCCGCAAGCCGTTGGCGAGCGCCTTGCGCCACAACCACGCCGCTGCGACGACGAACAGCGCCGCGAGCGCCGCATTGATCGCGCCGAGCGTGAACAGCGGCGCCGGCGCCTCGAGTGCGCCCCACACGGGATTCCACGCGCCCGCCGTCCGCGCAACCGCCGGCCACAGCGCGCCCGGGGCGAGCGCCACGATCACGCAACCGACCGCGAGCACGAGCATCGCGCCACGCATCCACGGACCGCTTTCGTGCGCGTGCCTCGCTTCGTCCGATCGCGACGCGCCGAGGAAGATCGTCGCTCCGGCCTTGATGAACGACGCCAGCGCCAGCGCACCCGACACCGCCAACAGGACAATCGCCGGCACGGCGGCCCACGCCGCCGGTCCGCGCGCCGTGGCCGATTCGAACAAACCCAGATAAACCAGCCACTCGCTCACAAAACCATTCAGTGGTGGCAACCCGGAGATCGCCGCCGCACCGAGCGCGAACAGCCCCGCGGTCCACGGCATCGCCCGCCACAGTCCGCCGAGCCGGCTCATCTCTCGCGTGCCCGTCGCATGCAGCACCGAGCCCGCACCGAAGAACAACAGCGATTTGAACAGTCCGTGATTCCACACGTGCAACAGCGCGCCCGCGAGCGCGAGGCGTCCCCACGGCGCGTCGCCCTGCGTGGTCGCCACGAGCGCGAAGCCGAGGCCGACCGTGATGATGCCGACGTTTTCGACCGAGCAGTAAGCGAGCAGGCGCTTGTAGTCGTTTTGCGCGAGACAGAACGCCACGCCGAACAACGCGCTCGCCACGCCCACACCCACGAGCACCCAGCCCATCGTCGGCGGCACCGGCAGCCAGCCCGTGAAGCGCACGATGCCGTAGAGCCCGACCTTCAGCGCCACGCCCGACAACATCGCCGAAACATGGCTGGGCGCGCTCGCATGGGCCGACGGCAGCCAGATGTGCAAAGGAAACAAGCCCGCCTTCAATCCGAAGCCGAACACCGCGAGCCAGAGCAGCGACGCCACCTCGGCGCGTTCCCGCATCGGCCCGAGTTCCCAGCTGTCGGTGTTCGCCGCCAGCAGCGCGAAGAACGCGAACAGCGCCAGCGTCGCCGCGTGCGACGACGCGAGGTAAAGCCATCCTGCCGCGCGCACATCGCGCCGGTGCTTATCCAGCAGGATCAGAAAAAACGCGCAGACCGCGAACAGCTCCCACGCGATCAGAAAATGCAGGCCGTTCGACAGCACGAGCACCAGCGCGAGACTCAGCACGAGCCCGCTCCACCACAGGCGTCCGCGCGCCGCGGTCTTTCGCGCCTCGTCGCCGCTCCAATAGCCGTGCGCGTAGGCCGAACCCGCGCCGGAGATCGTGGCGAGCAGCGCGAGGAAAAACGCGCTCACGCCATCGAGCCGCAGGTGAATCGGCTCACCCGCGAGTGGAAACGCGCTGCGCCACTCCCACTCCGGCGCGCCCGCCAGCACTGCCACCGCCGCGAGCAGAGCCAGCGCGGAGCCGGCCAGCATCAGCGTGAGCCACACCCGTGGCCAGCGCGGGCCGGTGACGATGCCCGCCGCCAGGCCCAACAGGGCGACGGGCAGGAGCATTCCCGCCGTCATGGCGCCCCCTCTTTGCCCGCCGGAGCGAGCCCGGCGTCGGCCTCAGCCGCCGCGGTGAAGATTTCTTCGTCGCCCGCCCCGCGTTCGATCAATCCGCGCAGCAGTCCGCGCGAGATCAACCGACTGAGCCGCGCCAACAGATCAAGATGCGCCCGCGCGGACGGCGCGATGAAGAACACCAGGCGAGTGATCGGCACGTCGTCAGCGATCGGTTCATTGATCGGCAACGGTTCGCGCAAAAGCACGAGCGCCACCGTGCCCGAATCGCGGCCCAGCGCGATGCGCGTCGTCGGATGCGGCACCGCGTAACCGCGGCCGATGGGCGCGATCGTCAGGCCGCCCTTGGCGCGCAAGCGCTGCGCCAGCATCTGTCGCACCGGCGGCGTCGCGCCGGGCAGCGACGCCACGACGCGATCGATCACGCCCGGCAATTCAGCCGCGGCGACATCGCGCCAGATACCGCCGTTGCGCAACAGCGTTTCCAATTTCCAGCCGCGCCCAAACATCGCGTGATGCATCGGGGCAAGGAAGCCCGCCTGCGCCGCCAGCCCGCGGGACGCCGCCCACGCCGCCACCTGCTCCCGATCGAAGAGCAGCCGACCGCGATCGTCCAGGTGCGGCAGGCTCTCGGCGCGGACCCAGTCCTCCACCACCTTTTCCGACACGCCGAATGATTCGGCAATCTGGACGAGGTTTAGATACATGGCCGGAAAAGATGTTTGTCGGCAAATGCCGCCGAGCGCACGCACGATCTTACGCCGAGTTCACCGCCACGCTGCGCATTCATCGTTCACCTCCGCTCACGACGAGCGCCGCCAGCGCGGCGACGCCCACCAGCAAATAAAACAGATACGCCTGCAAGCGCCCGTGCTGGAGCCGTCGCACCGCCGCGGACACGCGCATCACCACGCCGCCCGCGGGCTCGACGACGTGCTCGAGCACCGTTTCCGGCGTGTGCTCGGAAACTCGCGCCACCTCGGGCAGCGCGACCTCCGGACGCAACTCGTGTCGCACCGGCCGCAGAATCCACGCAAACCACTCCGTGATGATCCCCGCGAAGGAGCCCGCGGTGTATTGCATGCGCGCCGAGGGCGCCGCATAGCCGCAATCCCACGTCACCGCCCGCCGCGCGCCGTTGGCCCGCACGCGCCGGCGCAACGCCCACACCGCCACGAGCGCCACGACAATGAGCCCGGCGTGACAGCCACTGATGACCGCGAGCGACGGCGGCGGCGCGAGCGCGATCCACGCGGGATTCCATTCGCCGACCGCCCGCGCCACCGCCGGCCAGAACACCACCGGCGCCACACCGATCGCGACACACGCCGCCGCGAGCACGAGCATCGGCACGCGCATCCACGGTCCGCTCTCGTGCGCGCGCTCAGCCGCGACTGATCGCGGCGCACCGAGAAAAACGACGCCGCACACCTTGATGAAGCACGCCAGCGCCAACGCGCCCGTGATCGCCAGCAGCACCACCGCCGGCAACGAGGCGAGCGCGGTGTTATCACGCCCGCCGACCGCATCGAACAACCCGAGATAAACCAGCCATTCGCTCACGAAGCCATTCAGCGGTGGCAGCCCCGAGATCGCCGCCGCGCCGAGCGCGAACAGCCCGGCCGTCCACGGCATCGCGAGCCAGAGCCCGCCGAGTCGGCTCATTTCCCGCGTGCCCGTCGCGTGCAACACCGAGCCCGCGCCGAAAAACAGCAGCGCCTTGAACAAGCCGTGATTCCACACGTGCAGCAACCCGCCCGCCAGCGCGAGCCGCCCCCACGCCGTGTTGCCCTGTTGCGCCGCCACCAGTGCGAACCCGAGTCCGATGAGAATAATGCCGATGTTCTCGACGCTGTGATAAGCGAGCAGCCGCTTCAAATCGTGCTGGCCGAGCGCAAACGCCACGCCGAGGACCGCGCTGCTCACGCCGAGCACCGCGACAACCCAGCCCGCGCTCGGCGGCACCGGCAACCAGCCCGTGAAACGCACGAGGCCGTAGATGCCCAGTTTGATCGTCACGCCCGACAACACCGCCGACACGTGACTCGGCGCGTTCGCATGCGCCGACGGCAGCCAGATGTGCAGCGGAAACAGGCCCGCTTTCAGCCCAAAGCCGAACAGCGCGAGCCAGAAAAGCGGCGCCAGCTCGGCGCGCTCGCGCAGCGGTCCGAGTTCCCAACTCCCCGTGCGCGCGGCGAGGATCGCGAAGAACGCGAACAGCACCAGCACCGCCGCGTGCGACGCGCCGAGGTAGAGCCAGCCCGCCGCGCGCACGTCCGCCAGCCGGCGATCGAGTGTCACGAGGAAAAATGCCGCGAGCGTGAACAGTTCCCAACCGAGGAGAAACTGCAGCCCGTGCGACGACACCAGCACCGCCACCAAACTCAGTAACAGCACGCTCCACCAGACGCGTCCATGCCGCGCCGACACCGGATGCGCGCGCTGCGGCCAATAGCCATGCGCGTAAGCGGCGCCCGCTCCGCCGACGACGGCCACGAGCGCGAGAAACAACGCGCTCACCGCATCGAAGCGCAGGCAGAGCACGTCGCCCGCCACGAGAAACTCGCTCCGCCACGTCCAAGCCATCCCGAAACCGCCGAGAACGTTCACCGCCGCCGCGAGCGCCAGCGCGCATCCCGCGAGCGTCAGAGCGAGCCAGGTGCGCGGCAGCCAATTCCCGACCACCAGCCCGGCCAAGAGGCCGACGGCAGCCGCTCCGAGCACCGCACCTGAGCTCATGGCGACGACGCTGCGTCAAACGCGTCGACGTGGCCAGCATCAACCCACGGCGCGCGCGGTTTGAAATTTTTCTCACCGGGCAAGTAGTAGCGCAGGCTTCCAGCCTGCATCGACGTTCGTTGCAGGCTGGAAGCCTGCGCTACGCGAACCGCCGACAAGCACTCGCGCGCTACAAGGCTCAGACGCTTCCGCCCTACCCGCGCGCGCCGTCCTGGTGCCCGAGAATTCGATTCGCCCGCGCGAGCGCTTCGGTGATCTCGCGGCGAGCGGCCTCGAGTTGCTCCTTCTCGGCGCGCAAGGCATCCGCCGAATCCGGCGGACTCGCCGGCGGCGGCACGCCGAGGATTTCCCGCGCACGCGCCAACGCCGCATCGATGTGCGGGCAGACGTTTTCGCGTCCGAGTCGGTCGAGAAAACCGGCCTTCTCCATCACGAAAAGCGGCTGCGTGTGCGGCGCGCTCAGGATCAGGTGCTTCCCTTTCGCGCGCAATTTTGCGTGCAGATCCTCCAGCGCCTGCAGGCCCGTGGCATCCATCGCGAGCACTTTGCGGATGCGCAGGATCAGGACATCCGGCTCGTTCTTCGCGCGCTTCAGCTCGTCGTCGAGCTTGTCGACCACGCCGAAGAAAAACGCCCCGAACACGCGGAAAACAAGCACCCCGCGCGGGATTTCTTTCCCGATCAGCGAGTGATGCGAGCCCTCGGTCTCGGTGGTTTCGTCCACCGCGGTGATCTGCGACGTCTCGGAAATGCGCTTCACCATCAGCAGCGCGGCGAGCACCACGCCGACTTCGACCGCGACGGTCAGGTCCGTCAGCACCGTCAGCAGGAACGTCGTGCCAAAGATCAACGCGTCCGCCAGCGGCCAGCGATGCAGCCGCAAAAACTGTTTCCACGACACCATGCGATAGGCGGCCACGACGAGCACGGCGCTGAGCGTCGCAAGCGGAATGTGGGCCGCGAGCGGTGCCGCCGCCAGCAATACCGCCGCCAGCAAGCCCGAGTGCACCAGTCCCGCGACCGGCGTGCGCCCACCCGCGCGGACGTTGCCGATTGAACGCGCCACCGCGCCCGTGACCGGGATGCAGCCGAAGAGCGGTCCGACAAAATTCGCCACGCCTTGTCCCACGAGCTCCTGGTTCGAATCATGCCGGTCATCGAGCATGCCATCCGTCACCCCCGCGCACAGCAGCGCTTGCATCGAGACCAGCAAGGCGATCGTGAACGCCGGCTGCACCAGCGCGCGCAACGTCGCAAAATCCGCCGACGGCCAGTGCAGCGCGGGCAAACCGGAGCCGATGCCGCCGAACTGCGAGCCGATCGTCGCGACGCCACATTCGCTATCGAGCCCCGCCAATGCGACCACGAGCGTGCCGACCACCAGCCCGACCATCGCGCCCGGCACATAGCGCGCGAACCGCGCCGGCCACAGGCCGATCACGAGCAACGACCCCACCGCCACGCCGACCGTCGGCCAATGGATCGCATCGAGGTGCAGTGCGAGGAGTTTGATCTTGTCGACGAACTGCACGGGAAGGTTGTCCACCTGCAGGCCGAGGAAATTTTTGATCTGCGAACTGAGAATGAGAATCGCAATGCCCTTGGTGAAAGCGCGCGACACCGGATACGGAATGTAGCGAATGACCGAGCCCAGGCGCGCGAGTCCCATCAACGCGAGCATCACGCCCGCCAACATCGTGCAGAGCAGCAGCCCATCCATGCCGAATTGGTGGACGACGCCGTAAGTGATGATCACGAACGCCCCGGTCGGTCCGCCGATCTGCACGCGCGAGCCGCCGAGCGCCGCAATGATCGCGCCGCCGATGATCGCCGTGAACAGCCCCTGCTCCGGCTTCACGCCCGAAGCGATGGCGAACGCCATCGAAAGCGGAAACGCCACGATCATGACGTTCAAACCCGCCATGAAATCGCTGCGGAAGCGTTGCCGGTCGTAGCCCTTCAGCGCTTCGAACAACTTGGGACGAAAACTGAAAATCGGTGCACTCATTCGCGGCGTGGAAGGCAACGATTGCGGGGCGTCCGGCGCGTTCGCACAAGCCGTGCCTGAGACAAAACCTCGGTTATAAGCAAACCCCGGCCCGCCGATTACCCACCGGTCGCGCGCCACGTAAACGCATGGCACAGCGCCACTGCGGCGGCGTCCGACTCGTCCAAAGCCAGCGTGCGCCCGTGCCCAAGCAGCGTCATCACCGTGCGCGCCACCTGCTCCTTCGCCGCGTGCCCGCGTCCCACCACCGCCTGCTTCACGCGCAGCGGCGGATACTCGAACGTCTCCACCTGTTGCAACGCGGCCGCCGCGATCGCCGCGCCGCGCGCCGCGCCGAGAATTTGCGCGGTCTGAAAATTCTGCACGTAGATCGTCTGCTCCAGCGCCACGTGTTGCGGCGCGAAGTCGGCGAGGTAACGCGTCACCGCTCGATGGATTTCCGCCAGGCAATACGGCATCGCGTGCCGCGCCGGCACTTTCACCGTCTCGCAACGCAGCAGCACCGGCTGACGTCCCGCCGCGAACTCGATCAGCGCGAGACCCGTGCCGCGCAGCGACGGATCAATGCCCAACACCCGCCCGGCAAACGGCGTGCGCTGCAGCGTCGGCGCCTCCGGCCACTCTTTGGGCGCGAGGGAGCCGTCGAGCTTCGCCTTCCAGAGTTGTCGCACGTTCACGCGGGCCATGTGGAGCCCACGGAATACACGGACGACACGGAAAAGAAATCCCGAACTCGCGCGCTGCTGGTAGCCGCACTTGAGCAGAGCGAAAGCGTGGTTTATCCAAACAGCAGCTTTGCGGTCGCCAGCGCCGTCAACCCGAGCGCCGCAATCTCGAACACCTTCTGATTCACCTTTCCGGCCACGACGCGACCGATCAGCGCGCCCGCAATCACCGCCGGCGCCAGCCACAAGTTCACCGCCAGGCTCGATGGATTGATGATCCCGAGCTGCACCATGAACGGCACCTTGAACAGATTCACCGCCATGAAGAACACTGCGCTCGTCCCCAAAAACTCCAGCTTCGGCAATCGCATCGCCAGCAGGTAAAGCATCATGACCGGCCCCGCGGCATTCGCGACCTGCGTGGCGAAGCCAGCAAACACACCCGCGAGCACGCCAAACCACAACGGCGCGTGACTCGCCGCTTCGTTCGCGTCCGGCCGCGCTTTCCGCCAGAGATGCACCGCGAGCATGATCGCGAGCAACGCGCCGATCAGCCGCGTCGTCTGGTCATCATCCGCGAACCGCAGCGCCAGCCACCCCAGCACGACGCCGCCGACGGTCGGCAGCAGCAACCGCCACAAATGCGACCACTGTGCGTGCGCACGGTAACTCAACACGGCGAACACATCGCCCACGATCAGCAGCGGCAGCACGATCCCTGTGGCCTGACGCGCCGGCATCAGGTTCGAGAAAATCGCCACGAACAAAATGCCGAGCCCCGGGATGCCCGTTTTCGAAAAACCCGCGGTGAACGCCCCCGCCGCCAGCAACAGCCATTGCCACCCTTCGAAACTCACGCGCTCCCGCCTTCCTCGACGCGGCCGTCCGCCACGTGCAACACCTGCCACGTGCCCGCCTCGGCGTCCGGCAGCGCCGTGCCGGTGGCGACCACCTGCGGCTGGCCGTCGAGTGACGCCCAGAATTTGCGCCGCCGCTCCGGATCGAGTTCGCCGAGCACATCGTCGCACAACAGCACCGGCTCGATCGCGCTGTGCTTCTTGAAATAGGCCGCCTGCGCCAGACGCAGCGCGATCACGAGGCAGCGCTGCTGCCCTTCCGAGGCGAAGTTCTTCGCCGGGCGACCGCGCAACAAGAACTCCAGATCGTCGCGATGCGGGCCGCGCTCGGTCGACTTCAGCAGCGTGTCGCGCGGGCGCGCCTTCACCAACTGCGCCGCAAACTCGTCCGCCGTCGTCGCGGCCGTATCCGGCCCGTAGATCAACGCCGCCTGCTCGCCTTCGGGAACAAGTCGCGCATGCGCGCCGTGAAACAGTTCGCTCAGCTCGGCGACGCCCGCCGCGCGCGCAGCGACGAGCTTCACGGCGTGCAACGCCGCCTCGCGCTCGAACGCCGTGAGCTGGGTCGCATCGCGGCCGCCGTGCTTCAGCAAAATATTCCGCTCCGCCACCGCACGCGTGTAACCCTGCAACGCGGCGAGATAGCCGCCATCCATCGCCGCGAGCGTCAGGTCGAGCCAACGCCGCCGCAACGATGGCGAGCCGCGCAGGAGTTGATTGTCCTGCGACGAAAAGACCACGGTCGGAAACTTGCCGATGAAATCGGCGAGCCGCGTCACCTTGCCCTGCTCCCATTCCACCGTGCGGCCGTCGGCGCCG
Source organism: Candidatus Didemnitutus sp. (assembly GCA_041906465.1). Classification (GTDB taxonomy): domain Bacteria; phylum Verrucomicrobiota; class Verrucomicrobiia; order Opitutales; family Opitutaceae; genus Didemnitutus. The sequence goes on along the minus strand of JAYRJE010000011.1, from coordinate 41,762 downwards.
AACGTGATCGCGAGTTTCGACTCGCCGAACTGCTCGTGCTCGAGCGTGAAGCCGAGGCCCGCCTGCGTTTGCCCGAGCGCCACGAGCGCGCGCGGTTCCGCACCTCGAAATGAGCGCAACGCCGTGACGTAGCCGAGCGCCTCGAGGAAGTTGGTTTTTCCCTGCCCGTTCGCGCCAACGAGAAAGGTGTGCCGTCCCGCCAGCCGCACGGAAACGAGCGGCAAGTTGCGGAAGTTCTGCAGCGTAACGGAAGCGAAGCGCATGCGACGCGGTCACGGTTGGCGCGCGCGAGCTTGCTGGCAAGCCGCACGTCTGTTTGCGTCGCGCCCATGTCTTCGTTCGAAGCCTCGCAACAAGCGACCATCGCCGCCCTCCAAGGACTTTCCGCTCAGCGCGCGCAAATCGATCGCGCCGGCGATCTCATCCTACGCGCGCTGCAAGGCGGCAAGAAGATCATCGCCTGCGGCAACGGCGGCAGCGCCGCCGAAGCGCAGCACCTCACGACCGAACTCGTCGGCCGCTATTTCAAGAACCGCCGCTCGCTCCCGGCCGTCGCCCTGACCGCTGACGGCACGCTCGTGACGTGCATCGGCAACGACTACGGCTACGACGCCCTCTTCGCCCGCCAGATCGAGGGTCTCGCACAGCCCGGCGACGTCGTGGTGGTGCTGACCTCAAGCGGCAACTCCCAGAACATCCTGCTCGCGCTCGACGCCGCGAAGAAGCTCGGCCTCGACACCATCGCGCTGCTCGGCCGCGGCGGCGGCAAAGCCAAGGGCCTCGCGACCGCCGAGATCATCGTTCCCGGCAACAGCGGCGCCGCGGCGCAAGAGTGTCACCTCTTCCTCATCCACCATTTCTGCGATCGAGTGGATGCGCAATTCGCGTAGGGACGGAGCAGACCGACGCCAGTTCGGTTTCAAGGATTCCGTAGCCGCGCTTGAGCGAAGCGAAAGCGTGGCACGAAGAAAGACCACGTTGTCGCTGCGCTCCAACGCAGCCACCGTTCTGATTCGAAGCACTTAAGACTGAACGGCGCTCTTGCGCTACGTCGGTGTCACCAGCGACTCGGTGGGTCGCACCTGGGGCTCGCGTTCGTCGTCCGTGGCGGGATGAGCGGGCCGCGAGCGATGCTTGACCAGTTCCTGTGCCGCCAGCCAGTGATCGAGTTCGCGGCCCTCGGGGCAGCCTTCTTGTTGCCAGAGCAGATAGGCTTCGCGGCGAATTTCCTCGGTGGGCTCGCCACGCAGCCGAATTTCACGGTGTTCGCGGGTTTTCATGGGGCCTCCTGGGTTGCGGGCATAGTGTAGCACTGATTCCCGATTTCGCTGCGCGTTTTTCCGAAAAAATGTCGCACACTTTTGGTTCTTGCGGGCGGTCGCTTCGCGGGGCTTCTTGGCCCCTCCATGAGCAACGAGAACGCCTCCAACCACGAAGTCGCCGTCATCAAGACCAGCTACGGCGACATGACCATTGCCTTCTGGCCCGACGTCGCGCCGAAGACGGTCGAAAATTTCAAGAAGCTCGCCCGCGACGGCTTCTACGACGGCACCGCGTTTCACCGCATCATCAAGGGCTTCATGATTCAGGGCGGCTGCCCGAACACGAAGGCCGGCGAGACCGGCATGCCCGGCACCGGCGGCCCCGGTTGGAAGGTGAAGGCCGAGTTCAACGCCAAGGCGCACGTGCGCGGCGTCATTTCGATGGCCCGCTCGTCGCATCCCGACAGCGCCGGCTCGCAATTCTTCATCTGCCACGGCGACGCGCGTTTCCTCGACCGTCAATACACCGCCTTCGGTCAACTGGTGAAGGGCGACGAGGTGCTCGAGCAGATCGCCAACGTCCCGGTGAAATCCAACGGCGGCGAAAAGAGCACGCCGATCGACCGCGTGGCGGTTGAGAGCGTGAAGATTGTGCCGCAGGCGTGAAGCGGCGCTCACCATGATCCGTTCCAGGCCGGCCGTGGGGCCGGCTTTTTTGTGGCCCGATCTCTCCCTCGGCCCACCAAGTGACCGGTGCGAGACGGGATCATGCGACAGGTGGGCGCCGGCGGGACGGCGGTGGCCACCAAACAGATGCACCCTCGCCAGTCGGGAATCGCGTCCAACGGCATGAGTCCGGCTGGGGCGGGGCGGTAAGTCGCTGCCGGACTAGTTGCCGCCCGGGAGTTTGATCGCGCCGGGGTTGATCTTGATGCGCAGCGGCGGCGGCTTGGCCGCGTCAGCCCGGCTCCCGCGCCGCTCCATCACCGGTTTGCGGCCCTCGATCTTCGCCCGCAACCGCTCCGCGGCGCTGACGGACCAGTCGTCCGGATCGAGTTTGGGCAGGTCGTCGAGGAGTGCGATCGCACCCGCATTGTCTCCGCGCCGGTGGCGGACCAAGGCGAGCGAGACGAGGGTGCGGTCCTTGGTCTTCAGTCGGGGAAATCGCTCCTGCACCAGATTCACGTTGGCGACGACGCACTCCCCGCTCGTGGCCTCGACCCATGCGAGCGTCTCGTAGGCTGCGGTTTGTTGCGGCGCCGCTTCGATTGAACGCCGTAGCAGCACGCGCAGCTTCGCGGCCATTTCATCGGGCATCTGGTAGAAGGGGTCGAATTGGGAGAACAGCCGCTGCGTCATCTGTTGCGCGACTTGATGGAACACCGCGGGGTTCACCGTGCCGTGTTCGATGGCGCGCTCCCAGCGTTCGCGCGTCCCGACCTGATCGTTGTCGTAATAAGCGAGCATCCCCAGTGTTTCATCCAGGCGCGTATCCTCCGGATGACGCTCCGCACCGTGCAACAAGGTGAGTCGCGCCTCCGGGGTGCGATTCACTCGGGCCGCGACCTCCGCCAGACGCAGCTGCGCTTCTTCCGGCGCGACCGCCCGGCTCGCATACGTTTTCAGGTCGGCGATCCGCGGCACCGGCAGCGAGCGTGCCTGGTAGCGACCGACCCGCATGTAGCGCTCCACCCGCTGCTGCAACTCGGGATAGTCGAAGCCAAAGAGTTCGCGGCAAAAGGCTCGCACGCGCTCCGGTTGCTCGGCGAAACGCGGCGACCGCGCGACGTCGAGAAAGAGGGCCAGCTTGTCGCGCGGGATGTCGTTCGCGCCGAAATAGCAGAAATGGATCAGCCCCCAGGATTGTGCGTAGAATTGGCCGGTGTGTTCGCCTTCGCGAAAAACCGCCGATTCGTGCGAGACCGCGAACAGTTGTTCGAGGGGCATCAGGCCCTCCCGTTGCAGTTGCCCGACGCGTCCAGCCACCGGACGCCCGAACACCAGTTGTCCCGACTCCTCCTGCAGCGTCGAGAACAGCTCGGCCATCCCTTCGTTATACCACGTCGGCGGGCGCTCCTCCATGACGCGAAAGAGGTGATGCACATACTCGTGAAACACGAGTTGCTGCGCCTGCTTCAGCTCGTCGCGCGGCGAGAGAATGATCACCGCGCGGTCGGGCCGTTCGACATAGAAGCCGGCAAAGTTGTGCCTCTTGCCGTAAGCCGCCGGCACGTAAGCGCGAAAATCGGCGTCGCTCGCGAAGTAGAACACCGTCACCGGCAGTGGCCGACGCACGGGCAGCTTCATAAAATCGAGAAATGCCGCGTGGAACAGCTCGAGATTGTGCAACACTTCGCGCGACTCGCGATCGGAGTTGCCGCTGTAGAGTTCGAAATTCAGCGACTGGTAGTGGCGCCACTTCCGGCTCTCGCCGGGAAACGCCTCCTTGGCCGGCGCGACGGACGCGCCGGCCAGCAGCAAAAACATGAGCCCCGCCGCCACCCGGCCGCGTCGGAAACAAAGCGCTTTCAGCATAAGATGGCCCGGGCGGACGATGCGCGAGCGCGCAGCGCTCCGGCAAACAAAAAGCCCGGCACGCGCGGTGCCGGGCTGAAATCGAACGCGTGCGACGCGCGCGGCGCGGCGCACTTCCGCTCGTGCTCAGGCTTGGTCGAAGCCCACGGCCTTCGCCACTTCGTCGTAGACGATGCGACCGCCGCGAGTGTTCACGCCCTTGGCGAGCCCCTTGTGCTCGGCGAGCGCGCGCTCCACGCCCTTTTGCACGATCATGGCGACGTAGGGCTCGGTGGCTTGCGTGAGGCCAAGCGTCGACGTGCGGCCCACGAGCGCCGGCATGTTCGGCACGGCGTAGTGGTTCACGCCAAATTCCTGGTAAGTCGGCTTCTCGTGCGAGGTGTATTTGATGCCTTCGATGCAACCGCCCTGATCGATCGCGATGTCGACGATCACGGAGCCCGGGCGCATGTTCTTCACCATTTTCTTGGTGACGACGATCGGCGCCTTCGCGGCGGGGATCAGCACGGCGCCGATCACGAGATCGGCGCTGGCCACCTCGGCTTCGACGTTGGCGGGATTCGAGACGAGCGTGACGACCTTGCCGCGATACTCCTGGTCGAGCACCTCGAGTTTGCGCGTGTCGAGATCGAGCACCGTCACACGTGCACCCATGCCGGCCGCCATGCGGACGGCGTGCGCACCGGAATTGCCGGCGCCGACCACGACGACGTGGCCCGGCATCGTGCCCGGGATGCCACCGAGCAGCACGCCCGAGCCGCCGACTTGCGACTGGAGGAAATACGCGCCGACCTGGATCGAGAGGCGGCCGGCAATGTGCGACATCGGTTTGAGCAACGGGAACTGCCCGTCGGCGCTCTCCACCGTTTCGTAGGCGATGCCGAGAATGCCTTTTTTGCAGAGTTGCTTCGCGAGCGCCGGACCGGCGGCGAGATGCAGGTAGGTGAAGATCGTCTGGCCCTGCTGCATGAGGTCGAACTCGGCCTCGAGCGGCTCCTTCACCTTGAGAATCATGTCGGCGCTCTTCCACACCTTGGCGGCGGAAGTCGCGAAGGTCGCCCCGGCGGCCTTGTATTCAGCGTCGGTGAAACCGGCGGTCAGGCCGGCATTCTTTTCCATGAGGACCTTGGCGCCGAGCGACGTGACGCGGCGGCACAAGCTGGGGGTCATGGAAACGCGTTTCTCACCGATCTTAATTTCCTTGGGGACACCGATAATCATGCGCTCCGGGATATCCGCGCGTGCAACTATGACAAGAGCGCACCGGCCGTCTGGGCCGATAGTGGGAGACCTTTCCCGGGCGCTGCGGTGCCTAATTCTCGACAAACCGCCACCGGAAACCGATGAAACGGAGCGCGTATTGCCCTTTCATGGACCGCCCGCTCATTCCCGGTCTCGCGCTGGTCTCCGTCAGCCTCCTGCTGCTCCTGTGGAGTCTGCACCTGCGCCGTCGGCACCGGCTCTTGCGGGATTTGCCGACTTCGAAAGCCCGGGGGGTGTTCATCGGTCTCGTCGAACTCAAAGGCACCGCCGAAGCCGAATCGCCCCTCCGCAGCTTTCTGGCCGGACAGCGCTGCGTGCACTACCACTACAGCGTGGAGGAGCGCTGGTCGCGAACCGTCACCGAACACTACACCGACAAGGACGGTAAACCTCAGACGCGCACCCGCCACGAAAGCGGATGGAACACCGTCGCGTCCGGCGGCGAGACGATGCCGTTCTATCTCCAGGACGACACCGGCGTCGTCCTGGTCCGACCCGACGGTGCGCGGATCGAGCCGTGCACCCTGTTTTCCGAAACCGCCTCGCGCGGCGACGCGCTCTACTACGCCAAGGGGCCGCCCGGAGCGGTAGCCGACTCTGATCACGTCCGCCGCTTCACCGAAAGCGGACTGCCGCTGCACGCGGACCTCTACGTCGTCGGTCGCGCCCGCGAGCGCGCGGACGTCGTGGCGCCCGAAATCGCGGAAGACCGCGCAGCTCCCGTGTTTCTCATCAGCTGCAAATCGGAAGAGCGCGTGCTCAAAAATTACGCGGTCGGCTCCTGGGTCACGTGGGCGCTCGGCTTGGCCGCCGCCGGCGGCGGCGCCGCCGTGCTTACCGCCGACCTGGCGCCCGATCAGCCATGGGTTCCGCTGATTGGCGGCGGCGCAGGCTTTCTTGCGCTCTGGGGCGCGGCCTGGGTGTGGATGGCCTACAACAGCCTCGTCGGTCTCCGCGAGCGCGTGCGCCAGGCCTGGTCGCTCATCGAGGTCGAACTGAAGCGCCGGCACGATCTCATCCCGGCGCTCGCTGGTGCCCTCGCCGGACTTCGCGCTCACGAGACCTCGCTGCAAACGGCCCTCGCTCAGCTGCGCGCGCAACAGGCCGCGACGCCGCCCGGGGTCGCCGGCCCCGACTTTCACGGCCTCGCCTCCTCGCTCCGCGCCGTCGCCGAAGGCTATCCCGAGCTGAGCGCGCAACCGGAGTTCTCGCGCCTGCACACCGAGTTGGTGACGACCGAGCAGCGAATCGCGCTCGCCCGCACCTACTACAACGACACCGCCACGCACTTCGCCACGCGCCTCGAGCAGGTGCCCGACCGCTGGGTCGCCCGCCTCGGCCGGATGCAGCCCGCGCCATTGCTCGCCGCAAGCGATTTCGAACGCGCGGAGGTGCGTGTGCAGTTCGCCGACGGCGCCTGATTTCCATGTCCAAACCGATCACCCTCATCGTCGCCTGCGGAGAGAACCGCGTCATCGGCAATGGCCGCCGCCTGCCGTTCGATATTCCCGAGGACAAAAAATGGTTTCACGACCAGACGGCGAACACGACCGTCGTGCTCGGACGCATCTGCTACGAGATCTGGCCGCGCGTGCAGCTCGACGGCCGCATGCCGGTAGTGATCACCTCTCATCCGGAAATCGCCCGGCCCGGCGTCCACATCGCTGCGACCGTGCCCGAGGCGCTCGCCGTCGCCCAATCATTGCCCGGCGAAATAATGATCTGCGGCGGCCAACGCATTTACGAAGAAACGCTTCCCATCGCCGACCGCATTCTCCTCACGCTCGTGCACGCGAACGTGGCGGGCGACGTGTTCTTTCCCGAGTGGCGCCACCTCGCTTGGCGCGAGACGTGGCGCAAGGAGAGCGCGGACGCGAACTATCGCTATACTTTCAGCAGGCTTGAGCGCGTGCGTTGAGGCGCATCCCAAGCAGCGCGGAAACGCGCGCGGCCACATTGTCGCGTCGTTCCAACGCAGCTACGACTGCCGCTGAACCGCGCTAATGCGCCACGTGGTTGTCGGTCGAAGTGGTGTCGACGTGGAACACGCAATACAGCGGGCAGAACGCGATCGCCGCGGTGACCAGGGGAACCAGCGCGAGCCAGCCCCACACATTTTCGGTGTGCACGCCCCAGATCACGATCAACCAGCCGAGGACGTAGCGGATTCCAGCATCATAGGAGCCAACGTTTGATTTCATAGGCACCTCCGTGGTGTGCCTGAGAATACTCCGCGGCCCCGAGAACGTCTGCGCATGCTTTGTTCAATAGCCCGCGCATACGACAGCCTGGCTCCGTCACTCGCTTGCGCGCCGACGAATCCGAACATCACCACCAGTGGGAGACCCGCGCCACTTCGCAGCCTGGGCCGCGTGGGCTTTCGCGACTTCGACGTATTTGAGCGCCCACTTTTTCAGTCCGGCGCGCTCCTCCGGCGTCAGCGCACGGACGACTTTCGCCGGCGAACCGAGAATCATCGAGCCGGCCGGCGCCTCGAACTTCTGCGTCACGAGCGCATTGGCACCGACGATGCATTGGTCGCCGATCCTGGCTCCGTCGAGGATCGTCGCTCCCATGCCGATCAGGCACTCGTCGCCGATCTCGCACGCATGCACGATGGCGCTGTGGCCGACGGTCGTGTAGCGACCGATCTTCACGCCGTAGTTGTCGGCGAGGTGCACCATCGTGAGATCCTGGATGTTGCTCCCCTCGCCCACTTCGATCGTGTTGATATCGCCGCGGAGCACGCAGCCATACCAGACGCTGCTCTGCGCGCCCAAGGTGACGGCGCCGAGCACGGTCGCGTTGGGCGCCACAAAGGCGGCACCGCTCACCGCGGGAGTTTGGCCGAGGAATTTTGCCAGACGTTCATTGACATCCATGAGTCTCACACTTGTGGCGCTGGCCCTCGCCGCCAAGTGCAGAGCTTCACGATGTCACTTGACCGTCCGCTCCCGCGTGCCGCCCAACCAGACCGCGAGGCCGATCAGGCAGGTGGCGCCCACCGCAAACGCCGCCACGATGGCGGCACCGGCGAGGACTATTTCGAGAATCGTGTTGCTCATGGAATCAGGTGTCGGCTGGTCAGACGCACCAACCCTGCCAGGAGTTTCATCGCGACACCGGAAAGTCACGAACCCCGTGCGGCGCGGGAGGATTTCACCTCAGCTTTACAGCTCGGCCCTGCCCAGAGAGGCACAACGCGGGAGATTGGCCGCAGCAGGACGACTCGGTCGCAGCCGCGGTCAGGCGGCGGTGTTGCGCAATTTTCAGCCGCCTGACGGCGGCGGCGCCGGTGACCGCAGGACGGCGTTTGTCCTCAGATCACGATGCCAGCGAGCGTCGCGGAGAGATACGAAGCGAGCGTGCCGCACAGCAGCGCCTTGAGGCCGAGCTTGGCGAGGTCGGTGCGACGCTCGGGCGCGAGCGCGCCGATGCCGCCGATCTGCATGCCGACGCTGCTGAAGTTGGCGAAACCGCAGATCGCGATGCTGAGGATCAGCAGGCCCTTGTCGGTGACGATCGGCACACTGTGGTTAGTCAGGTTCTGAAACGCGACGAATTCGTTGATCGTCAGCTTCTGGCCGAGCAGCGTCGCGACGCTGTTGATATCCTGCGACGGCACGCCCATCGCCCACGCCATCGGGTAAAAGATTTTCCCGAAGATCCAGTTGAGCGTCAGATTGAAGTTCGGGTTAAAGATGTGACCGATCGAGGTGAGGATCCAATCGAGGCAGGCGATCACGGCGATGAAACCGATGAGCATCGCGATGACGTTCATGGCGATCTTGAAGCCGTCGCCGGCGCCGTGGGAGATCGCGTCGATAACGTTGGAATACTCGCTCTTCACCTCGAGTTTCACCGAGCCCATCGTCTGGCTCTCCTGCGTTTCGGGGAAAACGATTTTGGAAATCACGAGCGCGCCCGGCGCCGCCATCAGCGACGCCGTGATAAGTTTCGGCGCGAGATCCATGCCCGCAGCGGCGCCCATGTTGGCGTAAACGACGAGGATGCCGCCGGCGATGCACGCGAGCGAACCGCTCATCGAGGCGAGCAGTTCGCTGTTGGTCATGCTGCGCAGATACGGCCGGATCATCACCTGTGCCTCGACCTGACCGACGAAGGCGCTGGCAACGTTGCTCAGCGCTTCGGCGCCCGAGACGCGCATGATAAAGTTCATCGCCCGCGCAATCACGGCGACCACACGCTGCATGATGCCGAAATGGTAGAGGATCGCGACCAGCGCGCAGACGAGCACGATCGTCGCGGTGACGTTGAAGGCGAAAACGAAGCCACCCGCGAGGTAGTTGCCCATCTTGCCGCCCTGGTCCACCGCGATGCCGCCGTAGACGAACGCCGCGCCCTGTCGCGAAAACTCCTCGAGCTTGCCGATGCCGTGGCCGAGCAGTTGGAAGAACTTGCCGACCGGGCCGACCTTGAAGACCAGCAGCGCAATCACGATCTGGAGCGTGATGCCGCTGATCACGAGCCGGTAGTTGATACGCCGGCGATTATTGGAGAAGAGGAACGCGATACCGAGAATCAGCGCGATTCCGAACAGGCCTTGGAGACGATCCATGAACGAGCGACGCTGTCGGATCGCCGAACGAGCGCAATACCGGAGAAGCCCCGATGGTCGGTGAGGCAAGGCTTGGTAGAACGCGGACTCCGCTCCGCGCCGTCAATCCTCGGCGGCGAGCGGAGTCGCCGCCCTACCTCAATGCCACCGGCGGCCCGAGCACCTCGCGCAGCACAAACGCCCGGCGCAGCGCGTCGCGTTTGCGCAAATCGTCCAGCAGCGCACCTCGCGCCGCGACCTTGCTCTCGGTCTGCGTGTCAGCGGTGGCGCGCTCGAACTCGTTTCGGCGCACTGCGGCCGCCTTCATCAGCTCCAACTCGCGCATCTTCTCCGCCAGCGCGGCCTGTTGCTCGAGAATCTCGGCCTGACGCTGAGCCTCGGCCCGGGATGCACTCACGTGCACCGGCTCGGGCGCACGCTCGACCACCACCTGTCGCACAACGGGCGGCGGCGCCGCCTCTGGTTCATCGTAGGCCCACTGCGGCGGCGGCTCGGCCACCGGCGGAGGCGTTGGCGTTTCGTAGCCAGTCGCCGCGCGGCGGCGCTCCGCGATCTTGCGCTGAATATCTTCGCGAATGCGCCGCGTGCGCTCGGCCAACTCGGGATCTTGGAACGAGCGTTCCTCCGGTGGAGCCGGAGGCGCCTCGTCGTCCCCTTTTTGGCCGCGCACCGCCTTGATCAGCTGCGCGACCACGCCCGCGATGATCACGAGCGTGAACGCGTGCTTGGTGAGCCATTCCAGGATGTCCATGGGCGGAACGCGCGCGGGCGCTTACTTCTTGCCCTCGGGGTGCGCAATCGAGCCGCGCATGGCGGTGTCAGCCTGCACGTTTTCCATCTTGTAGTAATCCATGACGCCGAGCTTGCCGGCGCGGAAGGCCTCGGCCATCGCGAGCGGCACCTGCGCCTGCGCCTCGACGACCTTCGCCTGCATTTCCTGCACGCGCGCCTTCATTTCCTGCTCGAGCGCGACGGCGGCGGCGCGGCGGATTTCCGCCTGGGCCTGCGCCATGTTCTTGTTCGCCTCGGCTTGCGCTTCCTGGAGCTTGGCGCCGACGTTCTCGCCGACGTCCACGTCCGCGATGTCGATCGAGAGAATCTCGAACGCCGAACCGACGTCGAGGCCGCGCGCGAGCACAGTCTTGGAAATGCTGTCCGGCGACTCGAGCACGGTCTTGTAGCTCTCGGCCGAGCCGATCGTGGTGACGATGCCTTCGCCCACGCGGGCGATGATCGTCTCCTCCTTGGCGCCACCGACGAAACGATCGAGGTGCGTGCGCACAGTGACGCGCGCCTTCACCTTCACTTGGATGCCGTCCTTCGCCACGCCGTCGATGGTCGTGCGGCCCTGCTCGGGATTCGGGCAGTCGATCACCTTCGGATCGACGGAGGTGCGCACGGCCTCAACGACGCTCTTGCCGGAGCCCTTCGTCGCGAGATCGATCGCGCAAGCGCGATCCCAGCCGAGTTCGATACCAGCCTTTTCCGCCGCGACCATCGCCTGGATGGTCGGCACGACGTTGCCGCCCGCAAGATAGTGCGCCGCGATTTTGTCGGTGGAAACTTCGATGCCAGCCTTCACTGCCGTGATGCGGGCCTCGACGACCAGGCCGTAGGGCACGCCACCGAGGCGCATGCCGAGCAGATTCAGCACGCTCACCGGCGCACCGTTCAGGCGGGCTTTTAACCAGACACCGATGAACGACAGGAAGACGCCCACAATAATGAGGACGACGACGATGATCGGGATCAGGAATATGAGGGGGATGTCAGGCATGGGAGTTTAGGATTTGGAAACGATGATACGGAAATTATCGAGGCCGACCACACGCAGCTCCGTGCCCTTCGGCACATGACCCGCGCGGCAAAACGCTTCGTAGCGACGGCCGTCCACCTCCACGTAACCGCTCGGCGAGAGGGTCGTGAGTGCGACGGCGGAACGCCCAACCACATCCGGCGCAGCGGGTGGCGGCTGGCTCGTGGCGCTTACGGTCGACTGCACCACCATGCGCTGGCCGAAAGAGGTCTTCGGCAGCACGACCAGCTCCAAGTAGAGCATCAAACCCACCAGCGCGAGCGCGCCGAGACTCGCGAACACGCCACCATTGAAACCAAATTCGCGAAACGACAGCAGGCTCCCGGCGGCCAAAGCGATGCCACCGATGATGCCAGCGATCGCGCCCGGCAGGAAAATCTCCGCCGTCAGCAACAACGCGCCGACAACAAACAACAGGATGATCGCATTCATGTATGGTCCTCCTCCACCACGAGAGCGAAAGTATCTCGCGCCCGCACGATGACGCGTGTGCCCGGAGCGATGCTGCCCAGCGCCGCGCGCGCCTCGTAACGCTTACCAGCGATCTCAACCTGCCCACCCGGGCGCAACGCCGTCGCGGCCACACCGGCGGCGCCGATGAGACCGCTCGCGTTCGCACCACCCGCCGCCGCTTGCGCAACGCTGCCGGCAACCGAGTTCACGGTGAGGCGATCCCAGATCCAACCTTGCGGCAGAAAACGCAGCAACGCCGCCCCAATGCCGACCGAAAGCAGCACGCCGACACCGACATTCGTCAGCGGCCGCGCAAACGCATCCCCCGAAAAACTCACCGGCTCGTTGGGCCACAGATCGGCCATCGACCACACCAAGGCCACCAGCATCAGCGCGACACCCGTGATCGCCGGCAGCGCCACGCCGGGAAAAAACAGCACCTCGGCCAACACCAGCAGGAGTCCCAGCGTGAACAGCAGCACCGGCTCGTGTCCCGAGAAACCTGCGACGTAGTGGCCAAAGAACACGACCAGCAACAACAGGATGCCGGCGCCCGCGAAGATTCCGTTCGACGGCATCTTGAATTCGAGGAACAGCGCCAATAGACCGAGCCCGGTCAAAATCGGCGCGAGCGCCGTCAGGTATTGCGCCAGCGACTCCGACCAGGTGACGCGAAACTCGCGCACTTCAAAATTCCCTGCACCAAACTTCTTCGCGAGCAGCGCCGGGATATCGGCCGCGATTCCAGCCCCCAGCAACGGCTCCGCCGGCTCGCCGTAGGTTTTCATCGCCTCGCTCGCCGTCAGCGTCAGCAACTCGCCCTTCGGTTTCAGCACCGTGTCGCCAATTTTCAGTTCGAAGTCCTCGTCAATCATCGCGGACACGACCTGGCCGCGGTAGCCCTTGCCCTCGGAAATCGAACGCACTTCGGCGCGCAGGAAGCTCACGACCTTTTGGCGCATCGTCTTGTCAATGTCCTGCCCCGTCGCGCTCACCGGCGCCGCGGCGCCGATCTTTCCGCGCGGCGCGAACCAGATTTCCTCAGTGGTCGCAGCGATGAACGCCCCGGCCGAGATCGCCTGGTCGTCCACGAACGTCACCGTCTTGCCCGGAAATTTGCCGAGCGCCTCCATGATCTCGAACGTCGCGTCGAGCGCGCCGCCCGGGGTTTTCATGTCCAGCACCACCACGTCCGCTTTTTGCTCAATCGCTTCCTTCAGTCCGCGTCGAATGATGTAGAGCGTGGGTTTCGCGATCTGGTCGTGCACCGGGATGACGAACGCCACCCGTTTGCCGGCCGTCACGGCCGGAGCCACCGGGTCCTTGGCGGGCGCAGTTTCAGCGCCACGCAAGATTCCCACTGCCGCACAGAGGATGAAGGCCACACGCCCGAGGTTCACAGCGCAGCACCATACGACGGCGGCCACGCGCTGCAAGCACGCGGAACTTACAAAGCGGTGAAGCCTTTCAATTTTCCCGCGTCGCAACGAAACGCGCCGCGATTTGAGTTGGAGTGCGGCGACATTTTTCCTTTCAACCGAAGCACCATGGAACGCATCCCGTATCTGGGGCACACGATTCACCGCTGGCAGGTCGGCCCGTCGACCTTCCTCGCGCTCCCGGAGAACGGCGCGCGCCTCATGCACTGGAACGTCACGCTCGGCGACGGCAGTGTGCGCGACCTCATTCACTGGCCCGAATTGGATAAACTCGACGACGTCGCGAAAGTCCGCGGCGGAAACCCGATCCTTTTCCCTTTTACTGGCCGCACCTACGATCGCGGCGAACTCGGCTACTGGCGCGCGGAGGACGGCGTGCGTCGACCGATGCCGATGCATGGCATCGCCCGTCAGGGCAACTTTCGGGTGAAGCGCCTCGACGAGCGCGGTTTCTCCGCGGTGCTCGTTCCCGGCGACGAAGCCAAAGCCGCCTACCCGTTCGACTACGAGTTTGTCGTGAGTTACCGCTTCGAGGCCAACGCCGTCTACGTCGAACTCGAGCTGACCAACCTCGGCCACGCACCGATCCCGTGGTCCGCCGGCCATCATTTTTATTTCAACCTGCCCTGGACCGAAGGCCTCACGCGCAAGGACTACATTCTCGAAGTGCCGGCCGCCCGCACGCTGCGCCGCAACGAAACCGGCCAGCTCGTCGACGGCCCGCGCCTGCAAGCCCGCGAAACCTTGGACAATCCTGCGTTGCTCGACACGATCCACACTGCCTTGCGCGGCCACCAGTTCCAAGTGACCGAACGCACCACCGGCGCACGCCTGCGGTTCCGCACCGGCTTCTCCAACACCACGGCGAAAGACGCGGCCGTGGTCACTTGGGCCGCGGACGACAAAGTTCCCTACTACTGCGTCGAACCGTGGATGGGACCGCCAAACGCGCCCGAGACGAAGATCGGCCTGCACCAGGTGGGCCCCGGCCAGACGCAGAAATTCCTCGTGGACATCACCCACGGCTGAAGCCGAATTTTCGCCGTTACCTTTTCCGGCCAGGCGCGTCTCATTCCCGACCATGCATTTCTCTTTCGCATTCATCGAAGGTCTCGGCGGCCCGGAGCTGATGATGGTTCTCTTCATCGTGCTGCTCCTGTTTGGCGCGAACAAACTCCCCGAACTCGCCCGCGGCCTCGGCAAATCGATGAAGGAATTCAAGAAGGCTGCCGCCGACGTGGAGTATCAGCTGAAAGACGCGATGGCGGAAAAACCGGAGGAATCTGCCGAGGCGAAGCGCTTCGCTCCGAAACCGGTGACACCTGTCGCTGCCGCGCCAGCGAACACGACTCCGGCGACGCCGCCCGACAGCGGCGACGCGGCGAGCGCGAGCACACCTCCCACACCCGAATCGCCGAAGGTGTGAGGTGGCCGCCGCGATTCGCGGCAACCTTCCACGCCCTATTTCAGGTGGCCGGCCTTGCCCCCGACATGGCTCAACGTTGCGGTGCGTCCCACGCCAAACGATCCATCCCCTCCTCACTCGAAAATGGGCCCGCTTCGGAAGCGCCACAGACTCACGCTCACGAGCACCGCAGTCATGCCGAGCAACACGCCGAGGATCGGCAGCAGCTCCGCCAACGTGCAACCATTCCACAGCACCTGCGCGAAGCCTTCCATCGACCAATAAACGACGGTCAGCTTGCTCAACTGCTGGATGAACTCCGGCATGAATGAAGTCGGAAACCACGCGCCGCCGATCGAGCTCATCGTCAGGATCAGCAATGTCGCCAGTCCGCTCGCTGCGGCCGGCGTGCGCGTGACCGAAGCCAGCAGCATGCCGAAGGCGGTGCATGCCATCGCCGCCACGAGACAGAGGACGACCAGGTTGCCGAAGTTCGACCACACATCGATGCCGAACATGACCCGCCCTGCGCAGAACAGCGTCAGCAGTTGCACGACTCCCAGCGCGATGCCGAAGAGATACTTGCTCCACAGCAAATGCGTCCGCCGCACCGGCGACGACAACAACCGCAGGAAAATGCCCGCCTGCTTCTCCTCGAACAGCGAGGTCGCCATGCCGCTGAGCGAAAACAACAGGAACATCATCGCCCACCCGCCCACGACGCGCGTCGCCGCCGCGTTCGTCACCTGCGCACCGGCGAGCTGCTCTTGCTCGATCTTGATCACGCGCTCCATGAAATCGCCCCTCGCGGCACCGCCCGCGGTGGGCGAACCGCCCTTCGGCGGCGTCAGTCCCGGCATCTCGCCGCGCATCATCGCCTCCCGCACCTTCGGCTCGTCGAAGTTGAACGCGCGGCTGATCGCCCCCGCCATCTCGCCATAGAACTTGTCCGTATTCGACGCGCCGATGAACTCGGTCGCCTGCTTGCGCAGCGACTGCATCAACAGCTGCGGGGCGGCGGTGTAGACGGTTTTCTGGAGCAGGCCGGTCACCGTCTGCGTCTCGATGTCATTGCGCGGATTCGTGAGGAATTTCATCCGCAATCCGAAGCGCGCATCGGCCGTCGCGTCCGCCGGAAACACGAGCGCGAAACGGAAGCGATCGCTTTTGAATCCCGCGCGCACCACGTCCTCCGTCAGCGGACGCATGCCGCCCGACTCTCCCTTCTCGCTCTCGATCACGCGAAACGCCTTTTCGTTTTTCAGCGCCGCCACGAGCGTGGCGATCTCGGGCGCATTGCTCTGGTTGACGATCGCCAGCGGAATGCCAACCGGCCCCGCGTCCTTGCGATTCACGCCAAACACCTGGCCAAAAATATAGATCAGCACGATCGGCACGAGAAACGTGAGCCCGACCGCAACGCGATCCTGGCGAAAATTCAGCCAGTCTTTCCGAAGCAAAGTAAGAATGAGGTGCATGGTCAGTTATTCGCGCAGCGTTTTGCCGGTCAGATGGAGAAACAGATCCTCGAGCGTCGGGCGCTTCAGCTGGAACGCCCGGTCGGGCAACCCCGCCGCCTGGGTCGCAGCAAAGAAGTCCGCGAGGCGCACATCCGGCGCGAGCAGCACCTCGCCGCGGTCATCCCGCTCGCGCAGGTTGCCAAAGCGCCCGAGGCTCGCGAGTGCAGCGGCCGGCGCGCCATTGCGCACGAAGCTCACGATCTCCGCCGCGGGCAGGCGCGCGAGCAACTCGTCGAGCGCGCCGAGCGCGAGAATTTTGCCATGGTCGATGATGCCGATGCGCGAGCACAGCCGCGTGGCCTCCTCCATGTAGTGCGTCGAATAGATGACGGTGAGCCCGTCGCGGTTAAGGCGCTGCAAGAGATCGAAGATCGCATTGCGCGATTGCGGATCGACGCCGACGGTCGGCTCGTCGCACAGCAGCAATTTCGGCTCGTGGAGCAAACCCGCCGCAAGATTCAGCCGGCGCTGCATGCCCCCCGAATACGTTTTCACCGCATCGCGACGCCGATCCTTCAGTTGCACCGCCGATAGACACTCGTCGATGCGCGCCGCGAGCTTCTTGCCGCCGAGACCGTAGAGCCGGCCAAAAATGCCGAGGTTTTCCTCCGCCGTGAGATCTTCGTAAAGCGCGACCGATTGCGGCACGAAGCCGATCGAACGCACGACGTCAGCGGGACGACCTGCGAGGGCGACACCGTCGAGCCGCAGCGTGCCGGCCGCCGGCTCACGCAAGCCGGCCACGAGCGACATGAGCGTGCTTTTGCCCGCACCGTTCGGACCGAGCAGGCCGAAAAATTCGCCACGCTCGATCGTCAGTGAGATATCGTCGAGCGCTGTGAGTGCGCCGTAGCGCTGGGTGAGATGGTCAAGTTGCAGCATGGCGGAAAGGAGCGACGGACGACATTCCGGCAGCGGAGCACCGGCATCGCGACGCCGTTTGAACCGCCAAAAGTCATGGTCAGGCATGACCCGCCCGAATCGTCCCACGGGTGGGAATCGCCGATGCCGCAGGCGTGACGCGAAACCCAGAGCGCAACGGTTCCCCATTGGGCCCGAAAAAGTTCATTCCGCGCCCCGACGGGCACTTACGCAGCGGGCTGCAACTTGGCACCGCGCTTGCGTGTAGTGCTGGCAACACCCGATACGAACATGAACAAGATCACTTTCATCCTCTCCCTCGTGAGCGCCAGCCTCACCGTCACCGCCGCCTCCGCCGCCATGCAGAACGAAAACGAAGTCGTCATGCTGCCGGCCTACCAAGTCACCGCGCCGCGCTACACCGAAGCCGAGAAGGCGTTCGCCAGCAGCCTCGCCGAACTCCGCGCGAAAGCCCAGCCCGCGCTCGCCGTCCGCGCCGAGCTGCCCTCGCTCAACGTCATCGCCAAGCAGCCGGCGCCGACGCAGGACGAGCGTTCGCTCGCCGCCAAGGCCCCGACGATCCGCCACACGCGTTCCTAAGAAAACTTTCGTTCGATTTGTTGTGTGTGTGTGCAACCCGCCCCGCGAGGGGCGGGTTTTCTTTTTGCCTGCACGCCGCGCCCGTCATGACGTTCCGGCATGTGCGATCCCGTCGACTCCTCCGCCTCCGATCAGCCCGACGCGGATGCGGTGCGTCTCCCGATCACGGGCGAGTTGGATCTGCACACCTTCCGGCCGAGCGAAGTCGCGTCACTGCTCGAAGACTATTTCGCCGAGTGCGTGCGCACCGGAATTTTCTCTGTGCGCGTCATCCACGGCAAGGGCACGGGCACGCTGCGCGAAACCGTGCACACGCTGCTCCGCCGCTCGCCCCACGTGGCCGGCTTCCGCCTTGGCGATGAGACGAGCGGCAGCTGGGGCGCAACGATCGTGGAGCTGCGGCGATCATAGCGCCATCTCAAGCGACCTTGATTCTACTCCGCCGACCGCGCGCTCGGACGCTTGGGCTTCGGCACCGGGCCCCACAGACGCAACATCAGCTCCGCCAGATTGAGCATGCTGACGCGCTGCCCGCCACCCGGATTGAGTGCCCGCATTGCCGGCACCTGTGCGGTGCGCTCCCGGAAATAGTCCCACAACTCGCGCTCGAGCCGCCGCGCCGCGTCACCGAGCGCTGCGGCGCCCTTCGCCGCCTCGTTCGTCTTCATCTGCCAGTGCCGACGCTCGTCCGGCTGGCGCTCCCAATAGTCGAAAAGCGATTGTTCGTAACGATTCAGGCTCATGCAGCGGAGGTTTTTATGGATTCAGGGCGACGGAAGGCGGCGTTGCTTTTGAACATTCCATCTGTCTGACTGTCGGCAGTTATCTCAACCCGACACACACATGTGGCAAAAACTTAAAGAACAAATCCCGGCGGTCATCCTCACCGCCCTCCTCGTTGGTGGCGCGATTTTCTGGTTCCACCAAAAGACCGTGCAAGATCTCGCGACGCGCCAGCAGGCCGAGATGAATTCTTTGCGCGAGCAAACCAACGCCGAGCTCAAAGCTTCGTCCGAGGAAACCCGCCGCCACATTGAAGCCGTCAACACCCTGCTCAAGGACGCCATCGCGAAGCGCTCCGCCGATGTGTTCATGACCGACGAGGAAGTGCAGAAGCTGAACCAGGAAAAGATGAACCAGCTCGCCGAGGCCATCGCGCAGAAAGTCCTCCCCTACGGCCAGGTGCCGAAGACGCCCGAGGAAGCCGAGAAGCTCCAAAACGACCAAATCGACAAAGTTGGTGGCCGCCTCGCCGAAAAAATCTCTCCGATCCTGTCTGAGATGTCCAAGGACCAGAACCTCACCCGCGAATCGATCAACCAGTATTCGCAGCGCATCTCCAACCAGATCAGCGGCGTGCTCACCGCCGAGATGGCTCGCAACCAGGAGCTCAACAACAGCGTGATGACCGCCCAGACCATCGCACAAGACTCCATGAAGCTCTCGCACGAAATCACCGCGCTCTACCTCAGCAGCTTCAAAGACCAGGGCCTCCTCACGCGCCTGCTCTCGCTCCCCGCCAACGTCGTCCGCGACGCCGCCAGCATGAGCATCGTGAACAGCTCCGACCGCAAGAAGATGGAAGAGCGCCTCGTCTCCGAGATGAACGCCCTCCAAAAGCGCCTCGACGAACTGCAAGCCTCGATGCCGAAGAAGTAAGCGGCATCTCCCACGCGAGATAACTTTCCGGCCGCGCCGCAAGGCGCGGCCTTCTTGCTTCCGGAAGCCGACAGCAACCGTCCGTAGCCGAAGGCGAAGGACGGTCCAAACTCTCGCTGACAGGAAATGCCCACCATCATGGTTTCACCCGCGCCCGCCCCATGCAGCAGTGCGCGCAAGAGCGCTGTGCCGTCGCCGCACGACAGCGGCTGTCCTCCGCGCGAGCTTGCGCCACCCGCCTCCTCGTCCTCAGTTCTCCGTTCCCTGTGCTTCCCGAACCGCTCCGCCTGTCTCCCGATCACGCCCGCCGCTTCCAACGCCGCGCGCTGCTGCTCGACGAGCCGGCCCCGAACGTCGCCACCGCCCTCGCCCACCTCGGTTACGTGCAGATCGACCCGCTGAACATCTGCGGGCGCATGCACGACCTCATCCTGCGCAACCGCGTCACCAGCTACCGCGAAGGCGACCTCATGCGCCACCTCCACAGCGAAACCCTGGAGGGCGGCGCTCCGTCGCCGCCGCAGCCGCAAACCCCACCGCCGCTCCCGGCCGCGCAGCGCACCGCCTTCGAACACCACCATCCCGCCACCAACATCCTCGTCGCCTTCGGTCACGAAGCCTGGCCGAACCTCCTCGCCGCCATGCGTCGACGCACCCACCGCTCGGGCGCGTGGTCCGGCCGGCTTTCCGCCAAGCAGAAAGCCATCGCCGAAAAACTGCTCGCTGAGATCGCCACCCGCGGGCCGCTCAGCGCCGAGGATTTCGACGACCACGGCCGGGCCCGCCAGGTCTGGGGCGCCTCCTCGCTCGTCAAAGCCACGCTCCAAAAACTCTTCTTCCACGGCCGGCTCCTCATCGCCCAGCGCGGCACCGGCAACCGGCGCACCTACGACCTGCCCGAACGCATCCTTCCCGCCAAAGTGCTCGCCCGCCCCGAGCCATCGCGACGTGAGACCGCCCGCTGGTGCGCCGAACTAAAACTGCGCCAATGCCGCCTCTGCCTGCTGAAACGCGACGAACTCCCGCTTATCGCCGACCTCGTCCAGCCGATCGCCGTCGCCGGCTGTCCGTTGCTCTACTGCCTGCGCACGGACCTCCCGCTGCTCGAGCAGTGCGCCGACAACACGCCGCCCGCCGCGCTCCTCCTCCTCGCTCCGCTCGACCCACTCATTTATGATCGCCGCGTCACGGCCGCGCTCTGGAATTTCAACTACACGTGGGAAGCCTATACCCCGCCCGCGAAGCGCGTGCGCGGCCACTACTCGCTTCCGATCCTCGCCGGCACCGAACTCGTCGGCCACGTCGACCCGAAAGCCGACCGCACCGCCGGCCGCCTCCGCCTCGAAGCCCGCTCCATCAAACGCGGCCACCGCACCGCCGACGCCACCCGCGCCCTCGCCCGCTGGCTCGGGCTTCGCTGAAGCCCCGCGCTCGTCCCCGCCCGCCGCAATTGTCACGTAATACGTGACAATCCCGCCCCGGATCACTCGCGGACGCCAACCGGCATTGTCACGTAATACGTGACAATGCCGCCCACGGCAGAACACGAGTGCGGATAAAGCCGCGGTGATTGCGTCGTCGCCACCTGCCGCCATCGCGATCTTCACACGGATATTTTCTCGCCCTCACGAGCGCCTCCGCGCTTGATCGCCGCACGGGCCGTCACGCACTCTGAATAGTTTGTGGACGACCTTCTGCTCACGCTCAAAACCACGTTCGGCTACGGCGCGTTTCGCCCGTTGCAGCGCGAGATCATCGAAACCGCGCTCGCCGGCCGCGATGTCTTCGCCCTGCTCCCCACCGGCGGCGGCAAGTCCCTCTGCTTCCAACTCCCCGCCCTCCATCGCGCCGGCCTGACCGTCGTCGTCTCGCCGCTGATCGCGCTGATGAAGGATCAGGTCGACCAGCTCCAAGCCGCAGGCGTCGCGGCAACCTACCTCAACTCCACGCTCACCGCCGCGGAGGCGAAATCCCGCCTCCGCGGTCTGCACAAAGGCGAATGGCGCCTGCTCTACGTGGCCCCCGAGCGCCTGATGCTCGACGAGTGGAAGGACAACCTCGCCAACTGGAACATCACCGCGCTCGCCATCGACGAGGCGCACTGCGTCTCCGAGTGGGGCCACGACTTCCGCCCCGAATACCGCCAACTCGCCCGCCTCCGCGCGCTGCTGCCCCACGTGCCGGTCATGGCGCTCACCGCCACCGCGACCGAGCGCGTGCGCGACGACATCGTGCGTCACCTGCAGTTGCGCGAGCCCGAGGTGTTCGTCGCGAGCTTCAACCGCCCGAACCTCACCTACCGTGTCCTCGCGAAAGACCAGCCGCTGAAGCAAATCATCGACTTCGTCCGCAAGCGCGAGGACGAGAGCGGCATCATCTACTGCGCCACGCGCGCCACCACCGAGCGCGTCGCCGAGGCCCTCGCCGGCCGCGGCTTCTCCGCCCGCGCCTACCACGCCGGCCTCGACGCCGAGGAGCGCTCGCGCAACCAGGAGCTGTTTCTCCGCGACGAGTGCCGCATCATGTGCGCGACGATCGCGTTCGGCATGGGCATCAACAAGCCCAACGTCCGCTGGGTCATCCACCACGACCTGCCGAAGAACATCGAGGGCTACTACCAGGAAACCGGCCGCGCCGGCCGCGATGGTCTGCCGAGCGATTGCCTGCTGCTCTTCTCCGGCGGCGACGCCGCAAAGCAAACGCACTTCATCGACGAGATGACCGACGAGCACGAGAAGGCCGTCGCGCGCAACCAGCTCCGCCTGATGATGCACTACGCCGAGAGCGCCGGCTGCCGCCGCAGCGAACTGCTGGCCTACTTCGGCGAAAAATTCCCCGTCAACGAGTGCGGCGCCTGCGACAACTGCCTCGAGCCGCGCGAAACCTACGACGGCACGATTGTCGCCCAGAAATTCCTCTCCTGCATCTACCGCATCCGCCAAACCGGGCGCTTCGGTGTTGGCATGAACCACCTCATCGAAGTCCTCACCGGCGCGGAGACGGAAAAAGTTCTCCGCTGGAACCACGACAAGCTCTCCACTTACGGCATCGGCAAGGAACTCGCGCGCCCCGCCTGGGCCGCCGTCGGCCGCGAACTCATGCGCCTTGGCTACGTCGCACAGGCCGAGGGCGAATTTCCGATCCTCGAGCTTACCGAGGCAGGCATGAACGTCCTCCGCACGCGCGACAAGATCACGCTCACAAAGCCGCTCTCGTTGCCGAAAGCAAAGCGCGTCACCCGCCGCGAAGGCGAGATCGCGTGCGACGAAATTCTCTTCGCCCGCCTGCGCGAGCTGCGCAAGAAACTCGCCGATGAGCGCGGCGTGCCCGCTTACGTCATCTTCGGCGACGCCACCCTGCGCCAGCTCGCCCGCGAATACCCGATCGATGTCGACCAGCTCGACGGCATCACCGGCATCGGCGAGAAGAAGCGCGCGGAGTTCGGCGCCACCTTCGTCGCCGCCATCGCCAAGTTCCTCGATACGAATCCGCGCGTCCAGTTCACCGACTGACGCGCGCCGCGTCAGCCGCCGTCTCCCTGATCGGTGGCGACGAGCAACATCAACGCCGCGAGAACGATGACGGCGGCGATCATGCGCGATTGGGCGGCGTCACGGCCGCCAGCTCCCACTCAATCTCGGACACCCGGGCCGCAATCGCGTTCACGACGTCCGCGGTCTCAAGGCGCCCGCGCTTCTCCAGCGTGAAGGCCAAGTCGGCCAGCTCGCCGCGAAAACGCTGCAGTCGCCCCACGGCGGTCGACTCGGCCAGGCCCGGTTCGTCGAATTCGTTCGTCTTCACCAGCTGTTCCACCAAGTCCGGATGCTCTGCGCCGCGTCGCGCGCGACATCTGGCACGTTATGCAGGGCGTCCTGCAGCGTCGGCAGGTGCTGGAACGCGAGCCACAACACCAACGCCACCACCGCCAGCCAGATCACCCAATCGATCGCCAGCGCCGCGGACCACGTCCACGGCGGTCCCGAAAACGCGCCGTGATAAAACGCCCGCCGCGCGGCTTTCAACGGCCACGACACCATGCCATAAACGAACAGCACCAGCAGCACCGCGAGCCACACCGGCAAATTTGCGGGCAGCGCCGCGCCGAGCATCTTGCCCGTCGCCAGCAACGTCACCATCGCGCACAGCATCAGCACCGCCAGCAGTCCGTGCATTGTCGAGATGAACGGCAGGGCAAACGGCGGCGGCGGTGACATCGTGCCGCCGCAAGTGGCGTGAGCACGCATCTCATGCCTAAATGACCTCCGCCAACCGCGCATTTGCTCGCGGAAGCGCCGCTTCCATTCGCGCCGCGCGTCATCGTCGTGAAACTCGCGCATCGCCTCGTAGTAGCCGGCCCGTGCGCGCTTGATGAATTCCTGCGCCGTGAACGGCTCGCCCGTCGACGCCGCCTTTTCCTCCGGCGATTTCGCCACCGGCACTACGACCACCAGGACGAGATAGGCGATGACGCCCGCCCCCCAACCGAGCGCCAATAGCACGAACAGCACACGAATAATCGTCGGGTCGATGCCAAAGTAGGCACCGAGTCCGTTGCAGACGCCCGAGATCATCGCGCCATCGTAGATGCGGTAAAGGCGCTTCACCGGACCAGCCCCGCCGCCACCGGCCGTGCGCGGCTCTTCGCGATCCGGCTTCGCCTCGCGGGCTGCGCCAGCGGCACGATCGCCCGCCGCCATGTCGTCCTCGATCGGCCCCATCTCCGCGAGCACCGCCGCCACCTCCGCCGCCGTGACGACGTTCTTGTGGGCGTTCAATCGCCCGCGGAACTTCTCGCCGATCGAAGCCTCGATGTCGGACAGGATTTCTTCGCGGTCCGGATTGTGCCGCAACCGCTCCCCCGCCGCCTCGAGATAGGCGCGCAACGCATCGTAGCCCGTTTCCTCGAGCTGGTAGGCCGTGCCGCCGAGATTGATCGTGATCACCTTGTTCATGGGAAGAGGGCCCGCAGGCCGTTCATTTTTGTCCGAGATTTTTCACTGTGCCGCTGATCTTGCCCCAGTATTCCAGCGTCTCGCGGAGCTGCTCGCGGCCCTTCGCCGTCAGTTCGTAATATTTTCGCGGCGGGCCCGCCTCCGACTCCTGCCACTCGTAGTCGAGCAGGCCCTCGCGCCGCATCTTGCTCAGCAGCGGATAGAGCGTGCCCTCCTGCGTCGCGAAATCCGTCCGGGCGAGCTGCGCGAGGATGTCCGCCGCGTAAACCTTCTCCGCCGCGATGATCTTCAACACCAGGAACTCGAGGAGTCCCTTGCGAATGGCGGTGAACTTTTCGTCGATCGACATCCGTGAAAACAAGCTACCTTGTCAGCGCAAGGTAGCTGGCGCGGCACCGCACTCAAGCAGAAAAACGAGCAGTCCTGCTCTCATCCACGAGCCCGCCGCCTGAACCGCAGACTCAAAACGGCACCAGCCCGCCCCCGCCACCGAAGAGCGTATGCATCAGGAAAACCGACAGGAAGGACCCGACCACGATCGAAAACGTCTTCGACGTGAGCGTGATCGTCACCGCCTGCGAGAGCGACTGGTTGTAGCTCACCTTGCGCAGCACGACGACGAGCACGATCGCCGCCGTCGCCTCATCGGCATACATCGTCGTGCCCATTTGCAGCGCCCACAGCGCCACCGCCCCCACCGCCGCGCGCGTCACCGTGTCAGCGATCGCAGCCATCGCGAGGCCGAACCATGAAATCTCCACGCTCCAATACTTCGTCGTGAGCCACAGCGCCACGAGCATCATGACCGCCTTGATCACCAGTTCGACGACGAATGTCAGCCAGCGCGGCGGCCCCTCGCCCAACTCGCCTTCGTGCGGCGCCTTGGGGTTCTCCAAGGCCTCGATCTCTTTTTCGAACTTCGCTCGCGCGGCCGCGTCCGCTTCCTGCATCTGCTGCTCGGCACTCTTCGTCGGCACCTTGGCAACACTCGGAGGCTGCGGCGGGGAATCTTTTGCGACGACCGGCGGCGCTGGCGTCTCCACCTTCTGCTCACTCGGCTGCGCTCCGGCCGGCTTTTCAGACGCGGTCGGCGCAACGCCGGGACCTTCCGTGACCGCGATGCCCTGCACGACCGCCACCCTGCCGTTCTCGAGTTCGATGCGTCCGTTTTTGTAGATCAACACCTCCCGCGCCCCCCGCTTCAACTCGGACGACGGCTTGCCCAGCTCCTGGATCAGCTCCGCGCGCGACTGGCCGTAATAGACCGCCGACACCGGTGCGAACCACAGGGCAAATGCGACGGCGAGGGTCAGGAATCGCATCGCCCGAGAATCCGCACCGCGCCGCACCCAGCAAGCCGATTCCCGTCAACGCCCCGTCAAAACCAACCTAGCGCTCCGGACGGCATCGAGCTCCCAAGCAATGCCCCGCGTGGCTTCATGCGACTGCGCACTTGGCGAGTCGCGGCGGTTCGGCCACGGATTGCGCATGCCTGCACCGTTGCCCGAGAACCTCCCGTTCGCTTTCCACGGCGAACAGGTCGAAGCCGTGCGCCTCGTATCGCCGGCCGAAGCGAAACGACTGAGCGCCGCGCGCAACGCGACCGGCAAACTGAATACGGACGTGCTGCGCGAATTCATCAGCGTCGACTGCGACGGGAACGAGCGACGCACAACCGCGATCGATTTCCCCGCCACCATGACCGTCGCCGAGGCGCAGCTCTACGCGGATCCGTTCGCCGTGCTCGCTCGCAGCCGACTCCCGCTGCACAGCCCCCACCGCGACGACGCGCTGCGCAACGCTCTCGCCCGCCTCGAGCGCTTCCTCGCCTGTCCTGCGCGCGAAACCGAGCCGGCCTTCGCGTGGATCGAGGGCGACATGTTGCCCGACGATTCGCTCGTCGTCTGGGCGCGCGACGACGACTTCAGCGCCGGCGTGCTGACCTCGCACGCGTTCGGACTCTGGTGCGCACACTGCGGCGAGTTGCTCGCCGCGCTTCGCTCGTTCCCCTTCCCATGGCGGCCCGCCACCCCGCTCAGTGCGCTCTCGCGCGCGCAAGAGGAACAGCGCTTCGCTCTCGCCCGGGCTGCGCGCGGGGAAGACTCCGACGCCATCGAAACCGCCCTCGCCGCCGCCTACGGCTGGGCGACGGACCTCGACGACGCCGATCTGCTCGCGCACCTCACGGCGCTCCACACGGACCAATCGCGGCACCAGTAAGACGGTCGCCGAACGAATCGGCTCGTTTCGTCGCCAGCACGGCGGCTCATGCGGAGCTCGCCCTACCCGTTCTTTTCTCCGTCGCGGCCGAGCGCCTTCTTCAACGCCGCCCAGAGCGCCGCCGCCACAAAACCGCCGAAAGTCATCACGACGAAAAGCCCGGTCAGCAGCCGCGTGGAAGCTCCGGCGTTTTCGCCGGCCAGCCGCAGCTGAGCCAGGATGCCGCGCGCATACCACATCAGCACGAGCAGCACCGCGAGGCAGGTGACGACAACGAACCACCTGAACACCTTGCCGATTCGACTCGGTGATGCTGGCGATCCGGAGGCGGGCGGTGTGTCGCGTCTGCGTTTACCTCTGCTCATGGATTTTCACCGGCAAACTTCCACGACGTCCGATAATCGCGCGGCAGCTTCGTGCCCGTCAGGTGCGCGCGGACCATTTCGATCGGCATCGAACCGCCGCGCATGATCGCGTCGTGGAACTCCTTCTCCGGCATCTGGCCGCTCTTCACGAGGTCGGCATGGAGCGCGCGAATCTGGATCGCTCCCATCATGTAGCCGACCTGATAGAGCGGCGAGTAGTCGCCGTTGAAGGAGCGACGCACCTCACCGGTCGCGGTGTGCCGGTCGTGCCCGACGCGATCGACGAGAAAGTCGATGCACTGCTGCGGCGTCCATTTGCCGAGGTGAAAATTGAGCGAGAAAATGATGCGCGCGCAGCGATGCGACCGCCAGAAGAGCGCGCCGGCGCGGTCGAGCGGCTTCTGCTGGAAACCAAGATCCCACAGGTGCATTTCCCACCACAGCGCCCAACCCTCGATCCAGAACGGCGTGTCGAACGTCCGGCGGTGCTGATTATAGCGATCGAGATACCAGAATTGCATGTGATGCCCCGGAATCAGCTCGTGGTGCACCGTCGCGCGACACAGGTGGACGTTGTTCGCGCGCAGGCTGTCGAGCTTCTCCTTGTGATCCATGGTGTCGGTGGGGAACGACACGATGATGCGATCGCCGCCGAGGAAGAACGGATTCACCTTCTGCCGCTCGGGCGACATCATCGTCATCGTCCAGTCGTCGACCATGTGCGGCGGCACGGTCAGCAGATCGCGCTTCGTGACAAAATCCACCGCCTCATACGCCAGACCCGCGATCATCTGCGGCTGGTCGCCGGGCGCGACGTAGTTCTCCTTCATCTTCTCGAGGGCCTTCTTCCAGTCGTCGCCATAGCCGAGCTCCTGTGCGACTTTGCGCCACTCGGCCTCGCACCACGCGAATTCCTTTTCCGCGATCGCGATCAGCTGCTCCGGCGTGTAGAGAATCATCTCGCGCTCGAGATCGACCGCGAGGCCTTCGGCTCCGATCGGGTCGCCGACGATCGGCTCGTCCTCGCCCGGCTTCGCGCCGACCACCTTCTCGCGGAGAAACTTCGCGTAATCGTCCAGCGCGTCCGTGAGCTTCTTGTAGGGCTCCCGCGTCCACCAGCCGAACTCCGGATCGTAGCCGTCGTAGTGTTTGAACCAATCGGCGAGTTCCCTGGCCGTCGCGTTGAGCTGATTGATCGCGCGCAGCGCCACGATCTTGTTCGGCTTGATCGCGTTCTCCGCGGGTTTGTCGTCCAGGCCGGCCTCGAGCGCCTTGCGCACCGCCTCGAGTTGCACCCGCGCATCGGCGAGCGCGGCGGCGGAGGCTTTGCCGTCGGGTCGCGCGTATTCGCGACGCTTTTCCTGCAAGGCCGCCAGCTGCTCGAAGAACGGCAGAAGCGGCACGATCTCCTCCATGCGCTTCTGCTGGCGTTCGAGCAGCGCGAGCTGGAATTTCAGCTCGGCTTTCAGCAAGTGCCAATCGATCCGGCCCTCGGCGTCGAGCGCGTCGTAATTCATCCCGTCGAGCTTCGCCTGCCACGCGCGATAAAAATCGCCGAGGCGGCGCAGCTGCAGCGGCGAGTTCGTCACCGGGTGCATGACGAGCAGGCCTTGGTGGTCGGCGTTGTAGCGCTCGACGAGTTCGCGCAGCGGACTCGATTGCGGCTTCGCGTAGGCCGCGAAGTCCGGCACGTAATCGGCGGCAGAGCGCTGCGATTGCGCGGGTTGTCCATGGCGGAAGCTATCATCCGCGGCCCAGGCCGCGACCGCGGTGAAACCGAAGGCAAGAAGGCAACGAACGGCGTGGTGCATCATAGGCAACGGAGTCCGCGGAGTCTTCCGCGAAACGTCCGCGCCGCAAGCGCGGAGTCCCAAGTAGCGCAGGCGTCTCGCCCGCTCGCATAGCTGTAGGGCGGGGTCTCCCGACCCCGCCGTGAGCGCGGCGAGCCAAATCCTGCATGGCGGGGTCAGGAGACCCCGCCCTACAATTTCACTTCACCGGCCGCCACACCGCCATCGGCGCCAGCCCGCGGTTGTTCCAAGCGAAATACGGCACCGCGGTCGCGCCGTCGACGTCGAGCACGGTCACGCCGCCGAGCAAATCCGGCCGCGCCTGCGGTGTGATTTTCGGCGCACGCGTCACGCTGACGGGGATCGGTTGATCCGCGGGCTCGAAACAGTAGACGACTGGCCCGCGCTCGAAAGCCACTTGCCCTTCCGTCGCCGCGATGGCCGCCTGGCCGCGGACGACCTGCGCCGGCATCGCGAGATCGATTTCGATGCTGTCACCCGCGCGCCACTCCCGCGTGAGCCAGACGTAGCCGTCGGACTCGACGAGCGCGGCGCGCTCGTGGCCGAAGCGCACCGACCAGTCGGCCGACTTCGGACTCTCGTAACGGTAAAGCTCCGACGGCACCGGACGCCCCTGCGCCCAACCGGGAATGCGCAGCTTGAGCGTGAACGTCACCGGCTTCTCCGGCGCGAACGTCAGCTTCACACGCCCGTTCCAGGGATAATCGGTCGCCTGCGTCACGCGCACCTTCGCGCCGGCAACCGCGACCTCGCCCTCGCTCGCCGCGTAGAAGTTCACGTAGAGCGCATCGTCCTTCACGCCGTAGAAATAGCCCGTCAGCGCGGCGAGTGTGCGCATCAGGTTCGGCGGACAGCACGCGCAGCCAAACCACGGCGCGCGGCCCGCGTGACCGTGGTTGTTCTTCGCCGCACCGTCGTAAACGAGCGGGTTCGGGTAGAAGAAGCGATCGCCGCTCGCTGATACGCCGCTGAGAAATCCGTTGAACGCGACGCGCTCGAACACGTCCATGTAGCGGCTTTCTCCGGAGAGCAGGAACATCCGGTGCGCCCACTGCATCAGCGCGATGGCGGCGCAGGTCTCGTTGTAGCCGTCGTGCGGCAGCTCGTAATCCGCGCCGTAGGCCTCGCCCTTCGCGAGCGCCCCGACGCCGCCCGTGAGATAAAGCTTTTTGCCCGTCGCATTTTTCCAAATCCGCTCGATCGCGCGCTTGTAGCGCATGTCGCCACTGAGAGCCGCAACGTCGGCCATGCCGGAATACATGTAGTTCGCCCGCACCGCGTGGCCGACCGCCTCGGTCTGGTCGACGACGAGCGCGTGTTGCTGGCTGTAGGGAGTGCCGCCCGGCCCGCGCGCATCGAGAAATATCTGCGCAAGCTTCAGCCAGCGCGCGTCGCCCGTCACGCGATACAGCTTAACCAGTCCCATCTCGACGATCTGGTGCCCCGGAGCGATGCGCAGCTGGCCGTCGCCAAAATCGCGCCAGAGCAGCTCAGCGTTCTTCAAGCACACATCGAGCAGCGTCCGCTTGCCCGTCGCCTGAAAATGCGCGACGCCCGCCTCGTAGAGATGTCCGCAGTTGTAGAGTTCGTGACTGAGGTTCGGGTCTTTTTCCCAGCGCTTTGTCCCGATCCACTCGTGGCCGGGTGCGTCCGGATGCATCGTGCGGAACGTGTAGAGATAGCCGTCCGGCTCCTGCGCTGCCGCGATGCGCGCAATCCAGCCGTCGAGCGTCGCCTCGAGCGCCGGGTCAGGCCGCATGCTGAGCACGTAGGCGGCGCCCTCGATGGCCTTGTAGGCGTCGGTGTCGTCGAACGGGTAGATCGTCGGCGGCTTCACCTGCAACGCCTTCTCCCCCGCGGCGCGCCGGCGCATGACCTCGGCCGCGAGATCGAAATTCTTCAACCGACCCGACTCCTCGCATTGCGCGAGCGCGAACGGCACCGTGACCGCGCGATTCGTCTCCTGCTTCGCTCTCCAGAAACCGTCCGTCACGCGGACGGCGGTGAAGGGCACGGGACGGATCGGATAATCCGCCGCGCACGCCGACGCGGAAAACGAGACCAACAAAAGTCCAATCAATGCCGGGGTGAGGCGAGTCTGGGGAGACATGCGGCCACTGTGTCCGATCCGCCGCGGAACGCGCAAGCTCGCCGCGAGTCACGCGCGCGCCTCTGCGCTCAGCTAGACAACCCGCGCTCCGCCAACTCGCGCGCCAGCCACCGCGCGCTGTCCAGGAAACTCGGCCCGTCGTGGATGACGATCCGGCCTCGCGCGATGTCCGACACCACCACCGGCCACCGTTCCCAGCCGCGCTCGCGCACCAACGCCGGCACATCGACCGGATGATCGTCCTCCTCGGTAAAGATCAACACCGCCTCCGGCTTCGCCGCCTGCACCTCCGCCGGATCGACCTCGCAATACCCATCGCCGCGCGCGCCGAACACGTTTTCCGCCCCCGCGAGTTCGACGAGATCGTGCACGAAACTCAGCCCGCCCGTCGTTCGCTCGTGCCGCCCAAACCACAGGTCGACGAACAACCGCGGTCGTCGCACCCGCGCTCGCACCGTCGCGCGCAGCAGCGCTGCCTCATCCGCCATCCGCTGCGCGAGCGTCTGACCGCCCGTCGTTTCGCCGGCGAGCGCGGCCGCCTGCCGCACGTTGTCCACGATCGCCGCGAACGTCACCGGCATGGGCAACACCATCACGGGAAATCCCGCCTTATGCAGCCGCCGCGCCACGCCGAGCTGCACGCCCGAAGTCAGCAGCACCAGATCCGGCTGCAACTCGCGCAGCCGCGCCTCATCGACGCGGAGATAATCCCCCACGATCTCCGTCCGCGTCACGTCGACGTAGCGCGCGCAATAGCTCGACACGCCCACCACGCGATCGCCCGCCCCGACCGCGAACAGCGCCTCGGTCACGCCGCTCACCAAGCTCACGATTCGCTGCGGCCGATCCGGCACATCGATGCGCGCGCCGAGCAGTTCGCAGGGCACGCGTCTCATCGCGACTCCTCCCGCGCCAGACGCCGCCACGGCACCAGCACCGCATTGCCCTCGTGCGTGCAGCGCAGCGTCTCAATGCCGTAGGCGCGCGCGCAGTTCTCATCGGTCAACACCTCCCGCGCCGTCCCCGTCGCGAGCACGCGCCCGGCCTTGAGCAGCACGAGCCGGTCGCAAAAGCGTCCTGCCAAGGCGAGATCGTGCAACACCACAATGACCGCACAACCGTCCGCGGCGAGTTCGCGCAGCAGCTCCATCACTTCGAGCTGGTGCGCGGGATCGAGTCCGTCCACCGGCTCGTCCGCCAGCAGCACGCGCGGCGTGCCGCAAATCGCCCGCGCCAGCAGCACCCGCATTTTTTCGCCCCCCGACAGCTGCGTGAACAGCCGCTGCGCGAACGGCGCGACCTCCAATCGCTCCATCGCCGCCGCCACCGCCGCGCGATCCGCCGCGCTCGTGCCGCTCCACGGACTGCGATGCGGCAGCCGCCCCAGCGCGACCACTTGTTCGACCGCCAGCGGCCAATGACAATCCGGCGCCTGCGGCAGATACGCCAGCAACCGCGCCCGGGCACGGGCGTCGAGCGTCGCGAGCGCTTGCCCCGCGAGCGACAGCACCCCATCGCGCGCCGGCAACAACCCGGCCAGCACCGCCAGCAGCGTGCTTTTGCCCGCGCCGTTGGCCCCGATCAGCCCGACAACCTCACCCGGCGCCGCGTGCAACGACACGTCATGCAAAACGTCCGTCGCGCCATGACCGGCGCGCAGGGAATCCGCCGCGAGCAGCATCATGACCAGCGTCTCCTTTCCTTAAGCAACAACGCCAAGAAGAACGGCGCCCCCGCCAGCGCCGTCACGACGCCGAGCCGCAACTCCGGCCCCGTGCGCAGCGCGCGCACCAGCATATCCGCCAGCGGCAGGAAGATCGCCCCGCCCAGCGCGCTGCCGATCAGCAAGCGCCACGGATCGGCGCGCACGAGCGGGCGCAGCACGTGCGGCACGAGCAGGCCCACGAACCCGATCGCGCCCGCCACCGCCGTGCAGCCGCCGACGATCAACGCGGTGCCCGCGATTAACAGCCAGCGTGTGCGCCGCAAATCGACGCCGAGACTGCGCGCCGTCTCCTCACCCAGGCTCAACGCCCGCAGCGCCGGACCCGCCGCAAACAAACATGCGGCGCCCGCGATCACGAGCGGCAGTGCGATCTGGACGTGCGTCCAACTCCGCTCCGAGAGCGAACCCATCAGCCAGAAAAGCACATCCATCGTCGCGAACGGATTCGGCGACAGATTCAGCGCCAGCGTGGTGAGCGCGCCGAACAACGCGTTCAATCCCATGCCGGCGAGCACCAGCGCGGTCAGCGACGCATCGCGGCCCGCGAGCGCCACGAGCAACGCCGCTGCCGTCGCCGCGCCCGCAATCGCACCGGTCGGCAACAGCCACGGCCACGTCGCGGTCAGTCCCGAGTAGAAAACCGCGACCGCCCCCAGCGAGGCACCCGACGACACGCCGAGCACGCCCGGTTCCGCGAGCGGATTGCGCAGGAATCCCTGCATCGCCGCTCCAGCCACGCCGAGTCCCGCGCCGACCAACGCACCGAGCACGACCCGCGGCAACCGCAGTTCCCACATGATCACGCGCAACGGATCGTCCGGCGCACCGAACACGCCGCGCCGCCACTCCTCCGCCGTCAAGCTCGTGGGCCCGACCGCCAGCGCCGCGAGCCAGACGACGACCGCCAGAACTCCGAGTGCCGACCAGATGAGCGACGCCCGCTTCATCGCGTCCTCCGCCCGACCGCGACGCGCATGCCGGCCGCGAGCACTTCGAGTCCTTCGATCGTGTAGGGTCCGCCGAAATCCGCCGTGCCCTCAGGCAACCGAATCTCCGTCGCACGATCCGCCACGCGCGCGAACACCGGGTGACGCAACAACTCGTCGCCGAGCGAGGGCGAGCCCGACACCGCCACCGGCACGACGAGCGCTTCGGGCTTCCAACGCACCAATTCCTCGAGCGACACGCGCGCGATCCAGTCCACGCCGCGCTCGACCGCGAGATTGCGCCCGCCCGCCTCCTCGACCAGCCGCGTGAACGGCGCCCCGGCGCCGTGCACCCAGCCATTCTGACTGTATTCGAGCACCTCGACCGCCTGCGCCGGACGCGCCCCGCGCACACGGGCGAGCCGCTGCTCGAGTTGCGTCACGTAGCGTTCGGCCGCCTCGTTGCGTCCGAGCCAAGCGCCGACCTGCCGCGCCTGCGCGGCTACGCCGGCAAAATCCTCCGGCGCGTCCATCACCTCCACACGCACGCCGAGCCGGCGCAACATCGCCACGGTTTGCGTCGCGCCCCAGCGGCCCGCGATCACGAGATCCGGCTGCAGCCGCAATACCTCCTCCGCCGTGCCGCGAATCGCGCGATGTGCCCGCGCCGTTTCCCAGCGCGGGCAATAGATCGGGTCGTGCGCGAGAAAAGTCAGCGCCGCGATCTGGTCCGGCTCCGCCAACTCGAGCAGCCAATGGTCCGACGCGAGATTAAGCGACACCACGCGTTGCGGGCGCGGCGCGGCAGTCGCGACCGCCGCCGCGAACAGGACGATCAGCCAGCCGACGAGCGCACGCGCCTTCATGCGTTGTCCTCCGGAATCAGGTCACAGAACCAGAAATGCGTCCGCCCGACGGGCACCCGGTCGCCGCCCGGACAGCGCGTGCGATCGTCGGCGCGGGGCTCGTAAGTGCGCGACACGATTTCGCCGCGACGGAAACGCACCGGCGCGCTGAAGATCGGTCCGGCGTAGCAGAACGTGTGAAACTCACCGTTCTCGCCGCACGGATCGACGCCCGGCGGCAGATCGGCGAGGAACGACGCATCGAGTTCGCGGCCGACGAACGAGCGGTCGAGCTTGCTGGCGTCGACACAGACAACGACGGCGCGAAACCCTTCCGCGAGGAACTGCGACATCAACAAAGGCGTGGGCCGGCGCCACAGCGGAAAATCCGCCGCGACACCCACGGGCGCGAGCTTGGCTTCGCGGTAAGCGCGCAGGTCTTCGAGGAAAATGTCGCCGAAGACCGCGCGCTGACAACCGAGCTGGAGCTGCCGGTCGACGGCGGCGGCCATGGCGCCTTCATAGTCCGTCATGCCTGGGAAATCCGGCAGCCAGACGAGATCGAGCGGCACGCCAAGCGCGGCGGCCTGCCGCTCGAGCAACTCGACACGCACACCGTGTTGCGAAACGCGGCGGTGCGTCGAACTCACCGTGGTCAGCAGCGAGACGATGTCCAAATCGCCTCGCTGACGGACCACGTGCAGCGCGAGCGCCGAATCCTTGCCAGAACTCCAGTTGAAGAACGCGCGCTGCATGGAGCGTTGATCAGAAGCTCCACTCGACGCCCACGTAGCCGGCGGCGCCGGTTTGCGGGTAACCGTGCACCTGCTCGTAGCGCTCATCGAGCGCGTTCTCGATGCGGGCTTTCAGCGTCAGCGCGGCGGCGACTTTCCAGGCAGCATAGAGGCGCGCGACGGCGTAGTCCTCGGCGTCGATGCGAGCGAACGTGTCGGCGTGAACGTCCTCGCGATCGGCGACGGCAGTGACCGACGCGCCGATGTTCCAGGCGCCGAAGTCGCGCCACAGATCGAGCGTGCCCGACTGGCGCGGACGGCGCAGCAGGCGTTCGTGCAACGAGAGGTTCTCCGCTTCGAGGTAAGTGTAGGCGAGCCGCGCCTCGATGGCGGCGGGCAGCGTCACCTTCACGGAGACTTCGAGCCCGCGCGTGCGCGCCTCTTCGACGTTGCGGACCGTGCTCGGGAACGCGCCGAAATCGTAGACGATCAGGTCGTCGTAGCGGGTCTCGAACCACGTGGCGCTGAACATGCCGCGACCACCAGCGAGGTAGTAATCCGCACCGACGTCCCAGCCGCGCGCCTCCTCGGCCCGCAGGTTCGGGTTGCCGACGTAATACGCGCTCTGCCCGTAGAGATCGAGGAAGCTGGGCGAGCGGAAGCCCGTGCCGTAACTCGCGCGAAGTTTCAGGGCTTTGTCCGCCACGAGCCAGGCCGCGGTGGCCTTGCCCGTCGTGGCGTGGCCGAAGGTGTCGAAGTCATCGGCGCGCACGCCGGCGGTGAGATAGACGTTTTCGACCGGGTGAAATTCCTCCTGCGCGAAGAACGCGAGCAGGCGCTGATTCTTGTCGATGTTGCCGAAGCCGGTGTTGCGCGTGGCGCTCTTCTCCGCCGTGAAGCCGCCGGTCAGGCGGTGGCGCTCGTTGGCCTCCCACACCGTCTGCCAGTCGAGGACGGCGCGACGGTTCTTGATCACCGTGATCGTCGTGCCGAACGAGTCCGGGCTCTCCGACACATAGCGACGCAGCTGGCCGCCGAGCGTGGCGCGGCTGGTGAGGCCGGGCGCGTGAGTGAAGGCGGCGAAGACGGTCGCGAGCTGGTTGCTCTCGCGTTCCTCGTTGTCGGGGTCGTTGGCGCCCCAGCCGATCGCGGCGCCGGGCGAGCCGTAAATGCCGTAGAAGCCGCGCCAGGTCGCGCCGATCGCGACGGCGTCGTTGAGACGGCGGTCGAACCGCAGCGCGTAACTGGCGGATTCAAAATCGTTGTTCACTCGCTCGTTGTCGGTGTGGCCGCCCGACGCGGAGAACGAGAACGCCTGCACGGCGTCGCCGCCCTGTGCCGATACGGCGCCTTGCACCGTGTTGAAGGAGCCGGCTTCCACCACGACGCGCCCGCTGACAGGACCGCGGCCACGTTGCGCGTTCAGCGCGACGACGCCACCGATGGCTTCGCCGCCGTAGAGCGTGCTCTGCGGACCGTGCGCGACCTCGAGGTTGTCACACGCGCCGAGGCAGATGCCGCCGAGCGCGACGAAGTAGTCGGTGTTCGGGTCGTTGAAGCGGATGCCGTCGACGAGGAAGAGCGTCTGGTTGGAATTCGCGCCGCGCAGAAAGAGCGACGAGACGCCGCCCGCGGCGCCACTCTGAAGCACCGGCGCGCCGGCAAAGAGGCCGAGCGCGTCGCGCAGGCCGCTGCGCTGCTGGCGGGCGAGTTCGGCGCCGCTGATGAAGTCGACGCTCGAGCCGAGCGTGGTGATATCGCGCGGTGAACGCGTGGCGGTCACGACGTAATCGTCGACCTTGGTGGGCGCGGCGTCTTGCGCGAGCGCGAGGAGCGCCGGCGCGAAGCCGGCGGCAACGAGGAGCGAACGTCGGAGCGACGTCGCGAAGGCGATGGGCATGATCTGCTTTCCTAGCGGCAAGAGCAGATCCACGCCCGCGCGCCGGCTTTGCTGCGTCGGCGCGTGAAACAGGTTTCCACTCTCACCCTTCATTGACCGCGAGCCGTGGCTCGCCGTCGTGATGCGATGAAGTTTCCGCGGCGCGCGATGCGCGTCGGCGGAAGGTGAGACTCGGCAGTCAGATGTTCGGACTCCGCCCTGCGCGCGTCAGAGGACGCGCTCCTCCTCCCCGCCTTCACCCGCGCGAACGCGGATTGGCTTGGTGCCGGCGCCTGCCGCCGGTGGGGAATTGTCGGACGTTACCGCAGCGCAACTGTGGCCGGTTTGCACGGCCTTCCCTGCGTCTGCCAAGTTTTGACGGAGAAAGAACTCAGGAGCCGGGAGCGAACGCGTTTCAAGCACCACCGCGCAAGCGCAAAGGCTGCGCGTGGGTTGTGGTGACACGATGCGCAGTGCGCGCGGAGGTAGGGCGCGGACTCCGCTCCGCACCGCGGATTCTCGGCGGCGAAGGGACTCGCCGCCCTACCCATCGTATTTGGGTGCGGGCACGAAATTGTCATAAAACTTCTGCCGCTGCCGCTGGGGCCCCACACCGCTATTGCCTTTCTCATATCATCGAATCTTGATGCATAGATACGAAATTAAACCGCATGCCGCCTGACCGCACTCTTTCCGCCGCCGAAATCGCCCTGCGCCGCACGCTCGCCGAGCGCGTCGTCATCATCGACGGCGCCATGGGCACGACGATCCGCGGCTACGGCCACACGGAGGAGCAGGTGCGCGGCGAGCGCTTCAAGAACGCGCCCAAGGATCTCAAGAACAACGGCGACCTTTACTCCCTCACCCTCGCGCCGACGATCGAGGACATCCACCGGCGCTTCCTCGAGGCCGGCGCCGAGATCATCGAGACGAACACCTTTTCCGCGACGTCCATCGGCCAGAGCGAGTTCTTCATCGAGGATCCACGCGAACGCGGCGGCCGCAAGGACCCGGCGTTCTACGAGGAGATCATCAAGAACCCGTTCCTCGCCGAGCTGGCGCACGACATCAACTTCCAGTCCGCGCAACAATGCCGCCGTTGGGCCGACCGCGTCGCCAACGCCACCGGCCGCCGCCGCTACGTCGCCGGCGCGATCGGACCGCTGACCGTCTCGCTCTCCAACTCGCCCGACGCGGACGATGCCGGCTTCCGCGTCGTGACGTTCGACCAAGTCAAAACCGACTACGCGCGCCAGATTCGCGCGCTCATCAAGGGCGGCGTCGATCTCCTCCTCGTCGAAACGATCTTCGACTCGCTCAACGCCAAGGCCGCCCTCGTCGCCATCGACGAGGTCTTCGCTGCCGACGGCGTGAAGCTCCCGCTGATGATCTCCGCCGCCGTCGGTCGCGGTGGCGAGACGATGATCTCCGCGCAGACCGTCGAGGCGTTCTGGAACGCCGTGCGCCACACGCGCCCGCTCGCGGTCGGCCTCAACTGCTCCATCGGCCCCGACCTCATGCGGCCGTTCCTCGAGGAGCTCGGGCAAAAGTCCGACGCGTTCATCTCGTGCTACCCGAACGCCGGCCTGCCCAATCCGCTTTCGCCGACCGGCTTCGACCTCACGCCCGCGGACATGGCACGCTACATGGGCGATTTCGCGCAACACGGCCTGTTCAACATCGCCGGCGGCTGCTGCGGCAACACGCCCGAGCACATCGCCGCCATCGCCGAAGCGCTCCGTCCGAAGCCCGCGCGATCGCTCACGATCCTCGCGCCCAAGCTCGCGCTGTCCGGCTCGCTGCCGTTCACGCACCGCGAAGGCACGTTCACGATGATCGGCGAGCGCACGAACGTCGCCGGTTCCCCGAAATTCGCGAAGCTCATCAAGGAAAACAAATACGAGGAGGCCGTCAGCGTTGCCCGCCAGCAGGTCGAGAACGGCGCCAACGTCATCGACGTGTGCATGGACGACGGCCTCATCGACGGCCCCGCGGCCATGACGCGCTTCCTCCAACTCTGCGCGTCCGAGCCCGAGGTCGCGAAGGT
Organism: Candidatus Didemnitutus sp.; assembly: GCA_041906465.1. Lineage (GTDB taxonomy): Bacteria > Verrucomicrobiota > Verrucomicrobiia > Opitutales > Opitutaceae > Didemnitutus. Next base: position 2,755 of record JAYRJE010000011.1, on the reverse strand, counting down.
GCCGTTCATGATCGACTCCTCCAAATGGGAGGTCCTCGAGGCCGGCCTGAAATGTCTTCAGGGCAAAGGCATCGTGAACTCGATCTCGCTCAAGGAGGGCGAAGCGAAATTCCTCGAGCAGGCGCGCGTCATCCGACGCTACGGCGCCGCCGTCGTCGTGATGGCCTTCGACGAGCAGGGCCAGGCCGCCACGCTCGGCGACAAGATCCGCATCTGCGAGCGCGCCTACCGTCTCCTCGTCGGTTCCGCCGGCTTTGCGCCCGAGGACATCATCTTCGATCCGAACATCCTCACCGTCGGCACGGGCATCGAGGAGCACGCGAACTACGCCGTCGATTTCATCGAGGCCACGCGCTGGATTAAGCAAAACCTCCCGCACGCGCGCGTCAGCGGCGGTCTCTCCAACGTTTCCTTCGCCTTCCGCGGCAACAACGTCGTCCGCGAAGCGATGCACGCCGCGTTCCTCTACCACGCGATCCGCGCCGGCCTCGACATGGCGATCGTCAACCCGTCGATGCTCGAGGTTTACGAAGAGGTCCCGAAGGACCTGCTCGAACTCGTCGAAGACGTCCTCCTCAACCGCCGCCCCGACGCCACCGAGCGCCTCGTCGATTTCGGCGAGAAACTGAAAGTCACCGGCGCCGTCAAGGACCAGAAGGCCAACCTCGAAATTCTCGAAGCCTGGCGCAAAGGCACGGTCGAGGAACGCCTCTCGCACGCGCTCGTGAAGGGCATCGACGCGTGGATCGACCAGGACACCGAGGAAGCGCGCCAGAAATACGGCAAGCCGCTCCTCATCATCGAAGGGCCACTGATGGACGGCATGCGCGTCGTCGGCGACCTCTTCGGGGCCGGGAAAATGTTCCTCCCGCAGGTCGTGAAGTCCGCCCGTGTGATGAAGAAGGCCGTCGCGTATCTCGAGCCGTTCATGCAGGCGGAAAAAGAAGCCGCGCGAAAGGCCCGCGAAGCCGATCCCGAGGCGCACGCCGCGGCGATCGCCACCGACGCCGCGCGCGGTGACTCGGCTGGCCGCGTCGTGATGGCCACCGTCAAGGGCGACGTCCACGACATCGGCAAGAACATCGTCGGCGTCGTGCTCGCCTGTAACAATTACGAGGTGATCGACCTCGGCGTCATGGTGCCGTGCGAGAAGATCCTCGCCGTCGCCAAGGAAAAGCAGGCCGACATCATCGGCCTCTCGGGACTCATCACGCCCTCGCTCGACGAGATGGTGCACGTCGCGAAGGAAATGCAGCGCCTCGACTTCAAGCTCCCGCTGCTCATCGGCGGAGCCACCACCTCCGCCGCGCACACCGCGGTGAAGATCGCCCCGCATTACGAGGAGCCCGTCGTGCACGTGCTCGACGCCTCGCGCGTCATCGGCGTCGTGTCGCAACTGCTCAGCACCGACAACAAGGCCGCCTTCGTCGCCGAGATTCAGGACAAGCAGGAGAAACAGCGCATCGAGTTCGGCGATCGCCGCACCGCGCGCAAGCTCCTCCCGCTCGCAGAAGCTCGCCGCCGCGCGCAACCGACCGAGTGGTCGATCGCCGACATCCCGCGCCCCGAGTTCCTCGGGACTCGCACTTTCTCAAGCGATCAGCGGTCAGCAATCAGCGATCAGCTCTCAAACAAAGCTGAAAGCCGACAGCTGATAGCTGATAGCTCAATCAATCTCGCCGACGTCGCCGCGATGATCGATTGGGGTCCCTTCTTCTCCGCGTGGGAACTTCACGGCCGCTTCCCCGACATCCTCACCGACTCCGTCGTCGGCGAAGAAGCCTCGAAGCTCTATCGCGAAGGCCAGGCGATGCTGCAGCGCATCCTCACCGAGAAGCGCTACACCGCCAAAGCCGTCCTCGGCTTCTGGCCGGCCAACAGCGTCGGCGACAGCGTCGAGGTTTACGCCGACGAGTCGCGCTCCCGCGTCCTCACGACGTTCCATTTCCTCCGCCAGCAAAACGAAAAGCCCGAAGGTCAGCACAACCACAGCCTCGCCGACTACATCGCGCCGAAGGACAGCGGCCGCCTCGACTACCTCGGCGGCTTCGCCGTCACCGCCGGCCACGGCGTCGAGGCGTTCGCGCAGGAGTTCCGCGCCAAGCACGACGACTACAGCGCGATCATGGCCCAGGCCCTCGGCGACCGCCTCGCCGAAGCGCTCGCGGAATACATGCACAAGCAGGCGCGCGACTTCTCCGGTTACGGCAAACTCGAGAACTACGCGTTGAAAGACATCATCCGCGAAAAATACCGCGGCATCCGTCCCGCAGCGGGCTACCCGGCGTCGCCCGATCACACCGAGAAGCCGACACTTTTCGCCCTCCTCGATGCGCCCGCAAAGACCGGCATCACGCTCACCGAGTCCTGCGCGATGCAGCCCGCCAGCAGCGTCAGCGGCCTGTATTTCAATCACCCCGATTCGAAATACTTCGCCGTCGGCAAGCTCGGCAAAGACCAGGTGCAAGACTACGCCGCGCGCAAAGGCATCGCCGTCACCGAGGCCGAACGCTGGCTCGCGCCGTATCTTGACTACTGAAGCCAGCTTTTGCTGACGGTAGGGGCGGTTGCCCTGGCACTCTGCCATAAATCGCTGACACTTTCTGCCAATTAATCGCTGACACTTTTGGGATCGGTTTCGCTGAGCAAAGCGGGGGAGGGCTTAAGGGAGGGGGCTTTGCCCCCCCCCTTTCCGGAACCGGAGTTGAGCGGCGGGGCGGAGGTGAGCGTGCCGGAGATCGAGTCGTCCGAGGCG
>JAYRJE010000010.1:0-257945 GCA_041906465.1 Candidatus Didemnitutus sp. | reverse complement strand
CTCGGTCTGATCGATCTCTCGCGCCCTCCCGACCGTCCTCGCGGCAACTACTACCCACTCTCACCGCCCGATCCAAAGTGTTACCCCTAACCCGGAACACCTGTTACCCTTGACCCGGGGCCATACACAGACGCCGCCCCCTGCTGCATGCGCTCCGGCATTCTCTTCACGGTCACTTTGCTCGCCGCCACCGCCTTCCTGCGCGCCGACGAGCCGCCCGCTCCCGCCCGCTCCACTGAACCGAAGCGCGCCGAAAAGCCGACCGACGACGACCTGCGCATTCGCGGCATCTTCAACAGCGCCCTGCCCGGCACGGAGAAGAAGAGTTCGCTGCGCCTGATCGTTCATCCCCATCTCGGGGACCTGACCAACCGCGACTCGATCCGCACCGCGCTTGGCCTGCGCTACGGTCTCACCTCCCGCTGGGAAGCGACGGCCGAAACGGATTCCTATTTCACGCACGGCCTGAAGAAAGGCGGTTTCTTCCAGGACAGCGGCCTGGCCTCGATCCATCTCGGCACGAAATACCGCCTCGGCGACCCGCTGCACCTCGGTATCGACACCTCCGTGGGCCTTGACTGGTCGCGGCCGCTGGGCACTCCGCCGCCCGATGTGACGGATGGCCTGAAGCACCTCGCGCCCTTCTTCACGATGTCGCGCGCGCTCCAGTCGCGCCCCGGCTGGCGCGTGTTCTGGGGTTTCGGCTACGACGACGTCACGCGCACCGCCGTGGTTGGCCAGCTGGAGAAGAACGATCTGCGCGACGATTCCATCGGCCTGTCCGGCGGCGTGCTGTGGGAACGCGGCCCCACCACCTACACGCTCGAGACGACCTATCACACCACGCGCTTCACGAGCGACAGCAACCGCTACGTGGTCGGCGTGCGGCCCGGTGTCGTGTGGACGCTCCCGCCGAAATACACCTTTCACGCGAAGGGGAAATGGTTGTTCGGTGTGGCGCTGCGGCTCACGCACGGACCCGACGGCAACGACGTGGGCCTCGGCGCGAAGCTGCGGGTCAACTTCGACTTCAAGCGCTTGCTCGGTCGGAAAAAAGCCCCAGCGTCGGGCCAATGACGCCCCGCGCGCCCGCATTTCTCGACCGCACTCTCTGGCCTGCCGTGCTGCTGCTCGCGGGCGCGTTTGCGATCTTCGAGTTCACCAACGTCGATCTCGCGCTGCAGGATCACTTCTACGATTTCACACAGCGCCGCTGGATCGTGGACGGCAACGAGCCGGTCGGGCGTGCGATCTTCTACAATTACCCGAAAATCGGCGTGATCCTCACCGGCGTGACGCTGCTTGTGCTCGCCCTGGGGCCGGCGCGTTGGCGCGATCGCTGGCGGCTTGATCGACGCGCGTTGTGGGTGGCAGTCGCAACGATGGCCACGGTGCCTGCGCTCGCGGGACTGGGGAAAAACTACACCAACACCTTCTGCCCGTCCGAAGTGCGACGCTATGGCGGCGATGTGCCCTACGTGAAAGTCTGCGAACCGTATGCGAGCGATGATCGTCCGGAGCGCCGCGGGCACTGTTTCCCGGCGGGCCACGCCAGCGGCGGCTTCGCGCTGTTCGCGCTCGCGTGGCTGCGGCCCTCGCGCCGGGCGCGGCTGACCGGTCTCGCACTTGGCGTGGGCCTGGGCTGGTGGATGGGCACGTATCAAATGCTCAAGGGCGCACATTATCTCAGCCATACCGTGGTGACGATGCTGCTGGCGTGGATCGTGGTGCTCACTTGGCGCCGGATCATTGTGCTCCGTCAGGGACGATCTGCCGTGCGCGCGGCCGGCGGCGTGGATCGGATTTCAAACTGAGGGATTTTTCCGCCGCGGACGCGTGACGTCACCCGTTTCGCCGCGGCTTCATCTCTCCGTCGCGCGCCCCGGCTGGGGCCGGGCATGAGGAACGGGAGCTGGACGCTCCCGCCGCCCTCCAATCCGCGCGCGCGAAAACGCTGGCGGCTTCACGCGAAGTGCGGCGCGGCTCCGCCGCCGCTCACGGCAGCCTGGCCTGCACGAGCTTGCTCGCGGCGCCGAAGTCGATGAGCGGTGCTTCGGGACGCTGCTTGAGCGCGCCGATGACCTTGCCCATTTCCTTCTTCGAAGTCGCGCCGGTGGCGGCGATCACTTCGGCGATCAGCGCATCGAGCTTCGCGGCGTCGAGGCCCTGCGGCAGGTATTTTTCGAGGTGCCCGATCTCCGCGGTGTTGGCGGCGACGAGATCGGCGCGGCCGCCTTTTTCGAACTCGGCGCGCGCGTCGGAGAGGTTCTTCACGGCCTTGCGGACGGTCGCGATGGCGAGTGCGTCGTCGATCGGCTTGTTCGCGTCCATCGCGGCGCGTTGGATCGCGGCGTCCATGGTGCGGAGCGCGGTGGCGCGGGCGGTGTCGCGCGCCTTCATGGCGGCGACGATGTCGGCACGGAGAGTTTCGTAGACGTTGGCCATGGGGCGAACGATGGCGCTTTCGCGCCAAAGCGAAAGCGCGGAGTGCGGCCCGCCGGATCGCCGCTTGTCCCGCCGCCGCGAAGGGTGCAAAAGAGCGGCACGGGCCACGCTCGTGCCAGCCGGCGCGAGCGCCATCGAAGCACTACGCCTCCCATGAGTGCGCCCCGCTACGACCGATTGTCCCACCGTTTGCTGCACGAGTTGAGCCTGACCGCGTCGCTCGACTTGCCTGCCCTCGCTCAAGCCGCGGCCCGCGAATCGGGGTTCAACCGTCTTTTGGTGACCTCGGCTCTCCTCGCGCTCCGGGATTGCGGTGCAGTCAGCGTGGTGGTGGCCGAAGCAGGGGAATCGCGATTCAGCCTGACCGAGGCGGGGCGGGCCTTGCTCGTCGAGTGGGACCGCTCGCCGCCACCGCCAATCACACCGGTGTTTCATCGCCTCAGGCGGGTCCCCGACGCAGAACCGCCGCCCGAGGATGAGGACGTGGGTGATGTGGTCGTGGCGCCCGCCGCGGCGCCGCCGGCCGCGCCGTTGCCGGAGGATTTGCTGAACGACCCGCGCATCGTGCCGGTCTGGTATGGCACGAATCGCCGGCCGGAAAACCCGGCCGACGAGCACGACGGCTATGGCGGCGCGACCGACGATCGCATGCATTACGGTTACTGCACCGTGAACGTCCCGAAGCGCTACGTGAAGGGCGGCTCGGGTCGCGGCTGGCTCGGTCGCCTGATCCATCGCGAGCAGACCGAACTCGAACTCGGCAGCATCGCGCCGCTGGCGGAAGCCGATTTCTGGACGCGACTGGCGAGCACGCTCGGGGCGTTGAAGGACGCGCCGGCCATGTTGCTGTTTGTGCACGGCTATCGGACGACTTTCCGCGGCGCGGCGGAGAGCGCGGGACAGTTGAGCTACGAGCTGGATTTGCCGGTGGCGCTCTTCAGCTGGGCCTCGCGCGGCAAGATCGCCGGCTATCTCGCCGACGAGGAAGCGGCGCGCGAATCCGTGCCGGCGCTGAAGGAATTCGTGCGGACGCTCGCCGCCACCGCTGCGACGCAAGGACGCAAACTCCATGTGATCGCGCACAGCATGGGCAATCGCGCGCTGCTGCAGGCGTTGCATGAGGTCGCGTTGCAGGGCGCGGCGCCGGGGCTCCAGCTCGGGCAGGTCATCTTCGCGGCGCCCGATGTGCCGCAGCGCGAATTCCTGCGCCAACTGGCGCAGATCGTCGCCGCGCCGGGACTCACGACGGGGCAAACGCTTTACGCCGCCAAGGACGATCTCGCGCTGTTCGCCTCGCGCGAGCTGCACGACAACCCGCGCGCGGGCATCTGCCCGCCGGTGACGACCGCACCGCAGCTCGAGACCGTGGACGTGTCGCAATACAACCTCTCCACGCTCGGCCACGGCTACTGCTTCAATGTCGGGCCGGTGCTCGAGGACATCTCCGTCGTGTTGCACGGCGGAAAATTCCGTCTGCGCACCCGCGTCACCGGGGGCAGTTACTGGGTGCTCGGCTGAACCGCTAGAACAGTTCCAACTGCGAGCCGCCCGGTCGCCGGAAATGCGCGGTCGAGAGCGTGAACTCCGCGCGGTTCAGGCCGAGGCGGCGCGTTGTGACGTCGAAGATCTGCCGCAGCTGATCCGCCCAAATGCCTTCGCCGCGCCCGCGCACGCCGAAGCGTGCATCGTAGAGCCGGCCGCCGCGCATTTCGCGCACGCGGTCGAGCACGCGCTCTTTTTTGCCCGGCTCGTGCGCGTCGAGCCAGTCGATGAACACGTCCTTCACGCGGTGCGGCAGACGCAACACGATGTAGGTGGCGCGGCGCGCGCCGGCATCGCGCGCGGCTTCGAGGATGGCGGGCAACTCGTGGTCCGTGAGGCCCGGAATCACGGGCGCAACATTCACGCTGACGGGCACGCCGGCGTCGGCGAGCAGTCGGATGGCGCGCAGCCGGTGCTCGGGTCGCGACGCGCGCGGCTCGAGTTTGCCGGCCAGCGCGGCGTCGAGCGTGGTGACGCTCACCGTGGTCGCGACGCAGTGCCAGCGCGCGAGCTCGGCCAGGACGTCGAGGTCGCGCGTAATGAGGAAATTCTTCGTGATCACGCCGACGGGATTCCGGAATTCCGCGAACACCTCGAGGCACGCGCGCGTGAGCCGGAAGCGCCGCTCGGCGGGTTGATAGCAATCGGTCACGCCGCTGATCATGACCGGTTGCGGCTGCCACTTCTTGGCGCCCAATTCACGCCGCAGCAGCTCGGGGGCGCGCGGTTTCACCATGATCTTCGTTTCGAAATCGAGGCCGCTGCTGAAACCAAGGTATTCGTGGAACGGCCGCGCGAAGCAGTAGGCGCAGCCATGCTCGCAACCGCGGTAGGGATTCAGGCCGAAGGCGGCGCCGACGTCGGGCGAATCGTTCGGGACGAGAATGGACTCGCTGGCGTCGTCGAAGAACTGCGTGCGCGGGTGCGGACGCTCGACCGGCACGCCGTGTTCGTCGACTTCGACGAAATCGGGATCGGCCTCGGTCGCGAGGCGTTCGAAGCGGTTCGCCGGGTTGATGCGCGCGCCGCGGCCGATCGGGCCGGGAGATGAGGCGGGCGCGGGGAGGGACATCCGGCCAACGTATGCAACTGAGACGCGTCGCCAGCACGAAGTGCGCGCGAGCGGGATTGCGCTGCGGCGGTCCGACGGGTGAGCTGGTTGCGATGTCTTTTTCCGATTTGCGCGCGCTGGAGATCGCTTTCGCCTACCTGGCGGCGGCGGATGCACTGCCAGCGGAGCCGGCGGACGTGGTGCTGGGTCTGGGGCACTTTGATCGTGCGATCCCGCGGCTCTGCGCGGAACTGGCGCTCGCGGGCCGGGCGCGCTGGATCGTGTTTTCCGGCGGCGTCGGCGCCGGCAGCGGTGATTTCGCGCAGGCGGAGGCGCTGGAATTTCGCGACGAGGTGCAGCGCCACTGGCCGGGCGCGGAGGCGCGCCTGGCGGTGTTGGAAACGCATTCGACAAACACGGGCGAGAATCTCGCGTTCACGACCGCCGCGCTCGCAGCGGAACGGCCGGACCTGGTGCCCGGTGCGGGATTGCGGTCGGTGATCGTGGTGGCGACGCCGTGTCGGCTGCGCCGGGCGATGGCGACTGTGCGCCGGCACTGGCCGGAGGTGCGAAGCGCCGGCACCTGTGCGGTGCGGTCGCTGGCCGAGGAGGAGCAACTTTATGCGCGGCACGGTTTGGAATTGCGCGCGCAGGTCGCGGGCGAGTTCGAGCGACTGGCGACGTATCCGGCGCGCGGCTTCATCGCGCCGGTGGCTGTGCCGGCGGACGTGCTGGCCGCGGCGCGGCAGCTCGGCGCGCGGGGGTGACGGTCGCCCGGCCGACCTGGGTGGAGGCGCGGCCGGAAATTCCGTTGAACGATTCCCGCCGTGCGGTGTCGAATGCCGGCGTGTCCCACCGCTTCTTTGCCCTGTGCGCCCTGTTGGTTGTGTGCGTCGTGCCGTCGTTCGCGGCGGAGACGCTCGCGGAAAAAACGCTGAAGGAAATCGTCGAGCGGCAGAAGCAGCTCTTCGCGCGGGCCGAGAAGGAGGGCGAGCAGCTCGACGAAGCCCGCTTCGCGGCGGAGGCCAAGGCGCTGGCGGGCAGCTACGATGTGTTCATCCAGAAGAATCCGGATTTCGCTCCCGGTTACGTCGCGTATGGGGTTTTTCTCGGCAAGATCGACATGGCCAAGGCAGCCGTCGCGATGCTCCTGAAGGCCAACAAGCTGGACCCGAACATTCCGCTGGTGAAAAACCAGCTGGCGAAACACCTCGCTGAAGACGGCAAGCCGTTGGAGGCGCTGCCGTATCTGACCGCGGCGATCGACCTCGTCCCGAACGAGCCGCTCTACCATTACCACCTCGGCCAGCTGCTCCTGGAGGCGCGCGAGGATTTCCTGCGCGAGGGAGGCTGGACGCGCGCGGCCCTCGACAAGTCGATGCTCGAAGCGTTTCAGCGCGCCGCCGATCTCTCGCCGGCCGACCTGTCGCTCGCTTACCAGCACGCCAAGGCCTACTACGAGATCGAGCCGCCGCGCTGGGAGGAGGCGCTCGCGGTGTGGGAAAAGCTCGGCGGCCGCGCCACCACCGAATCCCTCCGCCAGCTGGTCAAGCTTCAGCGCGCCAACATCCTGGTGAAACTCGCCCGCCGCGGCGAGGCGCGTGCGTTGCTCGATCAAGTCACGGATCTGAAGCTGACCGACGAAAAGCAGAAGGTCATTGACGCCCTCGCGGCGGCGAAGAAGTAGCGAGCACCGCGCGTGGTCCCGAGGGTCGGGCGAGGCCACGCTCGCGCGACCGGCGGCGACTCGCGGAAAAGCTCCGCCCCGATTCCATTTTGCCGCTCGGCGCTTGCGCGCGGGCGGCCGGGCTGGCAGTCCGAGCGCATGTCTTTTCTCGGACGCCTCGAACGCACGCTTGGACGCTTCGCGATCCCCAACCTCGCGATTTATCTCATCGGCGGGCAGGTGCTGTTTTTCAGCCTGTCGCTCCTGGCCCAGTTCAGCGTGTTGCGGATCGTTTACGTGCCGGCGTTGGTGCTCGAGGGCGAGGTCTGGCGCCTCGTCTCGTTCGTGTTCGTGCCGCCGGTGTCGGGACAGCTCAGCATGGTTGGGGCGGTGTTTTTGGCGATCAGCTGGTATTTTTTCTACATGGTGAGCCAGGCGCTGGAGAACTACTGGGGCACGTTTCGCTTCAACCTGTTTTTCTTCCTCGGCTGGTTCCTGACCGTGGCCGTGGGTTTTCTGACGCCGCATCAGATCACGGGCTACGAATTTTTCGCGGTCTCGGTCTTCCTGGCGTTCGCGTTCCTCAATCCGGATTTTGTCATCTACGTCTTCTTCATCCTGCCGGTGAAGATCAAGTGGCTCGCCCTGCTCGCGTGGCTCGCCTACGGCTACGCGTTTGCGGTCGGGAGCTGGAATGCCCGCCTCGCCATCCTCGCCGCCGTCGGCAACTTTCTGTTGTTCTTCGCGCGTGAGATCAAAGACCGCATCACGACCGGTCGACGGCATATGCAACAGCAAGTGCGCCGCACCAAACTCCGCGAGGATGCGCACGAACCGCGCCACCGCTGTGTGGTCTGCGGCAAGACCGATCTCACGCACCCGCTGGAGGAGTTCCGCTACGGCGACGACGACCAGTGTTACTGCTCCGAGCACCGCCCGAAAAAGGCCTGAGCCATGCCGGCCCGCCCGACAACGATTGCCGAATGGCTGGCGTGGGCGCTGCGGCGCTACGCGAAGCACCGCGTCGCTCTCGGACAGGTCGCCGACAACGCGCACGACGAAGCGCTCTACTTGCTGCTCCGCACGCTCGACCTGCCGCTGGAGAGCCCGCGCAGCGTGCTGCGCCGCCAGACCACGCCCGAGCAGGCGGCGAAGCTGGAAGACGTTTTCCGCCGTCGCACCGAGGAGCACGTGCCCGCGGCCTACCTCACGCGCGAGGCGTGGCTCGGCGGACACAAATTCTACGTCGACGAGCGCGTGATCATTCCGCGTTCGTATTTCGTCGAGCTGCTGCCGGAGGCCGTCCCGCAATGGCTGCCGGCGGGCAAGCCCGTGAAGCGCGTCGTGGATGTGTGCACGGGCAGCGGCTGCCTCGCGGTGTTGCTCGCGGAGCGTTTTCCCGCGGCCAAGGTCGACGCGGTCGAGCTCTCGCCGGATGCGGCGGCGGTGGCGCGATTCAACTTCGCGCAGAACCACCTCGGCGCGCGCATCAAGCTGCACCGTTCCGACGTGTTCGACGCCGTGCCCGCGGCGAGATACGACGTGATTCTTTCGAATCCGCCCTACGTGCCGACGCGCGAGATGCGCGACCTGCCGGAGGAGTTCAAACGCGAGCCGGCGATGGCGCTCGATGGCGGGCGCGACGGACTCGACATCGTGCGCAAGCTCCTGCGCCAGGCCCGCGAACGCCTGCAACCGCACGGCATCGTGACGCTCGAGGTCGGGCAGGCGAAGGCCGCGCTGGCCGTGGCTTTCGCGGAGCTCGATCCGCACTGGCTGCACACGGGCGACGGCGAAGATTGCGTGTGCGTGATCACCGCCGCGCGGCTGCGCGCGTGGCGGGAGTGACTGCCGGCGGGTGGCCGTCGCTACGGAGACGGCGCGATGGAGTCCGATGGCGCGTAACGCGGGCAGGGCCGTCCTGGGTGGACCACGCGCGTGGCCCTCGCCGGATGCGCGCACCAGAGCCATTCCTCGGCAAAGGGATCCGAACGGATCGTCTGTGCAAAGGCGCAATCGAGGCCGCAGGAATGTCCGTCGTCCAGCGACGCGGCGAAACGCTCGGAAGGAGGGGCGGCGAAAAATTGGCTCATGGCGGCGTCATTTCTTCGTTTCGAGCTGGCGAGTCGGCAGACCGGCCTCGATCCACTCCTTGAGCCCGCCGGCGTTGGCGACCCTGTAACCTTTTTCCGCGAGTGAGGCGGCGATATTGCCGGCGCGTTTGCCGGAGCGGCAGTAGAGAATGAGCGTCTTGTCCTTCGGCGCCTTGGCGAGGAACGGTTTCCACTCGAACTGCGCGTTCTCGAAATCGCTCTGCGGCAGCAGCACGGCGGGCGCAGCGACGCCGGTCTGGAACCACTCGGCCGGCTCGCGGACGTCGACCAGCACCGCCTGGCCGTTGGCGACGAGTTTGGCGGCCTCGCCGGGAGTGATGCGCGCGACCTCAGCGGCAAACGAGACCAGCGCGCCAGCGAGGAGGAGAGCGGCGAGTTTCTTGAGCATGCCGCGATGCTACGCGGAAACAGGCGCGGGGCAAGAGGTGCAGTCTGTCTTCGCGCCCGAAGTGACAGATTCTGCGGATGAGACACGCCGCGGCGTCGAGAAAGCAAAAAGCGCTGGCTGGGTAGTGCCCAGCCAGCGCGAGCATGGAGCGGACGATCAGTTTTTCGCCACGTAGATGGCGCGCGCTTCCAGGTGCGGCGTGTCGATGGGCACGCCGATGAAGCCGGATTTGCCGCTGTCGCCGACGAAGGCGACGGGCTTGTCCTCGGTTTTGGTGATCACGATGCCGTTGGCGCCGAGGCGGCCGGCTTCGGCGCGGAGTTCGGCGAGCGCGACGTTCAGGTGGCCTTGGTCGCCGAGTCCGACGACGCTGTGGGCACGGACGATGCCGATGGTCTCGGCGTCGGCGGGGGCGTCGTTGTAGATGCGCACTTCGGAGGCGGACAGCGCGGCGCGGCGATGGCCGGTGACCAGCGAAGTGCTGGAGGCGCAGCCGGCGAGCACGAGCAGCGGCAGGGTTGTCGCGAGGAGATAGCGGAAGGAGCGGAGCATGGTTTTCATGGTGACGAGGAGGAAATCAAGGATGCGGCTGCGGGCTAGAACGTGGCGGTGACGCCGAGTTCGACGCGGTGCGCGTGGCGGTCGGAGGAGTTGGCTTCGACGATGTGCGAGAGTTGCGCGCTGAGGCGTTCGGAGAAGGCCATGCCGAGGTTGAAACGGACCTGTCCGGAGGTGCGCGCGCCGTTCGCGGCGGCGGTGCGGACCGGTCGCGCGGAGTTGTCGAGGAGCTGCGCGGTGACGTCGGTGGTGCGATCGCCGGCTTCGTGGACGACGAGCAGATCGGCGGAAGGCTCGAATTTCACGCGGCCGAGGCGGAATCCTTCGGCGCGGAGGCGCAGGCCGGCGTCGGAGCGGATCGAGTCGCGACGGAAGCGCGAGACGGCGAGATTGAGACCGGTGGCGCCGGCTTCATTGAAGGAGTCGATCCGCGAGCGGACCATCGTGGTGCCGAGGACGAGGCTGGCTTCGATCGCGGGCATGATCCGGCCGAAGTCGCGTTCGACTTCGAGGCGCGAACTCCAGAGCGCGCCGTCGGCGTCGCCGCGGGCGAGGAAGGTCGGAATGGCGGGGTCGCGGGTGAACTCGTGGGAGAGCTGGGCCGCGCCGAGCGAGAGGCGGACGGTGACGGGCTCGAGGAGCCAGCGGTTGAGGAGCCAGATGCCTTGCGCGTCGTTCTCCCAGCGCAGCGCGCCGGACGCGAGTTTGCCGTCGGCGGCGAAGTTGCCGAGGGCGACGCCGAGCGTCCAATTCTTCATGATTTCGCGGCGGGCACCGACGAGGCTGCCGACCGTGTGCGAGCGCCAGCCGGGGCCGTCGGCGGGTTCGTCGGAGGCGTTGGCAACGGCGCCGCGGGCGTTCACGAACCAAGTCCAACGGTCGGCGGACGCGGGGCCGTCGAGCGCTTCGTCGCCGGAGCGGTGCATGAGTTCGGCGTCGTGGCGGAGACTGTCGGTGACGCGGGCGAAGCGGCGTTGCGCGGTGCCGTCGATCGCACCGATGACCTCGGAGTAATAGCGCGCCTGCCAGGCTTGGGCTTTGGCGGTGGTGTGGAGGGAATCGACGAAGAAGTAGCCGTCGCGTTTGGCGGTGTCGCGTTCGAGGACGGTGTCGGTGCTGTCGTCGTAGATTTTGCCGGTGACGTTGGTGAAGCCGAAGGCACCGGGGTTCGCCAACACGGCGCGGAAGAGCGCGTTCACGGGGAGAACGACGACGCGGTAGTCTTCGCCGAGCTGGGTTTGCACGCGGCTGAGTTCGGTGCGGAGGTTGGCGCGCGAGGTGGCGGCGACGGAGTCCAGCGCGGTCAGCGCGGTCGCGGGGAGGCCGAGTTCGGTGAAGAGCGGGGAGCGCGCGAAGTCGGGCGTCTCAGTGACGAAGATCGTGCGGATGCCGGCGGCGGCGAGGCGGCGGGCGGAGTCGGCGAGCCGGGCGGGGCTGGCGGTCGCGGTGGTCGCGAGGTTCTCGCCGGTGGCGAGCGCGGCGAAAAAGTCGTTGGGGCCGGCTTCGATGAAGGCGTAGGCGTTGGGGCCGGGAGCGGCGATGGCGCCAGAGGCGCGCAGGGCAAGGTAGGCGTCGATCTGGCTCTGGACGCCGACGGGCAACTCACCGGCGTCGCCCGCGCCGAAAGTATCGGAGCCGGTGGTGGCGGCGCCGTAGGCGAAGTTGACGTTGCGGCCGAGTGCGCCCGGGGCGTTGATCGAGTGGAGCGCGGGGAACAGGCGCTCGGTCCACAGGGCGCCGTCGGAGAGGCGCTGCAGGCCGTCGGCGCCGCGGTAATAGGGGGCGTTGGCACCGGGCGCGTAGCCCGGCGTGGCGTGGAGGTTGCCCTGGTCGGCGGCGCTATCGCCGAAAACGAGGACCGAGTCGGGACTGCCGGCGAAGGCGACGGCAGCGGAGCTGAGGGCCAGCACAGCCGTGATGAGGCGGACCGTGCGGCGCGGTTGGCGCGAAGGAGGGAATGATTTCATGGTATCAGGTTCAGCGCGGGCGGATTGCCTCGCGCGGGTCCTGATACACGAACCGCGGTCCTTCTAGTTACGCCGCGGCCGGGAAGTCTGAGTTTTCGGCCGCGACGTCAGATCGATTTTTCCAAGAAGTTCCAAGACTAAGACTTGGACGTGCTGGAAGTTTCCGGAACCGGTGCGGGATTTTCGCGGAACTTCGAGGGCGTGACGCCGAACTCGGCCTTAAAAGCGGTGTTGAACGCGGAGAGGGTGTTGAAGCCGACGGAGAAGGCGATGTCCGAGATGTTGCGGTTCGCGCCGGCTTTGGTGCGGAGGCGGGCGGCGGCTTCCTGGACGCGGTGGCGCGCGATGAGTTGGTAGAAAGTGAGGCCGTAAATCTCGCGGATGGCGGCCGAGGTCTTGTGGCGGGTCGTCTCGGCGCGATCCGCGAGCGCTTGAAGGGAGAGGTCGGCGTCGAGGTAGACCTTCTCCTGGCCGAGAAGCTTGTCGAATCGGCGTTGCAACCGCTCGATCTCGGCTGGCCGGAGCGTGCGTGCCGGCTCAACCGGGCCCGGGGCGGCCGGTGGTGCATCGGCGATGGCGACGGGCTCGGGGAACGCGACGGGGTCGGAATGGGGTGCGGGTCGTGGCGGTGCGCTCGCCGAATTGAGTTCCGCGACGGGAGCAGGATCGACCGGCGGCGTAGCAGTGAGCAGAGCCGCCGCGCGAGTGGTGGCGCGCGCTTTCAGCAGCGGTTCGTGGTCGGCGAGCAACCAGAACGCGGTGAACCCGGTCACGACGGCGGCGAGCGCCACGGCGAGGCTGCCCGAGAAGCGCCACGGCGTGAAATCCAGGATCGCGCTCCCGAAAGTCAGCAGCGTGATCAAAATGACGAACGCCTCCAGTCCGCGGAACGATTGGGCGCGTCCTTCCTCGGCGCTCTCGCGCAGGCGTTGGCGGCCCGCGTGCACGCTGCGCCACGTGAGTGCGAGGTAGGTGAGGGCGTAAAGGTTGAGCAGCAGCAGCAGGACCAGCTCTTCGCCGGAGGCCTGACCGCGGGCAACTTGTGCGCGAGCCGCAGCCAGTTTTTCGTCGGCGCTGAGGAAGTAAGTGGGCAGCTCGCTCAGGAGGGCGACCAGCGGCGGCGCGAAATGCGCCAGGGCCCGGCGCGACCAGCGCGTGGTCGGATGGGTGACGCCGCGCACGTAGAGGTAGAGGCTGGGGAAGATCGCAACGATGAATGGATTCGCCACGGCGAACGCATGCGGGAACTGCGCAAACCAATCCTGCGAGTAGGCGATCTGGTCGGCGACGAACGCGCTCACGCTCACGAGGTAAAGCGCCAGCGACCACGCCGCTGGTGGATTGTCGCTCGGGCGCAACACCACACGCGCAGCCAAAAGCAGCGCGAACACGCAGGCGCACAAAGAGAGCAGGGTGACGACAACCATCGGCCGGCTTTTCTCAGGCACGGCTCAGGCTGAGGCAAGACCGGCGCGCGGCGGGGCGTTCTTCAGTTTGTCTTGGCCGGCGGTGCCGCGGCGGGTGGCGCTTCGTAGGAGACACGGATGAGTCCGCGCCATTCCCACGCCGAGTAACCGTTCGCCTTGTCCTCCGGGTAGTGGCGCTCGAGCAGGTAGCGGACCTGCGGCTGCAGCGCGTCGGTGTTGCCGTGGCAGAGGAGGCATTTCGGGCTGACCGCGATCGGACGATAAACGCGCCACTCGGTCGGCGCCGCGGGCGCCTCGACTTTTTGCACGACGATCTTCGGCGGCGCTTCGCCGGCGTTGAGCGCGATGCGGACGAGATCGAGGGCGGCGAAGTCGGCTTCGTCGGGCGTGCTCTTCGGGGCGCGCACGCGGAGACTGGTCAGTTTGATGGCGGTGACGCGTGGTTTGCCGGGAACGGGCTTGGGGGGCGCGAGGGATTTCAAGTGCATCAGCTCGACGGCTTCATCGAGTCCCTTGGTGGCGAGGACGCGATCGACCTCGACGAGGAGCGAGCCGCCGATGCGATCGATGAGCTTGTCGCCGGCGGAGCGCACGGTGTCGGTCATCGGATCGTCCTCGGGGGCCCACGCGAACTTCAGCTCCGGTTTCGCGGGCTCTTGCGCCCACAGCCAGGCGCACAGGCAGGCGAACACCGCGGGGTAGGCGATGTTTTTCATGGGGAAATGATACACCCGCGCACGGCATTTGCCTACGCAGGGAATGCGCGGCAACCGATGCGCAGTGCGTTGAAAGCTCCAAGCGCGAAGCCGCGAAGGGTTTTCCAAAGTGGCGGGAGCTTCCCGCTCCCGTGTTGGGGGAAACGCGCGATAAAACGGGAGCTGGAAGCTCCCGCTACTCTCAAACGGTAAGGCCCCGCCGAGCGCGAACTCGGCAGGGCCCGCCATGTGAGCGCGGCGCGCGAACGCCGCGCCACCCACCTGCGCTCAGGTGAAGATGATCTGACCGCCCGCGGCCAGTTCGTAGAAATCGCCGACGGTGAGAACTTTTTCCATGTGCGGCACGAAGTCGTCGTTCGTGAGGTGGAACATGTCGACCGTGGCCTTGCAGGCGTAGAGGTGGCCGCCGGCATCGGCGATCATTTGCGTGAACTCGCTGACCGGCGGGATATCGAGCGCCTCCATTTCCTTCTGCATCATTTTCGTGGCGAAGGCGGACATGCCGGGCAGCGCGCCGAGAATCGTGGGCAGCGGGAAACCCTTCGCGTCGGGCACGCGCATGGCGGGATTGCCGACGGTGGCGATCTTCAACGTGTCCTGGTATTTTTTCAGGACGGCGTAGAGGCCGAAGAAGGTGAAGAAGAGGTTGGCCTCGATGCCCTCCATGCGGGCGCCGTTGGCCATGATGAGTCCCGGATAAACGCCATCGAGCGAACCGCGCGAGACGATGATCGAGACCTTTTTGATTTTTTCGGGAGAGGACATGGGGGAGAGGAAGGGATGAATGAGGATGGATGAGGGGCGAGGGCCGCAGGGAGGCTCGTTCTCTTTCTCGTAATCGTTCTCGTTCTCTCGGTCTGGCCGGGACCGAACCGATTGCGGCCGAGAGAACGATTAGGATTACGAGGAACGAGAACGATTGGCTGACGGCTCAGATGCAGCCGTGGGGTTTTTTGATGCCGGCGATCTTCGCGGCTTTTTTCGCGGGACCGCCGGGGAAGAGTTCGTAGAGCTCCTTCGTCGGCACGCCGCTCTCCTTGGTGAGCTTGCGCATGCTCGGGCCGTCGCCCTTCGTCTCGAATTCCTTGCGCATGAAGTTCAGGACGACGAGGTGGCGGTCGTTGAGGGCGGGGATGCCTTCTTCGGTCGCGATGATTTTGGCGACCTCGAGGTCCCAGTCTTTGTAGTTGGTCATGAACCCTTCGGCGTCGAACTCGATGGGTTTGTTGTTGAGGGTGCGGGTGGGCATGGCGGTGGTTGAGTTGAGGTGGGGAATTGGAGTGGAGAGAAACGTGCGCGGGGTGGGTTACGCGGCGGTTTTCTTGCCGGTCATGCTGAAAGCGTGGCCGACGGGCATGGGGCGCGCGGGGAGGAGCATGTTCCAGTAAACCCATTTGAACATGAGCTTCCCGAGGTGATTGAGACGTGTCTCCTTGAGCAGCGACATCGGGCCGATGTGTGGCAACGGGTAGTGGCCGGGCAGCGGCTCGACGTCGTAGCTGAAGTCGATGAGCAGCGCCTTGCCGTCGCCGGACTCGATGAAGCAGTTGGCGTGACCGTCGAACTTCGCTTCCGGGGCGCGGCCGGCGACGATGCTGAGGATGTTTTCCGTGAGCACGTCCGCCTGGAAATGCGCGACGGAACCGGCTTTCGAGGAGGGCAGATCGGTGGCGTCGCCGATCGCGAAGATGTTCGGTGCGACCTTCGAGATCAGCGTGTGCTTGTCGGTCGGGACGTAGTTGAGCTCGTCGCCGAGGCCGGAGGCGCCGATGACGGGATCGCCCATGTTGGTGGGCACGGTGACGAGCAGGTCGTAGGCGACTTCGCGTTCGTCCCACGAGTAGATTTTCTTCGCTTCCTGATCGACGCGGCCGAGTGCGAAGTCGGCCGTGAGGTGGATGCGGCGCTGGTCGAGGAAACCGCCGAGCAGCTCCGCGGCTTTCGGCTTGGTGAAGGCGGCGGGGAGCGGCGTGACGTAGTCGATCTCGACGCGGTCACGCATGCCCTTGGCGCGGAAGTAGGCATCGGCGAGAAACGCGAACTCGAGCGGCGCGACCGGGCATTTGATCGGCATCTCGGCGATGTTCACGACGAGACGGCCACCGGTGAACTGATCCAGCTGACGCTGGAGGGCGGTGCAGCCTTCGAGCGTGTAGAACTCGCCGACGGACTTGTGCCACTCGTCGCCGAGCATGCCTTCGTTTTGCGCGGGGACCGGTTGGGTGCCGGTGGCGATGATGAGGAAGTCGTAGGCGAGCACGGCGCCGTTTTTCAGGTGCACGCGACTATGGTCGGGCTCGATGCGCTCGATGAGCGCTTCGATGAAATCGACCCGCGGGTGGAGGGTCTTGCGGCGCGAGCGGACGAGTTCGCCTGGCTCATAGCCGTGGAACGGCACGAAGAGGAAGCCGGGTTGGTAGGGGTGGTCGTTGTCGCGATCGACCACGGTGATGCGCCACTGCGAGGCGGGCAGAGCGCGGGCCAGTTTATTGGCCATGATCGTGCCGGCCGTGCCGGCGCCGAGGATGACGAAGTTTTTCATGGCGGGTTGTTGTTGAGCGCGGGTGGAAAGGGTCGCTTCAGAACCGGTAGCTATACATCAGCTGCGCGTTGTTCTGGGCGTGGGTGATGCGGATGCCGTAGCCGTTGGTCTTGCCGACCTCGAAGCCGTGGGTGAACGAGACGTCGACGCTCGAGCGCTCGTTGAATTTCCAACCGAAACCGACGGTGAGGTGGCGCTCGATGGTGGCGGGGAAAAGGCAGTTGAGGAACTTGTCCGGGATCGGGTCGCTCGAGGCGGCGCCGCCGAAGCGGAGCGTGAGTTGGTCGGTCGCTTGATAGGCGGCGCCGAATTGCACGACGAGTTGGTCGTCCCAGTTCTGGAAGAGCACGGCGTTGAGCTGCTGGCCGGCGAAGGAGCCGTTGCTGGTGGCGCCGGACGCTGTGAAGGTCATCGCGAACTGATTCATCACGCTCGCCCAGTAGATCTGGCGGAGGTCGGCGGCGATGAGCCAGCGCTCGTTCGGGCGGTAGGCCAGGCCGGCGCCGAGCATGGCGGGCCACTCGAAATTGTTCACCTTCATCTCGCCGTTGAGCGTCTGCGCCATTGCGCCCATGCCCGGGATGTTCAGCTGGAAGCTCATGGCGGCGCGCGTGGTCTTCAGGTCGTTGAGCGCGGACTTCGTGTGATAAGTGAGACCGAGCGTCAGTTGCGGCGTCGCTTGATAGACGACGCCGATCTTGCCGGCGTAACCGTAACCCTTCGCCTCGCCAGTCATCGCGTTGCCGTTGGAGAAATTGAAGTAGGCGTAGTCGACGTTGGTGCCCGCGGGGAGCGTCGCCATCATGCCGCTGAAGCTCTGGACGATCGTGCCCGAGGCGCGGCCGAATTGCTGACTGCTCGGCATCACGAGGTCGAAGAACTGCGTGCCGCTCATCGCCATCTTCAGGTCCATGCCGGCCCAGAGGAAGTCGGCCGTGGCAGCGACGTGCAGGCGGTCGTTGACCTTCCAGGAGAGCGGCGCGATCACGCGGCCGACGGAGACCTCGGTGCGGTTCTCCAGGCCGAAGCCAAGCCCGCGCCAGGAGCTGGCGTCGTATTGGCAACCCATGCCGCCCTGGCCGAACACACCGAGGCCGTAGGTGAGATCGCCCGAGCGGCGCGCGTAGCCGAATGCCGGCATGTAGAAGGCGGTGAGCTCCGAGTCGGCGGCCGCGCCAGCCGGGCTCGTGGCCGTGATGTCGGGCCCGAGGACGCCAAGGGCCACATCGAGGCGGGCGCGCTCGGTCATCAGGCCGAGCGTGGCGGGGTTGTTGATGACGGCGGCGGTGCCGTTGTCGAAGGCCATGGAGGTGCCGCCCATCGCCGTGGCGATGGGGCCGTAGCCCTCCATGTTCATGCCGTTGGTCGCGACCAGCGGGCTCGTGAGACCGACTGCCGCGAGCGTGGCCGCGAGCGGGAGAAGGGAGCGCAGGGTATTCATTGGGGGTGGGGATCGGGCGGGGCTGATCCGGCCGCATTCTCGCAGATCGGGCGGGCCGGCGCTGCGCAGGGCTTGCGGAAACGCTGCGCAATACTAGTTATATGCGCAAATGCTCATAGACATTAATCCGCCTTACGGCTGCCGCGCGCGGTAACGTCCGGCTTCCGGCGGGGTTTAACCGTTCAACGCATGCTGTCGGCCGCTCCCTTTTCCTCCGTCCCTTCCCTGCCCGCCGAGGCGGAGGAGACGGTCTGGATGCGCCGGATCGCCGCCGGAGACAGCGCGGCCATGCGCTGCCTGATGGCGCGGTGGAAACTGCCGCTGCTGAGCTTTCTCCAACGCCTGCTGGGCGCACGGCCGGAGGCGGAGGATCTGGTGCTGGAAGTATTTGTGCGGTTGCATCGGGCCGCGCCGGACTACGCCCCGACGGCGCGTTTTTCGACCTATGTGTTCGGCATCGCGCACCGCCTGGCGCTGAACGAGCTGCGGCGCCGTCAGCGCAAGCCGGCGGAGGCCACCGCGCCCGCGGCCTTCGACCACGTGGTCGCAGCGGAGTCCGACGGCGCCCGGCTGGCCGAGTTGGAGGAGGTGTTCCAGCGCGCACTGGTGGAACTGCCGCCGAAATCGCGCGCCGCCCTGCTGCTGATCGTGCAGCAGCAATTATCCTACGAGGAAGCCGCGCTCGCCCTGCGCTCGAACCCGAACGCGGTGCGCGTGCTCGTCCACCGCGCGCGGCAGGAACTTAAACTAAAAATGGAGGAACTCTCATGAAACGCCCCGTCTCCGATGCTGACCTCGACCGTCTGCTGACGGCGCCCTGTCGCGGCACCACCCCGGAATTCGAGCGTCGCCTGGCCGCACTCGCCGACGCGGTCGCGCCGGGCGCAGTGCGGTCGCCATTCGCGGTGCGGACCCGGCGTTGGTGGCCCTGGACCCTGCCGTTGGCCGCGGCGGCCGCGGTGGCTTTGTGGGTGGCTGTGCCGCGTGGCGCTTCTCCGCCGCCGGACTTCGATGCCCTGCTCGAACTCGACGCGCAGTTAGCCGGGGCCGCGCCGCTGCTCGACGACACCGCGCGCGAGCTCTGCCTGGAATTTCCCACCCACCTCGACTCTTCCCGCTCATGAAAACGCTGCTGCTGAAAACGATCCTCGGTCTTGCGCTCACCGGATGGCCGCTGGTGGCGGCGCAACCGCCGGTTGCGCCTGCCAACGGGGAATTGGGGGCGCTGGAAAAATTCTTAGCGCTCGACAATGCGCAGCTCGATGAGCTGCAACGGGCGATCGTGCGCGTTCGCGCCATGACGCCGGCGGAGCGGGCCAAATTGCGTGAGCAGATCGAGCAGTTTCGGCAACTCCCGGCCGCGGAGCGGCAGGCTTGGCGCCAAGGCTGGGGACAGGTTCCCGCCGACCTGCGCGACGGCTGGCGTGAGATGATGCAATCGGCCGATGCGACGCAGCGGGCGGAAATTCATCGCCGGCTGGAGGCGGTGCCGCCGGGCGAGCGGGTGGCCGAGCGGCGGAAGATGGTGGAGGAGTTTTTGCGCAACCGGGCCCGGCCGTGAGCGTGATTGGCGTTCGCGCGAGTCGCGCGGCGACTGGCGCAAAAAAGAGGCGGAGCCACCCGGCTCCGCCTCTCGTGTGAGATCGAGTGCGCTCAGCGGCGCGGACCGCCCTGGCCCGAACCGTCTTGCGGGCAGGTCGGATTGGAGGGTTTGCCCGGGCCGCCGGTGCCATCTTTCTTTGGCGTCGGCGTGCCGACGGTGCGACCGGGATTCGTGGCGCCACGGTTGGCGCCGCCACCACCGCGGCCGTTGCCGGCGGCGTAGGCCGAAGTGGTCGCGAGCACCGCGAAGCTGAGGAGCGAGACGAGGAGGGCTGATTTGGTTTTCATGATTTCCTTTCGCTGAGCTTAAACCCCGCGCGGCCTTCGCCATTACCGCGCCGGCGAATTTCGGACACGGAGTAATGCTGCGGCCGGAGCAGGGTTTAACCGGGCATGAATACGTCTCGCCTGGTCTTCACTTTTCTCGCTCTCGTCGTCACCGCAGCGGCGCAACCCTACCGCGGCGGCAAGGGCCGCGCATGCGGCGGTGCCGCCAACGCGTCCTGTCCTGCGGTCGGCACCGCCCCCGTCACGCTCAGTGCTCCGGCGCGCGACGCGCTGTTGTTCCAGATCGAGGAAGAGCGGATGGCCCGCGAGATCTATGCCGCCTTGGAAGCGCAGTGGGCGTTGCGGCCCTTCCGGCGCATTCAAGGTGCAGAACAACGCCACGAAGAGGCGTTGCGGGCGCTCGCGGCGCGCGCCGGCCTCACGCCGCCCACCGCGGTCGCGGGGAAATTCGCGTCGCCCCTCGTGCAGCAACGCTACGATGAGCTGCTCGCTCGCGGTTTGCGCTCCGCCACCGAAGCGCTGGCCGCGGGAGCCGCGGTCGAACGGCAGGACATCGCCGATCTGCAGACGCTGATTGGGAGCACCGACAGTGCGGAGCTGAAGGAAGTCGCGCGCGTGCTGGCCGACGCTTCGGCGCGGCACCTGGCGGCCTTCGAGGGACGGCAACACGAGCGCGGCCGGCCGGCTGGCTTGGGTTGCGGCGCCGGGCGGATGCGCGCTGGGCAGCAGCGCGGCACGCCCTGATCGCAGGCGGCCCGACCGCGGACGACGTTCAGTGGGGCCGTCGCGCCAGCACCTGCACGACGGCGCTGCGGCCCGTGTGGCCGCCGCCTTCGTGCACGTCGCGCTCGAGTTCGCGGCCGATGTCGAAATTCAGCTCCGGCAGCTCGTCACGCAGCTGCGCCAGCGTGGGCAGCAGGGCCGGATCTTTCGGACCGCCCGTGCCGAAGGCGAGCTGCGCCGGCGTGTAGGCTTCCATCACGAACACGCCGCCCGGGCGCAGACCGGCCGTCGCGCGCGCGAGCACGTTGCGCCGGAGCTCCGGTGGCAGGTGCATGAAGATCGCGACGATGCCGCTCCACGCGCCGGGCGTGAGGGCGTAGTCGGCCAGATCGGCCACTTCGGTGACGAGGGGCACGCCCCGCGTCGCGGCGAGCGCGCGCGCCTTGGCGAGTCCGGTGGCGGACAGGTCGGTCGCGGTCACGGCGTGTCCGCGCGTGGCGAGGAAGACGGCGTTGCGGCCCTCGCCCTCGGCGAGGCACAACACGGGTCCGGCGGGAATCTGCTCCGCGACCGAGCGCAGAAAATCGTTAGGCTCAGTGCCGAAGACGTAGCCGTCAGCGGCGCCGTAGCGCGCATCCCAGAACGGGGCGCCGAAGGCGGAAGGGGCGGACGTGGAGTCGGGCATGGCGGCAGTTTGACTGCCGGCATGTTCAGCCGACAACGGTAAACCAGTCCGTGAGCGGCAGGCGCGCGGGTTGGAAGGTGTTCACGTGACTGCCCGCCTTCGGACGGCCAAAGGGTAGCGCGGCGATGAAAAGCGTGCCGGCGCTGTTCGGCAGATGTTGCCGCAGCAGATCGGCGTAGATCATCACGCTGAATTGCGGGCACGAGCCGTAGCCGAGCGACGTGAGCGAGAGCATCAGGTTGTCGAGGACGAAGCCGCAGTCCATGAACGTGCCGGGCGCGGGCGACGGAGCCTGGGTGCCGAGGAAGAAAACCTGCGGGGCGCCGAAGAAGCGGAAGTTCTCGCGGTCGTGCGCGCGGCGCTTGTCGGTGTCGTCGCGGCCGATGCCCTTGTGCTTAAAAATGCCGATGCCGACCTCCTTAGCCCGCGCCGTCCACACCTCGGGGAGCGGGTTGGGCGAATAGGCGTAGTCGGGCTTGGCCGGGCGCCCGGCGTCGAAGGCTGCGAGGTAGTCCGCGCGCAATGCCTCGAGCGCCGCACCCTGCACGAGGAAGAGTTTCCACGGCTGCGTGTTCTTCGAGCTCGGCGCGCGACCGGCGGCTGCGACGATCTGTTGCACGAGATCGGTGGGGACGGGTTCGGCTTCGAACTCGCGGATGGAGCGGCGGTCGTGGAGGGCGTCGAGGACGTTGAGCATGGCGAGAGCGGTGACGGCCGGCATGGGCGCGCGGTCTCACCGTCCTCCAAACGAGATCATGCCTGCTGCCGGCGCAACGTCGGGCAGGGTCCGGTTTGGCCGTTCTTTGCCGACTTCAGCGCGTGGCTTGGCTTTGCGCGCCCTCGTGTCAGTGGAGCGCGTTGAAAATCCAGCCAATGATCGTCGTCCCCACGAGCACCACGGCGGAAAACGCGGCCAGCAGGCGCACGGTCATCACGCTGCGGAGCATGACGAGTTCGGGCAGCGACACGCCGACGGCCGAGAGCAGGAACGCGAGGGCGGTGCCGAGCGGCACGCCCTTGGCCACGAACGCCTCGAGCAGCGGCACGGTGGCGTTGGCGCTGACGTAGAGCGGCAGACCCGCGAGCGCGGCCAGGGGCACGGTCCACGAACCGCGGCCGGCGAAGAGCGACTGGAAGAAGTTTTCCGGGACGAAACCGTGCAGCGCCGCGCCCAGCACGAGGGCGCCGACGAGCCACGGCGCGATGTTGCGCAGGATGCGGCCGCTGGTTTGCGCGGCGTCGACGAGGCGCGCGCGCCAGCCTTCGGGCAATGGCTCATCATCGTCTTCACCGGTGAACTGCGCATTCGGGTGCAGCCAGCGCTCGGCGCGCAGCGCGCCGAGCACGAGGCCGCCGCCGATGCCGAGCAGGATGCCGGACGCGGCGTAGCCGAGGGCGAGTTTCCAGCCGAACGTCGCGGCCATGATCGCCACGGCAATCTCGTTCACCAAGGGCGATGTGATGAGGAACGCGAACGCCACGCCGATCGGGAAACGCGCCTGCACGAAGCCGAGGAAAATCGGCACCGACGAGCACGAGCAGAACGGCGTCAGCGCACCGAAGAGCGCCGCGGCGGGATAGCCGAGCACGCGGCCGCCGCGGCCTTCGAGTTTCGCGCGGAGCTTGTCGTGCGGGATCGCGCCGCGCACGAGCGCCATGACGAACGACACGGCCGCGACGAGCACGACGACCTTGAGCAGGTCGTAGACGAAGAAGTGCAGCGCCGCGCCCGCGCCGTGAGCGGCATCGAGTCCGCTCGCGGCGACGGCGCGATCAGCGATCCATTCGGCCCAGAGCCACATCGCGGGAAGTCAACGCAACGAAGGGCACGGGGCAACGCCGGCTCCGCGTCATTCGTTGTCCTTCCTGGCGCAGGTATTGAGGCCGAGCGGCAGGTAAGCGGGACAGAAGCCGATCACGGCGGTGAGCAACGGCGCCAAGCCGATGAGTCCCCACCAGCTTTGGAAATAGTAGCCCGCGCCGAGGATGACGCAGCCGATGACCGCGCGGAGCACGCGATCGACGAAGCCGACGTTGGTTTTCATAGGAAAGGAGGGTGCCGGGAAGGCCGGCGGATGGATCAGCGCTGCTTCGGCGAACAGATCGGCCAGCCGGCCTTGTCCCAGTCGCGGAGCGAGCCGGCGTTGACGGCGTCGAAGCCTTCCTTGCGCAGGCGCGAGGCGACCATGCCGGAGCGGGTGCCAGAGGCGCAGTAGACGAGGATTTTGCGCGAGCGGTTTTTCTCGAGGAAAGCGCGCCATTGCGGGCCGCCGGCGCGGAGATCGCTGAACGGCATCAGCGCGGCTGTCTTCGCGACGCCGCTGGGCCATTCGAGCGGCTCACGGACGTCGACGAGGATGGCGGTGCCGGCTTTGAGCGCGGCCTTCGCCTCCTCGAGCGGCATGCCGGGGCGAGCCACGATGAGTTGGCGCACGACCATGAAGAGCACGAAGGCGACGAGGAAGAGGAGAAACCAGTTCATGCGGTCGGAGGGTTGCCGGTGGGCAGTTCGCACTGGGGTGCAGCGGGTGAGGTGAGCGGCTTGCCGGCGTGGGTCATGTAGTAGATGAGCGGCACGGCGAGCGGGCTGATGACGAGCGAGGCGATGGCGCCGAAGAGCAGCGAGATCGCGAGACCTTGGAAGATCGGGTCGGCGAGGATGACGAGGCCGCCGACGACGACCGCGAGCGCGGTGAGCATCATGGGACGGAAGCGCACGGCGCCGGACTCGATGCAGGCTTGGGCGAGCGTGCGGCCGTGGCTGAGGCGCAGCTCGATGAAGTCGACGAGGATGATCGAGTTTCGCACCACGATGCCGGCGCCGGCCATGAAGCCGATCATCGACGTGGCGGTGAAAAACGCCCCCATCGCCGCGTGCGCCGGCATGATGCCGACGAGCGAGAACGGGATTACGGTCATCACGATGAGCGGCGTGGAGTAATTCTTAAACCAGCCGACCATGAGCATGTAGATGAGGATGAGCACAGCGCCGAAGGCCAGGCCGAGGTCGCGGAAGACCTCGATGGTGACCTGCCACTCGCCGTCCCATTTCATCGCGGGCTCGCGGTCGTCGAAGGGCATGGCGGCGTTGTAGAGTTTCACGGCGTCGGTCGTGCCGCCGAAGTCGGTGCCTTTGAGTTTCGCGAGCTCCTGGTTCATCGCGAGGATCGCGTAGACCGGGCTCTCGACCACGCCGGCGACGTCGGCGGTGACGTAGGTCACGGGCATGAGATTCTTGTGATAGATGTTCCGCTCGGAGCGCGTCTGCTCGATGGTGACCAACTCGCGCAACGGCACGAGCGGCGCGGCGGGATTCATCTCGGAGCGCACGGTGAGCGCGAGGATGTCGTCGGGGCGGGCGCGGGCGGCGCGCGGCAGTTCGAGGACGATATTAACATCCTCGCGCTCGGCGGGAGCGTGAAGAAGCGTGACCGGGTAACCTTGCACGCCCATCTGCACGGTGCGCGCGATGGCGGCTTCGGTGAGTCCGTGGAGCGCGGCCTTGGCCTTGTCGACGCGGAGAATCGTCTTCGGCTGCTCGGCTTCGACATACCAGTCGACGTCCACGACGCCGGGCGAGGCTTTGAAGATGCTGCGAACCTTGTCGGCGAGCTTGAGGCGCACTTCCTCGCTCGGGCCGTAGATTTCGGCGACGAGCGTCGAGAGGACCGGCGGGCCGGGCGGCACCTCGGCGACAACGACGACGGCGTCGTATTTCGCGGCGATCTGCTCGAGGCGCGGGCGGATGCGTTTGGCGATGTCGTGGCTTTGGGCAGAGCGCTCGTGCTTGGGCACGAGGTTGACCTGGATGTCGGCGACGTTGCTGCCGCGCCGCATGAAGTAGTGGCGCACGAGGCCGTTGAAATTAAACGGCGACGCCGTGCCGGCGTAGACTTGATAGTCGCGCACCTCGGGCTCGGTGCGGAGCGAGGCGGCCATCTCGCGGGCGACGCGGGCGGATTGCTCGAGCGTCGTGCCTTCGGGGAGGTTGATGATGACTTGGAGCTCCGACTTGTTGTCGAAGGGCAGCATCTTGACCTTCACGGCGCCGAGGCCGACGAGACCGGCCGAGCCAACGGTGAGCGCGGCGACGATGCCGAGAAACGCCCAACGCCAGGAGCGATGCTCGAGGAGCGGACGCATGAAGCGTGCGTAGAGACGCGTGAACGCGGTGTCGGGCATCGCGTCGGCGTCTTCGGCGGCGTTCGGGACGAACTCAGTGGTGTGACCGTCCTGGTTGTGGTGGCCGCGGAGAACTTTCAGCGCGGCCCACGGCGTCACGGCGAACGCGACGAGCAACGAGAAGAGCATCGCGGCGCTGGACCCGATCGGAATTGGGCGCATGTAAGGCCCCATCATGCCGCTGACGAACGCCATCGGCAGCACGGCGGCGATGACGGCCCAAGTGGCGAGGATCGTGGGGTTGCCGACCTCGTCGACGGCCTCGATGGCAACGTCGATGAGCGGGCGGTGGCGGCAGCCCGGCAGGTTCATGTGCCGGACGATGTTTTCGACGACGACGATCGCGTCGTCCACGAGGATGCCGATGGAGAAGATCAGCGCGAAGAGCGTGATGCGGTTGAGTGTGTAACCGTAGAGGTAGAAAACCAGCAGCGTGAGGCCGAGCGTCACGGGAATCGCGAGCAGCACGACGAGCGACTCGCGCCAGCCGAGGAAGAACATGATGAGAATCGCGACGCCGAAGACGGCGATGCCCATGTGGAGGAGGAGTTCGTTCGATTTTTCTGCGGCGGTGGCGCCGTAGTCGCGCGTGAGCGTGACCTCGACGTCGGCGGGGATCGTCGTGCCGCGGAGCGCGGCGATTTTCTCGTTCACGGCGGCGACGACCTCGACGGCGTTGGCGCCGGGGCGCTTGGCGAGGCTGAGCGTGACGGCGGGTTGTTCGGAATTTTCGATTTTTGATTTTCGATTTTCGATTTCGGACGCGGCGCGAGCGCCCAGTCCGAAGAGCACGTAGTTGCTCGGTTCTTCGGCGGCGTCGCTGATCGTGGCGACGTCGCGGAGGTAGACGGGACGGTCGCCGTGGACGCCGACGACGACGTTGCCGACGTCGCGCGCGTCACGGAGGAACGTGCCGGTTTGGAGGAGGGTTTCTTGATTCGCGAACGACTGCGCGCCGGTGTGCGTTTGCGAGTTCGCCTGCTGGAGCATCGGCACGAGGTAGGACGCGGCGAGGTTGCGCGCGGTGAGGGCGTTCGGGTCGAGCTGCACGCGGACTTGGCGGCGTGTGCCGCCGATGATCGTCGTCTCGGCAACCATCGGGATGGCTTTGACGGACTCCTCCACCTGCGCGGCGATGCGACGCAGTGTGTAGTGATCGTAGCGCGCGCTGTGGAATGTCAGCGCGACCACGGGCACGTCGTCGATCGTGCGCGGCTTGATGAGCGGCGGCGTGACGCCGAGCGGAATGTGGTCGAAGTTGGTTTGGAGTTTCTGGTTGAGGCGGACGAGCGCGGTTTCGAGGTCGGTGCCGACCTTGAAGCGCACGATGGTCAGGTTGCCGCCCGGGCTGGCGGTGGAGTAGAGGTATTCGACGCCCGGGATTTCCCAGAGGAGTTTTTCCATCGGACGCGTGACGCGGTTCTCGACCTCGGGTGCGCTGGCGCCCGGCATGGCGACCATGACGTCGATCATCGGCACCTTGATCTGGGGCTCCTCTTCGCGCGGGAGCATCAGCACCGCGAACAGGCCGAGCAGGAGCGACGCGGCGACGACGATGGGCGTCAGCTTCGAATCGATGAACATCGCGGCCGTGCGGCCGGCGATGCCGTAGTGGCGGGGGGCGGTGCTCATGGGGCGATCTCGAGCGGCTGACCTTCGCGCAGTCCGGCAGGGGCGCGAACGATGACGGTTTCACCGGCGTCGAGGCCGGCGAGGATTTCGACTTGGCCGTCGTGCGTGCTGCCGGTCTTCACGAGACGGAGTTCGGCGCGATTGTTGACGGCGACGAACACCCGCTCGAGCTGGCCGGCGGCGCTGACGGCGTTGGCGGGAACGAGAATGGTGCGCACGGTGGCGGAGGGAACATGCACGCGGACGAACTGGCCGGAGCGGACGGGCGCGTCAGCGGCGACGGCGAGTTTGGCAGTGACGGTGCGGGCAGAGGCGTCGGCGGCGGACGAGAGTTCGACGATGCGCGCGCGGAGCGAGGTGCCGGCCTCGGTTTGGAAGAGGAGCTCGTCGCCGATCTTCACCTGCGCGGCGAGCGAATCGGGGATGCCGGTTTCGATCTGGAGATCGCCGCCGCCCTCGATTTCGAGGAGCGGGTGGCCGGGCGCGGCGAGGTCGCCGGCATGGACGAATTTGCGGACGACGGTGCCGGCGAACGGCGCGCGCAGCTCGGTGTAGCCGAGCATCGTCTCGGCCTCGCGCACCATCGCCTCGGCGCCGGCGAAGCGGTCCTCGAGCCCGCGCACCATGTCGGCGGTGCTGGCGCCTTTGGCGAGGAGGTCGCGTTCGCGCGCGAGGTCGCGTTGGGCGACGTTGAATTGCGAGCGGGCCTGGGCA
Organism: Candidatus Didemnitutus sp.; assembly: GCA_041906465.1. Taxonomy (GTDB): domain Bacteria; phylum Verrucomicrobiota; class Verrucomicrobiia; order Opitutales; family Opitutaceae; genus Didemnitutus. Next base: position 230,262 of record JAYRJE010000010.1, on the reverse strand, counting down.
ACGCGCGCGGAGATTTCGGCGGCGGAAATTTTCAGCAAGACGTCGCCGGCCGCGACGCGTTGGCCGAGCGTGACGGGCAGCTCGGTGATCGTGCCCATGACTTTCGCCGCGAGCGTGGCGCGCTCGGCGGGGCGGACGGTGCCGGTGACTTCGGTGAGGACGGGGGCGTCGACGGCGGCGACCTGGGTGACGCTGACGCGGGCGCTAGGCAGTGCGGGCGCGGTGGCGGACTCGGCGCCGTGCTTGGAGCATCCGGCCAGCAACGCGAGAGCGAGGAGGAGGACGGTGGAGGGGAGTTTCATGGTCGTTAAAGGGTCAGGGTTGGCCGAGCGGCATGAGGCCGAGGGCGCGGTGGAGCTCGGCGAGGGCGATGCGCTCGTCGGCTTCGGCGATGGTGCGGCGCATGCGGGCTTCGATCAGCCGGCCTTCGACGCCGATGAGGTCGGCGGCGAGCAGGGCGCCTTTTTCGAAACGGGCGCGCGTGAGCGCGGCGCTTTCCTCGGCTTGCGCGACGGTTTGCGCGCTGACGGCGAGACGTTCGCGAGCGGAGTCGTAGGCGAGGCGGGCCTGTTCGGCTTCGAGGGCGAAGCCGAGTTCGGCTTTGCGCAGCATTTCCTTCACTTGCGCGAGCTCGGCTTCGGCCTGGCGAATTTTTCCCGAAGTCTGGCCGCCGTCGAAGACGTTCAGGTCGACGGAGACGCCGGCGAGCCAGCTGTCGGCGTGGCGGTCGAGTTTCCAGCCTTGGTCGTATTGGTAGGAGGCAAAGGCGTTGACCGTCGGACGGCGCGCGCCGCGGGCGACGGCGACCATCTTTTCCGCGGCGGCGAGGCGCTGGCGGAGGCCGGCGAGTTCGGGGCGATCGACGCTGTTCGCGGCGGCAGGAACGGTGAGCGCGGCGAGAGAAGCGTCCTCGGCCGCGACCTCCACTGGCCCGCTGGACTGGGCGTCGCGACCAAGGACGAAAAGGAATGCGCGTTCCGCAAGCGCGGCGCCGTGGCGGGCGCTGGTGAGTTGCTCGCGCGTCTGGGCGAGTTGCACCTCGAGACTGAGCAGATCGGCTTTGAGGACCTGGCCGGCGTCGAAGCGGAGGCGAGCATTGGCGAGGGCGGCCTCGTAGGCGCGCACGCCGGCTTCGATGGCGGAGACGGCTTCGCGGGCCTTGCGGAGGTTGAGGAGAGCCTTGATTGCCTCGGCCGCGAGCTGCTGGTGGGCGGCACGGAGATCCTCTTCGGCGGCGCGGGCTCCGGCGCGCGCCGCGGCGCGGCCGGCGGTGGCGCGGCCACCGCTGTAGAGGTTGTAGCCGACGGTGCCGGCGAGGTTGAGATTATCGATCCGGCCCGGCTGGTTGAAATCGAGGCCGAAGTTGAACGCGCGCTGGTTGAGGATGGAGCCGAAGGCCATCATCGGGCTGTTCGTCTCGGTGTAGCGGCCGGAGACGGAGAGTTGCGGCAGCCAAGCCGCGTTGGCCTGTTCGATCATCGCCTCGGCGGCCGCGATGCGCTGGCGGGCGAGGGCGGCGTCGGGGTTTTCGCGCAGAGCGGTGGCGACGGCGTCGGCGGCGGTCCACGGCGCGGCCGAGGCGACCGCGAGCGGGAGCAGGAGGAGCGACCAAGTGGTCGCGGCGACAAGCGATTTCATGGTCAGGAAGTCGAGGGGCGCTGGCCGAGCGCGATGAAGAGTCCCAGGGTGGCGCCGTAGAGCGCGCCGCGCCACCAAGTGGAGGTCAGCGGGCACGTGCCGGAGGAACACTGGCCGAAATAGCCCAGCGCCGCGCCGAGGGCGGCCCCGGCGAGCACGGGGAGCAGAAAGCGAAACCAAGCAGGCATGACGTCTCAGTTCCGACCGCCCCAGTGAATCACGTCGCGTTCGTCGACCCAACCCAGTTTTTGCAGAAGCAGCGTGGGCGGGCAGAAGCCGGTGAAGACGGATTGGATGAGGTTCAGCCCGACGAAGGCCGGGAGGAGCAGCCACCAGGGGCTGACCCAGTGGGTGAGGGCGACGCCGAGGAGCGTGGCGAAACCGGCGAGGAGGCGGATGAGCTGATGCGTGGTCATGGCAGGGCGAGAATGCTTATTGACTTTATATGAGCATAGACGCATATACTTGCCACGATGTCAAGAGGCTGTTTCCTGCGCTCCATGCCCAAGCACCGTCCCCTCAGCGAGGATGCCCTCCAACTCGTCGCCGCCCGCTTCGCGGTGCTCTCGGAGCCGATGCGGCTGCGGCTGATCCAGTCGCTGTTCGAGGGCGAGAAGAACGTCACCGAGCTCGTCGAGGCCACGGGCGGCACGCAGGCGAATATCTCACGTCACCTCCAGACGCTGACGGCGGCGCACATTCTCGCGCGGCGCAAGGAGGGCTTGCAGGTGTTCTACCGCATCAGCGATCCGACGATTCCGAAGTTGTGCGAGCTGGTGTGCGGCAGTCTCGAAAAATCGCTCAACCGGCAGATCGGGCATCTGGCGCCGGGGGCCTGACGGGGACGGCGGCGGGGCGCGGTTAGCCTTCAGTCGGTTGTAAAAGCGGCCGATAGAAGGCTGATATGGCCACCTCCGGCATGTTTACCGAGGTGCTGCTCCAGGACTTGGCGCAGCAACTCCCCGCGGGACCGCGTTTGCTTGCGGAGCTCGGGCGCCTCGTGCGCGCCCCTGAAACGGATGCGCGGGATATCGTCGCCCTTTTGAAGCGCGACGCATCGATCGTTTCGCGTCTCTTGCGGATGGCGAACAGCGCGGCCTACGCGCGCGCGGAGCCGATCGGAGCGATCGAGGACGCGGTCGTCGCCGTGGGTTTCGTGGAAGTGCACCGCTTGGTCGGCGCGCTCGCCTCGGTGCAGTTGGCGGACACGCCGTTGCCGCTGCATGGCGTGAGCAGCGCGCGCTATCGGGAAAATTCGCTGTTCGTGGCCACGCTGATGGAGGAATTCGCCCAGCGCGCGAAACTCGACCCTCACGCGTGCTATACCATCGGCCTGCTGCGCAGCCTCGGCATGCTCATCCTGGAGCGCGCGGCAGCGCGCGAGAATTTGTCCGTCGTGCCGTTTCACGCGAGTGGCGAGGAAAGCCTCGCCGTCTGGCAGCACCGCTTCTGGGGCACGGATGCGTGGCAAGTCGGCGCGACCATCCTCGAGCAGTGGCACCTGCCGCATGACGTCGTGCTGGCGATCGAGCATCACGACGAGGCGATTGTTCGCTCCGAGCCGGTGGTGCACTTGCTGGACCTCGCGGCGGCGGTCGCGACGCAGAACGGTTACGGGCTGCCGGGCGATCATCCGAACACGGCGCCGCAATCGCTCGCGGCCGCCGGGCTCACGCAGGAGCAGTTTCACGGCGCGGTCGAGCGCGCCGAGGAGACATTCATGCGGCTGCGGGCGTCGGTGGTGTGAGGGCGAAGTGAGCTGCGGAGCCCGCGGGAGAAGCCCGATGCCCGGCCGCGCGACGGTCTGGGCGGCGCGTCTCTTCGCCGCCGGAAATTCACGGCGCGGAGCGGAGTCCGCGCCCTACCTCGAGCGCTCGCGGCAGTTTCGCCGGTTGTAGACCGGCGAAACTTCACCCGTGTGCGGCGTCGCTGGTCGCTTCGTCCATCTCCTCGTTCGAGAAGACAGCTTGGACGTCCTCGTTTTCCTCCAGCGATTCCTGGAGCTTCACGATGGCCTTCGCGAGATCGAGGCCGGTGACGGGGACGGTCACGCTGGGGATGTAGGCGATTTCGGCGGAGTCGGGCTTGATGCCGGCCTGCTCGAGCGCGTGCGCGACTTTGTCGAAGGCATGCACGGTGCAGCGAACTTCGAAGCCCTGCTCGGTCGTGATCACGTCGTCGGCGCCGGCTTCGAGGGCGACTTCCATCAACTTGTCCTCCGTCGTCTTGCCCGCGGCGATGAGGAACTGGCCCGCATGCAAAAATTGGAAGGAGACGGAGCCGGTTTGCGCGAGGTTGCCGCCCCAGCGCGTGAAGATCGAGCGCACCTCCTGCGCGGCACGCTGCTTGTTGTCGGTCGTGACCTTCACGATGAAGGCGACGCCGCCGGGGCCGTAGCCTTCGTAAGTCATCTCTTCGAACACGACGCCTGGCAATTCGCCCGTGCCCTTCTTGATGGCGCGGTCAACGTTGTCGGCGGGCATGTTCGACTCGCGCGCCTTCAGCAGCAGCGTGCGCAGGCGGGCGTTGGCGTCGGGCGAGCCGCCGCCGGCCTTGGCGGCGAGCGTGATGTCACGCGCGAGGCGCGAGAAGACCTTGCCCTTGCGCGCGTCGGTGACGGCTTTGAGGCGTTTGACTTTGGACCATTTGTTGTGGCCGGCCATGGCGAGCAGTCAGCTTTCAGCGATCAGCTATCAGGTAATTCAGCGGGAGCTGAAGGCTGAAAGCTGACGGCTGATCGCTCTTCATTTCTTCTTCTTCGGCGTCACGTTCTTCATCCCGCCGGCGGGGGCGGTGGCGCCGGGCAGCACGGGCTCGGGCATTTTGTTGATGAAGATCTGCTGGCCGATCGAGAACAGCGCGTTGACGGTCGAGTAGAGCGCGAGTGCGGAGGCGAAGTTGTAGCAGAACAGCGCGAACATCCACGGCATGATCTTCATCATGGTGGCTTGCGCCGGGTCCATGTTGGGCGACGGCGTGAGCTTCATCTGGTAGATCATCGTCGCACCCATGAGGACGGGGAGGATGTTGATGTTCAGGTGCGTCAGGCCGAGCAGCGGCAGCGTGACGGCGCCGAAGGAGTAAACGGTGTCCGGCGCGGAGAGGTCGACGGCCCAGAGGAACGGCGCGTAGCGGAGCTCCGCGGCGCCTTGCAGCACGGCGAAGAAACCGATGAAGAGCGGCATCGTGATGAGAATCGGGATGCAACCGCCGAGCGGGTTGACCTTGTTCTCCTTGTAGATGCGCATCATCGCTTCCTGCGCCTTCTGGGGGTTGTCCTTGTATTTCTCACGCGACTCCTGGATGAGCGGCATGAGCTTCTGCATGCGCTTGGCCGAGCGCGACGCGGCGAGCGTGAACGGCAGCGTGACGACCTTCAGCAGGATCGTCATGACGACGATCGCCCAGCCCCAGCTCGGAATCCACGCGTGGACCCACGTGAGCAACGTGAGCAGCAGCGGGCCGAAGAACTGCGAGAGGAAGATCTTGTTGAAGAAGAACGGGGCGAAATTCATCACCTTGTCCTCGCTCTTCTTGAAGTTGTCGGTGCGGGCGAGGCGGCGGTATTCCTTCGGGCCGGCGAAGTAAGTGGCGCTCCACTTGGCGGTGCCGTTGGCGGGGATCGGCTTGAGGTCGACCTGCAGCTCGCCGGTGACGGCGTAGGCGGTGCGGTCTTCGGCGGGCTTCAGCGGGTCGATCTTCACGCGCTCGATGCGCAGGCCGACGCCGGGCTCGTCGGGCGTGAGGATGGCGGCGAAGAACTGGTTCTTCACTGCCGCCCACGAGATGGGCGCGACCTTGTCGAGGAAAGGCATCGGGGGCTTCGAGGTGAAGAAGCCGCCGCCGGCGAGTTCGTCGCGCTGGATGAACTCCGTGCTGTCGCCGTTGTAGTAGCCGGCGTTGACATACATGCCGGTGTCGAGCGGGCCGAGCGGCGAGGCGGTGCCGAGGTTGAGCGACGTGCGCGGGAGCGGGAGCGCCTGATCGCCGAGATTGCGGAAGGTCGTCTCGTGGCGGACTTGATACGGGTCGCCGGCGGTGCCGCCGAGGAGTTCGTAGCGGCGCGTGACCTCGAGTTTGCCGTCGGCGACGGTGCGGTAGACGACTTCGCGCTCGGTGCGCGAGACGAGTTCGTAGCGGGCATCCTTGTCGACGCCGGGGAAGCTGCTGAAGCTCAACGCGGGCGCGGCTTGCGGAGCGTTGAGAACGTAGCCGTCCGCGGAGGGCTTGCCTTTGGCGTCGAGCGTCGCGGCGTGCTTCTTCAGCTCGACGCGGTCGATCGCGCCGCCGGCGGTGGTGAAGCGGACGGTGACGAATTCGTTGGCGAGCGTGACGTATTCGGCGGGGGCGTTGCTCGGCGTCTTGGGGGCGGAGAGGGTCGTGTCCGACGGCGAGTGCGCGGGGCCGGCGGCGGGCGCTTCGTTGGTGGCGACGGGGCTCGTGACCGGCGTCGACGAGATCGCGGGGGGCGGAGGCGGCGGGGCGAACTTGGCGCTGAAGTAGAAGGCAAGCATGGCGGCCACGAGGAGCAGCACGCCGATGACGGTATTTTTCTTATCCATGAATGAAGCTTTCAGCGATCCGCGGTCAGCTTTCGGCCGCCGTGATCTGGGAGGTGACTTTGACGCAGGAGAATTTTTTCCGCGGCACCGGATCGATGCCGCCGGGGTGCCACGGGCCGCACTTGGCGAGGCGGCGCACGGTCAGCGCGAGGCCGGTGAGCAGGCCGTGCTCGCGCAGCGCTTCGCGGGCGTAGTGCGAGCACGTCGGCGCGAAGCGGCAGCCGCAGGACGGCGCGGCGACCTGCAGGGCGGGCGACACGAGTTTTTGGTAGAGCCAGAGCAACGCGTCCACGGCCCGCGTCGGCAGGCGGGCGGCGAAACGGAACGCAGCGTTGATCGGCTCAGGCATGAGGTGGCGTGGCGGGAGCCAGCTTCCGACAGGCGTTGATGAATCGTTGCTCCACTTCCGCGAACGGTTGGCGGAGCGCGGCGGCGCGGGCGGTCAGCACGAGGTCGAGGCCGGCGGGCACGAGATGCTGGTGCTTGCGATAGATTTCGCGCAGCCGGCGCTTGGCGCGGTTGCGGAGGACGGCAGTGTTGCTGACCGCGGCTTTGGACGCGACCACGCCGACGCGGGCGGGGGTTGCATCGTCCGGCGCGGGTCGGGCGCGCCACACCAACAGAAACGCGCCGCAATCGGCGCGGCGACCGTGCTCGCGCGCGGCGCGGAAGTCGCGATTGCGCTTCACGCGCTGCGCAGCGCGGAGGCGCTGCGACGGCGGAGGCGTGTCAGCGCCGGGCACGGCGGACGGAAATCAGACGACGGTCAGGCGCTTGCGGCCCTTGCGGCGACGGGAGGAGAGGACCTTGCGGCCACCTTTGGTGGCCTTGCGGGCGCGGAAACCGATCTTGCGAGCGCGCTTCTTGCGGTGCGGACGGAATGTAGGTTGCATGGTTTTGTTAAAAAAAGAGGGCCAACGTCAGTGGACGGGCGGGGGGGTGTCAAGCGTCGGGATTGCGACTCAATCCAGCCGGTCAGCCGCAGCAAGCCGGTGGTCGTTACAGATCGGCGGGGTGTTTCTGGCCGCGGACCGGCGCCCCTTCACCCTCAAATCGTAATCCTACTCATCATCTTGCTCGTAATCTCGGGTCCGAAATCGCCGGCGACTGCCGCAGGACTGCGGCGGTCCGCGCCCTTCCTGAGGGGGCTGACGAATGCGCTCGAAGCGCTGTGAACACCTTGCGTGCAGTTTCGTTTTGCGTCGCGCCGGGGCCGGCGCACGGTGAAAAGCGTGTCCGATCCATGCAAAAAGACCCCTTCACCGGAGGAGAAACATTCCTCGAAGGCGCCCGGCTCCCCGGCGGCGAAGCATGGGGACGGATTCTGGACGGTCACGGGCAACGACTTCGGGCGCTCGATCAAGTGGGCGCGGCGGCAAGGCAGTGCGCTATCGGCACAGATAAAGACCACGCACTCGTCGTCGCCCAAGGAGACGAAGTAGGCCTGCTCGAGTTGGCCGAACCGCGTTGGGCGGAGTTCGGCGAGGCGATCCGGTCGTTTCGCGCCACGCTGCCGCTGGTGCGGCTGGAGGATTTCGGCTTCGACTCGGAGTCGGACGACCCGTTCGAGAGCAACACCGCGCGCCTGCACCGCATCGGCGGCGGCGTGGAGGCGCTGGCCTTCGCCGATACGCAGCGCTCGGTCTACAAGTTTTTCCTGTTCCGTGAGGGCGGTGATGTCGGCGCCACCTTTCGTTTCGATTGGGATGAGCACGGCCACCTGCGCGCGACGGCCGTGCCGGGAAGCTACCGGCGGTTGTTCGAGAAACTCCGGCTCACGCACATCGTCGGCATGCCGACAGAGATTGCGGGCATCACTCATGAAGGTGTGCTCGTCGCCAAACAGACTTACGGTCGTCCGCTGCCGGAAAAACAGGACGTCTCGGGGCTCGATCCGGATCGCTTCATCCCCATTCCGTCGCGTTTCCTGCGCGCCGACCGCGATCATCCACGCCTGGCCTTTCTCGACGGCGAGCCGTGGCTCGTGGCCGATACGCACGACCGCAACGTCGTGCGCGATGAGCAGGGCGCGTTGCGGGTCATCGACCTCGTCGCTGCGCCTTTGACGCGCACGCTGCTCGACCGCGCGCCACTGTTCGACGATTGGATTGCCCGGGCGAAACTCGATCCGCGCGCCGAGATTCTCGCACCGGTGAATGACGATGAACTTTAGTTTTTGAACCACAGATGAACACGGATGGACACAGATGCGGGGGAGCGTGCGGTTCGACGACGGTGGCGATTGGGGCGACGGTGTTTCCTCCAAGTCGGGTAGATTGGGCCGTGGTTTCATCTGTGAACATCGGGGTCCAGCGGCGGTTTCTTTCGTTCCGATGAACTGGCTCCGCGCCAACGCCTTTCTGCTCGGCCTGCTTGTCGTCACGGGCCTTGCGTTCCTGTTTCCGGAGCCCGGTGCACGCGGTGGCTGGATGCAGCCGGAGCTGCTCACCAATGCCGGCGTCGCACTGATCCTGTTTCTCCAGGGCTGGTCGCTGCCCTTTGAAAAAGTGCGCGAAGGCGCGGCGAACTGGCGCCTCCACGTCATCGTGCAGGCATTCACGTTCGTGGTGTTCCCGATCGTCGGCCTCGGACTGAATCTCCTCGCGCCCGCGCTGTGGCCGGCGATGCCGGCCGCGATCCGCGACGGTTTTCTCTACCTCTGCGTGCTGCCGTCGACGGTCTCGAGCTCGGTCGTGTTCACCTCGGTGGCGCGCGGCAACACCGCGGGTGCGCTGTTCAATGCCGCATTTTCGAATGTGCTCGGCGTGCTGCTCACGCCCGTGCTCGTGCAACTGCTGATGCGCACCACCGGCCAGACCACGCCGATCGGTCCGCTGCTGCTGAAGATCACGGCCCTCACGCTCGCGCCGTTTGCGCTCGGCGCGTTTGCCCGCGCGCAGGCGGCGGCGTGGATCGATGCGCGCAAGAAGTGGGTCACGCGCCTCAGCAACGGCGCGATCCTCTTCATGGTTTACGCGGCCTTCTGCGATTCGGTGCAGGACCGCGTGTGGCAGCGCCACGGTGCGGACGTGACCGTCAAGACGCTCGCGCTCGCGCTCGGGCTGTTCGTCTTCATGTCGGTTTTGATCGCGGCGTCGTGCCGCGCACTGCGGTTGAGCCGCGAGGATTTCATCGCCGGCTATTTCTGTGCGGTGAAGAAGACGCTCGCAATGGGCGTGCCGCTCGCGGTGTTGATTTTCGGCGCGCGCGCGGATCTTTCGCTGATCCTGCTGCCAATCATGTTCTATCACCCGGTGCAGTTGCTCGTGAATGGCATCCTGGCGAATCGCTGGGCACGCGCCGAAGCCTGATGTAGGGCGGGCTCGCCGAACCCCGCCGCATCGGGCGGCATCACCCGCGAAAAAAGGCGGGGTTCGGCGACCCCGCCCTACATTGGAAATTGACGCACCGCGAGCGCTCGCGCTTCAGCCCTTCTGCGCCGCGAGAAACGCCAGGACGTTCTCCGCCTGCTTGTCGGTGACGCCGGTGTCTTTGTAGACAATTTTGCCGCCGCTGATGATGTAGCACTCGCGCGACGCGAACATCACCGGGCTTTGGCCAAAGGCGCGCGTCACTTTCTTGTCCAGGTCGGCGATCAGCGGGAACGGGAAATTGTTCTTCTCCTTGAATTCCTTCTGCTTTTCGACCGGGTCGATGCTCACGCCGACGATCGTCGCGCCGTAGGCGGTGATTTCCTTGCTGCTGTCGCGGAGCGAGCAGCCCTGCTTCGTGCAGCCGCCGGTGAGGGCCTTCGGGTAGAACCACACGACGACATACTTGTGCTGCTGATAAAGCTGGCCGAGATCGATCGTGGCGCCGCTGTCGGTGACGCCGCTGACGACGGGCGCGGCATCGCCCACTTTCAGTGAATCAGCGAAGAGGGAGGTGAGGGAGAACATGGCGGCGAGAGCGAGGAGGAGGCGAACGAGCTTCATGGTGGAGGAGGGGAGTGGATTGACGCTACTCGCGCGCGGAGTGGGCGCAAGTGGCGCGTGTTTCCGGGAAACTACGGGCGAAATTTCGCGCCGGATGCGCCAGGTGTCCCAGCCGTGGGAAAAACGCGGCGGCCCGACAGGAGGGCGACCACGAGGTTCCGTGCGGACAGAAAATTTTCCGCCGGAACTTCGCGCGCGCGAACGTGTTTTCATCCGCGTGCGCAACAACATGCCGTGCTTCACCGCCCTGCTCCGTTGGAACGCACAACCAAGCAAAAACAAACCATGAATAACGTTCCTTCCTTCAAAACTTTCGTCCTGGCCGCGGCGGTTTCGCTCGGCCTCGCTTCCGCGTCGTTCGCGCAGAGCGCGAATGTCGCCGTGCCGAATCCGGCCGACGCCAAACCCACCGGCCTCCTCGGCCAGAATTACGCCACGCTCGGCTACGGTTACGTCGATCTCGACAACACCGGCGTCCACGCGTCGCGCTTCTCGCTCGCGGGCAACCAGAGCCTGCGCGAGGGCCTCGATGGCATCCTCGAATACGGCTACACGCGCTCGAGCAAGTTCGCCGGCACGCGCATCACGCAGCACGACCTCATGGCCGGCGCGCGCGCCTATCTGACCTCCGCGGGCTTCAAGCCCTACGTCGAGGCCGGCCTCGGCTGGGTTTGGCAGAAGGGCGGCGGCGCGAGCGACGACTCGTTCGCGTGGGGCGCGGGCGTCGGTGCGGAAATCGAAGTCACTTCCGCGGTCACGGTGACGCCCTACGTCCGCTACGAGGACATCACCAAGGGTTCCGATAACGACTCCTGGAACTACGGCATGAAGGGCAATTACTGGCTCTCGAGCCGCGTCGGCTTGCAGCTCGGCGTCGAACGCGACGACGACAAGAACATGACCTACTCCGCCGGCGTGAACGTCCGCTTCTAAGCTTTGGGTCCAGACAGATAAGTGTGTGCAGAACCAGCCGCGGTGGCCGCCAGGCCCCGCGGCTTTTTTTGCACGGCGCCGAACCGCTCGCAGCGAGGTAGGCTGCGCGCGTGCGCGCAACTCGTCCGTAACACGCCGCGCTCGCGCAGAGTGGCGCGACCAGCGCGCCACCTCCGGCGCTCGGCCCTCCAACAAAACGACGTCTTACCCACCTGCCGCGCTTACGCGCTACGCCGAGCTGGTTCCCATCGTCCGCTGCGCGAATTCCGACTCCTGCGTCAGCGAGCGGCACAATCCGATGAACGTCTGCTCGGCGAGCGAAAGCGTGCGATCGCTCGCGTAAGCGACGCCCCACGTGCGCGTGAGTTTGCGTTTCCCGAGCGGCAACGCGACGAGCGCGCCGCTCGCCAGCTCGGCCTGCGCGATCCACGGCGCCAGCACCGCGACACCGAGGCCGATCTTCACCAGCTCCTTGATTGCCTCCATGCTGCCGAGCTCGATCACATGCGCGAGCGGCACGCGCTCGCGTTGGAAATACTCGCTCACCAACTGAAACGTATGGCTGGTGCGGTTGTAGAGCACGAACGTCTCGCGGCCGAGATTCTCGCGGTCGACCTCGCCGGCGCTCACCCACGCGTGACGCGGATGCACGAGGAAGCACAACTCATCCTCGAACAGCGGCACGAACTCCGTGTCGCGTCCCGCGCCCGGCGCGAGCAGCAACGCGAGATCCACCTGGCCGGAGTTGAGCAACTCCACCTGCCGTCCGTGATCGCCGGGTTGGATGACGATCTCGCAGTTCGGGAAACTCTCGCGGAATTCACGCAGCACCGTCGGTAGAATATACTGGCACGCCGTTGTGCTCGCGCCGACGCGCAACCGCGCCTGGCCCCACTCGGAACTCTCGTCGAGCTCCGCGCGCGCCGCGGTCATCTCGCGCATGATCGCCTCGGTGCGGCGCAGGAGTTTCTCGCCGGCCGGCGTGAGTTGCGCCTGGCGGCCGCTGCGTTCGATGAGCCGCGCGCCGACATCGTCTTCGAGCGCCTTGAGCGCGTGGCTCACCGCGCTCTGCGTCAGACAGAGGTCCTTCGCCGCCTGCGTGAAGCTCAGCCGCCGCGCGACGGCGGCAAACGCAGCGAGCTGACGACTGTCGAGCGGTTTGTGCATGGATGAACGGCGCTCATGCGCCGGATTAAAACTTTGCCAAGCAATCGACGGGCCAACTCCACCCCGTGGCACGGCCCCGGCTGAGTTGATGACACAATGAACGCCTACGTCCGCCTGCCGCGCTCCGCTGCCGCCACCCTCCGCGTGGGGTTTCTCGCGCTGACGGATGCCGCGCCGCTGCTCGTCGCGCGCGAGCGGGAATTGTTCGCGAAGCACGGCTTGCGCGTCGCGCTGACGCGCGAAATCGGCTGGGCGACCATTCGCGACAAGATCATCCACGGTGAACTCGATGCCGCTCCCGCGCCGGCGCCGATGCTGTGGTCCACGCGCCTCGGCCTCGATTGCGCGCGCGCAGATGTGCTCACCGGCCTCGTGCTCAATCTGCACGGCAACGCGCTCACGCTCTCGCGGCGGCTGTGGGAGGCGGGCGTGCGCACGCCGACCGACTTTCGCCACGAAGCGCTGCGCCGGCGCGGCGAGCACAAGCTCACGCTCGGTGTCGTCTTCCGCCACTCGGCGCATCACCTCCAGCTGCTGCACTGGCTGCGTTGCGCCGGCGTCGATCCGCAGCGCGACGTGCGCATCGTCGTCGTGCCGCCGGCGCAGACGTTCAGCAACCTCGCCGCCGGCACGCTCGACGGCTATTGCGCGGGCGAGCCGTGGAACACCCTCGCCGTGCACGCCGGCGCGGGCTGGTGCCCGACGTGGAGCTCCGCGCTGTCGCCGGGGCACGTGGAAAAAGTTTTGATGGTGCGCGAGAGCTTCGCCACCGAGCGGGCCGACGAGCACGCCCGTCTCATCGCCGCGCTGCACGAAGCTTGCGCGTGGTGCGACGAGCCGGCGAATCGCCCCGCGCTCGCCGAACTGCTCAGCCAGCGCGGCGCGCTCAACGTCCCGCTCGCCGCGCTGTTGCCGGCGCTCACGGGCCAGTTCGACGCCGGCCAGGGTTTCATCGAGCGCGCGGCCGATTTCCTCGTGTTCGCCCACGGCGCGAACGCTCCGACGCTCGCCCGCGCCCAAGCCCTCCAAGCCGAACTCGTCGCCGCCGGCCTGCTGCCCGCCGGTGCCGCGGCCGCCGCGCTGCCGGCACAGATTTTCCGCGAAGACCTGCACCACCAAGCCCTCCGCACACCCACGCATGAAAACGTCCGCACCTCCACCTCGCTCCTCGGCCGCCCGCGCCCCCGGCTCGCTTGATCGCCGTCAGTTCCTAAAACAGGGCGCCTTCCTCACCGGCACCGCGGCGCTGTTTGGCGCGCTCGGCAATCGCTCTTGGGCCGCCACCGCGGCGTCCGCCTCCGACGCGCCGGAGTCGCCTGACGTGAAGTTCGGCATCATCGCGCTCACCGATTGCTCGCCCATCGTCGTTGCGCACGAGAAAGGCTTTTTCAAAAAATACGGCATCCGTTCGAAGATCTCGAAGGAGGCCAGCTGGGCCGTCATCCGCGACCGCCTCTCGACCGGCGACAACCAAGCGACGCACATGCTCATCGGCATGCCCTACGCGTCGACGATGGGCCTGCTCGGCTCGCCGAAGAAGCCGATGGTTTACGCGTGGATGCTCAACCGCAACGGCCAGGCGATTTCGTTGAAAAAATCCTTCCGCGGCAAAGTCGCCGCTGACGCGACCGCGCTGAAGCCCTTCGTCGACGAAGCAAAAAAAGCCGGCAAGCCACTTACGTTTGCAATGACGTTCCCGCCCGGCACGCACGCGATGTGGATGCGCTATTGGCTCGCCAGCGGCGGTATTCACCCGGGCGACGCCGCCGGTGCGGGCGCCGACGTGAACCTCGTCACGATTCCGCCGCCGCAGATGGTTTCAAACATGCGCGTCGGCAAGATGGACGGCTTCTGCGTCGGCGAGCCGTGGAACGCGCGCGCAATCGACGACGGCATCGGCTACACCGCGCTCACCACGCAGGACATGTGGAAGGATCACCCGGAGAAGGTGCTCGCTTTCACCGAGGAGTTCGCGACGAAGAACCCGAAGACGGTCAAGGCCATCCTGAAGGCCGTGCACGAAGCCTCCGAGTGGATGGACAACTTGGACAACCGCTCCGAGATGGCCGACATCGTCTCGGCGCCCGCCTACATCAATTGCCCGAAGGAAATCATCCTCGGCCGTCTGCTCGGCGACTACGATTACGGCGACGGTCGCAAGAAGCAGGACGAATTCTACATGCATTTCAGCAAGCGGAACTGCAATTTTCCACAGCCCAAATACGGCAAGTGGTGGCTCACGCAGTTTCGCCGCTGGGGCATGGTCAACGGCGCGCCGGACTACGCGGTCGTCGACCAAGTCTGCCGCCACGATCTCTACAGCGAAGCGATGGCCGAGCTCGGCGTCACCGGCCGCGGCCTGGACAACGCGCCGGAGAAACTCTTCGACGGCACGACCTTCGATCCGGCCGGCGATCTCGAAGCCTACGCGAAGAGCTTCGCGGTGAACGCGCTGAAAGGATGAACGCGCGCGCCGCAAACGGCAGGGTGGCGTTCCGAGCGAAGCGAGAAGACCGGACGCGCAGCGGGCCGGACCATCCCTTCGCCGCCGCGGCCCCGGCGCGGAGCGGAGTCCGCGCCCGACCATCCTTGTCATCGCGAGGGCCCGCGCCGCGGGCCGTGGCGATCCATCTGACATCTGTCCGCTTCTTTCCATGAAACCTTTCAAACTCGACTGGCTGATCCTTCCGCTCGTCATGCTCGCGCTGTTCCTCGTCGCGTGGCACTTCTACTCGGTCGCCGACCGAAGCAAGGACGACAGCAATTACTTCCCCGGTCCCGCCGAGACTTGGCACGACTCGAAGAGCTACATCACCGACCCGCTCGCCTACCGCGGTGAACAGGACCAGGGCATCCTGCGCTTCACCTGGAAATCGCTCTACCTCGTCGCGAAAGGCTACTCGCTCGGCCTGCTGCTCGGCGTGCCGCTGGGTTTGATCCTCGGCCTCTCGACGCTCTTCACCAAAGCGTTCGACCCGATCATCCAGATCGTGCGCCCGATCTCGCCGCTCGCGTGGTTTCCGATCGGTCTCGGTCTCTTCAAGGGCCTCGACGGCGCCGGCCTGTTCACCATCGCGTTCTGCTCGATGTGGCCGACCGTCCTCAACACCGCCCAAGGCGTCCGCTCCGTGCCGCAGGATTACCTCAACGTCGGCAAGGTCCTGAAGCTCTCGTGGCTCCAGATGCTTCAGAAAATCATCGTGCCGTCCGCGCTGCCTTACATGTTCACCGGCTTCCGCCTCTCGCTCGGCATCGCGTGGCTCGTGATCGTGGCGGTCGAGATGCTCACCGGCGCGCCCGGCCTCGGCGGCTTCCTCTGGCAGGAATACAACGCCCTCAATTACCGCCACATCGTCATGTGCGTGATCGCGATCGGCCTCATCGGCTTCGTGCTCGACCGCCTCATGAGCCTCGCGGAGGCCAAACTCCGCGCCACGACCTGACCCGTTTCCCTTTTTTTCTGCTGCTGCGCTCCGGTTCACGTTCGTCCGAAACCGGCCCCGACACCCAACACCCAGCAAATGACCACGCTCCGCTCCCTTCTCTCGTCGAGTAACCTAATAGGTTACCATTCAAAACGCGCCCGCGCCCGACTTCACTCGGGGCGTGAAGCAACGAGTAACCTATTAGGTTACTTAAGCCGCGTCGCCGCGCCGGCGGCACTCGGGCTCGCTCTCGCGTTCGCGGCTGCCCCCGCGGCGCACGCCTACATCTTCGGCGACCCGGTCGCGCTTGCGGATGGCAAGCTCGCGCTCGACTTCAACGCTCGCGTGCGCGTCGAGGCGCGCGAGAACACCTTCGATTTCAATTCGCTCACCGACACGGTGAACGACGACACCTTCGTGCTCACGCGCTTCCGCGCCGGTGCGAAATACACCGTGTCGCCCACGCTTTCGTTTTACGGCCAGCTCCAGGACGCGCGCGAATTCGACTCAAAGCGCCCGAACATTCTCTACGTGAACGCCGCCGAGGGCGACGCACGCCTCGATCTCCGCCAGCTCTACGTCGATATCGGTGACCCGCGCGACTCCGGCTGGTCCACGCGTATCGGTCGCCAGATGCTCGCCTACGCTGATCAGCGACTCGTCGGTGGCTTCGAGTGGAACAACTACGCGCGCGTCTTCGACGGGGCGAAAGTCGTCTACAACTGGGCCGACCAGCGCACGACGTTCGATTTCCTCGCCACGTCCGTTGTCACACCCGGCGAAACGACGCCGGATCGCGTGAAGGACTACACACTCGACCGCTCCGACAAGGACGACCTCTTCCTCGGCGTCTACGTGCAGAACTCCGGCGCGATCAAGAACACGAAGCTCGACGCCTATCTTCTCTACCGCGGCAAAACCGAGAACTCGCGAACTTCGCCGTGCCCGCGCCGACGTTCGGCAACGGCAACGTGCGCGCCTTCGACGTGCCCCAGAAAATCCACACGCTCGGCTTCCGCGCGCAGAACATCTCCATCGCGCCGCTCAAGGGCTTCGATTACATCGTGGAAGGCGCGTATCAGTGGGGCGAGGCGCGCCCCGGCCTGCCGGCGACGACCGTGCGCGGCTTCGATTGGTTCGACCACCGCGCCTACGCGTTCCACGCCGAGGCCGGCTACACGTGGGAGCGCAGCAAATTCGTCCCGCGCTTGGGCCTCGAATACAACTACGCCTCCGGCGACCAGAACCCGGGCGACACGAAGAACGAGGGCTTCCTGAATCTCTTTCACACGAACCACCTCCACTACGGCTACATGGACGCGTTCTCGTGGAAAAACATGGAGAGCGTCGCCGTCACGTTCCGCGCGCGCCCCTTCATCCATGTCGACAGTTCGCTCAAGAAAGCCGTGCTGCGCCTCGATTATCACTGGCTCTCGTTGGCGCGCACGACGGACTTCTGGTATCGCGCCAACGCGATCGCCATCGTCCGCCCGGCCGCGTCTCGCACTGGCGTGCTGCCGAAAAAAGCCGGCGAGGAATTCGACGCGACACTCACCTGGTCGCCCAGCCCGCCCTACGATGTGTTGCTCGGTTGGAGCTGCTTCAACGCCGGCGATTACCTTGCCGCCACCGGCCGCGCCGACAACGCCACCTTCGGCTACGCGCAACTGGTCGTGAAATTCTGAGCCATCGCTCCCACATCCATGCCTTCCGTTCCGCTTCGCATCTCGTCCGCTGATCCCGCGCCGGAAACTTATCTCCAGCTCACCGGCGTTTCGAAATCCTTCCGCTCCGCCAGCGGCCGCACCGAAGTGCTCCGCGACATCAACCTCACCGTGTGCCGCGGGGAGTTCGTCGCCATCGTGGGCTACTCGGGCTCAGGCAAGACGACGCTCATTAATCTCATTGCGGGCCTCACTGCGCCCGATGCCGGCTCGGTCAAGTGCGCCGGGAAAACCGTCACCGAGCCGGACTCGGATCGCGGCGTCGTGTTTCAGAACTACTCGCTGCTCCCGTGGCTCACCGTCTACGAAAACATCGCGCTTGCCGTCGACCAATGCTTTCCCGTTTGGCCCTCCGAGCAGCGCCGCGAGCACGTCGAGAAACACATCGCGATGGTCAATCTCGCGCACGCGCGCGATCGCCTGCCGCGCCAGCTCTCGGGCGGCATGCGCCAACGCGTGGCGCTCGCGCGCGGTCTCGCCATGAATCCCCGGGTGCTCCTGCTCGACGAGCCACTCGGTGCGCTCGACGCACTCACGCGCGGCACGTTGCAGCAGGAACTGGCGCGCATCTGGGAAAGCGATCGCAAAACCGTCGTCCTCATCACCAACGACGTCGACGAAGCACTCCTGCTCGCCGATCGCATCATCCCGCTCACCACGGGTCCGGGTGCGACGCTCGCCGAGCCCATCGCCGTCAACCTCGCGCGTCCGCGCGACCGCAAGGCGCTCAACCACGATCCGGAGTTCAAGCACCTCCGCGCTCACATCACGGGACGTCTCCTCGAGATCGGCCAGGCCCGCCGCGGGCGGACCGAAGGCGAGCCGCTGACGCCGCCCGCGCTGCGTCCCGCCGACATCTCCGCTCGCGGTCGCCCATTCTTCCACTGGCACGCCCGCCGCCGCCTCGAAGCCGCCTGCGCCAGCGCGTGAGAGATTAACCGCGAAACACACTAAACACACGAAACGAAACCCCATGCCCGGCACCTGTCATTCTGAGCGAAGCGAAGTGCAGCCGAAGGCGAGCCAGCCATCCAGACATGAACGCACCGCATCATTTCGGGTTTTTCGCTCCGCTCAGAATGACAGGCATCATGGTTTGGTCTCTTTTCGTGTCTTTCGTGTGTTTCGTGGTCTCTCCGCTGCTTTGATCCGACTCAGTCCTCCGTAATCCGCTATCCGTCCTCAGTCTCTCGTCCTCCGTGCCCGAACCTCTCCTCCAACTCACCGGCATCCACAAAGCCTACGGCCCGACGGTGATCGTCGAGGACTTCAACCTCGATTTTGCGCCCGGCGAATTCGTCTCGCTCATCGGCCACTCCGGCTGTGGCAAGTCGACCGTCCTCTCCATGATTGCCGGCCTCACGCCCGCGACGTGCGGCACGATGATTCTCGACGGCAAGACGATCACCGAGCCCGGCCCCGATCGCGGCGTCGTGTTCCAGGCGCCCTGCCTCCTGCCGTGGTTCAGCGTGCTCGACAACCTCCTGCTCGGCGTGAACCAAGTCTACTTCGCCTATTCCGCCGCGCAACGCCGCGAGCTCGCCGAATATTACCTGAAGATCGTCGGCCTCGGCGATGCCTTGCACAAAAAACCCGGCGAGCTTTCCCAAGGCATGCGCCAGCGCGTCGGGCTGGCCCGCGCCTTCGCGCTCTCGCCGAAGATGCTGCTGCTCGACGAGCCGTTTGGCATGCTCGACTCACTCACGCGCGCCGAACTGCAGGACGCGCTGCTCGAGGTCTGGCAGCGGCAACAAATCACCGCGTTGATCATCACGCACGATGTCGATGAAGCCATTCTTCTCGCCGACCGCGTCGTGTGCATGACCGACGGCCCGCAGGCGACGATTGGCGAGATCATGACCGTGCCCTTCCCGCGCCCGCGCGACCGTCGCACGCTCTTCGAAGATCCCGAATACTACCGTTGCCGCGAAACCCTGATCTCGTTCCTCGAGGAGCGCAGCCATGAGCGCCCCGCGAAGCTGCTGCCGGCCACGCCTGTTTACGTCTGAACGCGGCCGCGTCACCACTCCGGTTGAACGCTTGTCTGCGTCGTCATTCGTGATTGCTTCAGCGCATGTCGACCCCGCCTGAGCCCGCGCTGCTGATCGCCCTGACCGGTTCTCCCGGCGAGGGACGCACCAGCCAGCTCGCGGCGCTCGCGGCCGAGATCCAGCAGCGCGGCCACCGCGTCGCCGGGCTGCTGGCGCCCGCGGAAAAGCGCGCACGCGGCACTCGCGGCGCCACGGCGTATCGCCTGCACATCCTCGGCGAAGCGGGCGACCGGCCGTGGGCCGAACGCGATGAATCGCTGCAACCGCCGTATCGATTCCACGAGGAAACGCGCGCCTACCTCACCGTGTGGGCAACAGCGCTGCGCGACCAGCCGCCCGCCGACCTGCTCGTGCTCGACGAGTTCGGTCGCTGCGAAGTCGAAGGCGCCGGCTTGTTTCCGCTCTGGTCCGCTATCGCCGCCGCCGCGCCGCGCATTGTCGTCATCGCCGTGCGCGCCGGTTACGTCTCCGAGATCGAGGTGCGCCTCGGCCGCAAATTCGACCTCTGCCTCGCCGCTGCGCATCCGGCGACGACCGAACGATTGCGCCAGGCCTGCGCCGAGTTCGGCGAATGGACGCAAGTCGGCCTGTGGGGTGGCGCGGCCGGATCGATCGAGATGACGCTGGGCTCCGCGCTGCACTCTTTGAAGATACCGCTGCGCGGCGCGACGCTCAGCAGCATGCAGGCGGCGACGCTGACGTTCGCCTCCGCGCGCTTGAATCCGCCCGGGCGCGTCGCGTGGGTCGCATTCATTTCCGCGGGCTTGAAGGCCTTTTCGCCCGGCGGTGGCCGCGTGCGCCCGATGGTGGCGATCGCCATGCAGGGCACGCTTTTCAGCGGCGCCGTGCAGCTGCTCGGCTGGAATTTTATTTCCGTGGCTCTCGGGGGCGCGTTGATCGGCGCGTGGGCTGCCCTGCAGGGTTTCCTGCTGCAATACCTCCTGCTCGGTGACGATCTCGTGCAGGCCTACGGCAAGGTCGTGCGCTGGCTCGCGGAAAATTGGCAGATTCAAGCGCCTGCGATGCCCGTGTTGCTCACCGCATGGGCGGCTTTGCACGCGCTCATGGCCGGCGGTGCGGCGCTCGTTGCGTGGAAGCTCCGTGCGCCGCCGCGCGCGCTGCGCTCGGTGCTCGAACGCGAGGCGGCGAAAACGCCCGCTGCCGCTCCGTTTGCCTCCGCGGCCTCCGTTGCGGTCGCGACGCGCCCGCCGTTGGTGCGCCGGGTCGCGCGCGAGTTCGCCCGCTGGCATTTCTGGCTGCCGCTCGTCGCGGTCGCGTTCGTGCTGCTCGTCAACGGTCGCTCGTGGGAAAGCGTGGCGTGGCTCGTCGCGCGCGTCGTGGCGGTCGGCGCCGTGCTTTTCGCGCTGCTCTCGCTCTTCCAGCCCGCGCGTTTCGCGGCCGCGTTGCGCCGCCGGGGCTGGTGGGGCCCGGCCGCTGCGTTCGCCGCGGCGCTCGCGCGGCGCTCTTCGGGCAAATAACTCGGGCCAGCGGCGGCGCCCGGTTACAGGCGCGTGACAATGTGTCGTCGCTGGTGTTGCCAGTTGCGCTGGCACGCGGACAGCTAGCGGGGCGGCATGACGTCGCAGCCCGAATCGCATCCGCTGAATCTCGGCCCCGACCGGATTTTCGGGCCGCTCGACCAGGACCTCGCCCACCGCGCAGCCCAACTTCCGCCGGCCACGAACCTGCCGCCGCCGATCGCCTTTCCCCCGACAGCGCGCGACGCGTCTCCGAGCTACTGCCTCTGGCCCACCAAGCTCATCGAGCGGTCCTGACGCCCGCGCCACCGTGAGCCGGGCTCATTGCGGTTCGGGGCGCAGCGGCGTCCGATGAGTCCCGCTCATTCGAGCATGAATTCTTTGCGCGCGACCCACGGCTCCGATTTGGAGCGCTGGCATGAGCGGCGCTGGGGATGCGGGCGACCATGCTCCCCACCGCGTCCAGCTCCGGAGGCTTCACCGAGCAGCAGAAGGAATACCTCAGCGGTTTCCTCGCCGGCGCGTTGAACGCGTCGCCCCTCGTGGGCGTCACCGTCGATGGTGCGCCGACGGGTGCCGCCAGCGCCGCCGCGACGGAGGAGACCGTCTTCGGCACGCCCATTTCCGAACTCTCGAAGCCCGAGCGCTGGAAACTCGAGGAGGACTCGCTCGAGATTTGGGAGAAACTCTGCGCCCACGCGGACGCCGACCAATTCCCCAACGAAGCCGACGCGTTCCGCTTCAAGTTCCACGGCCTCTTCCACGTCGCGCCGGCGCAGAATAGTTTCATGATCCGGCTGCGCATCCCCGCCGGCGAGATCCACGCCCATCAGCTCCGCGGCCTCGCCGATCTCGCCGACGAATGCGGCAACGGTCATGCCGACATCACCACGCGCGCGAACCTCCAGCTGCGCGAGCTCCCGCCGCGTGCGATCATTCGCGTCCTCACGCGCATCTCGCAGCTTGGCCTGACCTCGCGCGGCTCGGGTGCCGACAACATCCGCAACCTCACCGCCACTCCCACGTCGGGCTTCGATCCGCGCGAGCTGATCGACGTGCGGCCGTTCGCGCACGCGCTGCATCACGCCATCCTCAACCAGCGCGAGCTCTACGGCCTGCCGCGCAAGTTCAACGTCGCCTTCGATTCCGGCGGCACGATCTCCGCCGCCGCCGACACGAACGACATAGGCTTCTTCGCGGTGCGCGTCACCGAAGCCTCGCTCGCCAGGGTGGAGCACGTTGCCCCCAGCGCGCTTCCCGCGCCCGGCATCTACTTCCGCTGCGAGCTCGGCGGCATCACGGGCCACAAGGACTTCGCGCGCGACACCGGCCTGTTGCTGACGCCTCAGCAACTCGTGCCCGTCGCCGCGGCAATGATCCGCGTCTTCCGCGAGCACGGCGACCGCACCGACCGCAAGAAGGCGCGCCTGAAATACCTCCTCGAGCGCTGGAAGGGGCACGAAAAATTCCTCGGGGAAACGCAGAAGAAACTTTCGTTCCCGCTCGTGCGCCTCCCGCGCGCCGCCTGCGAGCCGCGCGCGCCGGTCGACAAACGCGCGCACCTCGGCATTCACCCGCAAGCGGACGCCGGCCGCTACTACCTCGGTGTCGGCGTTCCGGTCGGTCGCATGACCTCGGAGCAGATG
The DNA here is from genome assembly GCA_041906465.1 of Candidatus Didemnitutus sp. Classification (GTDB taxonomy): domain Bacteria; phylum Verrucomicrobiota; class Verrucomicrobiia; order Opitutales; family Opitutaceae; genus Didemnitutus. The sequence continues at coordinate 207,703 of JAYRJE010000010.1, read as the reverse complement.
CGCCAGATCGCCGCGCTCGCGGAGCGCTACGGCACCGGCGAACTCCGCCTCACCGTTTGGCAGAACCTGCTCATCCCGCACCTCACCGCGAAAAGCGCCGCCGCCGCTGCGGAGGCCGTGCACGCCCTCGGTCTCTACACGGATGCGCACTCGGCCGCCGGCTGCGTAATCGCCTGCACCGGCAACCGCGGCTGCAAATACGCCGGTGCCGACACCAAGAGCCACGCGCGCGCCGTCGCCACTTATCTGCGTGCGAACGGCATATCGATCGGCAGCGCGGTCAACGTGCACCTCACCGGCTGCCCGCACTCCTGCGCGCAGCATTACTGCGGCGACATCGGCGGCGTCGCCACGAAGCTCGCCGACGGCCGCGAAGGCTACCACGTCGTTCTCGGCGGCGGCATGGATCAGGAGCAGGGCATCGCGCGCGAGATATTCCGCAACGTCGCCGCCGACGATCTGCCCGCGCTGGTCGCCCGCACGCTCGCCACGTTCGCCGCGCGACGCACCGGTGACGAGACCTTCGTGCAATGGTCGCGCCGCCACAGCGTCGACGAACTCAAAACTCTCCTCACCGCCTGACCATGCAGGAGCCTGCTTGCAGGCGATCAACTGTCTCATGTCCGTTCCCAGCGTCCCCTTCATCCCCGACTCTGCGCCGTTCTCGCCCGAGCAACGCGCCTGGCTCAACGGCTACCTTGCGGGCCTCTTTTCCCGCGCCGCCGCGCCCTCTGAAATTTCAAATCAGAAATCTCAAATCGCCGCGCCCGCGCCTGCCGTCCCCCTGACGATCCTCTTCGGCTCGCAGACCGGCACCGCTGAAAGCCTCGCCAAAAAGGCTGCGAAGCTCGCCACCACGCGCGGTTTCGCTCCCACGGTGCTCGACGCCGCCTCGTCCGATGTTCCGCGCCTCGCTTCGTCCGGCGCGCTCCTCGTCATCACCAGCACCTACGGCGACGGCGAGCCGCCGGACAACGCCAGAGCCCTGCTTTCCTCGCTGCGCAGCCTCAACGGCGCGCAGCTCACGAACGTCCGCTTTTCCGTCTGCGGACTCGGCGACACGAACTATGCGAAGTTCTGCCAATGTGCGAAAGACTTCGATGCTGCCCTCGCACGCCTCGGCGCCACGCGCGCCAGCGATCGCGTGGACTGCGACCTCGATTACGAGGGGCCCTTCCAGGCCTGGCTCGAAAAGTCGCTCGCCAGCCTGTCCGCCGCCCAAGGCGCCGCCGCGACCCTGTCGTCGCCGGTCATCGCCGTGTCCGTGGCCGACGCGGAGCCGCGCTTCTCGAAGAAGAATCCCTTCGCCGCTCCCGTGCTCGCCGTGCGTTGCCTCAACGCCGCCGGCTCCGCCAAGGAGGTGAACCACGTCGAGTTTTCCCTCGCCGACTCCGACCTGGCCTACGAGGCGGGCGATGCGCTCGGCGTCTTTCCGCAACACTGCCCGCAGCTCGTCGCCGACGTGATCGCTGCGCTCGGCTGCGACGGCGAAGAGTCCGTCCCGGCGCCTTCCGGTTCGCCGACTTCCCTCCGCCGCGCACTCACCGATCTCTACGACCTTGGCCGGCCGGCGCCGGCGTTGGCCGAGTTGCTCGCGCTCGACACCGCGACCACGGGCCAGCCGCACGACGTTCTCGACGCACTTCGCCTCGCCGCCGCGGCGAAGCGTCCGACCGCCGCCGCGTTCGTCGGCGTGCTGAAGAAACTCCAACCGCGCCTCTATTCGATCTCCTCCTCGCCGCGCGCGCACGCCGGCCAGGTTCACCTCACCGTCGGCGCCGTGCGCTACGAGCATGGCGGCCGCGCGCGCAAGGGCGTGTGCTCGACCTTCCTCGCCGAGCGCGCACTCGCGGTCGGCCGCGCCGGCGTCTTCGTGCACCGCAATCCCAACTTCCGTCTACCGACGAACGGCGACACGCCGGTCATCATGATCGGTCCCGGCACCGGCATCGCGCCGTTCCGCGCTTTCCTCACCGAGCGCCGCGCCACCGGCGCAAAAGGCCGCAACTGGCTGTTCTTCGGCGACCAGAAATCCTCCACCGACTTCCTCTACCGCGAGGAACTCGAGGAACTCCAACGCGACGGCACGCTCACGCGTCTCGATCTCGCCTGGTCGCGCGAAGCGGCCACGAAAACCTACGTGCAGCATCGCATGCTGGAACACGCCGCGGCGCTCTTCGCCTGGCTCGAGGCCGGGGCGAATTTCTATGTGTGTGGCGATGCCTCGCGCATGGCCCGCGACGTCGACGAGGCGCTCGTGCAGGCTGTCGCCCGCGCCAGCGGCCGCGCACCCGACAAGGCCGGGGACTACGTCGCTCAACTGAAATCGTCGCGCCGCTACCAGCGCGACGTCTACTGAGCGCCGGGAATGAAAACCGCCGGCGAATCTGTGGCGGCGGTCTATGACCGCCGGTCCGAGCCCGAAGCCATCGCGCTGTCGCCGCGCGTCGCGACGCCCGCGCCGGCGGTAAGTCTGCGCGATTTCCTCGATGAATTGCTCACCGAGCAGGGCCGACTCGACACGCCCGTTGCGCGCGCCAGTCGGGCTTACGAGCAATCGTCCAGCGCGCAGCGCCTCGGCCAAATCCTAAATCCAAAGTCGAACATCTTCGAGTCGCTCATTCCGCTCACGCGACCGCGTGCGGGCGAACAATACGCGTTCGAGGTCGACCTCGACGCGTGCACCGGTTGCAAGGCGTGCGTCGCGGCGTGCCACGCACTCAACGGCCTCGATGAAAACGAAACCTGGCGCGACACCGGCCAGCTGCTCGGCTGCAGCTCCGGTGCGCCGGTCGTGCAAACGCTCACGACGGCTTGCCATCATTGCGCCGACCCCGGCTGCCTCAACGGCTGCCCCGTGCTGGCCTACGAGAAGGATCCGCTTACCGGCATCGTCCGCCACCTCGATGACCAATGCATCGGCTGCCAATACTGCGTGCTGAAATGCCCCTACGACGTGCCGAAATACAACGCGCGTCTCGGCATCGTGAGGAAGTGCGACCTGTGTCACCAGCGCCTCGTGCACGGCGAGGCGCCGGCTTGCGCGCAGGCTTGCCCGACGCAAGCGATCCGCGTGGTCGTGGTCTCCACCGGAGAATCCGCGCTCGCACGCGAAAGGTGGGCGCCGCTGTCTTCAGCGGCGTCGAATAACTCTCGCAACCATTCGCACGCATCGAAGCTCCCGGTCGTCGCAGGAGACAGCGACGACCACGTCAGCGCGGTGGCATCTCGCGATGAAACGTGTTTCTCGGCGTCGAAGTCAGTCGAAGATGAACACGGTTCTGCCGGTGTGCATTCCGCACGCGTCACTCCGAAATCCGCCGTCGCGTTCCCTGGTCCCGATCCGAGCTACACGCGCCCCACGACGCGATACGTCACCACGCGCGAACTCGCAGCCGACCTCCGTGCCGCCGATGCGAGCGCATTGCGGCCGCAGCCGGCGCACTGGCCGCTCGTGCTCATGCTTACGCTGCTGCCGTGGGCGATTTGCCTGCAGGCGCTGTTGCTCACGCCGCTCCGCGATGTTCCAGCGCTCCACCGCGCGCCCAGCGGGTTTGTAACGTATTATATTACAAACCCCGCCGCCGGCCTCGCATTGCTGCCGCTCGCGCTGGGCGCGCTTGGGCTGGCGGCCGCGACGTTTCACCTCGGTCAGCCGCTGCGCGCGTGGCGCGTGTTCCTCGGTCTGCGCACGTCATGGTTCAGCCGCGAAGCCGTCCTGTTCGGAGCGTGGTTCGGATTGACGATGCTCGCGGCACTCTTTCCGGGCGTGCCGGCGATGACCGCACTCGCTGCCGCGACCGGGCTCGCGGCGCTCGCTTGCTCGGTGATGATCTATGTCGACACGCACCGGAGCTTCTGGCGCGCGGCGTCGACCGCGCCGCGGTTCGTCCTCGGCGGTGCAATGCTCGCCTCGGCGACGATCGCTTGGAGTGAAACGAGTCTCGGTGGCGCGCGCAGTTTTGCGGATTACGCAAAACTCGCTGGGGCGCTGCTGCTCGTGGCGAAGCTGGCGGCCGAACTCGCTTCGCTGCGGGGCGAGTCCGCGTCGGCGCGACTGCAGCGCGGTCCTTTCTTTGGTGTGTTGTGTGTCCGGCTCGGTCTGGCGGCGGGTGCGGCGGTTGTCTTTGCCGCCGTCGCACCTGACGCCGCCGAGCCGGATCTGGCGTCTTACGTCGGATTGGGCGCGCCGCTGGCGCTGCTGCTCGCGGGCGAAATCGCGGAACGTTATCTCTTTTTCCGCGCCGTCGACGCGCCGAAGATGCCCGGCTACGCCTCGCGATGAAGGAGACGCTCGAAAAGCTCCTGCACGCGCGCGCCGGCGTGATGACGAGCGAACTCGTCCTGCGCCCGGGCGATTTCGGGCTCGGCCGCGTGCCGGCGCGCCTCGCGCCCGCCGGCACGACCACGAGCATCTGCGGCTTCTGCTCCACGGGTTGTTCGCTGAAAATCCATCTCGGTGCGGATGGCGCGGCGGTGAACCTGTCGCCCAATCCCGATTATCCGGTCAACCAGGGCATGGCCTGCCCGAAGGGCTGGGAGGCGCTCACGCCGCTCGCCGCCACCGACCGCGCCACGACGCCGCTGCGGCGCACCGCGGACGGCGCGCTGGAAGCGATCCCGTGGACGGAGGCGCTGGACGAGTTCTGCCGGCGGATGAAGGACGTCCAGGCGCGTCACGGCCCGGCGAGCGTCGCGGTGTTGAGCACGGGCCAGATCGTCATGGAGGAGATGGCGCTGCTCGGCGCGCTGACGAAATTCGGCATGGGCATCAAGCACCTCGACTCGAACACGCGGCAGTGCATGGCGACGACGCACGTGGCCTACAAGGAGTCATTCGGCTTCGACGCGCCGCCGTTCACCTACGCGGACTTCGAGGAGAGCGACGTGCTGGTGTTCATCGGTGCGAATCCCTGCCTCGCGCATCCGATCATGTGGCAGCGCGTGATGCAGAGCCACCGCGATCCGCGCATCATCGTCGTCGACCCGCGTCGCACCGAGACAGCGGCGGCGGCGTGGCGTCATTACGCGCTGCGTCCGAAGAGCGATCTCACGTTGCTCTACGGTCTGGCGAATCTGCTGTTGCAGCGCGACGCGGTGGATGAGGCGTTCGTCGCGGCGCATACGGAAGGCTTCGTGGAGTTCGCGGAATTCGTGCGGGCGTTCACGCCGGAGCTGGTGTCGCCGCAGACCGGCCTGAGCGTCGAGGAACTGCACGAGTTCGCCGCCGCGATCGGCGACCGGGCGAAGCGCGTTTCGTTCTGGTGGACGATGGGCGTGAACCAGAGCCACGAGTCGACGCGCACCGCGCAGGCGATCGTGAATCTCTCGCTCATGACCGGCCAGATCGGCCGGCCGGGCACGGGGCCCAACTCGATCACGGGCCAGTGCAATGCGATGGGGTCGCGCCTGTTCGGCAACGCCACGTCGCTGCTCGGCGGCTACGCCTTCGAGAAGCCTGCGGATCGCGCGCACGTCGCCGGCATCCTCGGCATCGACGAGAGTCTCATTCCGGCCGAGAAGAGCATCGCTTACGACCAGATCCTCGACGCGATCGACCGTGGCGAGGTTCGCGCGCTGTGGGTGATCGCCACCGACCCGGCCCATTCGTGGATCCACCTGAACCGCTTCGCCGAGATCGCGGCCAAGCTCGAGTTTCTCGTTGTGCAGGACATGTTCACGACCACGAGCACGGCGAAGCTTGCGCACCTGATTCTGCCCGCGGCCGGGTGGGGCGAGAAGGAGGGGACGTTCATCAACTCGGAGCGCCGCCTCGGCGCCGTGCGCAAGGTCGCGCGCGCACCCGGCGGGGCGCTGAGCGATTTCCGCATCTTCCAACTCATCGCCGAGCGCTGGGGCTGCGGACCGATGTTCCGGCGCTGGTCGTCGCCGGCGGCCGCGCTGCAGATCCTGAAGGAGCTCTCGCGCGGGCAGCCGTGCGATTTCAGCGGCGTGCGCGACCATGCGCACCTCGCCGAGTGCGGCGGCATCCAGTGGCCGTTCCCCGCCGACAGCGATCCGGAGACGGTGCGGCCGGTCCGCGGAAAATTTTCCGAGCGGCGGCTGTTCACGGACGGAAAATTCTACCGGCCGAACGGGCGCGCGAAGTTCGTGTTCGATCCGCCACGGCCGATGCCGGAGCCGCCGTCGGCGGAGTTTCCGCTGATCCTGCTCACCGGCCGCGGCTCGTCCGCGCAATGGCACACCGGCTCGCGCACGGACAAGAGTGAGGTGTTGCGCCGGCTCGCGCCGCGCGGCGCGACGGTCGAGGTGCACCCGGACGACGCGGCGCGCTACGGGCTGGCGGACGGCGCGCCCGCGCTCGTGCGCTCGGCACGCGGGGCCGCGCGTGCGACGACGGTCGTCACGGCGACCGTGCAGCCGGGTCAGATTTTCATGCCGATGCATGACCCGGCGGTGAACCGCCTGACGTTTCCCTCCTTTGACCCGCACTCGCGCCAGCCGAGTTACAAGGCCTGCGCCGTGTGCCTCGCGCCCGCCGCGGTCGACGGCATTCCGCGCCGCCGGCTGCACCGCTCCGAATGAATTCTCCCGCCGAGACCATCCCGAACTCATGTAACATAATACGTTACATCGCGAATGAGTCTGCCCGCAAAAGTAGTGCGGTTTTTTGTAACATAATACGTTACAAACCGGCAGGTGCGGGAATGGCGGAGGAGGGAAGAACGTGGGGGTTCGTGTGGTTGGTCGGGGCGGGGCCGGGGGATCCGGAGTTGATGACGTTGAAGGCGCGGCGGCTCGTGGCGGAGGCGGACGCGATCGTGCATGACGCGCTCATTCCGCGGGAGGTGCTCGAGTGGCGGTGTGCGAGGGCGGAGTTGTTTGACGTCGGCAAGCGCTGTGGGGCGCACGCGGCGCGGCAGAGTGAAATCAATACGTTGCTCGTGCGCTTGGCGCGAGCGGGCCGGCGCGTGGTGCGGTTGAAGGGCGGCGATCCGTCGGTGTTTGGGCGAGTCGGCGAGGAACTTGCGGCGCTGCGCGAGGCGGGTGTGGCTTGCGAAGTCGTGCCGGGCGTGACGGCGGCGTGTGCGGCGGCGGCGGCGTTGCAGACACCGTTGACGGATCGGCGTGCGAGTCCGGCGGTGGTTTTTATCACGGGACACGCGGCGCCGGAGGCGGGGCATGCACCGATCGACTGGGCCGCTTACGCGCAGCTCGATGCGACGCTGTGCGTTTACATGGGAGTGCGCTCGTTCGGGCGAATCGCGCGCGAGCTGGTGGCGGGCGGAAGATCGGTCGACACGCCGATCGCGCTGGTTTCCGCCGCGGCGACGCCGGCGCAGCAGATTCAGGTGGCGACGCTCGGCACGGTGGCGGGCGTGACGGACGCGGTCGCGTGGCCGGCGCCGGGCTTGGTGATCGTGGGTGAGGTCGTGCGCGCGGCGGAGATTGCGGTGAATTGGCGGGGACCGGAAAACGCGTTGCCGTGCGCGGAGGCGGGGCGTTGATTGCGCGCGCATGGTTCTGGGTTTTGTTTCAACCATTGACCACGGATTACACGGATAACACGGATTGATGCGCTGCGATCCCAGGGTTGAGCACGGCGGTGAATTCAAAATTCACCCGTGCCATCCGTGAAATCTGTGGTTCAACCTCTGCGCCCAACATGATCCGCGTGCGCCACATCTTCGTTTCGCCGGGGCACAATTTTTTCGGCCGTTACGGCAAGCCTGCGGATACGCACCCGATCACCGAGGTCGCGGAGGTCGAGTGCGTCGCGGGCTACGGGTTGCGCGGCGATCGTTTCTTCGGCTACCGGCCGGAATATAAGGGGCAGGCGACGTTTTTCGCGGCGGAAATTTTTGATGCGGTGCGGCGCGAGTTCAACGTGCCGGCGCTTTCGGCGTCGGCGTTCCGGCGCAACTTCATCACGGAGGGCGTCGATTTGAACGCGCTGATCGGCGAGCGCTTCACGGTGCAAGGCGTGACGTTCGAGGGCGTCGAGGAATGCCGGCCGTGTTTCTGGATGGAGCAGGCGGTGGCGCCCGGCGCGGAGGATTGGCTGAAGGGGCGGGGTGGGCTGCGTTGCAAGGTGCTGTCGAGCGGGTGGCTGAAGCGTGATGTGGAGTGAAGGCGGAGACGATTGAACGGATGGCCACAAAAAGCACAAAGAGCTCGAAAGGAGACGGGCGGACCACGGAACGTCGCGGCGTGACTGTCGTCGCTGGGGACAGCGGCGACCACCTTCAGCTGTCCAAGCGGACGAGGTGCGAGCTCACCGGCGTGGTCATTGCCGGCGGGCGCTCGAAACGGATGGGGCGCGACAAGGCACGGTTGTGCGTCGATGGCGTGGCGCTGTGGCGGCGGCAGCAGCGCGTGCTCGCAGCCGCGGGGGCGCGGCCGATGCTCTTCGCGTTGCGCGGGGGGCAGCGGCGGTTCGCGTCGGGATTGCGCGTCGTGCGCGACACGCGGAGTGGCGTCGGGCCGATCGCGGGCGTGCACGCGGCGTTGCGCGCGTGCGAGTCGGAGTGGCTGGCGGTGTTGGCGGTGGATTTGCCGCGGGTGGAGGCGGCGTGGTTCGAGAAATTGGGGGCGTTGTGCCGGCCGGGGCGCGGGGCGGTGGGGATTTCGCGGGATGGTTTTTTCGAGCCGTTCGCGGCGATCTATCCGCGGACGGCTTTGCCGGAGATCGAGCGCGTGGTGGTCGCGGAGCAGGGGAGTCGGTCGTTGCAGCCGGTGCTGCGTGAGTTGGTGGCGCGCGGTGTGATGAAGGTGGTGAGGCTGTCGGCGCGCGAGCAGGCGGCGCTGTTCAATTGGAACGCGGGGGCGTTGCCGGAGTGAAGCGTGGGACGCGGGGGCGAGTTGGTGTTGCGCCGCGGGTCGCGAAGAGCGGTTGAGGACAACCGCCCCTACCGGAGAGCCGCAGGTTAAAGCGGCGGGTGGAAGCCGGCGCTGGCGCCGACCCAGGTTTTGCCCTTGTTGAAGTCGACGCCGTGCATCGCGCCTTTTGTGAGGCGGACGAGTTGGTTGAGGAGCGTCGGCATCGCGCTGCCGTCGCCGACGAGGATGAGGCGCACCTCGGCTTTCGCGGGGCCGTCGGGTGTGTGCAGGATCGGGGCGTAGGCGACTTTGCGCTGGAGGAGCCACTCGGCAGGATTCGGGAGCGCGGCGATTTTTTCGCGCGTCGGGGCGATGTCGACGCCGAGGCCGGCGAAGGAGTAGAGCGGCTTGAGGACGTAGTTCTCGAGGTCGGCGGGAATGTCGGCGCCGAGTTCGCTGACGAAGCGGCAGTCGGGCACGTAGCGGCTCTTCAGGAAGGGCAGCGTGTGTTTGCTGATGCGGAAATACCAGTTCGGGTGGCTGACCCACTGCACGTCGAGGCGGTCGTCACGGAGGTTGAAGCCGGGCTTGAAGTCGGGTTTGCGCAGGAGTTCGTCGAAGATGACGCGGTTGTAGAGGCGCCGGATCGGCACCTCGCGGCCGCCGGAGAAATACACAAGCTGGCGGCCGCGCTGGCGCACCTTCGAGAGGCACATGGGGCGGACGTTGAGGAAGCTATGGGTGCAGGCGAAATCGATGCGCGTCTTCTGTTTCTCGGGCTCGATCTCGAGGAGGATAACGTTTTCGGGGAGACAATCGCCGACGAGGGCGGAGCGGAGTTCGTCGAGGTAGCGCTCGTCCTGCTCGGCGGGCGTGAGCGGTGAAGAACCGGGGAGCAGGCGAGACGCCTGCGCTACGGCGGGGAAGTAGGGCGTGAAATCGGGCGGGATTTCGGGGAAGTGCGCGCGGTAGGCGTTCGTGAGCAGAACCTGCCAGCAGGCGACAGTGGGGAAGCCCTGCAGCTCGATGAGCTGCGGCAACACGCGGCCGTCAGCGTCGGAGCAGAGCGCGAAGTCGATGCAGAGGAAGTGGGGAAACTCGGTCTCGTGCGGGACGGAGAGGTTTTTCGGGACGGCGTTGGCGGCGTGCTGACGGAACTCCGGCGTGGCGAGCTGGCGGGTGATGTCGGCCGCGGCGTCGACGAGCGCGCGGGTCGTGGCCTCGTCGAGAAAGAGTGGGGATTCGGCCACGCGGAAGTCCACCGGCCAATACATGGAGCGGTTCAGCTCGCGCGTGAAAGCGGCGTAGCGTGCGTCGGTGAACGCGGCGTTGTAGCGCTGGCGGAGGGCGGGAATCATCGGGAGTGGTGCCGCGAGGGAGCGTTTTGTTTGGCCACGGATTGCTCGAATAGGAACGGATTAGTCGGATGGGGGCGCCTTATTGGATGACTCGCTTCCAACGTAGATCGACGAACTTGAAGTTGAGGAGGAGGGCGAGGCGGAGCTGAGTGATCGCGAGGTAGCCCTGCATCTGTGCGATGTGAGTTGGGGTGAAGCACTCGACGACCTTCGGATCGGCGATGACGAGATCGTCGACGATCATGTCGGGGACCAGCGTGTCGATGAGTTCGCCTTCGTAGCGGACATCAAAGCGGCGCTGCTGATCGACTTTGTGGCCGCGCTTGCGGAGTTCGATGACGAGCGCGTTTTCGTAGGCTTTCTCGTCGAGACCGGGCTTCAGCGTGTTGAGCACTTTCATCGCCGAGCCGATGATCGCCTCGCTGATTTCAGGGTGGATCAGTTTTTCGGGGCTCATGGGTGGCGTGAGAAAAGCGAGCGGCAGCGATGGCGTGAGCGACAGTTCTATTTGGCCACGGATTGCTCGGATTGAGACGGATTACACGGATGCCGGTCTCGAGAACGAAAAGACCCTCGCTGCATCATCCGTGGTATCCGCCTTTATCCGTCCAATCCGTGGTAAAGAAAGGGTTCGGGCGCGGCTTCACCTGCGTTCGCTTGCTCAAATCAGGAACTTTCCCTTTGCCATCACTTGTTCGTCGTCGAGCCAGATGTCGAAGTTTCTTCCGACGCAGTCGATGTGGGTTGTGCTCTTCCAGGGTTGGCCGGTGTGTTCGCTATACGGGTGGCCGAAGGCGATGTGGATGCCGGGAAGTTTTTCGTCCTGCAGGATGTGGCCGATGATGTGCGTGCAGGCGAGGTTGGTGCCGATGGCGAATTCGCCGACGCGGTTCGAGTTCTCGTCGGTGTGGCAGTAGGCATCGAACTCGCGGAGCAGCTCCTTGTTCTCGCACGCGAGGCCGGCGATGCGGTTGTCCTTGATGTCGATCGTCAGCGGCGTGGCGGCGATGTCGCCGTATTTCTGGCAGAGGTAGTCGCCCACGACGCCGTCGACGACGAAGCGGCCGTTGGAGTTGAACGGCGAAGTGAAAATCTCGCCGCCGGGGAGGTTGCCCCACTTTTCCGGCGAGATGAGGCCGGAGGTTTTGACCCACTTCAACGACTGGGAGAGTTCGGCGACGTAGTCGGTGCCGGCGGCGGTCTTGCAGGTGACGCGCGACGCGCGGCGGCATTTCTCGATCAGCTTTTGCGAGAGGGCGTCGACGGCGAGGAAGTCGGCGCGCATGCCTTCGAGCATGATCTGCTTGTTGATGTTCACCATGTGGCCGTGACGGATGCGGCGCGGGTTGATGACGTCCATCATCTGCATGCGCGTGCGCAGTTCGCCGGTCTGCGTGATGCAGGCGTAGATCGAGACCTGCGATTGAGCGAGGTGGGCGAGGATTTCGGCGGGCATGGCCTGGTGCGGGCGCGGCGCGTATTCCTCGAGGAGGAAGACGTCGTAGGCGGCGCCGGTTTTCTCCACTTCGGCGACGAGCGCGGCGGCGATCTCGGCGCAGGCGTTGTCGGCGATGATCGTCATGCGCTCGTGCTTTTTCAGCGCGAGGCAGACGTGGATCGCGTTGCGGGCGCCGGGCGTGAGCTCCGGGTCGAAGGTTTTCGGGAGCGTGGCGGCGTGCGGCATGGCGGAGGACGGAGGACGGATGACCGAGGACTGAGGACTGGCGACGGAGGACTGAGGGACGGGAGCGTCGGAATACAAGGGAGTGGAGAGGGATGGCGGGCGGGATTGGTTCGTTCCTCGTTCTCGTAATCTTAATCGTTCTCTTGGGTGATTGGTTTTCGGTCCGAGAGAACGATTAAGATTACGAGAACGAGAACGAGAACGATTGTTTAGAGCGGGAGGCCGTGGTGGGTTTCGGAAATGATGTAATCGACCACGGCTTTCAGGTCTTGGGTCTTTTCGTAGACGGCGAGTTGGCGGTCGGCGCCGGTGCCTTGGGCGAGAATGGTTTGGACGTAGTTGATTTCGTTGCGCGAGCCGAGTTCGTCCACGACGTCGTCGATGAATTCGAGCAGTTCGGCGATGAGCGAGCGGGTTTCGACCTCCTCCTGTTTGCCGAAGTCGATCATCTTGCCCTTGATGCCGTAGCGGGCGGCGCGCCAGCGGTTCTCGTTGATGAGGCGGGCGCGGTAGGTGCGGAAGCTCATGTTTTGCTTGTGCAACTTGTAGAGCTTGGCGGTGACGGCCTGCATGATGGCGGCGAGGCAGATGGTTTCGTCGACGCGCATGGGGATGTCGCACATGCGGAATTCGAGCGTGCCGAAGAGCGGGTGGAGGCGGATGTCCCACCAGATTTTTTTGGCGTTATCGATGCAGCCGGTCTTCACCAGCAGGTTCACGTAGTCGTCGAACTCGTTGACCGATTCGAAGAGGTCCGGGATGCCGGTGCGCGGGAAGCGTTGGAAAATCTGGAGGCGATACGAGGCGTAGCCGGTGTTGCGGCCGACCCAGAACGGCGAGTTGGTCGACAGCGCGAAGATGTGCGGGAGGAAGTAGCGCGCGGTGTTCTGGAGGTGGATGGCCGTCTCGCGGTCCGGCATGCCGAGGTGGACGTGAAGGCCGAAGATGAGGTTGGCGCGCGCGACTTGCTGGAGATCGTTGATCACGCCGGCGTAGCGTTCGCCGGGGGAAATTTTCTGGTCGATCCAATGCGAGAACGGGTGCGTGCCGGCGGCGGCGATGCGGAGGTTTTGCGAGCGGGCGAGCCGCGCGAGGTCGGTGCGGAGGCCGGTGACCGATTTGCGGGCGTCGGCGACGGTGTGGCAGATGTCGGTGCCGACCTCGACGACCGACTGGTGCATCTCGGGCTTCACGCGCTCCTTCAGGATCATCTTGCCGCCTTCGATGATCTCCTCGATGTGCGATTTCAGCTCGCGTGTGTCGGGGTCGACGATCTGGAACTCTTCTTCGATACCGAGGGTGAACTGGTGTTTTTTGCGCGCGGACATGTGGGGCGGAGATCGAGGATCGGAGATGGGAGATCGGAGGACGAAAACGGAGGACTGAGGTGGGGCGAGTCGTCTCGACGAGCCGCGATCTTGGGACGGCTCGCCGGGGACGGTTCGCCCTACCTCGGCAGGGGAGGCTATTTCTTTTTCCCCATCGCGGTGCCGACGAATTTCCCGGCGGCGCTGGCTTGGACGTATTTGCCCCAGGTGAGGTTGTCGGCGCCGTCGCGGTGCGACTTCGCGCGGGCGACGAGCATCTTCGCGGCGGCTTCGACGACCCAGGCAAAGTTCTCTTCGCCGACGGAATTGCGGTCGGCGTCGGGGGCGGGGTTGCAGAAATCGATCGCGTAGGGGACGCCGTTGCTCACCCCGAACTCCACGGTGTTGAAATCGTAGCCGAGGGCCTGGTTGAGCGTGAGGACGTCGTGCTTGATGCGTTCGAGCAGCGCGGGGGCGGCGGGCGGTCGGTCAACCTTGTAGCGCAGGTGGTGAGCGTTGCGCGGCTCGTAGGGCATGATGCGAACGTCGGTGCCGCCGATGCAGTAGCAGCGGTAGTAGTCGTCGAATTGCACCTCGGATTGCAGGAGCATCACGAGCTGGCCGGTCTCGGCGTAGGCTTTGAAGAACTCATCGGCGTTGTGGACCTTGTAGACGTTCTTCCAGCCGCCGCCGGAGTGCGGCTTGAAATACGCAGGCCAGCCGATGTAGCCGAAGATGCCGTCCCAATCCAAGGGGAACGCGAGGTTGCTGAAGGACTCGGCCGAGCAGTCGGCCGGATGATCCTTCGAGGGCAGGATGACGGTGTTCGGCACGGCGACACCGAGCTTGGTCGCGAGGCAGTTGTTGAAGAACTTCTCGTCGGCCGACCACCAGAAGGGGTTGTTGACGACGGCGGTGCCGTTGAGCGCGGCGTTTTTCAGGTAGGCGCGATAGAAAGGCACGTCCTGCGAGATGCGGTCGAGGATGACGGCATAGGGAGACGGTTCGCCTTGCGCGACTTTGTTGATGTTCACGGGCTCGGCGAGGATGCCGGGCTCGTTGAGGGCGTTGATGCGCTCGATGAGCGCGTGAGGGAAAGTGCGTTCCTTGCCGTGGAGGATGCCGATTGTTTTCATGGGGAGAATGAAATGGAGCGGTTCGGTGGGAAAGAAGAAGGACGGATGGGAGGAACCTACGAAACACGCGAAAGACACGAAAACGCCGAGCGCGGGGACGGGCCTGATCTGCGACTGGAGTTTACTTCGGTGTGCGCGAGCATCGGTGCGATGTCTTCATTTCGTGCGGGTGGTGGGTTTCGTGGTTTATTTCTGAGCGCGTGGACTCGGAGCTAGGCGTGGAGCAGCGATAGGTAGTGCGGAAACATGTCGCGCCAGTAGTTCCAGTCGTGGCCACAGTCGCGCCGGTCGTCGAGGAAGTGGGGAATGCCCTTGGTGTTGAGCAGGTGCGAGAGGTGGAGATTGCGATCGCGGCACATGTCGCGATCGCCGGTGCCCAGGATGATGCCCATGCGGCGGAGGTGGTCGAGGAACCACGGGTCACCGAGATTGGGCAGGTAATCGACGGGGTTGTTGAAGTAGGCGTTGTCGTCGTAGTAACCGTCGAGGAACGAGCGGATGTCGAACGCGCCGCTGAGGCTGACGCAATACGCCGCGACGTCCGGATGCCGGAAGGCGAAGTTCACCGCGTGATAGCCGCCGAAGCTTGCGCCCGCGACGGCGATGCGGGCGTGGCCGGTCTCCTGTTGCGCCCGTGCGGCCACCTCGTGGAGGATCACGCGTTCGTAGGCCATGTGCGTCTTCACCCGATCCGCCGGGTGGATCGATTTGTTATACCAGCTCTGCTCGTCGATGCCGTCGGGACAGTAGATTTTCACGCGCCCGGCATCGACGAGATGCGCGATGGAGCCCACAAGGCCGAAGTCCTTGTTTTGAAAATAGCGACCGAGCGAGGTCGGAAACAGGATCACGGGAATCCCGGCGTGTCCGAACACGAGCATTTCGAAATCGCGGCTCAGGTGCGTCGTATACCAGCGGACATAGTGCTCGTGCATGCGAAAGGGGCGGGACAGCAGGGGTTGTGCCTCTTCTTGCATACGCGCGACGCCGTCCGGCGCAAGCAGCTGGCGGGGGAGATCCTCCGAATTTGTCGGAGCCGGTGCGGGGAGAAGCGAGTCATGGCGGGGCGAGCTCCCGCGAGGCCGGCGTGCAATCGCGGCGCAAGCCCCCCTTCGCGGCCTCGCGGGAGCTCGGCCCGCCATGAAAGCGCACTCGCGTCGGGCTTGCTGTCGGCGACGGCGGACTCGTAGCGTGCGCGCCGACCGATGTCCGCACCCGAACGCCGTCCTCTCGCCCTCCGCTCCCGCCGCATCCAACGCGGGCCGCAGCTCCGCGTGCTCGCGCGGTTTCACTCACGCATTTTCCGCAACAGCCGCGATGTCACGATCTGGACGCCGCCGGGCTACGGGGATCCACGCCGGCGGCATCCGGTGATTTATTTCCAGGACGGCCAGAACGTCTTCGACCCGAAGACCGCGTTCGCGGGAGTCGCGTGGAAAGCAGGCGAGGCGGCGGAGAAACTCGTGCGCGCCCGCGAAATCGCGCCGCCGATCCTGGTCGGCATCGCCAACACCGGCGTGCACCGGATCAACGAATACACGCCGACGCGCGCCGATTACGACGGCATGGACGGTGCGAAGCTGCGCAGCGCGGGCGAGGCCAAGCGCTATGCACGTTTCGTGGAGACCGAGCTGAAGCCGTTCATCGATGCGCGCTATCTCACGCTGCCCGGGCCGCGCACGACGTCCGTCGTCGGTTCGTCGATGGGCGGGCTCGTCTCGCTCTACTTCGGCCTCTGGCATCCGCGGGTGTTCGGTAATGTCGCGGCGCTGTCGCCGTCGCTGTGGTGGGATGATCGGGTCGCGCTGCGCGATTTCGCGCGGCTGCCGCGTCGTCCCGACGTGCGGCTCTGGCTCGACATCGGCACGGCCGAGCCGGGTTGGGAGGTCGCGCCGATGTTCCGCGACACGCTGGTGGGCGTGGGTTGGACACAGGGCGTCGACCTCGAGTATCGCGAAATTCCCGGCGGCGAGCACAACGAAGCGGCGTGGGCCGCTCGCTTGCCGGATGTGTTGCGGTTTCTGGTGGGGCGCGAACGACGCTGAGGCGCCGGGGGGGGAGCGCGCTGCCCTCAGCGCGTTCGGGCGATGCGCGCATGGCGGTCCATGCGATCCGCCTCGACCCGGGCACGCCGGCTGGATGAACAGAAATTCATCCGGCGTTCATCGTGGGCT
This sequence comes from Candidatus Didemnitutus sp., assembly GCA_041906465.1. Lineage (GTDB taxonomy): Bacteria > Verrucomicrobiota > Verrucomicrobiia > Opitutales > Opitutaceae > Didemnitutus. The sequence goes on along the minus strand of JAYRJE010000010.1, from coordinate 191,263 downwards.
CATGCCGCTCTGGCAAGGTGGTGGCGTGAAAGCTTTCTTTTGTGGTGCAATGTGGAGCGGGTTGCTGGCGGTCGTGCTGCCGGCCGCCGAGCGCAGCCTCGTCATCGATTCCGCGCGTTCACGGGTCGACATCCAGGTCAAGGCGACGGTCGATTCGTTCGTGGGCAGGCTCGCGGCGTATGATGCGCAGTTGACGTTCGACGATGCGACGCGCCGCGTGAGCGCGGCCGTGTTCCGGTTCAAGTTCAGCGACGTGAAGACGGGCAAGCCCGACCGCGACGCGCAGATGAACGAGTGGCAGCAGACCGCACAGTATCCGGAGGCGGTCTACACGCTGACGGCGCTGACTCCCGCTGGCGACGGCCGCCTGACCGCGACGGGCACGTTCCGGCTGCACGGCGTGGAGCGCACGCTGACTTTTCCGGTTGCGGTGACGGAGGACGATTCGGTGGTGGCCGTCGACGGCGAGGTGAAGCTCGACACGCGCGAGTTTGGGCTGCCGGTGATCCGAAAATTCGCGCTGCTGAAAGTCGATCCGCTCGTCACGGTTCGCTTTCATCTGCAAGGCCCGCGTCCGACGAACCGACCCGGCGTATGACGGCGGAATCTGTCCTCTCGGATCGGGTTGCTCGTGCTTTGGACCGGCATGCGCCGCGCGCGGGCGCGACGACCGGCGGTTTGCGCGCGGCGCTGGCGGATGCCGCGGCCCAGCGCGGTCGCTCGGTGCGTGCCGGTTTGCTGCTGGCGTCGGCGGAAGTGGCGAAAGTCCCGGCGGACGCCGCCGACCGCCTCGCCTGCGCGGTGGAGTTCTGGCATTTGGCGTCGCTGCTGCTCGATGATTTGCCGTGCATGGACGACGCGACCGAGCGGCGCGGCCAGCCGTGTCTGCATCGCGTGCACGGTGAGGCCAACACGATCCTGACGGCGCTGGCGTTGATCAATCGCGCTTACACCCTCGTGGGCGAAGCGTTCGCCAGTCGGCCGGAAACGGTGCGGCGTGCGGCACTGGCGGCAGTGGAGCGCGTGATGGGACCGCAAGGCATCCTCGGCGGACAATCGGCCGATCTGGGTTTTGCGCGGAGCGATCGCAGTGCCGCGGAAGTCGGCCGGATCGCGTGGCGGAAGACCGGCGCGCTGTTGTCGCTCGGCCTGCTGTTGCCGGCGCTATGGGGCGGCGGCACGCCGGCGCGGTGTCGGGATTTGCGGCGCCTCGCGGTTTACTGGGGCCTCGCGTATCAGGCGATGGACGATCTCAGCGACCTGCTGCTCGCCGAGCAGTCGGGCAAAACGGCGCACCGCGATGCGGCGCTCGGACGGCCGAACCTCGTGCTGGCGCTGGGCGTGCCGGGCGCTAAGCGACGCATCGCGCGACTCGTGGCGGGGGCGCAGTTCGTGATGCAGCGACTGGCAGCGGAAGAGCCGCGGCTCGCGTTCCTGCGCCAGTGGCATGATGCGGTGTTCGCGGTGCGGGCGGCGCGGCAGGCGGCTTAGTTCACGTTTTCTTCATGCGCAGTCTCTCGCTTGTTTTCATCAATCTGCGGCGGCATCGGCTGCGCGCGCTGCTCGGCGTGGCCGGGATCGCGTTCGGCGTCGCGGCGATGCTGACGATCCTCGCGATCGTGCGCGGTGCGATCGGGATGTTCGAACACATCCTCGTCACCGACAGCCAGTATCTCGTCTTCGAGAAGAACGTGTCCGACCTGTTCTTTAGCTCGGTGCGCGACGCCGACGTGGCGGCGATCCGCGCGCGCCCGGAAGTCGCGAGCGCGCAGCCGCTGCTGTTCGGCATCGTGTCGTCGCCCGGCTACCCGGTGATCACGTGTTTCGGTCTCACGGCCGACGATCCGCGCCTGACGCAGGCCGAGTGGCGCAGCGGACGCCGCGAGGATTTCGGGACGCGGCCGGGCGAAATATTTCTCGGCGCGCGGGCGGCGGAGTTTTTGCAGGCGCGGGAGGGCGGGACGGTGGAGATCGGACCGACGACGTTTCGCGTCGGAGGAATTTTTCGTGCGGCGAACGGCTTCGAGGACGGCGGCGTGTTCCTGCCGCTGGCGGAGGCGCAGGCGTATTTTCACCGGCCGGGCGTGGCGTCGGTCGTGGCGGTGAAGCTGACCGATCGCGCGCAAGGCGCGGCGTTCAAACGCGCGATCGAGGCGGCGCATCCGGGCTTGGTGGCGCTCGAGGATCGCGAGTTCAGCCAGAGCTACAACTCCTTCAAAATCCTCCGCGCGACCTCGTGGGCCGTGGGCATCTGCGCGTTCCTGCTCGGCGGGCTCGGCGTGGCGAACACGATGCTGATGTCGGTGTTTGGACGCATCCGCGAATTGGCGGTGCTGCGCGTGTGCGGATTTTCGCAACGGCAGATCGCGGCGCTGATTTTTGGCGAGGCGGCGGCAATCGCGCTCGCCGGGCTCGCGCTCGGCGGTGCGCTGGGCGGCGCGGTGTTGGCGGTGTTGCCGCACGTGCCGCAGCTGCAGGGCTACGTCCGCGCCGAAATCAGTCCGGCCGTGCTGGTCGGCATCGCCGCGATGGCGCTGCTGACGGCGGTGGCGGGGGCGATTTATCCGGCGCGTTTCGCGGCGCGCATCGAACCGGTGGAGGCGCTGCGCTATGAATGACTCACGCGAACCGCTCATCGTGGCGGAAAATCTGACCAAGGCTTACGACGGCGGATGTGTGCCGGTGCTGCGCGGCGTGTCGCTGACGGTGCGGCCCGGCGAAATCGTCGCGCTGTGGGGCGCGTCGGGCTCGGGCAAGAGCACGTTGTTGCACCTGCTCGGCGGCCTCGATGTGCCGGACAGCGGCAACCTGCGTGTCGTGGGGCGCGATCCGCGCCTCGAGGCCGAGCGGCTCGAGCTGCGGCGCAGCGCGGTGGGTTTTGTCTTCCAGTTGCACAACCTCATTCCCGACCTGACCGTCGAGGAAAACCTGAGCGTGCCGGCGCTGGCGGTTAACTGTCCGGCGGCGGCCACGCGTGCGCGGGTGCGAGAAATTACCGGGCGCCTCGGGATCGGGCACCGGCTCGGGCATCGCATCCAGGACTTGTCGGGTGGTGAACGTCAGCGCACGGCGATCGGGCGCGCGCTGATGAATTCGCCGCGCGTGCTGCTGGCGGACGAGCCGACGGGCGCGCTCGACGAGAAAACGGGCGAGACGGTTTTTGCGCTGATGAAGGAGTTGGCGGAGAGCGGCGGCATTGCGGTCGTGCTGGCGACGCACGAGCGGCGTTTCGCGGAGGCGTGTCACCGGCTGGTGCACGTGCGCGACGGGCGGCTCGAGACGTGAATGCCGGCGTGGCAACGACGACGGCGCGGCACGCGCTCGGCTGGCTCGTCGCCGCGAATGCGGTGGGCGTGTTGCTCGCGACGCTGCTGCTGTGGCCCGGATTGAACGGCGAGCTGGGCTCGCTGACTTATGGGCGCTGGATGCCACTGCATCTGAATTGGCAGCTTTATGGCTGGTGTTCGTTGCCGCTCGTCGGTGCGCTCGGCGCGGGGCTGCTCGCGCCCGACGATGCGCGCGGGGCGCGCGAGTTCGCGTGGGCCGTGCGGGCGTGGACGCTCGCGCTGGCGCTCGGCGGCGTCAGCTGGATGGCCGGCGTGACGAGTGGGAAGCTGTTTCTCGACTGGCACGGTTGGGCGCGTCCGTTGCTGCCGCTGGCGATGATCGGTTTGTGGCTGGTGCTCGCGCGGGCCGCGGTGCGGAGCTGGAACGACTGGAGCGCGGGCGGGCGCGTGGCGCGCGGTGCGGTGCTTGCCGCGCTAGCGGCGGTGCCGGGCGTGATGCTTTGGTCGATGGGGCGTGAGGTTTATCCGAGCGTGAATCCCGACAGCGGCGGCGCGACGGGTGCGGCGTTGCTCGGCTCGACGCTGGCATTCGTGGCGCTCGCGGGCTGGCTGCCGCACGCGCTCGGATTGCCGAGAGAGCGCGCGCGGAGCGCGGCGTGGTTTTGGGTCGCGCTGGCGGGATCGGGCGGAGCGTTTGCGGGGATGGATCACGGCGACACGACGCACCATGCGATTGGGCAAATCGTGGGGCTCGGCGTGTTGCTCGCGTGGGTGCCGTTGCTCGTCGTTTATCTGCGCGGCTTCGGGTGGCCGGTGGCGGCGCGACGCTGGCTCGGGGCGGGCGCGGCTTGGTGGACGCTGCTCGTGGCGACCGGGTGGTGGATGTTTTTGCCCGGCGAGTCCGAGCGCTGGAAATTCACGCACCTGCTCGTGGCGCACGCGCATCTGGCGATGGCGGGCGTGGTGACTTGTCTTGGCGCGACGGTGCTGATCGGGCTCGGACGCAGGCCGGGCGGCGGCGCGGGGGCGTTTTGGCTGTGGCAGCTGGGGCTCGTGGTGCACTTGGCGTCGCTCAGTGCGCTCGCGGTCGGCGAAGGCAGTGACGCTGCGGGATTTTTCGGCGGCGCGGGCTGGGTGACGGCGGGGCTGGCGGTGCGGCTGGCCGCGGGCGTGGCGATGCTGGGCGCGTCGATCGCGTGGTTGAAGGAGGAGACGAAATGAAAACGACGCGAAGCGCGCAGGGATTGGAAAAGGGCGCGCGGCCCGGCCAGGCGCTCGTAGCCGTCGCGGCGGTGGCGGCAACCTATGTGTATTTTCTCGTGTTCGCGGAATTCGCATTGCTGGAACTCGCGGCGGTGCGCGCGAAAGAGTGGCCGTTGCGCGCGGTGATGGCGGTGCTGGGCGTCGGTGGGGTGCTTGGCAGCGTGGCGGCGGCGTGGGGATTCCGCGCCGATCGTGTGCGGGCGGCGCTCGCGGGCGGATTTGTCTTGGCGGCGTTCGGAGCGGGCGTGGTGTGGGCAGCGCGGACTGCGGGAGTTTTCGTCGCCGGAGCGGCGCTGGTCGGGTTCGGGCTGGGCTGGTTGACGGTGACGCTGGCGGCGGGCTTGCGCGCGGCGAGTGGCGGCTGGCTCGGGCGCGTGTGTGGTTTGGGGACGGGCCTGGCGTATGCGCTGTGCAATGTGCCCGCAGTGTTCGCGGCGTCGGCGGAGGCGCAAACGGTGCTGGCGGGCGTGGTGGCGCTCGGTGGAGCGTGGGCCGCGCGCGACTGGGAGCGGCCCACGAAAGCAGGCGAGGCGGAGGCGCGGACGAATTTTCGGCAGGAGCCGTTGGCCGGCTGGCTGGTGATTCTACTCGCGCTGGTGTGGATGGACTCCGCGGCGTTTTATGTGATCCAGCACACGGCGGTTTGGAAGAGCGCGATGTGGTCGGGCGAGGCGCGGTTGTGGGGCAACGTCGGCGTGCATCTGGGCGCGGCGGTGCTGGCCGGCTGGGCGCTGGATCGCGGCTGGACGGCGCGCGTGGCCGCGGTCGCGGGCGGGTGCCTGTTGGGCGCGTGTGCGCTGTTGAGTGCGGGGAAAAGTGCCTCGCTCGCCGTGGCGCTCTACACGGGGGGCGTGTCGCTTTATTCGACGTTGCTGGTGTGGTATCCGGCGCGGACGGCGCGGGCGCGCGTGGCGGCGGTCGTGTTCGCCGTGGCGGGCTGGGGCGGCTCGGCGCTCGGCATCGGCATGGCGCAGGATCTCGCGGGGATTCCGGTGGCCTTCGTGGCGATCGCCGCGCTGGCGATCGCGGGCGGGCTCTGGTGGCGGCGGCGTTTTGCGGTGGTCACAGCGACGGTGGTGCTGGCGAGCGGTCTGGCGTCGACGGGGCGCGCACAGGACGACGCACTCGTGGCGCGCGGCCGCGAGGTTTACGTGGCGGAGGGCTGCCTGCATTGTCACTCGCAGTATGTGCGGCCGAAGGTGCGGACCGATGTCGAGCGCTGGGGGCCGGCGCGGTCATTGGCGGAAACGAAGGCGGAGCGTCCGCCGCTCCTCGGCAACCGGCGACAAGGGCCGGATCTCGCGACCGTGGGGGCGCGGCGTTCGGGCGAGTGGCAGCGGCTGCATTTGCAGGATCCGCAGGCGCTGGTGGCCGGCTCGCGCATGCCGGCTTACGCGCACTTGTTTGCGGGTGACGGCGAGCGCGGCGCGGCGTTGGTGGCTTATCTGAACAGTCTCGGCGCGGAGGCGGCCGCGGATCGCTGGGGGCGCGCGGCGGTGTGGCGGCCGGAGGCGAGCCCGCCGGCGAAGGAAAAATCGGCGACGCGGGCGGGCGGTGAGTTGTTCGCCCGCTGGTGCGCGGCGTGTCACGGCAGGGACGGGCGTGGTGACGGGCCGCTGGCGACGCGGTTGAGCGTGCATCCGCCGGACTGGTCGCGCGAGTCGTGGCGCCGGATCGCGCCCGGCGAAACCGAGGTGGAGGTCGCGCTGGCGCGGATCATCAAGTTCGGGTTGCCGGGTTCGCCGATGGCGGGGCACGAGTATTTCAGCGACGCCGAAATCGTTTCTCTCGCGCGGGAGGTTGCAGGCCTGCATGCTTCGGCCCCGAATCCGCCATGAGAATCCTGATTGTCGAAGACGAGTGCCGCGTGGCCGCCTTCATCGAGAAGGCGCTCGCGGAGCTAGGCTACGCGGTGCAGAGCGTGCGCACCTGCGCGGCGGCACGCGATGCGCTGGCCGAAGGAGCCTGCGATGCGGTGGTGCTCGATCTCGGGCTGCCGGATGGCGACGGGCTCGCGCTGCTGCGGGAGTGGCGCGCGAGCGGTTTTAACGAGCCGGTGCTGATTCTCAGTGCACGCGATGCGGTGGAGGATCGCATCCGTGGTCTGAATGTCGGTGCGGATGACTACCTGCCGAAGCCTTTCAGCATCGACGAACTGATCGCGCGCGTGCGTTCGCTGGTGCGGCGCCATCAAGGGGCGAAGCAGACCGTGCTCACGCGCGGCGAACTGCGCATGGACCTCGTGGCGCACGTGGCGACGTGCGCGGGGCAGCCGGTGGATCTCACGAGTCGCGAGTTTGCGTTGCTCGAGTTGTTTTTGAGCAATCCGAACCGCGTGCTCACGCGAACCCTGATTGCGGAGAAAGTCTGGGAGGCCAGCTACGACATGGAGACCAACCTGATCGACGTCTACGTCCGGCGGTTGCGGCAAAAATTGGAGCCGCTCGTGGGGCGGGCTCTCATCAAAACCGTGCGCGGCTCAGGCTACCAATGGCTGTGACGTCGTTCACCGTGCGGACCACAGCGCTGCTGGCGCTGATGGTGACGCTGACCACCGGTGTCGTGCTCGCAACGGGCGGCTGGTTGTTGCACCGCCAGACGATGAGCGGGCTCGAGGTGCTCAACGCGGCCGAATTCAGCGAGGTGGAGGACCGGCTCGGATCGCTCGCGGTGCCGACCACGGCGGAAATCCAGGCGCGGCTGCGGCCGCACACCGAGACGGACGCGACGCTGTTCTTCTTTCAAGTGTGCGGGCCGAACGGCGAGTTGCTGTTCCGCTCGGCGAATCTCGGGCCGGTTGTCATGCCGGTCTCGATCCATCCGCCGCATAGCCGGGAGGAAAACCTGCCGGGCTTCGGCCGCGTGCGGATTTCCGAGTTCCGTCATGGCCGGTTGCTGGTGCAAATCGCCGCGTCGAGCGAGGCGGCGGAGCGGCTCGTGCGCGTCTATATCCGGACGAGCGCGTTGCTCCTCGGTGCGGTCGCGCTGGCGAGCGTGGGGCTCGGATGGTCCTTTGCGCGCTTCGTGTTGCGGCCGGTGCGGGCGATCCGGGAGACGGCGAGTCGGATCGGCGGCGGCGACAATCTCGGCGAACGCATCCCGGTGCCTGGCGGCGGCGACGAGTTGGCGGCCCTGGCGACAATGCTCAACGCGATGCTCACGCGGCTGGAGGCCTCGTTCCAGGAGGTGAAACGGTTCACCGCCGACGCCTCGCACGAATTAAAGACACCGCTGGCGCTGATGCGGTTGAACGCGGAGAAGTTGCGGGCGCGCGTCGGAGGGGACGCGGAGGCGAACGAGGCCGTGGGCGATCTGCTCGAGGATCTCGACCGGCTGCGCGGCATGATCGACCGGCTGCTTTTTCTGGCGAAGGCGGACAGCGGCAGCTTCACGCCGCCCAGCACGGAAATCGCCACGGGCGATTTCGTGCGCGCGCTGGCGGAGGACGGAGAGGCGCTGGCCCACGACGTCGGCCGGCGGTTCGTGCTCGGCGCGTGTGACGAAGGGCGTGCGCGGGGCGATGCGACGCTGTTGCGGCAGCTGGTGCTGAATCTGTTCAGCAACGCGTGTCGCGCGGCCACGGGCGGCGAGGTGCGCTTCGACGGAAAGGTCGAGGGCGACACGTGGCGGTTGATCGTGACGGACAACGGCCCCGGACTGCCGCCGGAGCAGCTGGCGCGGATGTTCGAACGCTTCGTGCGCTTCACTCCGCCGGGGCGCGAAGCGCAGGCGGACGGCGGACACGGATTGGGTCTGGCCATTTGCCAGAGCATCGCGCGCCTGCACGGCGGACACATTCGCGCGGAGAATCGCGCGGATGGCACCGGGCTGCGCGTGATCGTGGAACTGCCGCTCGCGGCGCGAGTGAACGGGTGAGGCGCGGTGTTCGCGGCCCGGGCCCGATCATCCCGCCGGAGCGGCCGTTGATCCTGCGCGGATTGCCCGGGCGCGAAGCGTCGCGCATGGTGGCGAGCGTGACTTCACTCGATCCTCACGAAAGGAAACGCGAGCGCGGCGAAGGCGGGTTGCTCGCCTGGTTCGCCGCGTTGTTCGGCAGTTCTGACACGCCAGTATCGCGCGAGGGCGGCGGCGGAGAAGGGGGGGCGGACGACGGCGGTGATGCGGCTGCAAGCGCGGATGAGGCCGGAGGGGCGGATGGTGGCGACGGAGGCGGCGGCGATGGCGGCGGAGATTAAGAGCGAAGTCGTCGTGCGGCTGCCGTCGCTGAAACCATCCGCGAGACGGTCCTTCACGGCAAAGACGCTGGTCCTGGTGCTGGTGGGCGTGCTCATCGGCGGGGGCGCAGGCTTTTTCATCGGGAAATTCGGCAGCGGGTTGTTGGTGTCGTTCGACGGACCGAAATGGCTGAAGCTTGTTGAGCTGTTCGGTCTGCCGGTGTGGTGGTTCGTGGCGGTGGGTTTCCACGAATTGGGTCATGTGGTGGGTGGATGGATCGGTGGCGGACGATTGCTGCTCTACGTCGTTGGGCCTTTCATGTGGCGACGGACGCCGGCGGGGCTGAAGTTCAGTTGGAACCGGCAGGTCAACCTGATGGGTGGGCTCGCGGCGTGTCTGCCGCTCGATCCCCGCGCGGTGAGCGCGAAGCGTTTTGCGGTGATGATCGCGGGAGGACCGATGAGCAGCTTGGTGCTCGCGGCGCTGCTCGCGGGCGTGGCGGGGCTGTTGAGCGTGGGCGAGCCCGGTGCGGTGCGGGCGTTGGCGCAGCATCAGGCGGTGTTTGGCGCCGGGGTTTCGCTGCTCATCTTTGCCATGACGGCGTTGCCGGGTGTGGCGGGCGGTTTCAAATCGGACGGGCGGCGCTTTCTCGATTTGTTGAGCAGTGGCACGCGCGCGGAGCAGGAGAAAGCGATGATCGTGCTGTCGGTGTCGTCGCTGAGCGGCGTGCGTCCGGCTGACTACGATCCGGCGCTCATTGCAGAGGTCACGGCGTTGCGCGACGGCTCGATGTTCGATCTCTACGGCCACTACAGCGCGTTTCACCACGCCATGGATGGCGGCGAGCCGGCGCGGGCGCAGGCGGCGCTCGACCACGTGTTGGCGGGAGAAGAAAAACTCGCGCCGTTCCTGCGCGATGCCGCGCGCTGCGATTATGCGTGGCTGCTGGCGCGGCACACGGCCGATGCGGGTGCCGCGCGCGCATGGCTCGATTCGGCGGGGACGCTGGCTTTCGATCCGGCGACGCGCCTGCGGGCTGAGGCGGCAGTGCTCCTGGCGGAGGGGCGCAAGCCCGAGGCGGCGGCGAAGGCGCGAGAAGGGCTCGAGGCGCTCGAAACCAAGAGCCTCACGCCGGTGAAGAGCGTGTTTGCCGCGGAAGTGCTGGAGGAGATTTTGCGGCGTGCGACGGACGGGACCGGCTGAAGCCGGTTCTATCGCTGGAACAGCGTGTCGAGCAGCTCGGTGTCAGGCGTGCCGACGCCGTGGTGCGATTCGTTGTTTCGGAAGAGGCCGAAGTTGCCCTTGTAGTCCCAGTTGGCCCACGCGACGCCCTCGCTCTCGAGCACGCCGATGAAGTCGCGGTAGTAGCGCAAGCGGTCGGCGCGCGGCACCGTCGGCAGGCAGCCGAACTCGCCGCAGTAGAGCTGCAGGCCGAGTTCGCGAGCGCGTTTGATCGCCGGCATCAGGTCTTCGCGGATGACGGCGGCGTTCCACTCGCGGCGGGCGCTGGCGAACTGATCGATGACGGCCTGAGGTTGTTGGGCGTCGATCTTGGCGACTTCAGCGGCGGGCATGGGGTAGCCGGGATATTGCACGGGACCGGTGTAGATTTTGAACGGCGTCCAACTCGCGCGATAGTGCGTGAAGGTGAACGGCTCGTAGTTGTGCGTGCTGAGGATGATGTTCAGGTCGCCGGCGGGGACTTTCAGCGCGGGGAATTTCCAGGCGCCTTGCCAGCGGTTGGAGCCGATGACGACGACGCGGTTCGGCTCGGTGGAGCGGATTTGCGCGTGCGCGGCGGCGACGAGGCGGTTCCAGTCCTCGTCATCGTCGGCGACGGCTTCGTTGAGAATTTCGTAGGCGACGGCGTCGACCGGTTGGGCGCGCAGGCGGGCGGACAGTTGTTTCCAGAGGTCGAGGAAGTGCGCTTGCGCTTTCGGGTCGCTGAAGAGCGTGTTTGCGGTGCCGTCGTTCGCGGCGTTGAAGTGGTGCGAGCGCACGGTGTGCAGGTCGACGATGACGCGCAGCTGATGCGTGCGCGCCCAGCCGAGCGCCTTCATGAGGTAGCCGAAGTTTTCTTCGTTGGGGCGGCCGTCCTCGGTCCAGAGTTCCTTTTCGTCGACGGGCAGGCGCACGTGGTCGAAGCCGGCGCGAGCGATGAAGCGGAAATCTTCCTCGGTGATGAACTGGTCGCGCGGCGCGCCGAAATGTTGCGAGAGCCAGTGGCTGAGGTTGGTGCCGCGATGGATGCGGAAGCCGGAAGGGTTCGTGGGCGTGGACGGCGCGGGCGCCGGGGCGGCGGACGCGAGCGCGGTCGCGAGGCCGAGGCAGGAGAGAAGCAGAGCGAGTTTCATGGGTGACGGGGGGAGAAGTTATTTCAGCGGGAGGGAGAACAGCGCGACGCTGAGCGCGGGGACGGCGAGCGGCTGCGCGGCGTCGAGGCCGGTTTGCTCGACGATGTCGACGGCGCGCGGTTGGCCGGGCGTGTTGTGGGCGAACTCGGTCGGCGCCGCGATCGTCCAGCGCGTGGCGGCGCCGGCGATGCGTTCGCGCGGAAAATCGAGCGGGAGCGCGACGGCGGTGTCGGTGGGATTCACGATCCCGACGGTGAGTGTGCGGCCATCGGCGGAGAGCGCGGCGGCGACGTCGAGAGCGCCGAAGTCGCCGGTGAGTTGAAGGGGCGTGCGGCCGAAGTGCGCGCGGTAGAGTTGGAGCACGAGGCCGGTGGTTTCCATCTCGGCCGCGGTCTTGCTGGTCTTGATCGCGCCGATGACGTTCACGGTTTGCGCGTAGAAGGCCATGGGGAAGACGTCGCTCTGGCGGAAGTATTCGTGCAGACCCATCGCGACGCCGAGCGCGTCGGCTTGGTCGTAGACGCAGCCGAGTTCGCCGTAGACGTAGTCGCGGTGCCAGTAATTCCACTCGTCCATCGTGATCGGGATGAAGCGACCTTTCAGGTTGGGCAGCGAGGCTTGGAGCTTGCGGTGGCCGTCGGCGGTTTTGCGGATCGTGTTTTTCAGTTTCACGACTTCGGCGGCGAGCGGTCCGCGCGCGTTTTTCTCCCACGGGAGTCGGCCCTCGTAGAAGTGTTCGGAGAGCAGATTCATGTGGTCGGCGCAGGCGAGCAGCATGCCGTGCGACCACGTGTGGCCGCTCTGCGCCTGGTCCGGATCGTATTTCGCGTTGATCGTCTCGAGTGCGCCGACAGCTGCGAGCTGGAGCGAGGGATCGACCTTCCACATGGCCTCGGCGACGAGGTTGTGTTTGATCGTGTAGTGCGCGAGCTGCATGAAGCCGAGCTGCCAGGGGCCGAACATCTCGTTGCCGACGCACCAGTAGCGAACGCCGTAGGGCGCGGCGTGGCCGTTCGTTGCCCGCCAGCTGCCGGCGAGCGTCGTGGCCTCGCGATTGCAATACTCGACCCATTGCGCGGCGGAGTGCGCGTCGCCAAAGCCGGTGTTGGCGGCGATCATCGGCTCGGCGCCGATCTCGCGGCAGAAGGCGATGAATTCGTCGGTGCCGAAATCGTTGTGCTCGATGCCGGTCCAGGCGGGGTTCTTGCGCGGCGGGCGGCGGTCGCGATCGCCGATGCCGTCGCGCCAGTCGTAGCCGCTGACGAAGTTGCCGCCGGGCCAGCGGTAGATGGAGCCGTTGAGTTGCTTGAGCAGCGCGAGCGTGTCGGCGCGCAGGCCGCGGACGTTGTCGGCCGGCATGAGCGAGAGCGTGCCGATAAAAACGTCGCCGTCGGTGGCGCGCACTTCGAGTTGGGCGTGGTCGGTAGCGGCGCCGGCGGTGAAGGCGAAGGCGTGTTTCGCGTAGTCGCCCGGCGCGACGTTCACGCGCACCGTGGCGCGATCCGCGGCGCCCTCGCCCCAGATGAGCGTGACGTCGATCGCGGCGGATTTTTCACCGGCGGAGCGCAGCCAGATATAGCCCGTGTAGTCGCGGCCGGCGACGATGCCGAGGTCGCGCTGGCGGATGCCGGCGCCGGCGCGCACGAGCGGCGAGTGTTCGCCGACGAAGGCGCGCTCCGTCACCATGCGCACGCCGTCGGGCGCGCCGAGAATTTCCCAAGGCGAGGCGCCGACGACGGGAAACGCGGTGTCGGTGAGGCTCTTGTAGGGCGCGTAGTCGGCCGTGATCGGGAAGTAGAATTTCCGGTCCTCGAGCATCTCGGCCCAGATGCCGCCGTAGATGCAGCGGCCGAGGTGTTCGATGAACTGGCCGTAGATGAACGGATTGATCGGCGCGCCGGTGCGGGCGGGATCGATGGGGATGGCGGGGCCCGGCGCGGGAGTGGCGGCGACGAGCGAAGCCGGCGCGAGCAGGCTCGCGAGCAGCAGGGAGCGAGGGAAACGCATGGGGTGGTCGGGGGACGAGTCCCCGCAACTCAAGCCGAGCTGCGCCGACCAGCAAGGCTGGGGGCTTTCTATCTATTGCACGGCTTTGAAGTTTGTTTGCCGACGCGCGCCACCCCGCGCGGGTCAATCGCGCAGCTGGCGATCGATCCACGCCGAGGCGACCTGCGTCGCGACGACAGAAAACGTGAAAAGATAGAGTCCGAGGCCGATTTCCAGCTTGGCGAGACCGGCGGCTTTCATCGTCACGATCAGGATGGCGACGACGAACACGTCGAGCATCGACCACTTGCCCAGCACGGCGACCCGGTGATGGAGGCGCTGCATGCGCGAGAGATCCTTGTCGCGCTCGAGCCAGATCAGCGCGAGCAGCCCGAGCTTCGCGGCCGGAAACACGAGCGTGAACAGGGTCAGCACCGCGAAGAGGAAGTATTCACCTTCCTGGAAGAGCGTGATGATGCCACCCACGACGGAGATCGCTTCGTGGAAGATCCAGAACTTCGACACGTGGAAGAACGGGAAGAACACGCCGCTCAGGAAGAGCGCGGCGGCGACGACGAGCAGTGCGGGCACAGCGGCGTTGGAGCGGGCGGGCGTGGGCGCAGGCATGGCGCGAATGCAGACGAAACCGGACGTGGCGCGCAAGGCCGGCGGTGCGCAAGACCGGTGGTGCGAGGAAAATGTAGGGCGGGGTCGCTGAACCCCGCCTTTCCGATCGTCAAAATGTGAGGGGATAAATCTCGCCGGAATACGGCCACGAATCTGCCGATCGCGCGAGTCCCGCGCGAACCGGATTTTGGCGAACGTATTCCCATTTTTCGGCATAGCTCTGCGCCGAACGCAGGAGATGATCGAAGAACTCTGGTTGCCACAGTGGACTCGGTAAGCTCTGGGCCGACAAAATCTCGCGAGATGTCCATCGCTTCCAGTCACGCATAAAGCCGAAAAGCGGTTTTGCGTGCGATCGGGCTCGCGCGAAGAAGTGGATATGGTCGGGCATGATCACGAATCGGCCTACCGCCCAGCCATGCACACGCTCCGCATCAGCCAGTGCCGCTCGAAGGACCTCGGTGGAAGTAGCGTCGTTCAAGATAGAGCGCCGTCCTGCTGTGCACTGGGTGACGAAATAGATCGGATTCTCGATCCAGACCTGAGACAGCCGATGTAGATGGGCGCGCGAAGGCATCAGATGTTGCGGCCCACACGAGGGAATGTCTGGGATTCCGGTGGGATCAAGCCCTTCTCGCGGCAAGGCGGGGTTCGGCGACCCCGCCCTACACCACGCTTCGCGCGGCAATGAAAAGAGGGCCCGCCTTGCGGCGGACCCTCGCGCACCCAGACAAGGGAGCGGAAAATAGAAAGATGCGGTAAGGTGGATCGGTGGAGCGCGTTGACCTCAACGCGCTCGGGAACTTCCGCTCGGATGCCTGGTTGAGCGCATTGGGGTCAATGCGCTCCACCTTGGCCCAGGCTTACTCGAGACCGGTGACGGTGACGTCGTTCGGGTGTTCGACGGTGAACTTCACCGTGATCTCGCGTTTTTCGCCGGGCTTCAGGTCGAGCGTCCACTTCAGCGAGCCTTCGTCCGTGGGCTTCACTTCGCGGGCGTCGGGCGCGAGCTGCTTGATGACGATCTTCTCGTTGCGCGAGAGCGGCAGCTGGTCGACGACGATGACGCGCTCGGCGGTCTTCTTGTTGTTCTGGATCGTGAGCAGATATTCGTAGGTGATGCGTTTGCCGGAGTTGGTGAGTCCGGTGTCCTCGGTGAACTTGTTCACGCGTTTGTGCTTCACGCTGATTCCCTCGTCGGCGCCGAGGGCGAGGTCGAATTTTTCGCCGGCCATCACGGTGCGGAGGTTGCTCGTGGCGACGAAGGTGCCGTCGAGGAACACGTTCATCGCGCCGGCGAGCAGGGGAAAATCGGTCGAGTTGACGACCTTGGTGGTGAGGAAGGCGGTTTGCTGGCGCTTCGGCACGGTGAGGTATTCGGGATTGGCGGCGAGCTTAGCGGCGGCGATCGGAACCTTTTGCGCGGAGCCGTCGCTCGGGATCGTGGAGGCGGTGGCGATCTTGAAGGAAGCGCTGGTGGCGCCGGATTCGATGCTGGCGCCGGCCATTTCGACTTCGGGCGGCGGCGCGGCCATGTCGGCAGCGACGTTGGTGGTGAAGGCCTGGAGGTTGACTTCGCGGGCGCGGGCCGCTTGAGCGAGTTTTCCGGCATAGGCTTCCTCCCGCATTGGGGCGGCGGCTGCGACGGGCATCGGACGATTCACCCACACGTCCAGATTCCAAGCCGTCAGCGTCGGCGCGGCGCCGCCGAGCGACGGGCGCGCGGTCGAGAGCGTGAGCGCGACGTTCTTCCAATCTTCGCCGGTGGTCTGGCGCACGACGCCGAAGTAACTCAGCGAAACCGCGCGTTCACCGCTGAGGACGCGCGCGTCGTAGCTGGGTGTCCAGCGGGCGTTGCCGACGGTGTAGGAAAGGGCGAGCTCGAGGTTGCCGGCTTGGGCGGCGGAGACGCGGACGACGACGGTCTTGAAGCCTTTGCCGCCGGTGCCGCGGAGTTCGTTGAGTTGCTGCTCGAGGGCCGCGATCTTGTTGCTGAGTTCTTCGCGCTGCTGGTCGAGTTTCTGGTTGGCCTGCGCGATCTCGAGCAGCTGCTTCTGGCCGAATTCGAGTGTAGCGCGCACATCTTCGAGCTTCGGGCGGCCGGCGTCCTTGGTGGCGGCGACGGCGTTTTTCATGAACTCGTTGATGCTGTCGCGTTGGCTGCCGAGCACGGCGACTTCGTCGGCGAGGCGGCGGTCGTCGTTGCGGAGGGCGCGGAGCTGATCCTCGATCTCCTTCGCGCGGGCGTTGGGCGTGAAGTCGACGAAGGTGCGGCGCGCGGCGACGTCGAGGATGGTGGCCTGCGCGGTGCCGCGGCCGCTGACTTGCACGGATTGGTCGAGGAGCGATTCGGGGAGGTTGGCGAAGATGAGTTCGCTCTGCCCGCCGCCGAGTTCGACGGTCGCGGTGCGCGTGACGACGGCGCGGTCAGTATAGACCGTGATGGCGGAGATGGTCGAGTCGACCGGCGCTGCGGTGAGCGCGGCGGCAAACAACGAGAGGAGGGCGGTAAGCCGGAGGAGTTTCATCGGGTGGATTGGGTGCAATGGAGACGACGCGCGACCGCCGACTTTCTTAGGTGCGGCGGGGCACGGCGCCGTTAACTGTGTAGCGGACAAGCGACTTAACGCTTGTCGATCAAATCGAGCAAGTCGCCGACTTTGCGGTGCGACTCGAGCGGGTGGCGCAGACGGTAGGCGCGGTTGATCTTGTAGCGGTTGCGCTGGCCTTCGCGGCTGCGGGTGAGGACGCCTTCTTCCTCGAGCGCGCTGACGATTGCGTGCACGGCGCGTTCGGTGATGCCGACCTGCTGGGCGACCTCGCGGAGCGTGATGTCCTCATTTTGGGCGAGGCACACGAGCACGTGCGTGTGGTTCGTCAGGAAAGTCCAGCTGGCGGGCGCGGGCGTTTCGGCCATGGGCAAAGCATGGCGGTGGCAGCGGTCATTTCAAGAACAGTAAATAATGAAATTGACTTCATGCTTTATTCTTCATCGCTGGCGGGCATGTCGCTTTTGCCCTCGTTGCTCGAAAGTCTGCTCTCGCCCATGGTGCTGGCGTTCCTCCTCGGCTTGATCGCGGTGTGGGTGCGCAGTGATCTGAAGATTCCGGGGGAGTTCTATGCGGCGATGACGATTTATCTGCTGTTCGGCATCGGGCTGAAGGGCGGCGCCAAGCTCGATGGGGTGGCGCTGGCGGATTTTGCGCGGCCGGCGGCGGTGGCGCTGCTGTTGTGCGTGGCGATTCCGCTCTGGTCTTTTTTCATTCTCCGGCGGCTGGGCCGGTTCGGGGCGACGGACGCGGCGGCGGTGGCGGCGCACTACGGCTCCGTGTCGGTGGTGACCTTCGGCGCGAGCCTGGCGTTTCTCGACGGGCGCGGCGTGGCGCACGAGGGTTTTCTGCCGGCGGTGCTCGCGCTGATGGAGGTGCCGGGGATTCTGGTCGCGTTGTTGTTGGCGCGATCCGCGAGTGCGGCGGTGCGCCCGGCGATTCCGGCGACCGCGAATGCGTTTTTGCCGGCGACGTTTCGCCTGGGCGAGTGGCGGCAGTTGCTGCACGAGCTGTTCGCGAGCAAAGGCATTCTGCTTCTCGTCGGCGGGCTGGCGATCGGATTGCTCTCGGGCAAGAAGGGCTACGAGCAGGTGGGACCGTTTTTCGATGCGCCGTTCCGCGGCGTCCTCGCGCTGTTTCTCCTCGAGCTCGGTCTCTCCGCCGGGCGGCGGCTCGCAGACCTGCGGCAGGCGGGCGCGTTTTTGGCGGGCTTCGCGGTGGTGATGCCGTTGCTGCACGGGTTGCTCGGCGTGTGGCTGGGGCAGCAGGCGGGCCTGAGCCTGGGCGGGGCCACGGTGCTCGGCACGCTCGCGGCCAGCGCGAGCTACATCGCGGCGCCGGCGGCGGTGCGCGTGGCGCTGCCGCAGGCGAACCCGGCGCTTTACCTCACGGCGTCGTTGGCGGTGACGTTTCCTTTCAATGTCGTGATCGGCATCCCGACCTATTTTGCGTTCGCGCGCTGGCTGTTCGGCGCCGCGTAGAAAAAGCCTTCGCGCGGCGCGGCGGGCATGCCACGCTGCGACCATGCCTCAACTCGCGGGTCAGGTCGTCATCATCACCGGTGCGTCGTCCGGCATCGGCGAAGCCACGGCGCGCCGTCTCGCGCGCGGCGGTGCGCGGGTGGTCATCTCCGCGCGGCGGCTGGACCGGCTCGATGCGCTCGCGCGCGAGCTCGATCCGAGCGGCGCGGCCGTGCTGGCGGTGGCAGGCGACGTGACGAGCGACGCGGACCGGCGGCGGCTCGTGGAGGCGACGCTGGCGAAGTTCGGGCGGATCGACGGGCTCGTGAACAACGCCGGCTACGGCACGCGCGGTCCGGTGGAGATCGTGCCGGTGGAGGCGATTCGCCGGAATTTCGAGACGAACGTTTTTTCGCTCATCGCGCTCACGCAGCTCGTGCTGCCGACGATGCGCGCGCAGGGCAGCGGCTGCGTCGTGAACATCGGCTCGGTGGCCGGCCGCATCGCGCGGCCGCTGTCGAGCATCTACGATTCGACCAAGCACGCGCTCGAAGCGATCACGGACGGATTGCGCGGCGAGTTGGAGCCGTTCGGCGTGCGCGTGACGCTGATCCGCCCGGGCTACATCGTGACGGAGTTCGTGGCGGCGGCCGATGCGGCGTCGGACAAGTTTCTCGAACGGGCGGGACCGTATGAACCGTTCCTCGCGGGCTTTCGCGTTGGTTACCAGAAACTGCGGCGCGTGGCCGGTGTGCCGGACGACATCGCGCGTTGCGTCGAGACGGCGCTGGCCAGCGACAACCCTGCGCCGCGCTACAACGCGCCGCTGCACGCGAAGTTTTTCCTGTTCCTGAAATGGGCGCTGCCCGCGCGCCTGCTGGCGCGGATCACGCGGCTGCGACGCTGAGCCGGCGCGCGGGAGGTCCGGATGGCTAGCGCTCGCTCACCGCAGGGGGCGGCTCGGGCGGGCGATCCTTTTTGCGAAAGGCCAAGGTGCCAAGCCACACGGCCAGCGCGGCACCCAAGAGCAGGGCGATCACGCTGAGCCAGAGCGGCAGCGCGTGCCCGGCGATGCGAACCTCCGGCTGAAAGAGCAGCCGGCCGAGATGGCCGAGGGCAAACAAGCCGAACAGCACGGTCGAGACGCGCAAGCCAAGGGACCGCGAATGCAGCATCCCACGGGGATCGAAGTGATGAACGTTCATGATAGCTCCTTTCGTTTCGGTGGCGCGGTGCGCCAACGCTAGGCTACCGCGCGTTGGCGTGTCGGACGAGAGCTATTCTTGGAACGCTTCCGGTGGCGCAGAGTGCTCGGCGTGCTCTGGCGAGCCGGCGGCAGGTGAGGAAATGGGTTTGCTCAGGAACGCATGCAGCTCGCCGGCGAACTTCGGGCCGATGCCTTCGGCTTGGGCAATCTCGTCCGGCGTCGCGGCGCGCAGGCGATCGATGGAGCCGAAGTGGGCGAGCAGGGCGTTTTTTCGCTTTTCGCCGAGGCCCGGAAAATCGTCGAGAATGCTCTCCTTGATTTTCCGCGAGCGCAGGTCGGCGTTGTAGGTGTTCGCGAAACGGTGCGCTTCGTCGCGCAGGCGCTGCAGGATGTTCAGTCCCGGGTGGCCGAGCGCCAGGTTCAGCGGCGCACGGTCGTCGGGGAAGATGATCGTCTCATGCTTCTTCGCGAGGCCGATCATTTTCGGCGGCGGGCATTCCAGCGCGAGGAACGCCTTCAGCGCCGCGGCGATCTGGCCGCGGCCGCCGTCGATGACGACGAGGTCGGGAAACTGTTTCTGTTCTTCGATGAGCCGGCGGTAGCGGCGGCCGACGACTTCCTCCATGGCGCGGAAGTCGTCGTTGCCGATGAAGCTTTTGATGGAGAAGCGGCGGTAGTTGGCCTTGTCCGGCACGCCGTCGGTGAAGTGCACCATCGAGGCGACGACGAACGTGCCGCTGATGTGCGAGATGTCGAAGCACTCCATGTGCACCGGCGGGCCGGGCAGGCTGAGCGCTTCGCCGAGCAGGCGCAGCGCCTCTTCGTTCGGACGCAGGCGCGTGAGGTCGCGGGTGAACTTGCGCGTGCGCGAGAGCGTGCGCTCGAGGGCGAGCACGACGTCGCGCAGTTCGGCGGCTTTCTCGTATTCCTGCTTCGCGGCGCGCGTTTTCATCTCTTCGCGGAGTTCGTCGAGCCATTCGCGGCTCTTGCCGTCGAGGAAGTCGCACGCCTGCTCGACGCGCGCGCGGTAGTCGGCGACGGTGACCTCGTTGGGCCAGCCGTAGAGTTCGGCGCGGACGTCTTCGTAGAGTTGATAGCGACCGTCGGGGAGCTTGAGCGGGTGCGCGTCGCCGAGGAGGACGCCGTATTGCTTGCGCATCGTGGCGAGGGTGCGGCGCAGCAGACCCGAGTGCGCGAACGGCCCGAAATAGCGCGAGCGGTCCTCCTTGCGGAAACGCGTGAGCGCGAAGTGTGGCATCTCGTGCTCGAGGTTCACGCGGACGAGGAGGAAGCGTTTGTCGTCGGTGAAGTCGGTGTTGTATTTCGGCCGCCACTGTTTGATCAGCTTGCCCTCGAGCAGCAGCGCCTCGGGCTCGGACTTCACCTCGATCGTTTCGAAGTCCGCGATCATCTCGATCAGCGTGCGGATCTTCGGCTGGTGGCGCAGCTGGCGCGTGCGGCCGGGCTGGAAGTAGGACGAGACGCGCTTCTTCAGGCTCTTGGCCTTGCCGACATAGATGATCCGGCCCAGACGGTCCTTCATCAGATAAACGCCCGGTTTCTCCGGCAGGAGGCGGAGCTTTTCGCGAATGGCGTCGATGGAGCGGGATTCGGGCACGGGAACAAGACGGAAGGAAAAACCACAGATTAACACAGATGCACACAGATTGTGGAGAAACGGCCAGAGGCATGGGCGCTCCATCTGTGTTTATCTGTGTCCATCTGTGGTTGTCTGCTTGGGCAGAGACGGCGGCTGGATTTTTGGGAATTTGGCGCTACGGTCCGGCTTTGGACATGGCCGACCATCCGACGAACAATTCCCAGCCCTTGCCGGCTGGCAAACCAACTCCGCGCTTCGAGCTCGTGACGCTCGGCGACGAGTTGCTCCTCGGTCTCACGGCCAACGCGCATCTCACCTGGATCGGCGCGCAACTCGGCCGGCGCGGCGTGCAGCTGGATCGAAACGTCACCGTCTCCGATGAGGCGGACGTGATTGCGCGGCAATTTCGAGAGAGCTGGGCGCGGGCCGATGTCGTTATCACGACCGGCGGCCTGGGGCCGACGTGTGACGATCGCACGCGCGAGGTGGTCGCGGAAGTGCTCGGGCAGGATCTCGTGTTCGATGCGGCGATCATGACGGCGATCGAGGAGCGTTTTGCGAAGTTCAACCGCCCGTGCACGCCGAACAACCGCAAGCAGGCATTCCGTTTTTCGCGTGGCGAGGTGCTGGGGAATCCGAACGGCACGGCGCCGGGTCTTTGGGCGCAGCAGGACGGCAAGGTGCTCGTGATGCTGCCGGGACCGCCGAACGAGTTGCAGCCGATGTTTACCGAGCAGGTGCTGCCGCGACTGGCGGCGCTCGGCCTGGTGGCCGAGGGCGAGGCTTACATCCAGCTCCGCACGGCGGGCGTGGGCGAGTCGATGCTCGAGACGCGCTTTCAGCCGGTCTTCGAACGCTATCCCGGGCTCGGCATCGCGTATTGCGCGCACCAGTGGCAGGTGGATTGCCGCGTGAGCTCGCCGGACGGGAAATATTCGCGCGCGACGCTGGAGGCCATCGCGGAGGAATGCGCCGCGTTGTTAGGTGATGATTTGATCGGCATCGGCCACGATTCGATCGCGAAGGTCACGGCGGATCACCTGCGCCAGGCCGGGCGCACGCTCGCCGTTGCCGAGTCGTGCACGGGCGGGCTGCTTTCCAATAGTTTCACGGACATCTGCGGCGCCTCGAAATTTTTCATGGGTGGCATCGTCAGCTACAGCAACGACGCGAAGATGCTGCTGCTCGATTGTCCGGAGTGCTTGCTCTCGCAGCACGGCGCCGTCAGTGCGGAGTGCGCGGTGGCGATGGCGTGTGGTGTGGCCGAGCAACTCAGTGCCGATTACGGGCTGGCGATCACGGGTTATGCCGGACCGACGGCGGGCGATTGCGAGGAGAACGGCGTCGGCACGATCTACATCGGCCTGCATTCGCCCGCGGGTGACTGGTCGAAGAAACTCAGTTATCCCGGTCAGCGGCGCACGGTGAAACAGCGCGCGGTGACGGCCGCGATCGACTGGCTGCGGCGCGAGATCGTGCGCGAGGCGCGGCGGGCGGAGCAGCCGCTGGTGAATTGAAAGAGTGCGCTGCAGGTGGGATGGACGCACGGAGAGGCGTTTTTTGCGGCGAACTCCCGAGCCTGTCATTGCGAGGAGCGTAGCGACGAAGCAATCCAGAGGCTCGCGGCTGTCGTGCGGTGCGCTGGATCGCCATCGGCCCCCGCTCGAGGCTACGGCCCGACAAGCTGCCCGACTGCGTCGGGCTCGCGATGACAATCAGGGGGCGCCGGAGATGAGAGGAATAGAACGTCTCGCTTGCCAGCGGGCGGCGCGGGCGTTGTGTGTTGAGCGATGCCCGCCGCCAAACCCTTTGTCTTCATCTGCGGTCCCGACGACTTCCTCGTCGGGCGGCTGGGCAAGGAGCGCTTCGAGGCGATGGCGAAAGAGGCTGGCGCGGACGATTTCTCGCGCGAGATCCTCAGCGGGTTCGCCAACAACGTCGACGAAGTCGAGGCCGCCGTGAATCGCTTTCGCGACTCCGTGCAGACGGTGGCGATGTTCGGCGGCAAACGCGTGGTGTGGTTCAAGGACGTCAATTTTCTTGCCGACACCGTCACCGGCCGCGCCGAGGGGACGCTGAAGCAGGTCGAGGCGCTGCAGGAACTTCTCGAGAAGGTGAACCCCGACGACGTGGGCGTGATCGTCACCGCCGCGCCGCTCGATCGCCGGCGCAGTTTTCCGAAATGGTGCGAGTCACACGCGGACTTCGAGCTCGTCGGCGGCGATGCCGACAGCGCGGCCGAGGGCCTCGCGGGCGTCGCGCTCGCGGAGGCGCGCGCGATCGGCGCGAGTTTCGGCGATGGCGCGGTGGAACTACTGCTGACCAAGGTCGGCGCGAACACGCGGCTCATCACCGAAGAGGTGCGCAAGCTGGCGACGTTTGCGGGCGAGGGTGCGACCATCGAGGAGGCGCACGTCGCCGAGCTGACGCCGAACGTGGCCGAGGGTGATTTTTTCGAAGCGGCGGATCGGTTCTTCGCGGGCGACCTGCGCGGCACGCTCGCTGCGTTGCAGCGGCACTTCTTCGCGGGTGGCGATTCGCGGCCGCTGATCTCGTCGCTGCAGAATCGCAATCGCATCCTGATCCAGGCGCGCGTGCTGATCGACGCGGGCGAACTGAAGCCCCCGTCGGAGCGGTTCGGTTTCGACAAGTCGGCCTGGGCGCGTGCGCAGGGCGTTTATGCGGCGCACTTCGGCGGCGATGCGGAGAAGAGTTCGTTCAATCTCTTTACCCAGAACCAGTGGTATGCGGGCAAACTCGTCGGCGGCGCGAGGCTGCCAACGCTGCGCCGCCTGATCGACAACCAGCAGGAATTCATCCGCGCTTTCGAGGAAATCATCCGCCGTCCCAACGAGCAGGAGACGGTGATGCGCGAGATGGTCGTGCGCTGCTTGGGCGCGTGACGGGGAGCCGGTTTTTCGACCGGCTTGGGGCGATCGATGCGGTGTGGTGAAGCTAAACCCGCCGGTCACAGACCGGCCCGGCGGCTCAGCGTTCGACGCTGGAGGGATCGAGTTCGAACGCCGTTGGCCGCGGGCGGCGCGGGAACCAGCGCGGCACGGCGCGTTTGTAGTCCTCATACATGGCGCCATAGCGGAAACCCATCTCGGGCTCTTCGTGGAGGACCACGAACAGCTGCGCGATGCACGCGAGGCAAAGCAGGTAGAGGGCGATACGCCAGGATTCGAAATAGATCGCTTCCGACGCCACGATGCCGCCGAGCGAGATATACATGGGATTGCGGACCCAGCGGTATGGACCGCGCTGGACCAGCTTGCGCGGACCATCCCAGGGCGCGACGGTTCCGCGGCCTTTGCGCGTGAACTGCCACGCACAGCTGGCGTAGGCGCCGATTCCCGCTGCAGCCAGGACGATCGCGAGCCACTCGTGCGCGGCCATGTGACCGTCGTCCCATGCCGGATAGTGCTCGAACATCACAAGCGGAATCCAGCCCGTCATCACGGCGGGCAGGAGCACGGCAAACAGGACGCTTCTGACGGGCAGGAGCACGGGGTCGGTGCGGGGAACAAACTCGACCCGCCTGCGCCCGGCAAGCAAATGTCCGCCGGACTCCCGGGGGCGTGTGTCAAAGTCCGCCGATCGGCAATTCGAACCAGAAGACGGAGCCGCCTTCCGGGGGGAACTCCGCGCCGACGCTGCCGCCCTGCGTGGCGACGAGCTGTTTCACGATGCTCAGCCCGACGCCGTGGCTTTCCTCGCCGCCGGTCGGCCGCGGAGACAGGCGTGCGAATTCGGTGAACAACGCGTCGCGTTCGGCCGCGGGCACGCCGGGGCCGTTGTCGATGACTTCGACGCGCGCGCGCAATCCGGCCTGGCGGGTTCGAATAACGACCCGGCCGCCGGGCGGTGTGAACTTGAGGGCGTTGCTGACGTAGTTGGTCAGCACTTGGTAGGAATGACCGGCGTCAGCGCGCGCGGGCGGGAGCGTTTCGGCGAGTTCCAGCGACAGGATCATGCGCTTCGCTTCCGCGGCGGGCTCCTGCTGCGCGGCGACGGCGGCAGCGAGCAGGTTGAGATCGCAGCGTCCGGCTGCGGTTTGCGCGCCGGCGCGGCGGAGGTCGAGGAACGTGTCCACGATCCGCTGCATCTGTTTCGCCGAGGCGTGGATGCTCTCGAGGTATTCGGCGATTTCGGGGGCGGGCTTTTTGCGCTTCGCCAGTTCGCCGGACATGAGGATCAGGCAGAGGGGATTGCGCAGGTCGTGACTCGCGAACCGCATGAAGCGCTCCTTCAGCGCGAGCTGCTGCTGGAGTTCGCGTTGCAAGCGGCGAATCGTGAGATGGGTGTTCACGCGGGCGAGGGCCTCTTCGTGCTGGATCGGCTTCGTGATGTAGTCGACCGCGCCGGCCTCGAACGCCTTCAACTTTTCCGCGGTGTCGGTCAGCGCGGTCATGAAGATCACGGGAATGTCGCGCGTTTCGGCGCGTTCCTTGAGCCGGCGGCACGTCGCAAAGCCGTCGATGCCAGGCATCATCACGTCGAGCAGAATGAGATCAGGCGCGCTGCGTGCGGTGAGCGCGAGGGCGTCCTCGCCGTCCTCGGCCACGAGCAGCGAAAAGCCGGCGTCGCTCAGGCACTCAGCCAGGACGCTGAGATTGGCGGGGGTGTCGTCGACGAGGAGAATGGTTTCAGTCATGTCAGTCGGACGGTTGCTCGCGGTAGCGGGAAACCAGGGAGCGGATGGCCTTCATCTTGAAGCGCGCGGCAAGCTCGGTGACCTGCGAAGCAAAGGCGGCGAGGCGCGGATCATCGGTGGCGATTTTCTGCACGAACGCGCGCACGGCGGCGACGTCGCCGCTGCTTGCGAGCTCGAAGAGCTGATCGGCCTGTGCCGCAGTCGGCGGGAAGGGCAGCGTCGGGAACGGCGCGGACGTCTCGCTCGGCGCCGGCGCGTCGCTGAGCTTCCACGTGAGTCCGAGGTGGCGGCCGATCAGGCAAAACAGTTCCTCGTCCTTGAAGGGCTTGGCGAGAAACGCGACGCAGCCGGCGGCGAGCGCGTTGGCGTGTTGTTGGTCATGCGCGCTCGCGGAGATGGCGACCGTGATGGGCGCCTCGGCGCCCAATTTGTCGGCGATGCGCCGCGCGGCGGCAAGACCGTCGAGGTGCGGCATGCGCACGTCGAGCAGCGCGAGGTGCGGCCGGGTGTCGCGCGCCACCCGCACGGCCTCTTCGCCGTCCGTGGCGGTGACGATCTCAAAGCCGAGCGGCTGCAGCAGATCGAGCAGGAGAATGCGGTTGGGCTCGTGATCGTCGGCCACGAGGACGCGGCGGCGCGCGCCTTCATAGCCGGTGATGCGCCACGGCGAATTCGAGCCCGCGGGCGCCGGCGCCCGGGTGCCTTCGCGCAACACGACGTCGAACCAGAAGCGCGTGCCCCAGCCGACGCGGCTCTCGACATGCAGGCGGCTGCCCATCTGCTCGACGATGCTGCGGCTGACATTGAGGCCGAGGCCGGTGCCGCCGATGTGTTGCCGATGGTCGCCGAGCTGGGCGAACGGCTCGAAGAGCCGCGTCTGGTCCTTTTCCGGAATACCGGGGCCGGTGTCGCTGACGGAGAAACGCACGGCGCCGAACAACGAGCGTTCGATCGTGAAGACCACGCCGCCCTGCTGCGTGAACTTCACGGCATTGCTGAGCAGGTTGAACAGCACCTGGCGCAGGCGCTGGGCGTCGCAGATGACGGTGCGCGGGAGGTCGGCGGCGAACGATGTTTCCAGGCGCAGGTTTTTTTCGCGGGCGCGCGGCGCGAAGACCTCGGCGACGTTCTGGCAAAATTCCAGCAGGCCGAACTCGCTCGGGTGCAACTCGAGCTTGCGGGCCTCGATCTTGGCGAGATCGAGCACGTCGTTGATCAACGCGAGGAGATGTTCGGCCGATTGATGGATGATGCCGAGTCCGGAACGCTGCTTCTCGCTCAGCGCGGCGTCGCGCCGGAGGATTTGCGTGTAGCCGAGGATGCCATTGAGCGGCGTGCGCAGCTCGTGGCTCATGCTGGCGAGGAACTGCGTCTTGGCGCGACTCGCCTCGTCGGCGGCCTCCTTCGCGGCGCGCAGGGCGCGATCAGCCTCGCGGCGGGCGGTGATGTCGATGACCACGCCCTCGAAGTGGTCCGGTTCGCCGTTGGGGCGGCGGATGACGCGGACGGATTCCGAGACCCAGACGTGGGAGCCGTCGCGCCGCAGAATTTCCGATTCGAAGTCGCTCACTTCATCGGCGCTGCGGATGAGCTGGAGAAACTCGTCGCGCCGCGCCGGCTGCAGGTAGAACTTCGCGCCGATGTCGTTCACGGCCTCGATCATCTGCTCGGCGGAGTCGTAGCCGAGCATCTGGGCGAGCGCGGGATTGACGCGCAGGAAGCGGCCGTCGGGCGTGGATTGATAGAGCCCCTCGACGGCGTTCTCGAAGATGCCGCGGAACTGCCGCTCGGCGCGCGCGAGTGCCTGCTCGGCCTCGCGGCGGCGGACGGCGGCGGCGGCTTGTTGGGCCACGAAGTCGACGAGGGCGAGGTCGTCGGCGTCGTAGGCGGCGGCGTTGTCGTAGCTGTGGAGGGCGAGCGCACCGACGACGCGGCCGTCGATCAGGAGCGGCGCGCCGAGGCGGACGAGCGGCGCCGTGGTGGGCGGACGGTAATCGCCGCGCGCGTAGAGGATCTTCGTCAGCTCCGCTTGGGTGATCAGCGTGGGGCGTCCGGACTCGATGACGTATTCGGTGAAGCCGAGGCCGAGCAGTCGCTCCGGCGGGAGATGGGGCTGCCCCCGGTCGTGTTGATCCGAGAAGTAGGGAAACGAGACGCTGCGTCCGTCGGAGCTGAGAAGCGCGATGTAGAAGTTTCGCGCCGGCATCAGGCCGCCGATGATGCGGTGCACCTCGGTGAAGAGCGCGTGCAAGTCGCCGCCGGCGAGCACGGCGCGCGAAATGCGGTAGGTCGCCTCCTGCACCTGTTCGCGGCGGCGGCGTTCCGTGAGATCGATGGCGGTGATGAGCATCGCCGGCCGGCCGCCGAGTTCGAAGACGTCGGCGTTGAGCAGCACGTAGCGGGGCTCGCCGCGCTTGTTGTGAAAAACGGTTTCGTAGTCGTGGACGAAGCCGCGGGCGCGCAGCTCGGTGATCACGCGTTCGCGCTCCAGCTTGTCCACCCACACGCCGAGATCGATCGAGGTGCGGCCGATGACTTCGTCGCGCGTGAAGCCGGAGGCGCGCAGGAAGGCTTCGTTGGTCTCGAGGATTTTTGCGGTCGCGAGGTCCGCGAGCAGCATGAGCGCGGGGCTGGCGTGGAAGGATTTCGTGAAGTAATCCTGCGACTCGCGCTGGATCTGTTCGCTGCGCCGGCGCTCGACGGCGCTGGCGGCCTGGCTGGCGACGAAGGTGAGCACGCGCTTCGCCTCCTCGCCGTAGACGGTCTGGTCGTGGTAATCCTGCACGGCCACGACGCCGATGGCGCGACCTTCGACGATCAGCGGCGCGCCGAGCCAGACCGCCGAGGGCGTGCCGGTGGGTTTGTAGCCCTGACCGGCGAGGATCTCGATCAACTCCTCGGTGCGGGCGAGCAGCGTTTTCTTCGAGTCGATGACGTAGTCGGTGAGGCCTTTGCCGCGCGGGCGCGGCGCGGGACATTGCGAGCACTCGTCTTGATAATAGGGGAACGAGACTTCGCGGCCGTCGGGACTGACGAGGGCGAAGAAGAGATTTTGCGCCGGCATGAGGCCGGCGATGATTTCGTGCAGCTTCTGGAAAAGCGCCGCGAGGTCGGCGGTGGCGTTGGTGGCCTCGGCGATGCGATAGACGGCATCCTGCTCGCGCTCGCGCTGGCGGCGGGCGGTGTTGTCGAGGGCGATGATGACGACGCACTTTTCGCCGTCGATGTCGGTGACCTCGGCGTTGAGCACCATGTCGTGCTCGATGCCGCGGTGGTTGCGAAAGCGCGCTTCGAAATCGCGGGCGCGGCCCTGTTCGACGAGGAGCCGGCGGTATTCGACGCGCCGCGAATCCTCGATCCAGATGCCGAGGTCGGTGATGGCGCGGCCGAGAGCTTGTTCGCGCGTGAGATCGCCGGCGGCGAGAAAGGCGGGATTGGCGTCGAGCAAGACGCCGTCGCTCAGCCGCGTGACCGCGAGCATGGCCGGGCTGGCGAGGAACGCGCGGAGGACGTTCTCGCGAGCGGCGATGGGCGGAGCGGAGGCGGGGCGCGGGTCGGCCATGCAGTCGGGGAGTCTTTGCGGGGCGGAGCACGCGCGGCAATGCCGGAAGCGAGTGGCGCCACGGCAGGGCGCGGACTCCGTTCCGCGCCGCGATTGCGGCGGCGAGCGGAGTCGCCGCCCTGCCTCAGCGCTGACGGCGCGGCGCGTTCAGCGAGACGAGCAGCACGGACACGAGGGCGATGCAGCTGGCGAGCAGGAGCAGGCCGGTGTCGACACCGGCAATGTTGGACTTGGAGAGATGATCGAGAATGGGAGCCATGGTGGGACAGAGTTTCGGGGTGCGGGTGAAAACCCGCACCCCGAGTGTTACCCCTGTTGTGACCAACGGGCGCAGCGCGCCCACTGGAAGTGAAAGAGTTATTTTTTCAGCGAGCGGAGATAGGCGACGACGGCGCGGGCGTCTTGCTCGTTGAGGCGAAACTGCGGCATGGGTGGACGCGGCATCTGGCCGTCGGGTTTCGTGCCCTTCATGAACAGCGTGACGGCTTGCTCGTCGGTGTAGCCGGGCAGATCGACGATCGCCGGCGCGGTGGCGCCCCAAGCGGGCATCGGCACCGTCGGGGCGAACGGCAGCGTCGCGCCCATCAGGTGCGTGGCGGCGACGATCTGGCCGGTCTGGTCGCGTTGCGAATGGCAGTCGGCGCAGCCGATCACGTTTTCCACGAGATAGCGGCCGCGAGTGACAGCGTCGGCGGGCGCTTCCGCGGAGGCGGAGGCGGCGGTCGCGGTGGCGAGCAGGGTGGCGGTGAGGAGGATGGATTTGGTCATGTTCAAGAGGACGGAAGGAGTCGTGGTGTGTGTCCGTCGTCGGTCGGGAAGTTTTTCAAGCGACCACGAGCAGCGTGAGGCTCGTGAAGAGGAGCACCGCTTGGATGAGGGCGACAACGCAGGCCCACGGCGGGAGCGGGGCGTCGAGGGCGGTGGTGTGGAGCAGGGAATTCATCGTGGAGCGCAGAGGGGGATTTCAGGCCACGCGGGCTTGCTGAGCGGCGCCGTCGCGGGCGCCGGCCTTCATCGTTTCGGCCAGCAGCCAATAAACCTTGGCCCACGCAGCCTTCGTCTCGGCGGTGAAGTCGGCGCCAAGACCGCGCTCGAGCGTCCAGAGCAGCGCGGCGCCGACGGTCTCGTAGTGTTCGTCGCGCACCTTGTAGCCGGCGTGGCGCAGGCCCATTTCGCGGACGATCGGGACGATGGTCGTGAGGCGGTCGAGGCTGGCGACGCAGAAGCCGATCGCCTGCATGAGTTTTTTGCCCTGCGCGGCCATGTCGCCGTGGAAGAGGCTGCGCAGCGCCGGATCGAGTTCGAAGAGGCGCGCGTAGAAGAGCGCGGCGGCCTGGTCGGCGATGGGAACGACTTTGGTGAAGGACGAGCGGACGAGTTGGATTTCCTGAGGCGTCATGGCGTGGCGGCGGTGTGGGATTTGTTGCGGCCGACAATACCGGGAACGTGCGCCCGCGGGTATTGGCCAGCGGGCGCGGGCCGGACGGCTAGGCGAATCGTCCCGCAATCGGGACGCGTGGGCGCGAGCTGCCCGCTTTACTTCGGCGAGGCGGCTGACCAATCTGCCGCCCGTGGAAAAAATCCTCGTGATCGACGACGAAGCGCCGATGCGCCGGCAGATTGCCGCGCTGCTCGCTGCGGAAGGTTATCAAATGCTCGAGGCGCACAACGGCCGCGAGGGCGTGGCGCTCGCGCTCAAGGAGAAGCCCGACTTGGTGGTCTGCGACATCACGATGCCGGAGATGAACGGCCACCGCGTGCTCCAGGCGTTGCGCGAGCAGCCGGGCACCGCGGCGACGCCGTTTATTTTTCTCACCGGCTGGGGCGAAAAGGAGGACCTGCGCGCCGGCATGAATCTCGGCGCCGACGACTATCTCGTGAAGCCGGTCGAGCCGAACGATCTGATTGCGGCCGTCGCGGCGCGTCTGCGTCGCCGCAAGCAGACGGGCGCGGGCCGCTCGGCCTCGGTGGCGGATGCAACGCCGGCCGCGCTCGCGAGCGCGCTGGGCCTGACGCCGCGCGAGGCGGAGATTCTTTCGTGGGTCGTGCAGGGGAAGACGAACCCGGAGATCGGCACGATTCTCGGCATCCAGCTCACGACGGTGAAGAAGCACCTCGAAAGCACCTTCGTGAAACTCGGTGTGGAGAACCGCACCGCGGCCGTCACGCTCGCGCTGGAAAAGATCGTGCCGCAGGGGTGAGGAAAGGCGCGGACTCCGTCCCCGCCGCCGCAGCGCCACCGTGGGTCGCGTGTCCGCGCTTGCTCCCGCCCGCGCGCGCCGGTGAAGTCCTCCGCCCGTGCTCACCAGCGACACCAAGCGCCGCATCGATTCCTGCCGCGACATCCTCGTCGGCAAGCTCCCGCTCCCCACCGACCAGGTCGAGCTCATCACCCTCGCCCTGATCTACAAGTTCATGGACGACCTCGACGAGGAGTCCGTGGCGATGGGCGGCCGGCGCAGCTTCTTCACCGGCCCGCTCGCGCCCTACCGCTGGCGCGAGCTGATGAGCCAGACGCTCTCCGCCGAGGAGCGCATGACCCGCTTCGCCGACGGCCTCGAACTCCTCGGCGGCGGCAAGAAGCTCCGCCTCCCGAAAAAATCCCCGAAGAAAAACGAGGAGCCCACCGAGGAAGTCGACGTCGCCGCGCACCTGCCCGCGCTCTTCCGCGACATCTTCCGCAACGCCTTCCTCAAGTTCCGCGACGGCCGCATCCTCACGCTCTTCCTCACCGAGCTCTCCGGGTTCGCCTACTCGCACAGCGAGGAGCTGGGCAACGCCTTCGAATACATCCTCTCCGTCATGGGCGCGCAGGGCGACAACGGCCAGTTCCGCACGCCCCGCCACGTCATCGACTTCATGGTCGCCTGCCTCGATCCGCAGCCCGGCCAGACCGTGCTCGACCCCGCCTGCGGCACCGGCGGCTTCCTCGTCTCCGCCTTCCGGCACATCCTGCTCAAGCACACCTCGCCCAGCTCCACCGTGCGCGGCGACCGCCTCACGCACACCCAGCGGCAGCAGCTCTACGCCGCGTTCACCGGCTACGACATCAACGACCAGATGGTGAAGCTCAGCCGCGTGAACCTGTTCCTGCACGACTTCGCCACGCCGCAGATCCACATCTACGACACGCTCACCAACGATGCCCGCTGGCCTGAGAAATACGACCTCATTCTCGCCAACCCGCCGTTCATGACGCCGAAGGGCGGCGTCGTGCCCCACACGCGCTTCCGCGTGCCCGCGAAGAAGTCCGAGGTGCTCTTCACCGACTACATTGCCGAGCACCTCACGCCCGACGGCCGCGCCGGCATCGTCGTGCCCAACGGCATCGTCGCCACCACGCAGACCGCCTACGTGAAACTGCGCCGCTTCCTCGTCGAGGAGAGCCTCGTGGCCGTCGTCAGCCTGCCCGCCGGCTGCTTCAAGCCCTACAGCGGCGTGAAGACGAGCATCCTGCTCCTCGACAAGAAGCTCGCCCGCACGACGGACAAGATTCTCTTCCTGAAAATCGCCGCCGACGGTTTCGACCTCGGCGACAAGCGCACGCCCATCGAGGCCAACGACCTCCCCGAAGCCGAACGCGTGATCCGCGCGTGGCTGACGGGGAAACTCGGTGACGATTTCGCGAGCCCGCTGGCGTGGAAGGTGGTTGACAAAGCAGTGCTTCAAAAAAGCGCGTTCGTGAATCTAGAGGCCGAAGAATTTGTGGGCGGGTCAGTGTCTATCGCACCGAAGCACTACACGTTCGATACAACGACGATTGGAGAGGTCGCGAAAGTCGTCAGCGGACACGGATTCCCTCTCCAGTTTCAAGGAAACGCCGAAGCCGAGATTCCGTTCTACAAAGTCAGCGACATGAATCTTCGCGGGAACGAGCGGCTTATGGTTACGCACAACAATGCAATCTCCCGCGAAACGCTAGGCACACTTAAGGGCAGGGCTCATCCCGCCGGGACAATTATCTTTCCGAAGGTCGGTGCAGCAATTGCCACAAACAAGAAGCGGATGCTGACGCGCGAGTCTACCTTCGACAATAACGTCATGGGCATCGTGCCTGGCCCGAGTATCGAGCCGAAGTTCTTGCTCGGCCTACTGCAGGCTTTCGACCTTAGCAAGTGGGCCAGTGAGTCGCATCCGCCTTCAATGCGACAGAGCGTCGTCGAGAGCCAAGAAATCCCCCTGCCGCCGCTGGAGGAACAGCGGCGGATCGTGGCTGAGATCGAGGGCTACCAGCAGGTCATCGACGGCGCCCGCCAAATCCTCGCCGCCTACCGCCCGCAACTCGAAGTCGATCCCGAGTGGGAGTCCGCGCAGTTGTCGGACGTTGTTTCGACCATCACGCCGCCCAAGAAAATTCTCACGACCGGTTTCGCTCCGACTGGCCGTTATCCCATCATCGACCAATCCCAGGACGCCATTGCCGGACGCACCGATGACGAAAGTGCGTTGATCGATGCCGCAGGCGGACTCGTGATCTTCGGCGACCACACCTGCGCCGTGAAATTCGTCGCGGAGCCCTTCGCGCAGGGTGCCGACGGCATCAAGATTCTCCGACCGACTGAAAAGCTGCTGTCGAAGTTTCTCTATTTCTACCTCGTTGCTCATCCGCTGGAGCAGATCGGTTACCAGCGGCATTTCAGCAAACTGAAGACGGTTCAAATCCCCCTACCGCCGAAGCCCGAGCAGGAACGGATCGTGGCGGAGCTGGAGGCGGAGGCGGCGAAGGTGGAGGCGGTGCGCGGGCTGGTGCCGCTCTACGAAGCCAAAATCCAGCGCACCCTCGCCCGCGTCTGGGGTCACAGCTAACGCCTCGCAAAAACCCGTAGAACCTACCAACTTACCGCTGCCGAATGATCACCCGCGTCAAAATCGACAACTTCAAGTCGCTCGTCGATTTCGAGCTGCCGCCGTCACCCCATCAGCTTGGGGGCTTCACGTGTCTCATTGGGCTAAACGGCGCGGGTAAATCGACGCTCCTCCAAGCTTTCGATTTCATCGCACACGTCGCGACCGGTCACATCCAAGAGTGGTTGGACCAGCGTGACTGGAAGAAAAATGAGATCGTATGCCACTTGGGAATCAAGCGGACCGTCGTTCGATTCGAGATCGGTTTCAGATTTACCGAGGGAGAGGAAGTGGTCTGGCAAGCTGACTATGACAGCAAGAGATTGAGATGCACTAAGGAGCAGATCACGTCCGGCCAGCGAACTCTGCTAAAGCTGGATGACCTCTGGATCGCGATCGCCAAGCCGAGCGGGGAAATCGCCGACGGCAAGGGAGAGAAGTTACAGTTCGAATACCAAGGTTCGGTTCTTTCGGCACTGCGATTGGCGGAAGCTCATCCGTTGATCGGCGAAATCAAGGTGGCCTTGGAAAGTCTTCGTTCTTTGGAGCTCCTCTCTCCGCAGTCGCTGCGCAAGCGAGCGAAGGCGGCCGATGATATCGGGTCGGGTGGGGAGAAACTTTCGGCGTTTCTGAGCGGTTTCTCGCCGGCGCAAAAAGAGGCGTTGAACGATCGCCTGAGGAAATTTTACCCGGCGTTTCAGAATTTTCACGTCAACACGCTCCGTTACGGCTGGAAGAACCTGCGCGTCTGGGAAAGCTACACGGGGAACGCGGGCGTGGATGCCATGCACCTCAACGATGGCCTGCTCCGCGTGATCGCCATTCTCGCTCAAGCGCAGAGCAAACACGGATTCGTGCTGTTCGACGAAATCGAGAACGGAATCAATCCCGAGCTGGTCGAGAAGCTGATGGATTTCCTTGTCGGGCTCGGCCGGGAGGGGAAGCAGGTAGTCGTGACGACTCACAGTCCGGTGATCCTGAATTTTTTGGAGGACGACATCGCTCGCGAATCGGTTCTACTGCTTTACAAAACGACGGACGGTCGCACCCGTGCGGTCCGCTATTTCGACCAACCCGAGACCGGCTACAAACTCAAGGCCCTCGGGCCGGGCGAGGTCTTCGTCGATACCAATCTTACGCGGCTGGTCGCGCGACTCGCGGCGGACGAGGCGTCGGTCCCGGCGAAGTGAGGAATAGAAGATGATTCTTATCGTTTCGGGCGAAGGGCCAACCGACATTGGCAGATCCAAGACCGGCCGGGGTGAATGTGGAGGAGACGATTTCGAGCCCGGCCCAATGGCCGTCTTGATCGAGAAATTGGCAGATGCGAAGGCGGGATTCGATTTTGCCGCCGCCAGCATGGAGTTTGTCTCGGAGGCGCGACGACTTGAGATCGCGCGGCAGGAATTTTCCGGGAAATTCTTTCGCGGAAAAAAGCGGCGAGACTACGAGGAGGGCTACTATTTCAACGAGGCGCGCGCACTGGCGTTTCTGGCCAAGCGCAAAGCGACTGAGGCCAAGTGCCGCGTCGCTCCGATTTTGTTTCGCGATTCTGATTCGAATGACCGAGCCGGCTACGACATTGTCCGGAAATCGATTCGTGACGGCTTCAATGCGGAAGACTTGGAGGAACTCGGTGTGGCCATGGTGCCGAAACCAACGAGTGAGGCTTGGTTGATCTGTGCCCTGCAAGCTGCCCCCTACCAAAACTGCGCGGCACTGGAGGAGACGCTTTCTGGTTCGGGAGCCGGCAAAAGGCCTGCGAAGGGGATTTTAAAACAATTGCTCGACGCGCGGGGTAAGACTCTTAGCGACCTCCACGATCTGATCAATCAAGGGGAGATTTCGGCCGGGCATATTCGGATGCCGAGCTATGACGATTTTCGCGAAGACCTAGAGCGAGCTGTAACCCGATTGATGGACAACGCAGCCTCGCAAAACTAGCCCATGCCTTCCGAAGCCCAGGCCCGCATCACCATCAACAAACTGCTGGAGGCGGCGGGGTGGCGGTTTCTGTCGGACGGGCGCGGCGGCGCGGCGAACATCGTCTGCGAGCACCGGGTGAAGAAAAAAGCCTTCGCGCCGGGCGCGGATCTCGGCGCGGATTTCGAGCACGCGCCGGAGGGCTTCGTCGACTATGTGCTGCTCAACACCGACGGCCGGCCGGTCGCGGTCGTCGAAGCCAAGCGCGAGGGCATCGATCCGCTCGCGGCCAAGGAGCAGGCGCGCGCCTACGCCGCCGGGCTCGGTGTCAGCCACATTTTTCTGAGCAACGGGCTCGTCCACTACTACTGGAACCTTCGCCAGGGCAACCCGGTGAAGATGTCGCGCTTCCTGCCGCTGGAGGAACTTGGGAAGGCGGCCGAGTGGCGCCCTGACAGCGCGCGACTCTCCGCCGCCGTGGTGGACGAGAACTACATCGCAGTGTCGCAGGACGCGCAGTGGCTGAAGTATGCCGCGGCTGAGCGCGCCGAAGTGGCGTTGAACAAGAAGATCCGCCTGTTGCGCGACTACCAGCTCGCCGCCGTGCGCGCGCTCCAGCAGGCGGCGTTGCCGGGGCGGCATCGATTTCTCTTCGAGATGGCGACCGGCACGGGCAAAACCCTCCTCAGCGCCGCCATCGCCAAGCTCTACCTGCGCACCGAGAACGCGCGCCGCATCCTCTTCCTCGTGGACCGACTCGAACTCGAGAAGCAGGCCGCGGACAATTTCACCGCCTACCTTGCCAACGACGGCATCGCCACCGTCGTCTACAAACAGAAGCGCGACGACTGGCGGAAGGCCGACGTGGTCGTGACCACGATCCAGAGTCTCGCCACGCAGAACCGTTTCCTCACCGAGTTCGCGCCGACGGATTTCCAGCTCATCATCAGCGACGAGGCGCACCGCACCATCAGCGGCAACAACCGGGCGATCTTCGAGTATTTCGTCGGTGCCAAGCTCGGCCTCACCGCCACGCCGCGCGATTACCTGAAGGGCGTCGATGACAAGGCGCGGCAGGACGACCCACGCGCCTACGAGCGCCGGCTGCTGCTCGACACCTACCGCACCTTCGGCTGCGACGATGGCCGGCCGACGTTCCGCTACAGCCTGCGCGATGCGGTGCAGGCCAAGCCGCAGCCGTATCTCGTCAACCCGGTCGCGCTCGACGCGCGGACGGAGATCACGACCCAGATGCTGTCGGAGAACGGCTATCGCGTGAAGGTCGCGACCGACGAGGACGGACAGGAAACGGAGCTGGTCTTCGAGGGGCGTGATTTCGAGAAGAGGTTTTTCTCCGACGAGACGAACGAAAGCTTCGTCCGCTGCTTCCTCGACAATGCCCACTGCGACCCGCTCACCGGCGAGGTCGGCAAGACGATCTTCTTCGCGGTCAGCCGCAAGCACGCCACAAAACTCGTCGCGCTGCTCAACGAGGAGGCGACGCGCCGCTGGCCGGGCGCGTATGGTGCCGGCTCGGATTTCGCCGTGCAGGTGACGAGCGACGTCGTCGGCGCGCAGCAGATGACGGTCGACTTCGCCTACAACAAGCTGAACGGCAAGTCGCGGTGGCGGGCGGCGGAGTTCCCCGACTACGAC
The DNA here is from genome assembly GCA_041906465.1 of Candidatus Didemnitutus sp. Lineage (GTDB taxonomy): Bacteria > Verrucomicrobiota > Verrucomicrobiia > Opitutales > Opitutaceae > Didemnitutus. The sequence continues at coordinate 154,111 of JAYRJE010000010.1, read as the reverse complement.
ACCAGCCGCACGCGCGTCTGCGTGACCGTGGGCATGATGACGACCGGCTACGATTGCGCCGACGTGCTGAACGTCGTGCTCGCGCGGCCGATTTTCTCGCCGACGGATTTCATCCAGATCAAGGGGCGCGGCACGCGGCTGTTTTCGTTCCGGCACGCGGCCAGCGGGCGCGCGGCGGAGAAGGACGGCTTCGCGCTCTTCGATTTCTTCGCCAACTGCGAGTTCTTCGAGGAGGAGTTCGATTACGACCGGAAGCTCAGCCTGCCAAAAGGCACGGGCACTGGCGGTGGTGGTGGTGATGGCGGCGATCCGCAACCGACGACTTACACGAACACCTCGCCCGATCCGCTGAAGGAGCTGGTCAGCGAAGCCGTCGGCAGCGATGGTATGCGCATCGACCGCGAGATGTATCGCGAGCGCTTCGCCACGCAGGCGCAGGAAGCGGCGGCGCGGCATCCAGAGCTCCGCGAAGCGGTGGCGGCGGAGGATTGGCCGGCTGCGGAGGCAATTGCGTCACGCCTGTTGCTCGAGCGACCGAAGGATTTTTGGAATCTGCTGAAGCTGCAGCAGATTTTCCGGTCGGACCGCAACCCGAGCTTCCGCGAAATCCTGAAGGTGATCTTCGGCCTGTTGCCGACCGTGCCTACGCGCGAGCAGCTCGCGCACGAGCACTTCGACCGCTACGTCGCGACGGAAACGGTCGACGCGACGAAGCTGCGCGAAGCGCGGCAGGTTTTTCACGCCTGTGTGCTGGAGCCGGAACTCGCGGCGATGCTGGCCCGCGGAGATTTTCCGGCTATTCGCGCACGCGACGCCGGACTGTATCAAAGCCTGAAAGCGCTCGGACCCGCGGCGGTGAAACAGGTGCAAGCCTACATCGCAGCAAATGTTTCGGTCGGCGATTTTTCGGACGTCGCGTGAGTCATTCTCGGTCTGGGCGCCGGCGCACCTTCACAGCTTCGGCAAATGGCCCAGGGCGTCGTGTTCGATGCGGGCGCGGGTCTTGGCGAGGCTTTCGCGGACGAGCTGGCCCATCGTCGTGCAGGCGAGGAAGTCTTTCGACTCGTAGTGGTCGGCGAGACCTTCGCGGAGTTGGTGCACGTGGTCGTCGGGAGCGATCGGGTCGAGGGCCATGGCTTCTAGGAGCGCGTCGAGGCGCGCCTTCGCGAGTTCGGCGCGTTGCAGCATGAGCGTCTGTTCCTCGCGCTGATATTGGAAGGCGGTCTTGGCGTGCAGGACCTTGGTGCAATATTGCACGAGCGGCGCGTTGTCCTTGAAGAACTGGGGCAGATAGAAATTTTTTCGGCCGTGATGGCTCTGCTGGTCGAAATCCATCGCGCGGATGCGGACCTGCGAGCTCTCGAAATCCGGCGTGATGACGAAGACGAAGTTGTAGCTGCGCATGTCGCCGAGCAGGCGGATGAAGCAGCGCTCGTTGAACTTCACCAGTTCCTTGGCGATGCGGATGGGGCGCAGCGACTCGTCGCCGAGCCAGCGGTCGATGAAGACATCGCCCGGCACGCCGGCGATATGCTCCTCGATGAGCGTGTTGCCGTGCGTGAGGAAATTCAGGCGGTTCGGCGACAGGAGGTGCTCGAGTTCGAGGCCGTAGATGCGCGAGGCATCGGCCTTCTTCACGTAGAAATGGTCCGGGTTTTCGTTGTAGGCGTTTACGATGCGGACGCGGAACGGCATCGAGTTGCCGAAGCTGCAGAAATCCACGCGGTCGATGTAGAGGTGCTGCATCACCGAGAAGTCGCCGTCGACCTTGAGGAGCGCATAGATGCGCTTCAGGCCCTCGTTGATCGCGTGCATCTCCTCGGCGCGGTAGACGACGGTGTCCCAGAGCGTGTTCTTGCCGTCGTTGTCGACGAGCGGCATCGCCTCGTGAAAATCGCGCAGGCGCTCGTAGGTGACAGGCAGGTCGCGCTCGCGACGGTAGCGTCGGAGGTAGCCGCGCAACTCGTCGCGAATCGGGTAGGCGGGCTTTTTCGGGGTGCGATCTTGAATGAGGTAACCCGGAGCGGACATTGCGACGGACAACGTAGGCGCGGACGCGCGCGGCGCAACTCCGCAGGGCGGATCACCGTTGCGCACGGCGTTTGGTGGCAGCCGACGTGAGGAGGCTGGGATGGCGAGTGCAGTCGGACAGCCTCCTTACGTCGGCTGCGACGAAGAGTGGTCAGCCCGCGAGCAATCGCTCGCAGAGCGCGATCAGCCGCACGCGCAGCGGCTGGCTGCGCTCGGCGAAGTTGCGCTGCAAGCGCTCGTAGTCGGCGCGGCCTTCGGGGGTTTCGATCGCGATCGGGGCGAGACCGAGCGACATGCAATCGTAGGGGCTCGCGCGCATGTCGACCTCGCGAATCTCGCGGGCGAGCGCGAAGCAATCGGCGATCAGCTCACTCGGCGTGAACGGCGCGAGTTTGAACGCCCACTTGTAGAGATCCATGTTGGCGTGCAGGCAGCCGCGCTGCTCGAGCTGGGCTGTCGTCGCGCGCTCAGGTTGGAGGCGGTTGAGCGGCCGCGCGGCGGGCGTGAAGAAGCGGAACGCGTCGAAATGCGAGCAACGGATCGTTTGCGCGTCCACGATGCGCGCGATTTCCTCCGGCGGGAAGCGCAACGGCAGTTGCGCGTGGCGGACTTCGCCCGGCGCGAGGCGATAGACCATCGCCCATTCGTGCAGGCCGAAGCAGGCAAACTGCGGTGGGCGCTCCGCACTCGCGCGCAGCAGGCCCCGCAGCCACACGAGCGATTCGCGCCGTTTCGCGTCGAACGCCGCGCAGTTCACCCGCACGCCGCCGACCGGGCCGTGTTCGGTGTCGACGCGGACGAGGGCGTATTCCGGCCAGCGCAGGTAATCGCGCGCGGCTTCGCCGAGCAACACGACCCCGGGGCCCGGATGCCAGCGCCGCAGCCAGCTCGGTCGATAGGAGTAGTATTCCCAGAGGAAATCCTCGACCGGGTGCTTTTCGCCGCGCGACTGCCGGGCCTGATGCGGATCGGCCCAGACCCGCACGCGCGACTCGTGCGCGCGCCGCCGCTCGAGCCAGTCGGACTCGGGGAGGATTTCGCAAGTGAAGGCGGTCGGGGACACGGCGCTCCGACAACAAGCGGGCGGCGGTGGATAATCAACCCGCAAGCCGCGCGCCTGCCCTCAGGGCACGACCACCTTGATGCGGAAGGCGAGGAACGGAGTGTCGGTCGCGGGAACGGTGACGCGCCATGTTTCCTGCGTGCCCTCGAGGGCGATTCGTTCGGTGAGACTGGTGGCAGTCCAGTGTTCGAGGTCCGAAGAGGTCTCGACCGAGTAGGTGACTTCGGGGCGATCGGCGGGGCGCGTGTAGACGAACACCCAGGTGTCATTTGCGCGGGCGACGGTGCCGATGGCGGCGCCGGGATCGACCGTGTGAGGATCGGTGGCGAACGCGTATTCGAGCGTGTTGTTCAGCCCGTCGGCGTCGGGATCGGCGGCGGGGCCGCTCCAGGCGGGATCGGCGAGTTCGAGATCCGAAAAGCGGTCGCGCTGCCACGCGACGAAAGCGGAGACGATCTCGAGGGGCGCGCTCGCGGAGGCGACATCGCTCTCGACATCGTTGGAGGCCAGCGCGCGAAACCGCGTGCCGTGCAATCCAATTGAGGCGCGCACCGCGAGGGTCGTCGTGCGGGTGCCGGAGAACGTGGCGTCGTCGGCCAGGGAGTTCCAGCTCGCGCCTTGGTCCATGCTTTGCTGCCACACGACGGTGGGCGCGGGCGATCCCGCGACGGAAACGGTGAAGGTGGCCGTGTGCCCGGCGGCGACGCTTTGCGGTTGGGGCTGGAGAACGAACGCGGGTGTGGTCGGGCCGATCTCTTCGGCGGGGATCGGAACAGCGAGGGTCGTGGTAAGTCCGGCGAAGTCCTCTGCGACCACCTCGACGACAGGAGCGCCAGGTTGGACGGGGAGTTCGAGGCCGCCTTCGCTGCGGGGCAATCGTGCGGTGGCGATGGTCGCGCCGGCAGCGTGCACCGCGAGTTGCCTCAATCCGGTTTCGTCGGCGACGCGCCATGACAGCAGCAGGCGGCGGTCAGCCGTGCGGGTGGCCTCCGCGACGACGACGGGGGGCTGGATATCGGCCGCGGGATTGACGAGGCGAACGAGCGCACGGCTGGTGTTGTTGGCGTCGTCAGCGGCGTTGACAGCGGCGAAGTGGATGCCGGGCGGCACGACGGCTTCGGCGACCCAGGTGGTGGTCCCCGTGACAGTGTCGATGCGTGCGGTGGGCGATTCCAAGAAGACGCGGGGTGCCGAGCGATCGTCGCTCGCGGTGCCGGAGAGGCGCACGCGGCCTTCGTTGTCCGCCACAAAGGTGCTGCCTTCGACGGAGAGAGCGGGCGGGATGGCGTCCTCTGGCGAGACGGTGAACTGCTCCGTGACAGTTCCGGTGGCGTTGGTGAGGGCGACAGAATAAATGGCGCTTTCGCCGACGGTCACGGTGAGGGACGGTCCGGTGGCGTCCGCGATCACGACGCCATCGCGACGCCAGACACAGGTGACGGGCGTGTCGGAGGCGGCGTCGACTTGCAGGGTCAGGGTCGCGCCGGGTGCTGCAGTCGGTGCGTTGGGCGAGCGAGAGCGCACGATCGGTGCGGCCGGCGAGGCGGGTGTTTCGTTCCAGCCGACCGTCAGCACGGGGCGGACGTCGGGGGAGGCGGCGTTGGCGGAATGGAACGCGACTTGGTAACCGGAGCGCCGCGCGCGGAGGATCAAGCCGCGGTTTTCCCAAGTCCCATCGAGCCAGTGGTTGAATGCCGCGGTCAGATCGAGGTTGAACGCGGAGCCGCGATAGACGTCGGAGATGCCGGCACCGTAATCAATCGCGTCCGGCACGTTGCGCCAGATGTAGGTGCTGTCGTTGAGGAGGGTGAGATTCCGGTCCGGCAACATGGGCTGGATCTGCCCGTGGGTGGCGGAACTGGCGGTGGGGTTGAGTTGCAGCGTGGCTTGGGTGAGAGGTCGCGGGAAGTTCAGGAGCTGGTAGGCGGGAAACTTGAGGTAAGCGTCCATGAAGCTGTCGGGCCGCCCCGGCCGTCCGTGCGTGTAGCGCGCGACGATCTCCTCGCCGTTGTCGATGACTTTGGTCGTGTCGTTGTCTGCGCTCCAGAAATAGGCGTCGCTGGGGAGTTCTTTCCGCGCGGTGATCTGGGCGGACCGGGCTAACGCGCCCTCCGGCACCGCGAGACGACTGCGGAAACGGGCGGCGACCGACACGTGGTCGACCATCGAGAAGCGAGCCTCGGCACCTTGCGACGACCCGATCCAACCGAGAAATTCCTCCGTGGAGTCGGCGTCGCAGCGCACCCAGACCTGCTCGCCATGGTCGAGTTGATCGCTCGAAAAGCGTGTGTCGCTTTTCTCCATGACGGCCGTAAAGCGCGGGGCGGTGATCGTGACGCGGCCCAAGCCGGCGGGCTTATCGACGGTGAGTCGCCGAGCGCCGCTGACGGCGCCGATGGGGACGATGTTGGGCACGAGCCGGCGATTCTCGGTGATGACGAAGCGCAGAGGGTTGTCGGTGAGCGCGGGATCGCCCCAATCGCGCAGCGTGTAGCCGGTGGTGACTGTGGCAAGCACCTCAACGATGACGCCGGAGGGGAACAGCAACTCGCCGTTCACGAGCGTGGGCTCGGGCGTGAAACTGAATCCGGCCGGACCGGAGTTCACGATTTCCACCTTGAAGGCGGGCGTGTCGGGGTGGAGCTGCACCGTCTTTTCCAGCCGGTCAGCCATCGCTGCGCCGGGCAGCCACGCGAGGACCTTCAAGGTTGTTGCCTCATTGAGTAATGCCGCCGGGCGGAGCGTGCCGGCCGGGTCAATGGCAGCGAGGGAGGTGTTGGTGGTGTCCCAGCGGGCCACCGGGGCGACCAAAGTTTCACCAGTCGTGGCGGTGGCGACGACTTGATAGCTGCCGGTCTGGCCAGCGATCATTTGGTCAGGTCCGACGATGCGCCAGCCGGCGGCGTTCGGCACTCCGCTGCCGTTCGTCGGCGGAGGCGCCTCGCGCACGAGAGTCGCGACTTTGTTGTCGCCGAACGTGACGTTGATCCGGCGGGCGGTGACCGCGGTGCCGTCGATCACCCAGCGAACAAAACGCGCCGCGCTTGTGTCGGGGGGAGCCACCAACTCGGCGGTGGAGTTCGCGGCGCCCGACAAGCTGGTCGGCGGATTGGCCGACGAGGAGCCGGTTGCTCGATTCACCTCGACCGCCGCGCTGGGCCCGATGGCCTGCAACTCGACGAAAGCCGTGCGATCGATCGTGGCGGGGACGACGACGGCGCTGGTGACGGCGCGCACGAATTCCGCGGCATCCTTTACCAAGACAAGCGTGGCGGCTGTCTCGCGCGGCAACGCCCAGAACATTTCGGAAGGATAGCTCGCCAGTCGGGATCGGATGTCCGCGACCTGCGTGGTGGCGTCGATCTGCAGGGTTTTGAGGTCCACGCCCGAGTAGCTTTGCTGATCGAACACCTTCTCGAGCAGGACACTGGCTGAGTTGATGGCAATGGGGTAGGAATAGCGGGCGCCACCGATGACTTCTTCAACCGTGTAGTGCAGCTTCACGTGTTCTTCGAATGTCGCTGTGGCAGCGGAGAGGAGGTCCTGCACGGTGTCGTTCGCGATGGTGAGGGCGGTCACGCGCGTCAGCTGGGAGATGCCCTGGGCAAACTGATTGGTCGTGATGCGGTAGCGTTCGAACGGCCCGGCGATCGCGCCGAGATCGACCAGGGTGGGGACGTCGACATGGCCGTCAGCGGAACGGAGTTTTGCCACGTAGCTGGCGCGATGCGGTCCAACCATGCCGCGGCCGAGATCGAGGCGGCGGGCTTTCAAAAAATCGCGCAGGGCTCCGAGTTGGCTGGCGGAGAGCGAGCCGTTTTCCACGGCGGCACGCGCCTCGGCCAAAATGCGGACGATGTCCTGGCGCGCGTGATGGATGGTCGCGTAGGGCGTGTCGCCACGCCGTCCGGCTTCGGACGTGAGGTTGCGCACGGCCAGGAAGTTCGGGCCGTTGGGGGCGCCGAAATAGACGTGGTCGAATGCGATCTGCTGGTAGGAGCGCACCGGGACGCCGTTGCGCCGGACCTTGTGCTCCGCGGTCATATCGGCGATTAGCTGAGTGGCGCCGATGTCCTGGGCGGCGGCGGTTTGCTGCCGCATCGTCCACGCTCGCACGTCGGCACCGACCATTTCCGCGCGCTGAGCGAAGGAGCTGATTTGCTCCGGCAGGTTTACGGTTTCGGTGAGCACGCGCAACAGCGAGCGAGTGACGTTGGGATCCCGCAGAATCCCCTCCTCCTTATTGAGAAGCTCGCTCACCTTGACCAGTTCCACGGCGTCCTTGACCAGACGTGAGCCCGACAGCAACAGCATCGCCGCTTCGTAGTGAGTGTCTCCGAGGTCAGCCAATCCCTCGAAAGCGAGCGCGGTGTGGTCGCAATCGAGCCAGATTTTCGTCCGGGCACGATCCTCGAGCAGCGCCAGCTCGTTTAGCACTTCCGTCTTCGTGCCGTTGGTTTGGGCCGTTACGTGCGCTGCGGCCAGCAGGAGAAAGACCGAAAAAAGGCGGCGCCATCGCATGGCTGGATATGGGGTCTGATTGTTGGGCGCGGTTGCGCGCCAGCGATGGCCCGGTCGCTCGCCCGGCAAGGTGTGCGTGCGCGGAAAACGCGGCAAGTGTCCAAACGGACATGCGGTTTGAATTTTCCTGCGGCGAATGCCTCGACCGGCAGCGCCGCTAGGAGCAGGTGTTTTGCGAGCCCTCGGGACCTGAACACACGGCACCGGGACTAGACGACGCCGAATGCCTAGACGGGGCGGCCGGCGGAGTGCGTCGCGATTCGAGGATCACGTTCGATCGTGACGAGCCAAACCACGCCTTGGCGGCAACGGACATGCGAGCGGAGCGGTCGGGCGTGGAGCTCCCGACAAACGATTCGGACCGACTCTCGACGATCACAGAATACACGGAAGACCCTCGGTGGCTTCCGTGTGTTTTGTGGGGGATTCGTCCGTGTCCACCGTCGTTTTCCGGGACGCTCGGATCAGTCGCGCAACAACAGACGGCGGACGCCTTCGCTCGGCGGCTCGGTGATGAAGTGCATTTTGACCGGCCAGGCATTCGATTCGGCGAAGGCGGTCAGCGCATATTTGGCGGCGGCGTTGTTGAGCACGCTGCCACTGATGCCACACGTGATGTCGCGTGCGCCGGGAAACAGTTTTTCCGTGACGAGGCGGCCTTGCGCGACGAGTTCGCCGATGGAGCTGGCGAGTGCGACCTGCGCGGGGCGGCAGCCGTTTTGCGCGAGCTCGATCACACGAGGGGCGAACGCGGCGACGCGGGCGTTGGCGTCGGACTCGGCGTAGAACATCGCCTTGATGCTGCTGGCGTCGGTGAGGCCGGTGTGCGCTTGCAGCGCCTCGCCGAGTCCGCTGGCGGCGCTCCAACCGGTGAGTTCGAGCAGTGCGGCGGCGATGGCGCGGCGGCCGAGTTCGTAACCGCTGCCGGGATCGCCGAAGCGCCAGCCGAGTCCGCCGGCGTAATGCACCGAGCCATCCGGTGCGCGCGCGGCGACGAACGAGCCGGTGCCGGCGTGCAGCACGAGGCCGGGGCCGCCGCTCGTGGCGAGTTCGAGCACGGGCAACGAGTCCGGGCCGTGCGTCACCACGCCGTAGCCGTGAATCAACGTGGCGATCTCACGCCAGGTCACCGAACTGCCGGCGACGTAGAGCCGGGTGCTCTCGATTTTCGATTTTGGATTTTCGATTTTGGATTCGGCCAGGAGGGCCTCGAGGGCGGTGACAAGAACGGTGCGTGCGCGGTCGGCGCCGAGGTGGCTGGGGTTGCAGCCGGGGCCGACATGCCGCGCGACGATGGTGCCGGTGGAGTCCACGAGCAGCAACTCGGTCTTGGTGCCGCCGCCGTCGACACCGATGCGATAGGGGGAATTCGCCACGCCGCCACGAAAGACGGGAAACGCGGCAGCGACGAACCAAAATCGGCTGCGTGACGTGGGCCGATAGGAGGTGGAACGGGTTGACTGCAACACGTTCGGAACGGATCAACCCACCGGGCCGCGCGCCACGCGTTCCTCAGTAATACGTCGTCAGTGCGATGGAGCCGAAGACGTCGCGGTGCGCCTGCCCGCGGAATTCCTTGGTGCGGGTGTCCTGCGTGTAGGTGAGCTGGAAGCGCGGCCAGGCGAGGACGAAACCGGCGGAGAAATCGCCGATAAAAGGTCGCTTGTCGACCGCGTGACTCGAGCGCCAGGTGTTGCCGTCGAGGAAGATGTTGCGGACCACGGCGCGGCCTTCGGTGCTGAGGTAGGTATAGGCGCCGAACGTGCGCGTGCGACCGGTGTTGGCCATGCCGCCGCCGGCGGGGCGGATGAGATCGGTGCCGAAATCGTGCGGGAGATTCCAGCCGGCGCGCGCCATGAAGCCGGTCGCGAGGTGCGTGTGGACGTTGCCGAGCGTCAGACGCGCGCGGCCGATGACGTCGAAGATGCGGTTCTGTTGAAGGGTGATCGTATAGAGCCGGTAGCGCCGTTCCCACGACAGCATGAGGCCGGGCTCGTCGTGGAGCTGGTGGGCCCAACCTTGCGCGTGCGGGACGTTGATGACGTCGTGCCAGCCGTTCTGCGCCGCCTGGCCGAGTGCGGACGGGCCGACGATGCCGACTGCGACCTCGACGACGCGCAACAGCGAGCCGTCGCGTTCCTGCGCCTGCGCCATCATCGAGGCGTAGAGCCAGCCCGCGTAGGGACGATCGTGCGGCAGCAGCGTGGGCGTGTTGGTATCGGAGGGCGTGAAAATTTCCTGCCCAAGCGCGAGACCGACCTTGTAGCGTTGCTGGGCCTCGACGCCGCGCAGGGTCGGAATCGCGCTGGCGACGCGCTGCAGAAAGCGTTTGGAGCGATGGAGCGTCGTCTCGCCGAGCCAGATGGCCTTGAAACCGTTGGTGTAGTGGCGGTCGGTGCCGGCGAAATATTTGTCGTTTTCGGTGACGAGCGTCCACGAACCGTGTTCGACGGTGAACGAGCCCCAGAAGAGCTTGGCGTCTTCCACGGCGGTCGCCGCGCACGTCCCGACGGCCGCGCCGAGAGCGAGCGCGACGCTGAACATCAAGTGCGCGAGCATGCGCGCGACGGGTGGAGGGCAGGGCACGGACTCCGTTCCACGCCGGAAATTTTCGGCGGCGAGCGGAGTCGCCGCCCTACCTTGACCGGTGCTCACCCTTTGTAGGCGATGACCTCGATCTCCACGCGGCAATCGAGCGGGAGCTTGGCCGCCTGAATCGTGGTGCGCGCGGGCTTGTGCGGCGCGAAGGCGGCTTCGTAGATCGCGTTCATTTTCTGGAAGTCGGCCATGTCCTTCAGATAGACGGTCGACTTGGCGACGTCCTGCAGCGTGAGGCCGGCGGCGGCGAGGACGGCTTTCACGTTGGCAAAAACCTGATGCGTCTGCGGCTCGATGTCACCTTCGACGAGTTTGCCGGTGGCGGGATTGAGCGGCGTCTGGCCCGAGCAGAACACGAAGGGGCCGGCGTGGATCGCGTGGGAGTAGGGACCGATGGCGGCGGGAGCCTGGGGAGCGGAGATAACTTTCATGATGCGCGGGATTGGACGCACAGAACGCGTGGCGTTCAAGTCGCATCGCGAGGTCTGCGCCGCGGGGAAAATGCGGTTGCTGTGCCGGGGCGGACCGAGCCACGATCGGTCCATGAATCGGCACTTCGGGAGGGCCACCCTGTGCGGGCTGGCTGCGCTCGCGATGGTCGCGGGCGCGAGCATTTCCGCGGCGGCGGATGGCAGCAGGGCCGCGCTGCCCGCCAAATTACCGTCGCGCGACTTCGCGCGATTGCCCGATGTCTCAGCGGCGCAACTCTCGCCCGACGGAAAGTTCCTCGCCTATGTTTACGGCCACGAGGCCAGGGCGGAGGTCGCGTTCCTCGACATCGAGAAGAATCGTGCCCGCTACTTCAATCCGGGTTACGGCAGCCTGGTCGACTTCGTGTGGGCCAGCAACGAACGGGCGATCGTGTCGGGAGGCGGTGCGGGACTGGGTTCGATCAAGCGCAACACCGACGGGTGGCTCGGATTGACGGGATTGTTCCGTTATCTCGCGTTTAAAGGCGCGCGCGATCTGCTCTACGCGGAGGATGTGATCCATGCCGACGGCCGCGATCCCGCGCGCGTGCTCATCCTGGATCGCAACACCTGGTTTGGGGAACCGCGGCTCTACCCCGATGTGATCGAGATGGATGCGGAGACCGGCCTGTATCGCCAGCGGCTCAAGAATCCGGGTCACGTCATCCAGTGGCTTGCCGATGGGGACGGGCAGTTGCGGTTCGGCGTGAAATGGGAGAACCGCACGACGCGGATCATTTGCCGCGACGACGAGAAATCCGCCTGGCGTCCGCTCGGCGCGGCCGGCGCCGAAGGCGAGGAACAGTTGCTGCTCGGAATGGATGGGGCCGGTCGCGTGTTGCACCTGGGCCGGCCCAACGCCGCGGGATTCTGGGCGATCTATCCTTTCGACCTTGCCCGGGGTGCACCGGGCGAATCGATCTTCGAGCACGAACGCTACGACATCGTGCCGCGGGAGTTCGCGCCGAGCTATGCCGGCGTCTCGCTCGCCGCTCCGGTCTATTCCCGCAAAACTCGCGAGCTGCTCGGCGTGCGTTACGTGACCGACGTGCCGCGCCAATATTGGTTCGATCCCGGCCTCGCTGGCCTGCAGGAGCAGATCGACCGCGCGTTTCCCGGCTTGGTGAATCAAATCGTGAGTTTCAGCCAGGATGAGAACCGAATGCTTGTTCTCTCCTGGTCCGACCGGGAGCCCGGCATCTACACGCTGATCGACCTCGCGGCCGAGCAGAAGCTGAAGCCCATCGGCCGCCGCATGCCGTGGATCAAGCCCGAGCAGATGGCGCCGACCTTGCCGTTCGAACTACGCGCGCGCGACGGCCTGTTGCTGCACGGCTACTGCACGCTGCCGGCGGGGCGCGGACAGAAAAATCTTCCGACGGTGATGCTGGTGCACGGCGGCCCGTGGGTGCGCGACGCCTGGGGTTTCGATCCGCTCGTGCAATTCCTCGCCAACCGAGGCTACGCCGTGCTGCAGGTCAACTACCGTGGCTCCAGCGGCTACGGCATCGACTTCGCCCGGAAAGGCCGGGCGGAGATCGGCGGCGCCATCCAGGACGACATCACGGACACCGTGCGCTGGGCGATCAAGCAGGGTATCGCCGACCCCCAGCGCGTCGCGATCATGGGCGGCAGCTACGGTGGGTATAGCGCGCTCTTTGCGGCGGGAAAAACGCCCGAGCTCTACCGCTGCGCCGTGTCCGTGGCCGGGGTTACCGATTGGCCCGCGCTCATCAAGCGCCGCGACGACCGCGAACACCAGATCACCTACACCTATTGGGAAAAACGCATCGGCCAGCTCGACGATCCGGCGGTGATGCAGCGCCTGGCCGCAGTCTCACCGGGCAATTTCGCCGAAGAAATCCGCCTGCCGCTCCTGCTGGTGCACGGAAATGAGGACGAGATCGTGCCGGTCGACCAGAGCAAGCAGCTCGCCGGTCTGCTCAAGAAACTCGGCCGCCCGCCGGAGGTGATGTATTTCGACCTGACGGGTCACGGGTTCCCGATTCACGAGCGCGGCGAGAAATTCTTCAACCAGCTCGAGGCCTTTCTCGCGAAACACCTCGGCCCACCGTGAGCGAGACGCGGCCCGCGCCGTGATTTTTCCTTGGATTACGTCGCCTCCCAGCGGCCGTAGATGCCGCAGGGGAGGATCTTGCCGTCGCGCTGGATAGGCAGGCCGACTTCGCCGCCGTGGATCTTGCCACCGGCGTCGTGCAGCAGGCCGTCGAGGAGATTGATGACGACCGATGGCGAGAGGCGCGCGGTGTAGGCGTTGATGAGGAAGAACACGGGGCGGTCGCTCAGCACCTGTTTGCACTCGCTGAGCAGTTCCCAGAGGTGGTCCTCGAGCCGCCACATCTCGCCGGTGGAGCCGCGGCCGTAGGTCGGCGGGTCCATGATGATCGCGTCGTATTTGCGGCCGCGCTTGATCTCGCGCCGGACGAATTTCAGGCAGTCGTCGACGATGTAGCGCACGGGCGCGTCGGCGAGGCCGGAGAGCGCGGCGTTTTCCCGGCACCATTTCACCATGCCTTCGGCGGCGTCGACGTGGCACACGCTCGCGCCGGCCGCGGCGGCGGCGACGGAGGCGGCGCCGGTGTAGCCAAAGAGATTGAGCACGCTGACTTCACGGCCGGTGGCGCGCGCGGCTTTGATGCGGGCGGAAAACCAGTCCCAGTTCACCGCCTGCTCCGGGAAGAGGCCGGTGTGCTTGAAGCTCGTCGGGTGGATGCGGAACGTGAGCGCGCCGTAGTTGATCGTCCACTGGTCCGGCAGCTTGGTGCGGAACTCCCATTTGCCGCCGCCGCTTTCGCTCCGGTGATAGAATCCGTCCCATCCCTTCCAGGTGCGGTCCCCGGTCTTGGGCCAGATGATTTGCGGGTCGGGGCGGACGAGCGTGTAAGCGCCCCAACGCTCCTGCTTCATGCCGTCGCCGCAGTCGAGGAGTTGGTAATCCTTCCACTGGTCGGCGACGATGAGGCCTGGGCGGTCGATGTGCATGCGATGGGGTCAGAATTGCCGACGAATCGCCGGAAAGGACACGAAAAAATTCCGTCGCGGCGCACACCGTCCGCGCACGGCGCTACTGGTTCGGTTCCGTTGCGGGCCGCGGCCGCGGAATCTCGATGCGGATGCGCGTGCCGACGCCGAGTGCGGATCGAATCCAGAAGCGTCCGCCGAATTGTTTCGTGACGAGGAACGCCTTGGTCAGGCCGAACCCGCCGCCCATCGTGCGCACGTGCCCGACATTGCTGCCGCGCCTGCCGTAGTGCACCACGGTCGCGAGCTCGTCCGGCGGGATGCCGCAGCCGGTGTCCTGCACGGTGAACTTCAGCCGGTCCGCCGTCTCGTAGAGTCCGGCGCTGATGGTGCCGCCGAGCGGCGTGTATTTGCGCGCGTTGGCCATCAAGTCGCGCATGACGTCCTTGAACAGCAGCGGCAACGCGATGTAGCGGCCGTTGTCGCTTTCGAGGGTGAAGTCGACGTAGTAGTCGGCCGGTTCCTGCTGCGCGAGGTTGTAGATGATGCGGTAGCGGCCGTGGCTGTTCCGCTCGATGGCCGCGAACACCTGTTGGAAATCCGTGCGCAGCTCCTCGATGCCCATCTGCACCCATTCGGTCGGGGCTTGGGCGCGGGCGAGCAGCTCGCGGGCGCGCACCTCCAGCACGGCGAAAACCGATTCGATGTTTCCGACCGCCTCGAGGACCTCCGGCGAATTCGCGGCGTCGGGACGCGCGCGCCGCGCGGCGTCAATCGCGGTGCGGATCGAACGGGCGTGCTCCGTGATGGCTTCCGCGTGGCGCAACGCCGCGGCCGGAGAAATGAGATCGTCGCGGATGGTGTCGCAACGGTCCAGTGCCGGAGCGAGGACCGCGTTGGCGTCGAGCGTGTCGCCCAGCACATAGAGTTCGCCGTAGAGCACGTTGAGGACGTTCAGCAGCGAATGCAGATCCACCAGCGAAGCCTCTCCCGGCGAAAGCGGCGGGATGGAGGTGATTTCGAGTTCCGAGTAAGACATGCCTCTCCGGGGTTATCGGCACAAATGCGGTCGAGTGCAAATCGTCATCAGTAATCCTGCTCCGTCTTCGCGTTCGTGCCGCGCTCGAGTTCGTCCATCGTTTTCAGAAACTCCTTCTCCAGGTCGAGGCCGTAGAGCTGCGCCAGCACGAGCACGCTCCAGAGACAGTCGCTCAACTCGTGGGCGAGCTTCGCGTCGACGTCGCCGTCCACGCGGCGTGCGCCCGCCTTGGCCATGACGAGTTTCATCAAGTCGCCGACATCGACGACGAAGCCCTGCGCGATCTCCTCGCGCGTCCACGTGCGGCCGACGCGACGCTGTTCATAACGGGCAAAACACTCGCGAATCTGCATCGCGCGATCGGAAAGCTGGGAGAATTCCATGCGCGCCACTTCACGCATGAGTGATGCGCGGAGCAATCCCGGAGCGTGGCGCCGACGGCGCGGCGCCCTTCACTGGCAAACGAAATCTATCGTCTCACAACGGCACTTGCTGCCGCCAGGAGCGGCGGAGTGCGCCTGGCTCACGTGCCATATAGCCGGTCACCAAAGTCGCCGAGGCCGGGGAGAATGTATTTCCGGGAATTGAGCTGGCGATCGACCGCGCCGGCATGGATCGGAATGTCCGGGTGCGCCTTTTCGAGCGTCGCGACGCCTTCGGGCGCGGCGACGATGCAGACGAAACCGACGTCGGTGGCGCCGGCGGCCTTCACGAGTGTGATGGCCTGCGCGGCGCTGCCACCGGTGGCGAGCATCGGATCGACCACGAGCACGCGCGCGCCGGCGAGAGGCGGGAGCTTGCAATAGTAGCTGCGGGCGATGGCGGTCTCGTGGTCGCGCTCGAGGCCGACGTAGCCGACGGACACATCCGGGAAGACGTCGTGAAAGGGCTGCAGCATGCCGAGGCCGGCGCGGAGGATCGGCACCACGACGAGCGGCTTCGCGAGGACCTGGCCTTTCATCGTCTCGAGCGGCGTTTCGATTTCCTTTTCCACCGTGGAGAGGTCGCGCGTCGCTTCGAGCGCGAGGAGCAGCGAGATCTGATAACTCAGCGTGCGGAAGAGAACCGGCTTGGTCGTCTTGTCGCGCAGGTGCGTGAGGACGTGCTGGGCGAGCGGATGGGTGAGAGCGTGAAGAGCCATGGCAAGATTTTCGATTTTGGAATCTCGATTTCCGATTTGGCGGAGGCGACGGAAGAATTCGAGAAGCGCGGGCGAGTGGCCAGCCGGAAGAGTGGGGTCGGGCGCGGACTCCGTTCCGCGCCGGAAGTTGTCGGCGGCGAGCGGAGTCGCCGCCCTG
Source organism: Candidatus Didemnitutus sp. (assembly GCA_041906465.1). Classification (GTDB taxonomy): domain Bacteria; phylum Verrucomicrobiota; class Verrucomicrobiia; order Opitutales; family Opitutaceae; genus Didemnitutus. The sequence goes on along the minus strand of JAYRJE010000010.1, from coordinate 138,109 downwards.
CCTTTTCACTGCGGCGCGAGCGTCAGCGTGTGTTGCGCCCTGCCCGGCAGAAACGGAGCGGGTCGACCTTGGGCCCAGTCGTCGTGCCCGGTCCGGAAGAACGGCGAGAGCGGATGGCCGCTCGGGCCGCCGGGCATTTGGAAAATGGCTTCGTCCTCGCGACCGGGCGAAACGACGAAACGCTCGGAGGCGCCGAAGCTCACGCCTTGCACGCGCGGCATGTTGCTGTCGCCGGGCAGCGGCTCCGCGGGCATGCTCACGTGGCGCCCAATCCAGGCCGGAAGAAAGCGCGCGAAGGGATGACGCATGCGCAGGGTGTTGCGCGCGCCCCACGTGTAATTCGCGAGCGTGACTTTCTGTTGATCGGCATCGGCGAGCACGTCGTCTGCGGCGGCGAGCAGCAACGATTCCCAGGAACGGTGGTCCGGATTGAGCAGCCGGGCGGGTTTCTCGGTGATCAACTGCCAGACGGCGTCCTCCATCATCGTGCCCCACTTGAAGCCCTCGTAGGTGCGCTGCGGTTTGTCGAGGAACGGCGCGAGCGTGCGCTCGGTGGCCTTGAGGCGGAACGTGCGAATGATGCGGTAACCGGCGGAGTCGATGGAAGCGTGGCCCTGCCACGCTTTCGCGAGATCGCGCAGCGCGCCGCGCGCTTTCTTCTGCGCGACGGCCTCGTCGGTGAGCACATCGAGCAGCAGTTTCTGCCAGCGATCGAGGTAACGGCCGCGATCGTCGAGCTGGATCGCGAGCAGATCGGCGGGCGTGGCTTTCTTCTTCGCGACGAGTTCGCGCAAGTCGTCGCGAATGGCGGAGGCGCGCAGGCCGTTGTCGTAGCCGCCGTCGCCGAGCTTCGCGTAAGCGGCGCCGCCGACGATGCGGTTGTTCGCGGTCCAGAGCACGCCGTCGGCCGGGTCGGCGACGATCGGCACGTCCTGTTCCGCGAGCCAGCCGTCCCACCGGCGATCGCCATAGCCCCACATCGCGGGCAAACGGCCGTCGAAGCCGGTGCGTTTGGGGATGCGGCCCGTGAGTGTCCACGCGATGCGGCCCGCCCGGTCGGCGAGCAGGATATTTTGATTCGGCATGCCGATGCGGTGGGCGATCGCGGTCGCTTCAGCAACGGAGCCGGCGGTTTCGAGGGCCACGATCTCGAGGTTCACGGCCTCGGGCGAATGCGCATTCCAGCGCAGGACGTGATAGCGGCCGTCGGTATCGGGCGCGATGACCGGACCCCACTCGGTCCAGCGCGTGGTGAGTGCGACGTCGGCTTCGCCTTTCACTTTGATCGTTTCGTTGCGCTCCTCGAAATCCTTCCAGCCGCCCGGCGAGCGATATTGGAGATCGGCGTAGGTCTCGACGATGATGACGTCGACGGTGTCGATGTAGGAGTTGGTGAAACCCCACGCGACGCGACCGTTGCTGCCTGCGGCGATGGACGGTGCTCCGGGCAATGTGACGCCGGCGACACGTTGCGTGGCGCCGGTCGAGTCGGTCCAGTTGAGTTCGGCGCGATACCAGACGTGTGGCACGCTGAGGCCGAGGTGCATGTCGTTCGCGAGGATCGCGACGCCGGTGGCGCTGCGCGCGCCGTCGACGGCGAAGCTGTTGCTCCCGGGCAGCAGTGCGGGCTCATACCACTCGGGCGCGAGCGACGCAGTCGGCTTCTCCTCCGGTGCCTTCAAGCGCAACGGCGGCAACGCGGGCGCGGGAAACGTGGAGCCGTCGAGCGCGGCGTCCGCGGCGGTGCCGCGCGGCGCGAAGAACGCGGCGCCGGCGAGGCCGTAGGCGTTTTGCAGGGCGCGGTGCGAACGGTCATCATGGCCGACGCTGTCCTGCAGATCGAACCACATGGCGTAGACGCAGAGGATCGAATCCTCCGCCGTCCACGCGCGCGGCGACCCACGGAGCACGAGGTATTCCCATGGCGTTTTCGACAGCGCGGCGAGACCGGCGTTCACGCCGGAGACGTAGGCGTCGAGCAGTGCGCGGCGCTCGGGCGCGAGTTGCGCGACGGCCTGGGTGGCCGTGGCGCGGAAGCCGTGCAGGCGCGCACTTTTGTCCGTCGCCAGGGCGGCGGGACCGAAGATTTCGGCGAGTTCACCGGCGGCGCGGCGTCGCATCAGGTCCATTTGGAAGAAGCGATCCTGCGCGTGCACGAAGCCGAGCGCGCGCGCGACGTCGGTGCGGTTGGCGCCGGTGAGGCGCGGCACGCCGTGCGCGTCGCGTTCGATCTTCACCGGAGCGGCCAAGCCCGGCAGCGGGCGCGTGCCGTCGAGTTGCGCGAGACTGCCGCGCAGCTGGTAGTAGCCCCAGCCCGCGGCGACCAGGGCGAGGATGACGAGAACGCTGAGAACCGAAAGCAGCAGCTGAAGCCGCTTAACAAGAGGCGAGGTCATGGCCGGCATGCGGCGCGAGGATTTCGCAGCGCGGGAGAACTGGCCAGACGGAAAATCTGCTCTGCGCCGTTCGGCGGAGGTGGAGTTTCTCGTCGCGAAACGGACACGTCAGCGCCGCGTGCGCTGCAGGTAGAGCAGCGTCGCGGCGGTGCCGATCAGCCACGTGGGGAAGTTCACGATGAGCTGATGAAAGGGCATGTGGTAGTGATGCACTGCCCAGATCACCGCCACGTGTTTCAGCGCGATCAGTCCCCAACAAATCAGGATGAAGCGCATGAGCCGCGGGTCGCGCTCCGCTCGCGCCGGCTCGACCGCCACGCCCGCCACAAACGCGCCGGCATACACGCCACTCGTGGCGGGGCGCCGTGCGATCCATTGGGTGAGGCCGGTCAGCATGCGGCACCAAGCTAGTCAGCGTATCCGGATTGCAACCGCGAAACTCCCGGCGCGGGTTCCCGCCGCGATGTGGGTCGGCCGTTCATTGCGTGATACGTAATGAATGTCGGCGCGCGTCACTCCGGCTTGTTTGGCGGGCGAAGTCGCCCGGCGCCGGCGGCGTCACGCGAGCGATCGGGTCATTTGCCATTGGGAAAGCGGCGTGCGGGCGAGTCCCGCGGCGATGAACGCCCCCTCCATTTCCTCGGGGAAAATCGCCGGGGCCCGCCATTCTTTGCCCGGATAGCGCGCCAGGACCGCGCGGAGCAGCGCCCGCGAACTGCCGCGTCCGCGGTGCTCCCGGTGCGTGACGAGTGCGCGGATGCCGACAACTTCCGCGGCGGGATTGGTCACCAATATGGCGGAGGCTCCGAAACGGAACGCGACGGCGGGTGGGGCGGCGTGGGCGATCGTCTCGGGTGAGATCTGCCACGGCAGATCCGGCAGGCCGTGAGCACTCACCAGCAGGGCGAGTTCGCGCGGGTCGATTTCCTCGAGCTCGACCAATGCGTCGGGCGCGAGCCCGGGTCGGCCCGCGTGGCCTGTCAGTCGCCGGACTTTTTGGAAGGCGCAGCCTTCGTAGAGTCGCACGGCGGGCGCGTTTTGCTCGATGACTTCGAGCACCATCGTGCGCTCGCCGCGCGCTTTCGCTTCGGCGAGCAACTGCGCCATGAGCGCCTTGCCGACTCCACTCTGTCGCGCTTCCGGCACGACGGCCATGCCGGCGAGACGCGAGGTCCAACCGCGGCGGGCAATCAGGGCCGCGGCCACCGGTTTCCCGTCGAGCACGGCGACGCGGCTGGCGGTCAGATCGACGCTATCGGCGCGCGCCATGCCGAGCAGAATCGCCGGACTGGACGCGATCGGCACGAAGTAGTCGGAGAAACCGCGGGTGAGCACCTGCGCGGCGGGTTCGAGGCCGAAGTCGAGGACGCTGGGGAAGGCGAACAGCATGGCGTGACGAAAACGCTTCGAGCTGGAAACACAACGTCGGCGCGATGAACGCTGCGCACGGCACGTCCGGACCTGCGGGAGGAATCGTGAAGCAGCGCCCCATGGCACACCGTTCACACCGGCTACTGGTGGTTGCTCGAATGGCCGCGCGGCTGGTTTTGCGGCGGTGTGCACACTCGCGAGGGGAGCCCATGGCGATGCGCGCGGCGTGGATTTCGTCCGCTCTCTCGAAGCCGCGGTAAGAATCGGCCGCGCGACGGGCGGGCGCGCGTGCGAGCATCACGCGAAGGCAAAAGGGTCGCGGCTCGATCCGCGTGGCTGACCGCGTGAGCCCGCGATAAACGGGAGCCGGCCTTCGTCAGCGGGCTCACGGCGGCGGCGACAGCACGAGGCGCGCGCAATCCATCCGGCGCATTCCCGTAGCGTGCAGCCGGGTTTACTTGGCGAGACCGGGGCGGAGGACGTGTCCATCGATGCCGAGCCTCTTTTCACCATGGGACAAATCCTCCTCGCGCTGTTCCTGCTCGGGTTCGGCCTCAACGCCCTGCTCGGTCTCCGCTTGCCCGTGTGGCGGCTCGGTGCGCTCGCCCTCGCTGCGGGCGTGTTCCTGCTCGGCGAGCGTTTTCGCGTCCGCGTCGATCGCCGGTGATCAAGCCCGTCGTGCGCATTCGCGGTGACACGGGCACGTGACCAGATGATCGTTGGTCATTCCGGTCGCCTGCATGAACGCGTAGCAGATCGTCGAGCCGACAAACTTGAAACCGCGCTTCAGCAGGTCGCGACTGATCGCGTCGGACACCGGCGTGGTGGCCGGGATGCGGTCGCCGGCTTTCAGTTTCGGTTGCAGCGGCGAACCGCCGACGAAGGTCCAGATGTAGCGGTCGAACGTGCCGAATTCCTCCTGCACGGCGAGGAAGGCGCGGGCGTTGAGCTTGGCGGAGGCGATTTTCAGGCGATTGCGGACGATGCCCGGATCGGCGAGTAGCGCGGCTTCTTTGCGGGCGTCGAAGCGCACGACCTTTTCCGGGTCGAAGCCCGCGAAGGCGCGGCGGTAGTTTTCGCGCTTCTTCAAAATCGTGGTCCAGCTCAGGCCAGCCTGCGCGCCCTCGAGCATGAGCATCTCGAACAGGTGGCGGTCGTCGTGCGAGGGCACGCCCCACTCGGTGTCGTGGTAGTGATGGTGAATCTCGGCTTCGGCCCAGGGGCAGCGGTTTTTCATCGGGCGCACGGTAGCGCAGTGCTGCGACAGCGTTATGTCAGCAGCGATTCTGCGGCAAAAAAGTGCGGCCTCGGTGGCAGAACACTCTCCGGCGGGCCCACGGAGACTTTTGCTTAATAAGCAAAAATCATCACTGACCCTCGTCGCGGCCGAGCCGCTGCTGTTCCAGCCAAAGCAGCAGAAAGAGGATCCGTTCAGCCTCCGGCATGGCGGAGCGAGCCGCGAAGAATTCGCGCATGCGCGCGGGAGCGACGCCGAGCACGCGGGCGACACGCGATTTGGCGCCCTATCGCTTCAGGTAGGTTCGCGCCGCAGCTGCGAGCGCCAATCACAGCGGGGTATCGGGCCCCGGTCTCAACGTCGCGCCGCGGGAGCGTGTTTTCGATTTCATCCGTTGGCGTGGTTCGCGCGCGAGGGGGGGCGCGGGGATTTCGAGCAGGTCAGCCCGCGCCAGCACATGGTTGAATCGAGCGGAAGGTGACGTTTTCCTATTTTGCTTATTAAGCAAAAATGTGGGTGGGGATGAGCGACAGGTGGGCGGCGCGAGAAGAGGCGGCGGCGGTGAGGAGCTGGTCATGGCGCTCGCGCGCGAGACGGTCGGGTGGCGGAGCGGCGCGGGCCGGCTGCGAGCGATCGTGGATCCTCCTTGCGGACTAAAGAGCAACTGTGCTCTCGCCAACGCGGAGCGTCTGTGCAGGTTCGCCGCGTTATCTCTCTATGGCCCTCCAGCAATTGACGGATGAGCAGACGCGGACGTGGACCCGCGCGCAGAAAGATCGGTGGTGGTTCGAAAACATTTACCGCGGCGACATGCCGCAGCTGACGCTGCGGTCGGGTGTGACGGGCTTTGTCGTGGGTTTCGTGCTCGCGGCGACGGCGCTCTACATCGCGGCGAAGACGGGCATCTCGATCGGCGTGAATCTCACGTCGGTGATCGTGGCGTTCGCGGTATTCCGCATCATGGCGAAGGCGGGCTGGGCGCGCGATCTGACGATTCTCGAGAACAACTGCACGCAGTCGATCGCCTCGGCGGCGGGCTACATGGTGACGCCGCTGACGACGAGCCTCGCGGCCTACATGGTCGTCACCGGACACATTCTCCACTGGTGGCAGATGCTGGCGTGGATGGTGGTGGTGGCGCTGCTGGGCGTGCTCGTGGCGTTTCCGATGAAGCGGCGGTTCGTGAATGAGGATCAGCTGCCGTTCCCGGAGGGGCGCGCGGCGGGCGTCGTGCTCGATGCGCTCTACACGGGACAGGAGGCCGCAGGTCTGTTCAAGGCGAAGCTGCTGGCGCTCACGACGCTGTTCACGGGGCTGTGGCAGTTCCTCATCAGCGACGGCTGGATGCGCTTCGTGCAATTCACGGTGCTGCGCATGCACCAGTGGGCCGGGCTGAAGGAGCCGTGGTATTTCCAGGAGACGATCGACCTCTACTACTACGGCGCCGCGGCGAAGTATTCGTGGTGGATCCCGAAGATCATGGGCACCGACATTCGTCAACTCGGCCTGCGGCTGACCGTGGATGCGGCGATGCTCGGCGTGGGCGGATTGATGGGCATCCGGGTGGCGACGAGCTGCGTGCTGGGGGCGTTCATCAATTACGCGGTGCTCGCGCCGATCATGATTCAGCGCGGAGAAATCAAGAGCTACGTCGCGCCGAGTGGCGCGCTGGTCAATATCTCGCGCGGCGAGATCGTGAACCAGTGGGCGCTGTGGTGGGGCGTCGTGATGATGGTCGTGGGCGCGATGGTGGGCTTGTTCGGCAAGCCGGAGCTGTTCACGCGGGCGTTCGCGACGATCTTCCGGCGCAAGAGCCCCGCGGACGCGGCGGCGGCGCGGGAGAACGACGTGTTGCGCGACATCGAGCTGCCGTTGTGGGTGTCGTTCGCGGGCATCCCGATTCTCGGTGTGGTCGGAGCGTGGGTGAACCACGCGTTCTTCGGCGTGCCGTGGCTGCTCTCGTTCCTGGCGCTGCCGTTGATTATTCTGCTGGCGGTGATCTGCACCAACTCGATGGCGCTCACCTCGTGGATGCCGACCGGCTCCCTGTCGAAGATCACCCAGTTCACGATGGGCGCGATCGATCGCTCGAATCCGGCGAGCAACATCCTTCCGGCCGGCATGACGGCGGAAATCTCCTCCAACGCCGCGAGTCTGCTCTCGGACATCAAGCCCGGCTACATGCTCGGGGCGAAGCCGCGCCAGCAGGCGATCGGGCACGTGATCGGCGTGTTGTCGGGTTCGTTCGCGGTGATCCCGCTGTTCTTCCTGCTCTTCGCGCCGGCGAACAAAGAGGGCGTGCGCTCGACGGCGACGATCATTTCCGAGCAGTTCCCGATGCCGGCGGCGCTGCAGTGGAAGGGCGTCGCGGACATCATTGCGAAGGGCGTGCACAGCCTGCCGACGTCGGCGATCATCTCGATGATCGTCGCGGCGGTGGCGGCGGCGACGTTCGAGATTTTGCGCATCAAATCGAAGGGGCGCTTCCCGATCTCGGCCGTGTCCGTCGGTCTCGGCGTGGTGTTGCCGCCGGCGTCGTGCTTCATGATGTGGATCGGGGCGATGATCTTCTGGTGGAAAGGCCGCCAGCACGCGACGCCCGGCACGAAGAGTCACGATTTCTGGGTCGAGGGCTGCGAGCCGATCTGCGCCGGCTTGATTTCCGGTTCGGCGCTCGTGGGCATAGGCAATGCGATCATCAACGTGTTGTTGGGATAAACCGACAGCACGCGCGCGGGTTCCGCGCGTGTAGCGGAAGCCGGGAGGCTTTCGTGTCTTGCCCAGCGGAATTCTCACTCATTCCGCGGCCCGGCATCACGGCGCGTGACAGCGCGGAAACAGTTTCGTCATCAGCTCGTGCATCATCGCGTCGGAGGATTTTTTCGTCACGCCGGGGTGAAAGTAGCGCGCGGTCGAGATGATGACGTTGTAGTTCTTCTTCGGCCGCACGGAGACGTTGAGCTCGATCAGATAGGCCCGGAAATCCCATTCCTCGCGCGCGTCGTAGGTGACGATCAGCTCGGTGTCCTCCGGCATCATCGTCAAATGGCCGACCTCTGCGGTGTAGCCGAGTGCCTGGAGTTCGGCCGCGAGTTTGCGACCGACGCCGAGGTTGTCGTTGAGGCGCTGCTCGACCCACACGCGGCGAAACTTCCCCAGATCGGTGCGGCCGGAGGTGGTGAGCGAGCCGCAGCCCGTTGCGAAAACAACGAAACCGAGCAGGAGCCAGAGGGGGAATTTCATGGTCGCTCGCAGACAGGCACTTCCCGCTGCGGTTCGCAACTCCCGAGGTTTCGGCACTTGCGGCGCGCGCGACGAGCCGCCTAGCTTCTCCGCCCTATGGGACGTCAATGGCTGCACGCGAAACGCGCGATTGTTAACCTCAAGAAAGGTCAGGTCGTCGGCAAACTGGTGAAGGAAATCACCGTGGCTGCGAAGCTCGGAGGCGGGGACATCACCGCCAACGCGCGATTGTTCGCTGCGGTGGAAAAGGCCAAGAAGGCCAGCGTGACGCGCGACGTCATCGAGCGCGCCATCGCCAAGGGCGCCGGCACCGGTGGCGAGAAGGTCAACCTCGACCACGTCGCCTTCGAAGGCTACGCGCCGCACAAGGTGCCCGTGATCGTGGAGTGCATGACCGACAACACCCAGCGCACCGCACCGGAAATTCGCGTGCTCTTCAAGAAGGGCGTGCTCGGCACCGCGGGCTCGAACAAGTTTCTCTTCGACCACACCGGCATCGTCGAGGCGCACACGGCCGCGGCGGGCGCCGACCTCGAAGCCGCCGCGATCGAGGCGGGTGCGAACGACTTCGCGGCGCTCTCGCATGCGGAGAACGACGATGTTCCCGAAGGTGCGACGGGCGCACGTTTCCTCTGTGATCGCACGGCGGTGCACGCCGTCGCCACCTGGCTGAAGAGCAATGGGTGGAGCGTGATCACGGCCGAAATCGGCTACGTCGCGAAACAGTTTCCGGAGTTGAACGACGCGCAGCGCGCGGAGGTCGGCGAGTTCCTGCAGGAACTCGAGGACCACGACGACGTGCAACGGGTGTGGGCGGCGGTGAAGTGAGCGAGTCGCCGCGCGCCAACCATCGAACGGCGTGCCCCGGCGTGCCGGAGGGCGTTGATCGCGCCTGCCGGCCCCGTCCTTCCCGCCGCCGTCCCGGCGGCGACCACCTCGAGCAAGGCACCGATTCATGAGCGCGATCCGTTTCGTCGACGGGCTCCATCTCGGCCGCCCGAAAGTCATCGGCACGGGCGTGGTGGGCGAGGAGAAGCTCGCGCTGGTCGACTGCGGGCCGGAGTCGATTTTCAACCACACGGTCGCGGGTCTGCAGCACGCTGGATTGCGACCGGAGAACGTCACGCATGTCTTCGTGACGCATATCCATTTCGACCACGCGGGGGCCGCGTGGCGCTGGGCCGAGGAATACGGTGCGACCGTCTGCGTGCACCCGAGAGGCGCGCCGCACCTCGCCGATCCGACCAAGCTGCTCGCGAGCGCGACGAAAATTTTCGGCGACCAGATGAGTTACCTGTGGGGCGACATGCGTCCGGTGCGGGCGGACAAGCTGCGGATCGTGCAGGATAACGAGACCGTCGAGGCGGGCGGCACGATGTTCACGGCGATCGATACGCCGGGACATGCGCAGCACCACCACGCGTGGTGGCTGGAGCGCGAGCGCACGCTGTTTTCCGGCGACGTGATGGGCGTCGTGATCGACGGCGGTCCGTGTCTGCCGCCGTGTCCGCCGCCGGACATCAACCTCGAGCAGTGGTTCGGTTCGCTGCAGCGCATCATGAAGCTGCAGCCGGCCCGCGTGTTCTTCACGCACTTCGGCGAGATCGACGATCCCGCGAAGCGGCTTAACGAACTCGTCGAGCGTCTGCTCGATTGGGCGGAGTGGATCGCCGAGGAGCTGAAGATCGGAATGCCCGAGGAGAAAATCGTGCCGCTGTTCGAGCAGCGCGTGCGGGCGGAATTGAAGATGGCGGGCCTGAGCGACGAGATGCTCGACACCTACGAGCAAGCCGATCCCGCGGCGATGAGCGTGGGCGGACTCGCGCGCTACTGGCGGAAGTTCCGACCGGAGCAGATCAAGTAGCGCGAGTCGGGCCGCGCCGCCGACGGTCGATATCCCTCGAGTTTTTCCAAAGGAGAACGAGGACCGTGATGATCGAGAAGAACAGGCCGAGGAAGAACCACAGCCACCCACTGCGGCCGGTGTTCTGTGCCCACAAAGCGCAGACGACCGCGAAGAGGATCAGGGCGAGGCCTTGATCGTTGCCGAGCTTCGCGATTCTTCCCTCCAGCGTGTTGACGCGGTCTTCCAGTTGCGTGACGCGCTGTGTTTGTGGCTGCGATTGGGCGCTTGCGATCGCGGGCAGGACAAAGCCGACAAAAAGGATGAGGCAGATCAACGGCACGATTTTCATGGGGTAGGAAGTTTTTGAGTCGGCCCGCGGTGGAGCAGAGCGGAAGCAGCATTGCGGTGCAATCCAATCGATCTGCCGCGGCTTGTCGCCGCGCACGCCGATCTTCATCCGCTGGCCAGCTTCGACGGAATCTCTGCTCCACCAAAAACAAAACGCCGGCTCCGAAGAGCCGGCGGCTTGGGGTAGAAGAAGCAACAGCGGGTGTTACTTCTTCTTCTTGCCGGCTGGTTTCTTGGTGGCCTTTTTGGCCGCTTTTTTCTTTGCCATGGAAATTTTTTAAGCAGCTCTGCGGCGTAATGCACGGAAAATATTTCGGTGTGACGTGCGGTGTGATCGAACGACGTGCGCCCGGTGAGTGTCGTCGCGTGAGCGTGGCGGTCGGGTGGCGGGGAATTTCTGCCGCGCGCTCGCGTTCGCTTCCGCTCCGCGCGGCGATCACGGATGCGCCGTGTGCGTTTTTTCAGCGGCCGTAAAGCTGGGCGAGTTCGCGCAGATAATTCGCCGTGCCTCCGGAAAGTTTCTCGAGGTCGCTCGCGTGGCAGCGCCACTGCCAGTTGCCCTCGGGTTTGCCGGGCGTGTTGAAGCGTGCGTCGCTGCCGAGGGAGAGCACGTCCTGCAGCGGGATCACGGCGAGCCGCGATGCGCTGGCGTAGGCGGCGCGCAGAAAATCCCACGCCACCTCCTGGCCGGAGACGCGGAAGTAGCGGCGCACGTAGTCGCGCTCGTGCTCGCTCGCGCTGCGATACCAGCCGAGCGTCGTGTCGTTGTCGTGCGTGCCGGGATAAATGACGCTGTTGGGCGTCGCGTGGTGCGGGAGATAGCTGTTCGTGGCGTCGCCACCGAAGGCGAATTGCAGCACGAGCATGCCGGGGAGACCCGTTTGCGCGAGGAGGGCGCGGACGCTGGGGGTGAGATCGCCGAGATCCTCCGCAATGATGCGCGCCGCCGGGAATTCATGATGAAAGGCCCGGAAGAGATCGAGGCCGGGCCCCTGGCGCCATTCGCCGACGCGGGCGTTCGTCGCGGGCAGCGGGATGCGCCAGTAGGTATCGAAGCCACGGAAGTGATCGATGCGCACGAGGTCGTAGAGTTCGAAGGCGGCGCGCAGGCGCTCGATCCACCAGCGGTAGCCCTGGGCGCGGTGGGCGTCCCACCGATAGAGCGGATTCCCCCAGAGTTGACCGTCAGCGGAGAAATAATCGGGCGGCACGCCGGCAACCGCGACGGGGCGCTTCGTTTGCGGATCGAGTTCGAAGAGATCGGGATTCGACCAGGCGTCGGACGAATCGAGCGCGACGAAGATCGGCAGATCGCCGATGATCTCGACGCCGCGGGCACGCGCTTCGGTGCGGATGAGATGCCACTGGCCGAAGAAGAGGTATTGCGCGAAACAGCAGCGCTCGATCGGTTCTTCGAGCAGGCTGCGCAGATCGGATTGCTGCGCGGAGGCGAAGTCGCGCAACCCGGCCGGCCATTCGGTCCAGGACGCGCCATTAAAATGATCCTTCAACGCGCTGAAATAGGCGAAGGGCATCAGCCACGAGGCGTGGCGATGCTTGAAGGCCTCGAACTCGCCGTAGGGCGCGGCGACCTCGCGCTCCTTGAAATTCTGATAGGCGCGTGCGAGCAGCGGCCGCTTCTTTTCGTGCAAGGCGCCGAAATCCACGTGATCGGTCGGCAGAGCGCGCAGCGGCGCGAGATCGGACTCGTCGAGCAGGTCGTGCGGCACGAGCGCGGCGAGGTCGATGAGGTGCGGGTTGCCGGCGAAGGCGGAGAAGCACGCGTAAGGCGAGTCGCCGTAGCCGGTGGGGCCGAGCGGGCAGAGCTGCCAGTATTTCACGCCGGCTTGCTGCAGAAAATCGAGGAAGCGGAGCGCGTGCGCGTCGAAGACACCGACGCCCTGTTCGCCGGGCAGCGCGGTGGGGTGGAGCAGCACGCCGGCGCCGCGCGTGTTCAGCCAGTTGAACAGCGGCAGCGGCGCCGCGGCGTGGCCGGCGGACGCTGACGACGGGGAGACGGGCTTCGTGGCGGTGCGAGCGGAGGATTTTTTCACGCGAGGGATGGTCACCGTAGCGTCTCGCGCGCCGCGGTCAAATCAGGCGTCGCTCGCGGCGGAAGCACGGGGCGCGGTGCTTGTGGCCGGATCGGGGCGGCGACGGCGCGCCGCCCTCCCAGCGGCGGGTCGTCAACCGATTTCCACGACCGTGCGCGCGGCGCTGCCAAAGCGGTCGAGGTCGTCGAGGACGGCGTTGATCGCGGCGGCGTCGAGCGGAACGTGGCGCGTGACGATGCGGTCGAGCTGCAGCTGTCCGTTCGTGGCGTAGCGCAGCAGTTTGGGAATCTCCGCGGCGAGGTGATCGGAGACGCCGATGATCTCGGCCTCCTGATTGATGACTTCGTAGTAGGGGTCGACGGCGAGCGGCTGCCGCGTGAGGCCGGCGAGGGCGGTGCGGCCCATTTTGTTCAGCACGCGGACGGATTGCTGCATGGTTTGCGGCAGGCCGATCAACTCGAGCGCGACATCCACCCCGCGACCGCCGGTGGCGCGCCGGATTTCGGCGACGGGGTCGAGCGCGCGTGCGTTGACCGGCGCGGCCCCGAGCTGCTCGGCCAGCGCGAGCTTGTCGGCGTTGATATCCACCGCGAAGACCACCGCGGCGCCGAGGGCGCGGGCCAGTTGCACCGCCGAGGCGCCCAGCCCGCCCACGCCGAAGACGGCGACGGTTTCGCCGGGGGCGAGACGGGCTTTGCGCAGTGCGTGGAGGGCGGTGGCCGACGAGCACATCATGACGGCGCCGTGGGCGAAGGAGATGGTGTCGGGCAGCGGAAAGACGCTCGCGGCGGGCATGACGATGCATTCCGCCATGCCGCCATCGCGGTGGCGGCCGATCATCTGGCCGGTGCCGCAGAACTGCTCGTGGCCACCGGCACACCAGGCGCACGTGCCGCAAGTGGCGAGGTAATGCACGCACACTCGCTGGCCGCGACTGAGCGAGCGGACGTTGGCGCCGAGCTCGGCGATCGTGCCGGCGACTTCGTGGCCGAGTGTGAGTGGCAACCGCTGGAGTTGCGCGACGCCGTTACGGTAGTGTGCATCCGAGTGGCAGATGCCCGCAGCACGGACGCGAATCAGCACGTCGTCGGGCCCGGGCGCGGGCACGGGAACGTCGTGCAACTCAAGCGGGTGGTGTGGAGCGATGAGGCGGAGCGCCTTCATGTGGGGGGAGTCGATCAAGGCCGCATCATCACCGGGCGGCGAGTGTCGGCGGGCCGCTACAGCGTCGCGAAGATCAGCATGATCGTGGACACGAACGCGAGGCACAGGATGAACCAGTAGGAGGTGGCGACAGCCAGCGTTCGCCAGATCGTCGGCCACCAGCCGAGGCCGAACAAGCGGCGGAACATCAGAAACGGATACACGGTGAGCCAGATTCCCGCGGCGAACGAGAGGACTCCGCCGACGTGCAGGAAGCTGCCGAGCCCGACCCAGCCGTCGCGCACGAGCAGGAAGAGGTAGATGAACGTGTGAAAGTGCAGCGCGAGCACGAGGTGTTGCAGATAGACGTGACCGGACCTGCGGAAGAGCACGCGCGTGCAAAGAGCGAAAAGCGGCAGGCAGAAGAGCAGCATCTTCGGCAGGGCGTGAACGAAGGCTTCCTTCAGCTTGTCGGGGTGGGCGAGTGCGTAGTCGCCGCGCTCGGTAAGGTAACGCTCGAAAGCGGTGTCGTTTTTTTCGCTGAGGCTGAGGTTAAATCCGCCCGGCATCGCGGTGATCGTTTTCGTCGCGGGGCTGGCGGCCGGCGCCGGCGGGTTCGACGGGGATGATTTCGCCGGTCCGGGAGATTCCTGCGCCGTCGGCGGGGGGGCCTTCCGACGCTCCTCTTCCAGGAATGAAGACGAGCTGCGACCGACGAAGCTGAGAAAAAAGAACAGCACGCTCACGAAGACGTAGAGCCGGAACGGCGGCATCTGCGACGCGCGTTTGCCCGCATTGAAATCCGCGGTAAGCACGCCGGGACGGAAGAGCAGCGTAACGATATTGCGGAAGAATTTTGCGTCGAAGTGAAAGAAGTTTTCCAGCGCCTCGAGGAACACGTGTCCGAACGAGCGATGAAACTCGAAGTCGTGCTGTCCGCAGGCGTGGCAAAACGGGCCTTTCAGTTCGGTGCCGCAGTTTTCGCAGTGCGTGTGAAACGGCCCGTGGTGGCCGCGTCCGTGCGGGTCAGTGGCGTGAGCGGCAGCTTGATCGGCGGTGACGGCGGACGTGAGCGGATCGGCGTCAGGCGTAGGAGGTTCCAAGGACACGCTGCGGAGTGGAGCAGGCGAAATGGGACCGCGCAACTCCCGAGGCGGCGCGCGGAGCGCGCCTCAACTGCGCAGGGCGACGATCAATTTGGCGCGGCTGTTGACGCGCAGTTTCTGGAACACGCCGCTGAGCTGCACTTTCACGCTGCCTTCGGTTTTGCGGAGCTGGGCGGCGATTTCCTTGTTCGTGAGGCCGGCGCAGACGAGTTGCGCGAGTTCGCGTTCGCCGGGCGAGAGCTGGCGCAGCAGTCGATCGGAGGACGGATCGGGCAGTGCGTGCACGGGTTCGGCCGACTCGCTGACGCGCAGGCGGGCAACGAACACCGGCTTGGTCAGCGTGCCATTCTTCTCGGGGCGCAAGGTGATGAGCGCTTCGTGGCCGGGCTGGCGCGAAAAGACGTGGCGCGCGGGGGCATGGCCCTCGAGCGGCAGCGAGCCGCTGGGGGGGGCCTGCCATTCGCGACGCAGCTCATCGCAGGCGCCGTGAATTTCCTCGGGGATGGCGAACACCGCCTGCGGCGTGTAGCTGCGGGCGCGTTCGTGGCCGAGGTTCCACACGGCGCAGAGGGCGAGCGCATCCTGCGAGACGTAGATCGGCTCGAGGTTCCAGTCGAGGAAGAGGACCGCGTCGGGCTTGGCGCGATAAAAGCCCTCGAGCAGGCGGCGCCGTTGGCGCTCCTGCTCGAAGATCTTCATGCGGTCGAAGGCGACTTTGATGTGCGGGTGCACGGCGTTGAGCACCGACATCTCGAGCGGCGTGAAGTCACCCTGTTCCGCGCGGCGGCGCAGGGCGAAGGACGTCTCGACGCCGCGGCCGTGCCAGAAGAGGAGATGCGCCGAGTAACGCCAGTCGTAGCGCGACATGTAGCGGCGATAGTAAGGCACGCGATCGATCTTTCGCGGATCGGAGACGAGCTGCGAATGCTGGTAAGCGGGGATGCCGTGATGGAGGTCGAGGAAGGGCTGGAAGAATGCGCGACCCTCCGCGGCGACGAGTTGATTGGCGTGTTGGTCGTGCGGGTGGCGCGATTTCGCCGAGGAGAAACGCTTCGTCGACGTTTCCTTTTTCCAGTCGAGGTAGTTGACCGACATCACGAGCGTGTCGTGCGGCACCAGTTCCTCGAAGAGGCCTTGGAGCGCGCCCCAGAGTTCGTCGAACTCGAGCGCGCGGTGCAGATTCAGCAGCGCGTTTTGTCCGGCGGCGGCGGGAAGCACTCCCAAGTCGTGTGGCTTCGGGTGACTCAACGCGGCGAGCGGAGCACGAGGCGGGCTGGCGCGGCGAGACTCAATCCGGCGATATGACGAAAGCGGGTGGTTTATTAACCTAAGTTAGTTTGTGCGGGCACGGGAGCGGCTGGAAGGTCCCCGCACCCCTCGCACACACACCTAACACACCTATGAACCCAGAAACCTCTCGTTTCGCCCGGGCCGCGCTTTTCTGCGTGTTGCCGGTTTTGGCTTTTGCGCAGACAGCCGCGCCATCGGCGCCGGCGGACAAAGAAGCGGCGAAGAAAATTCCCGTCGAGACGGTGAAGCCGGCAGAATCCGAGTCGGACGCCGTGAAGCTCGACGAATTCGAAGTCACCGGCACGCGCATCCGCACGCTCGGGCAGGAACAGGGGGCGATCCCGGTCTTCGCGGTGCCACAGATCGAACTCGAGCGTCGCGGTGTGACGCGCCTCGCGGACATTCGCTGGGCGATCCCGCAACTCGGCGGCGCAGTGGGTTTCAATGACAACCTGCAGAACGGCGGCACGTCGCGCGCCCAGCAGGTCGGCACGTCTTTCAATCTCCGCGGCGTCGGCGGCAACTCCACGCTCGTGCTCGTTGACGGTCGTCGCATCCCGCACACCGGCCAGGAGGCGCCCGGCGGCGCGGGCGGCCGCGAGGATTTCTCGGTCGACGGCATTCCCGTCTCCGCGATCGAGCGCATCGAGGTGCTGCCGCAAGGCGCCGGGGCGATCTACGGCGCCGAGGCAATCGCGGGCGTCGTGAACGTCATCCTGAAGAAAAACTATCGCGGCGCAGATCTGCGCGTCACCTACGACAACACGTTCGACACCGACGTCGCGCAGACGACGGTCAGTCTCACCGCCGGCGCGAATTACGGAAAGCTCAACGTCTTCGTCACGCTCTCCGGCGAGACGCAGAACGCCATGAAGGCCTCCGACCGTTGGTGGACGCGCACGAACGACTACCGCGTGTGGGGCAGCACGAGCACGAGTTTCCTTTTCAATCCCGCGCGAGGTCCGGGCACGCTGTCCACCCAATGGTGGCACTACACCGCCAGCACGCCGGCCATCACCGGGCTGAACACGCATGTGGTCGCGCTGCCTTCCGGCTCGAACGGCACGACGGCCGCCAATGCGGCGTATAGCACGACGATCCCCGCGCCTTTCGACTCGGCGGAATCCTACAGCTATTCGATCGACGCAAGCACGCGTCTGAGCTCCGTGATCAAGGCCGATTACGATTTCGCGTCCTGGGCCAATCTCTACGTCGAAGCGCGCGCGAGCAAGTTCCGCAACGACTACATCGGCACGCCCGTCACGCTCACGCAGCAGCTGCCCGCGGGTTATCCCGGCAATCCCTTCAACCAGACGCTGTATCTTCAGAAGGTTTTCTACGACCTGCCGCTGCCGCGCACCATTTCGGCGCAGGAGAACCGCGGCTTCGTGCTCGGCTTGCGCGGCGATTTCTTCACGGACTGGCGCTATGACGCCAGTGCCTCCTTTGCGCGCAATATCGTGTCGGATGACGCGCTGAGCGGTTCCTCGTTCAACTCCACTCTGCTCAATGCGGCGATGGCGGGCGCCAACAAACCGATCCTCGCCTACGACAGCTTGATCGTCCCCAATCCCAACGGCGCCGGCGTGCTCGAGGCAATGATCCCGTTCCACGATCATAAGGACACCTCGGACACTTACCAGTATCTCGTCAGCGCCGACGGGCCCGTGTGGGAAGGCTGGGCGGGCGCTTGGCACGTCGCAGTCGGCGCCGAGGCGGGCAAAGAGAAGACGAAATTCTGGCGCGAGCAGAACATCTCCACGCCGACCTACGTGCTCACGCAGCCCTTCAGTCGCGACATGCAGGCCGCATTTGCGGAGATCAGCATTCCGCTCCTGTCCGACAAGCAAGGCCTTCCGTTCGTCGATCGTCTCGAAATCGGCGGCGCCGTGCGCGCGACGGATTACTCTGATATCGGCGCGGAAACGACGCCGACTTACCGCGCGTTCTTCCGCCCGGTGAAGTGGCTGACGCTGCGCGCGTCGCGCTCGGAAGGTTTCAAGCCGGTGCGGCTCTACGACCTGCTCGCGCCCGTCACGACGTTCCCGACGACGATCAGCGCCACCAACACCACTGTCGATCCGATGCGTGGCAACACGCTCATCCCGCGCACGAACTACACCTACAAGTCGGGCGGCAACGCCGCGCTTTATCCCGAGTCCTCGGTGTCGCGCAACGCCGGCATCGTGGTCGACGTGCCGGGCGAATGGTTCAAGGGCCTGTCGTTCTCCGCCGACTACTACGAACTCGACTACAACGAGCGCTCGGGCGCCACGAGCCTGCAGGTGCTCCTGAATTATTTCCCCGAACGCATCTTCCGCAATCCGCTCACGCCCGCCGATCAGGCGCTCGGCTACACGGGCGGCACGATCATCACGGCGGCCGACGGCGGCATCGGCTGGGACGCCAGCAACATCAATCTCTCCGGCGTGAAGAGCAAAGGCTGGGATTTCCGCGCCAGCTACGATCGCACGTTCGATTTCGGCCGCCTGATGGTGAACGTCTCGCTCAGCGACCCGAACGTCACCTGGACCAAGGCCACGCCCGCCGCCGCGCCGAGCGCGACTTTCGGTCACCAGCCGAAGCGTCTGAGCGGCTCCGTGTTCTGGGGTAAAGGTCCGTGGGACGCCGGTGTCACGGCCGACTACCAGGATACTTATTACATCAGCGGCATCACGAACACACCGTATCCCGACCTCCTCGTGTTCAATCCGCAGGTATCCTACAACTTCGGCGCGAGCGACCGGTTCAGGCCGTCGTCATCCGTTTGGTGGGAGCGCGCACTGAGCGGCACGAAGATCACCGTGACGATCATGAACGCGCTCAATCAGGAGCCCGAGATCATCGCCGGCATCCCGCGCTTCGCCGGCGACCCGCGCCTGCGCCGCTATATTCTCACCCTTGCCAAAAAATTCTAACGTTCCGACCCACCCATCCCATGACTCTGCGTTTCCGTCTTCTCGCCGTTGTTGTGCTTGGTTGTGCCTCGCTCGCGCCGCTGGCGCGAGCGCAGGCCGCCGAGAGCGCCGCGCCGGCTCCGGCAAAATCCCAGATGGACATCGACTACGATGCCGTCTGGGCCTTCTACAAAGCGGAGCCTACCGATCCCGAACTGCGGAAGAACGATCCCAAAGCCTGGTATCGTTTCCAAGATGACCACATGCGCCAGTTCGCCGAGGCCGCTCGCGCTTACGCGGCGAAATACCCTCACGACCAGCGTCGCTACAACCCGCTCATTCAATCGAGTTACACGCGGCCGCGCTTCATCACCGGTTTCAAGCCGGAGTTCGACGCGACGCCGCGGGATCAGAACCTCATCGTCAACGAGCCGGCGCTGATCGCGTTCTGGGAAGCGCAGCTGAAATACCTCGCCGAGGTCATCGAGGCGCCCGAAGCCGAACTGCGGCAGCGCGGCGGAGCGATCGTGGCCTACCTGATCGACAGTCGCTCGCTCGCGCGGACGAAGGGCGAGACCTACGATCTCCTCGCCGCCGGTCCGCTGGTCGAGCGGGCGATGGCGAAAGTGACCAACGAGACCATCCTCCCGGTGGTTGATACCTACCTCGCCGCACTCCGGCGCGACGCGCCGGAGGCCGCCAAGGCGTTTGAGGCGAAGATTCAGTCCTCGCCCAAGATTGCCGCTCTCGTGGCGGAGCAGGATGCCCAGCGCGCCGCGGCCGCGGCAGAGCGGGCGAAAAAGCTCACGGCGCTCGCCGAGATGAAGTTCACCGCGGTGGACGGTCGCGAGGTCGAGATCGCCAAACTCAAGGGCAAGGTCGTGCTCATCGATTTCTGGGCGACGTGGTGCGGCCCGTGCATCGCGGAGCTGCCGAACGTGAAGAAAGTCTATGCGGCCTATCACGACCGCGGCTTCGAGGTCATCGGCATCACGCTCGAAAACGCCGGGCTCAGCGGCAAGGAAGCGCCCGAGGCCGCGGCCAAGAAGCTCGCGGCGGCAAAAGAGAAGCTGGTGGATTTCACGGCGAAGAACGCCATGCCCTGGCCGCAATATTTCGACGGCCTGCATTGGAAGAATCCCTACCGCGGACAATTCGGCATCGAAGGCATCCCCGCGATGTTTCTTCTCGATAAGACGGGCACGCTCGTCTCAACCGAAGCGCGCGGCGAGAAGCTGGAGAGTGAAGTGAAGCGCCTGCTCGGGCTCTGAAATGGTGGCCGAACGCTATTGCCTGCTGCCGGAGCCGGTGACGAACCGGCACCACCTGTTTCCGGCGGAGCCGCGGGCGCTGCTCACCGAGGCCGAGTGTCGCGTGCTCGAATTGCTCGGCGCCGGTTACAGCAACAAGGAGATTGCTGCGATGCTCGCGAAGGCGGAGGCGACGGTGAAGAACCAGGTCGCCTCCATCCTGCACAAGCTGGGTCAGCCGACGCGCGCGCGGCTGATCGCGGCGCTGCGTTGACCATGCGTCATTCGGAACACGAACACGGCGGCGGCGTGGTGAAGCTCACCCCGGCGGAAGCGGAAGTGGTGTCGCAGGCCGTGCGCGGTCTCACGAACAAGGAGATCGCGCGCGCGCTGCGGAAATCCGAACTCACGGTGAAAAACCAGTTGGGCTCCGTCTATCGCAAGCTCGGCCTGAAGCGCCGGCTGCAGCTGATCGCGCAGTTTCGGGCTTAGGCGGCGCGGGGGCGCCGCCGGTTGAAGTTGAGGGTTTAAGTCGAAGTGAGCTCGTCGCGGACGGGGATTCCGTAGGTTGCGCGCTTGCGCGCAACTCGAGCGTGGCAAAGTGCCGCGGCGCGGGGCGCTGCGTGCCTCGGCGACCCCATCTTAATCTTAAACTTTCAACTTAAACGAGCGCGCGGAGCGCGCTATTTGAGTGCCGCGTCCACGACCTTTTTGAGGTCCGAGAGCTGGAAGGGCTTCGCGAGCACGGCGGTGGCGCCGAATTTTTCGGCCATGTGCAGGTAAAGTTTGGGATCGTGCGCGAGGCCGCCGGACATGGCGATGATGCGTGCCTTCGGAAACTCGCGCCGCAGATCGCGGATGGTGTCGAGACCCTCCTTCTCCGGCATCACGATATCGGTGATGACCAGTTCCGCCGGCCGGGCGTGAAACATATTGAGGCCTTCGATGCCGTTGGTGGCCTGCCGGACCTGATGCCCCGACTGCTCGAGCGCGTTCGCGAGCACATCGCGGAACATGTCGTCGTCGTCGATGATGAGAATGTCGGCCATCCGGGCGCCAATCAATCGGGTGAGTTTCGCTTTAGCAAGAACGACGCGTGATCGGATTGGAAGCCGCGCTCACGGCCCGGTGCGATGGAGCAGCGCGTGCACCCGGCGCAACAGCGTGTCATGGCTGAAGGGCTTGAGCAGGAAATCGTCCCCGATCTCGTCGCCGGTGGCGGCGCCGCTGGTGAGGCCGCTCATGACGAGCACTGCGACGTGGGGGAGGCGATGGCGGAGGAGGCTCACGATCTCGCGGCCCCCGAGTTGGGGCATCATCATGTCGGTGATGACGAGCCGCAGGTCCGCGGTGAAGGTCGGATCGGCCAGCCACCGATGCGCGAGGGCTCCGTTTTCCGCCGTGACCACCTGGTAACCGTGTCGGCGCAGCACGGCCTCAACGAGCATGCGGACCTCGGGCTCGTCTTCGATCACCAGGACACTTTCGCCGGCGCCGTGCGGAATT
This sequence comes from Candidatus Didemnitutus sp., assembly GCA_041906465.1. Classification (GTDB taxonomy): domain Bacteria; phylum Verrucomicrobiota; class Verrucomicrobiia; order Opitutales; family Opitutaceae; genus Didemnitutus. Next base: position 116,422 of record JAYRJE010000010.1, on the reverse strand, counting down.
GGGCCGCCCGCATTCGGCGGCGGCAGCGTGTCTTCGCTCTGCTCGGCGGGAAGGTAGAGCGTGAACCTCGTGCCCTCGCCCAGGACCGAGTCGACCGTGCTGAAACCGTGGTGTCGGGCCACAATGCCGCGGACGGTGGAGAGTCCGAGGCCGGTGCCGCGGCCGATTTCCTTGGTGGTGAAAAACGGCTCCCAGATGCGGGGCAGCACGTCGGGGGCGATGCCCGTGCCGGTGTCGCCGACCTCGATGCAGAGGTAACGCCCGGGCTGCGCTCCGGGGAGCCGCGCGGCGGTGGCGGCGTCGACGGCGCGATTGTGGAGCTGCACGGAGAGCACGCCGCCGTGTGGCATGGCGTCGCGTGCGTTCACGCAGAGGTTGAGCAGCACCTGGTGGATTTGCGTGACGTTGGCGCGCACGGGCCAGGTATCGCTCGGAATATTCTGCTCGAGCCGGATGTTCCGGGGAAACGTCTCCTCGATCATGGCCGTGATGTCGCGCGCCACGTGTTTGAGCTGCACGATGCGCAGTTCGTCGTCGCCGCCCTGGACGAAGGAGAGGATCTGCTTCACCAGCGCGGCGCCGCGCGCGGCGCTTTGCTCGAGCGTGTCGAGCAGGCGCTGGTGGTGCGGGGTCGCTTCAGCGCGGAGCAACTGTGCGACCATCAGCATCGGCGTCAGGATATTGTTGAAATCATGCGCGATGCCGGCGGCGAGCAGGCCGAGGTTCTCCATGCGCTGAGCCCGGAGGAATTGCTCCTGCAGGCGGCGTGTTTCGGTGATGTCGCGGCCGATGCCGACCAGCTCGAAGGTGCCATCGGGTGCCGAGCCGCGGCTCACCGTGAACTCCACGTCGGCGACGCCGCGAGCGGTGCGGAGGCGGAGGGTGAAGACGCCGGGGTCGGCCCCGGCGAGAATGTCGCTGAAGCGGCGTTTGGCCCGCTCGATGTCGTTCGGATCGACGAGGCGGATGAAGTGCTGGCCGATCCATTCCGTGGCTGGCCAGCCGGTGATGGTTTGAAAGGCAGGGTTGAGCGTTGTGAACACGCCGTCGGCAGAGAGGGAGAAGATCACGTCGCGCGCCTGTTCGATGAAGCGTTGATAGCGCGCCTGGGCCGACTGGAGCGACTGCTCCGTCTCCGTCAGGCGCCGGCGTTCGCGGGCGTCGAGCACGGCCCGGCGCAGCGCGGTGGGCAGGCGGCGGTAACGGTCCTTGATGATGTAGTCCGCGGCGCCGGCGCGCACGGCGGCGATCGCCTGATCTTCGCCGATGCTGCCGGAAAAAAACAAAAAAGGCACCGACGGGGCGTGCTGTTGCGAGAGGGCGAGCGCCTCCAGTCCGTCGAAACCGGGGATGGTGTAGTCCGACAGCACGACATCAATGTTGCCGCGGCCCAAACAGGCGACGAACTCCGCGCGCGTGCTGACGTGCACGAGTTCGTATTCAGGGCATTCGCTGCCCAGCAAAACGGAGACCAGCTCCTGGTCATGGAGGTCGTCTTCCAGGTGGAGGATTCTCATGCGGCCTCCTCAGGAAATGCACTCCGCGCACTCGTTGACCGTGCCCCAGAACCAGCCGAGCTGGCCGACCGTCGCGATGAACTCGCGAAAATCCACCGGTTTGACGACGAACGCGTTGGTGCCGGCATCATAGCTCGCGGACACGTCGCGCTCCTGCCGCGAGGAAGTAAGCACGACGATGGGTAAATGGCGCCAGGTCGGATCAGCGCGCAGGGTGCGCAGGACGGCGAAGCCGTCGACGCGTGGCATTTTGAGATCGAGGAGCAGGACCGCGGGAGGCTGCGCGCCGCCGTTGGCCGCGGCGGCGCGGGCGCGCAGGCAGTCCAGGGCCTCGGCTCCGTCTTGGGCGACGATGATCTCGTTGGTGACCTTCATCGCGCGCAACGCGGTCGTCATCAGCTCGACGTCGGCAGTGTTGTCATCGGCGATCAGGATGGGGCGGAGCGTTTTCATGCGGGCGGGGAGTCGGGGGTGTCGTGGGGCAGGGAGAAGAAAAAGGTCGCGCCGGCGCCGGGCTGGCTCTCGGCCCAAACGCGTCCGCCGTGGCGCGTGACGATCCGGTGCACGAGAGCGAGGCCAATGCCCGTGCCCTGATATTCGCGATCGCTGTGGAGCCGGCTGAAAACCTTGAAGAGCTTTTCGGCGTAGTGCGGATCGAAGCCGACGCCGTTGTCGCGCACGGCAAAGATCGTTTCGCGGGCGTGTGCGTCGTGGGTGCTGAAGACGTGAATGCGAGGTGGCGCGGCGCGGGCGGAGTATTTGGCGGCGTTGCCGAGGAGGTTGATCCAGACTTGGCGCAGCAGCGTGGCGTCGCCGAAGACGGGCGGCAGCGGGTCGATTTGCCAGACGGTGCCGGGGGCGGACTCGAGCTGGCCTTCGGCGGCGAGACTTGCGACGAGCGAGGCGGAGTCGATCCGCTGGCGGCGCAAGGGCGTGCGGCCGAAGCGCGCAAATTCGAGGAGGGCGTCGATGAGCTCGCCCATTTTTTTGGCCGAGCTCTCGATGATGGCGAGGTGGCGGCGACTTTCTGGATCGAGACGCTCGCTCTCCTTTTCCGCGAGCAGGGTGGAGAAGCCGGCGAGATGGCGGAGGGGAGCGCGCAGATCGTGCGAGACCGTATAGGAAAACGCTTCGAGGTCGCGGTTGGCCTGCTCGAGCTCGGCGCTGTGGCGCTGGAGATCGCGGTGGAGGGCGGCCAGGCGCTGCTCGGCGGCGCGGCGGGCCGAGATGTCATGGACGGTGCTGCGGCTGGAGAGATAGCGGCCGTGTTCGTCGTAGAGCGCGGTGGCGCTGAGGGAGACGAAAAACGTGGAGCCGTCCCGGCGTTGCAGTTGGAATTCGCGGTCCTCGAGCGATCCCGCGGTTTTGAACCGCGGGAAATTTTCCACGAACGTCGCGCGGCTGGCCGGAGCGAGCAGTTCCGGGAAGCGCTTGCGGCCGACAATCTCGTCGCGCGTGTAGCCGAGCCACGCGAGTTCGGTGTCGTTCATCTCGATCACCAGACCGTCGGCGTCGAGGGAGTGATAGCCGCACGGCGCGCGGTTGTAGAGGTCGCGGACCCGCTCGGCAGAACGCTGGAGTTCGGCCGCGGCGGCCTTGCGCTCAGTGATGTCGCGGATGGCGGCGAGCACGACGCGGCCCTCGTCGGTCTCGAGCGGGCTGAGCATGATGTCGACGGGGAACTCGCGGCCGTCCTTGCATTGTGCGAACAAGTCCAAACCGGCGCCCATCGCGCGGAATTTGGGTGCGGCTTGGAAACCTTTCACGTGGTCGATGTGCCGGGGCCGAAAGCGTGCGGGCATCAGCGCTTCGATCGGTCGGCCGATCAGCTCGGCCCGCGGGTAGCCGAAGAGGTCTTCGGCGCGGCGGTTCAGCCGGCGAATGACGCCACCGTTGTCGACGACGACAATGGCATCCGTGGATTGTTCGAAGAAGGTCTCGAAGAGAGCGCGGGTGCGACGGAGTGTCGTGTCGGCCGCGCGGCGGGTGCGGAGGTCGCGCTGGATGCGCGTGCCGGCGATGGCGGCGACAACGAGCGACACGGCGATCGCGAGGAGCAGCCAGGCGCGGGTGCGAGCGGCGTTTTGTTGCATCACCTGCGCGCGCTCGGCGAGCAGCTGGCTCTCGGCCTCCTCCATAGCGTGGATGAGATTCCGGATTTCATCCATCAGCTCCCTGCCTTCGCGGAGTGTCGCGGCGTCGAGCGCCGGCGCGAGGCCTTCGGTGCGGCGCGCCTCGTTGCGGCGGGTCATCAGCGCGATCTCGCGGTCGACGACGGGCACGAGGCGGTCGAGGCGGGCCTGTTGCGCCGGGTTATCGCGGGTGAGCGTGCGGAGGGCGGCGAAGGCTTCGCGGATGCGGGCTACCCCGTCGTCGAAAGGGGCGAGGAAAGCCGGATCGCCGCTCAGGGCGAAGCCGCGCGAGCCGGTTTGCACGTTCAGTGCTTGAACCTGAACCTGCTCCAGGCGGTTGAGGACGACATGGGTGTGCTCGACCAGCGCGAACGCGCTCTCGAACCGCGCCAAACTGAGCCAGGTGGTCGCGCCGATGCCCAGCATCAGGGCCAGGGCGACGACAAAGGCGCCCGCGATCTTGCGTTCGACGGTCAGTGGCATGCGCGTGGTGCTTCCGTTTCGTGGCGGAAGCAACAGGGGAGTGGACGCACAACGGCCCGTGTGTTGCGCGGCCGGCAAGATGCACTGAAAGTGCCGGACTAACCAAACTAAAAACGACGAACCGGGGTAGGATATTCCCCGGTTCGGTGGTGAGAGAGTCCTTGCGCAGCGGTTCGGCTTACTTCGTTTGGCGCAGGGTGATGGTGCCGTTCATGGTGGAGAGCTGGATGTCGACGCCGCCGCCGTTGAGCGTGCCGACGATGGATTTGCCACCGGGCCAGCCGGGCAGCGGGGGCAGCGGAGCGATCGCGGCTTGCGGGGCGCCGGCGGCGGCGGGAGTCGCGGGGGCCTTGGGCGCGGGCGAGTCTTTGTCCTCTTCGTCTTCCTTATCCGCGGCGTGGGTGCGGGCGAGTTTGGCGTGTTCGCGGGAGATGCGTTCGGCGTCGCGGGCCATGCGCTCGGCGTGGCGGGCGATTTCGCGGGTCTGTTCGCGCGTGGGGCCGTAGGCATACGTGTAGCCTTTCGCGCCGCTGACTTTCTCGGTTTTGGCTTGGAGCACGCCGTCCGGGAAATTGGTGCGGATGGAGCCGTTGTGGGTGCGCATGCGCAGGTTGGCCTTCGTGTCGGCGGGGAGGCGGAGGTCGATTTCGCCGTTCATCGAGGTGATGGAGACGGCTTTCGCGGGGGCCTTTTTGAACGTGGCGGTGACTTCGCCGTTCATGGTGTTGATGACGGCGGAGGAGCCGATGTCGGTGAGTGCGACTTCGCCGTTCATCGAGTTGATGTCGATGTCGCCGTCGATGTTTTCGACTTTCACGTCGCCGCCGGCTTCAGTGCGGAGGACGAGGTTCGTGTTGCGCGGCACCTGGACATGAAACTCGGCGCCGTGCGCGGACCACAGGTTGTCGCCGGACATGATGATCGTGGCGGTGTTGTTCTTCTCGACGACTTCGAAGGAGACATCTTCGTCGAGGCGGCGGAAACCATCCTGATCGACCTCCTTCTTGCCCTTTTGCTCGAGGGTCGAGGTGACGACGATCTCGTTGCCGTCGGTGCCGGTGACGTGGACTTCGGCCCAAGGGAGCGAGACTTTCAAGGTGCCGGGTTTGGAGGGATCGCTGAATTTGGAGCGGATCGTATTTTGTTCGGAGTTTTCATCCGCGGCGTGCAGCGCGGTGGCCGTGAAGGCCAGCGCGGCGCAGGCGGCGCCGAGACGAAAGAGGGAGCGGAGGTGGGTTTTCATTTTTGAGGGTGGGCTGGAGGAGAGCTCAGACGGTTTTGCCGCGTGAGGATTCCTGGGTTTGAGCATTCGGGTTCTGTTCAGCGGGTGAGGGGGGCGTGCGCAGCGTGGCGAGGGCGCGCTTGGCGGCGTCGCGGACGTTCTTGTCGGCGGATTCGTCGCGCGAGAGGCGGTCGAAGAGGGGCGCGGCTTCGGATTCGCGGACGTTGGCGAGAAGCTCGATCATCGCCATCTGGACGAGCGGGGCGGTCTCGCGGGGGAGCGCGGCGAGCAGGCCGGCGCGGACGACGTCTTCCTGGGCGTGGGGCGCGAGGGCTTCGACGGCGGAGAGGCGGACGTTGACGGAGGGATCGAAGGCGAGCGCGCCGACGAGATCGGTGAGGACTTTGCGGTCGGGCGACTTGACATCCATCGTGGCGAGAATGGTCGAGAGGCGGTCGCTGGTGGATTTCTGCTGGAGCAGCGAATACGTCACGAGTTTGCCCATGTCCTTCACCTGGGCGCGGAGGTCGGCGAGTTCCTGTTGGGATTTCGTATCGGGCGTGACGACGGCGGGCTTTTGCAGCCAGCGGGCGCCGGCGAAGATGCCGGCGGCGAGCAGCGCGAGGGCGAAGGCGAATTGCAGCGCGGGTTGCGCGGGGAGGATGGCCTCGAAGAAGCGGTCGATCCGGCTCTTCGCGAGCGCGAACGGACTCGGCGCGTCGAGATCGCGCTGGTGCGTTTCGAGCATCGCGTAGAAGTTTTCGCGCAGACGGGCGGAAGGCGCGGGCTGCGGCAACTGGTCGAGCTTGCGGGTGATTTCCTGCAAGGCGGACCACTCGCGCTGGCAGGTCGGGCAGGAGGCGAGGTGGGCGCGCATCTGCGCCGCTTCATCGGGCGGCAGGGAGCCGTCCTGGTAGTCGATGAAGAGTTCGGTGACGCGGGAGCAGTTCATGGCGGACAAAAGTTGAAGGTTGAGCGCGGTCAGCGGTGAGGTCAGGCGGCCTGGTCGCGGCGAAGCTTGAAGTAGACGTCGCGCAGTTCCTTGAGCGCGCGGTGGACGCGGACTTTCACGGCGCCGACGGAGGTGTCCATGAGACGGGCGATTTCCTTGTGCTCGACCTGTTGCAGGCGCGAGAGGACGAGGACTTCGCGGTGTTCGTGCGGGAGACGGGCGATGGCGACGCGGAGGATTTCCAAGTCGTCGGTCGTGGCGGCGGAACGGTCGGGGGAGATGCCGTCGTTGTCCGGGTGTTCGTGGAGATCGACGGGGTCGGTCGCGGTGGCGGCTTTGGCGTGTTTGCGAAAATGATCGGCGGCGACCTTGCGCGCGAGGTGGTAGATCCAGGCGGTGAACTTGCCTTCGTCGCGGTAGGTGTGGCGGTATTTCAGGATGCGGTAGAAGACGACCTGCACGAGGTCTTCGCTCACCGCGGGCTGGTTGGTCATGCGCACGAAGAACGCGTAGAGGCGTTGCTGGTAGCGCTCGAAAAGGTCGCCGAGTTTCGCGACGTCGCCGGCGCGCACGGCAATCATGAGTTCGTGATCGGTGGCTTCCACGTGGGCAGCGAAGCTAACGACGGTCGCGGCGGAGGGAACCCGGATTTCGGAGACTGGAGCGGTGGCGAGCATGTGGCGGGAGCATGGCGGGTGTGCAGCGGGGAATACCGCGCGCGGCGCGGGGGGTTACAGGAAAGTTTTCGCCGCGCCGCCCCGGCGCAGCGCTGCGGGAGCGGAGGTTTTGCGTATTACTGCAAAACTCGAGCCGGGGAGTTACGCGCTGGAAGATCGCGCTGGCGGCCGGGCAGGGGGCGCGTAAGTTCCTGCGCATGAATCGCCGCGAATTTCTCGCCACGACCTCCGCGGCCGTCTCGCTCAGCCTGTGGGCGAGAGGCTCGCTGTTGGCCCAGACCGCCACGACGCCTCCGGTTTCCGCCCGCACACCGCCGAGTCCCGCGCCCACGCCGCCGCCGGTGAAAGTCGAGTTCAAGGAGCTGCGTCGCGGCGTCGGTTATTTCACGGGTCGCGGCGGCACGATTGGCTGGCTGTCCAACAAGGATGCGCTGGTCGCGGTCGACACGCAGTTCGCGGAGACGGCGGCAAAATTCCTCGACGGTCTGCCCGGGCGCAACGGTCGCCGGCTCGATGCGGTGATCGACACCCATCACCATTGGGACCACACGGGCGGCAACGCCACGTTCCGGCCTGCGGCGAAGAAAATCGTCGCGCACGAAGCGGTGCCGGCCCTCCAAAAAGCCGCCGCCGCCCGCAGTCCGCAAATGGGCGAGCCGACGCTCCCCGATACGCTGTTCGCGGACACGTGGCGCCTGGACGTGGGCGACGAGGTCGTGAGCGCACGGCACTTCGGGCCTTCGCACACGGCGGGCGACAGCGCGGTTTATTTCGAAAAGGCGAACGTCGTCCACGTCGGCGACCTCGTTTTCAACCGCCTGTATCCGGTCACCGACAAGGCCGGCGGTTGCCAGGTGCAACACTGGCGCGATGCGCTGCCCAAGCTGGTTGCGACCTATCCGGCGGACGCGCTGTATATATTTGGCCATGGCAACCCGAAGTTCGGTGTCACCGGCAGCAAAGACGATGTGCGCGCGATGGCTGATTTTCTCGATGCGCTGGTTGCTCATGTCGCCGCCGAGATCAAAGCGGGCAAGTCGAAGGCCGAGATCGTCACGCGGCAGAATCTCGACGCGTTCGCTGATTACCACGCCGCACAGAACAGCCGGTTGCCGGGCAATCTGGGTGTCGTTTACGACGAGCTCACGGGCGCGGGAGGTGGGGCCGGCTGAAGCTGGCACGTTTTTCACGGTGTAGCGGAGGCCGTGAGGCTTTCGCGAGGCGCGTGCCGGCGAAATTCTCACGAGTTCCGCTACACGTTTTGAGCATCGCGCCGCTCGTGCGTGAAGTGCGCGCGTCAAACAGGGTGTTCCCCCTATTTTTTCGTCGCGCCGCGGCGGAGCGCTCCTCACATTGCGGCCCGATGTCTCCGCGCTCCCGTTTCGTGGGCCTGTTTGCTGTCGTGTGCACGGCGTTGCTCGCTGTCGCTCCGGGGCGCGCTGCGCCCGCCGCGCCTGGCTGGCAGGCCGGGGCGCGCGTGATCGTGGACAAGGCGGGGGCCGGCCACCGCGCCGTGGTGTTGCGCGCCGAACCGTCCCGGGCGTTTGTCGCTTACGAAGGAGCGGACGAGGCTTTCGACGAGTGGGTGGAGAACGATCGCATCCGCAGCGCGCGTCCGCTCACCACCCCGCCGCCCGCGACAGAAACGGCCCAAGCCGAAGCGCAGACTCCCGCCGAGGCCGCGGCCACGCCGGTGCCGGAGCCGCTCCCGCGGACGCTCGAGCTTCCCCGCGCCGCGCGCGATGCGGTGGTGGCGCAAACCTGGCTCGAACAACTCCCGCGCACGGATCCGCAAGCGCCGGTGCTCTTCAACACCGCGACGCTGCCGGTGCCGCAATTCAGCTTTGGTCCCACCGCCGGGGTTGCGACCGCGCAGCCGCCGTTGCGTGCGGCGCTCCTGCATTCCGGTCCGCGCGTGCGCGGTTTGGCCGCCATCGAGGGCGGCATCGTGCTCTACGCGCGCGACGAGACGGCGGGATTCAAGTCCAAGGGCCAACTCGATCTGGCCAGCCTCGACGGATTCCCTCCGGAAGTGCTGCTGGCGGCCGATCTCAATCACGATGGCGAGAGCGATCTCGTCGTGGCCGCGGGGCCTCTCGTGCAGGTCTTCTTCGGCGCGGCGGACGGCGGATTCGTGCCGTCGCTGAAACCCTATCGCTCCACGGAGCCGATTCGCGGGGCGGCCACCGGCCGTTTCTTCACCGGCGCGCTCGGCTGGGGCATCACGGCGATCGAGGGGCACAACAGTTTCCGTCTGCTGCAAGTCGCCCAAAGCGGCGTCACGCCCGTCGGCGAGGCCTACACCGTGAAGTTTGACCGGATCACGCGCCTCGCCGCCGGCGACTTCGACGGCGACGGTTTTGCCGATGTCGCGGTGACGACCGAGGACAAGGGGCGCTGCACGGGGGCGTGGATGTATTTCAACCAGCGTGGCGTCACCAAGCCGTTCCTCTGGCCGGTGGGTGGGCGCGATGATTTTGCGCGTGATCTCGTCGTGGCCGATCTCGATCGCGATGGGCGCGCCGACCTCGTCCTCACCGACAGCGATGTCGAGCGCGGTGAGCACATCCGCGTGGTTTTCGGCGCTTCCGGCCGGGCGGGTTGGGAGGATCCGTGGGAGCTGGTCTCGAGCGAGTTTGGCCTCGGTCTCGGCACGGCCTCGGTCACGGTGGCGGATTTCAACCGCGACGGTCGCCTCGACATCGGCGTGGCCGGCCGCAACGGCCTGCGCGTTTACCTCGGGGCGGACTACCGGCGCTTCAGCCGCAATCCAGTCTGGCCGCGGCTGGCCAGCGGCAACGACTTTCCCGAGCAACGAGTTTTTCTCGCGGCCGATTTCGATCAGGACGGGGCCGATGACCTGCTGGCCTACACGCCCGCGTTCGCCACCGGCTACAATCTCGTCTACAACGCCACGCCGGCGCGGCCCGAGGGCGTCCACGTTCCCGCGCCGCTCAAGCAGCGGGTGCCGACGCAGGCCAGCACGACCGTGACGAAGGTGGAGGGTCCGCGCAGCGACCTGCCCGAGGGGGCGCCGGTGCTGCGCCATCTGGCGAGTCGCGCCGAGCCCTACGGCCAGTGGCGCTACCGCATCGTGGTGGAAGTGGCGGCGTTGAGCGACAGCGTGATCGAGTCGCTCGAAGCGATCTGCCGCTACGACGCGGTCGACCAGCCGACCCAGGAAATCCCGGCGCTGGTGCGACGCGACACCGAGCAGCAATGGTCGCTGGAGGTCACGCTGCCCCGTGGACGCACGTATGAGTTTCGCATCAACGCCCGCGACGACAAGGGCCGCGCCGCCGCGCCGTTGCGGGTGGTGGTGAATCCCTGAGCGGGGCGAGGGTGGGAGGGGCTGCACTTCCCCTCCCACCGGGCACACAATCCCAGCACAACCGAGAACAAATTGACTGCCGGGCCGTCCCCTCGCACTGGGCCGTTGGCGAAGGACCGGCCCGACAGTTTAAATGGGCATGGTCTCCCTCGGCTCCGCTCCAATGCGCAGCCGATGCGACGCGAATCGCGGCGACGCCGGTGCGACGGCGCGGCGGAACGAGCTGAAGATTTCCGCGTCGAGCGCCGATTGGGGGCCGCGCAGCAGGGGATGCTGACTCGTGCCGAGACGCCGGGCGCATTCGAGCGCGGTGGCGAGCATGGCGCTGCGTGTTGTTGCGTGCGGGTGCTGGGCCAGCACATCGACCAGCGCTTGCGTGAATGAACCGCCGGTGCGCGTGGAGTAATCGGCGCGCTCATTGTCGCGACAGGCGCTGAGCACGACATGGTTCAGGGTGTTGTCCGATTGCACCGTATCGCCGTCGGGATCGACGCGGTAGCCGCGCCACGACCGCGACCAGACCGGGAGCCGCCACCGGGAGAGCGACCCGCTGCCGACGGCGTCGGCGTGACAGGCATCGATCACGCAATACAGCGAGATGCGACTTTCGGCGGGGAGCAGCCAGCGCAGCAGATCATCGCTGCGGATCGGGCCGGCGGTCTGGGCGTCGTGGGGATAAAGAAAATCGCCGGTCTCGCTGGTCGCGGCGCCGGAACCGGTGAGCGAGAAGCCATGGCCGCTGAACGCGAGCACACAAACGTCTCCGGCTCGTGCCTGGATGACGAGGGCGCGCACGGCGCGGCGGATTTCGTCGCGCGTCGCGTGCGCGTTGAGCAGGAGTTCACAGGCAAAGCCGCGCTGGGCCAGTTGCGGCGCCAGCAGCCACGGATTGCGGTCCGCCCCGGGCAACGGCGGCAGCGACGGCACGCCGGTGACGGCCGGATACTGCGCCACGCCGATCAGCAGCGCCCGACGATGAAAACGGCGCCCGGCCGCCACAGTGCGGGGCGGAAGCACGAGCAGAGAATGCGGAGAGCACTTCGGCATTACTCCCTCTAACGCGCAGCCTTCGCGGTTTATTTCAAAAAATTACGGCTGGGGTATTTTTCGCCGAAAGATTGGGCTGCGCTCCCGCGTTGTCACGTTTATGACTCCCACGAACATGGCTCCCGACATCCCGCCGCCATCGACCCTGCGCACCCGCCCGACCCTGTTGTTCCGGCTGCGCGACTGGAATGACGAGGCGAGTTGGACCGAGTTTTACCGCCTCTATTATCAATTCGTCTATGGCTGCACCCGCCGCGCCGGGCTGTCGCATGCCGACGCGGAGGAGGTGACCCAGGATGTGTTCAAACGCGTGGCGGAGACCGTGCACGAATTCGAGGCCGATCCCGCGCGCGGTTCGTTCCGCGGCTGGCTGCTCAACCTCACGCGCTGGCGCATCACCGACAAATTCCGCGGGCACCGACCGCATGAGCGCCATCCCTCGCGTCCGGCGGGCGAAGACGACCGCACGGCCACGATCGAGCGCTTGCCGAACGGCGAAGACGTGAACGCGGCGTGGGACGAAGAGTGGCAACGTCACGTGCTCGAAGCGGCGCTGGCGCGGCTCGCGCGCCGTGTGCCGGCAAAACATTTCCAGATTTTCGATCTCTACCGCCGGCAGGGCTGGTCGGTGCTGAAAGTGGCGCGCGAACTCGGCGTGAACGCCGCGTCCGTCTACCTCATCAGCCATCGCTTGACCAAGCTGCTCAAGAACGAGGTCGAGCTCATTCGCGTGCGCTTGGCCTGAGCCCGGCGCACCGCCCGCTTCGCCCCCTCCGAGCTACCGGGCGAAACGCGCGGTGCTTCGACTGGGCGCTGATCTGCCAGCGCCGGCCGAAGCACCGCGTCCCCTCTTCCACCGTCGGTTGCGTCCGGGCTGATTCGGGTCACTCACGGTCGCCGGAAGCGCCGGCGGTGGTTGGGCAGGGGAAGCCGGGAGGCTTGCGCGGGTAGGCGGCGAAATTCTCACCAATTCCGCTACGACTTTCGCGCGTGGCGCGTGGCTAGTTCCTCACAAATTTCGCTGCGGTGCGGAAGGCCGATGCGGGCCGACGCGACTCTGCACGCAGCCCGCTATCGACTCGCGCCGCCGGACCGGGCACAACCGCGGCGGTCATGTCCGCTGTCACCTCGCCCGCGCCGCGCATTCCCGACTATGAGCTGATCCGGCTCATCGGCGGCGGCAGCTATGGCGACGTATGGCTGGCGCGCGGCATCACCGGCGCGTTTCGCGCCGTGAAAATCGTCTGGCGCGACCGTTTTCCGAATCCCCGGCCGTTCGCCCGCGAGTTCGAGGGCATCACGCGTTTCGCGGCCGTGTCGCTGCGCGAACCGTCGCAGCTTGCCCTGCTCCACGCCGGCCGCGACGACGCCGCGGGAATGTTCTATTACGTGATGGAACTGGCCGACGACGCGGAGCACGGCCGCACCGTCGACCCGGCGACGTATCGGCCGCTGACGTTGCGCGAAGTGCAGTCGCGGCGCGGGCGTTTGCCCGTCAGCGAAGTGATCCCGCTGGGTGTTTCGCTCGCGCGGGCGCTCGCGAGCCTGCACGCCGCCGGGCTCGTGCATCGCGACGTGAAGCAGTCGAACGTGATCTTCGTCGGCGGCGTGCCCAAGCTCGCCGACGTCGGGCTCGTCACCTCCGCGAGCGCGCCCGAGGTGACCTTTGTGGGCACGGAAGGGTTTGTGCCGCCGGAAGGGCCGGGCGCGCCGCCGGCCGACGTGTTCAGTCTGGGCAAGCTGCTTTACGAACTCGCGACGGGCGTCGATCGCACGGAGTTCCCGCGCTTGCCGCCGGAGTTCGCGCAATGGCCGGACCGGCGCGAATTCATGGAGCTGAACGAGGTGCTCCTGCGCGCGTGCGAGGGCGATGCGCGGCGGCGTTTCGCTGATGCGGGCGCATTGCTGGACGAGCTGCTCTTGTTGCAGGCGGGCAAATCCGTGCGGCGCCTGCGCCGGATCGAGCTGCGGCTGAGTCGGGCCCTGCGCTTTGCGGCGGTGCTCGGCATCATCGCGGCGGTCGCGGGCGCGGGCGCGTGGGTCGAGCGGCAGCGTGCGAACAGCGAAATGAAACTGCGCGCGGCGGCCGAAGCGGAGCGCGATGCGCTGGCGCGGCGCAGCGTGTATGCAGCGCGGCTGACGCAGGCGCAGCAGGCACTGGAGCGCGACGATTTCGGGCGCGCGCGGCGGTTTCTGGCGGAGTGCGCACCGGCGGCGGGTGAGCCGGATTTGCGCGGATTCGAATGGCAGGCGCTGCAGAATCAGGCCGCGGGCGATCCGGCGCGCGTGTGGCAGAGCGGCGGCGCCGTGGGGATGCGCGTTTGCGTGTCGCCGGACGGACGGCGCGCGGCCGTTTTGCTCGGCGGAGCGAAGGTGCAGCTGTGGTCGGTGGCGGACGGAACCCTCGAGCGCACGATCGAAGGCATGACGGGCCTCGCCGCGTTTTCGCCCGACGGTCAGTGGCTGCTCGGCACCGGGGCGGGTGGACGGTTGATGCGTTGGCGGGTCGCCGATGGACGCGCCGACGGCGATGGTGTCGATGGCATCTACGCGCCGCTGGTGTGGCGCGATGACCGATGCGCGTGGACGTTGGTGGCGGATGCGGACGGGGTGGTCCTGGCGCTGCGCTGCTGGAATTTCGCGGAGCGCAAAGCGGAGATCGATTACCCGCTGACCCCGCGTCTCGGTCATCGCGGCTACTTCGGTGCCGCGGTTTCCGAAGACGGAGGCGCGATCGTGCTGGCCACGCGGCTCAACCGCGCCTCGGAAATCGGCTGGCGCTTGCACGTGTGGCGGCTGTCGGATCTCACCCTGGTTCGCGAATGGGAGACGCCGCATCGGCCGACGGCGCTCGCGCTGACCTCCGACCGGTTGTTCTGCGGTTGGGGTGACACGGGTGAAGTCGAGGCTTTGCGGTGCAGCGATGGCGCATCGCTGTGGCGCGCCACCCTCGGTCGGCCGCCGGCGGCGCTGGCGCTGCACGATGGCCGACTCGCGGTCGGGGCGCGCGCTTCGAGCGTGTGGGTGCTCGACGCGGCGAACGGCGCGGTCTTGCGACAATGGCGCGGCTTGGAAAGCGACGGGCAGAGTGTCGCGTGGCTGCCCGGCGGCGGCGTGCTGGCGACCGGCAACGGCGGCGATGTGCGCGCGTGGTCCGCGGAATTCGGAGCAGCGACAGGAACGCTCGATGGCTTCGCGAATCCCGCGGCGGGTGGCCGTGCGCTTTGCCTCTCCGCGGACGGCACGCTGGTCGCGGCCACCGCGCCGGACAGCGCGGTGCGAGTCGCCGAGACGGCGACGGGGGCGGAGCGTGCCTTATTTGCCGGCGTGGTGGCGCCGCTGGCGTTTGAGGAGGATGGCGTCTGGCTTTTGACGCAGCAGGCGACGTTGGAAAAGCGTCGGCTGGCGAAGGGCAGCGACGCGGTGGCGACAGTGCCGCTGCCGTTCCCGCCCTTGCAGGGTGCAATCGCCCTCCGCGCCGAGCGGGCCGCGTTTTCCGATCGAGGCGGGATGCTGGGCGTCGTGTCCCTGAAAGGCGGCGCGCCCGTCACACGGGATACCGGCCACACCGCCATCTGGTGGCTGGCTCTGTCGAACGACGGCAAGTGGGTCGCGACGGGAGGCCGGGATAGCTTCGTGCGCTTGTGGCGGGCGGACACGTTGGAACTCGTGCGCGAATGGAGAGCGGCCCGGCCGGCGGTCAATGGCGGTTTTTCACCGGACGATCGCTGGCTGGCGTGGGGCCAGAACAACGGCGACGCGGGCGTGCGGGAAGTGTCGGGCGCGGGGGCGCACACGATTGCGACGAGCAGCAGTGTCCTGCAGGCGGTGACGTTTCACCCGCGTGCCCCCCGGCTGTTCCTCGGTGGCCGCGAGGGCATCGTGCATGTGGTGGACACGCGGGACTGGCGGGAGCAGATCGACCTCCACGCCACCGTGCCGGGGCGACCGGCCGGAAGTGTCGTGCGCGCCGCGACCAGCGCGGACGGCAGCGTTCTGGTTGGTTATTTGGAGGAAGGCTTGCTGCGCGTCTGGCGCGGGGCGCCGCGGAGTTTGCCCGAATAGGCTTCGACGAGGAGCGGGAGCCGTGAGGGTTTCGCGATCGCGAGCGGCGAAATTCTCACGAATTCCGCTCCGACGCTCCGCGCGTCCCACGGCTCGCGTGGCCTAACTTTCCATCGCGGAGGGCGGAATCGGTTGAGTGCCGCCGTCCTCGGCTTGGGCGGCGATCGTGCCGACCGGATACTGATCGTAGAACACCTCGAGTTCGCACCACGGCGCGCTGAACTCGAGTTCGTAGAGGTGATCGAACTCGATCCAACCACCGGCGGACATCCGCGGATGGGAGGGCTCGATGGCGACGAAGCCATTGGTCGACTGGGGCGCGCGGCCTTGGTTTTCCCACGTCGGCGGCACCGTGGGGGAGGCGCCCGCGACGCGCGTGAGCTCGACCAGGCGCGCGTTGGCGTCGGGCGAATGCACGCGGGCCCACACCAGCTTGGTGCGGTGCTGCGCGCCGCTGTCGTGCAGGCCATAGCGCACCGTGCGGCTGCCGCCGGTGTTCGCGTAGCGGCCGACGAGCCAGACGCTGCGGCGCGAGATGAAGCGGTTGCTCGCCTGATCCCACGGGGCGTAACATTTCCAGACGATTTCGGCGCGTCCGCCCATGGTGAGCTGGAGCGCGAGGGTGGAGCACTCGCGATGCTGTCCGGGCGGCTGGCCACGGGAAGGAGCGCGAGCCGGAGTCGGCCAGGCGCGGTTGGAGGAAGGGTTTTCGTCGGGGCGGAGCATGGGTGGGATGGGTTGCGAGACGTGATCGATAAACCTAACGAAACGATCGGGCGCCATCTTTCGGGAAAAACGTCGCGGCGGCGAGCCTTCGCGTGTCAACGATGTGCGTGCCGCCGCGGTTGCGTTGCGCGCGCGCGGCCGGAAACTCGCTTCGCGGTCGCGACGGCGAGCCTGACCACAGGCGCCGCACTCGCGTCGATCACCCCTGTCTTCTCCCATGAAAATCCCTGCTGTGTTTCGTTCGATCGTGGCGTGCGCGCTCCTGGCGTTGGTCGGCGTGGCTGGCGCGCCGGAATCGCGCGCGTCGTCCGCTCAACTCGCGCCCGCCGACGGTGCGCGTGAAGTCGCGCTGAACGCGGTGCTCGAATGGCCCGCGGTGGAGGGTGCGACGGCTTACGACGTGTTTTTCGGCGGAGGTGAGACGCCGGCGTTCCAGGGTCGTGTCGCACAGCCGCGCTTCGTGCTGGAGACGCTGCGTGCGGGCACGGCGTATCGCTGGCGCGTCGATGCGATCACCGCGGAAGGCGTGCGGGCGGGTGCCGCGGGGAGCTTCACGACGGTGGCGAAGCCGAGCGCGGAGGAGACGTTGCTCTGGGCGACGCGGATCGCACGCAGTGTGCGCGCGTTGTGGACGCCGGAGACGCTGGGGGGATTTAATTACACGCAAGGCATGGTGGCCGAGGGGATGCACCGCATCGGCGTCCGCGCCGGACGGCCGGACGATGTGCAGTTCGCGCAGATGTGGCTGGATCGCTTCGTCGGTCCCGATGGGGTGATCGATCCGAAGGCTTATCCGCCGAAACTCTACAGCCTCGATCGCGTGCGGCCGGGCCCGGCGCTGTTGCTGACGTATGAACGCACGGGCGACGAGCGTTACCGCAAGGCGCTGCGGGAACTCGTCCAGCAGCTCGAGGAACAGCCGCGCACGTCCGATGGCGGTTACTGGCACCGCTCGACTTACCCGAACCAAATGTGGCTCGACGGCATCTACATGGCGGACGTGTTTGCGGTCCGCTACGGAGCCAAATTCGGCGAGCCGAAGCTGTTCGACGAGGCGGTGCACCAGATCACGCTCATTCACCGTCACACGCACGACCCGCGCACGGGATTGTATTTCCATGGCTGGGACGAATCGAAGACGCGTCCGTGGGCCGACAAGGTCACGGGCACCTCGCCCGAAATCTGGGCGCGCGCGGTCGGTTGGTATGCGATGGCGATGGTCGATGTGCTCGATGCGTTGCCGAAGGATCATCCGGGACGCGCGGAGGTGCTGCCGTTGCTCCGCGATTTGTGCGCGGCGCTGCTGAAGGTGCAGGACCGCGACACGGCGGGCTGGTATCAGATCATGGACAAGCCGACGGGTCCGAAGAACTACATCGAGAGCTCGTGCTCGCTGATGTTCGCGTATGCGTTCCTGCGCGGCGCGCAGGCGGGTTACCTGCCGCCGGAGTATCGTGAGCACGGCCGCCGCGCGCTGCGCGGCATGCTCAACCACAAGATCGACGTGAAGCCGGACGGCACGATGGACATTCGCGACACCGTGATCGTCGGCACGCTCGGCGGCAGCGGCGGCTTCTACGATTCCTACATGAAGGACAAGATCGTGACGAACGACCAGAAGGCGGTCGGCACGTTCATGTTTCTGAGTCTGGTGCTGGCGGACGATGTGGGCGTGAAGTGAATCGGCGCCCACGAGCCGTGCGCATTCGCAGTCGCACGAGTTGAGTTTTGCGTCGAGAAATCGCGCGTAAAAATCTCAACTTAGCTAAGGCGAGCGATAATATCCAACGAGTGCCCGCATTTGAGCACAGGACATCACGTTTTATCTTCAACTGGATTGAACCGGGTATACTGTTCGAAAATAGATGTCGCGAATCGCATATCTTCGTCTCGGAACCTACGCCATCTTGCTGGTTTGTTTCTTTTTTCCGAATCGGCATCGAGTTATTCCGTTACGACTGCCGGCGACGGGAGTAGATGCCGAATGGTGGGATTGGCCAGAGCCCTACTTCAATGGCGGAGAGAGTCCCGCTTCGATGCCTGGATTCGCCGACACTCGTTTGGCAGGCAAAGACATTGTTCGTATTGCTTCGGAATGCGTGAAGAGAGAGAAGATTGATCCAGCGAAATTATCGTGGCTGAGAATAAAGTTGGCTATGAACGGCGATAAATTGGTTTGGATCGCGACCTGGGAAATCATCAGCGACCCCGCCCCGCGCCCCGCAGATTTCCAAGTGGTCATCGACGATGCCTCTGGACGTTCATCGTTCGAGCAAAGACGTAGGTGAGGAAGAAAACCGACCGATTTCTTTGCAGCCAACTCCGAGGCGTTGGCGCTCGTCTACATGGCTAATCGCGAACGTCGGCGGGCCAAGTTCGTCGGGCGAAAACCGGTTCGGACGGCATCGTCCGCCGCTTGGGCGCTCACTTCTCCGGCGAGCGGAGCGTGCCGGCGTCGAACCAGACGCCGGGGGAGAGGACGAAGTGCGGATCGGCGGGCAGGCCGGTTTCGCCGCGGTGCAGCATGCCGACCACCATGTCGGTCGCGAGCGAGCCAAGCAGGCGTGGGTCGTGATAGATGCCGGAGATGCCGTGCTCGGGATGGTTGTTGAGCATCGTGGCGAGGCCGACATCGCGCGGCACGGTGTAATTCGCGGCGCGCAGCCAGTCGTAGATCGGTTGTCCGCGCGTGCTGATGATCACGTCGGGTTTCCACTCGCGGAGCCAGGTGAAGAATTTGTCGCGGAAGCCCGGCCCGGGTTCGAAATCGCAGGGCGGAATGTGGTTCTCACGGGGCAACAGGTATTGTTGCCGGAGAAACGCACCGAAGAGCCGGTTGCCCCAGCTCGGGCTGTCATCGACGTCGGCGACGACGAAGCCGAGGCGTTTGTAGCCGCGCGCGAGGCATTGTTCGACGATCTGCGTGATCCCGGCGAACGCGTCTTCGGCCACGTGGTGGAGCGCGGGTGAGCGCAGCGTGTAGCCGAGGGCGACGGCGGCGAAGCGCTCCCAGCACAATTCGAGCGAGGATTGCCCCGGCGGCAGGCGGCCGAGGAGCACGCCGGTGATCGCGCGCCGGCTGAGGATGTCGCTCATGCGTGCGGGCGTCATGCCGGGCTCGGCGAGCCAGAAGTGCTCGAGCTTGTAGCCGAGTTCCTCGGCCCGGAGCTGCGCACCGGGGAAAAAGTCGGGGCGGTCGTGGTGCTCCGGGCGCCAGCCGTAGCGCGTTGGGTAATTCGTGATATAGGCGATGCAGACGTGCTTCACCGGATGGCCCGAGCGGCGCGAGCGCATGAGCGTCGCCACGAGCGGGTTCACGCGGTAGTGCATCTCGTGCGCGATCTGCTGGATGCGTTGGCGCACCTCGGGGCGGATGCGCGGGCTGTTGCGGAGCGCGAGCGAGACCGTCGAGCGGTGGACTCCCGCTCGTTTGGCGACGTCTTCCAAAGTGGTTTCCGGAGGCATGGGCTGGGGGACGGCCGTGGGTGCGCTTCTCCCGAGGAATGGGCCGCAATGTCATGTGCGGCGCGAGCGCATTCAAGCCCGCAGTGGCGTCGTGGAAAGCCGCGGGCGGATTCGAAGCTGCAACAAGACGCTCGCGGACTTCCAGCGACGACGAACTGCGGGTCGTGCGTCGGCGAGCGCGTTGGGGTCAACGCGCTCCACCGGCGTTCCCGGCTACGGCGCGACCGTGAACGATTCGAACTGCGCGGAGCCTGGACTCGCGGCACTGGGGCGCGCGGTGGCGCAGAGGCCGACCTTGGCGCCGACCCAGTGGCTCGACGTGGCTTGGAATTCCGGACCGATGGCGGTGAACGCGGCGCCGTCGGCGCTGTAGAAGAAGCGACAGCGCGCACCATCGGAGACGATGACGCGGAGGTGCAGCGCGCCCGTCGGAGCGTCGACCGTGGCGAGTTCCTGCTCGTGCCCATCTTTCTGGGCCGTGCGGCAGGTGCGGAGCACGAGGACATCGTGGCCGTCGCGGCGCACACGGCCGAGCCAGGCGTAGTCGTAGCCGAACACCAGCAGGCCGGCCGCGTCGCCTTCTTCGTGGAGGTCGGCGCGCATCACGGTGGTGACCGTGAAAGCCGGTGCGGGGAATTTCTGCAGCAGCAGGTGCGGCGTGAGCCAGAGCGATGTGGCGGAGGCGGCGGGAAGACAGTGGAGGCGCAGCGCGCCGCGCGGCTCGGCGAGCGAGAACCATTCCGCGCGCGGATTCGCCTGCCATTGCCATTGGTGGCCGAGTGCGGGCGCGGTGAAATCGTCGGACGTGGCGGGCGCCGCGATCGATTGCGCGGGAAGGGCGGGCTTGGCATGGCGGAGCACGGGCTCGCCTTTGCCGTCGCCGTCGGAGTCGTTGCCCATGACGGGCCAGCCGTCCTCGCGCCAGCGCATCGGTTGCAGGTGCACGACGCGGCCGTAGGCGGGCAGCTCCTGGAAATGGAAAAACCAGTGTTCGCCGCGCGGCGTGTCGACCCACGCGCCTTGGTGCGGGCCGTTGATGGGCGTGGAGCCTTGCTCGAGGACGATGCGGTTTTCGTAGGGGCCCCAGATGTTTTTGGAGCGGAAAACGGCTTGGTAGCCTTCGGTGACGCCGCCGGCGGGCGCGAACACGTAGTAATAGCCGTCGCGCTTGTAGAGCTTGGGGCCTTCGAGCGTGCGCCAGCCGGGGAGTTGGTTGGCGTCGATGATGACCTTGCCGTCGTCGAGCACGCGCGAGCCGTCGGGCGCGAGGCGATGGAGGGTGAGCTGATTGTTGATGCCGGCGCGGCTCTTCGCCCAGCCGTGGATCAGGTAGGCCTGGCCGTCGTCGTCCCAGAGCGGACACGGATCGATGAGGCCTTTGCCGGCTTTGACGAGCACGGGGTCGGACCAGGCGCCGCGCGGGTCGGTGGCGGTGATGACGTAGAGGCCGAAATCCGGGTCCGGATAAAAGATCCAGAATTTGCCGGCGTGATGGCGGATCGACGGCGCCCACACGCCCTGGCCGTGACGCGGCGTCAAGAAGTGTTCGCGCGGCACCAGCGCGGGCAGCGCGTGGTTGACGAGCGTCCAGTTGACCAGGTCGCGCGAGTGCAGGATCGGCAGTCCCGGGACGTGACCGAAGCTCGACGACGTCATCCAATAGTCGTCGCCCACGCGGACCGCGTCGGGGTCCGAGTAGTCGGCGCAGAGGATCGGGTTCTGGTAGGTGCCGTCGCCGCGATCGGCGATCCAGGGCGCCGCTGCGGGAGCGGCGCTCGGGGCGGACGACGAGAGGGCCGGAGTCAGAGTCATGAGAAAGGGGAGGGCGAGCGCGCGGAACACGGGATTACTTTTGGCCGATGCGCGGCACGAGCAAATGCATGATGAGCAGCGCGGAGACATACATCACCGAGGCCACCGCGAAGACGGACGCGTAGCTGCCGGTTTTGTTGAGGACGACGCCGATGATCTCGGCCGTGAAGCCGCCGGTGAAATAGGCGATGAAACCGCCGAGGCCGACGAGCGAGCTGACGGCCGCCTTCGGCATGGTGTCCGAGGCGAAGCTGAATTGGTTGGCGGACCAGCCTTGGTGTGCCGAGCCCGCGAGCCCGACGATGAGCACCGTCAGCCACACGCTCGAGACATACGGCGCAAGGTAGATGGGCAGCACCGCCACGGCGCACAGCAGCATGGCGATCTTGCGCGCGGCGTTCACGCTCCAGCCGCGGCCGAGGAAATGTCCCGCGAGCCAGCCGCCGGCCACGCCGCCGAACGAGGCCACGAAGTAGAACAGGGCGGTCCAATTGCCGACTTCGACGAGCGAGAGGTGATAGTGCTTCTGCAGGAAGTCCGGCAGGAAGAACATGTAGATCGTCCACACCGGTCCGGCGAGGATGCTCATCGCGATGTAGGCCCACACCGCGCGGTAACCGAGCAAGGAGAACCAGCCGACCTTGGCGGGCGTGGCGGCGGGTTTTTCCTCCGCGACCTGCGGTTGGCCGGCGCGGATGTATTCGCGCTCCGCGGCCGAGAGGCGAGGGTGTGTCTCGGGGTTTTCGTAGAGCCACCACCACGCGATGAGCCAGAAAACGCCGAGGGCGCCGGTGACGTAGAACGTGATCGGCCAGCCCCACGCCGCATACATGCGTGGCACGAGCACCGGGCAGAGAATCGCGCCGATATTGGAGCCGGCGTTGAAAATGCCCGTCGCGAGCGCGCGTTCCTTTTGCGGGAACCACTCCGCCACCGTCTTGATGGCGCCGGGGAAGTTGCCGCCCTCGGCCAAGCCGAGCACGACGCGGGCGCTGATGAAGCCGAGGACCGTCAGCGGAAACACCACCGCGGCGGTGGCGCCGGCGGTCTTCACCCACGGGAGGTTGATCGAAATCGTTTCGCCCAGCGGGATCAGCGAACAGAGCCCGTGTGCCGCGGCGGCCACGCTCCACACGGCCACGGCCAGCGGCAGGCCGCGCTTGATGCCGATCTTGTCGATCAGCCGCCCGCCGAGCAGATAGCCGAACGCATAGGCGAACTGAAATGCCGAGGCGATGTGCGCGTAATCCGTCTCGCTCCAGCCGAGTTCCTGGCTCAGCGGTCCTTTGAGGATGCCGATGATGTTTCGGTCGATGTAATTCAGCGCGACCGAAAAGAAGAGGAGGCCGCAGATGGACCAGCGAAACTGGCCGCCACTGGGGCGCGCGCCTTCCGGCGCAGAGGAGGAAGAGCCGATGCTCATGCAGACGACACGAGGGGTGGGGTGCGACGGTAGGTGAGAGCTAACAGCGGGCGGGTCGCGGGAACATCTTCACTAAGCCGCGCGGTCTCGGCGCCGGCAACGGCGCGCAAATTCGCATCGTTGATTGTTGCGCGCGGCGGGCGTTGCGGAAGCGGCGTTGATGACAAGCGTGTCGTCAATTTGTTCAACGATGCGAACATGCCTTCCGTTGCCGCGGCGCATCGCGGGTCACACACTTCCTTATCATCCGAGTGAAGTCGCGCTGGCGCGCTTCGCCGGTGTTCGCGTCCGTTCTACCCACCCCTGTCTCTTCCCCCGTCCCGCTGGTCTGCGGTTGATGCTCTGCAACAGCCGTCGCCTGGGAGCCACCCTAGCCAATGCAACCCTCCGGGTTGTCACCTTTCTCGCTCCTTCTTCGGCGCGCTGCACCGTGTCTCGCCTCGCTTTGTGCGTGGGCGGCTTGGTGGGCGATGCCGGTGAATGCTTCGGCGGTCGCTTATGATCCCGCGGAGCCGATCGCGCCGATCCGTGCGCCGTTTCCGATGCCGCAGTTGCAGCGGCCGGTGTTTCCGGCTCGCGCGGTCAGCATCGCCGATCACGGCGCGGTGGCGGATGGCACCACGAAAAACACCGCGGCGTTTGCGCGGGCGATCGCGACCGTGGCTGAAGCCGGTGGCGGTCGCGTGGTCGTGCCTGCCGGCCGCTGGCTGACCGGGCCGATCCACCTGCGCAGCAACATCGAGCTGCACCTCGCTGAAGGCGCCGTCGTGGTGTTCAGCGACGTGTTCGAAGATTACCTGCCGCCGGTCCTCGTGCGCGTCGGTGGCATCGAGTGCTTCAACTACTCGCCCTTCATCTACGCGCGCGGCTGCGAGAACATCGGCGTCACCGGGCCCGGCCGGCTCGACGGCAACAGCGCCGCGTGGTGGCCGTGGAAAAAGAAGGAAACGCGCGCGCTCTTCGATGCCGGCGCGAAAGGCGTGCCGGTGGAGCAACGCGTCTTCGGCACGCGCGAGGCGGCGATCCGTCCGAGCTTCGTGTCGTTTGTCGACTGCCGCAACGTGCTGCTCGAGGGCTTCACCATCGGCGGCGGCCCGAATTGGACGCTGCATCCGATCTACTGCGAAAACGTCATCGTGCGCCGCGTGCACGTCGAGACCGCCGGTCCGAACAACGACGGCCTCGACCCCGACTCCTGCCGCAACGTCCTGATCGAGCACTGCGTCTTTTCCACCGAGGACGACTGCGTCGTGCTCAAGTCCGGCTACAACGAGGACGGCTGGCGCGTCGCGCGCCCCACCGAGAATGTCGTCATGCGCCACTGCACCAGCAAACGCGGCCACGGCGGCCTCGTGATCGGCAGCGAGATGTCCGGCGACGTGCGCAACGTCTACATGCACGACTGCGACTTCGAAGGCACCGACCGCGTGCTCCGCATCAAGTCGCGTCCCGGCCGCGGCGGCGTGGTCGAGAACGTCTGGGTGGAGAACGTCACCGCGCGCGACCTGAAATACGAGGTCGCGATCCTCAACATGGATTACTCCGCCGACACCAGCGCGATCGTGAATCCCGCCCCGCCCACCTTCCGCAACATCACCGTCCGCAAAGTCGCCGCCTCCGGCGCGCCGGTGGCGGTGCGCATCACCGGCCTGCCGACCTCGCCGATCCGGAACGTCGTGTTCGAGGACTGCGCCTTCGTCGCCGAGCGCGGCGTGCTCCTCACGCACGCGCGCGACATTGCCTTCCGCCGCAGCGCGATCACGCCGGCGCAGGGCGAGCGCTTCGTGCTCGATCACGCTGCCAGCGTCACCGTGGACGGCCAACCCATTCCCGTCGCGCCGCACTCCCCGTGAGCGGCGCCCCTTTAGTCAGCAAAAAGCAAACCCAATCCCCATGAAACAACGCCATCGACTGCACACCTCGCAGCGCACCTTCGCCGTCGCGCTGCTGGCCCTCGCCGCCTGGACCGGGTCGGCGTGGGCGCAATCGGCTCCCGCTTCGGCCGCCGCTGCCCCTGCGCCGGAAGAGCCGAAATCGACGCTCACGGACGC
Source organism: Candidatus Didemnitutus sp. (assembly GCA_041906465.1). Lineage (GTDB taxonomy): Bacteria > Verrucomicrobiota > Verrucomicrobiia > Opitutales > Opitutaceae > Didemnitutus. Next base: position 91,519 of record JAYRJE010000010.1, on the reverse strand, counting down.
GAACACCGCCGCGGCTCCGGCGGCGCCCAAAGAGGACGTCGTCATGCTCTCGCCGTTCGCGGTCAAAGCCGACAATCGCGGTTATTTCGCCTCGAACACCATGTCGGGCACGCGCCTGAATTCGAAGATCGAGGATCTCGGTCAATCGATCACGGTCATGACGAAGGAGCAGATGCTCGATTTCGCGATGATCGACATCAACGACGTGTTCGACCACATGGCGAGCACCGAGGGCACGAATTCCTACTCCGACTTCGCCACCGACCGCACGGGCGCCGTCGTCGACAACGTCAGCCTGAATCCGAACAACGCCAACCGCGTGCGCGGCATCGGCAACGCTAACATCGCGTTCAACAACATCGCAATGTCCGGCCGCGTGCCGGTGGATCCGCTCTGGATGGATTCGCTCGAACTGAGCCGCGGTCCGAACGCCAACATCTTCGGCTTGGGCAACGCCTCCGGCACGGTCAACCAGGTGCCGGCCACCGCCAATGTGACGCGCGATTTCTCGCGCGTGGAGACGCGCGCCGACAGCTACGGCGGCTGGCGCGGCTCGCTCGACGTGAACCGCATGCTCTACCGCAACAAGCTCGCCTTCCGCGCCAGCTACGCGAAGCAGCACACCGGCTTCATCCGCAAGCCCTCCGGGGAGGACGCGGACCGCGTCAGCTTCCAGGTGAAGGCCCAACCGTTCAAGAACACGACCATCGCGGCCTCCTGGTATCACTACAAGAACAGCTCCGTGCGGCCCAACTACACCACGCCGCGCGACTACTACACCGACTGGTTCGACGCCGGTCGCCCCGGCTGGAATCCCGTCACCCGTTTGGTCACCTTCCCGGACGGGACGGTGATGGGCAACGGCAACGTGATCGGCTCGACGACGCCGTATTCGGCCCAGCCCTCGTTCTTCACCGGTGGCGCGGAGAGCCGCTCGCCGTTCCAGATCGGCGCGCCTGGCGAGGCGCCTTATTGGACGATCGCGCGCTATACCGGCAATCCGACCAATCCTGCCGGCAACACTTACGGCACGACCGATCCGTATTCGGCCTCGGCCGTCGGCATCGGCCTGCTGACCACGGGCGCGTCGGACACCTACACCGCGACGCAGCAGCCGCTGTATAATTCCGTCGCCCGGCCCATTGCCGACAAATCGATCTACAATTGGGACGAGATCAACCTGATGGGCAACAGCAAGGCCTGGGACAACGTGAACACGTATATGGCCCAGATCGATCAGATCATCATCAACACGCCGCGCCAGACCTTGGCCGCGCAGGCCACGTGGATGCGCGAGAACGCCAAGCGCCTGGAAAACCAGCCCATGGGCCCCGCGAGCGTCAACAGCAACGTCGGCCAGCTCCAAGTCGACGTGAACACCCACTACCTCGACGGCACCCCGAATCCCTACTTCGGCCGCCCCTACCTGCGCAGCAGCGAACCCTACCTCCGCGACAAGCCGTTGCTGTGGGATACCGCCCGCGCCCAAGCCGTTTACCGCGTCGATTTCTCGCGTGATAAGGGCCTGACCAAGTGGCTCGGCACTCAGCAGGTCCTCGGCTATTACGAATACAAGGATCAGAAGACCTGGAACTACAACTATCGCCACACCATGCTGGCCCTCGATAAGGCCTACCAGCAACGCTACGCGAGCCTCGGTGCCCCGCTGGGCTACCAGACGGTGACGAACCTCGATCCCAGCCACCACAACAATGGTGCGCTTTGGACGGGGAATAATTACACCCGCCTCAACGAACAATATTACGTCGGCAACACGGTGGGCGGCCCCATCGAATACGCCCCGAGCTACTTCCCGGAAGGCGTCAGTCTTCCCTACGTCTGGGGCCCGTCGTCCACTCAGATGTTCCGCGATGTCAGCCAGGTGGGCTGGACCCCCGGCTACGGTGGTGGCCTCACCAATCTCAATACGGTCGTGAAAACCTTCGGTGGCGTGCTCCAGAGCACCTTCCTCGATGGCAAATTGGTCGCCACCTACGGTCTGCGTGAGGACACCGTGAATGACCGCAATTCGCTGATTGTCCCGCTCAGCTCCGACCTCCGGTCGTTCAATCGGGCCGCAGCCGATGAGTTCGGCGGCGATTGGCGCGTCGCCTCGGGCAAGACGAAGACCGCCTCGCTCGTCGCCCGTCCGTTCCGCGACTTCCGCTTCATCCAAACCTCGATCGAGCGCGACACCGGCATCAAGCGCCTGCTCGCCGAAGCGGTCGGTGGGCTCAGCCTCACCTACAACAAATCCGACAACTTCATCGCGCAGGGCCCGGCCTACGATTTGTTCCTCAACAAACTTCCCAACCAGACCGGCACGAGCAAGGACCTCGGCTTCTGGCTGACCCTGTTCGATGGCAAGCTCTCCATCCGCTACACCCGGTTCGAGACGCTGCAGCTCAACCTCCGCAACGGCGACATCTCCACCATGGCCCAGCGCATCCTGCGCTATGAAGGCTTTGTCTCGAACGATGCCTGGAACCTGCGCAAACAAGCCACCGCCTGGCTGAGCGGCGTTGGCACCGGTGGCAGCGCCACGGACGAGCAGATCGCCGCGGCCATCAAGATGCCCGTCGAACAATACAAGGGACTCGTGACCATTGGCGCCAACGGCACCTACGCCGCCGTCAACGACATGGAGTCCAAGGGCCATGAGGTGGAAATCAACTTCAACCCCACCCGCAACTGGACCGTCAGCGCTTCCGTCACGCAGACCGAGGCGATCAACACCTCCGCCGGCGCCGCCGTCGACGACTACATCGCGGCGCGCATGCCGATTTGGACGACCCTCGAGGACCCGCGCTACACCCAGACCACGGCCACCATCAACGGCGTGACCACGGCCATCAACGCGACGAACATCCCGACCGGCGCCACCGGCCACCTGCTCTGGTGGAACATCCTGGGCAGCACCTTTGCCTCGGGTAACACCAACGGCGGCTACAACGCGACCAACTCGGCCGCGACGAACTTCGCCGGCAACGTCAACGCGCCGATGTCCGTCTTCCGCGCGCTGATCGGCCGTCCGCGGCCCCAGCTCCGCGAATACCAGGCCAAACTCAATACCAAGTATAACCTGGCGGGCATGACCGACCACAAGATCCTCAAGAACATGAGCGTCGGCGGCTCGCTGCGCTATGCCAGCAAGGGCTCCATCGGCTTCTACGGCCTCGGCTACACCGACGGCATGGACCTCACGCAGGCGTCGAACCGCATCCTCGAACTCGATCCGAACCGGCCGATCTACTCGCCGTCGGAGACGTTCGTCGACGTGTTCATGACCTACAACACTCGCATGTTCAACGGCAAGGTCCGCGCCAAGTTCCAGCTCAACGTGAAGAACGTCTTCGAAGATGGCGGCACGCTTCAGGCCACGCAGGCCTTCTTCGACGGCAAGGCGGCGACCTACCGCATTGTCGATCCGCGTCAGTTCATCTTCTCGGCGACATTCGAGCTCTAGTTTGATCGTCGGCTTGATTCCTCCTTGATTGCACTCATCGCCGGCACTCTTCGCAGTGCCGGCGATTTTGTCTCCGCCGCCCTCATGGGCTCCCGCCCACTAGCACCTGAAAGGATTCTGGTTGTGCTGCCCTCTGCGCCGCAAAGGGCTTGCGCGGTCATCGGGCGGGCCGTTCCTCTTTTCGACGAATGAAGCACGCGAAGAAATCCGTGCCCGTCTCCGAGTCCTCGCCTGAGGCCGCGCATCCCGCGCCTTGGCCGGTGGGTCTCTTCTTCCTCCTCTTGCTGAGCGCCGCGCTGGCCGCTTACTGGCCCGGCCTGACGGGCGCTCTCCTCTGGGACGATGTCGGCCACGTGACCGCGCCCGCGCTGCAATCGTGGTCCGGCTTGCTGCGCATCTGGTTCGAGCCCGGCGCCACGCAGCAATACTACCCGCTCCTCCACACCGCCTTTTGGCTCGAACACCAACTGTGGGGCGACGCCACGCTGGGCTATCATCTGGTCAACGTGTTCTGGCACGCCACGTCCGCGTGTCTCTTCCTTGTCCTGCTGCGGCGGCTCGCACTCCCGGGAGCACCTCTCGCGGCGACGCTCTTCGCGCTCCACCCGGTCTGCGTCGAATCCGTCGCCTGGATTTCGGAGCAGAAGAATACGCTGTCGCTCGTGTTCTACCTCGCCGCCGCGCTCGCGTGGCTGCGTTTCGAAGACGAGCGCACCCCGCGTCGCTACGCGGCCGCCACGCTTTGGTTCTGCGCCGCGCTCTTCACAAAAACGGTCACTGCGACGCTGCCCGGCGCCTTGCTGGTTCTGGCGTGGTGGCGCCGCGGCCGGTTGTCGTGGCGCGGCGACGTGTTGCCGCTCCTGCCGTGGGTCGTGCTCGGCGCATTCGCCGGCCTCGGCACCGCGTGGTTCGAAAGCACCCAAATTGGCGCCGCGGGCGCGGACTTTACGCTCGGTCCCATCGAGCGCGTGTTGCTCGCCGGCCGCGTCGGGTGGTTCTACTTCGCCTCGATCGTCTGGCCGCTGGATCTGGCGTTCTTCTACCCGCGCTGGACCATCGAGGCCGGCGTGTGGTGGCAATGGCTCTTTCCGCTCGCGACCGTCGCCGGGTTGGCGGCGGCCGCGTGGTGGAGTCGCCGCGACCGCGCCCCGCTCGCGGCGGCGCTCCTGTTCGGCGGCACCCTGTTTCCCGTGCTGGGCTTCGTGAACGTCTACCCGTTCGTGTTCTCGTATGTGGCCGACCACTTCCAATACCACGCCAGTCTCGCGATTTTTGCCTTCCTCGCCGCCGCGGCGGTGCGCGGTTGGGATTATCTGCAATGGTCGCGCCCAGGCGGACGCACGGTCGCTGCTGTCGTGGTGTTGGGCGCCGCGGCGCTGACGTCGCAGCAGAGTGCGCACTACCGCGACGTCATCGCGCTCTACCGCGCCACGCTCGAGCGCAGCCCGGATAGCTGGGTCGCGCATCTCAATCTCGGCGTCGCCCTCGACGAGGCCGGCGAGGCGCAGGAAGCACTGCCGCATCTCCAGCGCGCCCTCGCGCTGAAGGCGGATTATCCTGAAACCCTCAACAGCCTCGGCAATGTGCTCAACCGTCTCGGCCGCTCCGCCGAAGCGCGCCCCTTGCTGGAGCGCGCGATCCAGCTGCAGCCACGTTTCGATGCCGCGCACAACACGCTCGGTGTTTCGCTCATGGCGCTCGGTCAACCCGATGCCGGCCTCGCCGCTTTCCGCCGCGCCCTCGAAATCAATCCCCGCCTCACCACCGCCCGCGTGAATCTCGGCTGGGCGCTCGCCAACACCGGCCGTCCCGCCGAGGCGTTGGTCCAACTCGACCAAGTCCGTCGCGAAGAACCCGAAAACGCCGACGCCTGTTTCAAGACCGCCTGGGTTCTCGTGACGATGCGCCGCCTGCCTGACGCGCTCCCGCACGCGCGCCGCGCCGTCGAGTTGCAACCCGGCAACGTCGACTACCGCCTCGTGCCCGCCACGATCCTGCTCGAACTCGGCCGTCCCGCGGAAGCCGCGGAGCAGTTCGAAGCCGCGCTGGAACTCGCGCCCGGACACCCTGGAGCGATCCGCGGTCTGCAAGAGGCGCACCGGCGCCTCGGTCGTTGATCCTTCGTGGCGCCAAGCCGCTTCTTTCCCCGTTGCCGATGTTCCGCCTTCATTCCCGATTCTGCACCACGTTCCTCATGCTCGCCGCCTCCGCGGCGTTGTTCTCGGCGGAGCGCCTGCCGATCCCGGCCCTCGCGTCCGCGCCGATCCCGCGGCACTACGATGCGGTCGTCGAGCCGCCGCGCGATGCTCGCGTCAACCCGCTGCAGGCCGCCATCGACGCGGCGCCCGATCACGCGACGAAGCCCTACGTCATTCTCGTCAAACCCGGCCGCTACCGCTGGCAGCCGACGCTCATTCCTGCGGCCAAGCGTTTCATCCACCTGGTCGGCGAAGATCCGAACACGACGCTGATCAGTTACCACCTGAACGTTTACGAAGCCCTCAAGGCCCGCCGTGTCGAAGGCTACGATGGCATCACGCTCACGGTGCTGGCCGACGATTTCTCCGCGACCAACCTCACCTTCGAAAACGCCTCCGGCGAGCACGGCCAGGCGCTCGCGCTGCGCCTCGACGGTGATCGCGCCACGATCCGCGCCTGTCGTCTGCTCGGCTGGCAGGACACGCTGCGCTCCGAGAAAGGCCGCCACTACTTCCGCGATTGCTACATCGAGGGACGCGTCGACTTCATCTACGGTGGTGGCACCGCCGTGTTCGAGCAGTGCGAAATCCGCAGCAAGGCCGGCGGCTACGTCACCGCGGCGAGCACCCCGCCGGAAAGTGCGTTCGGCTACGTTTTTCTCCGCTGTCGTCTGACTTACGACCCCATGCCGTGGGAACCGGATCTGCCTTCGCGCAAAGCGTTTCTCGGACGTCCGTGGCGTCCGCACGCGGCCGTCGCCTTCCTCGAGTGCGAACTCGGCGACCACATCGAACCGGCCGGCTGGCACAACTGGAGCAAGCCGGAGAGCGAAAAAACCGCGCGCTACGCCGAATACAACTCCACCGGCCCCGGCGCGAATCCCAGCGCCCGCGTGCCGTGGTCGAAACAACTCACCGCGGCGGAAGCCGCCGCTTACACCGTGCAAAACGTCCTCGGCGGCGCCGATGCGTGGACGCCGACTCAACCCTGATCCCCTTCCTGCCCATGTTCATTTCCTTATCCCTCCGCCGTCTGGTCGTCACGTGCACGCTGGCCGTCTCCGCCGTCGCGTTGTCCGCCGCGCTCACCGTGCCGGTCGTGCCGACCGCTCCCGCCGCGCCGCGCATTCCCGCCACGCGCGTCAGCCTCGGTGATTTTGGCGCCGTGTCCGATGGCGAGACGCTCAACACGGCCGCGTTCGCCCGTGCGATCGCCGCGCTCGCCGAGCAAGGCGGCGGCACGCTCGTCGTGCCTCCCGGCCTTTGGCTGACCGGACCGATCGAATTGCGCAGCCGCACGCGCCTTCACCTCGAAGCCGGTGCGCTGATCCAGTTTTCCCGCGACCACACGCTCTATCCGATGCGCGTCTTCGACGCGCGCGGCGAAAAGGAAGTCGACAAGACCTCGCCGCTTTCCGCCGAACACGCCGAGGACATCGCCATCACCGGCGCCGGCGTGATCGACGGCGGCGGCGACGCCTGGCGCCACGTGAAAAAAGCGAAAGTGACCGACGCCTTCTGGAAAGCGCTCGTCGCTTCCGGTGGCGTCGTGAACGCCAAGGGCGACGAGTGGCTGCCCGCCGCGCCGGGCTTCGCCGCGCCCGCGCAGCTAGGCAAACTCGCCGCGAGCGGCTCGCTCAATCCGACCGACTACGAGCCTTACTGGTTTGTGCTCCGTCCGCGACTGCTCCGCTTTCTCGAATGCAAGCGCGTGCTCCTCGAGGGCGTCACGTTCCGCAATTCGCCGAATTGGACCCTTCATCCGTGGCTCTGCGAGGATGTCGCGCTGCGCGACTTGAAAATCTTCAATGAGCGTTGGGCGCAAAACAGCGACGCGATGGACATCGATTCCTGCCGTCGCGTCCACGTCACGGGCTGCATCGTCGACACCGGAGACGACGGCCTGTGCATCAAGTCCGGCAAAGACGCCGCCGGCCGGCGCATCGGCGTGCCGACCGAGGACGTGTTGATCGAGAACTGCACCGTTTATGAAGGGCACGGCGGCTTCACCATCGGCAGCGAGATGTCCGGTGGCGTCCGCAACGTTCTCGTGCGGAACTGCACGTTCATCGGCACCGACCTCGGCCTGCGCTTCAAGACGCTGCGCGGTCGCGGCGGCGTGGTGGAGAACATTCACCTTCAGGGCATCCGCATGACGGGCATTGTCGGCAGCGCGATCGACTTCAATTTCTTCTACGCCGCGAACGGCCAGCCCGCCGCGGCGGTGACGAAGCCCGATGAAGGCACGCCCACGTTCCGCAACATTCTCTTCGAGGACATCGTCTCGCGCGGTTCGAAAGCTGCGTTCACGCTGCGCGGTCTGCCGGAAATGCCGCTGCAAAACATCACCTTCCGCGACGTCTCGCTCTCTGCGGAACGGGGCGCCGATCTCGCTTACGCGGATGGCATCGTCTTCGAGCGCGTGAGCATCCGCGCGCGCCAGGGCGAACCGGTGAAAGCCTCGGAGGTCAGCAATTCCCGTCTCGTTCTGATTCCATAAACCCTCTGTGTCCTCCGTGACCTCTGTGTTTAATTTCTGAAATTTGAAACACTGAGGTCACAGAGAACACAGAGTCAGCCTTTCGCGTGTTTGGTGTCTTTCGTGGTTAATCTCTCCTTCGCTCCGATGAAATCGTTTCGCTCATTTGCCTTTCTCCTTCTGTTGCTCGGCGTCGTCGCGCCCGCCCTTCACGCCGCCGAAGCGCGCATCATTCGCGACGTCGAATACGGCCAGGCCGCCGGCGTGAGCCTGAAGCTCGATGTCGGTATTCCTCCGGGGGAAGGTCCGTTTCCCGTCGCGATCCTCGTGCATGGCGGCGGTTGGACCAGCGGGAGCAAATCCGGCAGCGACAAACCCGGCAGCGGCAGCGATATCACGCCGTGGTTCGACACGTTTACCGCGGCGGGCTGCGTCTGGTTCTCGATCGATTACCGGATGTTGCCGACGCACCTCTGGCCGGCGCAGCTCGAGGATGCGCAAACCGCGATTCGCTGGGTCAAGGCGCATGCCGCCGAATACCGCGGCGATCCGTCGCGCATCGTCATCGTCGGCCACTCCGCGGGAGGACACATCGCGTTGCAGGCAGCGGTGCTGGGCGAAGGCGACACGCGCGTGCAAGCCGCGATCGGTTATGCGCCGGTCAGCGATCTGGAGTTCGACGCGCAAGTGCGCGGCGGCGCGAGCACGGGGTTGCAGCAGCTTTTCGGCGTGCCCCGCGATCTCACGCCGGAGTCGCGCAAGATTCTCCTCGCCGGTTCGCCCGGCAGTTACATCAAGCCCGGCCTGCCGCCGATGTTGATGCTCCACGGCGACGCCGACCGCACCGTCGCGATCGCGATGACGCGCCGCTTCGAGGAAAAGATGCTCGCGGCCGGCAACGTCTGCGACGTCCTCGTCCTCCCGCGCGCGCCGCACGGCCTGCTCGCGTGGGACAAGATCGTGCCCGGTTATCGGCAGCAAGTCGCCGAGTGGCTGCGCGCGAACCTGCGCGCCCAGTAGGCCCGACTATTTGGTCGTGGCGGAAGCCGGGAGGCTTTCGCGGGCCGCGCAACGCCGAGGCGGAATTCTCCCGAATGCCGCCACCACTCCGCAGAAGGTGGTCGCCGCTGTCCCCAGCGGCGACAAATGCACGAGTCCGCACGCAACGCGAACGAACGCGAAGACCGCCGACCGGCGTCGGTAGAGACACCGACGCCCACCCATCTCGCGCACCTCGCGACCCACGCGGACGCCCCGCCGCCTACGTCCCCATCCCGTCCGGCTCGGCGTCGAGCTCGTGACACGCGTGCAGGAACGAAGCGGCCGACCACGCCTGATACGCTTTGCCCATCGGGCGGCCCGTGGCGCCGTGATACCACTCGTTGAACTCCCACTCCTGGTCGCGCCCCATCTGATTCATCTGCGCGAGCCGCACGAGTTCGCGGCACGCCACTTCGTGGAAGCCGAGCCGCTGGATGAAGCGCACCCACATCCCGCCGACGAACGGCCACAGCCCGCCGTTGTGGTAGTGATGCGGCAGGTTGAGCAGGTTCACCGTGTAGTAGGCGCGCCAGTCGGGATCGCCGGACTGCACGACGGGATAGAGATTCGCGACCGGCCACGGCTGGTTCACGCCGACGCCCCACATGAAACGAAACGCCGTCCGCGCGCGCTCGAGGTCGAGCAGGTTCATGAGGAACGCGAGGATGTTGGCGTAGACGTCGCAGCGCCAGTTGAAGGCGAACGGCGTGATCTCGGCCAACAGGTATTGCGTGTCGCCGAGCGCGAATTGCCGGTCGGCGAACCGGTGCGGCCGCCGCGCCTCTTCCTCGCCGGGCTGCGTCGTCGTCCAGAACGTGCTGAGCACGCGCGCACGGATGCGTTGCGATGCGCGCAGGTAAGCCGCCGCCGGCTCGAACTGGCCCATGAATTCGAGGATGCGTCCGTAGCAAACGTTCGCGCGATACCACAGCACCTCGTCGTAGAGCACGTTGTAGCTGCGGCCGAAGAGATCGGTCCAGTCGCCGGCCTCCGGGATTTCGAGCAGCCCGTCGTTGTTGCTGTCGTGCGCCTCGAGCCAGTTCATCACTTTCGCGAGGCGCTCGGCGTGGCGGAACAGCAGCGTGTAGTCGCCGGTTTGCGCGGCGAAATTATACAGCGCGATGATCACCCACAGGCCGCTGTCGATCGACGCGATGTTGCCGACGCCGGAGTAGTCCGGCGTGCGGTCGTCGATGCGCACGTTCGCCGGGATCTGCCCGATCGGCGAAATCGCCGTGAGCAACGTCTCGAGCGTGCGAATCTGCGCGGCGCGAATTTCGGGGTCATCGATGCGCAGCGTGCTCCACACCGTGATCGCGCCGTCGCGCGCCCACACGCTGCGGTAATTCGCGTCGGTGCCGGTGACGCGGTTGTCCTTGAGCGAACAGGCGGAAAAACCGAGCGGCGTGATGTTCCGGCGCAGCGCGTCGAGCGCCTTGCCGTAGGCGGTGCGGACGTAGCTGCGTTCGTCGGCGGTGAGGTTGCCGAGCTTCGTGCCCTCGAACAGTCGCTGGAAACCGGGCGCCATGTCCTCGCGGCGCTGGCTGGTCTCGTGTTTCGAAGGCACGGCGCAGATCACACCGAAGTGGCACAGCCCATCGAGCACGCCATCCGCGAGAATGCGGCGCGAGCTGAACACCGGGATGTCCACCGTCGCCTCGTAGAGCTCGGGGAATGCGTTTTCGACGATGATGCCGCGCACGCCCGGCAGGCGGAACATGCTGGCGTCGTTGCCCGTGTCGCCGGCGACGAGCACTTGATCGAGCGGCACCGACAGGCGCTTGGTCAGCCAGTCGAGCGAGCCGCCCTTGGTGGCGTTGCGCGGGATGATGTCGAGGTCGCGACTGCTGGAATACACGACGCGCGCGGCGACGCCGGCTTCGGCCAGCTGGCGCTTGAGTTCGCGGATTTGTTCGGCGGACGCGTTGTCCCAATACCATGAACTCTTGAACGGCGTCTGAAACTCCGCCGGCTGCGGACGCACGCCGTGCGTGCGCGCGACGACTTCGCGGGCGGCGGCGAGCTTCCAGCCGTCGCCGAGGTATGCGCCGAATTCCTCGAGCACGCGGTTCGCGCGCACGTCGAATACTTCCGTGCCCACGCCGCCGATCCAGAAATCTCCGGCCGGCAGCAGCCCCTCATCGACAAAGCGGCGGAGGTCGCTGAGCAGGCGTCCGCTGCTGTAGACGAGCAACGGCCGCGCTTCGGGAGAGAGCGCCTCCCACGCGGCGCGGAAACGTCGCGTCGCCTCCGCATTGCCGATGAGCGTGCCGTCGAGGTCCGAGCAGAAGAGGAGGATGCGTTTCGGTTCGTTCACGTGCGGGAATATCTCAGCAGCCGCCGACCAAGGCCCGCCGGATGAGCCGGCGAAGCGCGGGACTTCCGACCTGCAGGGTGCAGGACGGCCGCCATGGAGAGCAGCAACGTGGTGACTGGCCACAAAACCGCAACCCCGGGCCTCGCGCTACCGCAACTTTGCCGGCGCGCCGTGCTTCCAGCGAAAGCGACTTCCACAAGCATCAACGTCGCGCGGGAGTTGCACACAGGCATTCCGAAAATCCACTTCGGGCGGTCTCTCGGCATGGAGATCGCTTCGCGCCGCGTGTGATCGGTATTCGCCGACGTCTTTTGTCTCTGGGCCCCGTTCTCTCGGAGGCTTGCCCGGCCCTTTGAGACGACATTAAGGCCGAATGGTAATGGTGATTTTGGGATGTTTTCCCAAATAGGATATAGTCCGATCGGACTATCACTAATGAGTAATAATCCTGTTACGATATAGGTAAAACCTTGACGGATTTTATGGAGGCTGCTCTTGGTCGCTGACTATGAACAACTTCGGCGAATACGCGTCTGGCCAAGTCTTCCGCCTTACCCTGCTAAGGCGTCGCTCCCTTGTTTTGACCCGCAACATCGGTGCCGTGGCTCTGCTCGCCGCGGTCGCGTTGTCTGCCCACGGACAGGTGACAACCACGGGCAATGTGACCGTTTTTGACACGATCACGGATGTGAACGTCCGGGTGGAGTCCGGGAACACGACGCTTGCCGTCAACGGAGTTAACCTGACCGCCGGTAGCATCAACTATAACCCCAACTCGGTCACCGCGCCGACGGGGCCGATCAGCATGTCGCTGGACATCCGAAACACGACGGTCAACTCCCCCAACTACGGCGGCGTCAACCTCTTCACGAACCTGGTCGGCGGCAACGATATCACGGTCTTGTTGGACAATAATTCGGTAATCAACAGCAGCAGCGGCTCCGGTGGTGTGTGGGTGCGCAATGAAAAGGCGGGCGCGATCAGCATCATCACCGCCGCCGCAGTCACCTCCGCCGCCGGTGATGGCGTCACGGCCACCTCGCACGACGGAAATATTTCCCTGCAAAACAGCGGCGCTGTGACCGCCACCGCCAGCGGCGGGCGCGCGCTGTATGCGGATTCAGGCTTTGCCAGCGCGACACCGGTCACGGTGTCGATGGTCAACAGCGGCACGCTCAATTCCGACGGCGCGGGCATGCGCGCCATCAACTACAAGGGTTTGGCCTCAATCGAAAACAGCGGCTCCATCACCTCGGCCACCCGACAAGGTCTGATCGCTTGGACCCCCGAGGGCGATGTCTCGATCACCAACCAGGCGGCGGGCGTCCTCACGGCCAATACCCACAACGCTATTCAAGGGGCGACCCAGGTCGGCAACGTCACGCTGGCCAACCACGGCCAGGCCATCGGCCTCAACGGCCTCAACGGCGCGGCGGGCTTCGATACGAGCGAGGCTGGCTCCGGCAACGTGACCATCACCAACACCGGCACGGTGCAGGCCAACGGCGGCACCGGCATTCTGGCCAGCACCCCCAGCGGCAACATCACCATCACCAACTCCGGCACCGTCACCAGCACCGCCACCGGCATCAGCGCCGATACGCAGAGCGGAACGGTCAGCATCACCAACAGCGGTTCGATCACCGGAAGCACCGCCATCCAGACGGGGACTGCCGCCACCACGATCGTCAACTCGGGCACAATCTCGGGCGGTATCGCCATCGGCTCCGGCAACGTCACCCTCGAGCTGCGCGCGGGTTCGAACATCACTGGCAACGTGGCGAAAAGCGGCGCGACCTCGAACGTCAACACCCTCGTCCTTGGCGGCAGTGCCGACGCGAGCTTCGATGTCAGCACGCTTGGCAACACGGCGCAGTATCGCGACTTTGCCAACCTCAACAAAACCGGCACCAGCACTTGGACCCTCACCGGCGCCAGCCCCGGATTCGGCGGCCACGTGAATGTGCAGAACGGCACGGTTGACCTGCGCGGCACGCTGAACGGCAACACGCTGACCATCGAGGGTGCCGGCGGCAACGAAGCCAAGCTGATCGTCGACGGCCAGAGCGCCAGCCTGAGCAATGCGGGCGCGATTCAGATTTCGCGTGGCACCGCCACCAATGGCAGCCTGATCCTGCGCAATGGCGCCCAAGTCGAGACGGTGTTGGGCGGCCTCTACATGGGAGCGGGCGGCACGGTCGACCTGAGCGGGTCGGGCACGGCGTTGCGCATCGGCACGCTGCACTCGGGCGCTCCGGTGGATTGGAACAGCGCCGATGGCTGGTTCAGCGTGGACGAAGGCACCGTGCGCGTGACCAACGGCGCGGTGCTCGATGCTGACGGTGGCTACATCGGCGGCTCGGGCGCGACGGTGGCCACGATGACCGTCGACGGCGCGGGCACGGCGTTCAACAACGGCCTGCCGCTGTATGTCGGCGGCACGGGCAACGGCACGGTTGGCTACGGCCAGTTGACCGTTTCGGGCGGCGCCTCCGTCACGGCGACGACGAGCGCGCTCGGCGTGGATACCGGTTCGGAGGGCACGCTGAACTTGAGCGGTGCAGGCACGACCTACTCGATCCTGGCGCGCAACGGCTATGCGGGCAACATGCGCGTCGGCTACAACGGCACCGGCACGGCCACGGTCGAGAACGGCGCTTCGCTCTCCGCGGCGGGCCTGTTGGATGTCGCCAGCCAGGCGGACAGTCGCGGCGATTTAACCATCCGTTCGGGCGGCCAAGTCAGTGCCACCAGCATGAAGATCGGTGGCGACACCGGCGCACGGGGCAGCGTGGTGGTCGATGGCACGGGCTCGAGCCTGACCATCGGCGGCGCGAGCAATCCCGGATCGATTCAAATTGCCCGCACCGCGGGCGCCACGGGCAGCCTGACTCTCACCAATGGCGCCCAAGCCGAGACGGTGTTGGGCAGCCTTTACATGGGAGCGGGCGGCACGGTCGACTTGAGCGGGTCGGGCACGGCATTGCGCATCGGCACGCTGCACGCGGGCGCTCCGGCGGATTGGAACAGCGCCGACGGCTGGTTCAGCGTGGACGAAGGCACCGTGCGTGTGACCAACGGCGCGGTGCTCGATGCTGACGGTGGCTACATCGGCGGCTCGGGTGCGACGGTGGCCACGATGACCGTCGACGGCGCGGGCACGGCGTTCAACAACGGCCTGCCGCTGTATGTCGGCGGCACGGGCAACGGCACGGTTGGCTACGGTCGGTTGACCGTTTCGGGCGGCGCGTCCGTCACGGCGACGACGAGCGCGCTCGGCGTGGATACCGGTTCGGAGGGCACGCTGAACTTGAGCGGTGCAGGCACGACCTACTCGATCTTGGCGCGCAACGGCTACGCCGGCAACATGCGCGTCGGCTACAACGGCACCGGCACGGCCACGGTCGAGAGCGGAGCTTCGCTCTCCGCGGCGGGCTTGTTGGAAGTGGCCAGCCAGGACAACAGTCGCGGCACCCTGACGGTGCAGACGGGTGGACAGGTCAGCGCCGGCACGCTCCGTGTCGGCGTGGGCAGCGGGGCGCAAGGCAGCCTGGTCGTCAACGGCAGTGGCTCCAGTCTCACCGCCACGAGCGGCACCGCCGGTATCGGCGTCGATGGCCAGGGCTCCCTGAGCATCGGCAATGGCGGCCTCGTCACCACTCAAACCTTGGTGGCCGGCTGGAATGCAGGCGGCACCGGCACGATCGATGTGACTGGCGCCAACAGCCGCCTCAACAGCACGGCGCAGCTCCACGTGGGCGTCGACGGCGCCGGCACGCTCAACCTCGCCAATGGCGGCGCGGTCACCACCAACCAGCTTCTGATCGCGACCAACGCCGGTTCCATCGGCACAGTGAACATCGGCGCCGCCACCGGACAGCAAGCGGCCGCCGCCGGCACGCTCACCGCCGCCAGCATCGAACTGGGGGCGGGCAACGGCCGTCTTGTGCTCAACCACACCAGCGGCGACTACACGCTCGGCGCCGGAATCTCGGGCACCGGCGCGGTGAATGTTCTCGCCGGCACCACCACGTTTTCGGGCAACAGCGGCAATTTCGCCGGAACGCTTTCCGTGCAAGGAGGCCAGGCAATCGTGGCCAACACCTTTGCCGCCAGCTCAACGACAGTGAGTGCGGGCGCGACGCTGCAGGTCGGCACGAGCGGGCAGGTCGGCGCGCTCGTCAGCAATCTTCAGAACGACGGCGCGGTGACTTTCGCCAACTCCAACGTCTATGCCGGACAGCTCAGCGGTCGCGGCCTCGTGGCCAAGACCGGTTCGAACACGCTGCTCTTCTCGGGCGACAGCCGCAGCTTCACTGGCACGACCAACGTGACGGCCGGCGGGCTCCTGTTGACCGGCAAGCTCGGCGGCAACGTCGTGGTCGACACCGCCGGCATCTTCCAGGTCGGCGACGGCTCCGCCAACGGCGATCTTCTGGCCAACACCGTCAACAACGGCACCCTGATCTTCAATCAGACCATCGACTACGACTACACCGGCGCTCTCTCCGGCAACGGCAAGCTCATCAAGCAGGGCAGCGGTCTGTTGCTGCTGTCGGGCGACTATCACTACAAGGGTTCCACCGTCGTGCTCGGCGGGTTGGTGCGTCTGGCCTCCGCTCTGGACACGGCCACGGACTTGGTGGTGAACAGCGGCACCTTTGACCTCGCCAACAAGACGCAGGAAGTCGCGGGCCTGAGCGGCGCGAGTGGCAATCTCTTGCTCGGCAATGGCCGCCTCACGGTCAACCAGGCGGGAAACAGCCAGTTTGGCGGCACCATCAGCGGCACCGACTCGCTGATCAAGAACGGCGCCGGCACCCTCAACCTCACCGGCGCAAGCACCTTCACCGGCGGCCTCACCGTCAACCAAGGTCTGGTCGCGATCAACGGCGTGCTCCCGGGCTCCGCCTTCGTTAATCAGGGCGGCCGCCTCGGCGGCAACGGCACCGTCGGCTCCATCACGGTGCGCAACGGCGGCTCGCTGACGCCCGGCAATTCCATTGGGCAGATCAGTGTCACGGGCGATGTGACGTTCGAGGCCGGCTCGACCTACGCGGTCGAGGTGGACGCGAACGGCAACACCGACCGGGTCAACGCCTCCGGCCGCGCCAAAATTTCCGGCGGCACGGTGGCCGTCACCGCTGCGGCGGGTAATTATCGCTGGATCACCGACTATGTCATCCTGCACGCGGGCGGCGGTGTCTCGGGGCAATTCGCGGGCTATAACGTCGACCTGCCGTTCCTGACGCCCTACCTGCGCTACACCGCCAGCGATGTGGTGCTCACGCTGGCGCGCAACGATCGGAAGTTCGCCAGCTTCGCCACCACGCGCAATCAGCGCGCCGTCGCCACGACCCTGGACGGTGGCGTGCAAACGGATGAACTTTATCGCGCCATCGCCGGTCAGGCCGACGCCAACAGCGCGACGCAAGCCTTCGACGCGCTGTCCGGCGAGTTGTGGTCCACCACGGGGACTTTCCTGGTCGATCGCACCCGCCGCATCGGTGAAACGATGCTCAGCCGCCTCGAACAGGTCGAGGCTGCCGGTCGCAACGTGGCGTCGGCGGCGCCGAGCACCGAGATTCGCCCCAACCTCTGGGTGCAAGGTCTGAGCAGCTGGAACAAGGTGAAGAGCGACGGCAATGCCGCCAAAGCCAGCCAACGCACGGTCGGCGTGGTCGTCGGCGGCGATGCCGCCATCGGCCAGCTTCAGGTCGGCGCCGCCTTCAACCACGGCACCGATGAGACCACGATCGACGGACGCGCCTCGCGCGCCGAAGTCACCACCGACGGCCTCGCGCTCTACGCCGGCCGCGGCTGGGGCAAGTGGCGCACGCGCGCGGGCGCGAGCTACCACTGGCACACGGTCACGGGGACCCGGAACGTGAACTTCACCGGCGTCACGGAAAGCCTTGCCGGCGACTACGACGCCCGCGGCCTCTCGGCCTTCGGCGAAGCCAGCTACGGACTCTCGGTTCGCGGCGCGCAGATCGAGCCGTTCGCCGGCGTGAATCACGTCTCCCTGCGCACCGACGCTTTCGCCGAGACCGGCGGCGAACTGGCCGGGCTGAGCGTCAGCGCGATCCAGCGCGATGTGACCTACACCACGCTGGGCCTGCGCCTGGGCTCGAATCCGTCGGCTGCCGCGCGGCCTTTCCTCACGCCGCGTCTCTCCGCGGCATGGTTGCACGGCTTCGGCGAAGTCGCCGCCAACGGTCGCCAACGACTCTTGGCGGGCGGCGAATTCGACGTGTGGGGCCTGCCCGCCGCGCGCAACGCTCTGCGCGTGGAGTGCGGTGCCCAGGTCAACGTCATGCGCCATGGTGCGCTTGGCCTGACCTATGTTGGCAACGTTTCCAATCAGTGGAGCGATCACGGTCTGCGTGTCGGTTTCTCGTCCGACTTCTGATCCTGCGCCTTCAACCCCGGCAGTTCTGCACGCTCACCGCGGCAGCGCTGTCGGGGTTCTTTTTTAGCTGCCGTCGATTTGGCGCTCGCGGCGCGAGGCGATCGTGACGCTACGCCTCGAGAACCGCCGGAGCACCGGCGTTGGGATGTGGAGAGGGCGAACCTGAGCGTGGATTTGCCGGCGGTGTGGCTGAAGACCGCGGCGCAGCCGAGCAGCCGCCAGCGCAGGGTGGTGAGTTCAGCGCGTTCAGTCTGACCGAGCCGGCGAGCGAGGCCGACGCAGAGGTTGTAGGCACAGTCGGCGAGGTGACAGGCCGCTTCGTCGCTCAGGACGACGGGCCGCACAGGCCTTTAGGCCAGACTGGGCGCCGAGTTCCTTATGCGGTTCTCGATGTCGGCCAGGCCGTTGTAGCGGCGCCACACTTCGAGGGCGCGCGCGGGTCATGAACGCAGCGCCCAACCCGGACGAAGCCCAGGCGCCCTCGTTGGTGGCTTTATCTCTCCCAGCGTCGCTTTTTTCAGAAAGATCGAGAGTTCGTGTCACGTTCAGGAGTCTGTGTTCAAAACGTCAGACGTATGCTCGTCCCTCTTGAACTCGGCATACCCAGCAAATGTGCATGGACCGGCGAGGATGATGCCACTGATCCGCGCAATGCGTGAGCGGTCGGATGCGGGAAGTTTTCTATAAGCCTGAAGCATAAATTCCCGTGGACGTTGACCCATTCACCTCTACGCGCCAGTTGAGAGGCGCCGTCAGCCCCTCCGCGATGAGACGCACCCTCTCTATTGCCGGCATGCGTTTGCCCGCACGAACCTCGGCTGGCAAAGAGCAGGTCGTGAGAAGCGGAAGGATCGGCGCCGGGCGGTTTTTCATCGGGAAGCACCGGCGGGTTGTGCCACGAGTTTCGCGAGAGATTAAGCCGCGCTCCTGCGTGAGCCTGCATTGGCAAAATATGCTTCACGTGACTCCCGGGAGAGTTTTTTTGCACGCTATATTGATTCTCGATGTTGAACACTATTCGCGTGGTTCGCTCGCGTGATTCGCTCCCCACCTGCAATGGCCGGCATCTCGATACCTCGCCTCCCGCTTTGCGGCCCCTCTTCGTCGGCCAGCTTGTGCGTTGCGATGCCCGTGCGTTCGTTGCGGATGGCTGGTGCGCTGACGGCGGCGTTGCTGTCGACGGCTGCGTTCGCCTCGGCGTGGCCGGCGCCCGCGAGTGTGAGTGTGCAGTTGAAGATCGACCAAGGCTGCGTGCGCGTTGATTTCGAAAAGTCCGGATTCACGGAAATCAGCCCGGAGTTCAGGGCGGGTTACACGCGCATCACCGTGGACGGCGCCTTGCAGGAGGCGTTGCAGTATCTGGACGCCCGGCTGAAATCATTCGGCACCGTGCGCGCCATCTCCCTCACGCCGGTCAACGGCGGGGTGCTGCCTGCGGATCCGATCGATGCGTATTCGGGAACGTGGGTCGAGGCCGTGCAGCGTTTCGATGAGTGGTGCCTCGCCAACAATCGGAGCGACAACCCGCTCATTTCGGTGGTTTATCCGAAATTTTTCTCCGCCACTGCGCCCGGCGTCGAACCGGCCAGCGACAGCGATGTTCTCCAGTTGCGCGACACACCGCTGCGGCTTTGGCCGTGGGATCGGACCGACGATCCTACGGATCCGTCGGGGTCGACCATGCGTCCCCAAGTCGGCATCGTTCTCTGCAGCCTGGCACCGGCCTACACTGCGGACGAATGGTCGAGGGGGAAAGTGGCCGCCGCGGGTGACCCGGGCTGGTGCGAAACGATCGGTCCGGTGTTGGCGGCGATGCATCGCCGATTGCATCCGGTGGTCGGCGGCTCGTGGTGGAGTGGGGAAGTGCGCGACATTGTCGAAGACTACCTCATCCTGAGCGGGTATCCGCCTGCGAATCCGCCCGGCTTTGCCACGGTCCGCGTCGCGATTGATACCGACACCAGGCAGATCACGGTGCACGCCCCGCCGCGATTGGCGTTGGTTAAATTTACGGTGCCCCAGGTGCAACGAGAGGACGCACTCACCTACCAGCGGCGCGCGCGCCGCCTCGCTCAGACCGGTCTCTACAATCTTTTGCCGACACCAGTCTTTCAGAAAGTGCATTCGGCCCCCGATCAGTGGGTGGTTCCGGGGGAAGCCGGTGTCTGGTGGCTTAAGCTCGAGGAAAATCCGGCGAAGTCAGCCGGCGCAGTGGTGTTGCTCAACACCGAGACGCTGCCTGCGGCGCTTCCCCGGCTGACCCAGATCGGTTTGGCGCTCGATGGAACCTTCTCGCCGAATGAAGAAACCCGCCAGCTGGCGCTCAGCGCGGCGGCGGCTGACCAGCCCGATTTGCCCCGGCCGATTCGGCCCAAGCTGAACTCGGTAACCCTCCGCGTCACCGCGCAGCCGGGCAGACCGCACGATATCGACGCGACTTACCAACGCTTGCGCCTCGCGGGTGACGACGCGCTCACGATCTCTGCCGGCCAGCACGACACCAGCATCTTGGGGGGCTCCTATTCGCGCGACTATCTCGGTTTTCCGACCTTGGGGCGTCGCCTCACGCTCACCGGCAGTTATCAGGAAGACAGCACCGCGGACCGACAACTCGCCGGGCAACCGGCTTCAGAGCAGAACAAAACCGGTTCCCTGCTGGCCAGCCTCGAGGTGTGGCGCGATCGCAATGCGGCCTGGCTCAACGCCAATGCCAGCGTGAACTATGTTCACTCCGACACCGCCGTCGCCAACGGCCCCGCTTCAGGCTATCGAGCCGTCGCACTGAATCTGGGTTTCGACTACCGGCGCGGCCCACCTGAGGGAGGCATTCCCTACGAGACGGCGGAACTCGCGTCCCGCATCGGCGAACTCGAATCGACTGGCGGATCCTACGCTTGGGCGCGCGTGGATCTCACGCGTCGCGGACTCCTTTTCGGCTTTGTGCAACTCGAGACGCGCGCCCGGGCGTGGGTGGCCAGCGCCTCCACGCCGTCCGCCGAACTTCCCTCGCTCGGCGGCGCCGACAGTGTGCGCGGCTTTCGTCGCGATTCCGCCACCGGGCGTGCGCTGTGGTCCCTGCAAAACGAAATGTGGCTTCCGTTGCGCTTTGACTTCGGGCTGCCGGCCAAGTTCGCGCAAATCGTCCGCCGCAAAGCCCACGTCGCTTTTTTCGCCGACCTCGGCGGCATCGATGCGCCGCAAAATTCCGCCGGCGACATCCACGCCGGCGCGGGCGCCGGCTTGCGAATCACCCACGGCATCGTGACCGCGCGATTGGATTGGGCGCATGCCGTCCACTCCCGCACCCACCTGCCGGGTGGCAGCTACTGGTATTTCACGCTGCATGTGCAGCCGAGTTTTTGAACCACATCGTTTCCAGCCCAACTCAACCCCCACCAGCCATGCCCAAATTCAACCTCACCTCCGGCGCGAACAACTACACTCTCGATACCGACGGCACGTTCTCCCTCGCGGGCGGCACGTCCGGCAAATGGTCCGTGCACGATTCCGGCGACGTGCGGCTCCAAGCCGCCGGCGCCGCCGATGTCCGCATCCCCGTCGCCTGGAGCTTCACCGCGGACAATCAGCTGATCGTCAAGCAAGGCGCCACTCTCGCCTTCAACTTCCACACCGCCGGCTTGAGCCCCCTTTTTCGCCTCGCCGCCAACGTGCTCGAGGTGCGGCCCAGCATCGCGCAGTCGTTCGAGTTCACCGTGCCGTTCACGTGGAAGCTCGAGGCGAACTGCAATCTCACCGCCCAACTCGGCGCGACTCAGTCCACGCTCGATGGTTTTGTGGACGACAAACGCGGCCGCATGGTCTTTTTCTTCTCAGACAAGAAGCGTCCCTCGAGCCAGTATTTCCTGGTTTTCAGCGGAGAGTGGAGCCGCTCGGCCGACCCCGCCCACGCCGATCAAATCCGGCTCGTTTTCACGTATAAGCAGAAAGGCGTCACGGCGTCCTTCGTCCTGCCCAGCGGAGCGGACGTGAAAGACAATCGGCTCACGTTCAGTTACCAGAAGAGCGGCACGACGCGCGGCATCCAGCTGCTGGGATCGGTCCGGATTTCCGACAACTTCGACGTCACGTTCAGCATCGCGCAGCAAACTTACCCTGCCGGTGGCGAAATCGTCAAAGCGACCACGATCACGGTGCAGACTGCCTTCGTGATGAAGAACCTCTCCGGTGCGCTGGAGCTCACGCTGGCGAATTCCAATCAAACGCTGGCGATCTCGGGTTCCTTCAACGCCTCGATCGGCCCGGACGGCAAGCTGAGCATCGATTTCAATTACGCCAAGGAAAAGGACTCGGGCGCGCTGGCGAAACTCAGCATCGCCATCGGCGGTTCGTTCACGACCAACGACGGCACCACCTTCACCTTCTCCTACACCCGGGCCACCACCGGCGCGCAAGTCTATCAGGTCAGCGGTGCAGGCCAGATCGGTTCGGCCGCGATCAACGGCGGTTTGCAGGTGAGCGTGCCGGGTCTAGGCCAGCGCACGGTCACCGGCTTCCTCCAATTGAGCTGGTAGTTCGCTTTCCCGGCCCGGCGCGTCTGCGTGGCCTGGCAGACGCGCGCGTCCCTTCCTTTTTCCACGCCGCCCTCCAATCCTCCGTCCGTGCTCGACAGCCCCGATACCCTCATCGCGTTCACGCTGATTTTCGCGCTTGTGAGCCTCCTCGTCACCATCGTTGGGCCAACGGTCCTGTCGGCCGCGCGATTGCGCGGAAAAATCCGGCGTGGGCGGTCGCCGAGACCTTCGAAACGATCCACCCGTAGCTGGTCGCCGATGTCGAAGGCGCAGGCAAGAAACTCACCTCTTGGCGAATGTTGGTGTTCCGCTTCGCTCAGAATCCACGGAAGCGATTTCCATACCGCAGAACTGGAAGCAACTCGCTGCTTTCTGTGCAGAGAACTGCTCCCAACGGCAAACGAGTTAGCTCACGCTAGTGAGAAATGGTGGAGGTGAGGGGAGTTGAACCCCTGTGCCCCGGGCCTTCGCGCGCCGCATCTACCGGTGTAGGGTCAGATTTGAATCTCGCCTCAGGCGCGCGTTGACCCGCGCTCGTCCCTTGGCCAGCCGTGGGTCGAAGATACGGCGGGTCCGTCACGACGGCCAAACCCGCTATTCCTGCTGTCGACGTTCTTATCCCTTAGCAGGAGTCAGAGTAAGAACGAGGCGGCCATTAGGCCGCCAGGGGCATTTCTTCGTAGGTGCCGTTTGTTTGTTTCGAAGGGATTTTAACGAGCGACCCTCGACGCTCGACCGGCAGCTGCGCACTCCAACCAAGGGTCGAATCCGGAACACCCCCAAAAATTGGGAATGACGGGCGACTGGTTTCCTTGCGCCGTCAAAGAACAGGACCGACTACCGAATCAAGCTGGCGACGAAACGCAAGCGGTCGCTCGACCGTGTTCTTGAGTCATTGCGGGGCAGGAAGTTTGCGCACGCTGTCAGCGCGCGGGGGCGCTCGTGAGTGCTGATCGAATCGGCGCTGCGGTCGCAATCGCCGGGCGCACCGGCTTCTCGCCGAAATGCCGCTGGCGCCACGCGAGCACGGGGAGCTCGATCAAACGCGACATGAGGACACCGGCGAGAATCGCACCAACCACGTAAGCGAGCGTGCAGACGGTCCAGGTCAACCCGGCAGGCAGCGGCGTGGCCGCGAGCAGTGCCACGATTTTCTTCATCGGAGTCTGCACGAGATCAATGTGCCACAGATAGATCCCGTAGCTGTAAAAGCCGATGGCGGCGAGGGCAGCGGCCGGTCGCGCCGAAAAAATACGTCGGCCCGCAAGCGTGAACTCGAAATACACGCTGCCGATCACGATCAACGCGAAGCCGACATACATTACCGTCAGGCCGACGCCCGCGGTCCACGCACTCAGATCCGGCGTGGCCAACATCCCGGGCAGCGCGAGCGCCGCACCGGCGGCCATGGTCGCCAGCGGATGCCGCTGAATCGCGACGAGCGACGCCGGGCGGAATTGTTGGAGATACGCGAGCATGACGCCAATGAGCAGGCCGTCGAAGCGGAGGTGCGTGGCGTAAAGATTCATCGCGTCGCGTCCGAGCGCGACGAATTCTGCATGGCGCAGAGCGGCCAGCCCGGCCAGTGCCGCTAATCCCACCGGCAAAAAGCTGCGCCGGACCCGGCTTCGCAGTGTCGACGATCCCAGCAGGAGCGCGGCAAGGAGCGCGAGTCCGAGGTAGAAATGCTCTTCCACCGCGAGGCTCCACGTGTGAGCGCGCGGCGTGCCCAAGTAATTCTGCAGGTGTAGCAAGTTGGCGCGCAGAGACGCGAAAACTTCCACGGGCTTCCCGTGCCCGCGTTGCCAGGTGAACCACAACGCGAGGAAGGCGAGGTAGGCGAGATAGGCTGGCCAGATCTTCAGGCTGCGTCGCACGAGAAATCGCCGCACGTCGATCGCGCCCGTGCGGCGATACTCGGCGAACAACAACCCGCTGACCAGGTAACCACTCAGGACAAAAAAGAGATCCACGCCCGCCCAGCCCACGCGATACCATGCGCTCGCGATGGGCGCGGCGGCCCCGCTTTCGCTCGGCAGCACCACGCAGTGACAGCCGATCACCAGCAGAATTGCCGCCGCGCGCAGCACGTCGATGGCGCGCGATCGAGAGCCGGTCGCACCGTCACCTCCGCTCCACCGAAGAAATGTGCGGCGGGCAAGCGCCGGCACGGCACGCGAAGCGCGGAGGAAAGCGAAAAGCAACATGGGATCGGTGGCGTGTCCGAGCAGAGTCGGAGTCGCCGGGGAAGGGTAACGGACGAGAAGGGGTAAGCGGTAAACTTTCGCCCGCTAGCTTACAGCACCGCGCATCAGCGTGGCATGGGTCGCGTCCCCCAAAAAATGAACGGATCGACCTGCCGCCGGCGTTGAAATATGGTGGAGTTTCGCCGCGCGTGTGCGTGAGCGAAAGCCTCACGCCTCTCGCTACACCCTAATCGCTACGACGCCACCACGCGGCGGTAGAGTGCTTCGTAGCGGGGCACCACGGCCGCGGCGGAGAACTTCTCCCGCGCCCGTAGGCGGGCAGCCGTCCCCATTGCCGTCCGCCGCGCGGGATCGCGCAGCAGCGATTCGATCTTGGCGGCGAGTGCGACGGTGTCGCCAAACGGCGCCAACACGCCGGTGTCGCCGTCGAGCGTCACTTCCGGAATTCCTCCGGTGGCGAATGCGGCGCTGGGCACGCCCACACTCATCAATTCCAGGATGCTGAGGCAGAAGCTCTCCACTTCGGAGGTGAACAGGCCGAGGTCGGCGGCTTGCAGGTAGGCTTCGATGTTCGTGACGCGTTCGCGGATGAACACGCGATCGCCCAGCCCGCGTCGCCGGACCTCGTCGGCGAGTCGGGTGCTGTCTGCGCCGGCGAGGAACACGAGTTTGAAGGGTAGACGCGGCGCGAGCAGCGAGACGGTGTCGAGCAGCAGATCGATGCGCTTGAGCGGCCGGAGATTCGAGAGATGCAGGAGCATCGGCTCGTCGCCATGCAAGCCGAGCTCGCGGCGTGTCTCCTCGCGGCGGTGCGGGCACGAATGCGGCTCGAAGAAATTGTGGATGACTTCGATCGGGCGCTGAACGCCGAGCAGTCGCACGGTCTCGCGCTGCATGAATTCGGAGACGGTCGTGATGGCGTCGGAGTGTTCGAGGGCGTGGCGGATTGCGGGACCGTAACCGGGATCGCGCCCGAGCAGGGTCGTGTCGGTGCCGTGCAGCGTGGTGATGATGCGCAGACGGTGCTCCTCGTGCAGCATGGCGCGCGCGAGAATGGCGGCGGTCGCGTGCGGAACGGCGTAGTGCACGTGGAGCAGATCTAGCGCGTGCTGCTTCGCCACCTCGGCCATCTTGACCGAGAGCGGCAGCGTGTAGTCGGGATACTTGAAAAGATCGTAGCTGTTGACCGCGACGGGGTGAAAAAACACGCGCGGGCCGGTCGGCATCCGGAACGGTTGTTCGTAGCTGATGAAGTGCACCTCGTGTCCACGCGCCGCGAGTTCTTCGCCGAGTTCCGAGGCGAGAATGCCGCTGCCGCCGACGGACGGGTAGCAGGTGATTGCGAGCTTAAGCGGGCGGTCAGTCACGGAAGGAGTGGCGAGCCGCGAAAAGGCGCGAAGCGGTGACGACCGCAGCAGGAAATATTTCGCGCGCCGATAGGCGCCTTGGAGGACTCGTTCGCCGTCGGGTTTTTGTGCCTCTTGGTGGCCATGCGTTTTGGTTTCAGAAGCGCCGCGCGCCGCGGGAAATGTCCGTGAGCGAATGAAACACGAGCGGATCGTTCGGCCAGAGCAGTTGCGCGTGGGCGACGCCGGCGTTGAGGCCTTGGACCCGTGCGCGGGCGAGCTGTAGTTCGACGTAATTGCGCGTTTTCATCTGCGAGGCGTGTGCCTCCATGGCTTTGGTCCACGCGGACATGATGGGCTTGTCGGAAATATCGATCACGACCGGGGACACATCGCGCGGTTCAGCGCCGGGGCCGAGCGCGTAGAAAAAAAGCTGGCCGACGGCGTGCGGCGTCTGGCTCTTCAGTTCCGCGACGCCGCCATAGCGAGCGATGCGGGTGGCGTCGCGCACGAGTTGACCGAGTCGCCAGTGGTCCGGGTGCTGGTTGGGTTCCGGGGTCGGCGCGAGCACGATGCCGGGACGCACGGTGCGAATGACCGCGGCGAGTTTCAGCGCGTGGGCATTCCGGATGTCGAGGTGTGAATCACCATCGAGGTCGACGAATTCGACCTTGGCGCCCAGGAGCTTCGCGGCTTTCTCCGCTTCCTTCGTGCGTTCGGCGGGTGTGCCGTTGGTGCCGGCCTCGCCGCGCGAGCAGACGGCGAAGTGCGCAGGTCGGCCGGCCTGCGTCTCGCGCGCGATGATGCCGCCAGCGCCAAACTCGATGTCGTCAGGATGTGCGCCGAAGGCGAGCAGGGGAGCGGTCGAAAGGTTCATGAGGTTCTTTTATCTGTCATCGCGAGGACGGCAACGCCGTCCGTGGCGATCCAACTGGATCGCCACATGCCTGCGGCTCCTCGCAATGACAGGTCATGACTGGTGAAATTCGGCCCAGGCTTCGTCGGAGCGGTCGATGGGGGCGCGGGGGACGAAGGTGATTTCCGGCGCGTCGGCAGTATTGAGATAGGCCTGTTCTCCGGCGCCACAGACGTAGTGCGTGCAATGAATCACGCTCTGCATCCAGCGGAGGCGGGAGTCGCGGGTGGGACTGATCTGCGCCTTGGTGAACGTTTGAGCGGGGAGCGTGACGTAGCTGTTGCCGCCTTCGTGGAGCTTGAGCGCGCCATCAAGCAGGCGCGCGCGGACGGTTTCGCCCTGGTGCGGCACGTCGACGAAGCACTCGGTAATGTCGCAGGCCGCTTCGCGAACCGCGCGGTCGCCCGAACGAACCACCCGCACGCCTTCGAGCAGCCCCATGGCGCGATACATCTCGAGGCAGAAGTCGGCTACGTTGTCGGCGCGCACGGCGCGGAAGGCGTCGAGCGCGCGCGGCGAGACGTAGGCGCCGAGTTCGCGCGCGGTGTTGGCCTGCCAGCCGTCGGGGATGCGCTTGAGGAAGAGCGGCGAGAACTTGCGCTGAAGTTTGTTGACGAAGGCGAAGTTGACCGTGTGCGCCTCGTCGGTCTTGTGGTGACGCAGCGTGGTCTGCGTCTCGCGCGGATCGTGGTCGCTGTCGTGATAGAAAAACACGATCTCGCCGCCGATTTCCTGCTGCAGCCGGCGCGCGGTGAGGAATTTCGCGTGAAGAAAGCGCCGCGGGAATATTCCGCAGGGTTGCTGGCCGAAGCAGATGATCGGTGAATTCATTTAACCACGGATTCCGCGGATGCCACGGACGAGGTTCGGACGCGATGGGTTGATCCGTGTCATCCGTGCAATTCGTGGTGAGTTGATTTGGGGAGGAGGAGTTGCAGCACCACAGCAAAGAGCATGCAGGCGACGCAACCGATGACGTTATACCAAAGGTAGGAGATGCTCAGCGTGGAGAAGAGCACGAAGACGAGGAGCTGCGCCGCGAGCGCGCCCCAAAAGACCGCAGTGCCGCGCACCCACTTGAGGAAGAACGCGACGAGGAACAGGCCGAGCACGACTCCGTAGAAAATCGAGCCGAGGATGTTGATCGCCTCGATAAGGTTTTCGGCGAAGCCGGCATAGAGGGCGAAGGCGATCGCGAACAATCCCCACAGCGCCGTGAGCCATTTGGCGACCCGGACGTTGCGTGCTTCATCGTGCACCGCGAGCGGGCGGACTTGGCGCCAGAAATCGATTGTCGAGGTCGTTGCCAGCGCGTTCAGCTCGCTCGCTTTCGAGCCGAGCGCGGCGGCGATCATCACGGCGACGAGGAGGCCGACGACGCCCTGCGGCATCTGGGCAACGATGAAACTCAGGAACACGTAATCCGAATCTTTGACCGCCGCCTTCTTGTCGGCGGCAAGCAAGGCCTTCTTCGCTTCGGCGCGGACAGCGTCAGTGGCCTGGTTGGCCGCGACCATCTCCGCGCGCGCGGCGGTCTCGGCCGCGGCGTCGCCGCGAGCGCGTGCGCTTTGCCACGCCGCGATCTTCTCCTGCTTCGCGACGTGAAGCGCGGCGTGTTTTTCTTCGAGCGCGCGAAAAGGGGCGCCCTGCGCGCTCGCGGCATGGTGTTCCCATTCGGCGCGGTTGTAGAATACCGGGGCGGGCTGGAACTGGTAGAACACGAACACCAGCGCGCCGAGCAGCAGGATGAAGAACTGCATCGGAATCTTGATGAGCGCGTTGAAGACGAGACCGAGCCGGCCTTCGCGCAGCGACGCGCCGCCGATGTAGCGCTGCACCTGCGACTGATCGGTGCCGAAGTAGGAGAGCGAGAGGAACAGGCCGCCGAGCAGGCCGCTCCAGAAGGTGTAGCGCTTCGACGGATCGAGCGAGTAGTCGACCGCTTCAAGTTTGCCGAGCGCGCCGGCGAGATCGGCGGCATCGGTGAACCCCATCCCAGCGGGAAGTTTCGCCAGCAGCACGAAAAACGCTGTGATCATGCCCGCGAAGATGACGGCCATCTGCCATTTCTGCGTGAGGCTGACCGCCGCGCTGCCGCCCGTGACAGTGTAGATGATCACCAGCAGTCCGGTGCCGATGATGGTGAAATCGAGCCGCCATCCGAGGACGGTGGAGAGGATGATCGCCGGCGCGTAGATCGTGACGCCGGCGGCGAGACCGCGTTGGAGCAGGAAGAGCCCGGCGCCGAGCAAGCGGGTTTTCGCGTCGAAGCGCTGGCCGAGATATTCGTAGGCGGTGTAGACGCCAAGCCGCCGGTAGATCGGCAGAAATACGGCGCAGACGATGATGAGCGCGAGCGGCAGGCCGAAATAGTTTTGGACAAAACCGATGCCACTTTCGAATCCCTGCCCGGGAATGGAAAGAAACGTGATCGCGCTCGCCTGCGTGGCCGCGACGGAGAGGCCGATCGTGAACCAGCCGGTGCTCTTGCTGCCCTTCAGGTATGTGTCGAGGTGATCGGTGTGGCGCGTGCGCCAGGCGCCGTAGGCGGCGATGCCGACCATCGTTCCGAGGAGAACAATCCAGTCGAGCGGCGTCATGCGAACACGCGGGAGAAGATGGTCAGCCCGATCACTACGAGCGCGAACACTGCGAGCACGAACCAATACACCCCGCGCCACGTGCGAAAGCCGGGCAACGCGGGTGGTTCGTCGGACGGGACAGGTTCTCTTTCAGCAGCGGAGCGCATGGGGTGGGTGGGCGCGTTTCTTTACCACGGATGGAAACGGATCAGACGGACGAGCGTCGCGGAAACTCGCAGCGTGATCCGGGGAAACGCGGCAATCCGCGGTCAAAGAAAACGTCCGCACGCGGCATCATTCTCCTTTCAGCGATACCAAATTGGCGAACAGCCGCCATGCGCCGGGGACACCGGCGGGCAGCTGACGGAAAAACGCCAGTCCGGTGTAGACGTAGTAGCCCTTGCCGTGGCGGGCGACGAGCAAGCTGCTCTTCAATGGCGCTTCGCCCGCATCGCTCATTGCGAGCAGCGGCGTGAAATGTGCCTCGTCCCACTTTGACGGAAAATAAGCGCCGCGTTCCTGAACCCAGCCGTCCCAATCCATGGCGTTGATGTGATTGGGCGCCATGAGGACCGGGTGTTCGGCGAGGGCGGTGACGGCGGCGCGCTCGTCGGTCACGCGGAGCTGCGGCGCCGGGCCTTCAATGGAGAGCGCGTAAGGCGCGAGCGTCGGCGCGGCGAGGCCGTTCGGCCGATTGTATTGCGCGATGACGGTGCCGCCTTGCTCGACCCACGCGAAGAGGCCGGCGAGGTGGTCTTTTAGGTCCGTGCGTTCGTTGAAGGCGCGCACGCCGATCACGACGGCGTCGAGGCCGGTGAGCTTCTCGGGAGTGAGATCAACACCGGCGAGGCGGCGGACCGTGTAGCCCATCTGCTCGAGGCATTCGGCAACGTAGTCACCGGCACCCGGCAAATAGCCGATGTTCGGGCCGCAGATCGCGAGGTCGAAGCTGGCGACCCGCACACTTGCCGGCGGCTGAAGCAGGAGAAGCGGCAGGTGCGCGTAGCGCAGTTCGATGCGTTTGTTCGAGTAGAAATGACCACCGAGTTCGGCCTCGGCGGTCAACTCACCGGCGCCGCCGGCCGAAGGAGCCGTAAGGGTGAAAGTGAGCGTGGATTTCTCGCCGGCGCGTTCGAAGGTGAACGGCTTCTCCGCGGGCGCGACGCTCCACGCGGCAGGTGTCTTCAGCCGCAGCGTGCCGCGGCCGGGGCGGGCGGCGGAAATTTCGACGGTCACTTCCTTGGTCATGCCCGGAGCGACGTAGAAGATCTCGGAACCGAAGGTCAGCGAAACCGGAGGAATGATGTCGAGCGGACGGCGATGCTCGCCCCGATCGTCGCGGGTGACGAAAACCGGCTCGTCGGTGATCTCGACTTGCTGGGCGCCGATTTTGAAGACGTGCGTGACGAGAACGGCCGGCGGATTGGCGGGGTGGCCGATC
This sequence comes from Candidatus Didemnitutus sp., assembly GCA_041906465.1. Taxonomy (GTDB): domain Bacteria; phylum Verrucomicrobiota; class Verrucomicrobiia; order Opitutales; family Opitutaceae; genus Didemnitutus. Next base: position 60,582 of record JAYRJE010000010.1, on the reverse strand, counting down.
AACTGCGGATCGGACACGCGTGCAATGCCAGCGGCGCTGGGTTCGCGCAGCCAATACGGCTGGGTGACCGGCGTGTTGAAAGGCAGCACGCCGCGCAGCGCTTCCGAGACGAGCCAGAGGCCGCTGTTGGTTGCAACGGCGCCAGGCTGGCGCACGAGGTCAGCACCGGTGGCGCGGCTGTCGGCATGCTTGATCTCGATGCCGTGCGAGCGCGGCTGCCACGCTTGGGGGAAGACGAGACGATAGCGGATTTCGAGCGGTTCGCCGGGAGTGAACTCTGGTTGCGCGATGGTGGTCTCGACCGTGATGCCGAGGCAGGAGACGAGAATGCGGTCGAGTTGGGCGCGCTTGTCGTCGAGCACCGGATCGCGCGGGAGCGCGGCGAGCTTGGTGCGCAATTCCAGCAGCGCGGGCGCGATGGCGCCGGGATCGTCCGCCTTGAAGTCGGCGATGATCTGCGCCAGTGCCGCGTCGATTTCTTCGCCGTGCGGATAGCGCCTCCAGGTCGTGTCGATGCCTTCGAGCAAGTCGTTTGTCGCCGGCGTGCCGGCGAGGAGCAGGAAAGTCTGGCCGTTGGGACCCGTGCGCGGACGCAGCGCGAAGCCGCCGAGGCCCTGCGTCTTGTGTTGCGAGCGACTGAGCGCCGCGATCTGACCGAACTCCTGGCCGCTGGTGGCGTCGGTGCCGGCGATGTCTTGCGAGAACGTGGGGCCGTCGAGCGGGAGCGGCGCGTTGGCGCTGGCGCCGAAGCGAAATACGTTCCAGAGCACGCGCGTCGGTTGCCAGGGCGTCAGGCCTTGCGCGAGTTGCTCGGGATACGCCTTCGGGTCGCCAGCGAGTTTAAAGGCCTCGACCGCGAGCATGGCGGACGCCGTGTGATGACCGTGGCCGCCGCTGCCGGGCGGAATCGGAAAACGCGTGACGATCACGTCGGGGCGAAACTGGCGGATGACGCGCACGACGTCGCCGAGCACTTGTTCCTTGTCCCAGAAAGCGAGCGTCTCGGTCGGCGTTTTCGAAAAACCGAAATCGATCGCGCGGGTGAAGAATTGGCGACCGGTGTCGAGGCGGCGGGCGGCGAGCAGCTCGTGAGTGCGGAGTAGGCCGAGTTTCTCGTCGAAGTCGCGGCCGAGTTCATTCTGCCCGCCGTCGCCGCGTGTAAGCGAGAGGTAGGCTGCGCGCACGCCGCGTCCGCGGGCAAGGTAGGTGATCAGTTCGGTGTTCTCGTCGTCGGGATGCGCGCCGACGTGGAGCACGGTGGCGACGGTGCGGAGCGAGCGGAGTTCCTGCGCGATCGCGGTCGGCGGCAGGGGCGCGGGTGTGGCGTCGGCGAGGGCGTGCAGCGCGGCAGTGAGGACGAGGGAGGCGACGGCGAGCGAGCGGGTGCGGACAGACATCAGATCGGCGGGAATGAGGCGGACGAGAGGTGAGGTAGGGGCGCTTGCCCTCAAGCGTCTTTCTGCCAAGGGCCGTTGAGGGCAACGGCCCCTACCGAAGAAAGCGCCGCGTCATTCGACGCGGCGCGAAGCGGACGGGTTACTTGGTGCGCTCGATCAGCGCCTTGTTCAGGCGGATGTATTCGTCGCGGAGCTCGCCCGGCTTTTCCTTCTCGGCGAGAGCCAGCGACTCTTCCGCAGCGGCCTTCGCGGCGGCTTTGTCGCCCATTTTTTCGAGGATGAGGCCCTTGCGGTAAACCATCCACATCGCGCCGGGGCGGGCGGCGATTGCGGCGTTCACCCACTCAAGGGCTTGGGGCAGGTTGTGGTTGTTCTCGAAGTAGAACATCGCGGCGCCGAAGTAGAGCATGGCGTTCGGCTTCTCCTGCGCCTTGATGGCGCTCTCGATTTGCGGAGTGAGCATGCCAACCGTGTCGATGGTGATCGGCACGGTCACGCGAGTGTTTTCCCAGGTAAGGTTGAGGGTGGCTGAAGTGTCACGCACGTCATTGATTCCGATCCAGAAGGTTTCGCTGGGGGCGGGCAGGCGGGTGACCTTGGCGGTGACACGGGCGATGTCGTTTTTCTGGTCGTAGGCGTAGGAGCCCCATTGGGACATGTTCTTGTGGACGATGACGGTCCACTCCTTCTCGCCCGGAATAGTAAAGAGCTCATAGGTGCCGGCAGGCACTGGGGTGTCGCCGATCTTTACGTCGGTGCTGAAGGAAATCTTCGTCGCCGAGTTCGCACCGGTGCGCCAGATCTCGCCGTAGGGGACGAGGCCGCCGAAAATTTTCCGGCCTTTCACGCTGGGGCGGTTGTAACTGATCTCGATGTCGGTGATGCCGACTTGCTGCTTGAGCGTAGCAGGCGGGCTGGCTTGCGGCAGCACGAGCTTGGGTGCGGCGGGCGTCTGGGCGTGAACGGCACCGGCGAGCGCGAGGCCGACGGCGATGAGCGGGATCAGTTTGGATTTCATGGGGTGAAAAAGGAATGGTCCGGACGGGCACGCTAGGCATGAGCGCGAAAAGAACAAGCGCTCGCCCGCGAGAGATGAGGGGCGTGGCGATGGGAATATTCCCGGGATTAAGAACGCTCACACCGGGTGTCGGCCAAGTTTTACCCGGTGAGCGACGGCTTCGGCCGGTTGACCGGGGGATTTTTCGGGACGTAGTTGGGCCAAACGAATCCCCCGACCGGTCGCGTGTGCGCGATCGCCGCTCCCATGTCTGCTGTTCCCCCGTCCTCTCCTCCGAAAAACGAAGAGACCAAGTCCGTCATCGACATGTCGAAGATGAACGAAGGTCAACGCGCCGCGCTGCAAGTCACCGAGGCGGCCCGCGAGTCGCACGACGAGTTGAGTTTCGTCGCCCGGCTCTTCATGGGCAGTTGGGCGCCGGGAAAACTACATCCTGTGACGGAAGTCGACGCCGAGGAGAGGACGCGTGCCGACCAGTTCCTGACGGAACTCGCGACATTCCTGAAGACCTACGTTGACCCCGAGGCGATTGATCGCACGGGCGAGATTCCCGACGCGGTGATGGGCGGTCTCGCGCAACTCGGCGCCTACGGCATCAAAGTGCCGCGCGCCTACGGCGGACTCGGGTTTTCGCAGACGACCTACTGCCGTGCCTGCCAGCTGATCGCGAGCCATTGCGTGAATACCTTCGCGCACCTCTCGATCCACCAATCCGTCGGCGTTGCGCAGCCAGTGGTGCTCTTCGGCACCGACGAGCAAAAGAAGAAATTTCTGCCGCGGGTCGCGGCGGGGGAAATCTCGGCATTTGCGCTCACGGAAGGCGGTGTTGGTTCCGATCCGGCGCGCATGAAGACGACGGCTGCACCGACGGAGGATGGCGAAGCTTTCGTCCTTAACGGCGAGAAGCTCTGGTGCTCGAACGGCACGCGCGCGGGCTTGCTCATCGTCGCGGCGCAAACGCCGCCGAAGATGGTGAGCGGCAAACCGCGCACGCAGATCACCACCTTTGTTGTCGAAGCGAACGCGCCGGGCGTCGAGGTGGTGCAGCGTTGCCAGTTCATGGGCCATCGCGCCATCTACAATGGCGTGCTGCGGTTCACGAACGTCCGCGTGCCGCGCGCCAACATCATCGGTGGCGAGGGCCGTGGGCTGAAAGTCGCGCTGACCACCCTCAATGCCGGTCGTCTGTCCATCCCGGCCTCGAGCCTCGGCGTCACCAAACGCGCGCTCCAGATCGCGCGCGAATGGTCCAGGACTCGCATTCAGTGGGGCGTGCCGATCGGGCAGCACGCCGCGGTGGCAGAAAAAATCCGCCGCATCGCGGCCAGCGCGTTCGCGATGGAGGCAATGTTGATCGCGACCTCGCGGATCGTCGACCGCGACAAGCACGCCGACATCCGCCTCGAAGCGGCCATGTGCAAAATGTGGGGCACCGAGAAAGCGTGGGCGGCGCTGGACGATCTGATGCAGGTGCGAGGCGGCCGCGGTTACGAGACCGTCGAATCGCTCCGCGCGCGCGGCGAGACGCCGTATCCGGTTGAGCGCATGATGCGCGATGCACGCGTGACGACGATCTTCGAAGGCTCTTCGGAGATTCTCCGGCTCTTCATCATGCGTGAGGCGCTCGACCCGCACCTGAAAGTAGCCGGCGTGGCGTTGAACTCCGAGCGACCGTGGCGCGAGCGGCTGGCGAGCGCCGTGAAGGCAGCGGGCTTTTACGCGTGGTGGTATCCGAAACAGTGGCTGCCGCTCGGCGGCGCTGTGCCCGCTGACATGCACCCGCGGCTCGCGGCGCATTTCGGCGTCGTCGCCGGTCTTTCGCGACGGATGGCGCGCACGCTGTTTCATCAAATGGTGAAGTTCGGGCCGAAGCTGGAGAAGCGACAGGTGCTGCTCGGGCGGATTGCCGACATCGGCGCCGACCTTTTCGCCATCGCCGCGACCTGTAGCTACGCACAAAAATTGCTCAATGAAGGCGAGCCGGAGGTCCGGGTGCTGGCGATCGTCGACGATTTCGTGGCGCAGGCACAGCTGCGGGTGCGGCAAAACTTCGACGGCATCGCTCACAACGCCGACCAATCCGGCTACGATCTCACGCAGCAGGTGCTGGCCGGCGAGCACAGGTGGGTCGAGCGCGGGATTCTCGGCGAGCGTTGATATTCCCGTAACGGCGCGCGCATTGAGGTGGAGCGCGTTGACCTCAACGCGTTCCACCTCAGCCGCATCGCGCATGCATCCGGCGCCGCTCAACCGCATGAACGCCGGCGGACGGGTGGCGTTGTGTTCGACGGGCAACCTGTTTCGCTGCGGACGTTCTCCGACGTTCGCGCGACTATGCGTCCTGCTTTCCGACCGCTTACGATCGTCCTCTGGTTGCTGCTCGCCGGCTGCGGAATGATGCGTGCCGACACGGCACGCAGGCCCATTCATGTGGTTCAAAGTGCGACCGCGAGCACGCCGCAGCAGCGCGCGGTGATCGAAATGGTGGAACGTTTGCGGCGGATTTATCCGGACGAGACGTTCGTTCTCGCGACGACGCCGTCGGCGCAAGGGCGGGCGATCATCGTGGCGGAGCCGGCGACGGGCGCGGTGCTGTTGCGTGATTCGGACGCAGTTGCGGCGCCGAGTGAGCCCGAGAGCTTTGTCGTTCATGGTCGTGCCGACGGCGTGACGATCACCGGCTCTGATGCGCGGGGCGTGGCCTATGGCGTTTATGCCTTCCTGGAAAAGCTCGGCTGCGGCTTCTTCCTGAGCGAAGAGAGCGAGCCGGCACCACGGCGCGGCGCGATGGCTTTCGAACCGTTTTCGCTGAACGACGCGCCAGTATTTCGCGATCGGATCGGGCTGAACTGGCACAACTTTCTGAGCAGCGCCTCGACGTGGGAATTCGCGGATTGGGAGCGCTACATCGATGCGCTCGTGCGGCTGCGCTTCAACGACCTGATGGTGCACGCCTACGGCAACAGCCCGATGTTCACGTTCACGTTCAACGGCGTCACGAAGCCCGTGGGCTACATCGCGACGACGCAGCGCGGGCGCGATTGGGGCACGCAGCACGTGAACGACGTGCGGCGGCTGGTTGGCGGCGAGGTGTTCGACGGGCCGGTGTTCGGGGCGTCGATCGCGCAGGGCGATCCGGCGCAGCGCGTCGATGCCGCCGTGGGTCTGATGCGGCGCGTGTTCGCGCATGCACGATCGCGTGGGCTCGGTGCGACGTTTGCGCTCGATGTCGATACGGCCTCCGCGAATCCGCCGGAAATCATCGCGACACTGCCGGCGGAGGCGCGCTTCCGGTCGGGAAATCACGACTTGGTCAATCCGGACACGCCGGCGGGCTTCGCCTACTATCGCGCGCAGGTCGAACAGCTGCTTGCGCTCTACCCGGATCTCACGCGCATCGCGGTGTGGTTTCGCGACCCGACGGCGAAGACGCCATGGCGCCTGCTGAAACGCGCGGAGATGCCCGCGGCGTGGCAGCGGGAATTCACGGGACCGGACGAGGAAGTGTCCGCGTTCGCGCTCGCGAAAGTTGTGCACGCTTTCCGCCGCGCGCTGGCGGAGTTGAAGCGCGATGACGTGAGTCTCGTTGCGGGTTCGTGGGCGTTCCCGTTCCTCGCGGCGACAGATCGGTATCTGGCGCCGGAGATTCCGGTGATCGCGTTGGATTGGTGGGTGTCATTCGACACAGCGCGGGCGCAACGGGACCTGCGCGCGGTGCGCAGCGGGCGTGCGGTAGTTCCGATTCTCTGGGCGCATCACGACGACCGCACCTACATCGGACGGCCTTACACGCCGTTCGTTGACCTCGCCACCAAGCTGGAGCGCGCACGGGCGGCGGGCTTTGGGGTGATTCATTGGACGACGCGGCCGCTCGACCTGTATTTTCGCAGCACGAGCCGACAGACGTGGCGAGCGACGCGCGACGAGCCGCTGGAAATCACGTGCGCCGACATGGCCGCGCGCGCGTTCGGCGAACCGGCGCGCGAAGCTGGCGGACGTTACCTTTTCTCGTGGGTGACCGAGGCGCCGATGTTCGGGCGCGAGACGTCGGCGCATTTTATCGACTATCCGTTGCCCACGCCCGCGGTGCATGCGCAACTCGGACGCGAGCGGCTCGCGCTGTTGGAAACGATGCCGCGCGAGCAACTGACGACGGGCGGGCGGGTGCGACTGGATTGTTTCGCGGCTTACGAGCGGTTCATGCTGTCGTTCTTCTCCGCGCACACCGCGGTGGAGCGTGCGCACGGCGCGCTGGAGCACGGCGATTTCGCCCGCGCTCGCGCCGAGCTGCGCGACGTCGACCCGGCGAGCGTGATCGGGGACTACGTCGCGGCGGCGAAGACCGGTGCGATCACGCCGGGCGAGAAGGCGCTGATCGTTTCGCTCAACCTCCGCTGGTTGCCGGATGTGCTGTCGGTGCGGCAGGCGGTGGGGCTGGAGCCGCTGCGGTATCGGCTGGGCGAGGTGCAACAGGAGCCGCTCGCACAAGGCGCGGAGCCCAACACCTACTTCGTCGACGAACGGCGGCGCTTTTGGAAAGTGCTCGATCGGGCGACAAGCGCGGAGACTCTGCGGCTGGCCGCGTTTGCCGGGGATCGGCTCGAGCGTGGACGCTATATCGTGAATGGCAGTGAAACCGAAGTCGGCCCGGACGGCGTGGTGACGATCGCGCGCGATCGTGTCGGCGATGAAATTGTGATCGAGAAAAAGGCGGAGCGCACGACGGCTGGTGTGATTCCGTTCACGGAGGATTTGCGCGGCTGGCTGGTGGAGCAGGTCCCGGGCGGTTCGGTGCGCGTCAGCGATGGCGCACTCGTGATTGAGGATCGCGTCGGCTGCAGCGTGTGGTGGCGAGAAAAACTCACCGCGCCCGTCGAGATCAGTTACGAGGTGACGATCGTGGACCGCGGCGGACCGCTGGATCGCGTGTCGGACGTGAATTGCTTCTGGATGGCGAGCGATCCCGCGAAGCCGGACGCCGTCCCGTCGGGTCGGTCGGGTCGCTTCGGCGACTACGATCCGCTGCGCACCTACTACGTCGGCATGGGCGGGAACGACAACACGAGCACCCGTTTCCGGCGCTATTTAGGAAACGGCGAGCGGCCGTTGCTGCCCGGGCACGATTTGCGTGATCCGAAGTTTCTGCTCCAGCCCAACCGGACCTACCACATTCGCTTGGTGGCGCGCGACGGCAGCGCGGAGTTCTGGCGCGATGGGGAACGAATTTTCTCGTTCGCCGATCCGTCGCCCCTCAAGGAGGGGTGGTTCGCGTTCCGCGCGATGCATTGTCACCTCGAGATCCGCAACCTGCGGATTGCCCAGTGATCCGCTGAAACGACTCATGCCAACTTACGTGCAGGCCTTTTCCACGCTCGGAATTCGCGAGGCGAACCTCAACGAGGTGTGCGCACTGGCTGACGAGTTCGGCATCAACGCCGTCGAGCTGCGCTTCCTGGAGGACACGATACAGCTGCCTCAGCTCTGGCAAATGCGCGGCGTCGGACCGGTGCAACTCGCCGAGCAGGTCCGATCGGCGGGAAAAGCGATTCCAGTGATCGACACTTCGCTTCGACTGATCGGCGGCACGGAAGCCGATCGTGCCGAAGTGCTCGCGTTGGTCCCTTTTGCCGAAGCACTGGGCACGCGTTATCTGCGGGTGTTCGACGGAGCGGCGGCGTGGGGTCCGGACGCGTGCCGCGCTGCGGCAGAGACGCTCGAGTGGTGGCGCTCGTCGCGACGCTCGCTGGGTTGTGCCGTGGATCTGGTCGTGGAGACCCACGACACGCTGCTCACGGCGCCCGTGCTGAGGGAATTTATGGCGGCGTTTCCCAGCGTAGCGTTGCTGTGGGACGCGCACCACACGTGGAAGAAAGGCGGCGAAGCGTTACACGTGACGTGGCAGGCGATCGCGCCGTCGGTGCGGCACGTGCATGTGAAGGACAGCGTCACGGTTGCGGACGGGAAATACGATCTCGTGCTGCCCGGGCGCGGCGAGTTTCCGATGAGGGAATTGCGGCGGCTGCTCGACGACGCGCAGTGGCGCGGAGTGGTTTCGCTCGAGTGGGAAAAGGGTTGGATGCCGCACCTGCCGCCGTTGCGCGATGCGCTTGCGGCCGCGCGCGAGCGGAACTGGTGGTGACGCGAGGCGGGGCTCAGTCGGGAATCGAGTCCCACTTCATCACCAGCCGGGTAGCGCTGGCGCCGTCGAAGAGATGCAGCTCCGCCGAATCGGGCTGTAAATATACGCGGTCGCCGCGCGTGACGCGGGCATCGGCAGCGGCGCGCGCGATCAACATGTGCTCCTCGACCATGACGTGGATCAGGGTCTCGGCGCCGAGTGGTTCGACGAGTTCGACGCGCGCCGGGAAGCCATCGGTTCCGTCGGCATCCATGGTGAGGCGCAGGTGTTCCGGTCGCACGCCGAGCGTCACAGACCGGTGAGACAATGTGGTGGAGGCAGGCAACGCCAACGTAACGGTGCCGCCGCCGGAGCGAAATACGGCTGCGCCACCCGCAACGTCGAGCGAGCCCTCGAGGAAATTCATCGGTGGTGACCCGATGAAGCCGGCGGTGAAGCGATTTGCCGGCCGCCGGTAGAGGTCCAGCGGCGTGTCGAGCTGCATGACTTCGCCGCCGTTCATGACGCAAATGCGGTCGCCCATCGTCATGGCTTCGGTCTGGTCGTGCGTGACGTAGATCATGGTCGCACCGAGCCGATCGTGCAGCCGCGCGATCTCGGTGCGCATGGAGGCGCGCATCTTCGCGTCGAGGTTCGAGAGCGGTTCGTCGAAGAGAAAGACTTTCGGACGGCGCACGATGGCGCGGCCGAGCGCGACGCGTTGGCGCTGGCCGCCGGAGAGCGTTTTCGGCAGGCGGTCGAGCATGTCGCCGAGGCCGAGCAGCGCGGCGGCTTCGGCGACGCGCTGTTCGATCTCGGCCGATGTCGTCCCGCGCATGCGCAGAGCGAATCCGAGGTTCTCGCGCACGGTGAGATGCGGGTAGAGCGCGTAGTTTTGAAATACCATTGCCAGGTCGCGATCCTTCGGCGGCACGTGGTTCACGACGCGACCGTCGATGAGAATCTCGCCGCCGGTGGGCTCCTCGAGTCCCGCGATCATGCGCAGCGTGGTGGATTTGCCACACCCCGATGGTCCCACGAGCACCATGAATTCGCCGTCGCGCACCTCGAGGTCGATGCGTTTCACGGCGGCAAACGCGGCGGTTTTGCCGGAAGCCGGGAAGTTTTTCTCGAGGCCGCGAAGGTGGACGGTCGCCATGTTAGCTCAGGGAGTGATCACCGCGATCAGGGCAGTTGGGACGGGGCCGCAAACAGCACAAAGAGGTTTCGGCGCTTTTTGTGGCGAGGCCTCTGGCGAAGGTGAACGCATGCGGATCACTTCGTCGCGACGAACCACTCCGCGGCGTCACGCACTTCGCTGCCGTCACGACGGCGGGCGATGGCTTCGACGCGGTTGGCGCCGGGTTGAAGGGAGACGTTTTCCCATCGGCAAACGGCGATCGCGTCAGGATTCTTTTTTCCCAGTGAATGGCCGTTCACGACGAGTTCGACGGTTTCGCCGTTCGAGTAGGCCTTGATCTCCGGTGCGGGGTTGAGCTGCCGCGTGCTCATGCGTTTGCTCACGAGGTGCACCATCGGCGCGGTGGTCCAGTTGGCTTGGTAGAAGAAGTAGGCGTCCTTGCGGATGCGGCGGTCGGCGGTGACGAGGCCTTTGTCGTTGTAGCCAGGTCGCTCGCCTTCGTTGCGGTAGTCGGCGCTGAAGTCGAACATCACCCAGGCGAAACTGCCCCAGAGCTTCGGGTTGTTCGCGAGGTGGCGCCAATTGCCCTCGTGCACGATCGCCTGCCATTCCTCCGGGTGAAACGGCGTCTCGGTGCTCTTCGGCGTGCCGAGGCCGGTCTCGAGGTGGTGCTGCGGGCTCGCGCCGGCGCCGTATTCGGCGATGGCGACGCGCTTGCCGTGGTTGGTGTAGATCAGGTCGACAATGCGTCCCATGTCGTCGGGCTGATCGTATTTCCAGCCGGGGTATTGATTGAAGGCCGGGTAGGGCACGCCGTCGTGCACCGGATCGCGGTGGCGCAGCCACGAGGCGCCGACGATCAGGCGCGAGTCGTCGAGCGCGAGCACGTCGCGGCGGAGTTGATCGTGGTAGCGCTCGGGCGGCGCGCCCATCGGCGTTTGCCAGACGGCTTTGGCCTCGTTGAAGAGCCCCCACCACGCGATCGAGGGCGAGTTGTAGCCCTGGAGAATCATTTCGCGGAGCTGCTGCTGGAGATTGGGGAAAAACTCAGGCAGGGACGGCACGCGTTCGATGTTGGGAATTTCTTCCCACAACAGGAGGCCGAGTTCGTCGGCGAGGGCGTGGATGCGCTCGCTCTGCGGGTAGTGCGCGAGACGAATGGCCGTCGCGCCCATGTCGGCGATGAGGCGCATGTCCTCGCGTTCGTGCTCCGCGGAAACGGCCCAGCCGTAGCCGGCGCGGTCTTGGTGGCGGCTCACGCCGCGGATCGGGTAGGGTTCGCCGTTGAGCAGGAAGCCGCGAGCCTCGTCGATCGCGACGGTGCGCAGGCCGACCGATTGGGCGACAGTGTCGATCTCGCGTTCGCCCTGCCGGAGGGAGACGGCGAGTTGATAGAGATACGGATCGCGGCGGCCATGCCAGCGGTGCGGACGCGGCACGGTGAGCGTCTGGCTGATCTCGCGCGTCTCGCGCGGAGCGAGCGTGAGCTTTGACTCGGTGCGCGCCGCGGGCTGGCGGTCGCGATCGCGCAGCGTCGTGGCGACGACCAATTCTTCGGGACGATCGGAAGGATTGGTGACGGTGGAGCGGATCTCGAGTTGCGCTTCGTCGGCCGTGAGGCGACGTGTGTCGGCGAACACGCCGCGACTGCCGGCAACGAATGCGACGTGCGTCGGCTCAGTAACGACAAGCGTCACGGGGCGGTAGAGGCCGCCATGAATCGTGAAGTCGCCCGAGAGCGGCGCAATGTCGGGAAAGCGGCTGTTGTCCGCGCGGACGTTCAGCACGTTGGGCTGGTCGGGGCGCAGATACGGCGTGAGGTCGAACGCGAACGCCGTAAACGCGCCGCGGTGTTGTCCGACGTGGCGATCGCCGACGAAAACATCCGCGACCGTAGCGACGGCTTCGAAGCGCACGTAAACGCGGCGACCGTTACCCCAATCGGCCGGCAGCGGCAGCGCGATAGAATACCAGGCGGGGCCGCGGTAGTAACCGTCCGGCAAGCGCGGGTCCGCGGCGCGGCCGTTGGCGCCGTCCTGCGCGTTCCACGTGTGCGGGACGGACACGGTCGACCAGTTCGCATCGGGCACGGCGCCGATTCCGGCATCTTGTCGGATGAACCGCCAGCCATCGACCAGCGGAATTTCCTGGCGCGCGAGCGCGGACGTTCCGCACAGGAGGAGCAAGGCGAGGCGGCAAAGGAAACGCATGACCGTGATTCACAGTCAAACGAGGCCTGAGCCGACAGCGAGTTTTCGTTCACTCGCTTGAGCACGTCGGGGAGTCTCTCGTGGGCGGAGAAGCGAGGTAGCGGAATTCGTGAGGATTTCGCGGCTTACATCGAGGCTGTCAGCTCACACCAGCGCATTGCGCTGCATGACCTCGCGATACCAATGGGCGCTGAGTTTCGGCGTGCGCTTCTGGGTGGCGTAATCGGTGTAGCAGATGCCGAACCGCTTCGTGTAGCCATCGAGCCATTCGAAATTGTCCATGAACGCCCAAAAGAAATAGCCGCGCACGGGCGAGCCGTCGTCGATCGTCCGGTGCAGTTCACCGAGGCATTGGCGGACGTATTGGCGCCGGTGCAGGTCAAGGATCTCGCCGCGGGCCGTCGGCACATCGTCGTAGCCGGCGCCATTTTCTGTGATGTAGACTGCCTTCGCGCCGTAGATTTCCGTGGCGAGGCGCGAGCCCCAATACATCGCTTGCGGCACGAGGCGCAGCCAGCTGGCGTCGGCTGTCGGGAAGCCTGCAGGAAACGGCAACTCCTCGAAACCGCCGCGCGCGGCGCGCACGTATTTGCCGGTGTAGATATTCAGGCCGAAGAAGTCGGTGGGCAGGCTGATGAGGGCGAAGTCACCTCGCTCGACCCGCGCGGCGTTTTTCCCGGTGATTCGCCGGTATTGCGCCGTGTAGCGTCCGCGAAAGATCGGATCGATCGAGCGGATGTTCCATTCGACGAACGCGCGTTTGGCGGCGGCGATGTGCTCCGGAGTTTCAAAGACCGGCACGGGCACGGTGCTATCGTCGGTGAGGCCGACCTGTGCGCTGCGACCGCCGTGTTCGCGCACGGCGCGGACACCGTGACCGTGGGCGAGCAAGGCGTGGTGGTAGGTTTGATTGACCACGCGATCGCCTTCTTGGACGCCGGGCGGGCGAATCGTGTCGCCGTAGGCCAGGATGGTGAAGCAGCGCATCTCGTTCAGCGTAATCCAGCGCTTCACGCGATCGCCATAGGCGCGCACGATCGTGTCGGCGTAGCGCCCGAACGCTTCCGGCGTTCGCCGCACGCGCCAGCCGCCTTCGTCCTCGAGCGCTTGCGGCAGGTCCCAGTGAAACATCGTCACCCACGGCGTGATGCCGTGCGCGAGCATCGAATCGATCAGACGGTCGTAGAAATCGATGCCGGCTTGATTCACCGCACCGTCGCCGGTGGGAAAAATCCGCGGCCACGCGAGCGAGAGACGATAATGCTTCACGCCCAGCTGCCGCATCAGCGCGAAGTCGCGCGGATAGCGCCGGTAGTGATCGCAGGCGACGTCGAGGTTGGCGCCGCCGGTGATCTTGCCGGGCACGCGCGCGAAGCGGTCCCACACGGACTCGCCCTTACCGTCGGTGAATGCGGCGCCCTCGATCTGCGGAGCGGCGGCGGCGACTCCCCAAGTGAAATTCCGCGGAAAAGTGAGTGACATGCGACCGAGGAAGGAAGGCGTCGTGCGGGCGCTCGCGACGGACCGGGGGCTCATGCGGTTGAGCCGAGGTGCATCGACATCGGTCACGGCAGCTGAGGGTCGGCTGCTACTTCGCGGCGAAACTCACCCGCGCACGCGTTTGCGGAAGGCACGCGGCGACTGGCCGAAGCGACGTTTGAAGCAACGCGAGAAATAGAACTCGTCGCAAAATTTCAGCTCTGCGGCGATTTCCTTGATCGTGTGGCGTCCCTGGTGAAGCAGCGCGGCGGCACGGTCGATGCGCGAGTCGAGGTGATAACGGCCGGGCGCGGTGCCCACGGCATCCTTGAAGCGCTTGCGAAACGACTCGTAGGAAAAACCGAGTTTCCGCGCGACCTGCTCGGGCTCCATCGCGGAGGAGCTTTGGTGTGCGCCGAGTAACTCGCACGCGGTCGTGACCCAGTCGTCCTGCGGAGCGGGCGATTCCTCGGGTGCATCGCTGTCGGCGAGGATTTCCGTGAGCACGGCGATGAAACGGCTCACGATGACCTGCGGCGGCGTCTTCTCGCGCAGGTGCAGCGGCGGGATAATCTGGAAGAAGCGCTTGAACCAACGCTCGGCATTCTGCGGGTGATGCACCGGCCGCTTCGGATCGAGCAGCCCCGTCTTGCGCATGAGATCGAAAGCGGGGCCTTCAAATTCGAACCAAAGTTCATCCCACAGATCGCCGGGGCGCGTGCCGCACCGATGTGCCAGGCCGGGAAAGAAGATGACGAGGTCGCCCTTTTCCACATTCATCGGGCGCACGTGGCGATCGGAGTAGATGCCCGAGCCGTTGAGAATTTGCACGATACCATAGCAGGGCACCGTGCGCGGCGTGGGATGTCCGACGCCGAATCCGCCCTGGTTGATACCGCCGAGGCGAATCGTGCCGAGCGGTGATTTCACGGGGCGCAACAGCAGCCGCGTTTTAATGGTGGGATCGATGGGGTGCGACATAGCGCGTGCCAGGAAACACATGTTTTCTCCCAGCGGCCCCATTCCGCAACGACGAAATAGAGGCTAGAGTGCGCCCGCTGTTCACCCCAAGGAGTTCATGTCGTCGTCACCTCCCATCACCCAGCGCGACATCGCCCAGGCCTGCGGCGTCCATCCGAGCACGATCTGTCTCGCGCTGAAGAATTCGCCTTCGATCCCGCTGGAAACGCGGCGCAAGGTGCAGGCGATGGCGGATGAACTGGGTTACCGGCCCAACGTGGCGGCCCGCAATCTGGCGTTGCTGCGCGGTGACAAGGCCGGCGCGGGCAGCTTGCCGATCGCGTGGATCAATCAGGAGCCGCAGCGGAATCACTGGCGGCAGGACCGGGAGGCACGTGCCCACTTTGAACATGCTCGTCAGCGCGCCGAGGAGCTGGGCTATCACCTCGAGGAAATCTGGACGCGCGAGCCCGGCATGACAGCCGGGCGTCTGGTGCAGATTGTGCGCGCGCGCGGCATCGAAGGCGTGATCTTTCCGGTGCACCACCATTTCGATTTCTCGCTGCTGACGCCGGCCTGGAACGATTTCGCGCTCGTGGGTTTCAACGATCACCGGTTGGCCGACTGGGTCGACGTCGTTTGTCCCGACCACTACCGCAACATGGAAAGTGTCTGCCGCCAGGCCCGTCGGCTCGGCCTCGACCGCGTGGGCTTGGTTCTGTCGGCGCAATTCGATGCTTCGAGCAACGGCATCGTCCACGGGTGTTTCTTGCGTCAGCTCAGCGAATCGCGTCCGGGCACGGTGCCGGTTTGTTTTCTCTCCGGCGCGGGCGAGGCGGATTACGAAAACTTCGAGCGCTGGTTCGAGGCGCATGAGCCGATGACGGTGATTGCGACGGACAGCGCCGTGGTCGCACGTGCGCGGGCCGCGGGACACCACGCGGTCTGGCTCGGTCTCGGGTGCGCCGCCGCGCCGTTCGACGGCGGGCTCGATGACGGCGCGAGCGAAGTCGGGATCGCGGTCGTCGACTGCATCGTCGACAAGATGCGGCATTTTGAGAAGGGCATGCGCGAGTCCACTCGCGTTCACCTGATGAAGAGCGTGTGGGTCGAGCCGCGCGTGGCGCAGCCGGAACACGTGAGTGTCGGTGTTGCCTGAGGCCCGCGACATGCAGCGGCGCACGTGGCTGGCTGGCGCGATGGGATGGCTGCTCTTGGTCGGAGCGCAGGCGGGCGAAGCATGGAACGTCGAATTTTCGGCGCCCGAACGGCGGCTCGTAATAACCGCGCCGGCCCGCGAGGCGGCGAGCGAGCTGCGAATCTATTCGGATGGTTTATCGAAACCCGAAGTCGGTGCCGACGTCGGCGAACCGGGCGAAATTTACCTGCCGCCCCCGCCCGGCGCAGGCGATGGATCGGCGCTGCTGGCCGAGGCGCAGAACATCTATTTCTTTAGCGAGTTCGTCCCGGCGACGGGTTGGGAGCTGGTGATTCGTTTCGGTGCGGGGGCGCACGGCACGTGGAAACTGAACGGTCGCTTCTCATCGGCTGGCGGGGCGCAGCGCGACGAGGTGACGGTCCCGCTCGCCGAACTCGAGGCGGGTGAGAACCTGCTGCATTTGCGCGGCGAAAATATTCGCGTGCCCGAGCTGTATCTTCGCCGGCGCGCCGCTCCCCGCGAGCACGTGAGCGAGACGTTGCGAACGATCCCCGCGAATTGGGCGGGACGGGTGACGCGATGGGAGCGCGCCGGCGCGGAGCCACTTCTGTTGAGTGAGCATGTGGTCGCCGCGACGCCGTTGGCGCGCCAAGCCCGCGAATGGCCGGAGCAGTGGTGGAATGAGCGGGCGCGGTTGCGCGAGGCGGCGCTGGCGGTCGGGCGCAACTTGCTGAGCAACCAAGTGCGGCAGCGCGGCAGCATGTTCGAGGGTGGTTTCAATCTCGTCTACGATCCGACGCAAAAGGCGCATCGCATGGCGCACTGGATCTGGGCGTGGGGGCCGTCGATCGACCTGTTGCTGCAGCTCGCGCGACTTGAGCCGGACGCGGCGCGCGCGGCAGAAATGCGGACCGCGGCATTGGCGGCGGCGCAACGTAGCCTCGCGTTCGAGGTGACGACGGCGTCGCATCCGGCGCGCGGGATTTCGACGGTGCGCTGGGAACCTTCGCGCGCGACCCCGCAGGGTTGGGCGGAATACGCCTCGACGGCGGACTCGTTGTTCATGGCCGGATGGGGCTGGATGTCGGCTTACGCAGAGACGAAGGAGCCGCGCTATCTCGAGCGAATGCGTTCGCTCGTCGCCGCCGCGGAACGCCTGATGGGCGAGTATCCGGTGATTCCGCAGGATTGGATTTTCGAACGGCAACGCTGGACGCCGCACACGCTCGACGAGTCGTTGTTCGGCACGATCGGATTCCGTCGCTTGCACGCGGCGACGGGCGAAGCGCGGGTCGCGGCGGCCGGGCGCGAGTTTCTGGAAAGCCACCTGCGGCACATGGGCCGCGAATCAGGCCTGCTCGCACGCGCGTGGCTTCGCGATGAGAACAAGGATATCTGGGACCCCGACATTAAAGGTCACGCGTGGGTGATCGAGGGCTACCTCGATGGCTACCGGCTTTCCGGTGACGAAAAATACCTGGCGCTCGCGCGCGAACTCGCCGCGAAAGTGATCTCCTGCCAGAGCCCCGACGGCAGTTGGACTTATCTTTTCAAGCGCGCCGAGCCCACCGATCCGGTCGACGACAAGGGGACGGCGATCTGGGCGTATCTCTTCTACGACCTGCATCGGCTCACCCACGACCCGGCGCATCTCGCTGCGGGACGTCGGGCATTGGGGTGGTGCTTGCGTCAGCAGTATCGGGGTGAGGACCCGAATCTCGATGGCGCCATTTATCATCCGTGTAGCATGGCTTACGTGCGGCGCCGCGCGATGACGGTGCTCTACACGACGACCTTCTTTGGCCACGCACTACTGGAGGAGCTGGCGCTGGACAAAACGCGGTGAAGGGCGGGACCCGGTTTCTCCTGCTTATCCCCTAAATCCGGAAGAATTGTCGGCCTCGGCCTGGTGTTGAGGCTGTCGTGACGCGGGGCGCCGCGCTTGCGACCGAGGCTTCACGCGAGGTGAAGCCCTGCCCACGGGAACAGGGAGGGCGCATGCGTTACTTGACGCAGCCTCAGTTCGGTAGCGTGACCTCGAGCAGGGCGATACCGGGGCTCTCCAGCGTGAAGTGCGCGATCGTGTGCGGTGCCTGTGCTTCGAGTCGGACCGGAACCGATGATGGCTTCAGCGTGTTGTCGTGGGCGAGTTCGCGGGTCTGCTCGCGGGAAAGATACGCCGGCTTGCCGAGTCCTTCCCAGCGAGCGAGGACGTTGTTCTCAAGGGAATCGACGCGGAAAAGCTGCCCGGCCTGCGCGCCCGCCGGAAGCTGCAGTGCGACCTCGACATTGCGGCGCGACTGCTCGTCGTGCAGTTCCGACGCGTAGACGAGCACGTGTGCGCGCCGGCCGGCGCGCGTTGCGATCGCATGGCACGTGGCGTCGAGATTTTCCCCCGTGACGGCGACGCGCTCGGTGCCGAGTTTCCCCATCAGTTCAAAGGCGTGATAGGCCGGCTTGCGCAGGCCTTGAAGGTTCAGCAGGCCATAGCCGCCAAAGAAGGCTTCGCGGCCGTAGCCGACCTGGTCGTAAATGTCGCTCAGGCACCAATAGGAGAGCACGTCCGCCTCTTGGGAAACATCACCGAGCAGGCGTGCGATGAAAGCGGCCTCCGACGGCTGTTCGCGGTGGTGATCGACGGCGTGGAAGGAGCGGCCCCACTCGTTCCAGTGCAACTGACCACGGAAGTCGCAGCGCTTCATCAAGCTTCGCGCGCCACGGATAACATCCATTGCGAACGTGGGCGAGTTGCTGCCGCGGGTGGTTGCCTCAGGGTCAAACGGCGCGAGCGGGTGATCGGCAGCGCTATCGTTGTGATAGATGTGCGTGATGAGGTAGTCTGGCGCGCAGTCGCGCTGGCGCGCGTGGGCCAGGAACTCCTCGAGCCACTCGGCGCGTGCGGTGGACGGGCCGCCTACTTGGAGCGATCCGTCCACGGATTTGATTGCGCGATAGGTCGACTCCCAGAGTTGGTAGAACGCCGCTTGATCGCCGCCCCAGAACCAGCCTTGGAGGTTTGGCTCGTTCCAGACTTCGAAGGGCCAGCGGCGCACGACGTCGAGCGAGTAACGGTCGACGCAATGCTGCACGTGCTCGCGCACGAAGCGTTCCCACTGGCGCCAGTCCTTCGGCGGGCTCGTGTGAGCCTTCGTGGAGAAAACGGTGGTCGGTCCAGACGCCATCGCGCTCGGGATGAAGCTCGTCGTGTAGACGGGTTGCAGGCCCCGGTCGGCGAGCGAGTCGATCACGTAATCGACCGTCTGCCAGTTCGTGCGCGGCTGTTTGGGCTCGTAGCCGATGAAGGCGCCGGGGCTCTCGCAGAACACGCGCATCTCGTCGTCGAACATGCCCACGGCGCGCACGTGCGTGGCGCCCAGTTCGCGACGGGCCATTTCGAGCTGCTCCTGCATGTCGCGGCGCACGAGCCAGCGAAACTGATCGACGTTGATGATGCCCTCCCACGTATGACGGAACGGTGAGCGCGGGCCGGCCCAATCGGGCGCAATGCGCACGTGTCGGGGACTGAGCGAGCGAGAAAGGGAAGGGGCGGAGGAAAGCGACCGGGTTTGATCACCGGTGACGGTCTGCATGGTGGCATTACGCGCCATGTGCGTCGGGGGCGAAACGCCCGGGCCGTTCAATCGCATGAGGGAGCGCGCTGCACCGCGCTGTGTCGCGGCTGGCTTTGCTCATCCGGAATTTCCCTGAGCAGCAGAGCCTCGACATGTCGCACGCGGGCTCATGCGATTGAATATGCGCGGGGTCCACAAACGGCGTCGGTGGTTTACTGGTGCTGACCATTCACTTGGTCACGCGCTCGACAGCGCCCCGATTCGGAGGCTTATCTCCGATCAGCGGTGCGGGCGATGGGACAACCTCTGCAAACCCTGAACCCCAAACTATGAAACTCGCATCCAGGATCACGCCCCGGCTTCGGTGGCTTATGGCTGGTCTGCCGCTGGCGGCTTTGCCGGCGATGGCTCAATCCACGGCGGGCTCCGCCGCCGCTCCCGCTAAAAACGAAGATGTGGTGACGCTGTCGCCGTTCGTGGTGAGCACCAGTTCCGAAGAAGGCTACTACACGCCGGAATCGATCGGTGCCACGCGCACGCGCACCGCGCTCATCGACCTCCCGATCAATCTCACGGTCTTCAACGAAAATTTCATCAACGACATCGGCGCGCGCGAACTCGGCGAAATCGTCTCGTTCGCCTCAGGCGTCAGCATGGCGCCGACCGCTTCTTCGGACAACGCGGGTGGCGACACGCTCGGTTTGAACATCCGCGGCCAAAGCGCCTTCGTGCCGAACCGCAACGGTGTCCGACGTCTCCGTTTGATCGACCCGGTGACCGTGCAGCGCGCCGAGGTGATCAAGGGACCGAACTCATTGCTCTACGGACCGGCGGCCCCCGGCGGTGGCGTTAACTACATCACGAAACGCCCGGTGCAGCGTTTCCTCGCCTCGACCACGATGCAGGTCGGGAGCTACGAATTCTACAAAGCCGCCGTCGACGTGAACATCCCGGCGTTCGACAAGAGCCTCGCGGTGCGCTTCGTCGGTTCCTACGAGGATTCGCAGTCATGGATCGACCGCTTTCAGAAATACCAGAAGGTGCTCTATCCTTCGATGACGTGGTGGATTCGTCCCGAGACGACGCTGACGGTGGAATTCGAGCAAATGGTGCAGGACCGTGACGGCCCGCAAACCGTGCTCCCGCTGCATCCGTGGATGGATCCCGACGACACGGCGCGCATCGTCGGCCGCGGCTGGAACCCCCGCGCCAAGAGCGATTTTCACTGGACCGAGATGCGCGCGTTCACCACGGAGCTGCAGCACCGCATCAACCAGAATTTCAACCTCCGCCTCAACTGGTCCGATGTGAGCTGGGAAGATCGCACGAAGAATTCCGCGCCCGGCTCCGGTCTATCCAACGCATTCGCGGTGCAGGGCGCCACGGGCACGCAGCCGGCCGCCGGTGGCACCCCGCCGCCCGCCGCCTCGCCCGCGCTCGGCGGCCGCACGTTCGGCTACGGTGACCGCGGCTCCTGGGACAAATACCGCCAGTTCGAACTCTACAACACTTTTGAGTTCCACGGCATCAAAGTGCAGAACCTGGTCGGCTATCAGATGGGCGAAGAGCGCTTCGAGGTGAAATATGCGACGAGCGGTGCCCCCAACGACACCGTTCTCTGGCAGATCAACGATCCCTCCACTTGGATTCTCTCCGAGCGGTTCGCGGAGAACGATCCGGTCTTCTATGCGGCCAGCACCGGCGCCTACGCGCAGAACAACCTGAAGAGCTGGTATGCAATCAATCAGCTCACGATGTTCGGCGACAAGCTCCACACGCTCGCCGGCGTTCGCTACGACAAAATCGAGAGCGAAGGACTCAGCGATCCGACCGTCGCCAACACCGTGCGCTTCGGTGTCGGTCTCGAGCCGCCGCAGAAGCCCACGCTCAGCTACACGTCCGCCACGTATCCCGCCAAGACCTCGCCGCAATTCGGCATCCTCTTCAAGCCGGTCCAGGGCCTCTCATTCTTCGCCAATTACTCGCGTTCGCTCGTGAACCTCTACACCGCCCTCGCCCGTCGCGCGGACGGCACGGAGTTCCGTCCGATCCCCGGCACCGGCGAAGGCTACGACTTCGGCATCAAGACCGATCTCTACAAGAACGTCGTCTCCGGCGTCCTCTCCATCTACCAAGTCGAAGAGAAAGATATCATTCGCAACCTGCCGCAGGTCTCGCTGCCGGAAATCAACAACGGCGCGCCGTTCGTCCCGTCCGAGCAGAGTGGCGTTAACCGCTCGCAAGGTTTCGAAGTCGACATCGCGGTGCGGGCCTCGAAGGGCCTGCAGGGCGGCTTCGGCTATTCCTACAACGACTCCTACGTGAAGAGCGACACCGCGGCAGTCACCTATCTCAACGGCGGCTCGACCACCGGCACGCGCGTGGAAACCCGCACCGGCCACCAGCTCGCTTACACGACGCGTCATCGTTTCACCGCTTACGTCCGCAAGGAGCTCGGCCGAATCGGCTTCTTCGATGCGACCTACATCACCGCGAACGGCACGATCTCCGGCGACCGTCCTTACACTGAGGCGTGGTATAAGAAGGTCACTTCCACGACCGATCCGGGCGTGCTCACCGAGCCTGGCCGACTCGACGGGTATCAGACTTATAGCGTCGGCGTCGGCGGCACCTTCAAGCTCAACCGCACTCGCGTCAACATGAGCCTGATGGTGAAAAACATCTTCGATGAGCAATACCTCGCGAATCGCAACTTCTGGGCGGCGCCCCGGGAGTTCATGTTCACGAGCCGCGTAAGTTTCTGACGGGTTAGGTAGCAACTATCGCAAGCCCGCCGGCGCTCACGCCCGGCGGGCTTTTTTGCGCACCCCCGCCACCGGCGAAGCACGCGAAGCCGCGGTCGCCGCGCGCGTTTCGGACCGCCCCAATGTAGGGCGGGGTTCCCCGTCTCCGCCGGGAAACGAAGCGCTGTCTGGCTCATGCGCTTTACCGGCGGCGTGCTTTCGGCGCTGCGTCGGGCAGGTGAAGTTGCATCCATGACGCGTCTTCGTTCCGTTTCCTTGGTTGCGTGCGCGATCCTCGCGCTACTTGTCACGGCGACGATGAAAGCCGCCGATGGCGACGTCGCGCTGCGCGGAGAGCGCAAGCAGTGGCACAAGCTCACCGTCGAACTCACCGGGCCTGCCGCCAGCGAGTCGGACACGGCGCCGAATCCCTTTTCGGACTATAGCTTTGAAGTCACCTTTACGCACGCGTCCGGAGCGCCGCGTTACGTTGTGCCCGGCTATTTCGCCGCCGACGGCAACGCTGCGAACACCGGCGCGAAAACCGGCCACGTCTGGCGAGTCCACTTCGCGCCGGATCGCACTGGCGAGTGGCGCTACCGCGTGACGTTCACGCGCGGGCGCGACGCAGCGATCGATCGCAGCGGCGCGCCGTTCGCCCCGTTCGACGGACGCGAGGGAAGCTTCGTGACCGAATCGAGCGACAAAACCGGCCGCGACTTCCGCGCGCACGGCCGACTCGAATACGTGGGCCGGCATCACCTCCGCTTCGCGGGCAGCAGCGAGTATTTCCTGAAAGCCGGACCGGACTCTCCGGAGACGTTGCTCGCTTACGTCGATTTCGACGACACCACCGCGGGCAAACCCGCCGCGCCGCTCAAGACTTGGCAACCGCACGTGCGCGATTGGCGCGACGGCGACCCGACGTGGCGCGGCGGCAGAGGCAAGGGATTGATCGGCGCGATCAATTACCTCGCTGCCTCCGGTATGAACACGCTCTCGTTTCTGCCCTACAACGCGGGCGGCGATGGCGACAACGTCTGGGCGTTCGCGTCGCGCGACGACAAGTTCCACTTCGATTGCTCGAAGCTCGACCAATGGGGCATCGTCTTCGACCACGCGCAGACGCAGGGCCTGCATCTCCACTTCAAACTCCAGGAGAACGAAATCGACGACAACCGCGTCGGCCCCGCGCGCGAGATCAAACGCGTGCCGGAGGCGCTCGACGACGGCCGGCTCGATCGCGAGCGCAAGCTCTACCTGCGCGAGCTGATCGCGCGCTTCGGCCACGCGCTCGCACTGACTTGGAACCTCGGGGAGGAAAACACGCAGACGCCGGACGAGCAGCGCGCAATGGCTCAGTTCATCCGCGAAACGCACTATTACCCGAGCAACATCGTGCTCCACACCTTCACCAACGAGCAGGAGCTCTCCTACGTCCCGCATCTCGGTCCAGACTCTCGGCTCACGGGCCTCTCGATTCAGAATGATTGGGCCGAAACCCATGCCTGGGTGGTGAAGTGGGTGCGGGAGTCTGCGCGCGCCGGAAAACCGTGGGTCGTCGCGAACGACGAGCAGGGCAACTGGGCGTGGGGCGTGCCGCCCGACCCAGGCTACGCCGGCTTTGACGGCACTGCGCCCGACCCGCACCGCCGCTATACGCTGCATGACGTGCGTAAGCTCGTGCTTTGGGGAAACCTCATGGGCGGCGGCGCGGGCGTGGAATATTACTTCGGATATCTGCTGCCGCAGCACGACATCGACGCCGAGGACTTCCGGAGTCGGGAACAGAGCTGGAATTTCTGCCGCATCGCGCTCGAATTTTTCCGGCGCGAGAAAATTCCATTCTGGCAAATGGCGCCGGCGGACGAGCTGCTCGGGAACTCGATCGGTGCCGAGTCCTACTGGTGTCTCGCGCAGCGCGGCGAACTTTACCTCGTCTACCTGCCGTGGGGCGGCCCCGCGACGCTCGATCTCCGCGAGGTCGCGGGCGAATTCAGCGTCCAGTGGTTCAATCCGCGCACCGGAGCCGCGCTTCGGGCCGGAGCCGTGCACTCTTTTAAAGGAGGAGTTCGCGCGCGCCTCGGCACGCCGCCGGTGGACGAGGTTGACGACTGGGTCGCGGTCGTGCGCCGGGTTGCGCCCTGAGAAGCAGCGGGTTGCCTCCGCCTTCCTCACGCGCTTGAGTGCGTGGGCTTTCGCGCTGTCCATGTTCGGCTTCAGTTTGGTGATCGCTCACGCCATGGCTCCTCCCAGTTCCTCTTTCTACAACGTCCGCGATTTCGGCGCCGCCGGTGACGGCAAGACGCTCGACACGGCCGCGCTCAGCCGAGCGATCTCGACTTGCTCCGCCTCGGGCGGCGGCACGGTCGTCGTTCCTCCGGGCACTTACCTGAGCGGCACGTTCGACCTGCTGAGCAACGTGACGCTGCACCTCGAGGCTGGCGCGGTCATCAAAGGCAGCCCGAACCTCGCTGACTACCGCGTGTTGCCCTACAAGAGCGAGCTGCGGAACACGACGCTCATCCTCGCCGACGGCGCGACGAACGTCGCCATCGTCGGTCGTGGCGCGATCGACGGCAATGGCCAGGCCTTCGGCATCTTCGACCAGGCCGACACGTGGCGCGACTTCGAGCCGCGCTACACGCGCCAAGGCGACGCCTACCTCGCGATCAACGATCTGCCCGACGACGGCCCGGTGAAACACAAGCCGCGGCCCGGGATCCTGATTCTCTTCAAACACTGCCGCGACATCCTCGTCCGCGACATCAGGCTCCTCGATGCGCCCAACTGGTGCCTGCACGTCGCGTGCAGCGAGGACGTGTTGCTCACCGGTCTCGACATCAAGGCGAGCCTCCTGCTGCCCAACAGCGGCGGTCTCGACGTCAGCCTCACGCGCAACGTGCGCATCAGCGATTGCAACATCTCCGCGGGCGACGACGCCATCGCGTTCAGCCCGTGCGCCGACGGATTTGGCGACGGCATTTGTGAAAATATCGTCGTGGAAAACTGCGTGCTGCTCGCGCGCTCCGCGGCGCTGCGCGTGGGCTGGGGCCAGCACCATTTCCGCAATCTGCTTTTCAATAACATCGTCATCCGCGACTCGAACCGCGGCATCATCGTCAACCTGCGCTACGCCGAGCAGGTGGAGAATCTCGTGTTTTCGAACATCGTGATCGAGACGCGCCTCTACAAAGGGAAGTGGTGGGGCAAGGGCGAACCGATCCACATTTCCGCTGTGCGCGAGTTTGAAGACGAAAAGCGCTCGCGCCTGCTGCGCAATGTGACCTTCTCGAACATCACCGCCACCGGCGACCACGGCGTCGTGATCTACGGCGACGAACGCAGCACGATCGAAGGCGTCACTTTCGAAAATTGCCGGCTGACGCTGCGCCCGAGCGCGCTCCAGGAATCATTCGGCGGCAATTTCGACCTGCGCCAGCATTGGGATCCGGCGCGCAAAGTCTTCGCGCACGACATCCCGGCGTTCTTCGCCCGCGGCGTGACGAATCTCGCCTTGCGCCACGTCACCGTGGGCTTCGAGGACGGCCTGCCGGCCTTCTGCCGGAACGCGCTCGAGATTGAGGAGTTCACCGATGTGACGATCGACGGCTTCCGCGGCCGCCAAGCCCACGCGGCCAGCGATCCCGCCATCGTGCTGCGCAACGGCCGCAGCGCCATCATCCGCCACCCGACGCTGACGTCCGGCGGTGAAAAGCTGGTCGACGCGCAAAACGTGACGGACCTCCACGCCGATGAGCCGCGCCGACTTTGACGCGGGCAGCGAGAAGCCTGTCGCGCGGCAGCGCGGGCGGGCGCCGCTGTCCCAGCGGCGCCACGTTCGCGGCACGTGCCTCGTCGCCGCTAGGAACAGCGGCGACCACCTTTGGGCCCACCTTCGCCGATTGATATCATGACCAAAAAGAGTCTTCGACGTTGCCTGCTCTCGGCACTGACGTTCACGACGCTGGCGGCCGCGCTTCCCGTCTACGCCGCCCAAACCCTCGAGCGCGCCACCATCACGATCCAGAAGGAATACCAGTTCCTGCGTTATCTCCCGGCCGGC
Source organism: Candidatus Didemnitutus sp. (assembly GCA_041906465.1). GTDB lineage: Bacteria > Verrucomicrobiota > Verrucomicrobiia > Opitutales > Opitutaceae > Didemnitutus. The sequence continues at coordinate 34,718 of JAYRJE010000010.1, read as the reverse complement.
TACGACGCCGACCCGACGAAGCGCTGGCCGCTCGTGTTGTTCCTCCACGGCGCAAACGAGCGCGGCACGAACATCGAGCTGATCAAGAAGCACGGTTTTCCCAAACTGATCGCGCAGGGGAAGGAATTTCCGTGCGTGGTGATCTCGCCGCAATGCCCGGTGGGCGAGTGGTGGAACGTCGCTGCGCTCGACGCGCTCGTGGAAAAAATCGCGAGCGAAGAGCGGATCGACCGCGATCGCATTTACGTGACTGGCCTGAGCATGGGCGGTTTCGGCACGTGGGCGTTGGCGATCCACAACCCGGGCCGCTACGCCGCGATCTTGCCTATCTGCGCGGGCGGCGAGATTCAGCGCGCGTGGGTGCTTCGCGACGTGCCGGTGTGGACCTTCCACGGCGACCTCGACCCGGTCGTGCCGATCGCGCGTTCCCAGCAGATGGTCGATGCCATCAAAACCGCCGGCGGCGCGCCGAAATTCACGATTTACCCCGGCTACCACCACGACGCTTGGACGGTGACCTACGAAAACCCGGAAGTGCTCGAGTGGCTGTTCGCGCAACGACTGAGTGCGCGCGGCTCACCGCAACGCAGCACGCGCCCCGGCGAATAGCACCGCTAGCGCGCGCGTGCAGGCGAGGTAGGGACCGTTGTCCTCAACCGCCCTTAAGTGTGATGCGCGTTGCGTGCGATGGGCGCTTGGGGGCAAGCGCCCCTACCCAAGACGGACAGCGCCTCAGCCTTTGACCGAACCGACCGTCAGCCCCGACACGAAATACCGCTGGCCGATCAGGAAGAGGGCTACGATCGGGAGCAGGATCAGCAGCGAGGCGGCCATCATCAGGTGCCACTCGGTGCCGTAGTTCGAGGCGTTTTGAAACGCCATCAAGCCGAGCGGCAGCGTGGCGAGTTCGGTCTGGTTCGTGATAATCAGCGGCCACAGAAAGCTGCCCCAGATACCGAGGAACGTGAATACCGCGAGCGTCGCAAGGCCCGGACGTGCGAGCGGCAGAATCAGTCGCCAGAAAATCGTCCAGTGACTCGCGCCGTCGATCTCTGCGGCCTCGTCGATATCGCGGGGAATCGAGAGGAAGAACTGCCGCAGCATGAACGTGCCGTAGGCCGAGAACATCGAGGGCACGATGAGCGCGAAATAGGAATCGATGCCAACGAGACGTCCGATATTCGGGTCGGCGGCCGTCGTGCCGAGCACGCGTTGTGCGGACCAGTTTACCCACGGCGCCACGCTATCGAGCGCCTCGGGCAGGAATTTCATCGCGATGAAATTCGGCAGCATCGTGACCGCGACCGGCACCATGATCGTGGCGAGGTAGCACGTGAACACGACATCGCGGCCGCGCCACTCGAGTCGCGCGAACGCATACGCGGCGCACGCGCTCGTGAGCACTTGCCCGATCGTGACGACCGCAGCGACGAACAAGCTGTTCGCGTAGAAGCGGGCGAACGGGATCAACTGGTTCACCTCGGCGAAATTCTCCCACCGCCACGAGCGCGGCACGACGTAGTCGAGCAGCGTGCCGCCGGTGCGCAATGCCTGGCCGGGCTCGGCGAGCGCCGTGGCGAACATGAACGCGAGCGGCAGCAGCATCGTCAGTCCGACGAGGATCAGCGGCACGTGCCAGAGACTGCGGCGGTGGAGTTTCATGCCGATGCGATCAGCCAATCCAGTTTAACACCGAGGTCACAGAAGACACGGCGAGCAACCCTCTGTGATCTCTGTGTCCTCGGTGTTGAAAATTTCCGCGTCCGTCGTGCATTCGTGTTTCTCCGTTGATTCCACCGATTCACATCCCGAGCCCCTGTTTGCCGCGGCGCCAGTGGATGAGCGTGAGGCCGAGCACGAGCGTGAAGAGCACCCACGCGAGCGCGGAGGCGTAGCCCATTTCGAAGCGCAGGTAGGCCTTTTGGTAGAGGTAGAAGCCGAGCGTGGTCGTCGAGCCGTTCGGGCCGCCGCCGGTCATCACGTAGGCGGAGTCGAGGCCCGATTGCAGCCCGTAGATGATGCCCATCGTGAAAATGAAAAACGTCACCGGCATCACCGCCGGCCACGTGATGTGGCGGAAGCGTTGCCAGGCGTTCGCGCCGTCGAGGCGGGCGGCTTCGTGCAGCTCCTGCGGCACGCCCTGCAGCGCGGCGAGGTAGAGGATCATGCCGGAGCCACCGATCGCCATCCACGAGCCCATGAGCATGAGTGCAGGCTTCGCCCACAGCGCCGAGCCGAGCCAGTCGGGACCGGCGATGCCGGCGTATTCCAGCAGCGTGTTCAGCAGGCCGTGGTTCGGATTGTAGATCCAGCGCCAGAGATAATAGATCGGCACGCCGGCGAGGACGCTCGGCAGAAAATAGACGAGCCGGTAAGCGTAGGTGCCGCGGAGTTTCTGGTTGAGCAGCATCGCGAGCAGCAGCGAACCGAGCATGTTCACCGGCAGGTTGAGCATCAGGAACAGCGTGTTGCCGAGGTATTGCCAGAACGCCGGATCGTTCGCCGCCCATGCCGTGCCATCATGATGGAAGCCGAGCAACTGGACAAAATTGGCGAGCCCGATCCAGCGCGGCGCCGTCAGCAAATCCCACGACGTGAACGCCAGTAGGAACGACGCAAGCACCGGCCACACCGTGAACGCGACGAAGCCGACGAGGTTCGGCAATAGAAACCAGAACGCGATACGACGATGCTGCTGGAGACGTGTGCGCATCAGAGCACTCCGCGCTGTTGTTGCTTTGTCAGCCAAGCGCGCACGTCGCCGGCCAAGCCGCGGGCGATGTCCGCGGCGGGAATATCCGGCTCGGCGAGCGACTGCTCCAGCCGCTTGCGGACGATCTCCTCCAATTCGAGCCGGCCGGGGCAGTAAACGAGATTGGTGAGCCCGCTTGCCTCCATCGGATCGACAAAGCGTTGCATCGAACGCGGCGGCGCGGTGGACATGAACAACGGCCCGGTCGCCTGCCGGCGTTTCGCGGGCACGATGTGGCCGGCGTTGACGGGCACCGAGACGGCTTCGTCGGTCAGATAGAAACGCAGAAATTCCTTCGCGAGTTCCGGATGTTTCGTCCGCCGCGAGATGCCGAGGGCAGTCGTCATGTGCGGCACGCCGCGCGATTGCGCGCCGCCCGGTAACGGCGCGATGTCCCAGCGCAACGTCGGATTCGTGCGGATGAATTTCGAGGAGTTGCGCCCCCAGAAAATGAAGGCGATGCGACCGTCCCGAAACATCTCCGACTCGCCTTGGTCGAGCACGGTGCTGCGCGGCACGGCCCAGCCGAGTTGGTGCATGCGGCGCCAGTATTCGATCGCCGCGATGGCTTCCGGCGAATCGGCCACGACCTCACGCGGATGCCACGGGTCGTCCACGACGCGCGCCCCGAAGGCGACGAAGAAGTATTGCTCGGGCGGGAGCGCGCAGAGGAACTCGGTCGGCGATTGCGGATTGGCGCGCCGCGTGAGCGTCGGACCGAGTGCTTCCAGCTGCTCCCAGGTGAAAGACGTCCACGGAAACGTCACGCCCGCGAGTTCGGCCGCGGCGATGTTGCCGTAGGCGACCTCCGCGTTGCAGTCGGTGGGGACGACGTAGCGGCGCGCGTTCGGCGTGTTGAACACGGCGAGCGGCGCCGGCATGAACGGATCGCGTGCATCCAGTTCGGCGATCAGGTCCGTAAGATCGAGGAACACGTTGCGCGCCGCCCAGTCGTGAAAGAACACGTCCTGCGCCATGAGGATGTCCGGCTCGTTGCCGGCGACGATCATCGACTGGAGCTTCTCCGCGTAGCGACCGCCGGTGATCATGAGTTCAACCTTCACGCCCGGATGCTTGGCCTCGAACCGCCGCGCAATCTCCTCCTCGACGCCCGGCGGACTCCAAAACGCGGCGCGCAACCGGATCACGCGATCTTCACGCGGCACGCAGCCGCCGAGCAGCGCCAGCGCGCAGCCGGCGCAGAGCAGGAGGCGGAGCGTTGAGGAGAGCGACATGCGGCGAACGGCGACGGGCGACGAGGCACTTGAATCTGCGCGCAATCCGCCGCCGCGCACGCCGAAAGGCGCGCGGGACATTCAACCGCTTGAGCGCCACGACCGATGCGACCGTGCCAAGCGCCGACATCCTTGCTAGGCATCGCCCGTATGAAATCGCTCCGTTGCCTCCCTGCGGCGCTCGCGCTGTTACTTTCTCCCGCCGGCCTGCTGGCGACGTCGACCACCGCCGAACCCTCTTCCCCGATGAAAACGCCTCCCGCCGCCACCGCGCCGCTCCGCGCGGGCGAACTCAACGCCTGGCTTCGTGCGCTGCACACCGTGCCGGAGCCGTCCGTCGACCGCATCATCGTCGGCGATCCGCAGACCGAGGTGAAAGGCATTGCGGTGGTCTGGACTCCCTCGTGGGACGCGCTGCGCGACGCGCTCGCGGCCGGTTGCAACGTGGTCGTTGCGCACGAGCCGACGTTCTTCAGTCACTTCGACCTCGATGGCTTCGAGGAGCAGGCGGGACAGATTTCTCCGGCGGCGCGCGACGCCATGATTCCAACGCGCGACGCCAAGCTGAAATGGATTCGCGAGCACAACCTCGTCGTCATCCGTTCGCACGACGTGGTGGACAAAATGCCCGGCGGCGTGCCCGACGCGTTGGTGAAGCACCTCGGCTTTGCCGAGAGCGATGTGCTCGTGAAAAAAAATCCGTATCGCATCATCCGCATTTCTCCGGCGGTGACGGCGGAAGAGCTGGCGAAACGCCTCGCGAAATCCTTCGCCACGATCGGCCAGCCGGGCGTCGCGTTCTACGGCGACTCGCGGCGCAAGGTGGAGAAGCTCGGCGTCGGGACCGGTTACGGCTGCGTGCCGTGGGATTTCGTGAAGCTCGGCGCCGACATGTGCGTGACGATCGACGACCGCATCAAGACCTGGACCGAAACCGAGTGGGCGGACGACGCGGGCTACCCGATGATCGTGATCCACCACGGCACGAGCGAAGAGTGGGGCGTGCACAGTCTGCACGAGAAACTCACCGCTGCCTTCCCGCACTTACCCGTAAAGTTGCTGAAACAAGGCTTCCGCGCGCGCTGGATCGAAGGGAAGTAGCCTATCCCAAAGACTTCTCAAGACCTGGTGCCGAGTTCGATACCCTCTTCAGCCGTGTGCCCTCTCGCTCCTTTCCGAGGTGACCTGGATTACGATCGTCGTGAAGAGCACGAATATCGCGTCGTTCCATTCCTTGATATCGGCTGCGCCGATCGATCTGGCAAACTGGTGCCCGGCGTGTCCCTTCTTCTCATTGATGTCTGCATTGTGGACGATGTGGTGACGCCGACGGATCATCTCTGATAGCGGCTTCATGAGGGACTCGACCTCCGATAGATCGATCCTGCAGGTCCGCAATGCCCGTGCAACATCGGTGGTGTCATTGAATGACTGGCGGCACAAATGTGCTTCGAGGGACGCGTCCCAAACCTCGTCGACCGTTTTACCGCGAAACCGCGCGAGTTCCCCGAGAAGAAATTTCTCGGGGCGCCCAACTTCGTTAAGGCCCGCGAGTGGAATGGCATCGAACGCTTCTTTCGTGCGCGGCATACGAAACCGGAGCAATCCTCGTAGCCCATCCTCGAGAGCAGCGTGCATCAAAACAACCGTAGACCGGAGGATTTCGGTCAGATGGATGTTCGAGCGCCCCCGCGGCTTGTGGTCGAATGCTCGAATGCTCTCATACAGAGAGACGAGGGCGTTCACCCGAACGATGTTCGATAGCACTCGCGACATGATAGCCGCGAGTTCCGGGTTGTCGGGGAGCCTATAGTCGACGCCGATGCCACCGCTAATTCGAAGCTTCTTCATGTTGCAGATTCAACGTGACTTGTTTTGTCGTGGCGAGTCTGCGACAAATGGACTGACCCTCAAGGCGGAGTTGGACGAGCAAAGTTCATTCTGTCGTTCAGTGAGGATCTCGCGTTACTCGCGCGGCAACAATCGCAGAAATGCCGATGATCGCACTCGCCACGAAGAACGACGCGCCGGGAAAATGCACGGGTGCCGTCGGCCCGACGCATTGGCTGAAAATCCAGCCGAACACCAGCGGGCCGGGCATGCCGGTCAGGCAGCGCAGGCCGGTGACGGCGCCTTGCAACTGGCCTTGTTCGGACGGTGAGACGTGGCGCGTCATGAGCGTTTGCAGCGGGGCGCCGGAGAGTCCCCACAGCGCCATGATGCCGATGCCTGCGATGAACAGCTCCGCGCGGAACGCGAACGCGTAGACCAGAAACCCGACCGTCGCCGCGACGAGGCCGAGGAGCAACGTGCCGCGCTCGCCGAGGCGTTTCACGCTGAAGCCGACAAGCCACAAGCCGACGATCGCGGCGGTCGCACCGATCGCGGTCACCGCGAGGCCGATGGCGCTCTCGCCCCAGCCGTAGCGGTAACCCATGTAGAGCACGATCAAGTTGGGCAGCGCGGCGTGGGCGAAGGACGTCAAGCCGACGACCCACGACAAGCCCGAGAGTTCAGGATGCGAACGCAGCAGCTTCAGCGCGCCGAAAGGATTCGCGCGTCCCCACGAGAACGGCGCGCGGTTTTCCGGCGGTAACGATTCGGGCAACGCCACGAATCCGTAAACCGCATTGCCGAGGCAGAGGAGCGCCGAGCCCCAGAACGGCAGCCGCAGATCGATGCCGCCGAGAAAGCCGCCGAGCGCCGGACCGATGATGAAACCGAGGCCGAACGACGAACTCAGAATCCCGAAGCGCGCGGAGCGCTGTTCCTCGGGCGTGACGTCCGCGATATACGCCGCCGCGACGGCGTAGGTTGCCGAGGTGATGCCCGAGATGATGCGTCCGACCAGCAGCCAGCCGAGCGACGGCGCGACCGCCATCAGCACGTAGTCGAGCCCGAGTCCGAGGAGCGACACGAGCACGACCGGCCGCCGCCCGTAGCGATCCGACAACACGCCGAGCACGGGCGCGGCGAAGAATTGCATCAACGACCAGATGAAGCTGAACCAGCCGGCAACCTGGGCGGCGCGCGAGATGTCGCCGCCTTCGAATTCGAGAATCAATCCCGGCAGCACGGGGGCGATGATGCCGAGCGCCAGCATGTCGAGCGTGACGGTCGCGAAGATGAAGCCGAATGCCGCACGGCCGTGAGGGGAGGGTTTCACGATGGGAAGAAATGGCGCGCGGGCGTGCCGGCCGCAGTCGAAGGCACGAGCGGATTGGCCACAAAAAACTCGAAAAGCACAAAGACGTTTTGCGCCCGCCGCGCTTTTTGTGGCCCACGGAACGCACGGAATACGCGGAAGGCGTTCGATGTATTTCGAGGGTTCAGTGGTTTCCGGTTCGCCGTCATCATTCGCGCATCACGGCGGGCGAGGACCTCGGGCAGAAGAGACCGGCGGGTCAATCGCTTGAGTGGGGGCGGCGGGATCCATCCGCTCGCGTGCATTATCGTCTGCCGTCCGTAGCTGGCGCGCTTGTCGCGCCACATCAGCGATCGTTGGGCGAGTTGCGCGCAAGCGCGCAACCTACGACGTTGCGGTCAGGGTGCATCCGTGGCGCTCGAGGGCCGTTCGGGACAACGGCCCCTACCGAACGAAATGTTTGGCTAGGCAGGGGGGCTTGCCCTCAAGCGCCCTGAGGGCTTGGCATGCACTCACGCCGTCGACAGCGAGAAAGGCCGCGCGAACCGGCCGCGCGCGCGAGCGACGGCGGCGTCGTCCGACATCGTGAAGACCAATTCGCCGCCGGCGGCGAGTGCGGCGTGGTGGACTTCGAGGCTGTCGAGCGTTTCGCCGTTGAGGCGCACGTGCGAAACGTAAGGGTGGTTGGGCGCGTGGTCTTCGGCACGAATTTCGAGCGATTTCTCGGCGCTAAGCTGGACGGTCGCGCGCGGGAAGAGTGGGGCGCCGAGCACCCACGCGGGATGGCCGGGCGAGAGCGAATAGAGTCCGAGCGCGTTGAGCACATACCACGAACTCATCGCGCCGTTGTCTTCGTCGCCGCAGAAGGCGTCGGGCGTGTAGAGTTCGTTCAGCACGCGTCGAATCCAGTGCTGCGCGAGCTCAGGTCGTCCGGCGGCGGTGAAGAGATGAAGCACGTGATGGACGGGCTCGTTCGAATGGGCGTATTGCCCGAACGGCACCGCCGCCATTTCGGTCATCTCGTGAATCGTGGCGGCGTAGCGCCCGAGCTCAAAGTGCGGCGGCAATGCGAGCATGCGCTCGAGTTTGGCAACGAAAGCGGCGTCGCCGCCCATCAGCGCGATCAACCCGGCGGCGTCGTGCGGCGCGGACCACGTGTGTTGCCACGGGCCGCCTTCGACGTAGTCGCGGCTCCAGGCGAATTCGCGGAACGGCTCCGGGCGCGAGCCGTCAGCGTTGCGGCCGCGGAGGAAACCGGCCTGGGCGTCGTAGAGGTGGCGATAGTTCAGCGCGCGCTGGGCGAACCGTGCGGCGTCCTCGTGATGGCCGAGCGCGGCGGCGAGTTGCGCGGCGCCGAAGTCGCCGAGCGCGTAGTCGCAGGTGCGCGCCGCGGAGTGGTCGAACTCATCCGCCGGCACCCAGCCGAGGGCGTTGAAACGCGTGAGACCGGTGCGGCCGCAGGCGCGCGTCGTGGGTTCCTGCGTAGCGTCGTGCCGCACGGCGGCGTAGGCGGTCGCGACGTCGAAGTCCCGGATGCCTTTGTTGAAAGCGTCCGCGATGATGACGCCCGCATGCGAGCCGACCATGCACGGAATGTAGCCGGGACTGGCCCAGCTCGGCAGCCAGCCGCCTTCCCGGAACGTGTTCACCCAGCCTTGGATCATGTGCGCCATCCGCTGCGGCGCGATGAGTGTGAGCAACGGCATCAGCGAGCGGTGCGCGTCCCAGAATCCCACGTCGGTATAGCTCGGACCGGCGGAGATCGCGCCGTTGAAAAAGCTGCGATGCACTTCGCGGCCGCCGGCATCGGTCTCGTCGAGGCGACGTGGATAGAGCAGCGAGCGATAGAGGCAACGGGTGAACGTGCGGCGCTGGGCGTCGCTCGCGCCTTCGATGTCGATCGCAGCGAGCTGCGTTTCCCACGCGGCCGTGGCGCGTGCGCGGATTTCCGCGAACGACACGCCGGCGAGTTCCCGGCGCAGATTAAGCTGCGCTTGCTCGGCGCTGATGAACGACGTGGCGACGCGCAGCAGGACGCGTCCGTCGTGCGGGCGTTCGAGGCGCAGCCATGCGCCTTCGGCGGCGGCGTCCGGTTGCGGCGGTGCGCCGGCGGAGGGAAATGCCGCGGCTTCGAGCACGCGCCCATCCACTTCGGCGGCGAAGTAGCAACCGAACTCGCCGGGGACCGCGGCGCCGGTCGCCAGCGCGATCGAAACGCCGAGCAGGGTGCGTTGAGCGCGGTCGACGGCTAGAATCCGGCCCGCGGCGGGAACGAGACTGATCCACGCATTCTCTCGCGATTCGAACGTGAGTTGAAAACACGCGCCGCGCTGCGTCGGTGCGATTTCGACGGTGATCCCGTGTCGCACCAGTTGGGTGCGAAAATAGTCGGGTTGGGCGACGGTCTCGGCTTTCGGGTAAAAGGACTCGCCGTCGATGACGTTCAACGGCGGGCGCGGCCCCGAGGCGAAGAGCAGGAGGAAATTCCCGTAGTCGCCGATCCACGGAGATGGTTGGTGCGTGGCGCGAAATCCCTGGAGGGTTGGCGCGCGATAGTCGAACGCCCAGCCGCCCGCGTCGGTTTGCGGAATCCAGCCGATCATACCGTGTGGCAAGGTCGTGAGCGGCAGGGTGTTGCCTTTAGAGAACGCGAGGTGCGAGTCGGTGCCTTGAAAGGTCGAGACCCAGGAGCAGCGAGAGGTAGCGGGCATCGGCGGTCTCCGAGACGATGGTTTATCCCGCTCAAGGCCAGCGCGAAACTCGCTCATTCGTTTGAGTGGAGACAGCACCGCAACTATCCCGGCCGTGCGTATCACGCAATGCGGTGCTGCTCCGCTAGGGGCGGTTGCCCCCGACCGCCCTCGAACGTCCGCCGACGCGAGAGGGCCGTTGAGGACAACGGCCCCTACCTAGGGCGATCCGGTTCGCACTTTTGCCCGATTCACTCCGACTTTCCTGTCCATGATTTCTCTGCGCTTTTCCGCCGCGCTTTTTTGCTCCGCGATGCTGCTTCAAATGGAGACAGGTGCCGCGCCGTCGGCGGACTCCGTGACGATTCCCGTCGGCCTCGATGCATATCGGCGCTGGGAGGATTGGCCGATGCTGCGCACGGGCGTGCGCGCCTACATGCGCAGCACCTACGACCGCAAGGGCGGCAACGAGCGGGCGGACGCGAGCCACTACCTTTACCAACTCGCCGAAAACAAGAACGTCACCTTGGACGTCGCCGGTCCGGGCTTCCTCTATTTCGCGCGCTACAACCACTGGCACGGCAGCCCCTGGATCTACGAGGTCGATGGCACGGAGCACGTCGTGCAGGAAACCAGCACCACCGATCCGCTGCGCCCGGCCGAGAACTCGGTGTTTTTGCCCGAAGCGGCGTTTCCGAATCCGCTGACGTGGACGTGGTCCGTGACGAAAGGCGCCGATCTTTCGTGGGTGCCGATCGGGTTCGAGCGCTCGTTTCGCATGATGTATGGGCGGACGTATTACGGCACGGGCTACTACATTTATCACCAGGTCGATCCGGCGGCGCCGCTCTCGCGTCCGGTGCAAACCTGGCGGGCCGAGCCGCCCGAGCGCGACGTGCTGGAACTGATTTCGCGCGCGGGCAGCGATCTGTTGCCGGCGCTCGATTCCGACGCGGGGCGCGCGCTCGGTCTTCGCCAGCAAGGCGGCACCGTGCAACTCGCCGCAGGCGGCGCGCAGCGCTTGGTGGAGCTGACGGCCTCGATGCCGACGCTAGTGCGCGCACTCGAATTCTCCGCTCCCCGTGCCGCGGCTGTGGACTTCGGGCGTGTGCGGCTGCGGGTGACATGGGACGGTGCCGCCGAACCTTCGATCGACGCACCGCTCGCGCTCTTTCATGGCGCCGGCGTGCTGCACAATCGCGATGGCCGCGAGTTTCTGGTGAAAGCGTTTCCGGTGAACGTCCGCTTCGACGTCGAACGTGTGCACCTGGCCTGCTATTTTCCGATGCCTTTCGCCCGTTCGGCGCGGATCGAATTGGTGAACGACGGTGCCGCGCCGCTCGCGGATATCCAGTGGGCGGTGCGCACGGCGCCGGCGCGGCTGCCGATGGAGCAGCTGGGCTACTTCCACGCGACGTATCGTGATCATCCCGAGCCAGTCTTCGGTGAGGACCTCGTGTTGCTCGACACGCGCACGGTCGAAGGAGGCGGCGACTGGAGCGGCAGCTTGGTTGGCACCTCGTTTATTTTTACCCACAACAACGTGCTCAACACGCTCGAGGGCGACCCGCGGTTTTTCTTCGACGACAGTCAAACGCCGCAGGCGCACGGCACGGGCACGGAAGAGTGGGGCGGCGGCGGCGATTACTGGGGCGGGCTGAACATGACGCTGCCATTCGCCGGGCATCCCTGTGGCGTGCGCAAGGCGGAGGAGGCGAAGAGCCCGCTCGATAAAATTCATTCCGCCTACCGTTTCCTGCTCGCGGACCTGATGCCCTTCGGAAAAAACGCGGTCATCCGCCTCGAACATGGCGGCGAGAATACGTCCAAGGAACACTACGAGACGGTGACGTTCTGGTATGGGCGGCGCGGCGCGACCTTGGTGAAGACCGATGCGTTTCAACCCGGTGACGAGGGCAGCGAGCACGCACACGACTACGTGTCGCCGACGGCGGGAAAGCCCTATCCGCTGCATTCGCGTTACGAGTGGGGACCGGACACAATCGAGGGCAAAGAAATCTATCCGGCGCACTGGGAACTCGCGCGCACGATGACCGGCACGTCGGAGTTCACGCTGACGATCAATCCCGCCAACGCCGGCGTGCTGCTGCGGCGGAAACTCGATTACGCATTCCCTCATCAGCGGGCCGAGATCTCGATCGCGCCCGTCATCGATGGGAAAGTGGGCGACTTCAAGGAAGCGGGCGTTTGGTATCTCGCGGGCAGCAACACATGCCTGTTCTCCAACGTCTCGCAGGAGCTCTCCCCCTCACAACATGTCGTGCAGACCTCGAATCGGCGTTTTCGTGACGACGAGTTTCTCGTCTCGCGTGCGCTCACCGCGGGTCACTCGAAGATCCGCGTTCGAGTGAAGTTCACGCCGGTGTCGATTCCGCTGATGCCCGGTCGGCCGCTGCCTGAACTCGCGTGGAGCGAGATCCGCTACGATGCGTTCTCGATTCTGCCGCCGCGGTGAGCGGTCGAATGAATCCTTCAGCCACAAAGAACGCAAAAACACGAAAGGGGTCTTTTTGTGGCCATTCGTGACTCTGCTCTAGTTTTTCCCCATGAAAGTTCCCTCATTCCTCGTCGTGGCGATCGGCCTTTTCGTCGGACTGGCTGCCGCCGCGCAGACGCCGTTCAACGGTCTCGGCACGCATCTCGGCAATCTCTCGCGGTTGTCGTCGGCGAAGAGCCGATCGATTAGCCCGGAAAATTTCACCGGCGAGAAAGGCAAGGGCGGCATGTCCGTCGATGGTCCCGCCAAGTGGGGCGCGGAAAAGCTCGGCGTGCCCGGCTGGAAAGTGTCGCCGTTCGTGCGCATTGCGCCGGGCCAGACGTTCACGCTGGGCGAAATCAACGGTTCCGGTGCGATTCAGCACATCTGGATGACGCCGACCGGCAACTGGCGCTTTTCGATCCTGCGCATGTATTGGGACGGCGAGGAGCACCCTTCGGTGGAGGCGCCGGTGGGCGATTTCTTCGGCATGGGCTGGGGCGTGTTCGCGCCGTTGTCGTCGCTCGCCGTCGCCGTGAATCCCGGCAGCGCGTTCAATTGCTATTGGGAAATGCCGTTCCGCAAGTCCGCCAGAATCACGATGACGAACCTCTCCGACAAGGAGATGACGCTCTACTATCAAATCGACTATGCGCTGACCGATGTCCCGGCGGACGCGGCGTATTTCCACGCGCAGTTCCGCCGCACGAATCCGGTGCCCTACAAAGAGGTCTACACGATCCTCGACGGCGTGAAGGGGCGCGGGCACTACGTCGGCACTTATCTCGCGTGGGGCTCGAACAAGCCGGGCTGGTGGGGCGAGGGCGAGATCAAGTTCTACCTCGATGGGGACGGCGCATTTCCGACGATCTGCGGCACGGGCACCGAGGACTATTTTTGCGGCTCCTATAATTTCGAGAACAAGGTGACAAAGCAGTATCAGGAATACTGCACGCCCTATGCCGGCCTGCATCAGGTGATCCGTCCCGATGGGCTCTACAACTCGCAGCAGCGCTTCGGCATGTATCGCTGGCACATCCCGGACCCGATCCGGTTCGAGCAGGATTTGCGGGTGACGATTCAAGCGCTCGGCTGGGGCGCGGATGGCCGCTACCGCGCGCTGCAGGACGACGTCGCTTCGGTCGCTTTCTGGTATCAGGCGGAACCTCACGCGCCGTTTCCGAAACTGCCGGAGCCGGAGTTTCTCGCGACGAACTGAAAGCTCCCTGTTGTGCGTGCGATGATCCGTCGTTTTCTCCTGCTTCTACTGTTGGCGAGTGGCGCCGGTGCGGGCGAGGCTGCGCCTCTCATCGTCCTGAAACTGGATGATCTCAACGCCGCGCCCTACGCACGCGTTGGCTTCGAGCGCGTGTTTCGGGTGCTGCAGAAGCGCAACGTCGCCGCGAGCTTCGGGGTCATCACCAATTCTTGCGCCGGCGATGGTGCCAGCTGCGACTACTTCGCACAGCTCCGCCGGTGGGCGGAAAGCGGGAAGGTGGAGCTCTGGCACCACGGCTGGGCACACCAGCGCGGGGAATTCCAGGGCAGCGGACTGGACGCGCAGCGCCGACGCCTTCGCGACAGCTGGACGGCGGTGAAGCAGGCGACCGGAGTCGAAATGGCGACCTTCGGTGCCCCGTTCGGTGAGGTTGATGCCGACACGATCACCGCCCTGCGCGAGATGCCGGAAATCCGGATTTGGTTTGGCCCGCGGGAGGCCGCGAGCATGGGCATACCAGTCGTGCTTCATCAGCGTGCCACGATGGAGGCGAAGGTCGGCGTGGTGAGCTATGAGCTGTTCGTGGACTCGTTCGAGCGTCAGCGCGGTGCGGACTACCTCGTTGTGCTCGGGCACCCGCCGTATTGGGACGACGCGAGCCACCGAGCGTTTGATCGAGTGGTGCAATTCTGCCTGGCGAAGGGATGCCGGTTTGCCACGGCCGCGGAAGCGGTGCGGTTGCTGCGCACTCAAGCGGTTGAGTAAACGAGTTCTCGCCGCGAAAACGGCCCGCTGAGGCAGCGTTCCCTGCTCTATTCGCGGCCGGAAAACGCCGCCCGCACTTGCCGCCAGCCAGCGCCGTGGTCCAGCAGACGCGCGAGGCGCTCCACTTCGGCCGCGTGCGCGGGGGCGTTGGCGAGATTGGTTGGAGCGACGGGGCTCGCGGCGTGATCGTAGAGTTCGCGGGCGGTCACGTTTCCGGTCCGACGGTCGATCCATTCCGTGTAACGCCAACGGGCATCGCGCACGGTGTAGCCGATCACGTGTTGGCCGCGCGGATAGAGGCTGAATGCGGCGGTTTTCCACGGTTGGGCGGGATCTCTGAGCAGCGGCACGAAGCTGGTTCCCTCGCACTCCGCCGGCACGGACAGGCCGGCAAGCTGCGCGAGCGAGGGGAACACGTCGACGATCTCCACGAGCGCGTCGCTCACGCCGGTCTGTCTCTGCTGCGGCGCGGACACAATCAGCGGAGCGCGAGTATCGATTTCAAAATTCGTGTGTTTGCACCACGCGCCGTAGTCATCGAGCTTCCAGCCGTGGTCGCCGAGGAGAACCACGACGGTGTTTTCGCGCAGACCCGTGCGGCCAAGTTCGGCGAGCACCTGGCCCACCATCGCGTCGACGTAGCTGACGCAGGCGTAGTAGCCGTGGATCAGCTGGCGCGCGAGTTCGTCGTCGAGCGGCCCGGATTTCGGAATGCCGCGGTATTGGCGCAATTCCTCCGAATCCATGCTGGCAATGTGCGGCATCCCTGCCGGCCACGTGCGCTGCGCGGGCAGTGTGAATGACGAGCGGTCGTAGAGATCCCAGTAGCGCTTCGGTGCGAAGAAAGGCAGGTGGGGCTTGAGGAAGCCGACCGCGAGGAAGAAGGGCGCTCCGCTGGCTTTGAAGCGGCGTAATTCGGCTGCGGCCCGCGCGGCGATCTGGCCGTCGGGATAGGCGTCGTCGGCGACATCGGCCGCTTCCCACGCCGTGGATCGTTCCTTGCCGCGCGCGGCGTTGTCGGCGTCGATTGCTTGGTTCCACGCGTTGGGCGGTTCCCACGCGGGCGAAGACCAGCCGACGCCATTGTCGTCTTTCGCGTGATGATAGATTTTGCCCAACGCCAGTGTCGTGTAGCCCGCGGCGCGGAAATGTTGCGGCAACGTGCGAACGTCGGGCCGCGTTTGACGCACGGGATGCGATAGGTCCATCACGCCGAGCGAATCGGGCCGAAGACCGGTGAGCAGACTGGCGCGCGAGGGGGCACAGAGCGCCTGCTGGCAATAAGCGCGGCGAAACAAGGTGCCGGAGCGCGCGAGCGCGTCGATGTGCGGCGTGCGTGCAGGCGTATCGCCGTAGCAGGCCAGTTCCGGGCGCAGATCGTCCACCATGATGAGGAGCACGTTCGGACGTTCGCTGCCCTGCGTGGCGGCAATGCCGCCCACGAAGAGGGCGAAGGAGAACGCGAGGCGAGCGATCCGCGATTCAGGCGGAGTGAGCCACGATTTCAGGCGTGAGGGCATGGTGCAGGGGCTGGCTCTGGCGCCAGCGGTGGAATTCCTCGATCATCGCGCGGCCGAGGCGCGGGGCTTCGGCGCGACAGGTGCCAGCGACGTGCGGCGTGAGCGTGACGTTGGGCAGGTCGAACAAAGGCGAGTCGGGCGCCGGCGGTTCGGGGTCCGTTACGTCGAGCACGGCGTGCAAATCGGGACGTTGGCGCAGCACCTCAATCATTTCCGCCTCGGCCACAACGGCACCGCGCGCGGTGTTGATGAAAGTGCTGCCCGGTTTCATGGCGGCGAGATGGGCGCCGCGGATGAGGTGGTGCGTTTCCGGCAGCAGCGGGGCGTGGATGGAAACGACGTCCGCCCGCCGAAACGCGTCCTCGAGCGAGACCGGTTCGACGCCGAACTCGGCGGCTTTCGCGGGAGTGAGAAACGGATCGTGGACGATCACGTTCACCTCGAACGGTCGCAGCCGCTCCCGGGTGAGGCGGCCCACCGCGCCGAGCGAGATCAGTGCCACGGTGCTGCCGTAGCTGCCCGGCATCTCCGTGCAAAACCACATCGCCCGCTCCGCGCGCAGCCGCGCGGCGTAGTGCCAGCCCCCGCGCAACGCAAACAGCACCGCCGCGAGCGTGTATTCGGCGACGGGAATGGCATTGAGCTTGTGCGCCGAGGAAACGACCAGCCCGCGCGCCCACGCCTCGGGCGTCATGAAATACTTTACCGTTCCCGCGGCGTGAAGCACGGCGCGTAGTCGCGGTGCGTGCGCGAGCAGCTCCGCGGTCAACGGCGCCATGCCCCAACCCGTGAAGATCACATCCACCTCCCGCAGCACCGAGGGATCGGCGCAAACCTCGTCCGCGCTTTTCGGGCCGGTGACAAACTTCACCCATGGGGTCAGCTCGTGATCGATCGCTTCGGGGTAAATCACCCGCTGCCATTTCGGTTCGAGAAGGTAGAGTGCGTTCCACATGGCGCGTTGAGGGGAACCTATCGCATCACGCCGTCGTCGTGAGGGGCGGTTGATTCATGCGATTGAGTCCGGGCTCATTTCCTTGGCAGGCCGTCGGGACGTAGTCCAATTTTTCCCCGGTGCTTTCCTTCTATGCCGATCCTTTCCCTCACCGAACAAACGTGGACCTTCCGTGACGCCGCGACCCGCACGTGGCGCGCCGCGCAAGTGCCCGGCTGCGTGCACCGCGACCTGCGCCGGCACGAGCTGATTCCCGATCCGTTCTGGGGCCGCAATGAGCTCGACGTGCAGTGGGTCAGCGATCGCGAATGGGAATACCGCTGCGAGTTCGAGGTCGCGGCGGAACTCCTCGCGCAGGACCGCGTGGACCTCTGCGCGGACGGACTCGATACGTTGGCCACGGTGACGCTGAACGGCCAAGTCGTGCTGCGGTCCGACAACATGTTCATCGGTTCACGCGTGGCGGTAACGCCGGCGCTGCGGCGCGGGCGCAATGAACTGACGATCCGCTTTGCGAGTGCCACGCAGTTCATCGCACACGAGCGCCAGGAACACCAGCCGCGCGAGATCAACGATCCCGTTGGCGGCGCGACCCGGATGCGGAAGCAGCAGTGCCAGTTCGGGTGGGACTGGGGCCCGCGCCTCATCACCGCAGGCATCTGGCGCGATTTGCGCCTCGAGGCATGGTCCACGGCGCGATTGGCCGATGTGCGCGTCAGACAGGACCATCGACGAAACAGCGTGCAGCTCGAAATCGCCGCCGCGATCGAACTGCCGAACGGCCGGCAAATCGCGCTCGATTCACCCGGTGCGCAGCGCCTCGGCCTCACGCTGGGCGGACAGATCAAGTTTGCGGGCGAGCAAGTCGCCTCAATCGTCCAGCCCGTAGGGCCTCAGCCAAATCGAGTTCCGAGCGAAGCGACATCCTCATCCAAAATCGAAAATCCGCAGCTCTGGTGGCCCGCCGGCCAAGGCGCGCAGCCGCTCTACGATGTGCACGTTGAGCTGCGCCGCGGTGACGAGGTGCTCGATGCCTGGGACCGGCGCATCGGCTTGCGGACGGTCGTCCTCGAGCGGAAACGCGATGCGTGGGGTGAGTCGTTCCAATTCGTGGTCAACGGTCGTCCAGTCTTTGCGAAGGGCGGCAGCTGGGTGCCGGCGCACAGTCTGGTCGGCGGGCTGACGCGCGCGGATTACGAGCCGTTGCTGCGTTCGGTCGCGGCGGCGAACATGAACATGGTGCGCGTGTGGGGCGGCGGCGTTTACGAGCACGAGTGCTTCTACGATTTGTGCGACGAGCTCGGCTTGCTCGTCTGGCACGACTTCATGTTCGCCTGCACGCTCTATCCTGGCGACGCGGCGTTTCAACGCTCGGTGCGCGCGGAAGCGGAGTATCAGGTGCGGCGGCTGCGTCATCGGGCGTGCCTCGCGCTCTGGTGCGGCAACAACGAACTCGAGCTGCTGAATGGCCCGGATCTGAAAAAGCCGCGCCCGCGCGCGGCCTACAACGCGATCTTCCGCCGCATTTTGCCGGACGCCGTGGCGGCGCACGACGGCGTGACGCCTTACTGGCGCTCGTCGCCGACGCAGAGCGAGGCGCGCGGGCTGCAAGACCCGACGAAGAGCGGCAACACGCACTTCTGGGACGTATGGCACCTGCTCAAGCCGGTGAAGAGCTACGAGGCGCAGGTGTTTCGCTTCGTCGCGGAGTTCGGCATGCAGTCCTTCCCGTCGGAGACGGTCGCGCGCACGTTCTGCCCGCCGGACCAGCTGAACATTTTTTCGCCGGTGATGGAGAACCATCAGAAGAACCCGATGGGGAACCGCATCATTCTCGAATACGTGGGCCGGCGCTATCGGTTCCCGAAAGATTACGCGTCGTTGGCGTATCTCTCGCAGTTGAACCAGGCGTATTGCATGCAGGTGGGCGTGGAGCACTACCGGCGCCATCAGCCGCGTTGCATGGGCACGCTGTATTGGCAGCTCAACGATTGCTGGCCGGTCGCCTCGTGGAGCAGCCTGGAGTTCGGCGGGCGCTGGAAGGCGCTGCATCATGTCGCGCGCCGCTTCTACGCCCCGTATCTGATTTCGGCGCACGTGCCCGGTGACGAGACGGTGGCGATTGGCAATCGCACGAAAAGCACCGTCCGCGAGGTGCATCTCCACACGATTTGCGACGCGCCGACGGCGACGCGCGGCGTCGTGGAGTGGGAACTCTTCGGCCTCGACGGCGACTTGCCGCTACGGGGAAAAAAACGCGTCGAATTGCGTCCCGGCGAGAGCCGCCGGCAGCAGACGCTCGATCTCGCGCGGCCGATCGAGAAATTCGGCCGCGAACGTCTTTACCTACGCATCGCGCTGACGGTCGACGGCCAGTGTGTGAGCGAGGACACGGTGTTTCTGTGTCCCCCGCGCGCGCTCGAGCTGGCGCGCGCGCAGCCGTCGCTGCGTTGTCGGAAAGAGTCGCCCCACGCCTGGCGAATCGAACTGGTGTCGCCGGTGTTCCAGCATCGCGTGGCGCTCGATTTTGGGGCGAGAGAGGTGGCGGAGCTCTCCGACAACTGGTTCGAACTCTATCCCGCACGGCCGAAGAGTGTGCGCGTCGTGTTCGCGGAACCGATCGACGAGCGTGAACTGCGGCGCGCGCTGGAGCTGCGGTCGTTGGTGGACAGCTATGCGTGAGCTGGAAGGCGAATGGTAGGTCGGGAGACCCGGCCCTACAGAGCGTGACGCACGTTCAAGCGCTTGAGTCGCGCCGGCGCGGTGGCGATGGAGTTGGGCTTGAACCGTCCGCGTCGCCATCCGGTCATGGGGGAATGCGCGGCGCCGTTCGCATCCTGCTGCTTCTGGTCGGTCTCGGACTCGGCCTGGGCGCGCGTGCGGAGAGCGAAAAGGCGGGCTCGTTGATCGATCGGGTGTGGGCGGGGCATCCGGTCGGTTTCGCGATGCTCGTGGAACGCGGTCATGTGTTCGTAGCCTATTACGACGCCGAGCGTCGCATCACTGTCGCGGCGCGCGCGCCCGACGAGCCGCATTGGCGAAAAGTGACGCTGCCAGGCGTGTGGAATGCCGCCAAGCGGCGCGCGTCGAATGTGCTCGGTTGGGACAGCCATAACTCGCTTGTCCTCGCCGCCGATCGCGACGGTTGCCTGCATCTGGCGGGCAACCTGCACGCGGATCCGCTGGTCTATTATCGAACGGCCCGTTCGCTCGAGATCGAGAGCTTCGAGCGCCTCGACCGCATGACGGGGGAGCGCGAGGAGCGATGCACTTATCCGCGTTTCTTTCGCCATGCCTCGGGCGACCTGCTTTTCAGCTATCGCGACGGCAGCAGCGGAAACGCCAGCGACCTCATTAATCGCTACGACGTCTCGACTCGCACCTGGCACCGGCTGTTGCCGACCGCGCTCTTCGACGGCGAAGGCAAACGCAGCGCTTACGCGCTCGCGCCGCTGCTCGGTCCCGATGGACGGTTTCATCTTTTGTGGATGTGGCGCGACACGCCGGACGCGGCGACAAATCAGCAGCTCTCGTATGCGCGCAGCGCGGATTTGCTGCATTGGGAGGACGGGCAAGGCCGGCCGCTCGCGCTGCCGCTGACTTTCGGGCGCGGCGACATCATCGATGCGGCGCCGCCGGGAGAGGGTCTCATCAACACGACTTACACCTTGGGCTTCGATGCCCAGCAGCGTCCGGTGGCGTTGTATCATCGTTACGATGGCAATGGCCGTTCGCAGATCTTCGCGGCGCGTCCGATGGGTGCGACGTGGGAACGTCGGGCAGTCACGGCGTGGGATTTTCGCTGGGCTTTCGGTGGCACGGGCACGCTGCTGGTCGATGTTTACCTGCATCCGACGCGCCAGGGAAGGGACGGCAGCTTGTTGGTGCCCGTTTCCGGACGTGCGGTGCCGGGCGGGCAGCTGCGCTTGGATCCGCAAACACTCGCGTTGCAGGAAATCTTGCCCCCGGAAAAAAGCCCGCTGCCGGACGAATTGATGCGCGCCCATGCGACGGAGGCGGAACTCGAAGTGCGCACGCTCGTCGTGCATGCCGACGGAAAGCGCTACGTGCTGCGTTGGGAAACCCTGCCGAGCAACCGGGATCGTCCGCGCGATGAGGTGCCGGTGCCGACGGAATTGCGTCTCTTTGAATTCCCTTCCGATCCTTCCTGAGCCTCCGATGTCCGCGACTTTAACGTATTCCGATTTGGTGCAGCGCTTGATCGATCTCGACCGGCTGATGTTCGCACCGCCGGTCGGCGAGCGCGCCGGCCTGGCCTCCAGCTACGATCGCGCGAGCAGCTACGACGCGGCAAACGACCGCTACCTCGATTGGGGCGCAAACGCAGACGGCGGCGGCGTCGTGCGGATGGAAGGTGAAGACGCCGTGCTCGCCGAGATCGAAGGTCCGGGCTGCATCTGGCGCATCTGGTCGGCGACGATCGGCGATGGTCACGTGCGCATCTATCTCGACGGTGCGTCGGAGCCCGCGGTCGATTTGCCGTTCAACGGCTACTTCGATCGGCAGCACGCGCCGTTCGATCGCCCGCAGCTCGTCTACAAGACGACGGCGGAAGGCTATAACAACTACACGCCGATTTCGTTTCAGCGCTCCTGCAAGATCGTCGCGGCGCCGAATTGGGGGAAATACTACCATTTCAACTACACGCGCTTTGCGCCCGGCACTCGCGTGCCGACGTTCACGCGAACGCTGTCGGCGGCAGACATGGCCGCGTTGGATCGCGTGAATGCGATTCTCGGTCGTGCCGGCGAGCGGCCGACCGCGACGACGTCTGCGACTGCCGCTGAAGAATCCGGCACGCTGTCACTCGCCGCGCGCTCCGAGCGTGTGTTGGCGCGGCTCGAAGGCGCGCGCGTCATTCGTGCGCTGCGCATGAAAGTAGCCTTGCCTGCCGACATCGAGGAGCAGCGGCGCCGCTTGCGCGAACTCACGCTGCAGATCCGTTGGGATGGTGAAGCGGAGCCCTCGGTGTGGTCCCCGATGGGTGATTTCTTCGGCAGCTCGGCGGGCGCGGTCGCGTTTCGCACCTTGCCGGTTGGACTGCAGGAGGACGGGACGTTTTATTGCTACTGGCCCATGCCGTTCACCGCGTCGGCGGAGATCATCGTCGCGAATGAAGGCGACGCACCGACCACGCTGGAGTGGCGGATCGAACACGCACCGCTCTCCACGGCTGAAGCCGGCGGCGAACTGCTGCGCTTTCACGCGAAGTGGCATGGCGATGTGTTTCCGGTGCGGCCGGATCGCGCACCGGATTGGACGCTGTTGCGGACGGAAGGGCGCGGACGCTTCGTCGGGACGCAGTTGCATGTCTGGAATCCGCGCGGCGGCTGGTGGGGCGAGGGCGACGAAAAATTCTTCATCGATGGCGAGAAATTCCCGTCGGTGTTCGGCACGGGCACGGAGGATTACCTCGGTTACGCGTGGAGTTCCAAGGAGACGTTCGTGCAAGCGCTGCACAGCCAGCCCGTCAACGAACAGAATCGCGGACATGTGAGTGCCAACCGCTGGCACATCCCCGATGACGTGCCGTTCCAGACGAGCTTCGAGGGTGCGATCGAGAAATATTTCCCCAATTCGAATCCGTGCCACTGGGCGGCGGTGGCGTTTTGGTATCTCGCGCCCGGGGGCAGCGATCCGCACGAGAGCGCGCCGATGGCCGAACGCATCGGGCCATGGCAACGCGTGGGAATCTGGCGTGCGTCGGGCGTAATCGAGGCCGAGGACATGCCGGTGTTGAAGGAACAGTGGAAATTTGCCGGCTGCCCGATGGATGCGGTGGCGCGCAACTTGCCGGCGGGAAAAATCAGCGGCGACCGGTTCATGATTTGGTGGGTCGATAAACCCGGTTGTCGTCTCGAACTCGGCTTCAACGTCGCTCGCGCCGGACGCTACCGCGTCTTGGCGCGGTTCATCCGCGATCACGAGATGGGAATGTTCCAGTTCGATCTCGATGGCGTGAAGCTCGGTGCGCGGCGGGATCTCTACGCGCCGGCGAAAGAATGCCCGGAGGTCGATGAATCAGCGACGGAACTGGGCATCGTCGAACTCGTTGTGGGTGATCACTCGTTCGGCGCAGAAACGACCGACAAGAATGCCGCGGCAGCGGGTTATCTGCTCGCTTTCGATTACCTCAAACTGGAGCCGGTATGAGCGTCGCGCCTTCCCCTGTGGTTTCGTCTGAATCAGCCCCGAAGCAGTGGCGCATCGGCACGCTCACTTACACGACGGGCGGCCTCGTGATTCTGTTCTGCTGGTTGCTCGCGGGCGACTTCGCGTGGTCGATGAAGGAGCGTTCGGTGCCGTGGGTGGTCCAGCTGCTGTTGAAACAGTTTGAGGCGTCGGACTTCATCGCGGGCACGCTGATCGGCACGTTGCCGCAAGCCCTGGCGCTCGTGCTGACACCGATGATCAGCTATCGCTCGGATCGTCATCGCGGACGGTGGGGCCGGCGCATTCCGTATCTCGTCATCCCGACGCCGATCGCGGCGCTCTCGATGCTCGGACTCGCGTATTGTCCGGAGATGGGCGGGTGGTTGCACCGCGCGTTGGGGACGCATTCGCCGGGACTCAATCAATCGATCCTCATTCTGTTCGCGACTTTCTGGACGACGTTCGAGGTCGCGACGATCACGGCGAACTCGGTGTTCTTCGGACTGATCAATGACGTCGTGCCGAAGGAGGTGCTCGGGCGTTTCTACGGCATGTTTCGCGCGACCGGTCTCGGGGTCGCGATGATTTTCAACTACTGGCTCTTCGGCAAAGCCGAGACGCACTACACGGAAATCTTCCTCGGGATCGGCCTGCTTTACGGCATCGGCTTCACGGCGATGTGCCTCAAGGTGAAGGAGGGCAACTATCCGCCACCGCCGCCGGTGCCGCCCAGCCGCGCGGGCGGACTCGTCGCCGCGGTGAAGACGTATTTCCGCGAGAGCTTCAGCCAGCCGTATTACCTGTGGATCTATGCTTCGATCGCCTTCACGTGGATGGCACTGCTCTCGGTGAATCTGTTCAACCTCTACTTCGCGAAGAAGGTGAACATGAGCATGGACACCTACGGCAAGTATCTCGCCGCGACGTTTCTGATTTCATTCCTGCTCTCGTATCTGCTCGGCATTCTCGCAGACAAATTCCATCCGCTGCGGATGGGGCTGGTTACGCTGTCGATCTACATCGTCGTGACGCTGGCGGGCGGTTTGTTTGCGAACGATGCGCCTTCGTTCGGCATCGCGCTCATCGCTTACGGCGTTACGTCCGGCGCCTGGCAGACGTCCACTGCGTCGATCACGCTCAAGCTGTTTCCGCAGGCGCGCTTCGCGCAATTCGACTCCGCGCGCGCGCTCGTATCCTCGTTTGGTATGATGGCGGTCGGGCCGGGGCTGGGTTGGTTTCTCGATCGGAACGGCCACGACTATCGCCACGTCTATCTGGCGAGCGCAGGGTTGGCGGCGCTGGCGCTGCTCTCGGCGTGGATGGTTTATCGGCGGTTCATGAAACTCGGCGGCCCGAGCGGCTACGTCGCGCCGGAATAGAATCCTGCCACGCGCGCCGCGCTTGTCTCACGCGGACGTTGGCATTTTCACGATATGATGAAGCGAAGCCTCTGTTTTTTCGTCGCGCTGGTTTTTGCGCTGCGCGTCGGCGCCGCTGAAACGCCCATGACGCCGGCCGCGATCGCGGCCCAGCTTGAATTGGCGGCGGATTGGCAATTGGCGCATCCGTCGCGGCACGATCCGAAGGACTGGGTCCACGGCGCTTTCTACGCGGGACTGTCGGCGTGGGCCGATCTCGCGGGCGAAACGCGCTTCCGGCGCGAGCTCGCGCGTATCGGCGAGGCCAACGCATGGCGTCCCGGCCCAGATCCCTACAACGCGGACGACCAGGCGGTCGGACAAGCTTACGTCGAGGCGTTTCTGCGGGAACCGAAGCCCGCGCGACTCACGCCGCTGCGCGAGAGCTTCGATTACGTGCTGAGTCACCCGAAGGAGCTGTGGTATTGGTGCGACGCGCTCTTCATGGGCCCGCCGGCGTGGGCGCGGCTGGCGCAGGCGACGGGCGAGACGAAGTATCGGGATTACGCGCTCGAGTTTTGGGCGACGACGACGCGGCTGCTCTACGATCGCGAGGAGCGGCTTTATTATCGCGACGAGGCATTCATCGCGCAGCGCGGCGCGACGGGGCAGAAAATTTTCTGGTCTCGCGGCAATGGCTGGGTTCTCGCCGGACTCGCGCGACTGCTGGAGTATCTGCCCGCCGATCACGCCGCGCGGGCGGAGCTGCAGCAGCAATTCCAAGCGATGGCCGCGCGCATCGCGGGTTTGCAGCAAACCGACGGCTTGTGGCGGAGCAGTTTGCTGGAGCCGGAACAATATCCGGCCAAGGAGGCGAGCGGCTCGGCGTTCTTCTGTTTCGGTCTCGCGTGGGGGATCAATCACGGATTGCTCGACCGCGCGCGCTATGAGCCAGTGGTGCGGCGCGCGTGGGCTGCGATTTCCGAGTGTCTCGATGCGAACGGCCGATTGAACCACGTGCAGCCGATCGGCGCGGCGCCGGGGAAATTCCCGGCGGACTCGACGGAGCCGTATGGCGTCGGCGCGTTTCTGCTCGCGGGGTGCGAAGTGTATCGCCTCACGGGTGGCAGCGTGCCGGCCGCGGTCGCGGCCGAGCCAATGCGAGCATGGGATTCCGGCGCGGATGATCGGATGCGCTGGTATGCGTTCGCATCGCGGACGGCGGAGCCGGTGTTGCAAGCGCTGGCACATCGTCGCCTGAAGAAGACGATGCCGGTGGAAGCTGCGGTGGCGGAGCGCTCCGAGTGCACGCATCTCGAAGCGATCGCGCGGTTGCTCGCGGGGCTGGCCCCGTGGCTCGAGCTGGGCAACGACGGCACCGCCGAAGGACTCGAGCGCGCGCGGCTGGCGACGCTTGCGCGGCACGCGATCGATGCGGCCACGGATCCGGCGTCGCCGGATTTTTTGAATTTCAATCGCGGAACGCAGCCGCTGGTCGATGCGGCGTTTCTCGGTCAGGCGATTTTGCGCGCGCCGAAGGAACTCGGGGAAAAACTCGAACCGCGCGTGAGGGCGAATCTCGTGGCGGCGCTGAAATCCAGTCGCGTGATCAAGCCTTACCCAAGCAACTGGCTGCTATTCGCCTCGATGGTGGAAGTGACGCTGCAGTCGTTCGGCGAGCCGCGCGATGAGGCGCGCCTGCGCGAGGGGATCGAGAAACATCGCACCTGGTATGTCGGCGACGGCACGTATGGCGACGGGCCCGAATTTCATTGGGATTACTACAACGCTTACGTGATCCAGCCGATGCTCCTCGAGGTTCTCGACCACGTTGCGGACGAGTCGCCCGAGTGGCGCGCATTTCGCGCGCAAGCCGCGGCGCGCGCACAGCGTTTCGCCGCGGTGCAGGAGCGAATGATCGCGCCGGACGGCTCGTTTCCTGTGCTCGGGCGCTCGATCGCGTATCGCGGCGGCGCGATGCAGGGACTTGCGCAAGTGGCATGGCGGCGGGCGTTGCCGGAGACGGTGAAGCCCGGCCAGGCGCGGCGTGCACTGACGAGCGTGCTCCAACGCACGCTCACGGCGCCGGGCACGTTCGACGCCCGCGGCTGGCTGCAAATCGGGCTGGCCGGGCACCAGCAGTCGCTCGCGGAGCACTACATTTCGACGGGCAGCCTTTATCTGTGCAGTGTGATTTTTCTGCCGCTCGGGTTGCCGGCCTCGGATGCGTTCTGGATGGAGCCGTCATCTGCGACAACTTGGGAGCGCGCGTGGAGCGGGGAAGACCTGCCGCCGGATCACGCGCTGAGAGAGGCGCGGTGAAGGTGCGGCTCCTCGGGGCGAGCGAGGTGACGTGCTAATGTAGCGGGAGCTTCCAGCTCCCGCTACTTTGTCGAAACGGCTTTCGCGGGAGTTGCGCCCTGTAAGGCGGCGGGTGGCCACAGAAAAGCCCGAGCGCGGAGCGCTCGGGCTTGAGGTGGAGGCGAAGCGGAGCAGGCGGGATGCCTGCGCGACGCGGTCGCGATCAGTCGATACGGAGATAATCCATATTGGGACCGCTGGTGCCGGTCGCCGTGGCGCGGATCGTCACGGTGCCGGCCGGCAAGGTCGCGGTCGTGGACAACGTCGTCCAGATGTTCGCGCCGCCGGTGTTCGGGAAGGCGAGACCGGTGTCCACCACGGTGCCGTTGACCTTGATTTCGAGAAGGCGTGGTGAGCCGGTGCTGGCGTAGCGGAACGTGAGCGTGCGCGAGCCGGAAGAGGGCATCGTGGCGGTCCACTCGATGTAGTCGCCGCTGGCGTTGATGTAGTCGACGAAACCGGTGCCGGTGTAGCCGGTCTGGTTCGTGCGCGCCAAGGCGCCGAACAGCACGGCATCCTCCGCCTGCAGATCGACGCCCAATGAACCGCTACCGCCCACCGTAAGCGTGGCGCCGGTGCTCGTGGCGGAGCCGGAAGCATTGGTCACCACTACCGAATAGGTGCCGGCGTTGGCGGATTGCACGTTGGGCAAGTAGAGCCACGGACCGGTTTGACCGGAGATGTTCACGCCGTTTTTCCGCCATTGGTAGGACGGTTCGGGCGAGCCGGTGACGCCGACGGTGAAGCTCACGTTCGATCCGGCAGGCACGTTTTGCGCCTGCGGCTGTTGCACGACGGTGGGCGCGGCGGCGGCGCCGTCTTTCCAGCCGATCAACGCGAATTCATTCGGGCGACCCGTGAGGACGGAGCCCGTGCCGATCACGAGGTAACGGTTGAGCGGGCGAATGGGCGCGACGCCGAAGTCGCGATCGCGGAACCACAGCTGCGCGCCGATGTTCGGAACAGCCTGCGTGGTCTGGAAGTTCATCTCGAGCTCGTTGACGCCGTCGTTGGTGGCGTCGATATCGTCGTCCCACCACCAGATGGGGAAGCCGGGCATGTCGCCGGGGCTGTTGGGGCGATAACGGGTCCACATTTCCGTGATATGGTAGCTCGCGTAGTTCGTGCCGAAATCGATCATCCAAAACCGGCTCGCCGTGGTCGTCCCCGTGGTGCTGTGCGGCACGGGATCGTCGCCCTCGGGGCGTTGGGTGGTGCTGTTCCACGTGGGCTGTGCGTTGAAGCCGTTGGCGGGATTCACGGATGACACGGTGGTCGGTCCGGGCGTGAAGCCGCTGAGAACACCGATGGTGCCGGAGTAGGGGAACGGCGTCGCGCTCGCGATGGCCGAGGTCGACGCACGGCCGTAAACACTGGCGGCGGTGATGGTGTAGTAATACGTGGTGCCGTTCGTGAGGCCATAGTGCGTGTAGCTCGTGCCGGTGAACGCGCCGAGTGAGATGAACGGGCCCGTCGGCGATGTGGCGTAAGCGATTTCGTAGCGGGTCGCATTCGCCACGGTGGGCCACGAAAGTTCGATGCGGCGATCGCTGACCGACGAGACCGCGAGTGTGGTCGCGCCGGGCGGCACTCCGATGAGATACGTTGCAACGGAAACCGCGCTCGTGGTCATGCCGGTCTTGTAGGCGACGGCTTTGACGGAGCCAGTGCTGCTGACGGTGATCGGGCCGGAGTAAACGGTGCCGGTCGTGGCGGTGGGTGTGGTGCCGTTGGTCGTGTAGCGGATCGTGGCGCCGGAGGTTGCGGTCGAAATCGTGACCGTGCGCGACGTTGCGTAGGTGCCGGAGGGCGAGTTGAACGTCGGCGCCTCGACTTGCGTCGGCGGCGTGAGCGCGATCGGCGCGCCGAACGTGGCGTCGGCGAAGAGATAAGTGGCTTTCTTGACGACGCGGCTCGCGTTGTCGGTGACCGTTACGCTGTAGGAACCCGGCGCGAGGCCGGAGATCGTCGCGGTCGTCGCGCCGGTGGACCACGCATACGTGTAGGGCGTGGAGCCGTTGATGGCCAAGGCCGTGATCGAGCCGTTGCTGCTCGTGCCGGTCGGCGGCGTGGCGTTGAGCGAGACGGAAAGCGTGTGCGCCTCGGAGTAGCCGGCGTCGTAGTCCGTGTCCTGCGGGCGATCGATGCCGAAGAGATCCTGCGGCACTTGCGAGACCGGCACGCCTTTGTTTTCGGCGTTGGTTGAGCCGGTGAGGATGCGGTAATCCTTGGCGGCGGTGTTCGCAAAAGTGATTCCGGTGGTGTTGCGCTGGAGAACGTTGCCGGCATCGACGCCGGTGGCGGTGCCGTCCCAGCGCAGAAGATCAAGGGCGGTGTCGGTTGGCCCGATCACGAGGTTATTCTTGAACTGGTTGTCGGTGACCTGGCTCATCGTCCACATCACGTGGTTGCTCTGGCCGACGAACGTGTTGTTGAAGACGTAGAACGGCGCACCGGTCTGCGTGATGCGATCGGCGGGTTTCGTGGCGTCGCCGCGGTTGTCGAGGAAGATGCCGACGGTGCCGCCCCAGACGAGATTGTTGTAGACGATGTTGTTGCCGAGACCGAAGACCGAGATGCCGTTCTGGCGCGAGTTGATGATCAGATTGCTGTGCAGCAAGCCGGTCGTGCCGGCGCCGATCTGCACGCCGACGCCAGTGTCGCCGCTGGCCGAGCCGCTGCCGCCCTGACCGGGATCGATGATCACGTTGTGGTGGATCTCGACGTCGGACCACGCGGAGCCGACTTGGATGCCGTCCCACCGTGCGCGCTCGCACAGATTGTTGTAGATGCGGAGGCCCTCGATCGGGTGCGCGTAGCCGGCGTTGGCGTCGGCCGTGCACTTGTCGTCGAGGAAGAACGAGTAGCCGACATACATCGCCTCGCCGCCGACGTCGTGAATGTAGTTATCGTGAATGCTGATGTTGCGGTAGACGAGCGAGGGGTAACTCAGCAGCGGATCGCAGTTCGGATCCTGCTTCACCATGATGCCGCAGAAGGCGACGTCCTGGATTTCAAGGTAGGAAATCTCGACGTCGCTGCTGATCCCGCCGACCTCGACGCCGCGGTGGCCGCTGCCCGCATTGATGCCGCCGGCGCGCAGGATTTGGATGCCGTAGCGCATCGACGGATCGTTGTCGCCGCGGAGCTGGACGTATTTGCAACCCACCATGTTGATTCCGTCCTGTTTCGTCGCACTCGAATTGCCCGGAACTTCGTCGCTGATCTGGACGCGACCGGTCCCGTGCATATTGGTGATCACGATCGGAAATTGCGCGGTGCCCGTCCAATTCTTGAACTCGATCGGGTTGCGCACGGCACCGCCTTCGATGCCGATGATGAAGCTGCGGTTGGTCGGGATCGTCACGAGGCTGCCGTCCACGACGGTGACCTCATTCGGGACCAGCGATTTTGGCACGACGAGATCGTAGCCGGTGAAGTTTTGCGCGTGAGCGGCGGTGGCGGACAACAAAAGAGCCGCGGCGAAGCCACGGACTCGCGATAACAGCAGGGTGAAGCCAGGAGGTTTCATTTTTTGACTCGAGGTGATTGCGTCGCGCGCAGGGGTGCGGCGGCGCTTGATTTTTCTGGCGGGGGGGTAGGCGCGATGAGGATGCGCCTGCTGCGGTGGGGCTAAAGCAATCTGACGACTCAATCGAATGAGCGAATTGCGGTTTCGGGAAAAGGCCGCAGGGCCTTCCCCTCAGAGCGAAAACTGGCTCGGGAAGCCGCGCGCAGCGCGCAGGAATTCATCCTGCCGCCCTCAAGCGCTTGAGCGGTTCACACCATTTACGTGCGGAGGCGGAGACGGCTGGAGTAGCCCCGCCGGTGCGGGCGCGTTCCTTTCGACGCACGCGGAGCCGGATCTCCCCATGAAAACGACCCCCTTGGCTGTCTCGCGCGCCGTTCGCTTTTTCGGCGTCGCCTTCCTTTTGTTTGCTTCGTGCCTTCTTGGCCGAGCGCAAAACCACACGGCTTACGACATGATCGTGCCGCTCTCTGCTCCCGGCGTCCGCACGGTCGTCGACGGCAATGGTCGCATCCTGCCCACGGACCGCAGCTACATCATCGGCATCGAGGGCGGTGCGCGTGGACCGATCCAGTTCAAGAATTGGACGGCACCGAATCCGCTCTTTCCGATCATCATCGTGAACCAGCACGGCACCGGTCGCGTGGTGATCACGGACAACCCGAGCAATCCGACCACCGGACTCACGCTCGAAAACTGCACCTTCGTGCGGCTGCTGGGTAACAACGATCCGGCGCACTATCACGGCATCGAGATCGCACAGGCCAGCGGCTCGCAACGCGGCATCTCCGTCGGCGACACGAGCAGCTACGTCGAGGTCGCCTTCACGGAAATCCATCACACCGGGTTTGCCGCCCTCATGATGAAGACCGATCCGGCCCTCGCGAAGCCCTACACGTGGGCGGCAAATTTCGAGATGCGCGAGGTGTGGGTGCACGACAATTACATCCACGACGCCAAGGGCGAGGGCATGTATCTCGGCTACACCGGCTGGGGCACGGATCACTGGCCCGAAGTGCCCGGCTACGAAAGCCACGAGATCAAAGGCATTCGCGTCGAATACAACTTGATCGAGCGCACCGGTTGGGACGGCTTGCAGGTCTCGTCCGCTCCGGACGACCCGCTCGCGACCGACGACGACGCGCTGGTGCACGACAACATCGTTTACTGGCCGTCGACTCGCAACGAGGCCAACCAGAACGCCGGCATCGTGATCGGCGGCGGGGCGGGCGGCCGCGTGTTCAACAACATCGTGATCTCGAACCCGACCGCGACCGGTCCGGGCATGTCCATCTTCGGTCGCGGCTATAATACCGTGTTCAACAACCTGCTCGTCGGCGGCAGCACCGGCATCTTTGCCGACAATCGCGGCAGCGCAGATCCACGCCGCACCATCCCCGGCAGCTTCCAATCGATTTACAACAACACGATCGTCGCGGCGCAGAGCCACGCCTTCTGGACGATGAACGACGTCACCGTGAACTCCTACAAGAACAACATCGCTGTCGTGCTCGATCCGACGAAGACCGATTGCCAGGTCGATGGCGGCGCGACGGTTGCCGCGGCGGGCAACGTGCTCCTGCGCGGCACGAGCGAAGTGGGCTTCGTGAATCCGGCCGAATACGATTTCCGCTTACTCCACGGATCCGCGGCGCTGGATGCCGGCGTGTCGCTGGCGACCCTCGCGGATGGCGAAGGTCCCGTGGTCGATGACGTGTTTGGCAACGCGCGCCCCCAAGCACGGCCCGACTTCATCGCTTTGCCACCGGGATTGGAGAAGAAAGTGGACGCGGCCCCAGGCAAGTCCGGCGGCAAATCGCGCGCGCTCGATGCGGTGGCGAATGCTCCGGGCATCGCGAACGGCACCGCGCAGGGACTCGTCCGCAACAGCGACTACCAACCGGCCTACGACGCCGGTTACGCCGAAGCGGGAGCGCTCTCGGTCCTGTTGGTTTCCACACCACCGACCGGCGGGGCCGACGGTTCGATCAAAGCTTCGGTGCGGGATGGTGTGGCGCCGTATTCCTACTTGTGGTCCAACGGCGCGACGACGCCGGTCGTCACCGGTTTGTCGCGCGGTGTTTACTCCGTGACGGTGACCGATGCCGCAGGCGTGCAGCGCACGAAGGCGGTGTATCTCGCCGATGGAGCCGTCATGGGTCAGCCCGTGCGTGTGCTTCCCGCCGACGAAGTGGCGGCGCCAGTGTTTTCGCTGCCGTCAGGCCGGTTCACGGAACCGCAATCGATCACCCTCAGCACCGCCACGCCCGATGCGACGATACGTTACACGCTCGACGGCGCGACGCCGACCGAGGCGAGCGAGCCGTTCGTCGGCGAGTTGCTCGTGAGCAATTCCGCCACGGTCAAGGCCGCGGCGTTCAAGGCGGGTTTCAAAACGAGCCGCGTGAGCGATGCGACCTACGTCATCGACAACGGTCCCGCCAACGTGAAGTTCACGAATGTCACCGCGACCGCGAGCGCCTTCGGCAGCGGCAACACGCCAGCGAAAGCGCTGGATGGCGATCTGAGCACGGTATGGTCCTCGAATGGCGATGGTCAGTGGATCCAGTTCGATCTCGGGTTGCCGCGCCGGCTCGCGGCGTTCGCGCTCACGTTCAATAGTGCCGAGACGCGCTATTACACCTTCGACGTGCTCGTGTCGCTCGATGGCGCCGCGTGGACGACGATCTTGCTCGGTCACCAAAATCCCCAGGCGGCCGGCCTGCAGCTCTACGACATTCCGGACGTCGACCCGGTGCGCTACGTCCGCATCGTGTGTCACGGCAGCACCTACAGCGCGACGTCGAACAACGTCGCGGAGGCGGAATTCTACGGCGGCGATACCAACTCGGCCATCGCGCCGATGATTTTTACCCCGCCCCAATCGCAGGTGGCGAACGCGGGTGCGACCGTCACATTGTCAGTCGATGCCTTCGCCAACCCCGCGCCGACTTACCAATGGTATGTCGACGGCGTGCTGATCCCGGGAGCCACGAGTGCGACCTATACGCTGAACAACGTGCAGGTTGAGGACGCCGGCGACTACACGGTGGTGGTCAGCAATTCTTCGGGTTCGGTGACCAGCGCAGTGGCGCACCTGGGTGTGCTCCCGCCGCCGCTAGGTCTGCTCCTGCAGGCGGAGAATGCCGTGATGGCCGGTGCGGTGGTGCGGTCGAACCAGACTGGCTACACCGGCACGGGCTTCGTCGACTACATCAATAACAGCAACGACTACATCGAATGGACGGCGAACATTCCAGTCGCTGGCACGCGTGCACTGACCTTCCGCTATGCGAGCACCGGCGCGGCGCGCGTGCTCGCGTTGACGGTCGATGGCGCCGTTGCGGACGGTGCTGTGTCGTTCGCGTCGACGGGCGGCTCGAACATCTGGCAGTCGAAGACGATCTACGTCTCGCTGCCCGCCGGCACCGTGAAGCTTCGCCTGACGGCGACTGGCACGAGCGGCCCGAACATCGATTATCTGCAGATCGATTAAAGTCGTTGGGCTTTGTTGCGCCTCCTGGTGCTCGCATTCGCGGGTGCCAGGAGGCGCGTTTTTTTGGCGGGCTGATAACCAGGATGTGTTCGTTCTCGGGGCGTCGGGTTTCTGCGTTTTCGTCCCATCGGGAGAAATCCCGCACTGCGCCGCTCTCAAGCGCTTGAGCGCACCCACGCCGGAATTTCGGTCGCCCGGAAGCGAAGATGGCTGCGCCGCGCAGCACTTCGCTGTGTGGCACTACCCCTACTCCCAAATGAAATTGTTCCGCGATTCAGGAAACATCGCGAGGGCCGTGCTTGGTGCGGCCCTCTTGGCGTTCGGTGCGGTTACCGCGCGCGCTCAGAACTATCCCGTCTACGACATTGTCGTGCCGCTCGGTTCGACCAGCGACCTGACGGTGATCGATGGCACCAGCCGCATTCTGCCGACGAACCGCAGCTTCGTGATCGGTCTCGCGGGCGGCACGCGTGGCTGCATTGAGATCAGAAACTTCACGGCTACGCCCGAGTATCCGCTGATCATTGTCAATCAGCACGGCACGGGCAAAGTCGTGATCACCGACGTCGGCGGCGCCACGCGCCGCAAAGGCATCAGCATCGTAAACTGCCAATACTTTCAGCTGCGCGGCGACAATGATCCAGCGTTCCGCTACGGCATCGAGGTGGCGCAAGTCGGCAGCAAGGCGGGCCTCGCGCAGGAGGGCATCAATCTCCGGGGGACCACGTCGGATGGAGAGATCGCGTTTGTCGAGGTGCATGACTCGGGCTTTGCCGGCATCATGGCCAAGAGCGACGTGAACTGTAACGAACCGGAGATGTGGGCGGCGAACTACGTGATGAGAAACATGAACGTGCACGATAACTACATCCATCACACGGGCGGCGAAGGCATGTGACGTGACCTCGAATTTTTAAGCCGCTCTGGGAGTTAGTCTGGGCCAAGAAAGGACCCAGACATGAAAGGCAAGAAGTTCAAAACTGAGGAGAAGATCCGCATCCTGCGCGAAGCCGATGCCGGCG
>JAYRJE010000009.1:0-263035 GCA_041906465.1 Candidatus Didemnitutus sp. | reverse complement strand
GTGCCGCCGCGCGAACACATCCCTGATGTCCCAACTCATGGGCTGAGGGCCATGGCCCTCAGCCCATGAGTTGGAAAGTGTTACCTCTAACCCGGAACAGGTGTTA
The DNA here is from genome assembly GCA_041906465.1 of Candidatus Didemnitutus sp. GTDB lineage: Bacteria > Verrucomicrobiota > Verrucomicrobiia > Opitutales > Opitutaceae > Didemnitutus. The sequence goes on along the minus strand of JAYRJE010000009.1, from coordinate 262,929 downwards.
CCCATGACCCGGAACAGAACAGGGAGACCCCGCCCTACATTGAGACGCTCAGGCTTTCGCGCTGTCGTCGGGGATGCGCATGCCGTAGAAGCTGCGATACACGAAGAACAGGGCGATGAGGAAGAACACCGCGCCGATCGCGTGCTTGGCCTGGACGTTCGTCATCGTGACCGCGATTTCGACGGCGAGGAGGCCGAAGAGCGTCGTGAACTTGATCACGGGATTCATCGCGACGGAGGACGTGTCCTTGAACGGATCGCCCACGGTGTCGCCGACGACGGTCGCGGCGTGGAGGTCGGTGCCTTTCTGGCGGAGTTCGACTTCGACGATCTTCTTGGCGTTGTCCCAGGCGCCGCCGGCGTTGGCCATGAAGATGGCTTGGAACAGGCCGAAGAACGCGATGCCGATCAGGTAGCCGATGAAGAAGTAGGCGTTGAAGAACGGCAGCGCGAGGGAGAAGCAGAACACCACGATGAAGATGTTCCACATGCCCTTCTGCGCGTATTCCGTGCAGATGCGGACGACTTCCTTGCTGTCCTTGTCGGAGGCGGTCGTCGCATCGAGCTTCATGTGGTCCTTGATGTAGACGACCGCGCGGTAGGCGCCGGTGACGACGGCCTGGCAAGACGCGCCGGTGAACCAGTAGATCACGGAGCCGCCCATGATGAGGCCGAGGATGATCTCGGGCTGCACGATGGAGAGCTTCTGCACGACGTCACCGAAGAGATTTTCGAGGAGCATGATGATGCCGAACACCATCGTGGTGGCGCCGACGACGGCGGTGCCGATCAGCACGGGCTTGGCGGTGGCCTTGAAGGTGTTGCCGGCGCCGTCGCCCTTCTCGAGCTGGTATTTGGCGTTCTCGAAGTCGGGCTTGAAGCCGAAGTCCTTTTCGATTTCCGCCGCGATGCCGGGCTTGCTCTCGATCTGCGAGAGTTCGTAGACGGATTGCGCGTTGTCGGTGACTGGGCCGTAGCTGTCGACGGCGATGGTGACGGGGCCCATGCCGAGGAAGCCGAATGCCACGAGGCCGAACGCGAAGATCGGCGCGGCGAAGGCGAACTTGCCGGGCAGCAGCGCCATCAGCGCCGGGTTTTGCGAGAAGTGGTAGGAAACCCACATCAGCAGCATGATGACGAGGCCCATCCAGAACGCGGAGAAGTTGCCCGCGACGAAACCGGAAAGGATGTTCAGCGAGGCGCCGCCGTGCTTGGAGCAGTTGGTGACTTCCTTCACGTGACGGCTGTTGGTGCTGACGAAGATTTTGGTGAACTCGGGAATCAGCGCGCCGGCGACGGTGCCGCAGCTGATGATGACGGAGAGCACCCACCACAGGTCGGGCTGCACGCCGCCGCTCTGGTGCGCGAGCAGGAAGTAGGAGGCGAGGAACGTGATGCCGATCGAGACGGCCGACGTGATCCAAACGAGGTGCGTGAGCGGCGCTTCGAAATCGAAGTCCTTTTGCGAGCCGTATTTCACTTTCGAGATCACCTCGTTGAGAAAATACGAGACGAGCGACGTCACGATCATCAGCGCGCGCATCGCGAACAGCCAGATGATGAGAATGGCGCAGAGCTGCGCGCTGGCGGCGAGGGCGAGCGCGAGGAACGCGACGAGTGCGACGCCGGTGACGCCGTAGGTTTCGAAGCCGTCCGCGGTCGGTCCGACGCTGTCGCCGGCGTTGTCACCGGTGCAGTCGGCGATGACGCCGGGGTTCTTGGGGTCGTCTTCCGGAAGCTTGAAGACGATCTTCATCAGGTCGGAGCCGATGTCGGCGATCTTGGTGAAGATACCGCCGCAGATGCGGAGCACGGAGGCGCCGAGCGACTCGCCGATGGCGAAGCCGATGAAGCACGGACCAACCAGCTCGCGCGGCAGGAACACCAGGATGCAGATCATGAAGAACAGCTCCACGCAGACGAGGAGCAGGCCGACGCTCATGCCGGAGCGCAGCGGGATGAAGAGCGTGGCGAGCGGGTTGCCCTGCAGCGCGGAGAAGGCGGCGCGGCTGTTCGCGACGGTGTTGATGCGGATGCCGAACCAGGCGACGCCATAGCTGCCGAGGATGCCGAGCACCGACGAGAGCAGGATGACGATCACGTTGACGGCACTGTTGTGCGACAGGAAGCCGAAGTAGTAGACCATGCACGCCGCGATGAGAATCCAGAGGATCGCGAGGAACTTGCCCTGCGTGAAGAGGTAGGTCTTGCACGTTTCCCAGATCGTGTTGGACACGCTGCCCATCGATGCGTGCACCGGCAGCGCTTTCGTCTGCGCGTATTGCACGAGGCCGAACGCGGCGCCGATCGCGCAGAGCGCGATACCGATATACATGAGCGTGAGACCGCTCATACCACCGAGCCCGTCGAAGTGGACCTGCGTCAGGTCCGGAATCTTGATGTCAGCTTCGCTGGCAAATGAAGTAGCAGCGGACGCAAGTGTTGCGAGGGCCAACACGGTCCGCTTGCGGAGTAGGGTATTCAGCATAGCGATTGGGGAGGGGTTGAGGTCGCGACCCTGCCAAAGCGATATGACGCAAGCCAGAGCAAACTCCGTCAACGCGGACGAACCATTGACCTGTTAGCGCGTTTAATTTTCGTTTTTCCAAGCGTTAATCCGCATCATGCCGCTCCTCGCCATACGCGATCTCGTGAAAAGCTACCCGCGCAGCGGTGCGGCGCGGCCCGGTGACGCGAGCGGGAAAGTCACCGTGGTGGAGGTGCGGGAATTCGTGCTCGAAGCGGGCGCGCAGCGCGCATTGCGCGGCGAGAGCGGCACGGGCAAGACGACGTTTCTCAATCTGATCGCGGGCATTCTCGCGCCGGACTCCGGACATCTCACGCTCGACGATCGCGACCTCGCGACGCTCGGCGAAGCGGGCCGCGATCGCCTGCGCGCGGAGACGATCGGCTATATTTTTCAGACATTCAATCTGCTCCAAGGCCACACTGTGCTCGAGAACGTGGAGCTCGGCATGGCGTTCGGACGCGGTGTCGATCGTGCGCGCGCCGAAGCGCTGCTGACGCGGGTGGGGCTCGCCGAGCGGCTGCATCATTTCCCGCGCCAGCTCTCGACGGGGCAGCAGCAACGCGTGGCGGTCGCGCGCGCGCTGGCGAACCATCCGAGGCTCGTGCTCGCCGACGAGCCCACGGGCAATCTTGATGCGCGTAACAGCCGCGAGGCGCTCGCGCTCATCCGCGAAGTCTGCCGCGAAAACGGCGCCGCGCTGCTCCTCGTCAGCCACGACGAAAGCGTGCTCGCGCAGTTCGACGACGTGGAGGACTTCCGCGCGCTCAATCGCGCCGCGCCCGAACAAATTTAACAGGAGTCAACAGAGAGAACAGAGACGTGATGAACGATGAAGATAGAAGACGTGGCGCACTCCGTTCTCTCCGTTTCCTCCTGTAAGAAAAATGGTTCTTAATCTCATCTACCGCTCGCTCCGCCAACACGCGCTCTCGACGTTCGTGACGGCTGGCAGCATCGCGCTCGCGGCGGGACTGCTGCTGACGGTGTGGGTCGTGAAAACGCAGTCGCAGGCGACGTTCGCAAACACGAACTCCGGCTACGACGCCGTGCTCGGCGCGCGCGGCTCGAAGCTCCAACTCGTGCTCAACGCCATTTTCCACCTCGAGGCTTCGCCGGGAAATCTTTCCGCGCAAGACTTCGAAGCGGTGCGCCGTCATCCGGCGATCAAGGCCGCGATTCCGCTCGCCGTCGGCGACAATTACCTCGGCTGGCGCATCGTCGGCACGGTGCCGCAGTATTTCGACGTCGAGTATGCGGCCGGGAAAAAATACGCGGTGCAAGCCGGCGGCCGGTTATTCGAGAACGGCCAGCGCGAGGCCGTCGTCGGCGCGCTCGTCGCGCGCAAGCTCGGGCTGAAAGTTGGCGACACGTTGCAGCCGTATCACGGACTTTCGTTCGACGCTGCCGCCAAGCATGAGGAGGTCTACACGATCACCGGCGTGCTCGCGCCGACGGGAACGCCGGTCGACCGCGTCATCTGGATTCCCCTCACGGGTGTGCAGACGATGGCCGGCCACGATCCTCGGACGGCGAACGACGTCAGCGCCGTGCTCATCCAGCTCCGCGCGCCGTCGGCGGGCGTCATGCTCGACATGATGATCAACAAGCAGGGCAACAAGATGACCTTCGCGTATCCGATCGGGTCGATCGTGGCCGACCTGTTCAACAAGATCAGCTGGGTCGATCAGGTGCTCACGCTCGTGGCCTGGCTCGTCGCGGTCGTCGCGGCCGGCTCCGTGCTCGTGGGCATCTATAATTCGATGAGCGCGCGGCAGCGCGACATCGCGATCCTGCGCGCGCTCGGTGCGCGCCGGCGCACCGTGTTCGGCGCCGTCGTCGGCGAAGCGCTCGCGATCGGCCTGCTCGGTGCGGCGCTGGGTTTCGCGGCGTTTGCGGCGTTGGCGTTCGGTGTGGCGTCGGTGATCCAGGCGCAGACGGGTGTCGTGCTCGAGCCGTTCAAGTGGAACGCGGTTTTCTGGTGGGGCCCGGCCACGCTGATCGCGCTCGCGATGCTCGGCGGCCTGTTGCCCGCGTGGAAAGCGTATCGCGTGCCGGTGGCGGAGACGATTGCGCCGGTGTCGTGAGAATGTCGTGTAGCGGAACTCGTGCGAGTTTCGCTGGCGATGGGCGGCAAAAGCCTCACGGCTTCCGCTACCGGGGCGCGGGTTGGCGTGCGCGCTGGAAATTCTTCGCGCGCGTGCAACGTCGCGCCCGTTGACAGCGTGCGTGCAACGCCGCAGCGTGCGTCGCGTTTGACCATGAAAAAACTTCTGTCGCTCGCTGCTCTGGCGAGCCTTTCGAGTCCGGTTGCTTTCGCGGCCGATGCTGCGGCGGAGCGCTGGCTCTTCGCCTCGCCGGTTTCCGGTTTGGTGTTGATGGTGCTGTTCTCACTCGTCGGCACGGCGCTGGCGATCGTCGGCTATCGTCTCTTCGACAAGTTCACGCCCGGTGATCTGCACCGCGAAATCGTGGAGCAGAAGAATGTTGCGGCGGCGATCATCGGTGGTGCGGTGATTCTCGGCGTCTGCATCATCGTCGCGGCGGCAATGATCGGGTGAGCCGCGTCGACGCGGAGAAGTGAAACGTTCCCGGAAAATTCGCCTCGTTCTGCTCGGCAGTGTCTCGCTTGGCGCGCTCGCCGCGGCAGTGTCTGCAAAAGCGGCCGAGCCGCGCGTGAGCACCGACAATGTCTACGCGAACGACTATTTTTTGCCCGGGGTCGGCTATTATCACGCGCCGTTCCGCGCGTTTTATGCGCAGCCCTACAACCACTACGATCCGGCGCGGCAGCTTTATTTCGCGGGTGGGCAATGGCTGCCCGCGCCGCATCGCAGCATCGTGAATCTCTCGACGCCCACCGCGGAGGCGGCGAGTGCCGCGGAGTCGCGCCGCACGGATCTCCCGCGCAGCGGTTTCGGCAGCACGTCGCGGCATCACTCGATCATCACCTGATGCAACGTCACGTCGGCCAGCCGCGTCCGGATTGGCCTGCCCGCGTGGAAGCGCACGGGCTCACGTATCACACGCACGACACCGGTCCGTATTGGGATGAGTCGGCGTGTTACGAGTTCACGGCGGACGAGGTCGAGCGCCTCGAAAAAGCGGCGCGCACGCTGCATTATCTCTGCATCGACGCCGCGGAACAGGTGATCGCGCGCGGCTGGTGGGAGCGGCTCGGGATTCCGGAGATCGCGGTGCCGGCGATCGTGCGTTCGTGGGAGCGCGACGATTTTTCGCTCTACGGCCGCTTCGATCTGGCGTTCGACGGGGGAGGCGAGCCAAAGCTGCTCGAATACAACGCCGACACGCCGACGTCGCTCGTGGAGGCGTCGGTGGCGCAATGGTTCTGGTTGCAGGACACGCGGCCGGAGGCCGATCAGTTCAATTCGCTGCACGAGCGGCTGATCGACGCGTGGCGGCGTTATGCGGGACAAACCGTGCACTTCAGCGCGATCAAGGAGCACCCGGAGGACGAGCAAACCGTGCTCTATCTCCAGGACACGGCGGAGCAGGCCGGCGTGGTGACGCGGCCGGTGCACATCGAGGATATCGGCTGGGACCAGCGGCGCGGTGTGTTCGCCGATCTCACCGGCGGGGCGCTGGAGCGCTGCTTCAAACTTTATCCGTGGGAGTGGCTCTGGCACGAAGAGTTCGGCCCGCAACTGGCGCGCGATCCGGTGCAGTTCATCGAGCCCGCGTGGAAAATGCTTTTGAGCAACAAGGGTCTGCTGCCCGTGCTGTGGGAATTGTTTCCCCAGCACCCGAATCTGTTGCCCGCCTACGAGAGCGCGGGCGCGGCGGCGCTCGGCGGCTCGTTCGTGCGGAAGCCGAAGCTCAGTCGCGAAGGCGCGAACGTCAGCCGCTTCGAGGGCGGCGTCGCCGTGGAGGAAAACCCGGGCGACTACGGCGCGGAGGGTTTCGTGTTTCAGGCGCTCGCGAACATCCCGGACTTTTCCGGCAACCATCCCGTGTGTGGCATGTGGATCGTCGATCACGAGCCGGCCGGGCTCGGCATTCGCGAAGATACGCGACTGATCACGGGCAATTGCAGCCGGTTCGTCCCGCATTTTTTCCGATGAGCTACGAAAATCCTACAGCGCTGCGTCTCGGTCAAAACGGCGTGATCGACGGCCGCCGCTTCACCGTGCGCGGGCGTGTCGTGATGAGCATGGTCGCCGACGACGGTGAAACCTACACGTGGGAGGAGTTCAACCTGGTCGACGACGCCGGTTCGGCGGTGACGCTCGTGTGGGAGGAGACCGAGGACGGGCCGGCGTGGAAATGGTTCACGCTCTACGCGCCGCGCGAGCCGCTCACGCCGGCGGAGGCCGCGCGGAAGAGTGTCGGCGATACAGTGGCGTTCGAGGGGCGTCAGATTCCCGTGACGCTGGTCGATTCGTCGAAAGTGGCGTTCATCGAAGGCGAGGCGCCGGAGGACGTCGAGGTGGGCGACGTCGCGCAGTATTTCAATGCCGACGCCGGCGGCCGGTTGTTCGTCGCGAGCTGGGACGCGAGCTACATCGAGTTTTATCTGGGACGCGATTTGCCGGCGGGGCGGGTCGAGGAGGCGTTTGGCTTGCGCGCGGCGCCGCGCTCGCCCGCCGCCGCGTTCCGCGCCGACACGGGTTCGGCGGGTGGAGGCGCGGGCGGGCAAACCGGAAGGACGATCGTTTGGTTGGTGCTGATCGGTTTCGTCACGCTGGTTTCTTTCGCCGGGTTGCGCGCCTGTTCGTCCCGCACGACAAGTGGCGCGGCGCCGCGGCTGGAAAAAATCACCGCGCCACGCCTGGCGACCGGAGCGCATGGTGTGCTGGGCGGACACGACTATGCGATTGTGGGGCGCGCGGAAGTGGAGATCGCGTCGCCCGGCCGTCGCTATCGCGAAGAGGAGTATTTGCTGCGCGATGCCGCGGGCCAGGAGGCGCTGCTGGCGCAAGGGCTCGCGGGCGGACCGGGCTGGATGCTGCTCCGTCCGGCGAAGGCGCCGGAGGGATTCACTGCCTTCGACGCGGCGGCACTGCGACGAGGGCAGGCGTTTGCGATCGGTGGGCAATCGCCGACAGTGACGCAGCTGATTCTGGCGACGAACCGGCACGCGGAAAACGCCGACATCGCAGCCCGGTGGATGGCTCCGATTCACTACGGCTTCATTGCGCGGACGGGAAACGAGGTGTTCGTGTGCCGCTGGACCGAGCGCGAGTTGCAGTGTTACGCGGGTGCGATGCTGCCGCAAAAAGACGTGTTGGCGGCGCTCGGGGGCGCGCGCTAGCCTGGTGGCATGAAAAAGCTTTTTCTCGCGGCGATGACGTGCGTGCTCGTGCTCACCGGGTGCGACAAACGTGAGGCGTCCGCGGCGAAGTCACCCGCCGGAGCGTCGCACGGTCATGCGCACACCGCACCGCACGGCGGCACGCTCGTCGAAGTGGGCGCGCATCAATTCAACCTCGAGTTCCTTTTCGACGCATCGCGCGGCGTGCTGCAGGCGTGGTTTCTCGATGCGCATGCGGAGAACTTCGTGCGCGTGGCGCTGCCGGGTTTCGAGATAACGGCCACCGCGGGCGGCAAGAGCTACACGCTGGCCTTTGTGCCAGTGGCGAATGCGGTGACGGGGGAGACCGCGAACGACACGTCGCTGTTCGAGGCGCCGGCGGCGTGGCTGGGCGACGCCAAAGCTTTTGACGGAGTGATAAAGGCGGTTACGGTCCGCGGCGTTTCCTTTTCGAACATCACCGTTCATTTTCCAGCGGCCCACGACGACGACCACGACCATGCGAAAGACCACGCTCATTAAGTTCCTGATTCTTGCGCTGGCGAGCGGCGCGATCCTGCTGCGCGGCGCTGACACCGCCGCCGCTCCCACTTCGCCGGCGGGCGAGAAGAAGGAATTCGAGACGGTGGAGTTCTCGCTGCTCGGCGCGTTCAACTACGTGCCACCGGGCTATGAGACCAACACGCCGGACGGGAAGGCCGCGCCGGCGGATGCGAAGCCGAAGGACCAGATTCCGGATTTCGTGCGCAAGCTCGACGCGAAGAAGGTGGCGATCACGGGCTTCATGCTGCCGACGAAGTTCAAGGATGGGAAGGTGACGGAGTTTCTGCTGATGAAGGACCAGAGCTCGTGCTGCTTTGGCGTGATGCCGCGCATCAACGAGTGGGTGACCGTGAAAATGACCAACGGCGGCATCCCGCCGCTGATGGACACGCCGATCACGCTCGTGGGAAAACTGAAAGTCGGCGAACTCTTCGAGGAAGGTTATCTTGCCGCGATCTATCAGCTCGACGGCGAGCGGTTGCTCGAGACGAAGAGCTGAGCGAACCGTCGTGTGGGGGCGCGCCTTGTGCGCGGCTGCAGACGGTTGCGGGCATCAGGCGGGCGCGGACAAGCCGCGCCCCTACAACGACGGCTTTGCGGCTCGAGTAGCGCGCTCGATGTCGCTCGCGGAGAGCGCAGGGCCGCGCCTTGGCCGGTGTTGGTGATGCATCCCCAGGGGCACCCGAGAAGGATTCGTCCTGCTGGATGGCCACAAAAGGCGCAGAAAGCGCAGAACCCTTATTGCGCTTTTTGTGGCCGTCCGTCTCCCCACTTGAGTTTGACTGTGGTTGCGAGGGGAAGCTTTCCGAGCCGGCGGACGGTCTGAAGAATTCGCGGTGGGTTTCGTTTGCGGACGGCGCGGCGTGCGTTGCACAGTCGCGCGTTGTCGCGGTGCGTGCTGCGCCGGCGGACAACCTGTTTCCCCATGCGTAACCTTCTGTTGATTCCGGTGCTGTCGGTGCTCTCCCTCGCCGCGCCGGCGGCGCCGATCGATCGTCAAGCCGTGGTCGAGCGGCACAACGTCCGGCTCACGCGGGTCGATGTCGAGAGCCCGCTGAGTGTCGGCAACGGCGACTTCGCGTTCACGGTCGACCCGACGGGTTTGCAGACGTTCGAGTATTTTCACGACGAAGGCATCCCACTCGAGACGAGCTCAACGTTGCCGTGGGCGTGGCACGAGTTTCCGAATCCGCAAGGGCTGAGGCTCGAGGATGCGATGATGGCGCACGATTTTCACGGGCGCACCGTGATGTTCGCGGGCCGGCAAAACAGTCCGGCCGGGATCTATTTCCGCGAAAACCCGCATCCGATTCCGCTCGGCCAGATCAGTCTCTGGTTGGACGGCCGCGTGGTGGAGCCGGGGGAATTGTCGCAGATCGAGCAGACGCTGAACCTCTGGACCGGCGTCATTCGCAGCACCTACACGCTCGCCGGTCAGCCGGTGGTGGTGGAAACCGCGGCGCACGCCACGGCGGCGGCGACCGGGGTGAGAATCGAGTCGGCGCTCGTGCGCGAGGGGCGGCTCAGCGTGCATTTTCGGTTTCCGTATTCCTACAAGCTGAACGCGCGCAACAAACCGCCGCTGGCGTGGGATCATCCTGACAAACATCGGACGCGCGTCACCCGGAGCGGAGACGGTTTTGCCGAACTGGCGCGCGAACTCGATGCCAGCCGCTATTTCGCGCGCGTGCGTTGGGCGGGCGAAGCGGAGCTCAGTGAGAAGGCACCGCATCATTTCGCCCTCACGCCGCGCGGCGGGGACGTGGTGGCGTTTGCCTGCGAGTTCGCGGCCGATGCGGTAACGCCACCCGAGCGCGCGCTGACCTTCGCCGACGTGCGCGCGTCGAGCGTGGCGGGTTGGAAGGATTACTGGACGCGCGGCGGCATCGTCGATCTCTCCGGCAGCACTGATCCGCGCGCGAACGAGCTCGAGCGTCGCATCATCCTGTCGCTTTACCTCGTGAAGGTGAATTACGCGGGCGCGTTTCCACCGTCGGAGGACGGGCTGACGAACATCACGTGGTTCGGGAAGCACCACTCGGAAATGTATTTCTGGCACGCGGCGCATTTCTACGTCTGGGGCCGCACCGAGTTGCTCGAGAAAAGCCTCGCGTGGTATCGCGAGGTGCTGATGCCCGCCGGGCTGAAGGACGCGCAGGCGCAGGGCTTCGATGGCGTGCGCTGGCCCAAGATGTCGGGCATCGACGGCCGCACCGGGCCGGGCACGATCAATCCCTACATCATCTGGAACCAGCCGAACCCGATCGCGCTGTGCGAACTCGTTTATCGCGCCAAGCCGACGCATGAGACGCTCGAGCGCTACCGCGACGTCGTGTTCGAGTCGGCGAAGTTCCTCGCATCGTTCGCGCACCTCGATCCGAAGACGAACCGCTACGTGCTTGGCCCGCCGATCAAGAACGTGAGCGAGAAGGCCGGCGCCAACACGACGCAGAATCCGACCTTCGAGCTGGCTTACTGGCACTACGGTCTGAAGATCGCGCAACAGTGGCGCGAGCGACTCGGCCTCGCGCCCGAGCCGAAGTGGGCCGACGTGCTCGCGAAGCTTTCGCCACTGCCGGTGAGCCCGGAGGGCTTTTACGTCGAAATCGAAACGCAGCCGGATCTCTATCAGCACAAGGGCGGTGCGCCGACCTCGATGCTGATGGCGCTCGGCTTCATGCCAAAGACTGCGGTCGTCGACCTCGAGACCATGCGCCGCACGTTTCACGAAGTGATGCGCCGCAACGGCGGCCCGACGGCGTGGGTGAGCTGGGCTTACGGACAGGGCGCGCTGACCGCGACGCGTTTGGGCGAACCGCAGACGGCGGTCGAGATTCTCTGCAATCCGGCGCCAGCGGCGCGCTTCATGACCAACGGCCACGTGCGCCGCCCGAAGGAGCCGGACAACTGCCCGGCTTATTTGCCGGTCAATGCGGCGATGTTGCTCGCCGTCGGCACGATGGCTGGCGGTTGGGACGACGCGCCCGCGGGCGAGGCGCCGGGCTTTCCGAAGGACAACGGCTGGGTCGTGCGCAGCGAAGGGCTCAATCGCATGCCGTGACCCCGGCGACCGGTGCGCGGTGTTGCACGGCGCGCCGTGCGGTCGGGTAGGGCGGGCCCGCTGGGCCCGCCGGTTGGACGCTCGCGGTCGGCCCGGCGGTCCGACCCTACTACACACGTCGCGTCTCGACTTCAGGTGCGCGCGCGCAGCGTCGGCCCGTCGACCCAACGCATCGGCACGGTGGTGTTGGAGGGCAGTTCCGGCGTGCCGTAGGTGTTTTGGTGGATTTGCGAGACGACGAGTTCGATCGCGCGCGTGCCGACGTGATAGGGGCGTTGGTCGAGTCCAGCGCACGGCTGGGCGTTGAGGCCGAGGTTGAGACAGCAGAAGCCGTGCGTTTCCGGCACGCGCGCGCCGCACTCCTCCATCCACGCGATCATTTCCGCGCGGTGGCCGACGACGACGTCCGGTTGGTGTTTTCTGAACCACCGTTTGAAATGATTGCCGTCCATGGCGGGGACGATCAGCGGGGGCAGGGCGCGCATCTCCGGGTGCAGATGCAGGAACGCGAGAAACGCCGCGAGCCAGCGATCGTGCAGGCGTGTGCTCTCCTGTTGCAACAGCACCAGGCCCGGGCGGCGGAAGCCCAGTTGATGCAGGCGCGACATCGCCAGCTCCATGCCGCGCGGATGATCGGGACAGACCGAGTGCAATGCCGGACTCTCCATCAGATAGTCGGCATACACGCCGGTGAGCGCCGGCCAGTTCAGCTGGCGAAAATCCGGTTGCTCCCACGCCGGCATGATCAGCACGCCGCGAATGCCGCGGGAACCCAGAATGGTGGCGAGTCGCGGCACGGTGAGCTGGTTTTGGCCCACGATGAAGTGCTCGAGCTTGAAACCCAGTTCGCGTCCGCGGTCGGTGGCGCCGCGCAACAAATCCCGCCAGTAGGCACCGGGGAAGGGGATGCGCGCCGGTTCTTCCTGGCCGATCGCCGCGAGCACCCCGTGGAATGAGCCCAGCCGCGTGCGCCGCACGTCGCTCAACACGGAACTCGCCAGCGGATTAAACCGATAGCCGGCGTCACGCGCCGCTTGTTGGATGCGGTCGCGAGTTTCCGCGCTCACGCGCGGCCGATCGCGCAACGCTTCCGATACCGTCGTGCGCGACACCCCGAGGCTCTCGGCGAGGCTGCGAATGGTCGGGCGTCGGGCGTCGGCACTCATGGCGGTCGCGAGCGTTCCGAGAAGCGCTGTGAGCGCAACCGTTCCAGCATTCGGACGGAACGAATTTCCCCGAATTGCCCGTTCGTCGCGCCGCTTAAGATCATCCGCGCTGGAAAACCACCCCTCGGAGCCCCTCGGGCTCCTCGTCTGCGTTGTCCGTCCCCGTTTGCAGTAAATCGGGAAAACCTCCCGCTGCCCTTACACCAATGCTAAACCGTCACCTGCTCCTCGGAAACCGTCCGCTCCGCACGTGCGCGCTCGGAGCCGCGCTCTTTGCCGGCCTGATTGCCCGCGCTCAACAGACCACCGCGCCCGCGGCGCCCGCCGCTTCCGCTCCGGTCCAGAAACTCGACGACGTCGTCGAGCTCTCGCCCTTCCAGGTCAACTCCGCGAAGGACCAGGGCTACCAAGCCTACTCGACGATGTCGGGCACGCGCCTCAACACGAAGCTCGAGGACGTCGCCGCGTCGATCTCCGTCATCACGAAGCAACAGATGGAGGACACCGCTTCGCTCGATATCAACGACCTCTTCCGCTACGAGCTCGGCACCGAGGGCATTCATCAATGGACCAGCTTCACGGTCGATCGCGGCAACGTCACCGACGACGTCGCCTCGAATCCCAACGGGGCCACGCGCATGCGCGGCCTGACGGCGGCAAACATCGCCGTCAACGGCTTCACCTCTTCGCTCCCGGTCGACACCTACAACGTCGAGTCGCTCGAAATTTCCCGCGGTCCGAACTCCACGCTCTTCGGTCTCGGCGCCACCGGCGGCGGCGTGAACGCCAACACCGCCCGCGCCAACACCACCCGCGATCGCGTCCGTCTGCAGACGCGCGTCGACAGCTACGAAGGTTACCGCGGCTCGTTCGACATCAACGAGGTGCTCCTGCAGAACAAACTCGCCGTCCGCCTGCTCGGCGTGCACGACCACCGCGCCTTCGAGCGCAAGCCCTCTTCCGACGTCACGCGGCGCCTCAACGCCCTCGCGACTTACCGCCCGTTCTCGAAGACGACGGTCCGCGCCAGCTTCGAGTCCTACCGCAATCTCAACAACCGCCCGAACTCCTCCACGCCGCGCGACATGTATTCCGACTGGGCCGCCAGCGGCAAACCCACGTGGGACCCGATCACGCAGACCATCCACCTCGCCGACGGCACCAGCATCGCCAACGTGACCACGGCGAACGAGGCCACGCTGCTGCCCTTCTCGATCCTGCCCTCCGACACCGGCTTCACCGGCCGTCCGAGCTGGTATATCGATAATGGTCAGGTCGAACTCTACACGATCAACCGCATGCCCGCGTCCACGGCCGCCGCGACCGGCCCGCAGAACATCGCCGGCACCGCTCGTCTGTTCCAGAATACGACCCGCTACCTCCGCAACACGGCGCAATACCCGCTCTACACCACGCCGGGCATCACGGACAAATCGCTCTACGATTGGACCGAATACAACATCCTCGCGCCGAACTTCGCGCGCACCAAGGGCGAGGTCGCGTCGGCCGAGTTCGAGCAAAACATCTTCCGCACCTCCACCCAGAGCCTCGACTTCCAAGCCGCTTACCTGCGCGAGCGCATCAGCACTTACAGCCGGGAGTTCCTCGGCAAATCCGACGGCGGCAAACTCCAAGTCTACATCGACATCAACGAGCGCCTGCTCGACGGCACGGTCAATCCCTACTTCCTGCGTCCCTACATCGGCGGCTCCGAGCCGGCGTTCCGCAAGTCGCGCAACAACACCGATAATTACCGCTCGATCCTCGGCTACCAAGTCGACTTCACCCAGAACAACGGCTGGCTGCGCCACCTCGGCAAACATATGGTCGCGGGCTACGCCGAGTATCGCGAGATCCAAGGCGGCAGCCTCGGCTACAAGGACACCATGTCTTCCACCGAAGCGTGGATGACGCCCGACGCCGCCACCTTCAGCCGCAACGGCGCCTCCTGGCGCGCTTACCCGCGTTACTATGTCGGCGACGCCAACGGCCAAAACGTCGACTATTCCCCCGTCGGCCTCCCCGGCGCGCAGGGCACCTACAATCTGCGTTACTACAACGGCGCCACGGGCCAGTGGATCACCGAGAGCGTCGACTTCGACGAGTATTACTACGCCAACCGCCTCAACCGCCGCCTCCTCAGCACCACCGGCGTCGCCTGGCAGGGCTCGTTCCTCGACAACCGGGTCGTTCCGCTGGCGGGCGTTCGCCGCGACTACAACCGCACCCGCGACGGCAATCCCGCCAAGTCGCCCAGCAGCGCGACCAACGGCTACTACGACACGTCCGACATGGACAATTTCGGCAACTACGACTGGGTCAGCCAGCGTGGTCAGACTACCACCTACGGCGTCGTGGTTCGCCCGCTCGACTGGATCGCGCTCACCTACAGCGAGTCCGACGCGTTCGTCCCGAGCTCTCTCGCCTACAACATCTACGGCGATCCGCTGCCCGATCCCCGCGGTCGCACGAAGGACTACGGTTTCGACTTCCAATTTTTCCGCGATGCGAGCGGCACCGCGCGACTCACCATCCGCGCGAAGCAATACGAGACCACCGACATCGGTCGCGGCTCGAGCGAGATCAACACCATCGTCCAACGTGCGGTCCGTCTCGACGCCGACGGCAACATGACCGGCGGTGATCCCGACCTCGAAGGCTTCTACATGCTGGAACTCCAGAAGGTGAATCCTGACTGGACGACGCTCCAACTCGAAGAAGGCGCCGCCAAACTCATGAGCGTTTCGCCGGCCTTCATCGACAGCCACCGCAGCAAGACCCACGGAGACTCCAGTGACGCCGTCTCCCGGGGCCGCGAAATCGAAATCGCCTACAACCCGACGCGCGATTGGACGATCAAGAGCACCATCCGCCAGTCGAAGGCCTTCAATGGCATCATGTCGCCCGACCTGCAGGAATACGTCGCCTCGCGCATGCCCGAATGGAAAGCGGCCAAGAGCCCGTTCGACGGCTCCGCCTACTGGAACGGCACCTACCGCATCAGCAATCTGACGCCGGAAAACTGGTATCTCCAGAACCTGCTCGCGCCGATGAAGCTCGCCGTCGCGACCCAGGGCAAAATCCGCACCCAGCACCGCGAGTGGGCCGCCGCTGTCCTTACCAACTTCAAGTTCCGCGGCAGCACTGACAACAAGTGGCTCAAGCCGCTCGATATCGGTGGCGCGGTCCGCTGGAACGACAAAGCCATCATCGGCTACCTCGGCGCCGCACCGGAAGCCGACGGCGTCGTGCGCGACCTCGATCCCAACAAGCCCGTCTACGACGAAGCGCGCTACACCTTCGACCTCTCCGCGGGCTACACGATCCGAATGAAGAAGGGCACCTGCCGGTTGCAGTTCAACGTGAGCAATGTCTTCGAAGACGGTCGCCTCCAAGCCGTCGCCGTCAATCCCGACGGCACGCCGTGGGCGTTCCGCATCATCGACCCGCGCCAGTTCATTCTGACCGCGACGTTCGATCTCTGATCGCGCCCGCAACGGTTTCCGAATCACTCACGCCCCGGTTCACGCCGGGGCGTTTTCTTTGCTCCCGGTCGCATCGTCGTGCCGGTCGCAGCGGAAGCCGCGAGGCTTTCGCCGCCCGCCAACGGGCGAAATCCTCACGAGCTCCGCTCCCGCCCACCGACCGCCTCATCCCGACTCAATGCGGGAACAGCTGCGCCAGTCGCTCCCGCACCATCGCCGTGGCCGGTCGGCTGACCCCGATCGGCACCGCCACGCCCTGCAACTGCAACGTCAGCACGCGATCGGTGCGGTCGTAGGCGGTGACGCGTTCGAGATTGGCGATCGCCGTGCGATGCACGCGGAAAAACGGCGGACTCGGGAGCGCTTCCTCCCACGAGCTGATTGTCCGCCGCACCAGCATCTGACTGCCGTCGGTGAGCAGCACGCGCGTGTAGTTTTCCTCGGCGGCGATGCCGCTGATCTCGGCCACATCGACGAAGCGCGCACGTTGGCCGTCGGTGAGACGAACCTTGTCGTCCCGCCGCATCCCCAACGGCGCGGGCGGGGCGGAGTCGGTCGCCCGCATCACGCGGGCGAGCGAGGCGGCGAGCCGCTCGGGCTTCGCGGGTTTCAGCACGTAGTCGAGCGCGTTCACCTCGAAGGCGCGCAGCGCGTGGTCGTTGAACGCCGTGACGAAAATGATCCGCGCCTCCGGCCGCACGAACGGCACCAGATCGAAGCCGCTGCCGCCGAACAGCTGGATGTCGAGAAACACGAGTTGGTAGGTGGCGCTGGCCAGTAACGTCTTCGCGGCTGAGACCGTCGCCGCCTCGCCGACGACCGTGAGGTTCGCATGCGCGGCGAGCATACCGCGCAAATCGGCGCGGGCCGGCGCTTCGTCATCGATGATCAGGACGCGGATCATGGTCACGTGGGCAACGAGCGCTGGAGTCGTAGACGGACCACGACCCAACCGTCGCGTTCCTCGTGCGTGAACTCGTGCGCGTCCGGGTAGTGGCGGCGCAGACGTTCGCGAAGGTTGTCGTGTCCGATGCCGTGTGTCGGGAGCTGGTGTGCGGCCGGTTGAGCGACCCATTGACCCGTGTTGGCGACTTCCAACTCGAGGCCATCCGGGCCGGTGCGCCTTATGGCGATGCGCAAGCGCAGCGGCGGCTCGCTCGTGGCCGCGCCGTATTTCAGCGCGTTTTCGACCAAGGGCAGCAACAGCAGGCGAGGCAGGGCGCGATTCTCCAGGTCGGCCGGCACGTCGAACTCGACCGAGAGCAATTCCTGCAAGCGCGTCTGCTCGATGTCGAGGTAGGCGCGGAGCATGGCGATCTCCTCGCCGACGGACGAATGCTCGCTCGGCTGACGGCCGTGCAAGGTGAGGCGGCAAAAATCGGCGAGCCGGTCGAGCGTGTCGCGCGCGCCGCCCACGGCCGGCTGGATCTGGGCGCGAATCGAGGTGAGCGAATTGAAGAGGAAATGCGGATTGAGCTGATAGCGCAGAACGTCGAGGCGCGCCTTCTCGGCGACGAGACGGGCGGTGATCTTCTCGTCGAGCTCCAGTTTATGCAGGCGGGCGAGCTCGTGATTTTGGCGGCGGAGATCTTCGGTGCGCGCGGCGACCACGGCTTCGAGCTGCCGGTTGCGGCGCTCGAGCGCTACGGTGCGCAGGCGCACGAGGCCGAATATGCCGGCGCCGCCGGCGAAGGCGAAGCCCAGCCACGCCGGCCAGGTTTGCCACCACGGCGGCAGCAGCGTGAAGGCGAGGCTCGCGATCGGTGCGAGCTGCCCGTCGTTGTCGCGCGCGCGGACTTCGAAGCGATACGCGCCCGGGTCGAGATTGGTGAAGCTGCGTTTGCGCTCCTCGGACCACGGCGACCACTGCGCCTCGAGGCCGACGAGGCGCGTTTGAAACTCCACCGCGCCGCCGGACCGGAAGCGCGGCGCGACGGCTTCGAACGTGACGGCGCGTCGATGCGGCGGGAGTTCCTCTCCGGCGCGCACGCTGGCGGATTTGACGAAGGCAGTGAATTCCGTCGGCGGCACGAAGGCGCGGGCGGTTTCCACGCGGAGCAAGCCGTCGTTGCCGCTGACCCAAAGCGTGGCGCCGTCGGGGCCGGGTTCCTCGAAGAGCATGCGCGAGAAATGCGCCGCATCGACGAAGGCGTGCGGCAACTGCTGCACGGCGCCGGTGCGCGGCACGCGGAAGAGCGCGAGCTCGCGCGGGACATTGGTGTCGCGTTCGACCCAGAGGTGATCCGGATTACCCGCGGAGAGGAACAGCGCGAGGTCGGACGGAGCGGGGATTTGGGAGACGATTTGCGGGAGCGGGGCAAAGTGGTCGTTGGCGGGATCGTGCAGCCAGAGTCCGGTGGCGCCCTGGCTGAGGAGCGCGCGCCCGCCCCAGGCGTAGACGCGCATGGTGTTGCGCTTATCCGGCAGGCCGTGCGTGCCGGCGGCGAAGTGCGTGAGCTCGACGGCGCCGCGGGCGTCGGTGGCGGTGGACGCGCCGAGGCGGATGCGGTAAGCGCCGTCGTTCAGCGTGGCCGTCCAGATGGCGCCATCGTCGGTCTCGGCCAGCGTGCGAGAGCCGGTTTTGAGGCCGGGCACGGGGCCTTCGTCGCGCCATTGCTCGCCGTCGCGATAGATCGAGCGGACGTCGTCGACGCTGGCGAGCCACAGGCGATTCGGATCGTGCCGCGAGCGGAGCAGCGCGAAGACGAGTTTCGGCGGGGCGAAAATTTTCACGAATTCGCGTCCGCGCATCTGCACGATGCCGGCGTCGCTCGTCGCGAGAATCGGACCGTCGGCGCCGGGCAGGATCGAAGTGACGAGGCCTTTGCGGACGAGTTCGAGGCGCGCGTTGCCCGATTCGACGGAGCCGGGGAGGAGTTGAAACAAGCCTTCATCGGCGCCGAAGTAGAGGCGGCCCTCATGGCGGAGCGCGGTGCGCGCGCGCAGGACCGGCGCGCCGGCGCGGTCGAAAATGCTGAAGGCGGCGGGCCATTCGAGCCGGGCGAGTCCGGTGCTGAGGCAGAGCCAGAGCCCGCCTTCGCGATCCGGCACGGCATCGCCCGCGATCAGGGCGGGCAGGCCGGCGTTCTCGTCGAGGCGCCAGGCGAATTTCCCGGCGGGATCGAGGAAGAACACGCCGCCTTGGTTGAGAATAATGAGGACGAGCGAGCCGTCGTGCAGCCGGCGGGCGCGAAACAGGCCTCGAGTGCGCAGCAGTGAATCGGCGTCGGTCGACATCGGTGTAAACTGGCCGTTGTGCCAGCGGAAGAAACCGTGGCGCAACGTGCCGAGGATGAGGGCGCCATCGGGCGCGCGCTCGATGAAGCGCACGGTCTTGTCGCGGAAGAACGGATCGTCGGGCACGGTTTCAAGCTGGCCGTCGCGCACGCGCCGCGGCGACTGGTTCGCGGCGCAGAGGAAGACGTCGTCGCCGACCGCCTGCACGCTCATCATGTCGTTCTCACGCGCTTGGGCGGGGAGAATTCGGAACTCGCCGTGGCGCCAGAGCAGCACGAGGCGCGCGGTGACGAAGTAGACCGTGTCGCGATGGGCGACGACTTGGAGGAAGACGGAAAAGTCATGGTCGCCTTGCGGCAACTTGTCCGCCAGCGACACGTATTCGCGACCGTCCGGGCCGGGGCGCAGGTAACCGATCTGGCGCGTGCCGCCGACGTAGATGTTGCCGTCGTCGGCGAGCGCGAGGCCGCGGATGTTTTCCGAGTAGCCGGTGCGGATGACGCGCCACGTCGATCCGTCGTAGGTGAGCACGCCGTTCGTGTTGCCGAAATACATGATGCCATCGCGGTCCTGCACGGCGCAGAGATTCTGCGCGTCGGCGCCGTAGACGCGGGGCGTGAACGCGCGCAGCACAGGTCGCCCGATCTCGGACGCGACAACGACGCGCGCGGGCAGCGCGAGGAAGAGGGCGAGGACAGCCAGGCCGGCGGTCAGTCCGGCGCTAGGCGAGGAAAGAAGACGCATTCAACGAGGGGCGGGCGCGATGGTCACGGGGCGGCGACGCGGTGCAATCGCATTTGTGCAATTCGTCACCGGCGGCGTGCGGTTCGTCACTCGATGCTTCGAATGCGGGGCCGACGTCGCTTTCCGTTCCGCGCCGCGTTCTCCATTTCGCACACTGTCGCGCTGTTTGCACACGCACCTCCACACACCATGATCAAACCCCATCGTCTTTCCGCCGCCCTGCTCGGGGTTGTGGTCGCCTGTTCCGCTTCCCCGCTCGCCGCGCAAGTGTTCGTGGGCTCGGATAATTTCAACGACAACACCCTCAGCGTTTACTCGGGCTCGCAACTGCCCGGCGTCTGGATGGGCCAGACCGCCAACCAATCCGGCACCGGCGGCGCCTGGGTCGAGCAGAACGGGGTGATGAACTACACGAACAGCGTGGGCACCGCCTACAACCGCGGATGGCTGACGTGGGCGAACACGAGCTCTTCGGTCACCGCGGCGGGCTCGGCGGGTCTCGCGACGTCGTCTGCCTACACTTCGAGTTGGAGTGCCCAAGTGAACGTGACCAACCTCATGGCCAGCTTGCCCGCGAGCGCCTATACCGCGGTCGGGATCGAGGTCTACACGGTCGGTGCGGCGCCGAACAATTATGTGCTGAGCTATTCGGGCGTCGCGTTGACGACGAATGGCACGTGGGGTTCGCGGATCATCGGTGAGTCAGGCGTGTTGAGCGCCAGCCCGGGCACCTACACGCCCGCCTACAACGTCGTGGACACCCCCGGGCTGACTTCGGCCGTGCTGCGACTGGACTACAACGCGGCCAACACGACGCTCTCGTCCTCCTACAGCACCGATGGCGGCGCGACGTTCCTTGCCGTGCAAGGTTACGACATCGGAGCAAATCATCTTTTCACCGCCAACGGCGGACTGGGCCTGCGTTTCTACGCCGCTGAGGGCAACAGCGCGGGCACCGTCAGCCTCGGTCAGATGACCTACGACAATTTTAGCGTCACCGCCGTGCCGGAGCCGTCGACTTACGCGGCGCTGGCCGGACTCGCCGCGTTGGGCGTGGTTTCCTGGCGGCGACGCGCGACGCGCGCTGCGACCGCATTCGAGTAACGCGGCAACGATTTTTCCGCTTCGGGCTACGTGAGCCCCGCCGGGTGGCGGGGCTCTTTTTTTGCCGGCGGCGATGGCACCGCCGTCAGCGAGAAATGTCGCGCTGCGTGAGCACCTTGAAGCCGCGATTCGAGAGCGCGCGCTGGCCGAGATCGGTATCCTCAACTTTCAGCGCGATGGCGGAACGCGAGCGCGGCCGGCAGATGAACGAGTAGACGTAGTGGATGTTCATCTCCGCCTCGTAGAGCGCCTTGAAGATGTCTTGAAGCCTCGACTCGTCCGTGAACTCCACGGCGAGCATCTCGCACTCGGTGAAGAAAAAGTTGTTCGCCGCCATCAGCTCGCGCGCGCGCTCGGGATCGTCGAGGATCATGCGGTCGATCGCGCAATCCGTGGTGTCGAGCGTGGTCATCGCCATGATGTGGACGTTGTGCTTCGCGAGCATCGCGGTGAGCTCGTGCAGGCGGCCGATGCGGTTTTCGAGGAATACGGAAAACTGCTTCACCGGGTCCTGAGCGATCGTCGTTTCCATTTCAGGCATGACGAGGCCGGAAAGTAGGCCGGGAGAGACGGGCGGTCAACTGGGTTAAAACCGCACGCGGGCCGCGGGCTCTCCATCCATCGCGCGGTGCATGCGGTCGCGCGGTGCAAATCGTCGGGCTTGGCCCGCATTCATTACTCTCTTTTGTCATCGCGCGGCCGACGAAGTCAGGCCGGGCGATTCCGGGGGGGCGGATGTCAAGCGGTCGGCTTGCGGCCCTCGGCAGCTTCGGCGCTGTGCTCCTCCCGATGACAGAGCGGAGACAGTGTGTATGGGGGGCACGCGTGCATCTGCATGCGAATTAGTCGCGCGAAACATTCACCGGTGCGGCGAGCGAGTTTAGCTGCGCCGCGAAGCTTGAAGGCGGTGCGCGGACGCCGCTAGCTTTGATCGATGTCCGTCAACGATCATCATGCGCGCACGACGCGCCGGGCCGAGGAGAGCGCCCGAATGGTGGTGCGTGGCATCGTGCTGAATGTCGCGTTGGCGGCGGTGAAGCTCGCCGGCGGCGTTTTCGGCCACACCTACGCGCTCATCGCCGACGCGGCGGAGTCGATGCTCGACATCCTGTCCTCGCTGCTGGTGTGGGCGGGTTTCCGTGTGGCCGCGAGGCCGCCGGATGCCAATCACCCTTACGGTCACGGCAAGGCGGAGCCGCTCGCCGCGCTCGCCGTGGCGCTGTTTGTGTTCGCGATGGCGGGATTTGTCGCTTTGCAGGCCGTGCACGAGATCCGCACGCCGCACCATGCGCCGGAGTGGTGGACGCTGCTGGTGCTCGCGGCCGTGGTCGTGACGAAAGTGTGGTTTTCCCGGCGCATGGGTCTGGCGGGCGAAGAGAACGGCAGCACGGCGCTCGGCGTGGAGGCGATGCACCACTACTCGGATGCGCTGACGTCGGGGGCCGCCTTTTTCGGCATTGCCGTGGCGCTGTGGGGCGGACCGGGTTGGGAGACAGCAGATGACTGGGCGGCGCTTTTTGCCTGCGTGGTGATTGCGTTCAACGGCTTCAACATGAGCGGCAAGGCGCTCGGCGACATCATGGACACGGCAGTGTCAGCGCAATTCGAAGGTGAAGTGCGCGACATCGCGAGCGCGGTGCCGGGCGTGCTGGCGTTGCACAAGGTGCGCGTGCGCAAGAGCGGCCTGAGCCATCTCGTGGACATTCAGGTCCGCGTGGATGGCGAGCTCACGGTGCGCGAAGGGCACGATATTGCGCATGCCGTGAAGGACGCGCTGATCGACTCCGCGCCGCACAGCATCAGTGACGTCACGGTGCACGTGGAGCCGATGAAGTGAAACGCGCGGTGGCTTTTCGCGCGCGGCGGCAGAGTGAGTGACGCGCTCGCCGCGTCATGAAACTCGGGCGACGCACGCAATTTGCGCGGCGAGCGCGCAACCTGCCATGGGTCGCAGATCAGGGGGTCTGCTGCGCCGACGCGGCCGGGAATTCCGGGTCGCGGATGTTGCCCTTCATCGTGAGCCACGGGTGGATTTCGGCTTTCAGTCGACCATCCTTGATGAGTGGATCGGACGCGACGAGCGTCTGCGCTTCCTCGAGATTCGCACACTTGAAGATGAAAATTCCGCGCCAGTCGCCGCCGTCCATGAACGGGCCGGCGACGAGCAACTTGCCGCTGTCGGCCAGCCGCTGAATGTTCGCCATGTGCGCGGCCTGCGCCTGCTGCCGCTCCTCGCGCGTGCCGGTGCCGGCGTTCGGCCCGCGCGTCAGCAGGCAGAAATAATACGTCGTCATGTTTGGCGGCAGCGCGGGCGTCGCGGGCTGCGGTGCGGATTTTTCCTGAGCGAAAAGGGCGGCGAACGCGCCCGCGAAGAACAGGAGAAGCGTGGGGTATTTCATCGCGGCGAGATTGGTGCGCCCCGGTCAGTGCCGCGAGCGCACAGTTGGGCACCATCGACCCGCGCGCTGCGCGCAGCAAAGCATTCCCGCGCTTCGGTGCGTCGTGTCGCGTCTGACCGCACGCGCGATATCTGGCGCATTGCGTCGACGCCTTATGTGTCAAGAAATCCGCGTTAATTGCGATTTGCCCCCCGGCTTTCCCGTTGCCGCATGGTCGGAGCTCGGGCAGCGTCATAACTTATGATGAAAACCCCAAAACCGCTGAGCAATAACCCCAATTTGATCACGTGGGTGAAAAAAATGGCCGCGCTGTGCAAGCCGGACGCGATCCACTGGGTCGACGGTTCGCGAAAGGAATACAACGCGCTGTGTGCGCAGATGGTGGCGGGTGGAACTTTCATCAAGCTGAACCAGCAGAAGTGGCCGGGCTGTTACCTCGCCCGCTCGGATGCCAGCGACGTCGCGCGCGTGGAGGACCGGACGTTCATCTGCTCGCTGTCGAAGGACGCCGCCGGCCCGACGAACAATTGGGTCAACCCCTTCGAGATGCGCAAAACGCTCAAGGGACTTTTCAACGGCTGCATGAAGGGCCGGACGATGTATGTGCTGCCCTACAGCATGGGCCCGATCGGCTCGCCGATGTCGCAAATCGGCGTGCAGCTCACCGACTCGCCTTACGTCGTCGTCAACATGCGCATCATGGCGCGCATCGGCAAAGAGGTCTTCAAGCTGATCGATGCCGACTTCAAACGCGTGGTTCCGTGCGTGCACTCCGTCGGCGCGCCGCTCAAGAAAGGCCAGAAGGACGTGGCCTGGCCCTGCAACAAGGAGAAGTATATCGTCCACTTCCCCGAGACGCGCGAGATCTGGTCCTACGGCTCCGGTTACGGCGGCAACGCCCTCCTCGGCAAAAAATGTTTCGCGCTCCGCATCGCCTCCGCGATGGCGCGCGACGAGGGCTGGATGGCCGAGCACATGCTCATCCTCGGCGTCGAGAATCCGAAGGGCGAGAAGACCTATGTCGCGGCCGCGTTCCCGAGCGCGTGCGGCAAGACGAACTTCGCGATGCTGATCCCGCCGCCGCATTTCCAGCAGCAAGGCTGGAAGGTGTGGACCGTCGGCGACGACATCGCCTGGATCAAGCCCGACGCCAACGGGCGCCTGCGCGCGATCAATCCCGAGGCGGGTTTCTTCGGCGTCGCGCCGGGCACGGGCAACCACACGAACCCGAACGCGATGAAGGCGCTCGCGAAGAATACCATTTTCACGAACGTCGCGCTCACCGACGACGGCGGCGTGTGGTGGGAGGGCATGACGAAGGAGGCGCCCGCGCACGCGATCGACTGGAAGGGCAACGACTGGACGCCCGAGCTTGCGAAGGAGAAGGGCGTCACCGCCGCGCACGCCAACGCGCGCTTCACGGCACCGGCGAAGCAGTGCCCGACGATCGATCCCGCGTGGGAAGATCCCGAGGGCGTGCCGATCCACGCCATCATCTTCGGCGGCCGCCGTGCGACGACGATGCCGCTCGTGTTCCAGGCGTTCAACTGGTCCAGCGGTGTCTACATCGGTGCCACGATGGGCTCCGAAATGACGGCCGCCGCCGCCGGCACGATCGGCAAGGTCCGCCGCGATCCGATGGCGATGCTGCCATTCTGCGGCTACAACATGGGCGACTACTTCCGCCACTGGATCAACATGCAGAAGGGGCTCAGCGAGACGCCCCGCGTGTTTCACGTGAACTGGTTCCGCAAGGACAAGGACGGGAAGTTCATGTGGCCGGGCTTCTCCGAGAACATGCGCGTGCTGAAATGGATCGTCGACCGCGTGCGCGCCGGCGGCAAAGCCAAGGAGACGCCGATCGGCTGGGTGCCGCGCTACCGCGACATCGAGTGGGATGGGCTCGATTTCTCCGAGGAGAAATTCGACGAGCTGCAGAAGTTCGACCGCGAAGCGTGGAAGAATGAGATCCTCGGTCAGGGCGAACTCTTCTTCGATCTGCACGCCACGCTGCCGAAGGAGCTGATCTTCGAACGCGAACTGCTCATGTGCCGCATGCGCTGAGCGCGCGACCGCTCATCCCGGCACAGTTGCCGAAATCATTTCCGGGCGCATGGTCTCCAGGCCATGCGCCTTTTCTTGTCCGTGCTCTGCGGTGCGATGTGGCTCGCGACGTGTGCGCGCGCGGCGGACGCCGTGGTCGACGACCCAGTGGATCCGTTCGCGGGCGTGCCGGTGCCGCTTGCGGCGGCGCTGCGCAGTTACGGCAAGGACGCGCCGCGCTGGGCCTACACGCAGCGCTTCGTGGAGTTCGATCGCAAGGGGCGGCAGAAAGAGAGCTGGATCGCGCGCTATGATCCGTCGCTCCATTACGACGCGCAGTGGACGTTGCGCGAGAGGAGCGGCCAGGCGCCCAGCGAGGCGCAGCAGAAGAGATTCCGCAAGGAGCGCGCGAAGTTGGAGCAGAAGGGTCGCGTGCGACTGGGTGAGGCGCTGGACGTGAAGCGTGCGGTCCCGATTCCCGATGCGGCCGAGCCGGGCGACGACTTGGTTTATGAAGTGCCGCTGCGGCCGATCGAAGGATCGGCCTTCCCGCCGGAAAAGTTCCAGGTGTTCGTGAGGGTGGGCCGGCAGAAGCACGAGTTGCGGGCGATTGACTTGAAGCTGCGGGAGCGTGCGCGTGTCGCGGTGGTGCTGAACGTGAAAGCGGCATCCGCGCACATCGAGTTCGCCACCGTGCGCGACGATGCTGGGCCGACGATCGCGAAGATCGATGCGAGCGGCTCGGCGACCGTGATGTTTATGCCGGTCGGCGGGCGCGCGGAGGCGACGCGCAGTGAGTTCAAACGGGTCACCCCCTACGACGATCGTTTCGTCGTGAAGCCGGGGCCGCTGCGGACGATCGATTTCTGAACCGGCGAGGTCAGCTGAGGGTGCGGTGGGCGATCGTGACCGCCGAATAAGCGAAGAGCGCGACCATCGCGACGGCGAACGCGGCACGCACGACGGTGCTGACGAGAAAGCCGAGCGCGGCACCGAGGCCGGATTTGAGCGCGTCCCGGTCGGTGCGCTTGCCGAGGAGTTTTTCGGCGGCGACAGCGCCGAAAATCGTGCCCAGCAGCAGCGCCGGCAGAGAGAAGAACATGCCGACCAGCGCGCCGCCGCCCGCACCCGTCATGCCCCATTTCGAACCGCCGAAGAGGCGCGCGCCAAGCAGCGTGCAAACGAAGTCAGCGGCGATGGAGAGCAGCCAGAACACGCCGAGCCAGACGAGGGCGGTCGTGGTGACGCTCGCGGGCAGAAGCCATTTGTGGAGCAGCGCGCCCGCGAAGATCAGGGTTGTTCCGGGCAGCATGGGCACGACCGAGCCGACCAAGCCGGCGAGGAGCAGGAGAACGGTGAGCGTCCAGATGGCGTATTCCACGGAGCACGACGATGTGCGTGCGCGGACGCGGCGCAAATGTCGGATGCGGATTCGGAAACAACGCCGCGAGATTCCACGCGCCCGTCGCAGCCGACGGGAAGCTGAAGGGGGCGGCAAACGCGGCTACGATGGAGCGCCGTCGCCACGCCGTATCCCATCGTAAGACGAACAACGTTGTTGTCACGGGCCCCGCCGCCCGCAGTCTCGCGCGCCAATGCCTGCCCCGATACCCCACGATGACGCGGTGCACAGCGAAGCGTTTCTTCATACGCTCATGCGCCGGCAACTGAAACTGTCCATCGGCTGCGCTGCGGCCTTCCTGGTGATGCTGCTGGGCGTGCCGCTCGCGAACTATCTTTTTCCGACAGTGATGGCGACGCGTGTCGCCGGCTTCACGTTGAGTTGGCTGCTGGTGGGCGTGCTGTCGTTTCCGGCCGTGTGGGTGATTTCCTGGTATTTCATCCGCCGCTCAATCTGGCTTGAGCAGGATGAAGTCGAGCAGGTGAAGAAGGGGAGGGCCGAGCCATGATCGCATCTTCTCTCTTCCTGGCCGCGGGCGGCAGCTGGCTTGCCGGCGTCGATCCGTGGATTTTCGGTTTCTCGTTCATCACGGTCGTGGTGACGGTGTGGATGGGGTTCCGCTCGGCGAAGACGTCGAAGACCGCGAGCGATTTCTTCGTGGCGGGGCGCTCGGTCTCGGTCGGCTGGAACGCCTCGGCGATCTCCGGCGAGTATCTTTCCGCGGCGTCGTTCATGGGCGTGGCGGGCATGGTGATGTCGAGCGGCTACGATGCGCTGTGGTATCCGGTGTGTTACGCGTGCGGCTATTTGTTCCTGCTCTTGTTCATCGCGGGGCCGCTGCGGCGGTTCGGTGCCTACACGATCCCGGATTTCGCGGAGGGCCGGTTCGACTCGCCGCTGTTCCGCAAGATCGCGGTGTGCTTCGTGCTGTTCATCGGGTTTTTCTACACCATGCCGCAGATGAAGGGCGCCGGCACGACGCTGGCCTACATTTTCCCCGGGCTGCCTTACTGGGTCGGTGTCGTAGCCGTGGGGGCGGTGATCACGCTCAACGTCGCGCTCGGTGGCATGAAGGGCATCACGCTGGTGCAGGCGTTCCAGTATTGGATGAAGATGTTCGCGATCAGCGTGCCGGTGTTCGTGCTGATGTCGGTTTACGGATTCTACGGCGCGCACGTCGGGGCGAACGACGGTCGCGTGCCCACGGCGGCGACGGACGCTGCGCCGATCGTGCAGACGGTCGAACGCAAGCCGCTCGTGGAAAAAGCACCGAGGGATGAGGCATGGGTCTCGCCGTTCGGTCCGCTGACGACGAAGGCCGCGAAGGCGGCTGGGCTCAGCGCGGAGGAGGCGCGGCCGTATTCGCTGCTCTACACTTACTCGCTTATCATCGCGCTCGTGTGCGGCACGGCGGGATTGCCGCATATTCTCGTGCGGTTCTACACGAATCCCGATGGCGTCGCGGCTAAGCGCACGACGATGTGGGTGATGATTTTGATCGGTATCTTCTATGTGTTTCCGCCGGTGTTCGGCGTCATCGGGCGCAACTTGTTGCCGGAGCTCTACGCTGCGACGGGCGCGAAGGGCACCGACAAAGTCGTGCTCGAACTGCCGCGCGCCGTCGGCGGCGTGTGGGGCAGCGTGCTAAGCGGCATCACATGCGCGGGCGCGTTCGCGGCGTTCATGAGCACGTTCAGCGGTTTGCTCGTGTCGATGACGGGCGCGCTGGCACACGACGTTTACGGACGCATGTTGAAGCCGCACGCGACGGCGGAAGAGCGGTTGCGGATGTTCAAGATTGCGGCCGTCGCCATCGGTGCGGTGGCGATCGGGCTCGGGTGTTTCGTCGAGCCGCTGGAGATCAACTTCATGGTCGGCCAGGCGTTCGCGATCGCGGCGGCGAGCTACTTTCCGCTGTTGTTCATGAGCGTGTGGTGGCGCGGCATGACGATGACCGGTGCGGCGACGGGCATGTTGAGTGGCGGCTTGTTCGCGCTCGTGGCGGCGACAGTCGTGAACGTCAGCAATCTCGCGCTCGACAAGGGGCCGATGGGCAAACTTTTCGCCGGTTTCGCGCCGATGAACGAATTCTGGAAGGAGCATCCGCTGCTGCGCATCCTCTGCGAACAGCCGGCGATCTGGACCGTGCCGCTGGCGATCACGCTGATGATCGTGGTTTCGAAGCTGACGGCGGCGAAGGTGCCGGGCGACATCCGCATGAAGATGCTGGTGTTGCACGCGCCCGAGACGCTGGGGTTGAAGAACGAATACATCCAGGAGCACTCGGCGGGCGCGGGACATTAGCCGGTCTCAGAGTGGTGGCAGCGTGCGCTGGGCTTAGCGTGCGCCAACGTCACTCCAGGCGCCTTTGATGCAGCTTGCGCCGACTGGCGCACCGGCCTTTCCTCGAGCGATGAAAGGCCGGATCGGGGATCTGCTGCGCACGTTGTGGGCGTGGTGGTATTGGAACGCGCGCAAGACGATCTTCGTCGCGCGTGGTCGGACGGGGCGCTGCCCGTGTCACAACAACAGCGACATCGGCGGTGTGGACGGCGTGCGGTGCGACGCGGTGTTGTTCTGGAAAGATCCGCGGCGTTTCGGCAAGCGGGTGTGCCCGTTGCTGACGCGGAACGCGAAGGGCGACTGGATTTGCAGCGTGCCGGCGAGCCAGGTGCGACCGTTTTGGGGACGCGTGGCGATCAGCCACGTCGGCGTCGTGGCGGCGGTTGTCGTCGTGAGCGGCCTGATTGCGTGGGGCGGCATGCGTGTGGTGGGATACCGCGTGAGTTTGCGGCAGATTTTCTGGCCGCGGGCGTGGTCGGAGCTGCGGCAAGTGCGGGCGGACCTATTTCGCGAGAAGGCGCTCGCCGCGCTCAGCGCAGGGCGTTCCCGCGAGGCGATCACGGCATTGTTGGTGGCGCGACAGATCAATCCCGGCGACTACGGCAGCGGTATGATGCTGGCGCAGTTGCTGCACCTCGTGCAGGCCGAGGCGGTGGATGCGATCTATGCGCAGCTGCTCACTCATCATCCGGAGCAAGGGAAAGAGACGGCGCGCGTTTGGGCGCGGAGCATGCTCGCACGCGCCAACATGACGGGCCTGGCGGGTCTGGCGCTTGCGCGTCTTGAGGCGGAGCCTGACGGGGTCCCGGCGTGGACGCACGCGCTGATCACGGCGGCACGCTGGACGCGTAACTGGAACATGCTGGTGGCTGTCGTCGACAACCCCAAGCTGCCTGCGGAGGCGCGGACGGTTTGCGCACTGGAGCTGAAATTGCGGCAGACTGATCCGGCGCGCGCGCGATCGATTCTCGCGGCGGCGCCTGCGCCGACGACGCCCTACGCGGCATTGCATCGGGTGGAGCGGCTGGTGGAGTTTCGCGATCTGTTCGAGGCGCTCGATTTGTTGGCGGTCGTGCGACCGATGCTCGCCGGCCGTGACGTGGTGCGCCTGACTCTCGCAGCACACGCCGCGGGGCACAACCGGGCGCGGCTGGAACGCGAGATCGGATCGCTGTTGCAGGCGCGTGGAGCGGATGCGGCCGCCGTCGTGACGATCCTCGCCCAACATTTGATTCGTTTTCCGGATGAGGCTTTGTTGCTGCGGTGTCGGGAGGCGTTTGAGGCGTTGCCGTCGGGCGGGGTGCGAGACGACGCGGCGGCGGCACTGTTTTGCGCCGCGGCGCTGGCGGGGAAGATCGATTGGCTCCCGGAGGTTCGAAAGCAGTTCAGTGGGCAGGACGAGGCGGGTTTGGTGGCGCAACGACGCATCGAGGAGCGGTTGCGCGGGAAGGACTGGACGCCGTTGTTTCTGCTTTCGGTGGTGCGGCCGGTGTCGGCGGATCTGAACTACGCCGTGATCGAGCGGATGATCGCGTCGCAGCCGTCCGTGCGAGAGGTGCCGCCCGCGACAAAATAAAAGAGGCATGGCGGAGTGCCATGCCTCGGGGGAGTCGGTTGGTCGGAGTTGTTACCGGCTGGTGAATTCCTTCGCGCCGAGCAGTTGAGGCGTCGTCGAGGAGCTGGGCGCGCGGTAAACTTCGACGCGGAAGGTGTGTTTGCCCTTCGGCACCGGGAAATTCAGGTGATACATGTTGTTACCCTGAATCGTGTAGGTGGGCGGGTTGGGTGAGCAGCGGTCGTAAGCGTAGAGCTTCGGTGCGGAGGTCGAGCCGTTGGCGAAGACTTCGTAGACGGCGATGACCACCGAGGTATCGCGATCACCTTTGCAGTTGGCGTGGATCTCGTCGTCACTATCGCGACCCCAGCCGTAGTGTTGGCCGCTGTCGCAGTCGTAGCTGCCGTTACGGTCGTAGCGGTCGTTGCGGTCGTTGCGGTCGCATCGATTATGGTCGTGGCTGTTTTGGCAGCTATGGTGACCGTTGCTGTAGCCGTGGTGGCAGCGGTTGTGATCGTCGCAGCACAGCTTGAATTTGATGGGCAGCACTGAGCCGCCTTTTTGCACCTTGTTCAGATTGATCGGGGGCAGCCAGATGATGTCGCACTTCGAGACCGGCGGTTGCGTCTCGACGACCGTGAAGGTCGTGGAGGCGCTGGCCGTGACCCCGGAACTCGTGCCGGTGGCGACGAGCGTGTAGGTGCCCGGCGTGCCAATGGAGAGCGTGCCGGTGCCGCCGGCGGTGGCCGTGCCGAGACCGGAGGACGTGAAGGTGACGGGGGTGCCGTTCAGCGTCGCGGTGACGGCGCTGATCGTGAAACCGGTGTTGGCCGTCGCCGTGAAGGTGAACGGCACGGCGGTCGCGGGAGAGCCCGCGACGCGGGTGATCGTGGTGCCGTTGGCCGGCTGGCTGATCGTGACGGTGGGCACCGGGGTCGCGGCGGCGACATTGAACGTGCGGGTGGCGGTGCTGCTGCCGTAGGGGTTCGTGGCGGTGACCACGAGCGTGTAGTTGCCGGAGGTGGTAATGGCGAAATTGCCGGTGCCGCCCGCGAGGAGGGTATTCATCCCGGTCGCAGTGAACGTGACGAGTTGTCCGTTGAGCGTTGCGGTCAGTTCGCTGATGCCGCCGTAGATGCTCGTCGACGAAAACGCGAAGGGCAGGCTAAACGTCGTGCCGGGAACCATGGTATACGACGGCCCGGTCGGTTCCGCGATCGTGACAGTCGGGGGCGGCGCGCTGACTTCCACGGTGAACTCGGCGGCATCGGTGCTGGTTCCAATCGAGTTGGTGGCTGAGGCGGTGATCTTGTAGGCGCCGGGGGCGGTGATGACAAGGGAGCCCGAGCTGGTGATCGAGCCGTCGGTATTGGTTACCGACGTGAAGGTGAGCGAACCACCGTCCAGTTTGGCGTCCATGGACGTGATCGGGGGCGAAGCGGGCGCCGCGGCGGTGAAGCGGAAGGGAATCGTCAGCGGCCCTTCGGCGGGCAGATAGGTGAACACGTCGCCATCAGCCGGCTCGGCGAGCGAAATCGTGGGGGCGTCACCGGTTTGCTGCGGATAGACCTTCGCATTGAGAAACGCCCAGGGATCAATCGTGCCGGGAGCCCAGCCAGACGTTTCAATACGATAAGCGTAGCTGCCCGCAGAAGAGCCCAGCGGGACGTCCATCGTGGCGGTGGTCTTGAGCGTTTGCCCGGGTGCGGTGAATTCGAGCGTCGCCGGGTTGAGCGTGACGTAGCTCAGGGCCACGGCGTCCGAGACGCCGGCCGGCTTTTCCAGGATCACCACGATCGGCGTGACCGTCACAGTGGAGCCCACCACGACGTTGGACGGAGAGGTGATCGAAATCTCGACGGAGCGAACGAGGGGTTGATCCCCCTCGACTCTCGTCTCACTGGGGGAATAGCCCACAGTGGGATCACCGGGGCGCGCGAACGTTGCATTCACTAAGCTGAGAATGCACAGGAACGAGAACAGGAGACGTGGGAATCCGGCGTTCATGGGGTGAGAGGTGTAACTCTCCTTTTCGCGCAGCCATCCGCATCTGGCAAGCCAATAGGTGGAATACCCTAAATATTTTCTGGACCCCAGCGCACCACACCGGGATACTGTCCTTGCTGAAAATGTCCTCGATCCCCGCCATCGGACCCTCGTTTGCTGCCGCCGCATTGGCCTCGGCCGGTTGCGCGCGGGCCCGTGGGACGAAGGCGCCAAGTCGTGTGGTGCGTGGTCTGACAGGAATGATCGCGGCGCTCGCGTTGGGCGCTACGGTGGTCTCCGCTCAGACTAACATTTCTTGGAATCTGTCCGGAGGTGGTAATTGGAACACATCCGGCAATTGGTCCGGCGGTGTGCCGAACAACGCCAGTGAAGTCGCGGTATTCAATAACTCCGGTGGCGGCACGATCACCTACAACATCAGCGGCACCACGAGCCTCGGTGGCATCACTTTCAACTCCAATGCCGGGGCCTACACCATCACCCGCACGGGTTCAGCTTACACCCTGAACATCGGCGCTTACGGCATCAACCAGAACGACAACACCGCCCAAGTCATCACGGGCAGCGGCATTCGCCTCCAATTGGGTGCTGCAACGTCGTTCAACGTGAACAGCTCGGGCGCGCTCACCATCTCGACCACGGGCGGAGCGATCGCCACCACCGCAACGAACAAGTTGACGCTGGGAGGCAACGGAAGCGGCCTGGGCACGATCAGCTCGCAAATTTCCGGCGCCGGTCTCCTGACGAAGAGCGGGACGGGCACTTGGGTGCTCTCCTCATCGAGCAACAACTACACCGGCGGCACGACGATTGCGGATGGCACGCTGGTGGCGAACGCCAACAATGCACTCGGCACCAGTGGCACCATCAAGTTTACCGGCGGCACGTTGCGCTATGGCACCGGAATCACGACCGACTACTCCTCGCGCATCGCCACGAGCACGGGCGCCATCGATATCGATACCAACGGCAACAACGTGACCTTCGCCTCAGCGCTGGCCAACACCAACAGTGGCGGTCTAATCAAATCCGGCGCCGGCACCCTAACTCTCTCGGGCAATAATGCCTATACCGGCGGCACCACGCTCGATGCCGGCACGCTCGCGCTCGGCCACAATTCCGCACTCGGCACCGGCACGCTCACAATCAACGGCGGCACCGTGTCCGCCAGCGGCGGCACCCGCACGATCAGCAACGCGGTGGTGACGAACGGCGACTTTACCATCGGCGGTTCGCAAGCCCTCGATTTCTCCGGCGCCATCAATCTCGGCGGCGGCACGCGCACGATCACCGTCGACAACACGGCGGCCACGACGTTCTCGGGCGTCGTTGGGGAGCCGTGGTATTCCAGCCTCGTCAAGGCCGGCGACGGTCGACTCGTCCTGTCCGGCGCCAACACCTTCACGGGCACCGTGACGGTCGACAACGGCACGCTCGCCCTCACTAACAGCAATGCGCTCGGCACGACCGGACAATGGAACGCCATCTCCAACGGCGCGACCCTTGAGCTCTCGAACAATATCAGCGTCAACGAAGGCGGCTTCGATGTTGCCGGCACCGGCCACAGCAGCGCCGGCGCGGTCCACAACCTGTCCGGCGACAACACCCTGACCGGCCAGCTGCAGATGACCGGAGACACGACGCTCAAGGCTACCGCCGGCTCCCTCACGCTCGCTTCCGCCGTGAACACCCAAGGCTACGCCCTGACCGTCGACGGCGCGGGCGACATGACCTTCAACGGTGCGATCAACGGCCCCGGCGGCTCCCTGCTCAAGAGCGGCAGCGGCACG
This sequence comes from Candidatus Didemnitutus sp., assembly GCA_041906465.1. GTDB lineage: Bacteria > Verrucomicrobiota > Verrucomicrobiia > Opitutales > Opitutaceae > Didemnitutus. Next base: position 228,252 of record JAYRJE010000009.1, on the reverse strand, counting down.
CTCACTCTCTCCGCAGCCAACAACCACCAGAACGGCACCACCCTCGCCGGCGGCACGATCGTGGCCAATCACGCCAACGCGCTCGCCTATAGCGGCGACATCTCCTTCACCGGCGGCACGCTGCGCTACGGCACCGGGATTACCACCGATTGGTCCTCGCGCATCGCCAACAGCACCGGCGCCCTCGCGATCGACACCAACGGCAACAACGTCACCTTCGCTTCCGCTCTCGCCAGCACCAACACTGGCGGCCTCGCCAAGTCGGGCAATGGCACGCTCACCCTCACCGCCGCCAACAGCTATTCGGGCGCGACCACCGTCGACGGCGGCGCTCTCAACCTGCAAAACAACTCCGCCCTCGGCAGCTCCACGGCCGTGACCGTGAACTCCGGAGCCTCCCTCCAACTCCAGGGCGGCCGCACGATCACCGGCGTTTCCGCCACCCTCGCCGGCGGCACCCTCGAGAGCGTCAGCGGCACCAACCAATGGGCGGGCAACATCACCCTCACCGCCCCGTCCACCCTCACTTCCAACACGGCCGGCCAGACCTTCACCGTCGGCAACAATTCCTTCACCAACACCATCGCGATGGGCGCGAACACGCTCACGGTGGGCGGCGCCGGCGACATGGTGATCAACTCCTTCGTGGGCCAATCCGGCGACACCGGCAGCTTCGTCAAGAACGGCAGCGGCACCGTCACCTTCTACGGCGATCGCAACTACTACACCGGCGCGACCACGGTGAACGACGGCAAGCTCTACCTCGATACCCTCGACGGCCCAGTCGATCAGACCATCCTCGGCAACCTCAATATCGGCGATGGCACCGGCGCCGCCGAGTCGGCCATCGTGCAGTATTCCAGCGCGTCCAACTCGCACAACAAGATCGTCAACACCTCCACCGTCACCATCAACACCGACGGCCTCCTCGATCTCAACGGCCGCCGCGACACGATCGGCGCCCTCGTCATGACGGGCGGTCGCGTCGATTCCCGCAACTCCCCGGGCATCCAAGGCACGCTCTCCATCAACGGCGACATCACCATCAACGCCTCGACCACCGGCTCCGTCATCGACGGCTATCAATTCAGCCTCAACGACACCCTCGACTCCACGTCCGTTCGCAATGTCACCGTCGCCAACGGCTCCGCCGCCAGCGACCTCACCATCAACGCGGAAATCACCAACGGCGGTATCAACAAACTCGGCCAGGGCACGATGACGCTCACCCGTTCGAACAGCTACGGTGGCACCACCACCGTCACGGGCGGCATCCTCAACATCCGTAACGGCGCCTCGCTCGGTGCCAACGGCGGCGGCGACCCGGCCAACGGCACCACCGTCGCTTCCGGCGCCGCGCTCGAAATCCAGAACAACATCACCGTCGGCGCCGAGCGCCTCACCCTCAGTGGCGACGGCTTCGGCGGCAGCGGCGGCGCCCTCCGTAACGTCAGCGGCAGCAACACCTGGAACGGCGCCGTGGTTCTCGCCGACAACGCCCGCATCACCACCGATGCGAGCAGCACCCTCACGCTCAACGGCACCATCACTTCCAGCACCGACAAGAATGTCATCTTCGACAGCGCCGGCACCACCTACGCCACCAATTCCATCGGCACCGGCAACGGCGGCGTCACCAAACAGAGCGACGGCACGCTCTACCTCTCCGGCAATAGCACCTACCACGGCGCCACGACCGTCAGTGCTGGTGTCGTCAACATCAGCCACGACAACGCCCTCGGCGCCACGGACGGCGGCACCAGCGTCGCCAGCGGCGCCGCCCTCGAACTTCAGGGCAACATCCACGTCGGCACCGAGGCGCTCTCGCTCAGCGGCAGCGGCTTCAGCGGCAGCGGCGGCGCCCTCCGCAACGTTTCCGGCAACAACCAATTCGACGGCACCGTCACCGTTTCCAGCGCCACCGCGCTCATCCAGGCGGACGCCGGTTCGCTCAAGCTCGGCAGTGCCGGTGTCGGCGGCGTCGCCGTCGGCGCGAACGCCCTCACCATCGGTGGGGCGGCCAACACCGAGATCGCCGGCGTCCTCACCGGCAGCAGCACCGGTTCGCTGACGAAGACCGACGCCGGCACGCTCACGATTTCCGGAGCCAACAACAACAGCTTCGCCAGCAACGTGAACATCAACAGCGGCACGCTGCTCATGGCCGCCAACAACGCCCTCAACAATGCCGCCGTCGACGTCGCTGTGAACGGCGGCACGTTCTCGCTCCAAACTTACGCGCAGACGATCGGCTCGCTCAGCGGCACCGGCACCGTCGATTTCGGCGCCGGCGACGGCATCACCACCTTCAGCTCGCTCACGCTGCTCGCCGATTCGACCTTCTCGGGCACGTTCACCGGCACCGGCAAGATCATCGTCGGCGCGGGCGTCACGCTCACGCTCGGCAACGACTTCAACGCCTCCGGCGTCACCATCGTCCTCGCCGGCGGCACGCTCAACGTGAACGGCTCCGACAGCACTTTCGCCGGGCTCACGCTCACGGGTAACTCCACCATCGATTTCGACAGCGCCGACGACTCCACCATCCACTTCACCAACCTCTCCCTCGGCAGCTACTCGCTCGCCGTGTCGGGCTGGGCGGACGAGCAGGACTATTTCCTCGTCAACAACGACCCCGGCAACAAGGCCGCGGCTCCGCTCAATCAGGTCTCGTTCGCCAACTCCGGTCCGTGGGTCGGCAACGACACGATCTGGACCGGCGACTACAGCGGCTACAGCCACAACAACGAGGTCCGCCCGTGGAAACCCGTCCCCGAGCCGTCCACTTACGGCGCGATGCTGATGGGCGCCGGCCTCGTGTTCTTCGGCTACCGTCGTTGGCGCCAGCAGCGTGCCACCGCGAAAAAGTAGCGGGAGCTTCCAGCTCCCGTTTCTCGACGCGCGCAACCCGGGAGCTGGACGCTCCCGCTACGCTCCAACCCGCATAGCCCTGTAGGTTGCCCGCTCGCGGCGCAACTCCGCTGGCTACCGACCCACTCGTCGGGCGTCTTCCCGAAGCCGCTCGCGCGTCGAGCTCGTTTCGCAACCCATCGCGCCGCCCGCGGTCGAAGCTCTCCGTGCCGCTTCCCACGCTCACCCGTTTCGCTTGGCCTGTTGCGTGCCTCGTCGCACTCACATCCGCGCGCGCCGATGACATCCTCCGCGACGCCGTCGGCCACTGGCTCGACGAGCGCGACAACTGGGCCTTCACCCAGCTCGCGCGCGAATACGACGGCACCCGCCTGAAACGCGAGCGACTCGAGCGCTACGATCCTTCGCGACCGGATCGTGAGCGCTGGGAACTGCTCCGCCTCAACGGAGGCGAACCCACGCCGGCCGAGAAAGCCGAGCTCACCGAACGCAAAAACAAAAAACGCCGCCGCAACACCACGCCGATTGCGGAATTTTTCGACTTCAGCCGCGCCACGGTTGCACGCGAGGACGAGCGATCCATCAGCTACGAGTTGCCACTGCGTTCAAACACCCAATGGCTGTTCCCCGTCGACAAGGTCACGCTCGTGCTCGCGATCGACAAACCCACGCGCGCCATCACCCATGTGCAGGCAAAAATTCAGGAGCCGTTCCGCGTCGCGCTCGGCTTGGCGCGCGTCCTCGATGTCGATCTCGACGTGACGACCGAGTTGCCACCCTCCGAAAGCCCTACCGCCGATCCCGCCGCCGCGAAGCCGAACGGCACGGCACGCGTGGTCGTCACGAAATTCGGCGACCGCGTCGAATACGAGTGGAGCGATTTCCAACGCGTCACGCCGCATCCCGACCGCAAAGCGAAATAGCGCGCTCTTCCAGCCGAAACGCAGCGCGGAGCAGGCGAGAAGCTGGTGCGCCGGCTCGATGCCCAGCTTTCGCCAAGATATGCGCGCACGTGACGAGTCTTGTCGTTGACCGCCCGCACCGCCCGGCCTCGCAATCGAGCCGTCATGCACTGGACCAATCCTCCCACGCACTGGCCGCGCCTGATTCAGGGCGGCATGGGCATCGGCGTTTCGAACTGGAACCTCGCGCGCGCCGTCTCCCTGCGCGGCCAACTCGGCGTCGTGTCCGGCACCGCGCTGAACTCCGTCTTCATCCGTCGCCTCCAGGACGGCGACGCCGACGGTGCGATGCGCCGCGCGCTTGCCGCGTGCCCGCTGCCGAACGTCTCGCAGATTCTCGAAAAATATTTCGTCCCCGGCGGCATCGCGCGCACCCAGCCCTATAAGCTCTCGCCGATGTTCTCGCTCGATTCCGCCGCGGAACTGCTCGGCCTCACCGCCGCCGCCAACTTCGTCGAAGTCTACCTCGCGAAGGAAAAGCACGAGGGCATCGTCGGCATCAATCTCCTCGAAAAAATCCAGCTGCCCACGCTCGCCTCGCTCTACGGCGCGATGCTCGCGAAGGTTGATTACGTGCTGATGGGCGCCGGCATCCCGAAATCCATCCCCGGCATCCTCGATCGCTTCGCCGCTGGCGAGAAAGCCGACATGCGCGTCACCGTCGAAGGCACGAAAGACGAGCATGCGGTCACGCTCGATCCGGCGACGCTGTTGCCCGGCGAAAAGCAAACGCTGCCGCGGCCGCGTTTCCTCGCCATCGTTTCCTCGTCCGTGCTCGCGCTCACGCTCGCCCGCAAGTCGAGCGGCAAGGTCGACGGCTTCGTCGTCGAAGGGGCCACCGCCGGCGGGCATAACGCTCCCCCGCGCGGCGGCACGACGCTCAACGAGCGCGGCGAACCGATCTACGGTCCGCGTGACACACCTGACCTCGCGGCCATCAAGGCCATTGGCCTCCCGTTTTACCTCGCGGGCGGACAAGCCACGCCCGAAGCACTGCGCGCGGCCGAGGCGGCCGGCGCGACCGGCGTGCAAGTCGGCACGCCCTTTGCCTTCTGTCGCGAGAGCGGCCTCACGCCCGAGATCAAAGCTGCTGCGCTCGCGAAGGCCCGGGACGGCGCACTCGATCTCCGCACCGACCCCCGCGCCTCGCCCACCGGCATGCCGTTCAAGGTTGTCGACCTGCCCGGCACCGTCGCGGACGCGGCCGTCTACGATGCTCGTGCCCGCAAATGCGATCTCGGTTACCTGCGCGACACCTACGCGGCTGCCGACGGCAGCATCGGCTATCGTTGCCCCGCCGCGCCCGCCGACAAGTTCGCCGCCAAAGGCGGCGACATCGCCGAAACGGTCGGCCGCAAATGTCTCTGTAACGGTCTGCTCGCCGCGATCGGCCTAGGCCAACGCACCGCGGATGGCCACGTGGAGCCGCCCATTGTGACTGCCGGCGACGACGTGCGAAACATCGCCCGCTACCTCAAGCCTGGTGCGGACGACTACGGCGTGGACGACGTGCTGCGCTACGCAGGGGTGTGAGTGGCGCAGTTACCGCGCACCGGAGCTGATCAAACGCAGTGCCCCAACGAAACGGCCGGAACCAGGAGCGTTTTCGCTCTTCGCGAGAACCGAAAACTATAGCGAACCGCCGGCGCGCACCACCAAACGGGCCTTGCGTGGGAGTTGTGCGGCGAGGTTGTCCGGTTCATACTGGATTCGTAGTATGAAGCTGGTGTTCGGCTGGGGCGGAATTTCCCATGCGCTTCGGTTCGACCCCAGCCAACCCGCTCTTAGCGGCATACTCTCGATTCGCTCTGCTGTCTCCCAAATTGTTTTTCCGGTGTTATCTCGAAGTGTTAGCTGCAAGCGGCCGGTCCACGGTGCATTTGCCGGTTCGTAGGCAAGTCCGGCGCCCTGACGAACTGATCGGAGGGTGTATGTCTCCGCTTCCCCTGCGTTGGCGTGGGTGATCGCTACAGCTACCCGGATTTCGTTACCTTTGCCGGGTATGACTGGCAGTGAGCCGAGCTTGTATTCCGCTTCGTGGGAAGAAGAGAGGTCAAATTCAGGAAGTCTGATCTCATAGCCCGGAATCTTAACTCCCGGTAGCCACTTGGTGATTTCCTTAAATGTGCCTTCACCGGAGTAGTGGTAATCCCGGACGAGCGACGAGGTGCAGCCCGAGAACGCCGCGGCTGCTAAGAGACTAACGAAGAGACGGCTACTCATCTGAGTTTGTCCTTTAGTTGGGTCTGAGGTGGACCCCGAAAGTTGGACACCGTGGATCGTTAACCCAGAATCAGGTTGATCCGGTTTTTGCTGAAGGTGGAGGCGTCGAACACCGCCTCGTCCAACGGCAGGTCCACGAACCAGCGGAACATCAGGTCGGTCTGCTTCCACGCGCAGAGCTGACGGTCGGAGCGCACGGTGTAGTGCGCCTGAAGCACCTTCGCCTTCAGCAGTGTCTCCGGCGGAATCGAGGGCGCTCCCGGCGCCGCGTAGATCTTCTCGAAGTGTGCGCTCATCCCACGCAACACCTCGTCACATCCGCTTGATCGAGCGGATCGGGTGATCGGCTGCGATCATCGTCTCCACGTTGATCAGACTCACGAAATTGGGTTGGGAGGGAACTTCGCCACGCATCGTGCCCTCTTCGATGCAATTCCCGGGCCAGACGTTCAAGCGAGGGCGGACTTTTTCAGCAGCCTGCTAGGTCGAAAAAAGGCGCGCCGCTTTTGTGCGGCGCGCCAGTTTCTTGGGGGAACAGCCAGCAATGGCGTGCTTGGTGTTGTGTGCCCTCGGCGGGCGAGGTGTTTGCTCGCGGGGAGAACGGCGATTACTCGCCCTCCTCCGGGGGTGTGAAGCCGCGGCGCAAAACGTTTTCCGCGATGAGTCGCGGGAAGAGGAAGTTCTCGAGATACTCGCGGCCGCCTGCCTTCGTGCCGCCGCCCGACATCTTGAAGCCGCCGAACGGGTGACGCTCTACGATCGCGCCGGTGTTGCCGCGGTTGATGTAGAGGTTGCCGACGAGGAACTCCTCGCGGGCGCGCTCGATCGCGCGCGGGCTGCGCGAGAAGAAGCCGCCGGTGAGCGCGTAGTCGTTGTCGTTCGCCATCGCGAAGGCCTCGTCGAGGTCCTTCGCTTTGAGAATCGCGACGACGGGCCCGAAGATTTCCTCGCGGACAATCTTGTGGTCGGGTTTGCAGCCGGTGAACACGGTCGGCGGCACGTAGTAGCCGCCGCTGGCGATCTGCTCCGGTGTGAGTGTCGCCTGCCAGGCGAGCTTGGACTCCTTCTTGCCGGCCTCGATGTAGCCGAGGATCGATTTCTGCGCGGCGTCGTCGATCACCGGGTTGACGATCGTGCCGGGCTGCGACGGATCGCCGACAGGAATCGTCGGGCACGCAGAGAGGAAGCGCTCGACGAATTTGTCGTAGACGCCCTCGAGCACGATGAGGCGCGAGAGCGCGGAGCACTTCTGGCCCGCGAAGCCGAACGCGCTGTAGAGGCACGCCGGGATCGCTTCGTCGATGTCCGCGTCGTTGTCGATGATCATGGCGTTCTTGCCGCCCATTTCGCACACGACCTTCTTGAGGTTGAGCTGGCCCGGACGCGTCTTGCCGGCCTGTTCCCAGATGCCGAGGCCGACTTCGCGCGAACCGGTGAACGCAATGAAATCGATCTTCGGGTGCGCGACGAGATGCGCGCCGGCGTCGGCGCCGGAGCAGGGCAGGTAGTGCAACGCGCCCGCGGGCACGCCGGCCTGCGTGAGGATGTCCATCAGGAACGCGCCGATGATCGAGGTCTGGCGCGCGGGTTTGATGATCATGCAATTGCCCGCGACGAGCGGCGCGACGGTGAGACCGGTGAGGATCGCCAGCGGGAAGTTCCACGGGGCGACCGAAACGCCGACGCCGCGCGGCGTCCACTGCTGCACGCAATGTTCGCCGGGCACGCGCTGCGTGACGACGGGCTTGGCCATGCGGCGCATCTCGACGGCGTAGAAGCGCAGGAAGTCGATCGCTTCGGACGTGTCGGCGTCGGCCTCGACCCACGGCTTCGCGGCTTCGAGGATGAGCAGCGAATTAATCTCCATGCGGCGCGACTCCATCAGGTCGGCGGCGCGCTCGAGCATCTTGGCGCGGTCGTCGACCGGCGTGGCGCGCCACTTCGGGAAGAACGCGACGGAAGCCGCGACAGCGTCCTCGGCATCCTGCACCGTGCCCTTGGCCCAGTAACCGACAACCTGCGCGGGACGCGCGGGATTGACGGACGGGAGGAACGGGCGGTCAGTGACTTTTTTGCCGTTGATGATCACGGGCCACTTCTTGCCCAGCTGCGTCGCTTCGAACTGCTTCAGCGCGGCGCGCTGTTTCTCGCGGTTGGCGGCGAGCGTGTAGTCGGTGTTGGCGGCGTTGACGAACGCGCCAGCCGGGCGCGGCTTGCGCGCGAGCGGTTCGGTGGCGGCGGCGAGTGCGTTGACCGGATTGCCGAGCAGCTGCTCCTTCGAGGCTTCGCCCATGTTCTTAATGCGAAGAAAGCCTTCGTTCGAGGTGTTCTCGAGGAGGCGGCGGACGAGATATGCCATGCCGGGGAGGAGTTCGCCGATGGCGCTGTATTCGCGGACGCGATGGCCCATCTGGAGCAGCGCGGCCTTCAACTCGTCGGCCATGCCGTAGAGCGCCTGGAATTCGTAGTGCTTCGGGTGCACGCCGAGACGCTCGGCCTGCACGATGGCGTGGGCGCAGGAGCGGACGTTGTGTGAGGCGAAGTTCGGCGTGATGATGTCGGCATTCTCGAGGAGGAACACGGTCATCTTCTCGTAGTTCGCGTCGGACTCCGGCTTCTTTTGCCAGACCGGGATCGGCCATTCGCGCTGCTGGGCGAGGACAGTCTCGGCGTCCCAATACGCGCCCTTGACGAGGCGGATGTTGAGCGGGCGGTTGTGCTGGCGCGCCCAAGCGACGATGTCGCGGATGTCCTGCTCGCTGTCGCGGAGGTAAACCTGCATCGCAATGCCGATGGCGGGCTTTTGCGCGAACTCGGGTTCCTCGAAGATGGATTTGAAGAGCGCGAGCGTGAGGTCCTTCAGCTTGTAGCTCTCCATGTCGAAGTTCACGAGCGCGCCGACTTCGATGGCGCGGCGGAGAATCGGGCGGAGGCGGTGCTTGAGGGCCTTGATGGAGTTTTCAGGATCGGCCGGGTGGACGTCGGGCGTGAGCGCGGAGATCTTGACCGAGAGATTGAGGCGCGGGAGCGGCTGGTTGTCGGGGCCGAGGTCGCTGAAGCACGGCTCCGGCTCCTTGGCATAGAACTTCGAGACGGAGTCGAGGATCTCGAGGTTGCGCTTCAGGAACACGTCGGCCTCTTCCTCGCTGACGACGGCTTCGCCGAGCAGGTCGATGGTCGTGGCGATGCCGAGCTTGATGTTCTTTTTGATCTGCTTGATCAGGTCCTCGCCCGTCTCGCCGGCGACGAACTGCCCGGCCATGTCGACGATCTGCGCTTTCACCGGGCCGGCGACGAGCGCGGGCGCGAACGACGAGGCGGCGAGGCCGGCTTTCAGCGCGGGGTTCAGCTCGACGGCTTTGTCGCCGAGGTATTCCTGGAGGTGGCGGACGATTTCGCCGGACGAGTTGAGCGAGGGAAGGACGTCGACGAAGCGGAACAGCTGCGTCTTGAATGCCGGGTCTTTCATCGACCAATCCATCAGGCGCGCGTAGGCGCCTTTTTTGGAGAACAGCGCCGGCGGCGGCTGCTTGTCCATGAGGGCAAAGAGCTGTTCGCCCTTGGCGCGAACGGCGGCTTCGATTTTCGGATCGGGGGTAAGGAATTGAGCCATGGCGGGAAAGCGTTGGCGCCATAGTCCGCTTTGGCGTGCCTGTCGCAATCGGGGCGCGGCCTAAAAAAGGTGCGTTCACAGATTCTAATTGCAGGAAAATCGATTTCTTCTCGCCGCTTGCCAAGGCGGCGTGCGCGGCGTGGGATGGCGACCCACACGAATGGTCGCAACGCTTCAGAGTTTATTCCCGTTCGCGGGCGGGCGGGTAGGGGCCGTTGTCCTCAACGGCCCTGCGAGGGCACTTGGGGACAAGTGCCCCTACCGGGAAATCGCATGAACTGCCTCGGCCTCATTGGCGGGATCGGCTGGGAATCCACCGCACTCTATTACCGGCTCATCAACGAGACCGTGCGCAGCCGCTTCGGCAGCCTCTACACCGCGCGCCTGCTCATCAACAGCCTCGAGTTTCAGTCGCTCGACATGCTGGTGAAGGAAAACCGCTGGAACGATGCCGGTGCCATGCTCGCGGAGGCCGCGCGCACGCTTGAGGCCGCGGGCGCGGACGGCGTGTTGATCTGCTCGAATCTGATGCACTATGTCGCCGAGCACGTGCAGGCGGCGGTGGATATCCCTTTGCTGCACCTCGGCGATGCGGTGCTGAAGGAGCTGCGGGCGGCTCGCGTTACGCGCGTCGGGTTGCTCGGCACCCGCTTCACGCTCGAACATGACTTCCTCCTTGAGCGCCCGAAGGACAAGCCCGAGCCGGGCCGCCCGCGGAAACCGATTACGGTCTATCAGCCGCACGCGCGGGATTTGGACGAACTCGACCACATCATCTACGGCGAGGTGTGTCGCGGCATCGTGCGCGAATCGTCGCGCGAGACGCTGCTGCGCCTGGCGGGCGAGCTGCGGGCGCAGGGCGCGCAGGCGATCGTCCTCGGGTCGTCCGAACTTGGGCTCTTGCTAAAGCCGGATGATTTTCATGAACCTATCTTCGACAGCACCGAGGTCCACGCGCTTGCCGCTGCCCGTTGGTTAACGAAAGACAAGTCGGCTGGCTCCGCGCCGGTCGTGAAACGATGAAAATCCGCGAGAGAATCCTGGAGACCGCCGCCTCGATGCCGGCGGCCCCGCGCATTTTCGCGGAACTGGGGCGACGGTTGCGCGACCCGCAATGTCCGCTCGACCAAGTCGCCGAACTGGTGAAGCGCGATACCTCGCTCGCGGCCCGATTGCTGCGCATGAGCAACAGCGCAGTGTTCCGCGGCGAGCAACGCACGGCGTCCGTCGAAGAGGCGGTGGCGCGCTTGGGTTATCGCGAGATTTTCCAACTGGTCGGCCTGATCGCGACCGAGCAACTGGCCGACGCGGAGCTGAAAAGCTACGGCATCGAAGCGGTGGAGTTGCGCACGCACGTCCTGAAAACCGCCATCATGTGCGAACAACTCGCGCGCGAGTGCCAGCTGGACGAACGCGCGGCCTACACCGCGGGCCTCATGCGCGCGGTCGGTCTGTTCGTCTGCGACCGGCTCGCGCAGGCGCAAGTGCCTGCCGCGGTCTGGCATCCGGTGCGGGACGGCGACTATCTCGGCTGGGAGGCAAAACTCTTCGGCTTCGGGAGTCCGGAGATCGCCGGCATGATCCTCGCCGAGTGGCGCTTTCCCGACGAGGTGGTCGCGGCTATTCGCGGCCATTATTGTCCGCCGGAAGAGGCTGATCCGACGGCGCTCGCCTGTTTGCTCAATCTCGCCTCCACGCTCGTGGCTGATGATCGCGGCGGGTTGCCGGGTGAGATCCGGCATTGGGGGGTGACGCCGATCAAGCTCGCCCGCCTCGGGCTCAAATCGCGCCAAATCGAGGCGGCCCGCGAACGAGCGGGTAAACTATTTACTCAAAGACAATCACTTGTGAACGAGCTGCACGTCCCGGTGTCGGCCCCGGCGGCCTCCGCCCACCAGACGGCGGCGGATATTCAGGCGCAATTTGCCCGGGTGAGGACCACGGAGCCGGCGCCGACGAAGAAAATTTGCGACTCCGAGCCCCCCAGCCGGGTGGTGGAGAAGAACGATGATCAACCGGTGCACACCACTGACGCTTTGCCGCAAGTAGCCGCTCCGCTCGATTTCACCACCTTCATGCGCAATTACCAAGACATGGTCTATTCTACCGCCGTGCGTCTCATCGGCAATGAGACGCAAGCGGAGGATATTGCGCAGGATGTGTTTATCAAGGCGCACGAGCATTGGGAAAAACTCGCCGGCAGCCCGACGGCCGGCGGTTGGCTGAAAACCGTGGCGACGAACATGTCGATCAACCACATCCAGCGCTACAAGAAGCGTTGGAGCTTCTTCTCCGACCTCGTCCATCGCAGCGATGAGGGTGAAGAGAAGGAAGTCGAGTTCGCCGCCCCCGACACGTTTTTCCACGGCGTCGATTCCGCCGAACGGCGCGAATACATCGAGCAGGCGCTCGCCAAGCTCCCGGACCATCAGCGTGTGCCGCTGATCCTCTTTCATTTCGAAGACATGCCTTATGAGGACATCGCCAAGAAACTCGGCGTGTCCCTCTCCAAGGTGAAGACTGACATCCTCCGCGCCCGCGAGGCACTCGCCAAGATCCTCGTCCGCCGCGGCACGGCCCACGAAACCTTTCAACCCTGAGCCCTCGTCATGAATCCCGAGAAACTGAATCCTGACGAACTCGAGCAGTTCATCCATCGCGAGCTCCGCGCGCTCCCGCCGCGCAAGGCCCCCGAAGGCTTTGAAGCGCGCTTCGCCGCCAAACTTGCCGCGCGCCAGACGCAGACCTCGACGGCTTCCGCGACCGCGCCGCAAACTGCCCCTTCTTCGGAAACGCTCGAGCAGCTCGTCCACACCGAGCTCCGCGCGCTCCCGCTGCGCAAGGCCCCTCGCACCCTCGAGTCGCGCGTGATGGCTGCGATCGAGCAACGCAGCCACGTCGCCTGGTGGCATAAGAGCTGGAGCTACTGGCCGACACCCGTGAAGGCCGGCTTCGCGTTCGTTGCGACGGCGTTCGCCGGCACCGTGATGGCCGCCTCCTATTCTCTCCTCTCCGGCGTGAATCCGGGAAAAGTCGCCGCCGAAGCGAGCGAGCGCCTGAGCCTTTTCACTCAACTGTGGCACGCCGCCGCGTGGGCCGTCGATTTCGCCGGCGCGCAGGTCGCCGCGATCCCGTCGCTGTGGCTCTACGGCGGCCTCGCGCTCATCGCCACGCTCTATGCCACCTTCTTCGGTCTCGGCGCTTTCGCTTACCGTGCGCTCTACCGGCCCAACTGATTTGCCTCCAATGAACCAGAACCGCTCCCGCTTGCTTACCCTCTGGCTTGCGCTCGCGCTGGCGATCCTGCCGGCGCTCCGTGCGCAGGAGGCCCCTCCGCCCGCACCCGCACCGGAGAAACCTGCCACCGTCGAACCCGCGAAACCGGAAGAGAAGGCCGTCGAGCCCAGCGACGCGGAAGAGCCCAAGCTCTCCGCCGACGTTGCGCCCGTCGAAGAAGCCAAGAAATCCGAGGAGACCGCACCCGACGCCGAAGAGGTCAAGTCGACCGACGAGGCGCCAATGCGCGAGCTCACCCAGCCAGCCGAATCGACCGACAAGAAGCCCGCGAAGAAAAAGTCGACGCGCTCGCGCAATTACGGCGCGCGGCAGGGCAACGATTTTCCGATGGGCGATCACACCGTGCCCGCGGGTCATGACTGGCACGAAGTCGTCTCGATCATGGGCAACTCGACCGTCGATGGTTCAGTTTCCCAAGGCGCGGTTTCCATCATGGGCACCACGACTGTGAACGGTGTGGCCAACGAGGCGGTCGCCATCATGGGCGACGTTCGCGTGAATGGTGAAGTGCGCGACCAAGTGGTGGCCGTGATGGGCAATCTCATCCTCGGTCCCCAGGCGAAGGTGAACAACGTGGTCGTCGTGATGGGCGAAGTCATCCGGGATGGCGACGCACAGGTAACGGGCGAGGTGGTGAACGTCGGCAGCTTCGGACCGTTCAAGGGTTACGGCTGGCTGCACGCTTGGGTCACGAAGTGCCTGTTCTGGGGCCGGCCGCTCGGCTTCGGCGAAGGGCTCGGCTGGGCGTGGATCGTCGCTGCCTGCTTCCTCGCTTTCTACGCGTTGCTCGGTCTGCTGTTCCCGAAAGCCATCGACCGCTGCGCGGAGACCTTGGAGCAACGCCCGGGCGGCACGCTGCTCGCGGCGCTGCTCACGATGCTGCTCAGCCCGATCCTGTTCATTCTCCTGGCAATCACGGGGGTGGGCGTCCTCGTGATCCCCTTCCTCGGCATGGCGCTGTTTTTTGCCGGCCTTTTCGGCAAGGCGGCGGTGCTCGCCTGGCTCGGCCGGCGCATCACGAAGCTGTTTGGCGACGGCGCGTATTCGCACGCGTTCCTCACCATCCTGATCGGCGGTGTCATCACGATGCTGCTTTATACGATCCCGATTGGCGGTTTCGTCATCCGTTCGATCTTCGGTTTCCTCGGCATGGGCGCGGTGGTCTATGCGCTGGCGCTCGCCATGAGGAGCAACCGTCCGCCCAAGCCGGCTCCGGCCGCGGTCGGGCCGCGCGCTGCTCCGGCGGCCGCTGCCGGTGCCGCTTACACCGCTGCGTTCATCGCGCCGGTGGCGCCGGTGCAGAGCGCGGGCTTTGGCGCCGCCAGCACCCCGTCCGATGTGCCGCCGGTCCCGCCGGTCGCGGAGACCGTGCCGCCGGTTTACAGCGCGGCGCCCGCCGCGGCGGCGGTGCCCGTGTCCGCGGTGCCTTCGCTGGCGGCGGCGACGTTGCCGCGCGCGGGTTTCTGGATCCGCGTGGCCGCATCGCTCCTGGATTTCATCATGATCGCCGTGACGCTGGGCGTGCTGAATTTCATGAATGGCGGCCCGACCCCGCTCTTTGCGGTCCTTGCGACGTATTGCGCCGTGATGTGGAAGCTCAAGGGCACCACGATCGGCGGCGTCGTTTGCGGCCTGAAAGTGGTTCGCCTCGACGATCGCGAGATCGATTGGGGCGTCGCGGTGGTGCGCGCGCTGTCTGCCTTCCTTTCGTTCTTCTGCGCCGGCCTCGGCTTCATCTGGGTGGCGTTCGACGACGAGAAGCAGAGCTGGCACGACAAGATCGCCGGCACGACCATCGTTCGCGTCCCGAAGGGCACGTCGCTGCTCTGAAAAAGGAGAACAGCGCGCATCATGACGACGATCCTGACCTTCTTCGTGTGGTGCGTGCTGTTTGTTCTTTGCTGGCCGCTCGCTCTCTTGGCGCTGGTGCTTGCGCCGATCATCTGGCTGATCGCGCTGCCGTTCCGGCTCGCGGGCGCGGCGATCGGCGCCGTGTTGGCGCTGGTGAAAGCGCTGTTCTTCCTGCCGGCGCGGCTGCTTGGGGCGCGCGTTTCGTAGCGGGTGGCGCTCGCCGCTACGCCTACCCAGTCCGCGTGACTCGCTCCGGAAGATTTCTGGGCTGACAGCGGCGGACCGACCGTCGATAGGTAGGCGCTTCATGGCAAAACCACTCGTCGGCATCATCATGGGCAGCTCCTCGGATTGGGAGACGATGCAGCATGCGGCCGCGCAACTCGAGGCGCTCGGCGTCCCGTTCGAGAAGCGCGTCGTCAGTGCGCACCGCACACCGAAGCTCATGGTCAGCTACGCCGAGTCGGCCGAGCGGCGCGGGCTCAAGCTCATCATCGCCGGCGCGGGCGGCGCGGCGCATCTGCCCGGCATGACCGCCTCACTCACGACACTGCCGGTGCTCGGCGTGCCGGTGGAGTCGAAGGCGCTGAAGGGACTCGATTCGCTGCTCTCCATCGCGCAGATGCCCGGCGGCGTGCCGGTGGCGACCTTCGCGATCGGCAAGGCCGGTGCGATCAACGCCGCACTCTTTGCCGCCTCGCTGCTTGCGCAATCCGATGCGAAGACGAAGCGGGCGTGGAATGATTTTCGCACGGCGCAGACGAAGAAGGTGCTCAAGACCAAGCTGCCGTGAGCGCGCCGAAGTTTCTCCCTCCAGGCTCCACAATCGGCGTCCTTGGCGGCGGGCAGCTGGGCCGCATGCTCGCGCACGCGGCGACGCGTCTCGGTTACCGCATCCACGTCTTCGAGCCACAGGCGAATTGCCCGGCGGGCGCCGTGGCGCATAAAGAAGTGAACGCGGCCTACGAGGACCTCGAGGCGCTCGCGGCCTTCGCGCGCGAGTGCGACGTCGTCACCTACGAATTCGAAAACGTTCCGTCCGCGCCGCTGAAGCACATCGAGTCGCTCACGCCGCTGCGTCCGCATTGGAGCGTGCTCGCGACGACGCAGAATCGCTCGCGCGAGAAGCGCTGGCTGCGCGACAACGGTTTCCCGCACGCGCGTTTCGCCGAAGTTGCCGCGAGTGGTGATCTGGCCGCTGGAATCCGCGACGTCGGCGTGCCGTGCGTGGTGAAGACCGCGGACTTCGGCTACGACGGCAAGGGACAGCTCAAAGTCATGACGGAGGCGGACGTGCCGGCGGCGCTGAAGAAATTCGCCGGCCATCCGGTCGTGATCGAGCAGTTCGTCGATTTTGCGTGCGAGGTTTCGGCGGTGGTGGCGCGCTCCGCGAGCGCGGCCGTGCGGGTGTTTCCCATTTCCGAAAACATCCACACGAATCACATCCTCGATTTCTCGATCGTGCCGGCGCGCGTGCCGGCGGAGGTGCTCGCGAAGGCGGAAAAACTGGCGCGGCTCGTCGCGGAGAAAATCGATCTCGTCGGCGTGTTGGGCGTGGAGTTTTTCGTCACGAAGAGCGGCGACGTGCTGATCAACGAACTCGCGCCGCGCACGCACAACAGCGGGCACTACACGATCGATGCGTGCGTGACTTCGCAGTTTGAGCAGCAGGTGCGCGCGATATGCGGGCTGCCGCTCGGGGCGGTGACGCTGCTCTCGCCGGTCGTGATGGTGAACATCCTCGGCGACGCGTGGAAATGGGACGCGTCCGGCAATCTCGTGGGCGATCCGAACTGGGATGCGCTGCTCGCGCAGCCGAACGTGCGCCTCCATCTCTACGGCAAGGAAGCGCCGCGCTTCGGGCGCAAGATGGGGCACTTCACCGTTGTCGCGCGCGACGCCGAGATGGCGTTCGAGCTGGCGCAGAAATACAAGACGCGGCTGGCGGGGTAGGCTGCGCGCAAGCGCGCCACCTCCCCTGCGGTGCCGATGTTTGGGCCGGCGACACGCAGCCTGATTGCTCGGTGGCGCGTTACTTCACGCCGCGGGCATGACCATGCCACGGCATTCGCCGAGGCCGATGCGGCGCGCGCCGGGGCGCTCGGCGTAGCCGCGCAGGATCACTTCGTCGCCGTCGGCGAGGAATTTGCGCTCTTCGCCGTTGGGCAGGCGGAGCGGATCGGTGCCGCGCCAGGTGTATTCGAGGAGGCAGCCGCGCGCGTCGCGGGTGGGTCCGGAAACGGTGCCGCTGCCGAGCAGATCGCCGGGCGAGAGATTGCAGCCGTTGCTGGCGTGGTGCGCGAGCATCTGGCCGAGTGTCCAATACATGTCGGTGAACTTGCCGCGCGAGATGCGGTAGGGCGTTTCGCCGCCGAGGCGCATCTTGGCGGTGAGCAGCCAGACTTCGAGAGTGACGTCGATGCCGCCGTGCGTGGCGTCGTGGTGGTCAACGAGGTAAGGGAGCGGTGCGGGATCGCTCGCGGGCCGCGCCATGGCGGGGACGCGGAAGGGGGCGAGCGCTTCGAACGTAACGACCCAGGGGGAAATCGTGCTGGCGAAGTTTTTCGCGAGGAACGGCCCGAGCGGTTGGTATTCCCAAGTCTGGATGTCGCGGGCGGACCAGTCGTTCAGCAGCACGAGGCCGAAGAGATGCTGCGGCACGGCGGAAAGCGGGATGCGGTCGCCGAGCGCGTTGCCGGGGCCGACGAAGGCGCCGAGTTCGAGTTCGTAGTCGAGATTTTTGCAGGGTCCGAAAACCGGCGCGGGTGCATCCGCGGGTTTTAATTGGCCGTGCGGTCGGCGGATCGCGGTGCCGCTCGCGACGATCGAGGAGCCGCGGCCGTGATAACCGATGGGCACCCATTTGTAGTTTGGCAGGAGCGGATTGTCGGGCCGCAGCATCGAGCCGACGTTCGTGGCGTGGTGGATGGAGGCGTAGAAATCCGTGTAGTCGCCGATTTGCGCGGGCAGCAGGAGTGTGGCGCTGCGCATCGGCACGAGGCAATTTTCCACGCGCAGGCGGTGCACGATCTCGGGGGAGTCGCCGCCGAGCAGTTCGCTGAGGCGCGCGCGCAAGCCGGACCACGCCGCGCTGCCCGCGGCCATCAGGGCGTTGAGCGTGGGCTGCTGGCACGCGGCGGTGACGTTCTCCGGCAGCAAGCTGGCGCTCGCGGCGGCGTGCAGGTCGAGGATGCGATCGCCGATCGCGACGCCGATGCGGCGGGTGGCGTTGCCGCTGGTGCGGAAGACGCCGTAGGGCAGGTTCTGCAGCGGGAAGTCCGCGTCAGGAAGATTGGCGGAGTCCACCCAGCTGCGCCGGGCGGGGTCGTGAGTGAAGTTCAGGCTCATATCCAGCGAAGTTCCTGCAGGCCCTCGATTGGCTCGGTGAAAGAACACGAGCCAAACGAGCGACAGAGCGTGCGTCGCGAGGCGTCGAGTTGCGCGGCGGCGAAGCGGTGGTCTCGCCACGTGATCGCATCGGGCGCGACGGTGAAGTGCGTGGCGTCGGAGTCATCGAGCACCGCGATCGCGTCCGCATCGGAGCCGCCGGCGTGAATGAGTGCAGCGGCGAGGACGACGTTGAGAAAACCGAACATCCGCGCGCGAGCGCTGCCGGCGTCGTAGGTGAGGCGATATTCGCCACGCAGCGGATGATGGAGTCCGGCGGTGGCCTTCATTGTTACACCGTGGCGATGGCATTCGCGGAGGAAGCGCGCGATCTCGGCGGGCTCGGGGAACGCGTCGGCGGTCACGCTGCCCGTGCGGAGCTTGGCGCCGCGACCGGTCGCGCACACAGCCTTGAGGAGGAGCGGGAGATCGGGGGAGGCGGGGGGAAGCTCGAACCACATTTCCAGGTTGGGCGGGAAAGCGGCGGCGAGGCGCGCGATGTCGGCGGTGGTGCCGGCTTTCGTTTCGATCGAGACGATGCGGGCGCGTGTCTGGCGCGCGTGGTAGGCGGCGATGGTTGCGGCGGCGGCGGCGAGGTTCTGGCCGGCGAGGATGCTGAGCTGCCAGTCGGATTGCGGTGCGTCGGGCAGGGACACGAGCGCGGCGTCGAATTCGTCGAGGCGGGCGAGCGGGACGACGAAACGCCCGAGCATCGCGTGGTGCGGACTGGCGAGGTAGGTGGCGTAGTTGCGCACCGCGTCGCGCATGTCGAGCTGCGCCGGCGGGAACAGGCCGGCGTAGTCGATCAGCGAGCCGAGGAGCGAACGAGC
The DNA here is from genome assembly GCA_041906465.1 of Candidatus Didemnitutus sp. Taxonomy (GTDB): domain Bacteria; phylum Verrucomicrobiota; class Verrucomicrobiia; order Opitutales; family Opitutaceae; genus Didemnitutus. The sequence goes on along the minus strand of JAYRJE010000009.1, from coordinate 209,218 downwards.
CGCGGACATGCGCGGCCCACGGTTGAAGCGCGGTGGGGTCGAGTCAACCGGCGAGCACTAGGGTTTTCGGCTCAGGGTTTTTCCTTCGCGGGCATCTCGACGACGCGGAGTTCGCCGGGCTTCGCGGAGGCAGTGACTTCCCCAATGAGGTAGCGGGAGAGGAAGGATTCGAGTCGTTGGTAGAACTGAATGCGGGCTTTCTCGTTCCGGAAGCCGTGGCCTTCTTCCTTCTCGATGATGATCTCGTAGGTCTTGCCGAACTGCTTGAGTTTCGGTTCGAGGCGCTGCCAGTGGTCGATCTCGACGCGCGGGTCGTTGAAGCCGTAGGCGTGGAGCGTGGGAATCTTGATGCGGTCGACGAAGTTCAGCGGCGAACGGTCGAACTTGTATTGTTTATCGTCGCCGACCCATTCGCGGTAGAACTGGTCGTCGCTGCGTCCGAAACGGCCGCGGCCCCAACTGGTGATGAGGTTGAGGTCGGACACGCCAACGTAGTTCACCGCGCATTTGTAGAGATCCGGCGTGAAGACGGCGCCGGCGAGCGCCGCATAGCCGCCGTAGCTGCCGCCGTAGATGGCGATCCGGGTCGGGTCGGCGAGTTTTTGTTCGATGGCCCATTTCACGCCATCGGTGAGATCGTCCTGCATCTTGCCACCCCACTCGCGTTTTCCGGCTTCCTGAAATTTGAAGCCGTAGCCGCCGGAGCCGCGGTAGTTGAGTTGGAGAACGGAGTAGCCGCGGTTGGCGAGGAACTGGACTTCGGCGTTGAAGCCCCAGCTGTCGCGCACGCCGAAGGGGCCGCCGTGCGGGTTGATGATCAACGGGGCGGGTCGGCCGTTGGCGCCGGCGGCGCGGGTCAGATAGCCGTGAATGACGAGGCCGTCGCGCGCGGTGAACTGAATCGGCTCCATCGGTTGCATCTGCGCCGGGTTGAGGAAGCGATTGATCTTTCCGAGCGCCATCAGGCGCGGCGCGCGCAGGTCGAGCACGTAATAGGTGCCGGGATCGCGATCGCTCGCGGCATGAACGATCATCACTTGTTCGTCGGCGCTCGTGCTGATGACGGTGTTCACCGTGCCGGGAAGCGTGGCGTCGATCTTCGCCTGGAGTTGGGCACGGCCGGGGACGAACCAGTGGTAGTGGGTTTTGTCGGTCTCGTAGCGGACGCCGTAGAGCTTCGTGCGATCGTAGGACGTGACGATGCCATCGATGTCGCCGTCCGGGTGATGAAAGAGCGGCTCGCTGACTTGCAGCGTGCGGCAGTTCAACGAACGCAGTTCGAGCGTGTCGGTGTGCTCGCGGGAGAGCAGGTAGAGCGTTTCGTTGTCGGCGGCGAATTCGAGGAAGTTCCAGCGCGGGTCCTTGGCGGGGAATTCAGCCACTTTGATCCAACCGCTGGTGGCGTCGCGACGCACTTCGAAGATGGCCTTGTCGCCCTCGAGCCGACTGCGAGCGCGGATGACGCCGGCGCAGTCGACCACGAAGCCGCCCTGATCGCTTTTTTGCAGGGTGATTGGAACCGGACGGCGCTCGCCCGTGCGCACGTCGAGGCGGTAGACATCGACGTCCCAGCTGCCCACTTCGCGCCGGCCGAAGACCATGATGTAGTTCGGCTCGAATTCGAGCCAGTCGATCAGCTGGGCGAAGTTGGCCCGGTCGGCATAGCGGTCGCGGAGCGATTCGGCGAGGGGCACGACGCGGCGCTTGCTCAGGGAGATGGAGCGGTAGGCCGGCTGCTCATTGCCGCCGACGTCGCCGGCGTAGACAATGTAGTCGGAGCCTTTCCAGCCGAAGTATTCAATATTCTCGTCCGTCGCTGCGACGAGCGGCTCGACCTTTCCGGTATCCAGGTGCATGAGCGCAATGCCCACTTTGCCGGTGCCGAGTGTGGTGAGGAAGGCGAGGTTCTTGCCGTCAGGGGAGAGCTGCACGGAACGCAGATCGGGTTCGGCGAAGAATTGTTCGGCGGCGATGACCGGTGGCCGTTTGGCTCCGGCGGACGTCAGGAACGATACGACACCGCAGACAGCGGCGACGAGCAGGCGAGGGGCGCGCAGCAGGTTCATGTTATATCAGGTGTGTGTCGCTCGATAAAACAGGCGGCCCTCCGACACCGCAAGCTTCGCGGCTGTATCTTTCGAGCAAGTCGATCGTTGCAAATTCGGTTTGCTACGGCCCGGTGGAGCTGTTCTAACCACGCCCGAGATTTCAGCCGGGTCACCCGGTGGGCTCTCACCAACACAACACAACAACTGAACGAACTATGAACTCCTCCCCAAGGATGTCCTTGGCGGCGTTTGCCCTTATGCTGGGCGGCGTCTCTTTGGCTACTCAAGGCTTTGCCCAAGCGGCAGGCGCCTCGGATGCTGCAACGGATGACAAGGTCCTGAAACTCGACAAGTTCGAGGTCACGGGCTCCTACATTCCTTTCGCGGGCACGCAGACTGCGCTGCCTGTCACGACCCTCGACACGAAGGCCATCGAGGCCACGGGTGTCACCACCAACGTTCTCGAAGTGCTGCGCAAGGCCGCGCCGCAGTTCTCGGGCAACAGCAACCTCGGTAACTCGAATGCAAACATCTCCTCCGGCTCCACCGGTGGCGGTTCGCAAGTCGCGTTCCGTAACACGCAGACGCTCGTTCTCGTGAACGGCCGCCGCATGTCCTACTCGGCGGTGCTCGCGTCGGGCGGCTTCCAGTTCGTCGACGTGAACCTCATCCCGGTCTCCGCGGTGGCGAAGATCGAGATTCTCCAGGACGGCGCCTCCGCCACCTACGGCACCGATGCCGTCGCGGGTGTGGTCAACATCGTCCTGAAGAATGACTACAAGGGTATGGAGGTGAGCACGCACTACGGCTTCACCAGCAATACCGGCAAATACGAGGAACGCTCCTTCTCGGTCGTCGGTGGCGCTGCCTCCGACAAGACCTCGGTGACCTTTGCCGCAGAATACACGCAGTCGGACCCGATCTTCAACAAGGACCGCGAGTTCTCCAACCCGACCTACGGCACGGCCAGCTTCGGCGGCGTCATCAACACCCGCACGAACCCGAACGTTTACTACGTCCTGAAACCCGGCCTGAACGCGCCGCCCGCCGGTCACACCGACCTCGCGACGCTCGTTGCCCAAGGCATCTATATTCAGGTCAACTCGAGCAACCTCATCAGCGGTCTCGGCAATGAACAGCAATACTCGTTCAACCTGTCCGAATACGTCACGATGATCCTCCAGAACAAGCGCTCGAGCGCGATGTTGAACTTCGAGCACAAGGCCACGGACGACATCACCGTCTTCGGCGACCTCATCTACACGCAGACGAAGACCTACTCGCAGCTCAACGCCCAGCCCATCACGGCGGTGCTCGCGGCCGACAATCCGTCCAATCCGACGACCCAGACGATGCTCGTGCGTAATCGTTTCACGACGAATCCGCGCCAGTATTACTACGACACGACCACCATTCGCGGCATCCTCGGCGTTCGCGGCAAGCTCGGTGATAAATACACCTGGGAAACCGCCGCCAACAAGAACGTCGTCGACCAGTCCTACACCAATAAGAACGTCGTCAACGCGGTCCTCCGCGCCGACGCCGTCGCCAACGGTCTGATCAACCTCGCTGCCCGTCAGCAGGCCCCGGGCGCAGTGGAAGCAGCCGGCTTCTTCGGCACCGCCTTGGGCAACGCCAGCTCCACCCTCACCACCTACGACGCCCGCGTCGCCGGTGAACTCTTCGAACTCCCCGGTGGTCCGGTGGGCTTCGCGGTCGGTGGCGAATACCGCGTCGAGTCGCTGAAGCAGACGGCCGACGTTTACTCGCAAGCTGCCACCTTCGGCTGGGAATCGGCCACGACGCTCGATCCGTTTGACTCGAGCCGCACCGTTTCCTCAGCGTTTGCCGAAGTTCGCGTGCCGCTCGTCGGCAAGAGCCAAAACCTCCCCGGCGTCTACTCGCTCGAACTCGACGCCGCAGCCCGTTACGAAAAATACAGCGACACCGACGACCCGACCGTTCCGAAGGTCTCGCTCTCGTGGCGTCCGTTCAACGAGGAGTTCCTCGTTCGCGGCACGTTCTCGAAGTCGTTCTCCGCTCCGACGCTCTTCAATCTGTTCGGCCCCGGCGGCATCGGCTTCACCGATTCGCTCGCGCTCGACAAACTCGGCGGTGGCTCCATCACCGGCCAGGCGCAGTCGCGCAGCGGCTCGAACCCGAACCTCATGCCTTCGCGCTCGAAGAACTACACCTTCGGCTTCGTCTGGTCCCCCAAGGCGGTCAAGGGCCTCTCGGTCACCGTCGACTACTTCAACATCGAGCAAACCGACTTGATCTCCACGATCGGCGCCGCGACGATCCTCCAAGACGTCGAACTCAACGGCCCGGCGTCCCCGTATGCCGGCTTCGTCAAGATCACCGGCTTCAACGGCACCGCTATCACCGCCCCCGGCCAGATCGGCAACAACGCCATCGACGACATCTACGTCACCGACACGCTGGTCAACATCGCCAGCGTCAAGCTCAAGGGCATCGACATGAAGGTCGAGTATACCTACCAGCACGACGTCTGGGGCCGCTTCGACACCAACCTGTCGGTCGGCTACTATGACTCCTACACGGTTCAAGCGCTCCCGAGCGTCGATCCGTTTGAGACCGTCGGACTCGCCACGAACACGAACGGCACCATCCCGCGCTGGATGAGCTACGCCTCCGTCTCCTGGACCCGTGGCCACTGGGGTGCGAACCTCGGCTGGCAGCACATCCCGGGCGTCGAAGACGTGAATGGCACGGGCACGGCCCGCTCGCCCTTCAATGTGAAGTCCTACGACAGCTTCGATGTCGCCGGACGCTACACGTTCGGCTCCGACTGGAAGATGCTCAACGGCTTCAGCTTGCGTGTTGGCGTGAACAACGTGTTCAACAAGATGCCGCCGGCCGCGGGTGGCACCTTCACCGACTCGAACGTCGACATCGCGACCTACAACCCGATCGGTCGCCTCTACTTCGTCGAAGCGAAATACACGTTCTAAACACTGCTTCGCACCAGTTCTGCATTTCAAGCGGCCCGGGAAACCGGGCCGCTTTTTTCGTGGGGTGTTGCCGGACAATTCGTCGTTTGGTCGTAGAATTATGCGTGTTGGTCGCGACAATCGCGCATTTCGTCTTGCGTCGGCGTCATACGGGGTATTTCCCCGTTCCCACACCAAGCAGACCCTGAGCGCACCTCGGTGGTCAGCTCCAACACAACTGCAACACAACCGAACTAAGTATGAACGCACGTTCCGCATGGAATATGCGGTCGGCGCTGGCGCTGCTTTTGAGCGCTAGCCTGATCCCTGTCGCGGTGGCCCAAACTGGCTCCGCTTCCGACAAAGATAAGCAGGACGAGCCGCTGAAGCTCGATAAGTTTGTCGTCACTGGCTCCCTCATCCCGGTCGCGGCCGATACCCCCGCCATTCCGATCACGGTCATGACCGCCGCGGACATCGAGAAGTCGGGCGTCAATACCGACCTCCTCCAAGTCCTCAAGAAGACGCAGCCGTATTTCTACGGTGCGAACAACCTCGGCTCGGACAACGGCAACATTTCGTCCGGCTCGACGAACGGTGGTTCCGCGGTCGCTCTGCGCAACCGCGCCACGCTCGTCCTTATCAACGGCCGTCGCGCCGCGGTCTCCCCGGTCCTCGCGTCCGGTGGCGGCAACTTCGTCGACGTCAGCCTCATCCCGGTTGCCGCCGTCGAGCGCATCGAAATTCTCTCCGACGGCGCTTCGGCGACCTACGGCTCGGACGCCGTGTCCGGCGTTGTGAACGTCATCCTCAAGACGAACTACAACGGCGTCGAAGTCGGTGGCACCTACGGCTGGGCACCCGGCGACACGAACTGGGCCACGCGCAGCTACTACGCGGTCGCGGGCGCCAGCTCCGGCAAGACCAACGTCACGATCTCGACCGAGTGGAAGCTCAGCGATCCGCTCATCCAGAAGGATCGTGAGTGGGCGCAGCGCCAGTTCCGCACTCCCTCGTTCGCCGGCTCGATCAACATCGGCAACGACTTCTACTACCTGAAGCCCGGCCTCAATGCGCCGCCTCAGAACCTCGACCTCTCGCTCGCCGACATCGTTGCTCAAGGCATCTACTCCGGCCCGTTGACTCAGGACCAAGTCGCGCAGAACTTCGACCTCGCCGAGAAGCCCACCATGCTCCTCAAGGCGGCCCGCCGCAGCTTCACCGCGGCCGTTGACCACCAGCTCAACGACTCGACCCGCATCTTCGGCGACTTCATCTACACGATCACCGAGACCGAGTCCGTGCTGAACGCGCAGCCGGTGTCCGGCAACGTCGTCGCTACCAACCCGAACAATCCGTTTGCGGTCACCGTGACGGCGCGCAATCGCTTCGTGAACTTCCCCCGTATCTATAAAGCGGAGTCCACCAGCACGCGCGGCGTCGTCGGCGTGAAGGGCAGCATCGAAGGCACCTCGTGGAATTACGAGGCTGCCGGCACGTTCAACCGCACCATCCAGCACTTCCGTAACAAGAACCTGATCGATGCGGTGAAATACACCGAACTCACCAACAGCGGCGCCTACAACCCCTTCGCCCGCGTCCAAGCTCCCGGCGTCATCGAGTCGATGCTCGGCACGAGCTTCCGCGATTACGTTTCCGAGCTGAACGGCTTCGACGTCCGCATCAGCGGTGAGTTGATGAACCTCCCCGCCGGCCCGCTTTCCGTCGGTATCGGTGCTGAAACGCGCTGGGAACACCTGCGGTTCGACAACGACCGCTACGACCAAACCGGCCAGTGGCTGCAGGCGACCCCGCGCCAGCCGTTCTCGGCCCGGTCCAACACCGACGGCTTCTTCGCCGAAGCGCGCGCCCCGATCTTCGACAAGAACAACGCCATCCCCGGCTTCCACATGCTCGAAGTGTCCGTCGCGGCCCGCAAGGACATCTACAGCAAGACCGCCGACCCGACCGTGCCGAAATACACGATCCGCTGGCTGCCCTTCAACGACGAGCTCGCGATCCGCGCCACCTACTCGGAGTCCTTCTCCGCGCCGACGCTGTATGACCTCCTCGGGCCCGTTTCCGTTGGCTTCACCGCGTCGATCAACATCGCGCGTTACGACACGGCCGGCAACCCGCTCAACGTGAACACCGGTTCCCGCCAGTATCGCTCACAGTCCGGCTCGAATTCGAAGCTCAATCCCTCGGAATCCCGCAACTGGACCGCCGGCGTTGTCTGGTCGCCCAAGAAGTTCAAGGGCCTCGAACTCTCCGCCGACTGGTTCAACATCGACGAGCGCGACCTGATCTCGACGATCTCTTCGTCGCTCATCGTCAGCTCCGTCGAGCGCTTCGGCACGGCTTCGCCTTACGCGTCGCTCGTCCGCCTCGGGCCCTCCCTCAACGGCGAGACCCACTTCGCTGACGGCGCGGCGATCGCCACGCCCGGCCAGATGTCCAACCGCCCGTCGGATGAGGTCTGGATCACGAACCAACTCGTCAACGTCGCCGGTGTTTGGCAGGACGGCATGGACGTCAGCGCCAGCTACACCTGGGACAGCAAGACCATGGGTGTCTTCCGTGGCCAGGTGAACGGCACCTACATCCGCAGCTACATCATCCAGAGCCTCCCGACCTCGGCGCCGTTCAACTACGCCGACAGCTTCTCGGGCACCAGCGTCTATCCGCGCTACCGCACGTTCGCGCGCCTGTCTTGGGACTACAAGGACATCGACGTCGGTATCTCCCACACGTGGATTCCTGAGGTCGACGACGTCGCTGCGGCCGTCGAGGCCCCGGTCGACGCCTACCACACCTTCGACGTGCAGGTTGGCTATGACTTCAAGGGCTGGGGCAACAAGTGGGCCCAAGGCCTGCGCGTCACGGTCGGCGTGAATAACGTGTTCAATGTCGAGCCTCCCTACGCCGCCTCCGAAGGCAACCAGAGCCACGACATCAACACCTACGATCCGATCGGCCGCTTCGTCTACTTCGCGGCGAAATACAAGTTCTGAGCGAGCGGACGAATCTGTTGATTCAACTTCCAGCCGGGCCCGACGGGGCCCGGCTTTTTCTTACACTGACCTGCATTGCTCCGAAAAAGCGTGAAAGACCTGCGCCCCCGCGCAGGATATCACGCACACCACCGACCGCTCTGGTCGCGCCGCGACCTCGGCGGCACACACACCAACGACCGCTATGAATCTGCCCGGTTTACGCCTGCCCCGGCTTGCCGCCGGTTTGACCCTGCTCGCCTCGCTCGTGCTCCACCTGGATGCCGCCGAGCTGCTGCCCGTCGAAACCTTCTTCGACGACAACTCGATCCGTCAGATGGCTCTGTCGCCCGACGGCAACAAGATCGCGATGATCGCGCCGAACAACGGCCGCTACTCCATCGCGCTGTTGGACACCACCACCGGCAAGACCGGTGTCGTGGTGCATTTCAGCGACGAAAACATCCGCAGCGTTTTCTGGAAGGGCAACGATCGCCTCCTTTTCACCTCCAACGTTGAGGGCCACGAGGTGCCGCTGCTCGCGTCGACCGACCTCCAGGGCAAATCGGTCAAGCGCATCCTCGAGTCGCGCCGCCGCCGCGACGACTTCTCGCTCTTCTTCGGCTCCCTCGAGGATTCGTTCCCCAAGAGCGACGATCATATTCTGATCCTCGGCTACACGTCGGAGTCCGAGCCGTCACGCATCGCCCCCTCGATGCCGCGCAACCCGACGCCGAATATCTACCAAGTGAACGTTAAGACGGCAAAGCGCCTCCAGCTCACGGTGCTCGAGCAGGGGAGCGACAACCACCTCTTCGATGGCGACGGTAATCTCCGGATCGCCGTCTTCTACGAGGGCTCCAAGATGTTTCTCCGCTCGCGCTCTGCCAACGGTCAGCCGTGGCACACCCTGCGCGAACTCGATCCGCTCGCTCCCGCTCTCGATGTCCGTTCCCTCAGCCTCGACGGCAAAACGGCCTATGTGATTTCCTACGCCGAACACGATCGCGGCGTCTTGCGCGAGATGGACCCCGAAACCGGTGCGCTCGGTCGGGTCCTTTTCGATCCGCCCGCCGGTGAGATTCAGAATCTCATTTTCTCCCGCGATCGGAGCCGGCTGCTGGGAGTGACGTGGGAGGATGCCAAGGACCACATTCACTGGTTCGACGAGAAATGGCGCTCGCTGCAGGCCGGACTGGAGCAAGGCTTCAAGGGCTACGAAGTGGCCATCACTTCGGTGTCGCTCGACGAGAAACGCTTCCTGTTTCGAGTCTATTCCGACCGCACCCCGGGCCTCTACTACCTTGCCGACCTGAGGGGAAAGGGACTTCAGGTCCAGCCGCTCTCGGCTGCGCGGCCCGCCATCAAGGCCGAACAAATGCGCCCCATGGAGGTGGTGAACTTCACCGCGCGTGACGGCCTGCCGATCCAGGGTTATCTGACACGCCCCGCGGGCGCGGACGGCAAACGTGTTCCGCTGATCGTCCTCCCGCACGGCGGGCCTTGGGCGCGAGACTCCTGGGGCTACGACCCCGAAGTGCAGTTCCTCGCCAATCGCGGTTACGCCGTCCTGCAGCTGAATTTCCGCAGCTCGACCGGCTACGGCCGCGCCTTCGTCGACGCGGGCGATCGGGAGTGGGGCGCCAAGATGCAGAACGACATCACCGACGGCGTGCAGTGGACCATCGATCAAGGCATCGCTGATCCGGAGCGCATCGGAATCATGGGTGGAAGCTACGGCGGCTATGCGACGCTCGCTGGCGTCGCCTACACGCCGGAACTCTACAAGTTCGGCATCAACATCGTCGGCGTCGCCGACCTGAAATACATCACGCGCTACGACGTGCGCACGAATCCCATTTCCCGCGCCGTCTACGTGAAGAAAGTCGGCGAAGGTGATGAGTTCCTCCGTTCCCGCTCCCCCGTCAACTTCGTCTCAGCCATTCGCGTTCCGACGTTTCACGCCTATGGCCGCAACGATCCCCGCGTGGAGATCGAGCAGTGGCAACAGCTCGAGGGCCAGCTCAAGAAGCACGGCAAGCCCTACGAGATCCTGCTCGAGGAGAGCGAAGGCCATGGCTTCGAAAAAGCGGAAGCGGCGATCAAACTCTACAAGGCCATCGACGGTTTCCTGGCGCGGAGCATGCCCACCGAAGTGAACCGCGGTGTCGTGCGCCCCGGTGAACTCCGCGTGATGGAGATGCCCGCTAAGTCGAACTGAGCCGGTTGATTCGGCCCCAAAGCAAAGCCCCGGACTCGTCCGGGGCTTTTTCATTCATGGAGTGGCGAAACGCCCGACAGTTCACCCGCGTTTCTGCGCGAGCAGCTGCTCGAGTTTCACGATGTCGGCGGAGAACTGGCGGATGCCTTCGGCCGTCTTTTCCGTCGCCATCGCGTCTTCGTTCAGCGCGAAGCGGAAGCTCTTCTCGTCAAAGCTCACCTTCGCGAGCGTGGCGTTCTTCGCTGCGGCCGGGTCGAGCTTGCGCCCGATCGGCGCATGGCTCTTCGCGAGTTCGCCGAGCAGTTGCGGACTGATTGTCAGCAGATCGCAGCCGGCGAGCTCGATGATTTCGCCCGTGTTGCGGAACGACGCGCCCATCACCTCGGTTTTGTAGCCGAATCTCTTGTAGTAGCTGTAGATCTCGGTGACGGATTTCACGCCCGGGTCCTCGGCGGGCGCGTAGTCCTTGCCCGTCGATTTTTTATACCAGTCGAGAATGCGGCCGACGAACGGCGAAATGAGTTGCACGTTCGCCTCGGCACACGCCACGGCTTGGGCAAACGAGAAGAGCAGCGTCAGGTTGCAGTGGATGCCGTCTTGTTCGAGTTGCTCGGCGGCCTTGATGCCTTCCCAAGTGGACGCGATCTTGATCAATACACGTTCGCGGCTGACACCGGCCTTCTCGTAGCGCGCGATGATTTCGCGCGCCTTCGCGATCGTGGCCGCGGTGTCGAACGAGAGGCGCGCGTCGACTTCCGTCGAGACGCGGCCGGGAACGATTTTCAAAATCTCCGTGCCGAACAGCACCAGCAGCCCGTCGATCACCGCGCCGAGACCGGCGCCGCCGGGCGCGTCCTTCACCGCCTTGTCGACGATCCACGCGTAGTCCGGCATGCCCGCCGCTTTCAGGATCAAGCTGGGATTGGTCGTCGCATCGCGCGGCGCGAACGCTTTCATGCTGGCGAAGTCGCCGGTATCGGCGACCACGACGGTGAATTGCTTGAGTTGGTCGAGCTGGCTCGGGGTGGACATGAGGTTGATCACTTTAGAAATTGGGGATGAGCCCGCAAATAGTTCCTCATCCATAAAACCCCGCCCTCCTCGTCATAGAATGCCCCATCGAGCTGGGACTCGAACGCGGCATCCAGCGCCTGCTTGAAATTTGGCCCGGGCTTCATGCCGAGTGTGATCAAGTGGCGTCCGAGCAGGATTGGCTGCGGTGCACGATCCGCGATGGCGAGTCGCGCCGCTGCGTCACGCAGTTCGTGGATGCGACGCAACGCCTCTTCCGAGACGAGCGGTGGTCGTCCCAGGTGATCGGACGTCATCACTGCGATGAGATCGTCCATCGTGGCCGGCGCGATCTTGCGCGCGAGACGTCGCACCGTCGTGTCGCGGAAGTGTTCCTGCCCGTGGTGATGGGCCAGGTGATTTACCACGAGCGGCCGCACCGATTCGACCAGATCATGTGGTGCGCCGATGCGTTGCAGAAAACTTTCCGTGAGGGGCGCCCCGGCGGCTTCGTGGCCCGGGCTCACCCAGCGCAGCTGTTGGCGCCGTTCTGCTTGATGGGTGGTCGTGGCCTTTCCGAAATCGTGCGCCAACACCGCGAAGGACAGGACGCGCCGTCCGGGTGCATCGGCATTTTTCCAGGCGTCGAGCGTCACGAGAGCGTCCAGACAGTGCGCCGTGTGGACGAATGCGTCGCCTTCCGGATGCCACTCCGGCTCTTGTGCCAAACCATCGAGACCGGCGATCTCGGGAAAAAATTTCAGCCACCCTGCCTCTTTCAAAACGAACAAGCCGCGCGAAGGCTTCACGGATTTCACCGCCCATTTGTCCCACTCGCCCCACACGCGCTCGATGGCGAGTTCGCGATAGGAGTCGGCGATCGACCGGCACAGCGCGGCGGTCCCGGGCGCGAGGGTGAGTTCGAAACGCGCCGCAAACTGGAAGGCGCGCAGCACCCGCAGCGGATCCTCGACAAACGCGTCGCTCGTATGCCGCAGCACGCGCGCACGCAGATCGCGTTCGCCGCCGTGCGGATCGATCACGCGCTGCTCGACCGGATCGTAGGCGATCGCGTTGATCGTGAAGTCGCGCCTCGCCGCCGCGTCCGCCTCGGTCAGCTCGGGCTCCGGCACTACGGCAAAGCCGCGATGACCTGCGCCGGTTTTGGATTCACGGCGCGGTAGCGAGAAATCGTATTCGACGCCCGCCAGTCGCACCTTCAGCACCCCGAAGCTGCGGCCCACCAGGTCCGTCGGCCCAAACGGCGCCAAGGCGCGCTGCAGTTGCTCATAGTCCAAGCCAAAGACCTCGACATCGAAGTCCTTCGGCTCGAGCCCGAGCAGCCAATCGCGCACGCACCCCCCCACCAAGCGCGGCCGTCCGCCCGCAGAGCGGAGGGAGCGAAGGGCAGCGAGAAGGGGAGCAGGTAAATGCATGGCGCAGCGGAGCCGACGCGGCTCAGCGTGCGCCCTTTCGCAGGCAGTGCAAGGCGCGCGTCTTCACGCCGCCGGCCGTTTCCACGCCTGCCAGGCGAGCAGCGCCCAACCCGCGAGGAACGCCACACCGCCCAGCGGTGTGATCGGTCCGAGGAATCGCGGACCACCGAGAGAGAGCCAATACAACGAACCCGAAAACAGCACCACGCCCACGGCCCACAACGCCGTGATGACTCTGCCCGCGCCGGCATGTGAATCACGCCAGCCCGCGAGCGCGAGCAGCGCGACGGCGTGCACGAGGTGGTAGAGCACGGCGGTTTTCCACGTTTCGACCGAGCCGTGGGCTTCGAGCGTGGGCTTGAGGGCGTGAGCGCCGAAGGCGCCGAGGGCGACGCCGAGGAAACCGAGCACAGCGGCGGTGAGCGTGGTGAGACGAGTGGAGCCGGTCATGGGAACCAGCGTGTCGACAATCCGTCCAAAACCAACCTTCCTCTCGCTATGCGCGCCTCGTTCAGTTTCGCCTTCTGCCTGATGGCAGTGCCGCTAATCGCGGCCGACGGCGAGTGGATGCGCGGCGCGAGTGTGACCGTCGAATCACAGTTCGTGCGCCGCGGCATCGAGCGCGCCGGCGCATCGATGTCGCCCGCCGTTTGGTTCACCGACGATGCCTGGAATCTTGGGGTGCGCGCCGCGGTGCCGTTCGAAAAGGCGAGTCGCAGCGAGCTCAGTCTGGATGCCGGCTACGCGCACACATTCCAATCGGGCGTGAAACTGGGGGCTGAGATCGCCCACTTTCGGTTCGGCGATGCGCCGACAGGGCATCCATCACAGACGACTGAGGTCGCGGCATTCTTCTCGTTCTCCGCCGGGCCGGGCCGCACGACCGTGAATTTCACAAGGGACGTGGAGCGCCGGGCCGATATCAGCGAACTCAGCTACGCCGGCGAATATCCCCTGAAGACGTGGGGCGTGTTCTTGAATTATCGCGTCCATATCGGCTCGGTAGCGGCTGACGATGTGCTGCCGCGGCTTGCCGTCCCCGGGGCTCGCGTTGCGGACTCCTTCACCTACCATGGCATCGATCTGGCGCTGCCGTATCGGATCGGCGGCCAGACAATCATTACGGCCGGCGCGCATTATGCCGGCACGAACGGCGCCCGGCCGTTTTGGTCGCCAAGCGGCGCCTCGGCCAGTGCCAAGGTCTGGCTCAGTCTGGCCGCAAGCTACGAATTCTGAGTTGTTAGCCCCGTTTCGGCCCTGTGTTTCGCCTCGCGCCGAAAATGTGAAGTCTTGGGTGTTGACAGGGTAGGGCGGAATCTTTCCCTTGGGCCTCTTTCCGCAATGAAAACCTATCTGGCCAAAAAAGAGACAGTCCAGCCCAAGTGGTATCTCATCGATGCCGAGGGGCAGGTGCTTGGCCGTCTCGCTGTTAAAGTCGCCAACATCATCCGTGGTCGCAACAAGGCCACCTACACTCCGCACGTCGATACCGGCGACTTCGTCATCGTCATCAACGCGAGCAAAATTGCCCTCACCGGCAAGAAGGAAGAAGTCACCGAGTATATGTCGTTCTCCGGCTACGTCGGCGGCGAGAAATACCGCAAGCTCACCGATGTCCGCGCCAAGAAGCCGGATTTCATCATCATGCAGGCCGTCAAGGGCATGCTTCCGAAGAACCGCCTCGCGGCGAAGATGCTTACGAAGCTCCGCGTGTTCCCGGGTGCCGAGCATCCGCACGAGGCGCAGAACCCCATCAAGCTTTGATCTGATCCATGAGCGCTGACTCCACCGTTTTTATCGGCACCGGCCGTCGCAAGACCTCGACCGCCCGCGTTCGCCTCGTTTCCGGCTCCGGCAAGCTCTCGGCCAACGGCCGTGACTTCGACGCCTATTTCAAGCACGACAACTTCGCCCGCCGCGCCGCTGGTCCGCTCTCGACCGCCGATGTGAAGGACAAGTTCGACGTCGTCGCCAACGTCGCCGGTGGCGGCATCAGCGCCCAAGCGGGTGCGGTTGCCCACGGCATCGCTCGCGCGCTCCTGAAATTCAACTCCGAGCTCCGCGTCACGCTCAAGAAGGCCGGTCACCTCACCCGTGACCCGCGCGAAAAAGAGCGCAAAAAGGCCGGCCAGCCGGGCGCCCGCAAGCGCTTCCAGTTCTCGAAGCGCTAATCGCTGGTCGAAGCAGGTTTTCATTCACAAACGGGGTGCCACAAGCACCCCGTTTTTATTTGCGAAGATCCCTCACGTTCCCCTTTAGTCCCACACCTTAATTAGATGAAAGTCGGCATTGTCGGCGCGTCGGGTTACTCCGGCGAAGTTCTCGTCAAACTCCTCTTGGGCCATCCGCACGTCACTTTGGCGGCGGTCACTTCCCGTCAACACGCGGGCAAGCCCCTCTCCAGCGTAATACCCGCGTTGCGCGGCACCGCTGCGGACACGCTGAAGTTCATCGGCTCCGATGCAGCCGAACTCGCGGCGCGCGACGACATCGGTCTGTGGTTCCTGGCGTTGCCGCACGGCGCCGCCGCGGATTTCGCGAAAGCCCTTGTGCCCGCGGGCCGCAAGGTCGTCGACCTCAGCGCCGACTTCCGCATCGCCGATCTCGCGATCTACGAAAAATACTACGGCCACCACCACGCGCCCGAGTTGCTCCCGCAAACGCGCTTTGTTCTGCCCGAGCTGACCGACGTGAAGTGGAAAAACGAGATCAAACTCGCCGCCGCGCCCGGCTGCTATCCGACGAGCACGCTGGTCCCGCTCGCGCCGTTGCTCGCCGCCGGTCTCGTCTCGCGCGAACACATCGTCGTGAATTCCTTCTCCGGCGTCTCCGGTGCCGGCAAGAAGGTCGAGGAAACCTATCTCTACTGCGAGCGCGCCGAGAGCGCGAAGGCCTACGGCCTCGGGAAGCATCGTCACCTCGCCGAGATCGAGGAGCAGCTCTCGCTCCGCGCGGGCGCGAAAGTCGTGCTCCAGTTCAATCCGCACCTCGCGCCGATGCGCCGCGGCATCATCACGACGATCACCGTTCCCGCCGCCGCAGGCGCGACAATCGATGCCGTCTACGCCGCGTGGCGTTCTGCCTACGCCGGCCGGCCGTTCGTCTCGATTCTCCCGAGCGGCGAGACGCCGGACTCGGCCTACGTCACGGGCACCAATCGCGTCGACATTTCCGCGGTGCACGACGCTCGCACCGGCAATTTCGTGCTCACGTCCGCCGTCGACAACCTCGTGAAAGGCGCGAGCGGCCAAGCCGTGCAGATCATGAATCTCTGGTGCGGTTTCCCCGAGACCGCCGGACTGCTTTAAGCTCACACAACCCAAATGACTCAACTCACCGTTACGCCGGATAGTGCAGGTATCACGGACGTTCCCGGCTTCGAGGCGGCAGGCGTCGCTTGCGACATCCGCCAGAAGAACGACCTCAAGCGACTCGACCTCGCTCTGGTCTATTCGCTGCGTCCGTGCACGGCCGCCGGCACGTTCACCAAGAACGCGGTCAAAGCCGCGCCGGTGCTGTTGTGCCAGAAACATCTCGAGGAAGGCGGTCCGTTCCACGGCTTCATCGCCAACTCCGGCAACGCCAACGCCTGCACCGGCCCCGAAGGCCTGAAAGACGCGAACACGATGGCGCAGCGCGCCGCCGCTTCGCTGAACCAGAAGCCGCACGCGTTCTTCGTCTGCTCGACCGGCCGCATCGGCCAGCCACTGCCGATGGATCGCGTGATCAAAGGTCTGGAGCGCGCCGTGACCGAGAAGGGCCGCACGCCCGCGCACGGCAAAAAAGCCGCTGATGCCATCCTGACGTCCGACACGAAGGCGAAGACTGTCACGGTCTCGTTCACCTACGACGGCAAGAAGCACACCGTCGCCGGCTTTGCCAAGGGCGCCGGTATGATCCAGCCGAACATGGCGACGATGCTCGCGTTCCTCGCCACCGACTTTTCCGTTCCGCGCAGCTTTCTCCAGAAGACGCTCACCGAGGCGGTCAACGGCACGTTCAACTGCATCACCGTCGACGGCGACATGAGCACGAACGACACCGTCATCATGCTCGCCAACGGCCACTCCGGCGTCTCCGTCGGCGACAAGAGCCCGCGCGAGCTGCGGGTCCTCTTTGCCGAGGCCGTCTGGAAAGCCTGCGACATCCTCGCCGACAAAATCGTCTCCGACGGCGAGAAGATCACCAAGGTGATCGAAGTGAAGGTGCAAGGTGCCGCGTCTGCCGAGGACGCCGAGAAGTGCGCGCGCGCCATCGGCAATTCCCTGCTCGTGAAGTCGTCGTGGTATGGCGAAGATCCCAATTGGGGCCGTTTGGCCGATGCCGCCGGCTACTCCGGCGCGAAGCTCGTCGAAGCCAAGCTCGACATCCGCTACAACGACACGCCCGCGATGACCGCCGGCAAGCCGCACCCCGAGCTGAAACCAAAGTGGAAGGAGATCGTGAAGAACCGCCGGTTCACCATCACGATCGATCTTCACCTCGGCAAAGCCGGCTACCGCCTCCTCGCGACCGACCTCACGGAAGGTTACGTGAACTACAACAAGAGCGAGTGAGCGCAGATGGCCGGTCTGCGACCGGTCCGGTTCGACGCCGCTCGCGACCGTCCTCTTCGAACGAGCTTCCAATCTGGGCCGGCTGAAGCTGGCCCTGTTTTCCCGCTCCCGCACACTCGGCGTCTCACCGCGGCGCCACCTCATTTTTTTAGTGAAATCGCTGCGCGTTAAGTGCAGAAAAATTTCCGCCGTCACCACTCGATGACCACTGGTCACCTTTTCTCCCTCACGCAATGACCTCGCCCAAAGTCGAAGAGATCATTGCCAAAGCGCGCGTGCTGCTCGAAGCGCTCCCTTATATCCAGGACTTCCGCGGATCCACCTTCGTGGTGAAATACGGCGGCAGCTTCATGGACGATCCGGATCCGACGGCGCGCACCCGCGTCGCCGCGGACATCGCGTTCCTTGCCGCGGTCGGCATCAACGTCGTCGTCGTGCACGGCGGCGGCAAGGCGATCAGCAAGGCGATGGATGCCTCCGGCCTGAAAGCGAACTTCGTCAACGGCCTCCGCGTCACCGACGAGGCGACGATCGCGATCGTGAAGAAGACGCTCGACGAGATCGTGAACAAGGAAGTGTGCGACACGCTGTCCTCGGTGAAGGCGCGCCCGAAGGGCCTGCCCGGCGACAGCGTGCTGGTTTGCCAGAAGCTCGGTCTCGACGATGACGGCAACCCGGTCGACCTCGGCTACGTGGGCGACCCGACCGAAGTGAAGGTGAAGCTGATCAAAAAGGAAATTTCCGAAGGCTTCATGCCCGTGATCTCGCCGGTCGCGGAGGGTTACGACGGCAAGCCTTACAACATTAATGCCGACACTGCTGCCGGCCGTGTCGCCGCCGCGCTGCGCGCGCGTCGCCTCGTCTACATGAGCGACGTGCCGGGCCTGCTCTCCGATCCGAAGGATCCGAGCACACTCATCTCCACTCTGAAAATCGGCGAGGTCGACGGCCTGAAAAAGAAGGGCGTCATCGACAAAGGCATGCGCCCGAAAGTCGCCAGCGCCGTGCGCGCGCTGCAGGAAGGCGTGCAACGCGTCCACTTCATCGACGGTCGCATGCCGCACAGCCTGCTGCTCGAGATTTTCACCGACAAGGGCGTGGGCACAGAAATTGTGCACGGCTGAACTGGTCGGCGCCGAATTTGAGAGTGCGCCGCACGGCGCAGTCCTCTGATTTGTTTTTTCCATGAACCAACCCTCCATCGTCCGCACCAACGCCGCTGAGCTCTACGACGCGTATGTGATGAAAAACTACGCCAAAGCCCCGCTCACGCTCGTGCGAGGAGAGGGCGTCTGGGCGTGGGACGATACCGGCAAGAAGTATCTCGATTTCGCCTCAGGCATCGCGGTCAACGCGCTCGGTCACTGTCACCCGGTCTGGGTCGAGGCGATCCGCCGCCAAGCGGGTGAGCTGATCCACTGCAGCAATCTCTATCGTAATCCGAACTACGGCGAACTCGCGCGTCGCATCGTGCAGCAGGCCGGGCCGGGCCGCGTCTATCTCTGCAATTCCGGCACCGAGGCGAACGAGGCGATGATCAAGCTCTCGCGCCTGCACGGCATCCGTAAGTCGGGCGAGGAGGGCAAGTGCTACAAAATCCTCGTCGCGAAAAACGCGTTTCACGGCCGCACCTACGGCGGCATGAGCGCCACACCGCAGGAGAAAATTCAAAAAGGCTTTCGTCCGCTCGTGCCCGGCTTCGCGGCTGGCGAGATCAACAACGTGCAGAGCTTTGCCGAGCTGATCGACGATCAGACTGCCGCGATCATGATCGAGACGGTGCAAGGCGAAGGTGGCGTGACGATGTGCACGGACGAGTTCCTGTGGGGCCTGCGCCAGCTGTGTGACAAGCACAACCTGCTACTTATGCTCGACGAGGTGCAGTGCGGCTTCGGCCGCACCGGCACGTTCTACGCGTTCCAGCACTCGGGCGTGCGCGCCGACGTCATCGGCATGGCGAAGGGCATCGCGAACGGTTACCCGATGGGCGGCATCTGGTGCGCGGAGAAACACGCCGAGCTCTTCACGCCCGGCTCGCACGGCACGACGTTCGGCGGTTCACCGCTCGCCTGTGCCGCGGCGCTCGCCGTCCTCGACGTGATCGAGCGCGAGGATCTTGTGCGCAAGGTCGCCGTGAACGGGGCCGTGTGGAAGACACAGCTCGAGCAACTCGCCCAGGAGTTCCCGAAGCAGGTCGCCGGCGTCAGCGGCCGCGGCTACATGCTCGGCCTGCGCCTCACCGGCGAGCCCGCGCCGTATCTGCCGCTCCTCCGCGAAGGCGGCCTGCTGTGCCCCATCGCCGGCCTGAACACCATCCGCTTGCTCCCGCCGCTCATCGCGACTTCCGAGCACCTCACGCTCGCCACCGACATCATTCGCGGCGCGCTGCAGAAAAAGGCGAGCGCCAGCTGAACGGGAGCGCGCTGACTGAACGCGTTGTCGTTCGTCCTCGCGATTGGTCGGACAAGATCGTAGCTCGCTGGCCTTTCGGACCCGCAGGCGTTGTCGGTGCGCAAGCGTTGCTCAGCGCGGACTGCTCTGACTTGCCGTCGGTGACTGGCGCGCTGGGCGGGCGGAATGCCGCACGCGGCAAACGAGCGAGACGCGTGCGGTTCAGTTCCGCGTGAGGCGCAGGCGGAGAAAAACGGTGGAGCCTGCGGTCGCGCGGGAAATCCGGGCGCGGTGGATTTGCGTGGCGCCGTTGTTGGTGACGAGCTGGCTGACCACACCCGTCGAACTCCAGCTCACCAAATCGGTTGAGTATTCGACCAGATAGGCGAGATCGGCGCGCTCACTCGCGCGGGTGTAGGTGAGAGTCCAGTCGGTGTCGTCCGCTGCGGCCGTCGGCAGATGGCTCGTGGGCTGGCCGCTCCGGTTTTGAGCGAGAGCGTAGCAGACCAAATTGGCCAGGCCGCTGGCGTTGGACGCCTGTGGGCCGCTCACCGCGGCATTGGTGACTTCAGCGCTGGTGAAGTTGGCCAGGCGCCATGCGTCGTAACCTTTCCCGCTGACGTTGAGTGTGGTCGCGGAAACGCTGGCATTATCGAGGACGATGTAGCCACCGGCCGCGAGAGTGAGGCTGGGGGCGCTGATGTTTGCGCCGAGATAGAGCGAGGTGCCGGAGTTCAGCGAGAGTGCTCCGGTTCCCGTTTGGGTCAGCCGGGCGTTGACGGCGAGGTTGGCGCCGGCGGTGAGAGTGAGGGAGCGAGCGCTTGACCATGTGATGGCGGAATTCACGGTGATCGAGTTGGTGGCGGCGATGCTCAGGTTGGCTGAGCCGAGCAAGTTTTGGATTTCGCGGGAGGTGATGACGCTGACCGAGCCGGGATAAGCGGAAGCCGGGATGTCTCCGACGACGTCGTCGCCATAGCTCTCATCGCCATTGAGGTCGGGGGATGCCGCGGCGATGACGATGTCGTCGGGATCGAGGAGCAGCGTTCCCTTCTCCCCAACCGAGGCGCTCAGGTCTGCCTGACCGCGAAAATCGAGACGTTGCTTGCCGGAGACTTCGATCAAACCGCCGTCGCCAGACTCCGCGCCGCCGCGAGCGGAAATGGCGCCGTGGAACCGGGTGAACTCGTCAGCCCAGACGATCACGCGGCCACCGGGCCCTCGGTGCAGCGCGTTGGCGGAAACCTGAGCCCCGGCGGCGATAGCAGTATGCGCGGCATTAGCCACGGCGGGATTGGCCCCGCGATAGTCACCGCCGATCAGGACCGTGCCGCCGCGTGAGGCGCCATCCGCGATGACGTGGGCGGTGGCGGTCAGTGCCACGCGTTGCCCGAGCACGTGGATGTCGCCGCCGGCATCGTGGTCGCTGCGCGCGTCGAGCGTGCCGGAAAGTTCCGCGTCGCCGGCGGGGCTCTCGATGCGAATGGTGGTGGCGCGGATTTTCCCTTGAATGACAAGCGAAGCGAGCGCGGCGGGGTCATGAGTCGGGGCGGGCGCTGGCTCGAGGCGCAGCGTGACGCGTCTCGCCAGGATTTCGGCGGTCGGCGCGACCGTGAGGGAACCCCGGCACACGATCACGATTTCGCCGTCGGAGCGAAGGCGGCCGGCGATGGTGAGCGATGCGTCATCCTCAAGTGCCGCTGGTGTCGGGAGGTCCAGCGTTTCTCCGGCGGCGAGATTTCGCACGTGCGCGAGGATTGACCTCGAAGGCTCAGAGAGCGCAGTGGCCGCCGCGCCGCTGACGACCGCGACGCCCGCGACGAAAAATGACAATACGAGTCCGCACCGGGAAATGCACGCGTGGTTCATGCGATGGGAGGGGCTGGAGGCGGGGTGACCGGCGGAGAATAGCTCCGAATTTGGCAGCGAACGCAACCATCCGATCGGTGTGGAGAAACCGAGGCGGGAAGGCGGAGCGGGGCGCGCAGAATTAGCCGGGTGCGGCGGCCGTGCGGGCCGTGATCCAGGCCGCGGACAGCGGCATGGGCGCACCGTGGCAACGCCGTGGCGCGCCCTTTTCATCTGGCGGCGTGCGGTCAGACCCGCTTAATCGGGCAGTTTCCATGAGACACTTCCTCAAGGACACCGATTTCACCCGCGCCGAAGTCGCGCAGATTTTCGATCTCGCCGCCCGCCTCAAGCGTGAGCGCGGCACACACGAGAAGCCGCTCGCCGGCCAGACGTGGGCGCTGATCTTCTCGAAGAGCAGCACGCGCACGCGCGTGTCGTTCGAAGTCGGCATCCACGAGCTCGGTGGCAATCCGCTCTTTCTTAACCGCAACGACATCCAGATCGGTCGCGGCGAGTCCGTCGAGGACACCGCGAAAGTTCTCTCGCGTTTCGTGCACGGCCTCATCGTGCGCACCTACGAGCAGAGCGAAGTCGAGCGCCTCGCCGCCGCCGGCACGATTCCGATCGTGAACGCGCTGACGGATTTCCTGCATCCGTGCCAGATCTACACCGACGCGTTCACGATGACCGAGCGCTGGGCCGGCAACGGCGACCGCCTCGCGTCGCTCAAGGGCCGGAAGATCGCCTTTCTCGGCGACACGGCGTGCAACATGGCGTATTCGTGGATTCTTGGCGCGGCGCTCTTCGGCATGAAGATCAGCCTCGCGGGTCCGCAACAATTCGCGCCCGGTCCGGAGATTGACGCGCAGCTCGCGAAGGACGGCCTGTCGAAGAATTACCACTTCACGACCGATCCGTTCGAGGCCGTGAAGGACGCGGATGTCGTCTACACCGACGTGTGGGTCTCGATGGGCAAGGAGGAGGAAACGAAGGAGCGCATCCGCGTGATGTCGCCGTATCAGGTGACCGCGAAGCTCTTCGCGGCCGCCAAGCCCGACGCGTATTTCATGCACTGCCTCCCGGCGCACGCCGGCGAAGAAGTGGAGCAGGCGGTGCTCGACAACCCGCGCTGCATCATCTTCGACGAGGCGGAAAACCGCCTCCACGTGCAGAAGGCCATCATGGCTGCGCTCGCGGCAGCGCGTCGATGAGGTAGGGCGCGGACTCCGCTCCGCGCCGCGTCGCGCGCAGCTTTCTCGGCGACGGGGAGTCGCCGTCCGGTCCTACCGCTCACTGTTCAAGAATCAACGTCACCCGGTTCGATTGCACCTTGCGGAATCGCCCGGTGCCGAGATTGCCGTCGTCGAGCTTGGCATCGATTTCCTCGAGCTGTGCGTCGGTGCACGTCAGCCCGGAGATCGAGATGCCGGCCGCCACACCGCTCATGTTGCGGTCCCAGTTCCAGCGTCCTCCGATCGTTGTCGTGGCTTGCCAGACGTTGGTTTTGAAATCGCCCGCCATCGACACCGGACCCGAAGGCACGACGCCGCTCCCGGCGTTGTTCGGCCAGAAACCGTTTTGCAGCGCGTAGGTTTCAAACGCCTGCGTGAACACTCGGAAATCATTCGCGACGCGGACATTTTGCGCGGCGCGTTGGACGCGCTGCATCGCGGGGATCGCCAGTGCGGCCAGCAGGCCGATGATGACGACTACGATCATGATCTCGACGAGGGTAAAGCCGCGACCAAGGCGGCGCGAGCGGGCGTGGGGGAGCATGCTCATGACAGGTCTTTGGTTTATCGAGAGCATGCGACCGAATGTTCACCTGTGCGAGCGGCCAAGGGTCAAAGCCCCGTGAAACAGATCGCGCAAATTTGACCTATTTTTATTTTGCGAGTGCGGCGGCTGCGGTCTCAACTCCGCCTTCTCTACCATGAAGATCGTGCTCGCTTACTCCGGAGGTCTCGACACCTCCGTCATTGTTAAATGGCTTAAGGAAACTTACGACGCCGAGATCGTCACTTTCGCCGCCGACATTGGCCAGGAGGAGGAACTCAAGGGCCTGCCCGCGAAGGCGAAGAAAACCGGCGCGTCCAAGCACTACACGCTCGACCTCGTCGAGGAGTTCGCCCGCGACTTCATCTACCCGATGATCCGCGCCAACGCGATCTACGAGGGCCAATACTACCTCGGCACCTCGATCGCGCGCCCGCTCATCGCGAAGGCGCAGATCGAAATCGCGAAGAAGGAAAAGGCCGACACCGTCGCGCACGGCGCCACCGGCAAGGGCAACGACCAGTGCCGCTTCGAGCTCACCTACATGGCGCTCGCGCCGCATCTCAACATCATCGCGCCGTGGAAGCTCGAGAGCTACCGCGAGAAGTTCCCCGGCCGCGCCGAGATGATCGCGTATTGCGCCGAGCACAACATCCCCGTCGAGGCCTCGCTCAAGAAGCCCTACTCGATGGATCGCAACCTTCTCCACATCTCCTACGAAGCCGGCATCCTCGAGGATCCGTGGTTCGATCCGACGACCAAGGAGAACAAGGGCATGTTCAAGCTCTCCGTCTCGCCGGAAGACGCGCCGAACAAGGCCGAATACGTCGAACTCGATTTCGTGCAGGGCAACTGCGTCGCCGTTAACGGCAAAAAGATGACGCCCGCCGGCGTGCTCAAGACGCTCAACAAGCTCGGCGGCAAGCACGGCATCGGCCGCGTCGACCTGGTTGAAAATCGTTTCGTCGGCATGAAGTCCCGCGGCGTCTACGAGACCCCGGGCGGCACGATCCTCATGCAGGCCCACCGTCAGGTGGAGTCGCTCACGCTCGACCGCGAAGTGCTGCACATCCGCGACAGCTTCATCCCGAAGTATGCCGAGCTCGTTTACAACGGCTTCTGGTTCGCACCCGAGCGCGAGATGCTCCAGGCCATGGTCGACGAGAGCCAGAAATTCGTCACCGGCACGGTTCGCCTGAAGCTCTACAAGGGCAACATCATCACCTGCGGCCGCAAATCGAAGTATTCCCTCTACGACGACAAGATCGCGTCCATGGAAGGCGTGAAGAGCTGGTATAACCAGAGCGACGCCACCGGCTTCATCCGCCTCAACGGTCTTCGCCTCCGCGCGCGCAACCTCGCGCAAGGCGGCCCGAAGGTCTGAGCGCCGCAGCTCACCCGACTCGCAATGCACGGCGCCCTTCGGGGGCGCCGTTTTGTTTTCAACGCGGGCGTCGCTCAGCCCGCACTCATGCAGTTGGACGCGATTACCGACCGATGGGTTCCGACCATTTGGTGGTCGCCGCTGTCCCAGCGGCGACAGGCGTCCGTAGGGGCAACGACGCCCACCTGGGGCCTGATTCCGGCTCAGGCTTGAATCAGGCCGCGGCGGATCGCGTAGCGGACGAGGTCGGTCTGCGTTTGCAGGTTCAGTTTGCGCATGAGGTTCGCGCGATGTGTCTCGGCCGTGCGGGCGCTGATGAAAAGTTTCTCGGCGATTTCGGCGGCGCCGAGGCCCTCGGCGGCAAGTTGCATCACTTCGCGCTCGCGCGGGGAGAGCGTGTTGTAGGGATCGCTCGAGTCGGGGGTCTTCACCGCAAGCGCCGTGATCGCCCATTCGGTGAGCGGCGCACTGAGGAAGCGGCGGCCGGCGAGGACTTCCTGCGTGGCTTTCACGATCTCCTCCGACTCGGAGCCTTTGAGGATGTAAGCCGATGCGCCGCTGCGGAGGGCTTCGATCACGTAGGGCTCGTCGTTGTGCATCGAGAGCACGAGGACTTTCGTGTTCGGGCTGCAGATGCGGATCTGGCGGAGCGCCTCCAGACCGTGCAGGCGCGGCAGCGACAGGTCGAGGAACATGAGTTGCGGTTTGTGCTTCTCCGCGAGTTGCACGGCGGAAAGGCCGTCCGCCGTTTCGGCGACGACGTTGAAGCGTCCGTCGGCCTGCAGCACGCTGCGCACGCCGCGGCGGACGATCTCATGGTCGTCGGCGAGAATTACGGTGGTCATGCGAGAGGGGGGCCAGAGTCGGCGCTCGGGAGCGGAAACTCCGCGGTGATGCGGGTGCCCTGACCGATAGCGGAGTGAATTTCGATGCGGCCGCCGGCGAGGTTCACGCGTTCGCGCAGACCGGCGAGGCCAAGGGAGTCGGTGCGGGCGAGGGCACGCGTGACGTCGAAGCCGTGACCGCGATCGGAGATTTCGACGATGAGTTGTTTGTCCTGATGCGTGATCGCGACAGCGGCCTGCTTCGTCTGCGCGTGGCGGGCGGCGTTGGTCAGTGCTTCCTGCACGATGCGATAGACGACGGTCTCGAGTTCGCCCGGGAGGCGGCCGGCGGGCAGGTCGGCGGCGAAGTCGACGTCGATGCCCGTTTGGCGGGTGAACTGTTTCAAATGCCACTCGATCGCCGGCTGGAGTCCGAGGTCGTCGAGGACGCGCGGGCGGTATTGCTGCGTCAGGATACGGACATGTTCGAGCAGGCTGCTCGCGGTCGCGTGCGCTTCGGTGAAGTGCGCGCGGAGAGGCGAGTCGCCCGAGGCTTTGAGGCCGGCGTCGAGCTGGAGTTTCAGGCCGGTGAGGAGCTGACCAATCTCGTCGTGCAGCTCGCGCGCGATGGCGCGGCGCTCGTCTTCCTGGATGCGGAGCAGGCGAAGCGAGAGCGCCTGCAGTTCGCGGGTGCGCGCGATCACCTGCGCCTCGAGCGAGCGGTTGAGCGTCTCGAGTTCCTTTTGCAGCTGGGCGTTGTGCCGTTCGATCTCGGCGCGACGCAGAATGCTGTTCAGCGAGAAGACGACCTCGGTGAGGTAGTCGGGCTTTTGGAGAATGAAGTCCTGCGCGCCGAGCTTGAAGGCGGCGATGGCGGTCTCGCCATCGTTGCGCGCGGAGACGAGCACTGCGGGCAACTGGGCGGCGTTGGAGTGGAACTGCCGCAGCACCTCGAGCGGTTTGTTCTGGTGCGGAGTGGGGCCGATGATCACCGCGCTCGCGGGCGCGCCGAGCGAGAAGAAGTGGTTCAACTCGTTCGTGGTCCCGAGCACGGTGAGTTCGAACTGCGGTGCGTGAGCCCCGAAAAATTCGCGAATGCTGCCGGCGAGTGCGACGGAGCCTTCCACCAGGACCACCGCGTGGCGGCCGGGCACCGAGGCGGTGGCGGGCCGCTTCACGTGCGCCTCGGCGTGGCGCGCCTGCACGCGCTTCACGATGTCGACGAGTTGGAGAAATTGCGGCGAGGTCTTGTCGACGCAGTCGGCGGCGCCGGCGCGCAGCGCACGGACGGCGAGTTCGGTCTGGCCGTGGCCGGTGACCATCACGACGGGCGTAGGGTCGTTGCGGCGGGCCAGTTCGCCGAGAATCTGCAGACCGTCGGTGTCGGGAAGGACCAGGTCGAGCAGCAGGATGTCGTAACCGCCGACCGCCATGCGCTCGAGGCAGCGGGTGCCGTTGGGGACGATCTCAAGCTGCCAATCTGGCGCAAAATGCTCGACGTAGCTGCGCACAATGCCGGCGACGTTGGGGTCGTCTTCGGCGTAAAGGGCTCGGATCATGGTCGGCATCGTAGCGTTACTTCCTACATCGGCAAGCAACTGCCCTACTTCAGAACGGGTTACAATTGGCCGCCGTTCATCGGCCCCGGAGCGCTCAACTTGAGCGAAAGTTATCGAGTGATGGGGGCTCCCGGACATTCGGGCGAAGCCTCCTGGGTTCCGTCAAGGAAACACCCTAGCGCAAAATGTGAGGCCGGGTCGCGTAGGGGCACGGATAATGGGATGTCGCGTTTTCGGGCACGCTGGTCGCATGACAACGACCCGCACCCTCCTCCGCTACGCCGCGCTCACCCTCGCGGTCGTTGCGACCACCCTTTCCGCCCATGCGGGCATCAAGAGCTCGCGCCTGCTCACGAAGATCGCGCAGAACACCCCGGCGCCCGTTCTCGTCGACAAGGGCAGCGAAATGAAGCTCGCGGAGAAGCTCGCGCAGGAAAACGGCGGCACCGCGCTCTGGGGCATCGGTCACTCGATGGAGCCGCTCTACGCGCCGGGCACTGCGGTCGTGGTCAAGGAGATCGCTTACGACGACATCAAGAAGGGTATGACCCTCGTCTATCGCAAAGCCAATGGCGGTCTCGTTGCCCACAGCGTGATCGATGAAGATCGCCGCGGCTACGTCGTCCAAGGCGTCAACAATGACGAGCCGGATGCGGTGTCCGTGAACGAGAAGAACATCGTCGGGGTGATCGTCGCCGCCTACAGTGCGAACACCGGTGGCTTCCACCAGATGATGGCGATGGCGGGCAACACCAACGCGAAGGTTGTTGCGATGCGCTGAGCCGACGAAGCGAACCCCGTAAACGCGCCGAATCACCTTCACTTTCCCTTTCACTTTTTAGGACTGACAGGTCCGTTGTCATAGGAGGCCGCGCAGGGGTGCGCGGCCTCCGCTTTTGGGGGAGTCGAATGCGCGCCGTCGCGGTGCCGCGGGCGCGGTGCTCCGGAAGAAGACGCATGCACCTGGCACAGCGGCGGGACGCTGGGGCGCGGTTGCTGCAAATGGGCGATGCCGCAGGGTAAATTTCGCTCGCGCAATACGCAGATCTTGCACGGCAAAATCCACGCGGAAAATCACTCGAATTCTCGCCGGTGAACTTTGCATCCGGCGGCAAAAATTCTGGGACTGCCGTGAGGGCTACTGCCCGGAATTTTTGTCAGGCCAAACGAGTTTGTGAAACGAAGGTTTATACCGTGCGGCGCGCTTCACTTCGCTGCGTCAGAGCCGAAAGGCACGGGCGTCATGAAGACATGCGGTTGTGAATGGAATCTCTCGCGCCCGGCTGGATCAGTCATCCCGTCGTGGCGTGCGATTGTTGTTATCGCGATGGCAGCGCTGGCGCTGCCGTCTCACGCGTGGGCGGGGCGAATGACCACCGGCAAGGTGATCGATCGCGTCGTGTTGTTGCGCGAGACCGATCGCGCGATGGCGGGACGTGCGCCGGTGCCGGTCACGTTCAGTGCCGACCGTTACGCTTTGGTGCGGCACAGCTGGATCGGCGGCTTTATGCAACGGTTCCGGCAGGACCTCTCGCGCAAAGATGTTCCAGTGAATGAGCTTCGCGGTGACAGTGGCTGGCGCGAGGGCTTCAACTGCACGGCGTTCACGGATCTCTTTCTGGGCAACGCGGCGGCCGAACTGATGGTCGATCAATGGCACGAACGCGAGCAGGCGGACCGCCCAGCCATCGTCGCCGTCTGGTATACGCCCGACAATGCGAGGGTCGATCCGCGGACGCGGCGGCGTTCGGCGCACAGCGTGGTGCTGATCCTCACGGACAGCGGCGCGGTGTTTGTCGACCCGCAGCGCGGGGAAATTCAGCTTACGCCCACCGAGCTGCACACGGTGGTGCACCGCCGGGCGTGAACATGAGGCCGGCGGAAAGAATTGTCCGGGTTTCAGCGAGCGATGCTCCCCCGCAAGACAAAGCCGGTGTGACGCATCATACCTGCAGCACGCCGGTGTGAAAATGTGCACTCGGTGCGGGGCGGGCGGCTAACTCGAAAGCGCGAATGA
This sequence comes from Candidatus Didemnitutus sp., assembly GCA_041906465.1. Classification (GTDB taxonomy): domain Bacteria; phylum Verrucomicrobiota; class Verrucomicrobiia; order Opitutales; family Opitutaceae; genus Didemnitutus. Next base: position 180,197 of record JAYRJE010000009.1, on the reverse strand, counting down.
GTGTCTCGCGCGTTTGGTGCGGCTGGACAAGGGCGTCGACCCAGCCGCGCGCCGCTCCGTAACGGATGTCGGTCTGCTCGACATAGCCGGCTTTCACCTGCGCGCGGAGCGCGTCGAGTTCCTCCTTCGTGCGCTCGGTCTTGCCGGATTTCGCGAGGATGTTGAACACAACGTCGCTCGCCTGCGCCGCTCCCATGACGGCGTATTTGCCGTGCGGCCAGGCGAAGATGAAGCGCGGATCGAAGGCTTTGCCGCACATCGCGTAATTGCCGGCGCCGAAGGAGCCACCGGTGATCACGGTGATCTTCGGCACGGTGGAGTTGCTGAGCGCGTTCACCATCTTCGCGCCGCTGCGGATGATGCCGCTCTGCTCGGCGTCCTTGCCGACCATGAAGCCCGACACGTCCTGCAGGAACAGCAGAGGCACGCGCGTCTGGTTGCAGTCCATGATGAACCGCGCGCCCTTGTCCGCGCTGTCGGCGTAGATGACGCCCGGCATCTGCAGGCCGGCGCCGCCGGCGGCTTTCGACTGCACGCGCATGCGCTGGTTGGCGACGATGCCGATGGGACGCCCGCCGAGGCGCGCGAAGGCGCAGACGATGCTCTTGCCGTAGTCGGCCTTGTATTCGTCGAGCGAGCCGGCGTCGACGAGGCAGCGGATGACGTCGCGCACGTCGTATTCCTTGCGACCGTCGACGGAGACGAGTTCGTAGATTTTCGAAGCGGGGAATTCGGGCTCGGGTGCCTTGGGGTAGGGCGAGGCGTCCCCGCCGAGCCGCGTTGAGCCTGCATCGCGCGACGGCTCACCAGGGACGGTTCGCCCTACCTGTTCGGCTGGCAGGAGTCCGATCAACGAGCGCAGCCGCTTCAACGCCGCGGGATCGTCCTTCTCCTTGAAATCCACCGTGCCGGAAATCTCGGCGTGCATCGCGGCGCCGCCGAGCGTCTCGGTGTCGGTTTCCTGGCCGATGGCGGCCTTCACGAGCTGCGGGCCGGCGAGGTAGAGGCCGCTGCCCTCGGTCATGAGGATTTTGTCGCAGAGCACGGGCAGATACGCGCCGCCCGCGACGCAGTTGCCCATGATCGCGGCGTATTGCGGGATGCCGGCGGCGGAGATGACGGCGTTGTTGCGGAAGATGCGGCCGAAGTCGTCCTCGTCGGGAAAAATTTCGTCCTGCATCGGCAGGAACACGCCGGAGGAGTCGACGAGATAGACGAGCGGCAGGTTGCACTCGAAGGCGATGCGCTGGGCGCGGAGGACCTTCTTGCACGTCATCGGGACGAACGCGCCGGCCTTCACGGTGGCGTCGTTGGCGACGATCATGCACGGGTGGCCGGCGATGTCGCCGATGCCGGTGACGACGCCCGCGCCGGGGAACGCGCCCCACTCGCGATACATCCCGTGCGCCGCCCAGAGGCCGACCTCGAGGAACGAGTCCGGCGAATCGATCAGCGCGGCGATGCGCTCGCGCACGAAGAGCCGTCCGAGCTTGTGCTGCCGCTCCTGCCCCGCCGCGCCGCCGCCCTCGCGCAGCGTGGCTTCCTGCTGCGCGATTTCATTGCAGCGGTCGAGGAGAGCGGGAGTGGGGGAAGGGGTGATGGGTTTCACGAGTGAAGTGGCTACTCCAGTTCGAAGATTCGCTCGATCGACAGTCGATATGGATGCGCACCGAAATGCCCGAAACCGCCTAACGGGCTAGCGGACGTTGTTTTCTCCAGGAGGCCTTCGCCGCGTAGGGTGATCTTGACCTCAGCGTCTTTCATGCCGCGCGGGAAAACCGCTCTTTTGCGGAGACGTTCTGCGAGGCCGGCACTGTTCTGCTCGAGCGCCGTCCAATTCACTTCGACCCAAATATCGAAGTTCGATGCTGAGGTATCGGACACGAAATGGGAGCTTTCGAATCCGAGAACCCACGTGCCGCTCAGAGAGACTTTCTGCCCAGCGTGGGCGTCGGGTTTTGTCACGAATTCATTTGCTCCTGCGCGCTGCGGTCCCGCGCAGCTGACCGCGCTGAACAACGCGGACAAAAAGAGTAGTATTTGAAATGGCTTCGCGTTCATACCATCGGCCGGAATTTTCCGCCCACGCCGGTGAGACATGCCGTGACTTGGCCGAGGGAGCAAACTTCGACGGTGTTCACGAGTTCGCCGAAGAGGCGCGCACTTACCTGATCGATCGAGTTCATTGTTTCAGGCGGCGACGTATCCAGTCCGGCGAACGACGGCAGTCGATTACGGCGTCCACGTAGGCGGTCTCTCTGACGATATGGTAGAGGACCGCGTGCGGAAACTTGCGCGAGCCGAGCCAGTGATAGTGCCTGTAAGCACGGTGATGGATACCTGCGTAGCGTTCTAGGCTGTCGATGTCTGATTGCAGGTGCTGGAGAAAATAGTCGCCCAAGCCCGAACGCTGTCGCTCGTAGAACCAGTAGCCGTCCACGAGGTCGCGTTTAGCCGACGGCAGTATCTCGACGTTCATTCCTGCCGCTTACGTGCGATCTCCTCGGCGATCTCCCGTTTGGCCTGTTCCCACGGAATGTAGCGTTCCTTGCCTTCGGCGACCAAGCGCTCGCGTTCATCGAGCACATCCTTGTGCCATTGTTGGAGCGGGAGAGCGTCGGGGCTTTTGAGCAGATCGTCCCAGATTTCCTCCACGAGTTTCAGCTTCTCTTCGACAGTCATTTTATCGAGGGGCAGGATCGTGCTCATGGGGCGAAAGCTAGTTGGCGAGGCATGACTGGCAAACGGGTTTTCAGAGGGAGTGCGACTGAGGGAGAACCACGAGAAACACGAAACACACGAAAGGGTCTGAGGGGGCGCCGGTTGGGGGTTTGGTTTCGTGTGCGTCGTGTTTTCCGCGGTTAACCAAATTCTACTCACACCATCGGCCGAAATTTTCCGACTACGCCGGTGAGACATGCCGTGATTTGGCCGAGGGAGCAAACTTCGACGGTGTTCACGAGTTCGCCGAAGACGTTCCCGCCGTTGCGGGCGACGTTCTCGAGGCGTTGCAGGGCTTCGGGGGCTTTCTTGGCGTGCTTCTTCTTGAAGGCTTTCAGGCGCTCGACTTGCAGGCGCTGCTTCTTCGGCGGCGTGCGGGCGAGGGGGACGTTCGGGTGCGCTTCTTCGGCGACGTATTTGTTGAGGCCGATGATCGGGCGCTGGTGCGCGTAGATCTGTTTCTCGTAAGCGTGGCCGGCTTCCTGGATCTTGCTGCGCTGGTAGCGCTGCTCCATCGCGGCGATGACGCCGCCGAGCGTGTCCATTTCGCGGAAGACATCGAGGATGCCCTTCTCGACTTGGCGTTCGAGCGCGAGCAGGCCGGGCGCGCCGCCGAACATGTTCATCATGTGCTTAAACACGCCGGACTCCTCGAGGATGATCGATTGGCCGTGCGAGGCGAGGAGCGCGTATTTCTCGGTCGGCGTCGTGAACGGCTCGTCGGCGGAGTTGGAGTGGCACGAATTGGTGTAATTCATGTAGGCCAGCATCAACTCGACGGCGGTGCGCGTGAGGTTGTTCTGGAACTCGGCGGCGATGAGTGAGCGGCCGGAGGTCTGCGTGTGCAGCTTCAGGATCTGCGCCTTCGCGTCGGCGCCGAAAACGTCGCGCATCGCGATCGCCCAGATGCGGCGGCAGACGCGGCCGAGCACGAGGTATTCGACGTCGAGGCCGCAGTCCAAAAAGAACGAGAGACGCGGGCCGAAGGCGTTCACGTCGGCGCCGCGCTGCTTGAGCAGCTCGACGTAGGTGAAGCCGTTGGAGAGCGTGAACGCGGCCTGTTGCACGGGCGTCGCGCCGGCCTCGGCGATGTGGTAACCGGAGATCGAGACGGGATACCAGCGCGGCATGTTGGGCACGCACCACTCCATCATGTCGCCGAGGAAGCGCAGCGAGGCGTCGATGGGGAAGATGACTTCGTTCTGCGCCTGCACTTCCTTGAGCATGTCGGCCTGGATGGTGCCGCGGAGGTTCGGGACGCAGTCGGGGCCGAAGCGGCGTTTCGCGGCGGCGATGAACATCGCGAGGATGATCGGCGCGGGCGCGTTCATCGTCATGGAGACGGAGGCGTCCTTGCGCGTGAGATCGAAGCCGGCGAAGAGCCGCTGCATGTCCTCGACCGTGTCGATCGCGACGCCGCCTTCGCCGACCTTGCCGAGCACGCCTTCGTGGTCGGAGTCGAGGCCGTAGAGCGTGGGGCCGTCGAACGCGGTGGAGAGGCGGATGCTTTTTTGGTTTCGCGAAAGGTATTTGAAGCGGGCGTTGGTGTCCTCCGCGAGGCCGAGGCCGGCGAAGAGGCGCATCGGTTCCTCACCGGTCGCGCTGTCGCGGTCGAGATACATCTCGCGGTAGGCGGCGGTGGCGTAGGGGAACTGGCCGGGCAGGCCTTGGCCGAGCAGGAAATCGGCGATGGCGCCGGGCTCGTCGGTGTCGGGGAGGGCGAGGCGCGGGATTTTCGTGCCGGTGGGCGACGTGGTGTGATCCACGCTCGCGCGGATTTTTTCCCAGCGGGCACGGAGGTCGGCGGCGAAGGCGGCGTCGGTGCGCGCGCGCTGGACCTCGGCGCGGACGAAGGTGTTGTAGGTGTCGACGGAGTCGGCGATTTTTCCGAGCTGGCTCATGAAAAAAGAGAGTTAGAAACCACGAAAAACACGAAAGACACGAAACGGAGCAGTGATGGCTTGGACAGGTAGGGCGAGTCGTCCCCGACGAGCCGCGGACGGGAGACGGCTCACCCGGAGGATTCGCCCTACCCGCGGCAACGCACTCGCGGGTTTGGTCATGCGAGTTTCAACTGGCAGGCGGGTTCGCCGCCGGTGGAGACGACGAGGCCGGCGCGCTCGGCGAGAGTGCGGAAGAGCGCATCGACACCGGGATCGAAGTGTTTCGCGGCGGTGGTCGCGTGGAGCGTCTGGCCTTTGCCGTTTTGGTCGAGGCGAGCTTGAATTTCCGCTTTGGCGGTGTGCGCCATGGGATGGTCGCATTTGTTCAACGCGACGAAATCGGCGCCGTTGAGCAGCGCGATTTTTTGCAGCTGGATGCGGCCGCCGTAGTAGGGCGCGAGGACGAAGAGCGTGGCATCGACGAGCTTTTTCGCGCCGCCGAAGACGCCGAACGGGTCGCTCTCCTGGCCGACGCCGACGGACTCGACGAGGATGAGGTCGAACTCGCCGGAGTCTTTCAGAATCTCGATCGCGGCCGGCGCGGCGGCGCTGAGGCCGGTGAGGCTGCCGCGCGTGGCCATGGAGCGGAAGAACACACGGTCGTCCTGCGCATAGATCGCGCTGACACGGTCGCCGAGGATGGCGCCGTGCGAATCGGGGTGCGACGGATCGTTGGCGAGGATGGCGATGCGACCTTGCGGGACGTGGCGCAGGAAACGCGAGGTGAGTTCGTCGATGAGCGTGGATTTACCGGCGCCGCCGGGGCCGGCGATGCCGAGGACATGCGCGCGACGCTTCGCGCCGCGCGACTGGCGAGGAGCGGTTGGCGGGTTGCGAATGGATTTGCCGAGGAACGCGTTGGTTTCGGCGAGGGTGATGGCGCGGGCGAGGGCGCGGTCGCCGCGGAATTTGGCGTTCGGCTTCGCGTCGCGGGCATACTCGCGTTTGATGAGCGCCATGATGTCGTCGAGCGGCGTGCCGGCGAAGAAGATGCGGTCGGTGCCCTGACGTTTCATGACGCGCTCGTCGGCGGGCGTGATGGTGCCGCCTCCGCCGCCGAAGACGGGGATGTCGCCGCTGCCACGCGCCTTCAGTTGGTCGACGACTTCCTTGAAGAAGACGATGTGGCCGCCGTTGTAGGAGCTGAGGCCGACGACGTTGGCGTCTTCCTGAATCGCGGCGCGGGCGATGGTCGTGGCCGACTGGTGGTAGCCGAGGTAGATGACCTCGATGCCGTGGCGGGCGAGTTCGATGTTGATGGTCGTGACGGCGCTGTCGTGTCCGTCGCAGATCGGCACCGCGGTCAGGATGCGGAGCGGAGCGGCGTGGGCGGCGGCGGCGCGGCGGGGGGTAGCGGCGGCCATAGGTGGGCTATGACATACGTCGTGGTGACAGGTGCGCAACTGTGGCGCCGTGTCGGGCCGGAACTCGCAGAGTCGCTAATATGGGGCTATGAGCGGCGAATGGCGTCGGATGCGGTGCAGTGGCCGGAGATTGCCTGATGCCAGCGGCGCAAAAAAGCGGCGGTCATCGACCGCCGCTGCGAGAGCGCGCGAGGTGAAGCGCGGACGGAATCAGTCGCGGCGCGCGCGTTTGCTCCGCCAGACGGAGCCGGCGACAAGCAGCAGGCCCGCGCCGAAGAGCGCGTAGGTCGAGGGCTCGGGGACGGGAGTGAAGTTGAGCAGGAGCGCGGTGCTGTCGGTGCTGAGCGAAAGACTGAACTGGCCGGGCTGATAGGCCGTGAAGTTGCCGGTGTTCAGGACCAGATTGCTGGAGCCCGCTTGACCGTCGCCGATCAGGCCGGTGATGGTCGCGGAGGTCTGGAAAATCGCGAGCGAGACGGGGGCGCTGAAGTCGCTCGTGAGCGCGCCGAGGCTATTGGAGGACTCGGACCAGGAATTAATCTGAATCGTGAACGGATTGGCGATGGTGGCGGTCAGCGCGAGTGTGCCGGTGCTGCTGACGACGACTTGATCCCAGCCGCTGCCGGCCGAACCGGCGAAATTCGAGATGTCGAAACTCGCGACGCCGCCGCTGGCCAGGGTGAGCTCGCTGGTGAACGTGAGCTGGCCGGGCGAGTTGCCGGGGGCGATGGTGACGTTCGTGCCGGCGGTGATGGCGGAGGCGATGGTGCCGCTGCCGCCGAGCGTGCCGCCGGCGGTGCCGAAGCTGAGGGGATTGGCGAGCGTGTAGCCGGCGACGGCGCCGACGCCGCCGCCGTCGAGGGTGATGGTGCCGGTGCCGAACGGGCCGGAGACGATTTGGTTGCCCTCGCTGCGCACGACGTTGCTGCCGGCGAGAAGGAGGCCGCCGCGAATGGTGGTGCCGCCGCTGTAGGTGCTGTCGCCGGCGAGCACGAGTGTGCCGCCGCCGTTCTTGACGAGCGCGGCGTTCACGGGCGCCGTGACGCTGCCGGAGAAATCCGCGGGCGTGCCGCCGATGTTCGCGTAGAGGTAGCCCGAGGAGTGCTGATTGATCGTCAGCGTGGAGTCCGCGCGGAGAGCGATGAAGGAGCGGTTGCTGTCGTCGGCGTAGGTGTAGCCGCCGCTGAGGCTGCCGATGGTCGGTGCCTCGCTCTCGAATTTCAGGTCGGATCCGTTGCCGAGATAGATGAAGCTGCTGTTGAAGCCGAGGGAGTTGTTTTCCTTGGCGACGACCAACGGTGTGCCTTCCGCCGAGTTGTTGCCGAGGTAGACACTGTAGGCGTTCAGGCCGGTGTTGTTGCCGGCGAGGGTGAACGTGCCGTTACCGACAAAGGAGAGCATCGAAACCGTGCCGGTGAGGTTGCCGTTCAGCGTGAGGCCGTAGCTCGTGTAGGATTGAAGTTGCGTGGCCGGGTCGTCGTTTTCGCTCGTGGTCGGCACACCGAAGCGGACGCTGCCGTAGGAGAAATTGAGGTCGTTGTGCAGCGTGATTCCCTCGGCGGTGGCGGCGATGGTGGCTGGGGCGTCCCAGTCGTAATTCGTGGCGAGGTTGAGCGAGCCGGTGCCGAGGGGGCCTTGGGTGATCGTCCCGGTGCCGTCGACAGTGCTCGAGGCACCGAGGAGCAGGTAACCGCTGTTGAAGGTGGTGCCGCCGCTGAACGTGCTGTTGCCTGAGGTGATTTCGACGATGCCACGGCGATGCCCGTCGCTGTTCGTGGCACCGATATTCAGCGATGCCACGGCGGTGGGATCGATCTCCGTGGGCGCGTTGGTGGCGGGGATACCGGCGAGCGGCTGGTGAAGCGCACGATCGAGGGTAAGCCAGCCGCCGTTGAGGCCGGTCACCGAGAGCTGGCCGCTCGAGGGGGCGATGAGGGGGCCCGCGAGGTGGACGTGCGTGCTGGTGCCGATGAAGATGTCGTTCAGGGCGCTGAGATCGATGGTATCGGAGATGGTGCGGCCGGAGGGGTTGGCGGAGTCGAAGCCGAGAATCGAATCTTCGTTGTAGGAGGAGCTGGCGAGCCGGAAGAGAAATTGTGCGGGCGTGACGGTGCCGGAGCCGCCGGCGGTGAAATTTTCCGTGTAGCCGACGTAGGCTCCGGAATCCAACGAGAAGCTGGAACCGCTGGGGAGTGCGGTGGCAGAGTCGAGCACCACGATGGAGTGGTCGCTCATGAGGTTGCCGGTGAAACTGTTCGTGCCACGGAGCCACACCGTGAGGGGAGTGGAGCCGTAGGGGGTGCGGACACGGACGCCGGTGGCGGCCGTGAGATTGCTCTGCACGTAGAGCGTGCCTTCCTGGCCGCCGAAGACGTAATTGCCGCCGGTGGGCGGAGTGATGGTGCCGGTGATGATCGCCTTGGTGAGTGAACCGAGGCCCCAGAATCCGTTGAGCGGGTCACCGGTGTCGGGGGTGAAACCGGAGAGGTCGAGGGTGTCGGCGAACGTGTTGACGGTGCCCGCGGCGGGATGCGTGTCGAAGCCGAGCGCGCCATTGAAACTGGTTTTGTCGGAGATCTTGCCCAGGATGGCCGTCATGCCGCCGTTGTAGCCGGTGGCGACGTAGCCCTGGTTGGCGGAGATCGCGCCTTCGCCGGGGAGCGATTCGGGAGTGTAGAAGATGACGGCGGCGTTGTCCGCCACGGTGCCGCCAGTGTAGGTGTTCGTGCCGCTGAGAACGACGACGGGCAGGTAGTTGGCGTCGGTGGACGTGGTGGCAACCTGGGTTTTGTCGCCGTTGTCGCTGTAGCCGTAGTAGCCGCGGAAGGTCAGTTGCGTGGCCCCGCCAGCAGCGTTGCCGATGTTGCCGCCTTGGAAAGTCAGGCCGGACTCGCCCGGCTTGATCTGGCCGATGAACAGCGCGCCATCGAGACCGACGTTGATCGTGGTGTTCGTATTCTGCGGTGTGATCGTGCCGGCCAGCGTGAGGCCGTCGCCGTTGCCCGCGTTGGCGATGGTGACGTTGTTGCCGAGGGCCACCGGGTTGTGGAGCACGACCTCGTCGTCGGTGTTTGCGCCCAGGCGCGTGTTGTTGCCGAGGGTGAGCGTGCCCGAGCCCAGCGGGCCGGTGATCAAGCCGTCTCCCTGACTGGAGCTGGCTCCGACATAGAGCGTGCCGCCCTGGATGGTGAGGCCGCCACTGAAGTCGCTGTTGGCGCTGGTGAGAAAGAGCGTGCCGGAGCCGGTCTTGGTGAGCGAAGTGCCGGCGGCGGCCTCTCTGAGGTTGCCGTAGACGTAGGCCGACCCGGTGTTGATCGCCCAGGTTTGCGAGGTGAGCAGCCGGATCGTCGTGCCCGTCGACACTTGAGTGTAGGGATAGCCGTTGAGGGTGATGCCGTCGGCGCCGATGCCCAGCGCGGCATCATTCACATAGAAACTGTAAGACGGCATCGGGCCTTCGAACGTGATGCCCTTCACTTCGAAAATGGCGCCGCCCGGTGAGCTGCCGGGATAGGGCAGCTCCACATTGAGCCAGTTGCCGCTGCCCACGCCACCGGAGGCTCCAAAGAGCAGCGACGTGTTCTGCGCGCTCGAGGTCGGCGCAACGCCGCCGACCCAGTTGGCGCCATCGCCGGCGTTGGCGAACGGATAGCCGTGAACGGAGGTGGTCGCGTTGCCTGACCACGTGAATGTGGTTTGAGCGGCGAGCCATCCGGACGACAGCACGCAAGCGAGCAGCACGGCGAGGCGACGCGGGGCGTTCATGACGTCGAGGGGTATCGGGGAACCGCCCTTCGCTCAAGATTTTTGCAGGAGGCCGAACGGCCCGGATCGTCGTGGCGGACGGCCTGAGTGCCTGCCGGCCGCGGCGGCGATCGTTTCGAAGAGCACTGCGATTGCGCGGCGCGACTGTCCCGCGGGCGGGAAAAATTCGGACGAAGATCGGTGGGGGGCCGAAAGCCGTAGCCGGCTTACACGCTTGGTGCTCGTGGTTTATGCGGGCCGAAAAAATCGGGCACGCGCGTTGCATGGGAGGCGACAGATCCATGCCTCACTCGCTCTCATCTTTCGCCCTGGTGTGCGTTCGCCGCCCGCTACTCACGTTTTCCGCCGTGCTCGCGTTGCTGCCGTCCGCGGCACGCGCCGACTATCAGGATATTGTCAACGCGTTCGCGGCGATCCGTGCCAATACGAGTTTCCCGGTGGAGGGGAAAACGTTCAACGACATCGAGGAGACGTTCGGGCCGCGTCGCCAGCCGTCGCTGAGTGGCAGCTACGATTGGCATCGCGGCATCGATATCGATGGTGCCGGCGGCGAGAACATCCTCGCGGCCTACGACGCGCAGTTCGAGAAGCTCGATTACTCGGCCAGTGCCGGCAACTACGTTGTCCTCAAGCATACGCTGCCTTCGTCCGTGGCCTTCGGCTCCAATCCCGACAAGCAGACGTGGACGACGTTCTACACCTACTACATGCACCTGAGCGCCGACAGCGTGACGCTGGTCAACAACGCCGGCTGGACCAAAGGCACTGCGATCACGAAGGGCACGACGATCGGCCATCTCGGCAACAGCGGCGGCTCTGGCGGCGAGACCTACGCCATGCACCTGCACTTCGAGCTGCGCTTCGGTTCGTCGAACCCGCTCGAGAACCAGATCGCGGGCGACGGACTGACGAAGACCGATGCGTGGTTCGATCCGCACATGCACCCGCTGCTGTTGTTCAACCCGAACAATGCCACGCTGCGCGGCGCATCGAGCGGCACCAGCTACGCGCAATCGCTGTCGCTGCTCGCGGGCGGCACGCACGCCGACGGCCTGACCTTTCAATACACCTCGTCGCTCGACGAGCTGCCGTTGCTGAATCGTTTCGATGTGCAGGTGCATGAAATCGCGAGCGGCAACGTCGTGCTCTCGCACACGCTCGATTTCAACCAGCGCCTCGGCTTCGACGCTTCGACCAACGCGCTGCTCGACACGCGCGATCTCACGAAGCCCTACAGCGCGCCGCAGTATTTCGAGGATGCGGACACGACGTTCACCTCGCAGCTCGTCGTGCCCACAAGTTGGCTCGGCGCCTACAACTCGGCGGCGTATTCGGTTACGGTGACGGCGAGCGACATTTGGTTGAATTCGACGGCGCTCACCGTTTCCGCCGTGCCCGAGCCGTCGACCTGCGCTGCGCTGGCGGGCGCGCTGGCGCTCGGTTGCGCTCGGTGGCGGCGACAGCGCCGGAGCGCACAGCGCGGCTGACGGCGTCTCGCGCGGGCGGCGCGCCGAAAGGCCATTAGGGGGGCGCGGCCGGTGCATGCGGCGCGCTTTTTTTTCGCGCCAGCGCAACGCGTGCGCAGCGCCGCGCGAGACGGGGGAGTATCATCGCGCATCACCCCTCATCTCCGCGGCCACGGACGGAGGCACTCCAATGTTGGTTTCCCCTGTTCCTATGCGTGCGAGACTCGTTGCGTTTTTTAGGTCGCTCCTCGGATTGATCGCGTGCTGCGGCGCCGCGACCGGCGCTTCCGCCCAAAGCGTGGTCACGCTTTCGACCACCGCGGCCGGCGACGCCACCTATGCGTGGAATTCAAAATACGGGCCCAGTGGCTACGGAGCGAATGAAAACACCATTGGAGTGGGCCTGCAGATGAACGCGCCTTACGGCAACGACTACACCATCGCGATCTTCATGGTGCCGCTCGCGAACCTCGCCGGTCGTCCGCTGCTCAGCGCGACCCTGCACGTGAACTCCACGGGCTTTGGCACCAGCTATTTTTATGGGTCAGCCAACATAGGTTGGGTAAACCCCGGCGCCGCCACGCTCACCGGCGACGTGGTCACGGATGGCCTCGGCCCGGTGGCGGCGAGCCCGGCCGCCGGCTGGACGTTCTTCACCACGGACGCGGGAGGCAGCGATCCGCTGGCGGGCACCGCGGGGCCGCGTGAGTTCACCGTGACGAGTTACATTCAGGCCGATCTCGATGCCGGACGTGCGTTCAGCATTTTCACGCTTAACGGCTCGCGCGATACCTATGGTGGCATCTATGCGGCTGAGAGCGGGCAGGGTGCCTATGTGTCCGCGACTGTCGTGCCCGAGCCGTCGACCTATGCGGCGCTCGCGGGCGCGCTGGCGCTCGTTGTGGCGGTGTGGCGCCGGCGGGCGGTTGCGTAGTCGCCAGCAGGCGGCGGCGCCGGATCGGCGGTTCACGCCGCCGGCTGGGGACGGCCGGTGCGAGCGGGCTCGTGGTGCGCGTGCGCCGATCCTGATCGAGCGCGCGTGGCATGCGCGCGGTTGACGCTGTTCGCGCCGCGTGGTGAGGTGTTCGTGGAGCGATCAAGGGCCCTTGCTCCACTTCTTATGCTCTCGGAATTTCGTGTCGTGTGCCGCTCGCTGGCACGCGCGCCAGGTTACGCCCTCACCGTCATTTTCACGCTCGCGCTCGGCGTCGGCACTGCTGCGGCTTTGCACAGTTCGTTGAAGGGATCGCTGCTCTTGCGGTTCAATTTCGCGGATATCGACCAACTGGTCCGAGTGGAGGCGGTTTTCCAGGGCTCGCGTTTTCCGAATCAGGCGTTTCTCGCGCGCTACCTCGCTTATCAGGAACGGGCCAAAACGCTCGCGACGCTCGCCGGCGGCACCAGCGACTCGCTCAACCTCGTCGTCAACGGCGAGCCGGAGGGCGTGACGGTGGCGCGCGTGACCGCGAATTATTTCACCGTGCTCGGCGTTGCGCCCATGATGGGTCGGACGTTTCTGCCCATCGACGGGCAGCCGGGCGGCGAAAATGTCGCCGTGCTCACGTTTCACTTCTGGCGCAATCGCTTCGGTTCCGATCCCGCGATCGTCGGCAAGGAGATCCGGCTGAACGAGCGCACGTATCAGGTCGTCGGTGTGCTGCCCGAGGATTTTCGCATGCCGTTCAACACGTCGGGTGGACGCCTGTTCGTCCCGCTGATTGTTCCGCCGGTGAGCATGCCGCAGACGGCCTTCAACAACATGGCAACCATCGCACGGTTGCGTCCGGGAGTGACGATGGCGGAGGCGCAGACCGAGCTGCGCACGCTCTTGCCGGAGCAGGGGCAGCCTTACGCGGAACAGATGGGAAAATTCCAAGCCGTGGTGAAGCCGATCGACGCGCAGCCGGAATTCGACGGTTACCAGCGCTATGTGGTGATGCAGTGGACCGGGGTCGTCGCGGTGGCGTTTCTTTACCTCATCGCCTGCGTGAACGCGGGCAATCTCATGCTGGTCCGCTCGCTCGACCGGCGGCGCGACACCGGCATTCGCCTCGCCCTCGGCGCGGGGCGCTGGGCGGTCGCGCGGCCGTTCTTGATCGAGGCGCTCGTGCTGTCCGTCCTCGCGATCGGCTGCGGCGTCATGGTGGCGAAATGGCTGTTGCCCGCGTTGCTCGCGGTGGCGCCCGGGGCGGAAGACAACAGTTTCCGCGCGATCACGCTCAGTTGGGAAACGCTCGGCTACCTCGCGCTGCTCGGGGTGGTGACCGGACTGATCGTCGCCAGCGGCCCCGCGTGGCGAACTTCGCGTTTGAACGTGAACGACGCGATGAAGGACAGCAGTCAGGGCACCGGCGACAGCCGGCGCATGCGGCGGATTCGCAGCACGATGGTCGTCGTCGAGGCGACGCTGGCGGTGGCGTTGCTCGCCGGCACCGGCTTGATGATCCGGACGTTCCAGCGGTTGCAGGAATACGAGCCCGGCTTTCAGACCGCGAACCGCTTCGTCGTGAGCCTGCGCATTTCGCGCGAGGAGAATCTCAAAGCCGATGTGCGGCTCGAGCGTTTCAAGCAAATCGTCGAACGCCTGAAGTCGGTGCCGGGAGTGACGGGCGCCAGCTTCGCGGCCACGAATTTCAGCCCGAGCTTCTTCGGTCCGGTGAAGATCAAACTCGTCGGCCGGCCGGACGCGGGCGAGGTGGACGCGGCGCCGCATGTCATGATGCCCGATGCCCTGGATCAGCTCGGCATCCCGTTGCGCGCGGGCAAATCGCTGGCCGCACTGCGAACCGGCGACCCCGTCGCTGTCGTGGTGAGCGAGACCTTTGCGCGCAACTTTTTCCCGGGACGCAGCCCGCTGGGCGAGCGCATCGAACTGTGGGGCGCGCAAAAATGGGAGATCATTGGCGTCGTCGGCGACATCCGCTCGGCGCGCACGGAGGCGAAGCCGCGGTTTTATTTCCCGTATTGGCAGCAGAAAGGTTATACGAGTTTCAACCTGCTGCTGCAGACCGCGATGAAGCCCGGGCCGCAGTTCAGTCAGGAGGTGCGCCGGGCCATCTACGAGATCGAACCCAAGTTCGCCGTCATGTCGGTCACCAGTTTTGAGCAGCAGCTGAAATCCGAGATCAACACCGAGCGCTTCGTAATGACGGCGCTCGAGGTGCTGGGCGGGCTCGCGCTGCTGCTCGCCGTGCTGGGCTTGTTTGCGATGATGTCTTACTCGGTGGCGCAGCGCCGCGCGGAGTTCGGCATCCGGCTGACGTTTGGCGCGACACCGAATTCCCTGAAGTGGCTCGTGCTGCGCGGCGGCCTCGTGCTCGCCGCGCTCGGCGTGGTGGGCGGACTCGCGATCGCGTGGGGGCTGTCGCGGCTGATGACCGCGGTGCTCTACGGCACGAAGGGCGCCGATCCCGTGATCTTCGGCATCGTCGGCGTGCTGATGCTGCTCGTCGCGCTGCCGGCGTGTTGGTGGCCTGCGCGGCGCGCGGGCAAGGTCGACGTGGTGAAGCTCCTGCGCGCGGAGTGATGGAATGCAGACGACTTCGGAAATCCTCTCTCCCGGCGGCGCCAGCCGAAGCGGAGACAATCGCCGGTTCGACTCTAAGAACCAACCGGCGGGCACGTTGTCTCCGTTATCGGCCCCATGCTTTCTGCCCTGAAGATCGCCGCGCGCGCCCTCGCGCGGAGCCCCGCCCACACGCTCGCGGTCGTCGTCACGCTCGGACTCGGTGTCGGTGCCGCGGCGACGTTCTACAGCATGATCGTGACGACGCTGTTCCCGCGCGTCGCATTCACCGCGCCGGACCGGCTGGTGCGCGTCGAGCTGTCGAATCCCAAGATGCCGAGCTCGCAGCCGCCGTTCCACCTGAAGCATTTCGCGTATCGTGACGCGAAGTCGTTCGCGGCGATCGCCGGCGCGACCTACGAAGCGGTGAATCTGCTGGTCGACAGCGAGCCGCAGGGGATGTTTGCCGCGCGGGTGACGGAGAATTTTTTCGCGACGCTCGGCGTGCAGCCGGCGCTCGGGCGCATGTTCTTGGCGGAGGAAACCAAATCGGAGGCGGCGAAGGTGGTGATTCTCAGCGATTGGTTTTGGCGCCATCGCCTCGGCGCGGACCCGCGCGTGCTCGAGCGCGAGCTGAAGATCAACGATCACCCGCACCGCATCGTGGGCGTGATGCCGCGGGAGTTCACGCCGCCGATGGCCGTGCCGGGTGATCGCAGCGTGTTCCTGCCGGCGGCGTTGCCGGCGACGACGGAGAACGCCGATGCGTTCGTGCCGATCGTGACGATCGGCCGGCTTGCGTCCGGCGTGACGCTCGAGCAAGCGCGCGCCGAGCTGGAGGCGATGCATCCGGAGCAGGGGAGGCCCTACGAGCGGTTCGTCCGCGATTACCGAGTGCGCGTGACGCCGGTAACAGAGCCGCCGGACAACGTGTGGATGCGTCGCTATCATCGGATGCTGTGGATCAGCCTGGGCGCGGTGGGTTTTCTCTACGCCATCGCGACCGTGAACGCCGGCAGCCTGGTGCTCGTGCGGATGCTTGGACGGCGGCGCGAGATCGGCATCCGGCTCGCGCTCGGCGCGCGGCGTTGGGATGTGTTGCGGCCGTTGTTCGTCGAAGGAGGGTTGATGGCGCTTATCGCGGTGGCGCTCGGTGCGGTGATCGCGAAATGGCTGATGCCGCTGCTGCTGACTCTCGCGCCGGGCGGACGCGAGGGCGGCGTCGCGCAGCTGAGTGGCGAAGGCCTCGCGTTTCTCGCGGTGCTGGGGACGCTGACGACGCTCCCGGTCGTGGTGATTCCAGGGTGGCACACCACGCGCCTGAGCATCCAGGACGTCGTGAAGGACGGCTCAGCCGCGGCGGGGGAGAGCCGCGCGACGCGAAGGCTGCGCGGTGCGCTCGTCGTGATTGAGGCGGCGCTCGCCGTCGTGTTGCTGACGGGCGCGGGTCTGATGGTGCGTTCGTTTGCCCAGATCGCGCGGCAGAAGCCCGGCTACGAACTCGAACACCGCTACACCGTGAGTTTGACCCGCCCGATGCGCGAAAAACTCACCGGCGAACAACTCGTCGAGCGCCGGCGCGTGATGTTGGAGCGCGTGCAAAGCGTGCCGGGCGTGACGAGCGCAGCGTTTTCCATGGGCGCGGTGCCGAGCTACTATTACCCGCAAAAAATCAAAATCGTCGGACGCACGGACGGCGCCGAGATCGAGGCGGCGGCCAATCCCGCATCGCCTGAATTGCTCGCGGCGCTCGGTGTGCCGTTGCGCCTCGGGCGGCCGATGGCGGCGCAGCGTCCGGCGGACCCGCCGGCGATCTGGATCAACGAAACGATGGCGCGGCTCTATTTCGGCGAGCGCAATCCCCTCGGCGAACGCATCGAGGGCTTCGACAAAAAACAGTGGGAAATCGCCGGCGTCGTGGGCGATCAGATTTCACAACGCGACGGCGCGAAACCACGGTTCTACTTTCCACACTGGCAGTCGCCGTTCTGGTCGGCCGAAGAGCTGCTGCTGAAATGCGCCGGCGCGCCGGGACCGAAATTCGAAGCCGAGGTGCGCCGCGCGCTCTACGAAGTGGCACCGACGGTCGCGGTGATCGGTCTCTATCCATTGGAGCAGCATCGAAAGTGGGAAGTCGCGAACGAGCGGTTCGCCTTCGCGCTGTTGCAGGTGCTCTCGGCGCTCGCGTTGCTGCTGGCGGCGACGGGATTGTTCGCGATGATGGCTTACTCGGTGGCGCAGCGACGCGCGGAGTTCGGCGTGCGGCTGGCGCTCGGGGCGACCGGAGCGTCGCTGTATCGTCTGGTGCTGGGCGCCGGTGCGGGCTTGGTCGCACTCGGCGTCGCGATCGGACTAGCGGCGGCGTGGGGCTTGTCGCGTTTTCTCGAGTCGCTGCTGATTGGCGCGGCGCCGCACGACGCGTTCACGTTCGCAGCGGTCGGATGGCTGATGCTCGTCGTGGCGGTGGCAGCGTGCTGGTGGCCCGCGCGGCGCGCGGCGCGCGTGGACGTTACCGAGCTGTTGCGCAGGGAGTGAAAAAAGGGCGCAGCAAGACTGCGCCCTGCGGCCGCCGATGGTTAGAAATCCGCCGTGCCCGGGGTGCGGGCGAAGGGGATCACGTCGCGAATGTTGCCGACGCCGGTCACGAACATGAGCATGCGCTCGAAGCCGAGGCCGAAGCCGGCGTGCGGCACGCTGCCGTAGCGGCGCAGGTCGAGATACCACCAGTAGGCTTTCTCGTCGAGGTGGTGCAGCGCCATGCCTTCGCCGAGTTTTTCGAGACGTTCCTCACGCTGGCTGCCGCCGATGATTTCGCCGATGCCGGGGACGAGCAGGTCCATCGCGGCGACCGTCTCGCGTCCGGGCGCGCAGCCGTCGTTGGCGCGCATGTAGAACGCTTTGATCGCGCGCGGATAGTTGTAGACCGTCGTCGGACACTTGAAGTGCTCCTCGGTGAGGTAGCGCTCGTGTTCGGCCTGGAGATTGGCGCCCCACGCGACGGGGTGTTCCCACGTCTTGCCGCTTTTCTCGAGGATCTCGATGGCCTCGGTGTAGCTGCAGCGGACGAACGGTTTTTCGAGAACGAAGTCGAGGCGCGCGAGCAGCTCCTTGTCCACGAACTTGGAGAAGAACTCGAGATCGGCGGCGCAGTGTTCCTTCGCGTCGCGGATGAGGTATTTCACGAACTCCTCCGCGAGGTCCATGTTGCCGTGGATGTCGCAGAACGCGACTTCGGGCTCGATCATCCAGAACTCGGCGGCGTGGCGCGAGGTGTTGCTGTTCTCGGCGCGGAAGGTCGGACCGAAGGTGTAGATGCTGCTCAGCGCGTGCGCGAAGATTTCGCCCTCGAGCTGGCCGGAGACGGTGAGGAACGCCTTCTTGGCGAAGAAATCCTTCGTGTCGTCGATGTGTTTGCCGTCCTCGGTGCGCGGCGGATTTGCGAGGTCGAGTGTGGTGACGCGGAACATGTCGCCTGCGCCCTCGGCGTCGCTCGCCGTGATGATCGGCGTGTGGACGTAGTGGAACTGCTTGTTCTGGAAAAACTGGTGCACCGCGTAGGCGAGGCGGCTGCGCACGCGGAACACGGCTCCGAAAAGATTCGAGCGCGGGCGCAGGTGCGCGATCTCGCGGAGGAACTCGAGCGTGTGGCCTTTCTTCTGGAGCGGGTAGGTGTTGTCCGCTTCGCCGAGCACGACGAAATTCGTCGCGACGACTTCCCACTTCTGGCCGGCGCCTTTCGACTCGACGAGCTTGCCGTGCACTTCGACGGACGCGCCGGTGTTGGCGCGCGCGACTTGCGCGTAGTCGGGCAGCGTCGCGTCGACGATCACCTGCATGCCCTTGAGGCATGAGCCGTCGTTGAGCTCGATGAACGAGAAGGCCTTGGCATCGCGGCGCGTGCGGACCCAGCCCTGGAGCAGGATCGAATCGTTCGGTGCGGTGGCGTTGTGCGCGTCTTTGACGAGAGTGCGTTGCATGGCGGAAAAGGGCTTCGAAGCAAGCGGCGCGCGGAGCGGTTGGCAAACTCGATATGACGCGAGGAAGCCGCCGCGACAGCGAGAGTGGAGGCTCGTTGTGCGTTGAGGACATTCGGACTGCGACACTCCCGATGGATGGAAGCGGGGATTTTCCGGGCAACAATGTCCCGCGTGGTTCGCTCTATAGCGGCATGAAACCGACCGCTCATGTTTCCGAAGATCACGCGACGCGTTTGTTCGTCGCGGTGCTGGCTGGTGCGGGGCTGGCCCTCCTGGCGGGCTGCGGCTCTGAAACGGTGGCGCCTGTGCCGCCGCCGGTCACGCCGCCGACCCAGACCGTCGTTGTCGCTCCGGCTGTCACGCCCGCGCCGCAAACTGCGGTGATCGGCGCGACGCCGTCGGGCCAAATCATCGTCACGCAGGCTCCGCCGGTGTCGGTGCAGCAACAAGTCATCGGCGCCCGCCCGTCTGCCGAACACGTGTGGGTCGAGGGCTGGTGGGTCTGGCGCGATGGTCGTTACGAGTGGCGTGCCGGCGAGTGGGTTATCCCGCCGCGCCGCGGCGCCGTTTGGGTGGCCCCGCGCTGGGAACGCCGTGATGACGGCTACGTTTTCGTCGAGGGCTACTGGCAGTAAGCCGTGTTGAGCGTGCGGCAGCGCACGCAACCTTCTGCAATGCGAACGGCGCTGAGAGGCTTCTCAGCGCCGTTTTTGTTGCTACGTCGAACCGGCACTTCGACCGCTCACTTGTTTGTCGTGCTCCCGGCCGCGGCTTCGTCGCGTTCGAGGCCGATTGGATAAAGCAGGTGTCGCTCGTCGTAGAATTTCGTGCGGCGATAAAACCACTGGAGACGAGCCGTCGGGTTTTTCGCGAACTCGGGCTCAGCCGCGAGCTTCGCCTCGAATTCGGCCTTCAGCTTGGGATCGTCGGTGAGCATCTTTTCGGCGAGCGGCGCGATCACGTAGCCTTCGATGTATTCCGTGCGTTGCAGAATTTCCGGGAAGAAACCCCACGCGAGGAACGAGTCGTCGCTGACGGGATCGAGCAACATCATGGCGAGGTCGCCGAGGGGTTGATCGGTCGATACCCGCACCGAACCGGCGGGGTAGGTCTCGTCGCGCGTTTCCCAAGCGAGGCGCTCGAACTTGAGGGGATGTCGGCTCTCGAACGGCGCGGCAGTGGGCTGGGGATTGACCACCCGCGCGAGCGTGACGCGCACGGTAGTGGCTTCGCTGAGTTCGTCGAACGCGATGCCGTGGGCGTGCAGCCGTTCGATGATCTCCGGTTTCGAGACTGGCACGTAGAACGCCTTCGGCCGCGCGAGCGCGGCGGCGGGGCGATCAAGGTGGATGGGCAGGGCGGGATACATTTTCGGCGTGCCGAGCCAGCGAACTTCCTTTGTGCCGGACGCGGGCGAGTCGTAGGTCTCGAAGGCGATGCCGGCGAAATCGATGGTCGCGCCGGTTTCACGGGGCAGGTCGAAGTTGGCTGGTAACTTATCCGGTCGAGCGGCGCGGTCGGACGCGATGGCCGCGCGCACGTTCGCAGCGTCGTCGCCGAGGGCGCGCAACATCGCGGCGAGCAGCGCATAGGTGCCGAGCACGCGCTGCTTGTAAGGTTTGAGCGAATGGTTTTCGACGAGGATCGTCGGGATGTGGCGTAGGTCGCCATACCCGTGCGAGAAACGCGGGGAGGACGTGCCCATGCCGAGGCCCTCCGTGAGGTCGCGGTTGTTTTGCGCGAAGATGAGCGGGCCCGGAATGTGGCCCGTGGCGGTGAGCGCGCGATCGACCTGGGGGCGCAGCGAGTCGTTCAACCACGCGGCGATTTTCGGCGACCAGGCGAAAGTGGTGCGGTCGCCGTTGAAGCCGTAGGTGATGTCGTATTGGTAATCGATGCCGTCGGTGACGTGCAGGTCGAGGTAGAGCGACGGCTGCCAAGTGTTGAGCACCTCGAGTAGCGCGCGCATCTCAGGCGCGTCGGCCTTCATGTAGTCGCGGTTCAGGTTCAGATTCTGCGCCGTGGTGCGCCAGCCTTGGTGCACGGGACCGCGCTGGTTCGGACGATTCCATGCGGAGGCACGCTCGTGGCCGTCGACATTGAGGGCAGGGATGAAAAGGAAGTTCGCCTTTTCGAGCAGCTTGGCCTGATCGCCAAACGCCAGGTCGCGCAGCAGCATCAGGCCGGCGTCCTTGCCGTCGATCTCGCCGGCGTGGATGCCGGCTTGGGCGAGGAGCGTCGGGCGGCCGTTTTTCGCCAGCGCCTCGGGACTCTCCGCGCCCTCCGCGCTGACGACCACGAGGCACAGCGGGCGGCCCTGAGCGGTGGCGCCGAAATCGAGGAGTTTCACACGCGGCGACGCGGCGGCGAGTTGCTCGAGCCACGCCAGCGTGTCGGCGTAGTTCGGCGAATCGGTGAGGCCGGTCTTTTCCGCCGGCGTGATCCACGGGTGGTCGGGCGGAACGAGCAGCGTTTCGCTCGCGCCGTGCCAGGACGGAGCGGGCGGCAGGAAGTCCTGGGGCGAGTCAGCGCGCGCGAACGGCGCGGCGAGGAGAGCGGCAAGCAGCAGCGGACGATTTTTCATGCGCGAGGTCGCGACGATGTCGCCCGGGCGAAAAAACGAAAGCTGCAAACCTGCGGACGTGGAGACGGGGCAGGGGGAGACCCGATTTTCCCGGCCGTGCAGTCGGTGCGCGCCAGGGCGGATATGGGGTGTTGTCGCGGGCGCGCTGCGGTCTCGCCATCGGGCGAAGGCGGACGGTCCCGCATGTCGGCAGCGCAGCCCTTCGCTACATTGCGGCGACGACAGCTACGCCGGAGGGAACAGCGCGTGGCTGCACAAATCGCATCCCGCGTATCGCTCGCAACTGTCGCGTGGGCATCGTCGACTGGAACGAGCGGTTCGACTGCAACCGGTTTGTCGGGTTCTGCATCGGGCTGGCGCAGGCGTATTATTTCCGCGCGTCGTTCCACCGTCGCAAGCCCGGCAACGCGCTCGCGCTCGGCCCGATCTGGTATACGCGCGATGCCGGCCGGACGCGGCACGCCCTCGTGCAAGCGCTCACCGAGCGAGGCCGCGTTTTTTTCGATCCGCAGAACGGTCGCGAGGTCGAGCTGACGCCGACGGAGCAGGCGAGCGCTTACCTCATGGTCTTCTAGATTTTCATCCTCGTCAGCGTGCGGTTTCCGCGGAAAAACTCCGGCGTGAATCTCGAACGCGCGCGCCGCTTGCTTTGCCAGTTGCAGGATTCGATCCGCGAATCGGTGGTCGCCTCGCGCGCGCGGGGGGTGTCCAGGCTCTCGCGCGTCGCCGCCGTCACGACTGCCGACACGATTTACGCGGTCGACAAAGTGAGCGAAGCTACCGTGCTCGCGTGGCTGGAGCGGCATTGGCCGCGCGCGTGGCCGGTCGAGCTGGTGATGGAAGGGCTCGAGGAACGCGGCGCGGTCACGTTTCCACGCGACATGGCCGCAGGCGTGACGAAGTGGAAGCTCATTCTCGATCCGATCGACGGCACACGCGGCCTGATGTTCGACAAGCGCAGCGCGTGGAGCCTCGCCGCGCTCGCGCCGCAGCGCGGCGCGAAGAACACGCTCGCGGATCTCGTGGTGGCCGCGATGACCGAGCTGCCGACGAGCAAGGCCGGCGCGGCGGACCAACTCAGCGCGGTGCGCGGGCGCGGTGTGCGCGCCGAGCGCGTGGATTTGCGCACGGGGAAACGGGCCAAGTTGATACTCCGTCCATCGCGCGCGCGCACGCTCGGGCATGGCTTCGCGTCGGTGGCGAAGTTTTTCCCGGCCGGCAAAGCGTGGCTTGCCGAAGTCGAGGAGCGTCTGCTGCGCGAACTCGGTGAGGGCAATGACGTGTTCGACGATCAATACCTGAGCACCGGCGGACAGCTCCACGAGTTGATCGTGGGACACGATCGCTTCGTCGCGGACTTGCGCCCGCTGGCGTTTGCGCGGCTGGGCTTGAGCGGGGCGCTGACGTGTCACCCTTACGACATCTGCACGGCGCTTATCGCGAGGGAAGCCGGCTGCGTGGTCACGACTCCCGACGGGAAACCGCTGCGCGCGCCGCTCGACACGACGAGCGCGGTGGCGTGGGCTGGCTATGCGAACCGCGCGCTGGCGCGCCGGATCGGGCCGACGCTGCGGCGGCTGCTGGCGGGGTAGGGCGACCGTCTGGGCCGGCCGAAGCCCGTCCCTATTCCCAGATGAATTCTGCGCCCGACGCGACTGCGAGCGGACGTGCCTCGTCGCCGTAGCGCACGGTCGTGGCGCGCCCGAGCGTGGAGCGGATCCGCGCCTCGGTGAGCTTGCCGTCGGCCCACGCGAGATCGACGGTGTAGCCGCCGCGCGCGCGCAGGCCCGTGACGCGGCCGGCCGGCCACGCTTTGGGCAGCGCGGGGAGCAGGTGCAGTTCGCCATTCTGACTTTGCAGGAGCATCTCGGCGATCGCGGCGGTGGCGCCGAAATTGCCGTCGATCTGGAACGGCGGGTGGGCGTCGAAAAGGTTCGGATACGTGCCGCCGTGCGAGGAATTCTGCGGCGTCGCGGGGTCGACGAACAACAGCTGGCGCATCAGCATCCGGTGCGCGTGATCGCCGTCGAGGAGGCGCGCCCAAAAGTTGATCTTCCACCCGAGGGACCAGCCGGTGCCGTCGTCGCCGCGGAACTCGAGCGAACGGCGCGCGGCGGCGAACAGCTCTGGCGTGCGCGGCGTGATCTCGTTGCCGGGATGCAGCGCCCAGAGGTGCGAGACGTGGCGGTGCGTGTTCTTCGGGTTGTCGAGATCGGCGAGCAGCCATTCCTGCAACTGACCGTGCTGACCGATTTTGTTGGGGAGGAGCTTCGCGGCGGTGGCGCGGAGCTGCGCGGCGAAGGTGGCATCGGTGCCGAGGTCGTCCGCCGCGCGCGCGGTCCAGTCGAAGAGGCCGCGGATGATCTGGTGATCCATCGCTGGCGCCATCACGAGGCCGCCTTGCTCGGGCGAGTTGGACGGACCGGACATCAGCTGGCCGTTGCCGCCCGGTGCGGGCACGAGGTAATCGAGGAGAAATTGCGCCGCGCCCTTCATCAACGGGTAGGCGCGGGCGAGGAACGTGCGGTCGCTGCTGAATTGGTAGTGCTCCCACAGACTCTGGCAAAGCCACGCCCCGCCCATCGGCCAGATGCCGTGATTGGAAGCGTTGATCGGCGCCGTGCCGCGCCAGAGGTCGGTGTTGTGGTGCAGCACCCACCCGCGTGCGCCGTAGTGTTCCTGCGCCGTGAGGGTTCCGCTGGGCACGAGGTCGGCGATCATCGCGAAGAGCGGTTCGGCGCACTCGGAGAGCGCGGTGACCTCGGCCGGCCAGTAATTCATCTCGGTGTTGATGTTCACCGTGTATTTGCTGCCCCACGCCGGATTGAGATCCTGATTCCAGACGCCCTGCAGATTTGCGGGCTGGCTGCCGGGGCGGCTGCTCGCGATGAGCAGGTAACGACCGAACTGAAACACGAGTGCGGCGAGCTGCGGATCGGCCGACTTGTCTTCGGCGCGCAGACGCTGATCGGTGGGCAACGCGGCCGCGGGCGAGGTGCCGAGGTCGAGCGAGACGCGGCGGAAAAGCGTGCGATGGTCGGCTTGGTGCGCGGTGAGCAGCGCGTCGACCGGCTTCGCGGCGAGCGAGTCGAGTTGCGCCGTGCAGCGCGCGACGAGGTCGGCATCGGCGGAGAGTTCGCGCGAGGAGACGAAGTTTGTCGCCGCCGTGAGCACGAGCGTCACGCGGTCGGCACCGGTGATGCGCAGGGTGTCCCCTTCGCGTTCGGAGCTGCCGCCTTCGACGCGCGCATGCACCTGCGCGGCGAAGCGCATGGCGCCGTTCTTCACGCGTCCTTCCACGGCAAGGCCCGACAGTGCGACATCGCGGGCGGTGGAGCCTTCGTGCGGGCTGGTGAGGCGGAGGTTGAAAGTGAGTTGTCCGGCACGGTCGGCGGCGAGGCGCACGACGATCGCGTTGGCCGGATGACTGGCGAACACCTCGCGGGTGAATGTCGTTTCACCCACGCGATAGCGCGTCGTGGCGACGGCGGCATCGAGATCCAGTTCCCGGCGATAGTCGCGCGCGGTGGCGTGGCCGGGAAACTCGAGCCAGAGATCGCCGCACGGCTGATAAGCCATCTGGCGCAGCGGCACGCTCATGAACTCCGTCATCGCGAGCGCCTCGGCCTCCTTTTGCTTGCCGGCGGCGAGCAGCTCGCGGAGTTGCGGGAGAAATTTCGCCGCGCCGGCGTGGTGATAGCCGCGCGGCTCGCCGGTCCACAGCGTGTCCTCGTTGAACTGGATGCGTTCCTCGGCGGTGCCGCCGAAGACCATCGCGCCCATGCGACCGTTGCCGACAGGCAGCGCCTCGACCCACGCCGCGGCGGGGCGCTCATACCAGAGGCGCAGATCGGTGGCGCTCGCGATGAGCGCGGCCAGTTGAACGAAAACGAGCGCGAGGACGGGGCGAACAGCACGCAAAAGCATCGCGGGCACTGAAGCGGCGTGGTCGCTTCGCCGCAAGCCGCGCGCGCGCGTCACTGTTGAACGATCAGTCCTTCGTCTGCTCGATGACCGTGACTTTGCCGTTCTGGAACGTCACGCGGATGCGCTCTTCGACTTCGGGGCGATACACGTCGGCGTAGACCGGTTGGTAGTAGACGCGGTAGGTGTTCAAGTAGCGATCGAAGTAGACGCGGCGATGATAGCCGGCGAAGCGGGTGCCGTCGTAGCGTTCGAAATACGTGCTATAGACCCATGTCGTCTGCGAGCCGCTCGCCGTGCGGGCCTCGCGTTTCTGATCGGGTGCGCCGAGTGCGAGGTAAACCATGTCCTCGGTGTAGCCGATATCGATGATGCCTTGCTTGATTTTTTCCTGGGTGGAGGCGTCCAGGCTCGCGAAGAGCTGCGGATTTTTCGAAATGCGCGTGTCGACGGTTTCGCAGCCGGTAAAGAGCAGGGCGCCGAGGGCGAGGAGGAGCGGAAAAATGCGGGCCTTCATAATGGAGGGAATGACGCGCCGGAACCTACCCGGGTTCCCCCAAAATGCCAGAATGTGCGCTCAGTTCTTCGGATCGGCTTTCCGCGTTCCGCCGCCCACCCGGAGCCGGAAACTCGTCAGCCACCTGGCGTCGGCGGAGGCGGCGTAGCGGGCGAAAAGCGGTTCGCCCAAGCGCTGCTGCAGGCGCGCCTCCGTGCGAGCGGCGAGCGTGCGATCGGACACGGCGAAGTCGCGCGGCGCGCCGCGCTCGATCGAAAACTGTTCGCGAATCGTCCATGCGTCGAGCGCGGTGGGGTTGTCGACGTCCTCGCCCAGCGCGTCGTGCATGCGGGCGAATCGCGGCTCGGCCGACGCGAGGTAGACGGCGAAGCGGTCGTCACCGAGGAGTTCCCGGATGCGCCGGCGGTGATCGACGAGTGCCTCGCGGCCACCGCTGCGGCGGCGCGTGCCGTCGGGGCCGGCCACGGCTTCGAACTCGCGCTGCCATTCGTAGATCGTGCGGCGCTCGTCATCGGTGAGCGGCACGTTTTCGAAATGCCGGCCCGTTTTCTGTGCCGACGCGGAATTCATCAGGCGGAATTCGGCCAGCTGGTCGTATTCAAGGACGCGCAGCAGCGCGCGCTGCCAACGGGCGTTCACCGCGAGGAGGGTTTCGCCGCGATGCGCGGGATCAATCTCGATGCCGGTGAAAGCGCGCAGGCGCGCGGCGCGAACGCGCGGGATGAACGCGCGGTCGACCTCCTTGATCGCGTCAATCTGCTCGGGGCGCAGCCAGCCCCATTCGCGCGGCATATTGACGTCCCACAGGCGGGTGAGCTTCGGCTCGAACCAGCTCAACTCCTCGTCGCTGGCGCCGCGGCGGCGGAGGCGCGCCACGCTGGCCTCAGTGTCGTCGTCGGCCCGGAGTGCGCGCCACAACTCGTTCTCCCGATCGATGCGGCCCAATTCCTCGGGCTTGAGCAGCTTTTCCTCCACAGTAGCGGAGGCGGCGACGGTGAACGCGAGCAGCGCGAGTCGCAGAAACAGGAGTAGAGGACGCATCGGCGGACGTGGCCCGCGTCCGGTCGGAAAATTGCCGGCGGGCCGTAAGATGTCCACGTCCGAGTCCGCGAAATCTTAGGGGCTGGCCGGCGTCGCGTGCAGGAGGCGCGCGATCAGCTTGCGGGCGCGGATCAAGCCGACGATGCGGCGCGTCGTCGGGTCGGCGAGGACCGGGAGCGTTTTGACGCCGTGCTCGCGGAACGCCGACGCGGCAACGAGCGCGGTGTCGGTCGCGGCGATCGTGGCCAGATTCTTCACCATGAAATCGGCAACCGGCGTTTCGGGCGCGGCGCCGTTGCCTTGGACGCGCAGGATGTCTGTGAGCGTGACGAGGCCCTCGAGCCGCTCGCCGGCGCTGGCGACGATGAAAAGGTCGTTCGTCGAGTCGGCAAAGAGGCGCGTCACTTCACGCAGCGGCGTCGTGGGCGCGAGGAGCGGCTGCGGGGCGGGCTCGATGAAATCGGCGAGCGTGAGCGCGCGCAGCGTGGCGACGGCGCGCGGACGTTCCTGCCAGAACGTGCCGGAGCGGCGCGTGATCGCGGCCGTGAGCGCAGCGCGCAGCGGCGCGAGGGACTTGGAAATGGTCGTGAAGACGTTGCGGCCCATCACGACGGCTTGCACGGCGGTGCGGGCGCGGACGGAGGCGGAGCGCGGACGGTGGTTGATGAGCGCCTGTTCGCCGAAGAAGCTGCCCGGGCCGAGCACGGCGATGACTTCGCCGTCGGAGTTCTCCTCGGTAGCGCGCACGACTTCGACCTCGCCGCTCTCGATCATGTAGAAATTCGCCGGCGGGTCGCCTTGCTTGAGAATGAAGTCGCCCGGCCGGTAATAGGCGCGGGTGACGCGCTCCGTCGGGTCGGTGCGGATGTAGGCGAGGTCGCGCGGGAAGAGCAGCAGCCACGCCCAGTCGGCGCCGACCTGGATGCGGCGGCCCCACGAGGGCAGTTTGAACAAGTAAACGCCGCGCCAGGCGAACCACGCCCAGAAACCGCTGAGGCGGAAGCCGAACATCTCGGCAACGGCGCGGTGTCCGCCGATCGAGCAGAGTTGTCCGAGCATGCGAAACGAGAACGGCTGCGTCGGCGCGCCGCGGAGGAGGCGCTGGATGTTTTCCGCGGTTTGCCGGCCCTGACGCTCGGCGAACTGACCGGTGGGCGGCGAGAGTTCGCCGTCGCGGGCGTTGACGATGAGCGCGCAGTCGCCGACGGCCCACGCGTTGGCGTGACCGCGCAGACGCATGTCGGGCTCGGTGAGCAGGCGGCCCTTTTCTTTCGGCGCGTCCATGCGCTCGACGAACGGCGCGGCGGTGCTGCCGATCGTGCAGACGATCGTGCCGCCGGCGACGAAACCATCGCACGTGCCCACGCCTTCGCCCGTGGCGAGCGTCACGCGGCAATTTAAACGGATCGTCACGCCAGCGGCGGCCATTTTTTCGCGAGCGAACTCGCGCAGCTGCGGGCTGATTTCCGGGAGAAGTTGATCGCGCGAGTGGATGAGCGTGACGGTGACGTCTTCGGCGCGGATATGGGGGAAGAAGCGCAGCGAGCCGCGCACGAGGTCGTTGATTTCGCCGGCGGCCTCCACGCCGCTGTAGCCGCCGCCGACGATGATGAACGAGAGATACCAGCGGCGTTTGTCGGGGTCGTCGCAGACCTCGGCGCGTTCGAGTTGTTGGAGGACGTGCGTGCGAAGCACGGCGGCGTCGCCGACGGTTTTGAGCGGGAACGCGTGATCGGCCATGCCGGGCACGACGTTGAGATTCGAGACGGCGCCGGCGGCGATCACGACCTGATCGTAGGGGAGGCGAGCCGGCGAGCCGTCGTGCGAGGCGAATTCGATTTCGTTGGCCGCAAGGTCGACGTGGAGGACTTCCTCGGTGCGGCAGATGACGCGCGGCAGGAGTTGGCGGAGCGGGACGGTGACGTCCTGCAAGTTCAACGACGATCCGACGGCGTCGGCGAGCAGCGGGCTGAAGACGAGGTGATTCTCGCGATTGAAGAGGACGATCTCGGCATCGCCCGGACGGAGGTGCTGGCGCAGGGTCTGCGCGCACTTCACGCCGCCGAAGCCGCCGCCGATGATGACGATGCGAGTGCGAGCCATGCGCGTGGGATAGGTGGGACGATGTCGTGGACCGCGCGGTTGGCAATGCGGGTCTCCGGTTCGGCGCACCGGGAAAGGCCCGGGCGCAGGAATTTCCGTTGACCGACGCGAGCGCAGTCAACTTAGTGCACCTTCCCTAAGTCACTGGAGAGGTGGCAGAGTGGTCGAATGCGCGCGCTTGGAAAGCGCGTATACCGCAAGGTATCGGGGGTTCGAATCCCCCCCTCTCCGCCACTTTCGGTTAGGTTCGAACCGAGCGCGATGGCGCTAAAATCGAGCCAACTCGCTGAGAGGCAACATTCGCGGAGAGGAGTGCGTTTTCGGGCCGCAGGATAAGTTCGGAAAATACCTTCGCGCCGGAGCGATTCCCAGCACCGCCGCAGACGCTTCACCGAGCGACCTCTAAAATTCCGCGCGTGATTTTTTCGGCGCGTGTGCGATAGTGCTCTCAGTCGGAAACGACTGGGTGAGGCCAATTGGATCGCCCTCCACATCAACCCTTGGAGGAGTCCAAAATGTCCGCGATTCAGTCCCTGCCAGCCCATGTCCCGACCACCGTGCCGGTGGCGATCTATACCCGCGTCTCGACCGCCAATCAGGTCGGCGGGCGCTTCGATTCTTGCGAAAGCCAGGCCGTCATCTGCCGCGAGCACATCGCGAAGCACGCGGCCGACGGCTGGTTCGAGGTCGCATGCTTTTCCGACCCGGCCTATTCGGGCAGTTCGATGAACCGCCCCGGCATCCGGGCGCTCATGCGTCAGATCGAGGCCGGCGAGGTCAAGGTCGTGCTGATCTTCAAACTCGAGCGTGTCCTGCGCAGCACCGACGAATGGGGCCCGTTCCGCGCCTTCCTTCACAAGCACCGCTGCAAGCTCGTGAGCCCGACCGAGGACCTGACCGACGAGACCCCGTCTGGCCGATTGAAAAACAACCTCCTGATGAGCGTGGCGGAATACGAGCGGCTCAACACCGCCGAGAAGATCCGCATCAAGCTCAACGAGCAGGCCAAACGCGGCTATTGGACCGGCGGCCTGGTGCCCTACGGTTACCGTTACGACGAAACGCTCCAAGGCTTGAGCCCGGAGCCGGCGGAGGCCGCCGTCATCGTGCGCATCTTCGAAATGGCCGCCCGGTTGACCGGTCTCGCAGCGATCGCGAACACGCTCAACGACGAGGGCATTCGCACACGCGTGCGTTACTACCAGCGCCGGAGCGGCGAGCGGGTGAACATCGGCCAGAAGCGTTTCCGCACCGACATCCTCCGTCGGCTCATCACGCGCCCGCTCTACGCAGGCAAGGTGCGGATGAACGGACACGAATTCCCCGGCCAACACGCGGCGCTCGTCTCGCCGGGGCTTTGGGAGCAGGCGAACGCCGCGATCAACAAGCGGATCAACCCGCCCGCGCGACGCTTTTCCTCCCGCGACAAACACTTCCATGTCCTCAAGGGACTCGCTCATTGCGGCTGCTGCGGTCGCGCGCTGATCCCCAACGCCAGCGGCAAGCTCGACCCGACCGGCAAGCCCTACCGCTACTACACCTGCGGGAAGCTGCACAAGGAGCGGGGCGATGCGGCCTGCCCCGTGAGGCATGTCGCCGCCGGTCCGCTGGAATTGGCGGTGCTCGGATTCCTCGGCGAATGCAGCCGCCACCCCGACGTGATCGAGGCGACGTTGGAAAATCTCCGTAGCCGCGGCCAACGCGACCGCACCGTGGTGCGGAATCAACTCACCGAGCTGGAGCAACAACTCGCCGACAACGGTGCCCAGATCCGCAATTGCGCAAAAGCCATCGCCCATGGCGGGGTCGCCGCGTTGACCGACGCTCTGCGCGAGGAAGCCGAGAGCCTGCAAGTCACCCGCCAGCGTCTCATGGTTGATCGTGAGCGCATTCAGGCGGAACTCGCGGAGTGCGAGCAAGGCGGGCATGATGCCGAACGTGTCCGCCAATCGCTCGCCCGCTTTGCGGAATTGTTTCCCCAACTTTCCCAGGACCAGCAGCGCGACTTGGTGACGCTCTTTCTGATCCGCGTCGAGGTTCGCCCCGCGAAACCGGCTTCCGATCAGCCGCCGGGCACGCGGAGCTTGGAATTGCGACTCAAGCTGCGGATCGAGCGCCTCATCGAAGGCATGGAGGAACGGCTCGTGATTGAGCAACGCGACACGGTGGCGCGTGCTCCGCGGCGCCCGCTTTCCCTCGCTCTCGACGTCGCGCTCGGTTCGGCAGGCAGTGCGGTGCCGGTCCGGATTGTGACGCCCTTCCCCTGTGAACTTGGTGCGCGCCGCCGCCAACCCGCAGCCTCGATCAAGCCGGCGCAACACGCGATTCACCGGGCGCGCGCATGGCAGCGCCGACTGGACAACGAACCGGGCCTCAAACGTCTCCAATTGGCCAAGGAAGAGAACCTTTCCCCAGCCTCAGTCACCCAGCACATGAAGCTCCTTCTGCTCGCCGACGAAATCCAAGCGCACCTGCTCAATCTCACTACAGAACACGCGGTGCGGCGCTTCAGTCTCAACCAACTGTTGCCGCTCGCCGATTTAGCGTTGGACGAACAGCGCCGCCGGTTTGATCTGCTCAAAGCCAAATGAGTGCCGGGAAGCGTGGATCTTGATTCTGCCCTGCATCTCCAAATTGCAGCGCCTCTGAGAATCAGGAGTTGCGAATCTTGTCGGTGTCGAAAAGCAGGATTGGACACCAGCACGCACACAAGATTTCTCCATCCCGCAAGAAATTTTGCGTAGTGGGAACCAAGCCGCCCGCTGCCCGTTTTCTGGGTGACAGCCAGTCCCAAGTGAAGAAAGTCCTGCGCAAGCGCTACACAGAAATTCAGGCGGAGCTAAACCGATCTGGCGGTCATGAAATCTTATCGTTTTCGGAACCGGGTTGCGTCAGCGCCTTATTTCCCGATGTTGCTGGCTCGTGGCCGCATTTGATGACCTCTTGAAATTGGAACCGCGTCCGGTGTTCGAAGCGGGGCATGCAGCCCGTTACGGGATCGCCAAGTTCAAAGTTTTGTTGGCCAAGGCCGAGGACATCAACCACTCGGACGGCGATGGTCGGACCGCACTCTTCATTTCGGCGCGGCTGGGGCGGATTGAGCATTTGGAGGCTTTGCTCGCGGCAAAGGCCGACCCAAACGTGACGGATATCGCCGACGAGGCCCCTTTGCAGGCAGCCAGCCGATACGGACACGTCGAATGCGTCCGCAAGCTAATCGCTGCCGGGGCCGATGTGAACCACCTGCCATCACCAAAGAAGACCAAGTATGCCGAAACTGCGCTCTGTAGTGCGATCCGACAGAATCGCGACGAAGTCATCAAAGTCCTAATAGCAGCCGGTGCCGACCCCAACAAGCACGCAAAGGGGGACCTCTTTTCGTATCCTTTGCTTTGTGCGGCCTCGCAGGGGAATGTAGGCTACTGCCAGTGGCTCCTCGAAGCTGGCGCCGATACCAACCTGAAAGCCGGCAATTCCCGCATTCCACTTCACGACGCAATTCTTGAGGGTCACACGGGCGTCGTTAAGCTGCTCCTCGAACATGGCGCGAATCCCAATTCCTGCACTCAAGACGGCAGCACACCAATGATGGACGCACTACGGGCGGAAGCACAGGGCAAGGATCCGATACCTATGCTCTTTCTGCTTCTGGCGGCCCACGCGGATGTGAACGCAGCCGACAAGCACGGGGAATCTGCCCTGAAGATGGCGGTCGATTGGGAGCTAACCGAGGCGGCCGAATTACTCAGAGCCGCCGGGGCGAAGGAGCCGGCCTGCGATGATCCTAACGACGCGGACGAGGGCGAGGAAATCGCCGACGACGTGGTCGTGCGATACGAACTCAAGTCAGGCGTGCGGCCGAAACCCACGAAAGACGACGAGCAGCTCTGCAAGAAACTCGTGTCGACCTTACCCACCATCATTGCGAAGTCGGGCTGGGAGGCCTCGCCAAGCCACTGGATGATCCTTGAAATCACCGACGAACCCAAGCCGTTGGAGCGCATGGCCTATTTCATCCGCGGATGTTGCAATGCCCCCGGCCGGGAATTGGCCGACGGGCCGGTCTACCTAGGCGAAAGTTATGAGGCAGCCGCCGAGCGGTTCGTCCAAATGGGATTTCTTTTGAAACTCAGCATGGAAGAGGCCGCCGAACGCAACGGGACGACGACCGAAATCCAGAAACTGCTGAAGCAAGCAGGCCAGATCGTGAGCGGCAACAAGCCTGAATTGATCCATCGCCTCAAAGGAGCTAAGCCCGCGGCTGTGGAAGCATTGGCAGCTCGCAAAACCTGGTA
Organism: Candidatus Didemnitutus sp.; assembly: GCA_041906465.1. Lineage (GTDB taxonomy): Bacteria > Verrucomicrobiota > Verrucomicrobiia > Opitutales > Opitutaceae > Didemnitutus. Next base: position 146,992 of record JAYRJE010000009.1, on the reverse strand, counting down.
TTGTCGAACCAAGCAAGGGCAGGAGGCGCTCGCCAAAGTGGCGGGTGGCAAGGAGCGCTACCATTGGACGACCGACCGCCCCGAACTGATCGATCTCATCTTCGACGCGTTCACCAAGAGAAATCTCGAAGGTGGATTTTTGATTTATCTGGAATGGCTGAGCGCCCAAGGTGAGCGACGGTGCTTGATGCCCCATCAGGTGTGTGGCGTCCGGACAATCCTTACCCGGAGCATCTCTACCGATATAGATCTCGAATCAGCCGCCGAAATGAACATCCGGGCCGGGGCCGCCATGCTTGAACTGTTCGGGGGCTATGAGGAAGGACTGGACTTGGACAACTGGGGGCGTTGGGGAGTCCAGGCCGCGCCCCGCCGGCCGGATGATGAGATCAACGAGGAGGAGGTCTTTCTTCCGTCCGAATTCGCGCGGCAGATGCTCTTGCCCGATTAGAGCTTCTCGCGTTCGTAGCTCTCGTTGAGCGTGGGCCGGCCTAGGCGGTCTTTTGGCAGTCCTGCACGAGCCGGCAATAGAGGTTCAACCGCCTCATCCCTTCAATATTGATGGCCGCCGTTTGCGCGACCTAGGGATCGCCTACAACGACGGCGAGCACCTGCGCCCGGGAAATATCTTCAGTCAGCCTCTCCTGCAGCAATGGGCTGCGCCACTTGCGTCGGTGGTCACGCCGGCGTCGTGCCCCGCGAATAGAATTGGTGGCTTTCCCCTTAAAACCAACCCGTTCCCCACTCCCTCGGTCGTCGCCCAGGAGCAAGCCATCCTGCACTTTATAGGCTAACCTCCGCTTGAAGTTCAATTCCGACTAAAATCCCGCCGCAACCGATAGCGGGCGGCCGACGTCCGACCCGTCCGCTCCCCAATTCCCTTCGCTCGCAGGCGGGATAACGCACGGCCGACCTGCGCAGCCGACAGTTCCAGCTCCGACGCCAGCCGCCTCGCGCCTGTCGCTCCATACCGTGCCAGATACGTTGCGATGGCCCTTTCCGCCGGGTCGGCGATCAAGTCCATCGACGTGTGATCGACACGCGGCGCCGACGATTCCACGCGACGAGGCAACCGCCCGCGCTCTACGATCAGCGCCATGAGTCCGCCGATCCGGCGGAGCAACTCCGATTCAGGCAATTGGTCAAAACGATTGGGATCGAGCATCGTCATGATGAACCTCCGTTGGTGGACACTTGGGGTCCGGGGCGCTTCGCGCCCTGGTTAGACGCGCCGGCGCCCGACGCCGGACGCGTCGTGGCAAAGCGGCGCAGGGAACGCCGCGCGGAGCTCCGGCGACTCCCTGCCACTCCCGACCCACCCACGCACCAGCCCCGTAACTGCGGTTTGGTAGATCGGGCGAAGCACTCACCCGGCCCGAATGCGGGTGGCCTTCCCGGGGACCAGACCGGCCTCGACCGCGATCTGGGCTTAGTTGAGGTCATCAGGGCGGCGGTCGATGCGGATCATCCGCATTGAACCACGCCCCGGGCCTGACAGGCGAATAGCCAAGACGCGCCGGTTTGCGGCGGGACATGCGGGTAGTTCGCAGGGTGTCGTCATTGGCAGGTGATTCGTGGAAGGATGACCGAGATCGTCCATTTTGCCAGCCGTTTGGCTGTTCTTTCCTCACCGGCGGACTCGCCGGGCACACCGGCCCCGGCAGCGCGCGGGCGACCAACGGGAGCCGGGGCGCTGCCACAAGGCCGGCCCCTTCGCGGCCCGCAGTCGTGCCCGGCAACGGGAGGCGCAGGCCGGCGGCCGAAGCCAACGGTTCCGGGCACGTCTGCGGTTGCCTTGCGACCGTCGCCATCGTTCATCCCGGCCCGTGCATGACCGTGGTGGTGGCCGAGTGGTGGTGTAGTGGTAGCGTAGTGGTGGTGCCCGACCTCAGACCCTAAGTTTCCTTAGGGGTGGCGTGTCACGCATTCCAGAGGTATTAGGGGCAAGGCGGATGCTCACGGGTCTGCACGCACTGCGTGTAGATTGGGTGCTCGCATTTGTTCGGGAGAGACCCTTCGGGTCTGCGAAGTGAAACTGGTTTAAGCGATTTTTGGATACTCGTCCGGCAGCAAAGCTTGGATGGGGTAGAACCCCTGTGATCTCTTGAATCCCATTCGATGCGGAAACAGTTTCATCGAATCGGAAGGATCGACGGCCACGAAGTTCATTCCTTCAAGTGTCGAGCGCGCAATACCCGCAGTTAAGATAGTTTGTGGCAGGGAATGCCCGCTGGCCGTATCGAGTAGCGTGGCCTTCACGTTCACGATGACGCGTTGCAAGGGGAGGAACGAAAAGAACTCGCGGGCGCAGCGAAGAACACAGCCGCAAACGTAATCCTGGTAAAGTTCTTGGAATTTGCCTTGGGGAATCGCCTTGGTGCTCAGCTTGCCTGCTCGAGTGAGCGATTTCGCCTCACGCGGCACCACCTTTTCGCTTTCTACGACAAGGTCGATCTCAGCCGTGAGGGCATCGGGGAAAGAAACCTCAAGCCCACAGCCGATTTCCTGTAATTCGGCGAGGGGCTCTAACTCCTCAATTGCGCGTCGGTATGCATCGATTTCCCCCGCAAGGATGGCGACTGCCGTTTGATGGAGTTCTTGCCATTGTTCAAGCTGCTGCCCGTGGAGCTTGATGGCACCTTGATGGCTCATGTCATCCCGCTTGCGAGCCGCGACGATCTGTCGCTCAAGTTCTTCACGAAGTGCCGTTTCCTTGCCAAAAATACGCTGCCAGAATCCCGGTTTGAACTTATCTCGCTCCTGTGTGGCAGCGTCTTCCCAGCGACTAGTGTGCTGGGGCGAGAAGGGAGCCGGGCGATCCCGTATCTCGACCCAGTCCATTGGTTCACCCACGTCGTGATGTATGCTGGTGAGTTGCTTCACTCGCTCTTCGAACTCCTCCACCTCGGCCGCTGCCCGTTCGATTTCATCCGCTTTTGCCTGAAGCTTGAGGGCACGGGCATGGAGGCGTGCCTGACGCTCGTTGGCCCGAGCGGCGCGCTTTTGCGCCGCATTTACTTCACGTAGGAATCCTCGTAATGTCATGAGCTAGATTGAAGTGAATTGGGCGCCGCACGGACTGAGGCGATCGCGGCCAAGAGTTTATCCATCTCCTTATTTGCGTCATGCCACCAATCGGTGGACCAGATGCGGTGAAGCTTCCAGCCGAGGCCTTCGAGGATGAGTTGGCGGAGCTTGTCGCGGTCGCGCGCAGTGGCCGCCCGATGGTAGGTCGCACCGTCGCATTCGATGCCTAGCAGATAGCGGCCCGGTGCGGCTGGATCCACGACGCCCAGGTCGATGCGGTAGCCCGAGCAGCCCACCTGATGATGAACCTCGTAACCCGCCGTGCGGATGCGGGCAGCGACCATCCGCTCAAATTCGGAATCTGCGTCGGCGGACGAAGAGGCCGTGGTCGCGGCGGTCAGCGCCTTCGGGCCACGGTCGGCGTAGTCGAGGAAGTGTTTCAGGTCACGCACGCCGCGGGCGCGAGTGCGGGTGAGATCAATCTGATCGGCGCGCAGGCCGCTGAAAACCAAGACCTCGTGCTTGGCGCGCGTGATGGCCACATTGAGTCGGCGCTCACCGCCGTCGCGGTTGAGTGGGCCGAAGTTCATGGAGACCTTACCCGATTCGTCCGGGCCGTAGCAGATCGAGAACAGAATCACGTCTCGCTCATCCCCCTGCACGTTCTCAAGGTTCTTCACAAACACCGGTTCGCCTTCGACGGGCGGCCCATCGCCAAAGTGGATCTCGATCTCCGGGTGCTTGCGGCGCTCTTCGTCGAGCAGGTTCTCCACTAGTTGCTGCTGGGCTTGGCTGAAGGTGACAACGCCGTAGGACCGGCGCGGCCCGTCGTTTGTGCGCAGGCGTTTCACCAACTCGGCTACCAATACCTCTGCTTCCTTTTTATTGGTTCGGCTTCCGCCTTTGTCGTAGCGCGCCTCTGGCAGATGACGGAAACGCACGCCGCCATGACCCGCCTCCGGAGATGGAAACGTGAGCAGGTCGTTTTCGTAATACTGGCGGTTGCTGAAGGTGATCAGTCCCTCGTGCCGGCTGCGGTAGTGCCATTGGAGGCGCTTGTGCCGCACCTGATTGCTCATCAGTTCGTCGAGCACACTCTCCAGATCCTTGTGTGCGTCTGGAGTCAGGTCCTCGTCATCGTCATCCCCAGCGCTGCTGAAGAAATTCGTGGGCGGCAGCTGCTTCGGGTCGCCAACCATGATCAACTGCTTGCCACGGGCGATGGCGCCGACCGCATCCCAAACCGGAATTTGGGAGGCTTCGTCGAAGATTACGACATCGAAGCTTTCGTGGGATGCCTCGAGGTATTGCGCCACCGACAGCGGGCTCATGAGAACGCAGGGTTTGAGCCGTGGCAGCAATTTCGGGATACCGGCCAGGAGCTTGCGGACAGGGATGTGGCGCATGCGCTTTCCGATCTCCCTCCGGAGCAGACCTATTTCCGCCTTCGGCACATCATCAATGCCTTGGTCGCGTGGGATACCCGCAGCCAGTCGAGCGCGGATAAGTTCTCGGGACAGGCTTGCGAGTTTTTCGTCGAGTTCACGGAACCGCTCGATGCGCTCGTTGTGTTCGCGGCCGAAAAACTCGCGCAACGCCGACTCCCGCTCAATTAGCGCGAACAGCAGCGCTTTGCGGAAACTGCGCTCGAACAACGCGGGGACGTCCAGCATAGCGCCCTCGGCCGACTCCAGTTTGGCAATCACGGGTTCGAGCCCGGTGGCCATCGCCGCCCGGCGAGCCTTCTGCCAGGAGCACCATTCGCGGATCTGATTCCACGACGTGGGCACACGATCTGTGAGCGCACGCACGGCGGTGAGATGATCGGTCGCGGCATCAACTGATTCGCGCCGCAACGTCACCTCCGCCGCGAGATGATCTAGGGCCTGCTCGAATGTGGTAAATGTCTCAGCGTAGCGCCTCAGGCGCTCACCGATACCGGTGCCCTGGGCATAGGCCGCAGGGCCTTCGGTAAACAAGGTCGCGAATAGCTGACGCAGCTGCCCGAGCCAAGCCAAGTCATCCCCGGCGCAATCGACCATGCGCGTGTGGAGCATCTTGCCCCACTGGCTGGCCCGACCGAGTGCTTCTGCTGAGGGTTCGCCTTTGGCCCACAGCACGCCGAGACACGCCTGCGCTGTCGCGGACGCCGCGGCGAGATCGGCATTAATCGAGCGAAGCCTCGGGGCGGACACGACAAAGACCTCGAGCGCGGCGCCGACAGCAGCAAGGTGGTCGGGGGAACTGTCTAGTTGCTCGCGATCTAGAGCTGCCGCCTCGCTCAATGATTCATAAGCCTCGTCGAAACCGACCAGGTCATCGTGAAAGCGCTTAACACGGCGGCCCACTTTCGTATCCGGGCCGTAGCCCGCTGGTCCCTCTGGAAGCAAACGGCCGATCAACTGCCGAAGAACCGCAAGCCAGTCCATGTCCTCGCCCGCGAGCGCAGCGAGGCGCTCGTGGAGAGTTGCACCCCATGCACGAACTGACGCCAGTCTTGCCACATCAGGTTCGCCCTCGGACCAAATGATCGGTCCTAGGCGTTCCTCGGCATCGGCGCGCGCACCCGCGAGTTCAGCATTCACCATGCGGAGTCTTAGTGCCGCAACGAGAACCTGCTCCAAAGCACTGACCTCCGGCTTGACCTGATCGGTCCTAGCCGTGCGCAAGTGACGGCGCACATAACCGACGCGCAGCCATTTCATCAGAAACCACGCATTCCTCCCCGACTCCCATTTCTGCTTCAGCGTGTCTAGTTCAAGCGCGAGAAGCTTTTGCTCGTCGTATCCGACGAGTTCAGCGCGCAACTTCACTCGCTCGGCCGCCAGCTCGATCCACCGATCAAAGCGCCCGACCCATGCCGACCAAGTCTCGGTCGCGAAAGCGGATGCGACAGGGGATGCCGCGAGCAGGCTGTCAGACAAGGCAACAAGTTGAGCAAGCTCCGTCCTTTTTGCTGTCGGCCTGGGTGCCTTTAGCCAAGCCCGCAGGTCGCGCGCGGCTTCGATAGCGGTTCGATTCAGCGCGATGAGCTTGCGTGCCAACGCCAGACGCGTGTCGAAGTCGGCGGTGCTCCAAGTCTCGGGGGGCAACGCTACGACCCCGCCGGATTGGGGTTCATGGACATGTTTCAGCTTGGACCTGAGTTTCGCGCGCTCATCAGCGTGCGAAATCCATCCATCAAGATCCGCCGCCAACTGACTCCACGGAGTGGTGGCGAAAGCCGGGCCGACCGGTTCGGGAGAGAGGAGGCTTTCGGTCAGCGAGCGAAGGTGGCGCAGCTGGGCCAGTGACACCGAATCACCAGGTTGACGCAGCCATGTCCGCAAATCTCGGGTGGCCTCGGCCGCCTTCTGCGCATGGCCGGCCAACGCGCGGATTCGCTCCAGTGCGCGCTCCGCCCAGGCAGGAGACCATTCCTCGCAGGCGAGCGGGGCCAGAGCGTGGTCGTGCAGCGGCATGACGACCCGGGCGCGCTCTTGCAGATGACGGGCGAGCTGGCGGGTGTCTTCCAGCTTCGCCGCCGGGGTTTCGAGCAGGGCCGGCCATGCATCGAGCTTGACCGTGGCCTCCGTCTGTCGCGGCAGGAGATAATCGAAACAACTGTGCGCACTGAGACCGGAAGGAGTCCGCCAATGCAAGGCGCGCGTGTAGCCGTTCAAGGCCACGCGCAGACGCTCCAGTTCGGCGGCTCGGTGCTCCCAGTCGATCGCCCCGTTTTCCGCCGCAAACTTCAGGCTGCGATCGAATTGGGCGAGGACATCGGCCTTGCCGGTTTTGTTGGAATGCAATTCGAGGCAGAACGGCTCCAAACCTTCCTCGCGCAGACGCCGATGCACTACATCGAGGGCCGCGCGCTTTTCGGCGACGAACAGCACCCGCTTCCCGTGGGCAAGGCAGTGGGCGATGATGTTCGTGATGGTCTGCGACTTTCCCGTGCCGGGCGGGCCTTCGAGCACGAAATCATGGCCGGCCGCCGCGGCCATGACCGCCGCGAGCTGCGAGGAGTCGGCACTACGCGGACAGAACACGTCCCGCGGATGAAACTGGTCGTCGAGTTGCGGTGGCTTGATGTCGTCGGGCGGATTGGCGTAGGGCGTGCCGGCGGCGTTGACGAGGTGGTTGACGATGCGGTTGCGCGTCAGGTCGTCCAAGCGATCAGCGAGGTCCTTCCAGAGCAGGAACTTCGTGAAGGAAAACTGGCCGAGCCAGATTTCGGTCTTCACCTCCCAGCCGGGAAGATCGCGCACGGCATCACGGAAGAGCTGAAAAACCCGGGCAACGTCCGCCCCGGTCTCATCTTCAGGCAGTGGGTCCAGGCCGGGGATCTCCTTGTGGAAATTCTGCCGCAGCATTTCCATGAGAGTGACGTTGAGGCGCGTTTCTTCATCGATGCGGCGGAGTGAGAATCCTTCGAGCACGGATTTCCGCTTCAGCTCCACCGGAACCAAGAGCAACGGCGCGCGGTAGATCCTGTCGCTGTGCTCGGTTTCGCGCCACTCGAGCAGGCCCACCGCGGCGAAAAGCGTGTTGGTGCCGTTTTCCTCCAGCGCATTGCGGGCCGCGCGGAACAGCTCGGTGAGGCGCCGGGCGTGTTCGGCTTCGTCGAGATGAGTGTGCAGCCGGCCATGCTTCAGCTCGTCCACCAAATGGGCGGCGAGAGCATCAGCGCGCTGCTGCTTGGTCAGGGTCGCCCCGTGGCGCGGGTCGTCCTCGCCCATCAGCTTCGGTTTCGGACGTAGGGCGAGTTCCGCTTCTGCCGCCAGTTCGTCTTCAACATGCTCAGGCGAGGCCGACAGGAGGCGGATGGTCGATTTGGTCTCTTTGAAATTCAGCAGCCGGTTGCGTAGGCTGAGATCGAGCAACCGGCTTTTCCATTGGTCGATGCGCGTGGCAGGCTTCGCGGCAGTTACTGCGGTCGGATTGATGGGCTCGGCGAAGTCGCGGTCGCCGATGCCTTCGACGCGAACCGCTTGCCCGTATGAACCCGGAGACTCCTCAACTTGGGAGAGGCCCGGAATGGGCAGCGGCACGATCCGGGCAATGCGGGCGCGGTGGACGTCGAGCGCGAGGCGGAACGGTTTTTCTATTTGGAGGTGTTCGCGGGCGAGCCGCTCGGCGTCGCCGAGTTGGCCCGGGACTTCGCTGGCGACGAGAGTCGTCTCAAAGACCGTGATCAGTTGCTCGGTCTCCAGCTTGCGGCACTGTTGCAGGGCATCGGCTCCTTCGGCGGCGGAATCGGGGAACGTCCGCTCCTCCAGCCAGCAACCCGCGTAGGCGTGGCCCTCGTGCATCAGCACCAGTGGATGCAGGCCGGCGCGTTCGCAACAGGCGGCGAAAAGCAGCGTCAGATCGAGGCAGGTGCCGAAGCGTTCGGCCACGATCCGGGAGGGAAACGAAACCTTCTGACCGGAGCTTTCGAAACTGACCGGCGGGTTGATGTAACGGATGCCGAGTTCGGCTACGGCCCGGTAGATGGCAGCGACCTGTTCCCAAGCACGTTTGCGGCTTTTGTCCTGATAGCCGTTGAGCGCCGCGCGCCCGGTGGACTCACGCAACAGATCCGAGGCACGACTGAGGATCGGCATGATCGCCGGATCGTTTGGCAGGATGAACGCCGCCAAAATTTCCGGTAGCGACACGAGCCCACACCATTCATTGCGCGCCAGCAGCGAAACCGACTCGGTTCGCGCGCAGAGCACCGTATCGCCCTCGACCACCTCAACCTTGAGCCAGCCGGCGACCTTTTCGTTCAGCTCCGAGAGAAACCCGGGGCTGAGTTTCAGATCCAGCGGCGAGACCCGGAACTCTCCGTTGGCCTCGATGGCCTGCACCCGAATCTCCACCGGCGCCGCAAATGCCGGCTCGGTGGTGACGCGAATGACGAGATCCTTTCGCGCGGCGCCGTCATTTTGAAACCGCAGCTCTTTGAGGACTGGAATCGCGTTCTGCTGGAAGGCGTAGTTGATCGCGGGGTCTGAGCTGAGGGATAGTGAGGCGATGATGGTATTCATTTGGGGCAACTCTAGAGTCAAATCACTAGGACTGCGTCAGCCATTCACAGAGTTCCGTGAGAGCAGCTTTATCACCAAATTGAGCGGTGCCGCTTGCTAGGGAATTTCGATACTCAGCAATAATCTTGTGATCGTTTTTGGCGGACAGCCCTAGGATGTGCTCTAGCGACCCCTTACACCAGACCCAGATGCCTTTCTGCTTAAGACGCTCGTGAAGCGCTTGGATCGCGGCTGTATTCACGCCATCAAGTGCCATACTCCGAAAGGCACCTTCAGCCCCTCCATCGGACTTCTTTGTCGGCCAGCCCTCGTCGTTCAGGACGATCTTCGGCCCCTTGTTGGCACCGAACCAGGCTTTGACGGCGGACCTGTCCTTATCGTCATGATCCACAAGCTTCGCCTTCGGCGCCTCGATGAATGCAAAATCGAGGTCGGCCAACGCACGAGCCTCGATACCCATCCGTGAAAGGACGTCCAGTGCCTTCGCGAAATCTCCACAGCTACTCATCTTGACCACCCCAAGTTTATCTGCGGCGAGCGGACGTCCGACGACAGCCTCATACACGCTGGAAATGAGTTCCAACTCGGAGTGCCCCTCGACTAAGATCACTCGTTTGGCAAACAGGACCTCCTTCGCGTTCGAAAGCTCAAATATTGTCTTTGCCTGACTTACGGTATCCCCCTGAAAGGCATCGCGAACGGCTTCCTGCGCACGCGTATTCACAATCGTTCCAATCTCTCCCGAGACTTTGCTGACTATGTTTGCTGTCTGTATCTCTTCTCTGCCCAACATGAGAGGCGTATGCGTGCTGTAGATCACTTGGTATCCGTTTGTAGAAAGTTTGCGTAGGCTGAGGCGCACCTGCTCGATCGCTTGGGGGTGCAAGTAAAGCTCGGGCTCGTCTATCAATAGCAGTGTGCAGCGTGACGATGAGGCGCCTCCACGGGTTCTCTTAGCCAGCAGTTGCACCAATGCCATATGAATGGAGCGCTGAGCGCCATGCCCCAGCGATGTGAAGTCGCGCTTCCCTGAATCGGATCCCTCGCTCACCCTGACCGTCCCGGCTTTCAGCAAGTCAGTAAGCTGCGGGGACGGAAAATCGATTGTAAGGCTTAGTCCTGGGAAATAGGCTTGTAGCGATTCAGTCGCATCTTGGTCGAAGCGTAGGAGCTCTTGAGGTCTCTTGCTTCCATTGGCAGACATCAATGAATCGAGCTGCTCCAATGCCTTTTTTATTTCCGTGCCGTGTTGCTCATTTATAGGCTTAATTAGTTGAGCAATCAGCTTTCCTAGCGTTGTGCTGGTTTTGAATTTTGCGACATCTTCGGGTGCATCGACCATTGCATCAATTCGGACAGGCTCCGGAAACAATGCACTAATCGCAGCATCGATGCCCGCTGGGTTATCCCATTCGCCTGTAGCAGGATCCAGTGTGGTTAGTTCAGCATCGCTGGCTCTTGTTTTCCCAGCCGCAAGCGCTCGACGCATCGAAAGCCGGCCTTCCTTCAATCGTGGCTTAATACGGCTGGCGTGCTTCTCATATAAACTATCTTTGAGAAGTTCCTCGGAGATGCCTTCGACGGTTGCTTCAACTATGATCGGTTGGCTAGGCAGGCGGAAATCCTTCGATTCAACCGCGGAAGGAGAAATGAGCCATTGAATCGCACTGAGAAGATTCGATTTGCCCGCATTGTTCTGGCCCACAAGTGGGCTAAGCGGGCTTAGGTTGGCCGATAGTTGCTTGATTGAGCGAAAATTGGACACTTTAACACTGCTGATATAGTGATTCATTATAAAGGGTGCCGTGCTTGATATGACGACAGGCCCTAGGAGAAACGGGACTCGTTTTGACTAGGGGGCCAGTATGTGCAGGCAGAAAAGTGTGAGGTTCACGGTGGGGGCGCGGAGGCGGACGACGGCAAGGCGGCGGCAGGCGCAGCGGACGTGACTGGCGCGAGGCTGAGGCTTCGGCCGGTGGCGATGAGTTGCGCTCCCAGATGCTGGCGAACGGCCTCGAAGGTCCGCGTGTCGCATCCCAATTGTTTGCGGAGCGCACTGCAAGAGACCGCGTCCTTTCCCGCCTTGCGGGCAACTCGGAGCGCTTCGAGAAGCGCCGTGCTGAGCGCCGTCACATCGACAGCGGAAACTGAAACGGGGGCGGCGTCGGGCGAAACGCTTGCGGCGTCTAGTGCGGCAGACGCAGGCGCGGCCCCGGGCACCTCAAGGCGGGACGCACCGCCGCGGCCCTTCACCACGCGAATCTGCACCGGTATCGCGTCGGCCATTTCCGTCACGTGTGAGATCACGCCGACTTTGCGACCTTGCGATTCGAGTCGCATGAGGGCGTCCATCGCCGTCTGGAGCGTCGCGGGATCGAGGCTGCCGAAACCTTCATCGATGAAGAGCGACTCCACGCGGAGCCGGTTGGAAGTCAGCGAGGCGAGGCCGAGCGCGAGCGCCAGGGAAACGAGGAACGATTCGCCGCCCGAGAGCGAATGCACCGAGCGACGTTCGTCGGCCATGTCGCGGTCGCACACGATGAGGTTGAGCGACTCGGGCAGACGTTCGAGACGGTAGCGCGCGGCGATGAGGTCGAGCTGCGCGTCGGCGTGGCTCAGCAGGATATCGAGCGCGTGACGTTGCACGATGCCGCGGAACTTCGCGCCGTCGGCGGAGCCGATGAGTTCGTCCAGAGATCCCCACGGGGCGATGAGGGCGCGGCGTTCTTCAATCTGTTTGAGCAGATCGGAGGCGGCCTGCCGGCGTCGATCATCGGAAGCGAGGACGGCGCGGGCCTGGACGTCGCGCTCCTTGGCGACGGTGAGTTCCGCCATGCGCGCGGTGTGTTGCGTGCGAACCGTCTCTTCTGAATCGACGGTGGACGGTTGGGCACGATGCGCCTCGAGCGCAGCGGCATGCGCGGCGTGTCGCCCGCTGCAGGTCTGAAACGCGTCGCGCAATGCGGCGAGGGCCTGCCGTTCGGCGGCGAGCCAATCGGTATCGCGAGCGAGATAGGAAGCGAGCGCGCCGCGGTCGAACAGTTCGCCCGAAGGCCGGACGAAGCGAGCGAGGTTTTGGTCGAGCGCGGCTTGAGCAGCCGTGAGCGCGGCAGTGGCGTTCGCCAAATCGCCCGTGAGGTTCTTGCACGCCTCGGTGGTGGCGGCGTGGGCTTTTTCGGATTCGACGAGCTCGCGAGCGCGGGACTCGTGCGCGGTCTTGGCGTCGGCGGCGGATTTCTCCAACTCCGCCTGAACGATGCCGGCCGCGCGCCCGCCGAAGAGACCCTGTCGGTCGTGTTGCAGGCGCGTTTGCTCTTCGCGCAAGCCGGCCTCGACCTTCGTGGCGGCTATGAGAGCCTGCGTCGCCGTGCCCAGCGCTTCCTCGCGTCCGGGCAGGCGGGCCAAGTCTTGGGTGCGGAGCGCGGTGACTTCGTCGAATTCCTGGCGGAGGCGGCGGAGCGAGTCGACGCTGGCGGCAAAGGATGCGGCAAAGGCGGGCGCGCTTTCCGCGAACGCAGCGCGAGCGCCAGGAACGGTTTGCAGCAGCGGTTCGAGCGCGGCCAGGCGGGAGTTGAGATCGGTTTCTGCGGCGGTGAGCTGGGTTTTTGCAGCAACGAGGGATGCCTCGGCGGCGGCGCGGGCGGCTTCTTGGCCGGCCAGATTCTGGGTGGCGGCGGCGTGGGCGGTGCGGGCTTTGCCGAGTTGGCCCGCCGCGTCGGTCAACGCGGCGGCAGCGGTGCGTTGAGCGCGTTCCTGTTGCTCGTGTTCGGTCCGCGCCCCGGCGTGCTTCGCGAGCGCGGCCTCGACGGCGGCGGGTTGGTCGGCGTCGGTCAACGCGAGCAAAGGCGCGAGCGCTGGGGTCGATGGACGCGTGGCGCGTGCGCGGGCCAGTTCGGCGGCGAGTTGGTCGGCGGACTGCTGGCGCGTGGTGCGGGTTTTCTCTGCGAGGTCGAGGGAGGTTTGAAGACGCGTTTGCTCGGTCCGCAAATCGTCGTGGGCTTTTTGGTGCGTGGCGACTTGGGCGCGAAGCTCGCGCAGCGCGGCGGGCTCGATCCCGTGCGCGGCGTGAGCGTCCGGATGGTGAAGCGACCCGCAGACCGGACAAGGACGCTCCGGCAGGAGCGCGGCTCGAAGCTTCGGCACCGTCCGGTCGGCGGCAGCTTCCAGTAGTTTTAGGGCGGCCTCGGAGGCAGCGAGGGCGCTGGCGGCCGCAGGAAGTCGGGTGTGGGCGATTTCGTCGAGGGCCTTGGCGTCGGCGTCGCGCTCGGTCGCGAGGCGATTGAGCGTCGCCAGTTCGGTTCGGTGCCGGCTGTCGAGATCGGCGACGCGGGCGAGATGCGATTGGAGCGCGGAGATCGCAGCTTGCTCGGCTTCGAGCGCGAGGCGGCGTGCGGCCAGAGCCTCGGGATCGAAGGCGCGGGCCGCTTGCTCGGCCGCAGCGTGCACCGCGGTCGCTTGATCGAGCACGCGCTGGTGTTCGGCCAGGGCGGCGCGCGCGGAGTCCAAGTCGACGCGAAGTTGCTCGGCGCGGCGCGCGAGCTTCGTGGCTTCGAGCGATTTCTCGGCGAGTGCGGAGCGGGCGATTTCGGCGGCGGCGAGTCGTTCGCGCCAGACGGCCAAGTCTTCTGCAAACGAGGCGTAAGGAGCGAGCGCGGCTTGTTTGGTCGTCAGGCTCGCGATCTTCGTCTCGAGATCGACGAGCTGACCGCGAAGAGCGCGGAGGGATTGCTCGGCGGCGAGCCGGTCGGTTTCGATTTTCGTGCGCGCCGTGGTGGCGTCGGTCAGGCGCGGTGCGAGGCCGGCGATCTGGGAGTCGAGCAAGCGCGCACGTTCAAGCGCAGGTTGGGCTTCGGCCAGCGCGTGGAGGGCTGCGGCTGCGACGGTGCCGGCGGCGACTTGAGCGGCGTGCCGGTCTTTCAGGGCGGCGGTCGCGGCAGTGTGGCGTTGTTCGGCGTCGTGCGATTTTTGGCGGACCTCGGCGAGCCGGTTGGTGGCGGCTTGTTCCTCGTCGTGGAGCGGGCGTAGGGTGTGGAGTAGTTTCTCCGTGAGGGCTAGATCCGCCTCGCGAGGCGCGGCGGCATCGAGGGCCGTGCGAGCGGCGGCGACGAACGCGGCGGCTTTGTCGGCCTCGGCGGCAAGTGCGTGTGCGCGATCGAACCAGCGAAGGTGCTGCTGGACGCCGACGAGGGCCGCCTCGGCAGTGGTGAGTGCATCAGCGGCGATTTTGCATTCCGCCTCCGCGGTGGCGCGGGCTTCGGGGGCGAGCGGAGCAGTGCCCTCGAGTTTGCCCTCGAGCAGCGATACGGCCTCGCGCTCGCGTTTGTGGCGCTCGAACACGAGCCGGGAGATGCAGGCAAATTTCTCGGTGCCGGTAAGCGCCTCGAGGATGGAGGCACGGTCGGAATCGCTCGCTTTGAGGAAGGCCGCGAAATCGTTCTGCGCGAGTAGCACCGCGCGAGTGAACTGCTGGTAGCTGAACCCGACTTTTCCGACGATGGCCGCCGCAACCTCCGTCTTCTTGCCGCCGCCGACGATCGGGCCGTTGTCGGGATGGGCGACATTGCCGGCGAAAAGGACCATCTCCGCATTCTGAAGATTTCCGTCCGGGCGATTGCGCGCCCGACGGATGCTCCAGCGGGCCGTGTAGGTCGCGCCGTCGACGCCGACGAAAGCCACCTCGGCAAAAGCGTCCGTGGCTCCGCGGCGCAGCAGATTGCCGGGATCACGCGGAGTGAGTGTGCCCGTGCTGGCGCCGTCGGGAATCTGTCCGCCCCGGGCGACGTCGAGACGGGGCGTGCATTCGTAGAGCGAGAGGCAGAGGGCATCGAGCAAAGTGCTCTTGCCCGAGCCGGTGGGGCCGCTGATGGAAAAGAGGCCGGCAGAGCGTAACGGCTCGCGAGTGAAGTCGACGGTGTGCGTCCCCGCTAGCGAGGCCAGATTCCGGAGAGCGATGCGCAGAATCTTCATGGGGCGGAGGCGCCGTTCGCCGGAGTGATCGCCGCGGGCGATGCCGGTGGCGGTTTGCCGGCAGAGGGCAGCGGATCATCGCCGTTCTCGGCGGCGAGGATGATCTCGCGCAGACAGGTGAGCAGTTCAGGAGCGCATTCGCGACCGTAGCGTCGCCGATGATGCTCGGACACGAGGGCGAGCGGATCGAGGGCTTGGAGTCCCGAAGCGTCGCGCGGAGCGTTGAGCGCTGTGTGATCGCTGGCGGCTGCGTCGCTCATCGCGAGCGCCACCGGCGGGTGGAGGCGGATCGTGGCGAGCCGCGCAGCTTTGTTTTCCAAGGCCGTCTCGATCTGCCGTCGGCGCGTGGGATCAGGACCATCGTCGAGCACGTTGATCTCCAGGTATGGCCACGAAGTCGGCGAACCCGCGGAAGCCGGAGGAAGTTTTTCCAACTCTGCCAATAATTCGCTTAGAAGAGCGCAGATGCGCCCGCGAGGCAGGCGGAGCAGCGGGACGGCGCGCGGGACGCGGATAGGCGTGACCGTCGCGCGGCCGGCATCGAGGCAAACGTCGAGGACTTGGTGTTCGTAATGGTCCTCCGAAAAAGAAAGCGGCAGAGGGCTCCCGCAGTAGCGAATGCGTCCCGCGTCGAGTGATTGCGGGAGGTGAAGATGACCGAGCGCGACGTAAGCGAGCTCGGCGGGAAACGTGTCGGGGCGCAGCGCCTCGGCACCTCCGACGACCAGTCGCCTTTCAGAGTCGCTCGTCTCCTGTCCGTCGGCGAGGTGGCAATGACCAAGCGCGATAAGGGCGGCCCCGGGGTGGTCCGCGTCGCGCTGAGCCAGAGCGAAATGGGTCAGCTCGTGGTAGAGGGCGCGAATGCCATCGAGGTATGGATCGGCGGCGTCGGCGACGGCCGGCACATCCGCCGGGCGAAGAAACGGCACGGCCAAAACGAGGGCTTCGACCTGGCCAGTGTCGCCACGAAGGGGGATCAGAAAACGAGAATAATCAGGCGCCCCGTCGGCTCGGCGCGGAACGGTGCCGACTACGCGGATGTTCAATGCGCGGAACAGCGCTTCGGGGGCTTCGAGTCGGGAGGCGGCATCGTGGTTGCCAGCGGTGAGCACGATTTGGAGCGCGGGCAATTGACGATGGATTTCTGCGAGGAAATCGAAGAAGCGACGCTGGGCTTGAGCGGAGGGGTTGACGGTATCGAAGACATCCCCGGCAAGCAGTAGCGCGTGGGGGCGGCGTTCGACGAGACGCTCGACCAACCATGCGAGAAACGCGGCGTGTTCAGGGTCGCGATCGTAGCCGTGAAAAGTCTGTCCGAGGTGCCAGTCGGCGGTATGGATAAAGCGAATCATCGCCGGTTGAGATAGGTCGAAAATAGATGTTCGGAATTGTGCAGAACGTTGCAGTTAGGAGGTTGAATCAAACATTAGAAAGTAAGCGACTTGCGATCTCCT
Organism: Candidatus Didemnitutus sp.; assembly: GCA_041906465.1. Taxonomy (GTDB): domain Bacteria; phylum Verrucomicrobiota; class Verrucomicrobiia; order Opitutales; family Opitutaceae; genus Didemnitutus. The sequence goes on along the minus strand of JAYRJE010000009.1, from coordinate 130,530 downwards.
GCGGCTAGGGCGGCGGCGAATTGCTTGCTGACGGCGACGGCAGGGGGGCAACGTCGCGAATCAAATGGTGCGAAATTGTCCGGCTTTGGCGCCGAATTGGGCGACCCGGGCACCGAGTTGCCAGTCAGCGGAGTGAATAAGCCAGATCATTTTGAGCGGGTGTGAGCGTCGGTGGAAAACACTATTCCGACCGGACACCGATCCGGAACTCCAGAAGCGCTAACCACTAGAACACTATAGTTGGTGCGCCAGCATTGGCCCTATGCCAGCTTGGGTAGATTCCCTGCCGGAAACGTCTGAGGCAACGATTTATTACCAACTATTTCCTCTCCCCCTAACACTCGTCAGCGCGGGGGCATGCTCTCCACTGCCGCGGGGGACGTATTGGCAAACTATGAGAGGGATATTAGGCTATCTTTAGTTCGTCCTAAATTCACGTCCTCTCCGCCATTTTTTAGAGCGTCGAGGAGCCGCTGCGCGGCGGCTGCGGGAGCGAGCGTCGCGACGTGGGACCGGTTTCTGCGTCGCTTGGGTCCACGGACTTACTCACTCAGACAGCTTGAGTTCCGGCAGCGCGGGAAAGTTCTCAAAAGCCATCAGCGCTTTCTCGATTTCGCCGCCGTGAGCTTTGAGCCAGGCGCTGGCCTCGTTTCCGGCCGCCTTGCCATAGATGCGATGCGAATAGGTCAGGACGACTCCGGTGCCTTGATGCAGTTTCAGCCGGGTGAACGCGATCTCGAGGAACTCCGGCGTGCCGAGAACGACTGCGGCGAAGTGTTCGGCGGGCCGTTCGGGCGTGCGTGGCACGGACGACGTGCGCAGAACGCGTCCGCGAGCGCGCTGGTAGTTCCCCAGCACCGCATTGGCGATGCCGGCGAGCGCTTCGCCATCGTGGACGGCGGGATGGACGTTCACGGTCACCATATCCTGCCACTGCTTGAGATCTTCCTGTCCTACCGGCGTGAATTCGTGCTGCGTCTGCTGTGACCAGCGATGCTGGTAGGTGACGCCGGCGAATTTGAGTCGCAGCTCGGCCGCCGCCGTCGGCGTGGCGGCTCGCGTTGGAAGGGCGGCGACTAGAGTCAGGCAAATCGCCAGAAAGGAAAACCGCAACGAAGGCATGGGGGGGGAGGGGAAGGAGGCGGCCCGCTCCGGCGACTCTCCCGTAGTGACGAAGCGGGCGCAAGACAGCGTTGCCGAACGCCACTCCCGGGGGTGAAGTTGCGACTGACCTACTGCGGCGAGGGAGACGCGAATCAGAACCGGAATTCCTCCCGTGCTTATGACGAGCTAATGCAGAGGCAATTTTACCAAAAGGGCCTTGCCCGTCGGGGGTCGGTTGGTAGGGTGCGGTGCATTTTTTTCTACGCGCTACCGTCATGGTTTCTCCCAACACAGACCTGAGTTACGACAGCAAGATCGAGGGCAATGTCGTGCCCACGACGCTGGACTCGGCGATCAACTGGATCCGCAACAATTCCATGTGGCCGATGCCCATGGGCCTCGCCTGCTGCGCCATCGAGTTGATGGCGGCGGGCGGCGCGAAGTTCGACATCGCGCGCTTCGGCGCAGAGGTCATGCGCTTCTCGCCCCGCCAGGCCGACTGCATGATCGTGGCCGGCACCGTCACCTACAAGATGGCCCCGCAGGTCCGCCGCATCTACGACCAGATGGCCGCGCCGAAATGGGTCATCGCCATGGGCGCCTGCGCCTCGACCGGCGGCATGTATCGCAGCTACGCGACGCTGCAGGGCGTCGATCGCATCATTCCCGTGGACGTCTATGTCAGCGGCTGTCCGCCGCGGCCGGAGGCGCTGCTCGATGCGCTCCTGAAACTCCAGAAAAAGGTCGGACAAGAGCGTTCGGCTTCCCGTTTGCTCACCGCTTGAGCGCCGCGCCCGCCATGACCGCTCCCAACGCCGACGTCATCTCCGCCGTCCAAGCCCAATTTCCGGCCGTCACGCCCCGTCCGAGCCTCGACCACCCCGCGCTGAACGTCCCGGCCGCCGACGCGATCGCCGTCCTGAAGTTCCTGCGCGACACGCAGGGCTACGATTACCTGACGGACCTCACCGCGGTCGACTGGAGCGCGGAAAAGTCCCCGCGGTTCACCGTGGTCTGGCACCTTTACTCGAGCACGAAGCACGTCTGGGTGCGCCTCGCCGCGGATTGCCTCGACGACGCGAACCCCTCGATGCCGACGACCTCCGGTCTCTGGGCCGGCGCGAACTGGCACGAGCGCGAGTGCTACGACTTGATGGGCATCAAATTCGAGGGCCATCCCGACCTGCGCCGCATCCTCATGTGGGAAGGTTATCCGTGGCACCCGCTGCGCAAGGAATTCCCGCTCGCCGGCATGCCGACCGACCTGCCGGACGCCGAGATCGCCGCCGAGGTCAAAGTCGGCACGATCGCCGCGCCGATGGCCGGCGGCCCCTTCGTCGCCACACCCGGCGAGCCGATGAGCGAAGCCGAACCGCGCGCGAAGGACGAAGCCTGGAACGAGCGCCGCCCGAAGCCCGACAACGCCTAACCCGATGGCCACCGAGCATACTTTCCCCGACGCCTCCGCGAAGACCGCCGCGAATTTCCCCAAGGAATTCGATCCGGAGAAGATGTCCCTCTCGATGGGACCGTCGCACCCGTCCACCCACGGCGTGCTGCGCGTGCAGTTCGAACTCGACGGCGAGACCGTCACCAAGGCCGACCCCGTCATCGGCTACCTGCACCGCGGCGACGAGAAGCTGGCGGAGAACATGACTTACAACCAGTTCGTGCCCTACACGGACCGGTTGGACTACATCGCCCCGCTCGCGAACAACCACACCTTCGCCCACGCCGTCGAGCAGCTCGCCGGCCTGAAGGTGCCGGATCGCGTCAATGCCATCCGCGTCCTCACCTCCGAGATGGCGCGCATCTCCTCGCACCTGCTCGGCCTCGGCGCGTTCGGCATCGATGTCGGCGCGTGGACGGTGTTCATGTATACCTTCAACGAGCGCGAGAAGCTCTACACGCTTTTCGAGAAGCTCACTGGCGCGCGCTTCACCACCAGCTACACGCGCATCGGCGGCGTCGCGCGCGACCTCCCGCCCGGCTGGCTCGAGGAAGTGGACAAGTTCTGCGACGACTTCCTGCCCGTCCTCGACGAGGTGCTGGCGCTGCTCTCGCGCAACAAGATCTTCATCGACCGCACCGCCGGCATCGGCGTGATCTCGAAGGCGGACGCGATGTCCTACGGCCTCAGCGGCCCGAATCTCCGCGGTTCCGGCGTCGCGATGGACCTCCGCAAGGACCGTCCGTATTGGGGTTACGACCAATACGAGTTCGACGTGCCGATCGGCTCGAAGGGCGACTGCTACGACCGCTACCTCGTCCGCGGCGAGGAGATGAAGCAGTCCGTCCGCATCATCAAACAGGTGATCAAAAAATTCCCCGGCGGCGACTACTACGCCCCCGAGGCGCGCCGCATCTTTGCCCCGCGCAAGGACAAGGTGCTCACCTCGATGGAGGAGCTGATCAACAACTTCATGATCGTGACCGAGGGCCCGCAGATGCCCGCCGGCGAAGTCTATTTCGAGCACGAGAACCCGAAGGGCATCCTCGGCTTCTACGTCGTCTCGAAGGGCGGCGGCGTGCCGTATCGCCTGCGCATCCACGGCCCGTCGTTCTCCAGTCTCTCCATCCTGCCCAAGCTCTGCGTCGGCTGCCTGATCTCCGACGTCGTCTCCATCCTCGGCTCGCTCGACTTCGTCATGGGCGAGTGCGATCGGTGAGTGAAAAACCACGAAACACACGAAAGACACGAAATGAAATCCCAACACCGCAAGTCTCCCGGCTTTTCGTGTGTTTGGTGTATTTCGTGGTGATCCATTTCTGAGTTAATGAATCTGAAGCCCGAAACTTTCGCCAAGATCGACGAGGTCATCACCCACTACCCGGTGAAGCGCAGCGCGACGCTGCCGCTCCTCCATCTCATCCAGGAGGACGTCGGTTACATTTCCGACCAGGCCATCGAGTGGGTCGCGGCCAAGCTCGAGCTGCAGCCGATCAACGTCTACGAAGTCGTCACCTTCTACCCGATGTTCCGCCGCAAGCCGATCGGCCGGCGCCACATCAAGGTCTGCCGCACGCTGTCCTGCGCCATCATGGGTGGCTACAAGGTGTGCGAGCGCTTCGAGAAGGAATTCGACACGCATCGCGGCGAGATTTCTCCCGACGGCGAAGTGACGATCGAGTTTGTCGAGTGCCTCGCCTCGTGCGGCACGGCGCCGGTCGTCATGATCGACGACCACCTGCACGAGAAGGTCGACGACGCCAAAGTGAAACAACTCGCGGACCAAATCCGCGCGGAAGCCAAGCAGCGCAAATGAGAAAAATCCGCCTCATGCAAGTGCCGCCGATCCGCTTCGGGATCGTTCTCGGACTCATCAATGGAGTCATCGGGATGATCACCGCGCCGATCCTGCTGCTCTCGCTTGGGGCGGCTGCGACGTGGGACACCACGCTGCTGCCGAAATTCCTCGGCATCCCGTGGCTGTTCGCTGGCGGCGCCGCGCTGTTCATGCCGTTCATCCACCTCGTCGGCGGGTTTCTCGTCGGCGTGCTGCTGGCCATGGTCTACAACATCGCCGCTCGCTGGACCGGCGGCATCGAGATCGTGATCGACGACAAATGAGCGCCACCGGTCCCAAACTTTTCGTCTACGGCACGCTCCGCTCCGGCGGGTCCCACGAGATGGCGCGCCTGCTCCGCGCGAACTCGGAACTCATCGGTCCGGCTGAGCTTCCCCAATCGCGCTTGCTCAACGTCGGCCGTTATCCCGGCGTCGTGCGCGCGGCGGGCGAACGCACCACCGTGAAAGGCGACCTCTTCCAGCTCACCGATCCGACCGTGCTCTCGCGCCTCGACCGCTACGAGGATTGCGACCTGCGCGCGCCGAAGGCCTCCGAGTTCATCCGCCGCCAGCGGCTCGTGCGCCTCCGCAACGGCCGCCGCGCCCGCGCCTGGGTTTACGAATACAACCGCGCGACCGCCGGCCTCACGCCCATCGTTTCCGGCGTCTATCGTCCCGCCTGATTTCCCGCACCCTTTCCACATGCCCGCTCCGCAACAACGCCGCCTGATTTTCGCTCACATCGACGAGCCCGGCTACACCAACGACCTCGCCTGCTACGTGAAGCACGGCGGCTACGAGGTGCTGAAGCGCGCCGTGACGCGCCAGCCCGCGGAGCTCATTGACGAGGTCAAAAAATCCGGCCTGCGCGGCCGCGGCGGCGCCGGTTTTCCGTGCGGCGTGAAGTGGACGCTCGTCGACCGCAAGAGCGGCAAGCCCATCTACCTCGTCGTGAACGCCGACGAGTCCGAACCCGGCACGTTCAAGGACCGCTACATCATCCACCAGGACCCGCACCAGCTGATCGAGGGCATCATGGTCTCTTGCTGGGCGAACAACGTGAAGCAGGCCTACATCTACATCCGCGGCGAAATGCCCCTCGGCGCGCGGATTCTCGAAAAGGCCATTCAGGAAGCGCGCGACGCGAATTTCGTCGGCAAAAACATCCTCGGGACCGGCTACAGTTGCGACATCTTCGTCCACCGCGGCGCCGGCGCCTACATCTGCGGCGAAGAGACCGGCCTGATCGAGTCGCTCGAGGGCAAGCGCCCTTATCCACGGATCAAGCCCCCGTATTTCCCCGCCGTCCTCGGCCTCTATCAGTGCCCGACGATCGTGAACAACGTCGAGACGCTCTGCCACGTGAAGCACATCGTGGACATGGGCGGCGACAACTACGCCAAGATCGGCACGCCCAACAACACCGGCACGCGCATCTTCTGCGTCTCCGGCCACGTGCAGAAACCGGGTTACTACGAGTTCGAGACCGGCAAGATCACGATGGGCCAGCTGCTCAACGAGGTCTGCGGCGGTCCGCTCCCGGGGCGCAAGTTCAAGGCCGTCATCCCCGGCGGCTCGTCCGCGAAGGTGCTCCGCTTCGGCGAGAAGTTTAAGCTCAAGCAGAAGGACGGCTCGATGCTCGAGCTCGCCGTCGAGGATCTCCCGCTCGACTTCGACACGCTCGCTGCCGCCGGCACGATGGGCGGCTCGGGCGGCGTGATCGTGATGGACGATTCCGTCAACATGGTCGAAGCGCTCGGCAACCTGAACGCCTTCTACGCCCACGAGAGCTGCGGCCAGTGCACGCCTTGCCGCGAAGGCTCGCTCTGGATGAAGAAAATCACCGCGCGCATGGTCGACGGCCACGGCCGCACCAACGACGGCGAGCTGCTCAAGAACGTCGCCGACCAGATCGCCGGCCGCACCATCTGCGCGATGGGCGAAGCCTGCTCCTGGCCGACGCAGAGCTTCGTCCAGAAGTTCAGCGACGAATTCAAAGCCTATCCCGAAGCGCGCAAAGCGAAGCCCGCCGACGCGCTCCCGATCGTCTGATTCTGATCACCACGAAACACACGAAATACACGAAAATGAAACCCACCGCCCAACCTCACGTCGCTCTCCGCGCCTTTCGTGTGGTTCGTGTATTTCGTGGTTAACTAGATCGATTTTTCCGAGATGTCTTCCGCTCCCGCCAAACCTGCCGACCTCGTCACCGTCAACATCGACGGCAAGGACATCGCCGTGCCGAAGGGCACGAACGTCATCGAGGCTGCCAAGCTCCTCGGCATCGAAATCCCGCACTACTGCTACCACCCGAAGCTGAGCGTCGTCGGCAATTGCCGCATGTGTCTCATCGAAATGGGCATGCCGGCCGTCGATCCCGCCACCAAGGCGCCGGTCATGGACCCGGCCACCGGCAAGCAGAAGGTCAACTGGATGCCGCGCGCCCAGATCGGTTGCGCGACGAACGCCGCGCCCGGCCTGCACATCCGCACGAATTCCCCGATGGTGAAGGAGTGCCGCGAGGGCGTCACCGAGTTCCTGCTCATCAACCACCCGCTCGACTGCCCGATCTGCGACCAGGCCGGCGAGTGCATGCTCCAGGAACACTCCACCGCCTACGGCCGCGGCTACTCGCGCTTCGTCGAGAACAAGAACGTGAAGCCGAAGCGCACGCAGCTCGGCCCGCGCGTCACGCTCGACGACGAGCGTTGCATCCTCTGCTCGCGCTGCATCCGCTTCTCCAAGGAGGTCGCGAAGGACGACGTCCTCGGCTTCATCGATCGCGGCAGCTACAGCACGCTCACGTGCTACCCGGGCAAGAAGCTGGAGAACAATTACTCGCTCAACACCGTCGACATCTGCCCCGTCGGCGCGCTCACCTCGACCGACTTCCGCTTCAAGATGCGCGTGTGGTTCCTCAAGGAAACCCCGAGCATCTGCACCGAGTCGTCCGTCGGCGCCAACACGATCGTCTGGTCGCGCGAAGGCATCCTTTACCGTATCACGCCGCGCCGGAACGACGCCGTGAACGACACCTGGATGACCGACTCCGGCCGCCTGCTCTACAAGCAGGTGCGCGCCGAGGACCGCCTCCTCGTCCCCTCGATCAACGGCGGCACTTCCGCCTACGAGATGGCGATGAAGGCCGCGTCGGATCTCTTGGTAGGGCGAGGCGTCCCCGCCGAGCCGTTGTCCGCCGCGAGCTCGGCTCACCGGGACGGTTCGCCCTACCCGGGCGGCATCGCCATCGTCGGTTCCGGCCGCAGCTCCGTCGAAGAACAATTCCTCACCAAGAAACTCGCCGCCGCGCTCAAGGCCACCGTCGCGCTCGTCAGCCGCGTCGGCAAAGGCGACGGCATCCTCCTCTCCGCCGACCACAACCCGAACGTCCGCGGCGCCCTCGTCACCGGCCTCATCTCTGCGCTCCCGTCGCAGCAACTCACGTCGCTCGCGGCGGACATCGACGCCGGCAAGGTGAAGACCGTCGTCGCGATCAACGAAGACCTCGCCGCTGCCGGCCTCACCGCCGCGCAGCTCGCGAAGGTTTCCGTGATCTACCTCGGCACGCACAAGAACGCCACGAGCGCCGCCGCCAAGGTGGTCATTCCGACGCTCACCGTTTTCGAAAAGTCCGGCACGTTCGTGAACCAGCAGTTCCGCCTGCAGAAGTTCGCCAAAGCCGTCCCCGGCCCCGAAGGCCTCGCCGACGACCTCGTCACGCTCGCCAACCTCGCCGCCGCCGCGGGCGCCGGCGCATTGTCCTCCGATCTCACGGGCCTCTGGGCCACGCTCGCCGCCGAAGTGCCGGTCCTCGCCGGCCTCAGCTACGCGAAACTGCCCGCCACCGGCGCCGCGCTCGACAGCGCCGCCTGGGCCGGCCTGCCCTTCGTCGAGGGCGAGACGCTCCACTTCAAACCCGCCGCCATCCCCGCGGTCGCCCACGCCTAATTTTTTCTCACACGAAGAAAGCAAAGAGCGCAAAGAACCATGCCGCACTCCCGCCACCATCCCGTAGCCGCACTTGAGCGTAGCGAAAGTGTGGCCGCTGCGTGCACGAGCCACGTTTTCGCTGCGCTCAAACGCGGCTACTTCGCTTCCTCCGCGACCTTGGTGTAACTCAGCAATGATCGAATTCTGGCAAAACCTCCACCCGGCCGTGCAGCTCTTCCTCAAGGGCCTCGCGGTGGTGCTCGTGATTTTCCCGCTCGGCGGCATCGGCTCGCTCGCGGAGCGCAAGATCTCCGCCTGGATCCAAAACCGCCCGGGCCCCAACCGCGCGATCCCGATCTGGTTCCGCTGGGTGCCCGTGCTCGGGCCGTTCCTCCAGCGCCTCGGCGTGTTCCACCTCATGGCCGACGGCCTGAAGATGCTCTTCAAGGAAGACGCGCTGCCCGGCCACGTGAACAAGCCCTATTTCGTGCTCGCGCCGATCATCGCGATGATCCCCGCGCTCACGACGGTGACCGCCGTCCCGTTCGGCGCCTATCTGAACGGCCAGGGCGAACTCGTTCCGCTCGTGCTGGCCAATCTCGACGTCGGCATCCTCGCGGTGTTCGCCGTCTCCTCGCTCGGCGTCTACTCGCTGATCGTCGCCGGCTGGGCCTCGAATTCGAAGTATCCCTTCCTCGGCGGCGTCCGCGCCTCGGCACAACTCATCTCGTATGAGCTCTCGATGACGCTCTCCGTGCTGCCGGTGTTCCTCTGGATCAACGCGCCCGGCACGAACGGCTCGCTGAGCCTTTTCAACGTCGTCCAGTTCCAGAGCGGCACGGACTTCCTCGGCGGCATGTGGTTCTTCTTCCTCATGCCGGTCTCTGCAGTCGTGTTCCTCGTCTCGCTCTTCGCGGAGACGAACCGCCTGCCGTTCGACATGGCCGAAGGCGAAGCCGACCTCGTCGGCGGCTTCCATACCGAATACGGCGCTTTCAAGTGGGGCCTGTTCTTCGTCGCCGAATACGCGCACATGATCGTCGGCTCCGGCGTGTTCGTGCTGCTGTTCCTCGGCGGCTGGAATCCGCTGCCGTGGCTCCCGCTCGAGAAGGTGCTCGGCTGGTTCGGCGTCGCCGGCAATCACCCGATCATCTTCGGTGTCGCCTCGATCGCCGTCTTCCTCGCGAAGGTGCTGTTCTTCATCTTCGTGTTCATGTGGGTCCGCTGGACCGTGCCGCGCTTCCGTTACGACCAGGTGATGAAGCTCGGCTGGCAGAAACTGCTCCCGCTCGCGATCGGCAACCTGATCTTCTACGCCGCGGCCATCGCCATCATCGAACTCAACCTCGGCGTCGCGGCATGGGTCGCGCTCGCCCTCGGCACGATCGTGGCGCTCGTCGCCATCCTTCGTCCGCAGGCCCAGACGGCCCTCTGACCCTTTCCGCGCATGGCCTACGTCGTCGAACGCAAACCTCTCTCGCTCTCCGAGCGCCTCTACATCCCGCAGGTCCTCGCGGGCATGAAGACCACCCTCAAGCACTTCTTCCAGCCGAAGCTGACGATGGAGTATCCGGAGCAGCGCCCCGCCATCCCGCCGGGCTATCGCGGCGTGCCCACGCTCGTGAAGGACCCGAACGGCCGCGAGAAATGCGTCTCGTGCCAGCTCTGCGAGTTCGTCTGCCCGCCCAAGGCCATCCGCATCACGCCGGGCGAGATTCCGCCCGACGCGCCGAACCGCCACGTCGAGAAGGCGCCCAAGGCTTTCGACATCGACATGCTCCGCTGCATCTACTGCGGCATGTGCCAGGAGGTCTGCCCCGAGGAGGCGATCTGGCTGCAAAACCAATTCTCGATGTCCGGCTACACCCGCGAGGAAATGGTGAACAACAAGGAGCGCCTCTACGAACTCGGCGGCACGCTGCCCGACTCGCATTTCAAGTGGGACAAGAAGAAGTCCGCCGAAGAGCGCGGCAATGTTCATCACTAAGAGCCATGGCCAACTTCCTCTTCTACACCTTCACCCTGCTGACGATCGTCTGTGCGGCGCTCGTCGTGGTGAACAAGAACCCGGTGAACGGCGCGATGTTCCTGCTGCTGTCGCTCGTCGGCATGGCCGGGCTCTTCGTCATGCTCGACGCCGCTCTGCTGGCCTTCGTGCTCCTGCTCGTCTACGCGGGCGCGGTCGTGGCGCTGTTCCTCTTCATCATCATGTTGCTCGACACCCGGCCCGAGCACCTGAAGCCCTTCAAGAAGCTCAGCATGTTCGCCGCCACCGTCGGCGGCCTGCTCCTCGCGCTCGGCGCGTGGACGCTGGTCGGCAAAGTCGGCGCGGTCACGGCACCCGATGTCGCCGCGCCCTCGCTCAAAGCCTACGCCGAAATGCTCTTCACGACCTACCTCCTCCCGGTGCAGGTCGTCGGCTTCATGCTCCTGATCGCCATGCTCGGCGTCATCGTGCTCTCGAAGAAATTCGCCCCCGTGGAGGACGCCCGATGAATCCCGCCAGCCTCGAATCCTACATCGCCATCAGCGCCGCACTCTTCGTCATCGGCTTCATCGGCGTGTTGCTGCGCAAGAACACGCTGGTGATCTACATGTGCCTCGAACTGATGCTGCTCGCCTCGACCCTCGCGCTCGTGGCGTTCTCGCGCTTCAACGGCACGCTCGACGGTTCGGTCTTCGTTTTCTTCATCCTCACGATCGCGGCGGCCGAGGTCGCCGTCGGCCTCGCCATCATCGTCGCCCTCTTCCGCAAGCGCCACACGGTGCAGGTGGAAGAACTGTCCGCGCTCAAGAACTGACATGTCTCCCGCTCAGTCCGCTCTCCTCCTGCTCCTCACGCCGCTCGCGTCCGCGACGCTGATCGCGCTGTTCCTGCGGCGCCAGGGTGCGCTCGCCCAGTGGGTCTCGGTCGCGGCGGCCGCGGTCATCTGCGCGCTGTCGCTTCAGTTCGTGTTCAACGGCACCGACGTGAACGCCTCGCTCGAATGGCTGCGTTTCGGCAATTTCTCCGTCTCGCTCGGCTTCAAGATCGATGCGCTCGCGCGGCTGATGATGTTCGTGGTCGGGTTCGTCGGGTTCCTCATCCACGTGTTCTCGATGGGCTATATGCACGACGACGCGGCGCGCGCCCGCTTCTTCGGCGGTCTGTCGGTGTTCATGTTCTCGATGCTCGGCATCGTCGTCGCCGACTCGCTGTTCATGATTTTCATCTTCTGGGAGCTCGTCGGTTTCAGTTCCTGGCTGCTGATCGGCCATTACCTGCACAAGCAGTCCGCCGCCGACGCCGCGAAAAAGGCCTTCATCGTCAACCGCATTGGCGATTTCGGTTTCCTGCTCGGCATCGTCGCGACCTACTGGCTGTTCGGCACGACCAACCTGAACGACCTCGCCTTCAAGGCCGGCTCGCACGGCTACGTCATCTCCGCCGCGATCCCGCTGCTCCTGTTCTGCGGCGCCGTCGGCAAATCCGCGCAGATGCCGTTGCACGTGTGGCTCCCGGACGCGATGGAAGGTCCCACGCCCGTCTCGGCGCTCATCCACGCGGCCACGATGGTCGCCGCCGGCGTCTACATGCTGTGCCGGATCAATTTCCTGATGGTGCCCGAGGCGCTCAACGTCATCGCCGCCATCGGCACGGTCACGGCGGTCTACGCCGCGCTCTGTGCGGTGGTTCAAAGCGACATCAAGAAGGTCCTCGCTTACTCCACGCTCTCGCAACTCGGCTACATGGTCGCAGCGTTCGGGCTGGGTTCGCTCGTGGTTGAGCACGGTGGCGCACACAAGGCGGTTCTCGCTGCCGGCGTCGGCGCCGCGATGTTCCACCTGACGACGCACGCCTTCTTCAAGGCCCTCCTCTTCCTCGGCTCCGGCTCCGTCATCCACGGCTGCCACCACGAGCAGGACATCTTCCAGATGGGCGGCCTGCGCAAGAGCATGCCGATCACGTTCCTCACGTTCACCATCGGCGTGCTCGCGATCATCGGCTTCCCGTTCCTCGCTGGCTTCTTCTCGAAGGACGCGATCCTCTACCTCGCCTACAAGAACAACACCGTGATCTTCGCCGCGCTCGCGGGAACCGCGATCCTGACGTCGTTCTACATGATCCGCATGTGGAAGATCGTCTTCTTCGGCGAAGCGCGCTCCGACCACGCGAAACACGCGCATGAGAGCAGCCTCGTCATGACGCTGCCGCTCATGCTGCTCGCCATGCTCTCGATCTTCGGCGCGACGGGCTGGTTCGGCCTCGGCCTCTACCCGAAGCTCGCCGGTGAAATCGCGCGGCTCATCCCGGAGGCGCACGGCAGCGACCACACGCTCATCTTCGCCGTCTCGATCGCCGTGATGGTCATCGGCGCCGGCGCCGCGTGGGCCTTCTACCCGACGGCCGCGACCGACGCGCTCGAATCGAAGGCCGGCGGCCTCTTCCGCGGCCTGGTGGCGCTCAAGGAATCCTTCGACAAAGTCTACGACTACTACGTGGCGAAGGTGCAGCAGCGTTTCGCGATGCTGATCAACTTCCTCGAGCAAATCTTCCTCGCCGGCCTGATCATACGCGGCTGCGCGGGCCTCGTCGGTCTCGTCGGTCTCGGCGTGCGCGCGCTGCACGTCGGCAGCCTGCACGCCTACGTTTACTGGTTCCTGCTCGGCGCCGTGCTCCTGTGGGGCTTCGCCGCGGGCATTTTCTAAAACACTTCGATGGACGCCTCCTCCAACGCCCTTCTCCTGCAGCTCGCGATTGCCACGCCGCTCCTCGCCGCGCTGGTCATCGGCCTCGGCCTGCCGAAGCGCTTTTCCACGATGCTCGCGGCCGTCGCGTTCATCTGGCCCGCGATCATCGCCCTCTGGCTGTGGAAGGAGTTCCCGGCCAACGCCGGCAACGCCTACCAGTTCCTGAGCAAGACCGACACCGGCCTCGCCGGCTTCGGTATCACGCTCAAGCTCGGCCTCAACGGCGTCTCGCTGCCGATGTTCCTGCTCGCGGCCATCGTCGGTCTCGCCGCCGGCATCTACGCGCTGCGGTCGGGCGCGGAGCGTCTGAAGGTCTACCTGATGCTCCTGCTCGTGATGCAGGGCGGCCTGCTTGGCACGTTCGCGTCGGTCGACATCTTCTTCTTCTATTTCTTCCACGAACTCGCGCTCATCCCGACCTTCATCATGGTCGGCATTTGGGGCGGACGTGACCGCAACTATGCGGCGATGAAGATGACGATCTACCTCACGGTGGGCGCGATGCTTTCGCTGGCCGGCCTGATCGCGATCTACACGAAGAGCGGCGCGGAGTCCTTCGACCTCGTCGCCCTGCGCGCCGAACTCGCCGCCAACCCGCTCAGCGTCACGGCGCAGAAATACATCTTCGGCCTCCTGATGTTCGGCTTCGGCACGCTGGTTTCCCTCTGGCCGTTGCACACGTGGGCTCCGCTCGGCTACGGCGCCGCGCCGTCGTCCGCCGCGATGCTGCACGCCGGCGTGCTCAAGAAGTTCGGTCTCTACGGCCTGATTCAGATCGCGCTGCCGCTGCTGCCCGCCGGCGCGCAGGCCTGGGCCTGGCCGCTCGCGGTGCTCGCCGCCGTCGGCAACGTGCTCGTCATCGGCCTCGTCACCATCGCCCAGCGCGACCTCAAGCAAATGCTCGGTTACAGCTCGGTCATGCACATGGGCTACTGCTTCCTCGGCATCGCGACGCTCTCCGTCATCGGCGCGGGCGGCGTGGTGCTCCTGATGGTCGCGCACGGGTTGTCGGTCGCGCTTCTCTTCCTCCTCGCCACGAGCGTCCACCACCGCACTCACACCTTCGACATGGCGGAAATGGGCGGCCTCGCGCAAAAGACGCCCGTGCTCGCCGCGTTCTTCGTCGCCGGCACGATGGCCAGCGTCGGCCTGCCCGGCTTCGCCAACTTCTGGGGCGAACTCACCGTCTTCGTCTCGCTCTGGAACTTCTCGCCCGCGCTCACCGCCGTCGCCATCGCCGGCGTGATTATCTCCGCGATCTACGGCCTGCGTGCCGCCGCTCGCGTGTTCTTCGGACCCTCGACCGACGCGCTCAACACCGTCCTCGCGAAACACCCCGCGACCGACCTCGCCTGGACCGAGCGACTGCCGGCGTTGATCCTCCTCGTCGCGCTCCTCGTCGTCGGCTTCTGGCCAAAGACGATCTCGACGGCCGCCAACGCCGCGCTGACCGCGCCCGCGCCCGCCGTCGTGCGCAACGTCTCCTCCCGCTGATTTTCCGCCGCCATGTCGACTGAACTTCTCAAAGCTGCCGCCGATTCGAATCAGTGGGCCGCGATCTTTCCCGAGCTGATTCTCGCCTGCGCGGCGCTCGGTCTCCTCGCGTTGGAGATCGTGCTCCCGAAAAGCCAGCACCGCCTGATCCCGACCGCCGCCGTGATGGCGCTGCTCGCGGTGCTCGTCGGCCTCGTGATCAATTTCGACACCGCCTGGCTCGGTGAGACGACCTTCGCCGGACTGCTCCGCCACAACATGCCCGGTCAGATCGCGCGCGTGTTCTTCACCATCTCGAGCTTGCTGGTGTGCTCGATCGCGAGCGTCGTGTTGCCGCGCAGCAAGATGCCGCGCGTGGAGTTCTACACCCTCGTGCTCGTTATCACTGCCGCGATGATGCTCCTGGTGCAGAGCAATCACTTCGTGATGTTCTTCGTCGCGCTGGAGACGATCACGATTGGCTTCTACATTCTCGTTTCCTACTTCCGTGACAACGCGCTCACACTCGAGGCCGGCTTGAAATACCTCGTCACCGGCGCCCTCAGCTCGGCGATCATGCTCTTCGGCATCGTGCTGCTCTACGGCGCGGTCGGTCGCGTCGACGCCGGCGGCGTGGCGCACACGGGCTTCGAATTCGACGTCGTGTCCGATTTCCTCGCGAAGAACCCGACGAACTTCCTCGCGATCGTCGGCTCGCTGCTCGTCCTCAGCGGCGTCGGCTTCAAGATCGGCGCGTTCCCGTTCCAAATCTGGATTCCCGACGTCTACCAGGGCGCGCCGACGCCCGTCACCGCGTTCCTCGCGGTCGGTTCCAAGGCCGCCGGCTTCGCCGTGCTGCTCACGCTCGTGCACAACGTCTTCGCCCCGCTCGAAGCGATCCTCGTGCCGGTGCTCTCGACGCTCGCCGCGGCGACGCTGATCTTCGGCAATCTTTCCGCGCTCTCGCAGCGCAACACGAAGCGCCTGATGGGCCTCTCCGGCGTCTCGCACGCCGGCTTCCTGCTCCTCGGCGTCACGGCGTCGATCACGGTGCCGTGGGCCAGTGGCGCGGTGTGGTTCTATCTCTTCACCTACATGTTCGCGTCGATGGCCGTGTTCGGCGTGATGGCGCACCTCGCGGGCGACGACGACACGCAGCAGGATCTCGACGGTTACGACCGCCTCGCCAAGGACCGTCCGTTCCTCGCGGCCGTGCTCGCGATCGGCGTCGGCTCGCTCGCCGGCATCCCGCCGCTCGCCGGCTTCATGGGCAAGCTGCTCGTGTTCATGGCGGCGTTCGAGGCCGGGCTCTACACCTTGCTCGCCATCGCGATCGTCTGCGTCGTCGTCTCGATCTACTACTACTTCGGCTGGATCAAAGCCGCGTGGTTCGAGACCTGGCGCCCCGACGGCGAAACCGCCGCGCCGGTTCCCGCCACGGAGCCGTCGCTGATCAACACCGCGCTGCTCGCCAGCCTCGCGCTCGTGACGGTGCTCCTCGGGTTTTTCCAGCAGCCGCTGTCGGTCTGGCTGCTGAATCGCTGAGCCGCGGTCCGTTTTGTTTCCCCCGCAAGGCCGGTCTCGCGACCGGCCTTTTTTTGCGCGCCGCCTACTCCGCTGTCGCGAATGCTCGCAGAGCAATCCTCGCGGTCCATCGAATATCATTCGCGCAAAACTGAGGAAGAGCGCGCGCAAGCTGAAAGGTAATCTCTCTGTTTCGTGACGAGGTCTTTACCTCCGTAGTGCCGTTCGAACTTGTGGTTGCTAGGGCGGTTCGGCACGCATTGCGCCGTCGCAGCGGAACGGGCCTCTGATGCGCCAATGCACCATGAAGCGCCCGTTTCGTTTCCTATCGTTAGTAACAGCCTGTGGCATCGCGGCCATCGCTGCCGCCCAGTCGTTGACGCCGCCAGCCGAAGGCGCCGTAGCGGTAGGCAACGAATTCACGGTCGCCATCAAAAGCGACGGCAGTGTTTGGACCTGGGGCTCGTCCGCCAAAAACGCCGCGAGCGCTGTGGGTCTCCCAGGTCCCGCGCGAGTGCCAGAACTGAACAACGCCGTGGCGGTCGCGATGGGGAATGCTCATGCAGTGGTGCTGCTCGGCGATGGCACGGTTCGAACGTGGGGCTCGAACAATTTCGCTCAAGTCGGAGACGGCACTTTCGTGACCAGATTAACCCCGATTCAGCCGTCCGGATTGGGACAGGCCACGCATGTCGCCGCCGGATTCAATCACTGTCTGGCTCGGAAAATGGACGGCACCGTCTGGGCATGGGGCTCCAATGATTCCATGCAACTCGGGGATGGCAGTTTCGACGACCAAGGGATTCCCCAAATTGTCCCCGGTCTCACGAATGTCGTCGCGATTGCCGGCGGAATGACTGCGAGCGCGGCAGTGAGGAGCGACGGCAGCGTTTGGTGGTGGGGAACCCTCCCCGTGAACTCGATCGCGCCGGCACCGGCGCCGACGCACATTCTCTCGGTGCAAAACGCGAAGTCTGTCGCGGTGGGCGACTCACACATCGTGATCCTTTGTCATGATGGCAGCGTGCTTACCTTGGGTGGCAATTCGGCCGGCCAGCTGGGCAATGGAGGTTATGACGAAAACGCGGTCGCGACTTCTGTTCCCGGAATCAACGATGCCGTGGCCATCGCGGCAGGCTCCAACTATTCCGCCGTTCTGCGAAGCGACGGGACCGTATGGGCGTGGGGCGGAAACGGCATTGGGCTGACGGGCACGGCGGAGCCCAGCACGCTAACGAGCCCGGTCCCAGTTTCAGGTTTCACCAACGTGGTTTCGATTTCCGCCAGCAAATCTGCCCTGATCGCGATCCGACAGGACGGTTCAGTGGTATGCAGAGGGGGAAATCGGTATGCACTGGCGGGCGATGGATTCTCTCCTGTGCGGACCAAGCCGCTGCAGCTCGCCGGCCGCTCCGACCTCCGAGCTGTCGCAGCCTGTGCGAACCAAGTGCTACTTCTCGCCTCGGATGGAACGGTGCTTCGTGCCGGCGCTGAAGGATTCGTTCCCGTCAATGGATTGTCATCAGTGAGCGCCATCTCACTCGGCACGACCCATTCACTGGCGCTTCGCTCCGACGGAACCGTGTGGTCTTGGGGCAACAACTCCTATGGCGAGTTGGGCAACGGCACGACGACGTTCAGCTCGGCGCCGGTGCAGGCAGAGGGATTGAGCGGCGTCGTTCGCATCGACGGCGGCATGTATTATTCATCCGCTCTGTTATCGGACGGCACGGTGCGCTCTTGGGGACAGAACGGGCACGCTGAATTAGGAGACGGGACCACCACCAACCGCTCGGCCCCGGTGGTTACGTCGGGTGCGGAGAATGCCATCGCGATGGCGGCGGGTTACAGCCTGGCGGCCATCGTGAAAAGCGACGGGACCGTCTGGAAATGGGGAGCCAATGGCAAGGCGATGGTGGCGGGTGCATCTGGCGTGGTCGATCTCGCCGCCGGAACCAATCATCTCCTTGCGCTGAAAAGCAGCGGCGCGGTGCTCGCAATGGGCGACAACAGCTTTGGCCAACTCGGCAACGGTTCGTCAGGTGGCAACAACTCGTCTTTCATCAGCGTCGGTGGACTCCCTGCGATTGCGAAGCTCGCGGGCGCGGTTTCCCATTCCCTGGCCTTGGACAGCGCGGGCCACGTCTGGTCGTGGGGGAAAAATTCCCAAGGTCAGCTCGGCGACGGCACCACGACCAACCGTCTCCAGCCGGTGCCGGTGCCCGGGCTGTCGGGAGTCGCCGCGATCGCGGCGGGAGATGGAGCATCCTTCGCCGTCCGGAACGACGGCCGACTGTGGGCGTGGGGCGACGTGTCGTCCCTTTTCGACAAGCTGACGGTAAAAACGGCGGCGATCCGCCTCAAGCCGAGTGAGAGCGACAGCGATCAGGATGGCGTCGCCGACTCTTGGGAAACCGCCCACTACGGCAACCTGACAGGCCGGGGCGTCAGTGACGCCGACAACGACGGACTCACCGACGTGCGCGAGGCCGCCCTCGGAACGGACCCAGCGAACGCCGACACGGACGGCGACGGGCTGCAGGACGCGGTCGACCCGCTCCCGCTGGATTTCTACAACGCGGTGGCGCCGACGATGACGATCGTCGGCGGCGACGACCAGGTAGCGCCGCCGGGCGAGTTCAATTCCCTCGCGTTGGACGTGGGCGTCTGGAACGGAAAGGCGATGGTTCCGCTCGTGAACGCGCCGCTCACGTTCGCCGTGACCGCCGGCGGCGCGAAGCTCGCCGCGTCGGTAGGGGGGGCGCTGACGGACACGCTCGCGCTACGCTCGGATATCGACGGCACGGCGCAGGCCTACTTGCAGCAGCCGGCGGCGCCGGGAGTGGCGAGCACGGTGACGGTCACCGCCGGGCAGTCCGCGGTCGCTTTCCACAGCCGCAGCGCCAGCAACGAGGCGGATAGCGATCAGGACGGCCTGCCCGACAACTGGGAGCGGCGCTCTTTCGCCACGCTTGATTTTGGCCCGTCTGATCAGTTCAACGACATGGATCGCACGCTGCTGGAATACTATCAGCAAGGCGTCGCTCCGCGGTGGATGACGCCGGTCGTGGAGTCTGGTTTGCGCGCCTGGTATCTGGCGCGTGGGCTGTATTTCTACGATGAGGCGAGCGGAGGCGTGAAGACATGGGCGGATATGTCCGGCAACGGCTTCCACCTGCAGCAGGACGATCCAGACAAGCAGCCGCATCAATATTCAAGCGAGTCGGGCGAGAACGTGATGTATTTCACAGAAGGGCAGTCGCTCTCGACGGCGGTGGAGGACATCCTCGGCGGAGTGACCGATTTCACGATTCTCGTCACATTCCGGCCCGACTCGCCTTGGCGGGCCACGCGCGAGATCATGTCTTTCGGTCATCCCGATGCGGACGGGTTCCGCTTCGGTGGCACCAACGAGAACCACGCGTTGACCTGGACCAGCACCGCGGACGGCGCGCTGCAGGGCGCGGGGATCTTCGCGGCCGCGGCGCTCGACCTTCTCCAGCAGGTGACGATCGTCAAGAGCGGCACTGTGCAGACGATATACCTCAACGGCCAGGAACTCTCGCACGGCACGGTTGGCGCGGATCCGCGCCTGCTGCCCGGGGCCCTGGCCGTGGGCGGCGCATTCGCCGGCGCGATTTCCGAGCTGCAAGTTTACGACCGCGCGCTCTCGTTGCCGCAACGGGAGGACGCCGAAGACGCGCTCCTGCGCCGCGCTCGTCTCGCGGATACCGACCACAACGGCCTCGCGGACCGATGGGAGCGCCGCTATTTCGGCGAGATTGGCGCGAGCCCCTACGCCGATGCTGACAACGACGGGGTGAGCAATGCCGACGAATACACGAACGGCATCGACCCGACGCGGGCCGACACAGACGGCGACGGTTTCACGGACGGACAGGAGTTTGGGCTCGGAACCGATCCCAAGGACTCCGCTTCCAAGGGCGCGGCGCAGCTGTTGTGGTTGTCGCGCATCGACACAACGAGCTGGGCGGAGGGCTACACGTTGCCCGGTCCGGGGCTGCGTGGATTCTCCGCCGACTCGATGACCTACTACAAGAATTTCGAATGGCGGTTGGTGCGCTCCGGCTCTCCCGATGCGGACGGCACTTTCACGTTCACCGCGACGATGCTCGATCAGGATTATCCGAACGTGTGGCGGCTCGATAACCAGTCCGGCGGCGACTACGAATGGCACGGTCAAGTGCCCGGCACGGTGGTGACCGACCGGGGATTCATCGGCTGGGAGGTTAGTTCCTGGGTGAACGGTCGCGGCAACTATCTCCAGCGCGCGCAATACTATGGAGGCTCCATCTCGGAGGCGGAGCTGAGCTGGCGCGAGCTCGGATATTTCACGGACAGCAGCGGCGTGAGTCGCACCTGCAACAAGGATTACACGATCGCGCTCAGTGCACCGAGCAGCCCGATCAATGTTCCTGCGCAGAACGCGACGGCGCGGGGACCTTGGGGAGCGTTCGATCCGAGCGCTTCGCGTTCCGGACAGAACTCCACGTCGGCGGAATATCACGTCCTGGTCCCGCCCGGCACGGCCGGGACGGCGCTGTGGTTCGAGATCTTCACGCCGGCATCGGGCGGGGAGTCCACCTACGTTGCGCGCCAGTGGACGATCACGGGCGAAAAGAGTCCGGCCTACAGCCTGGCGGCGCCCGGCGCGGACGGCACCGTGAGCGTAAGCCCCGTGCTCTTGAACTTCGGAATGGCGGTGGACGCTAACCTCGATGGCCAGATCCGCGTTGCCGGAGAAGCCGCTGCGGACGTGACGGATTCGGGCGCCCCTTTTCGCTTTTGGTTCAATGACGATGATGACTCTGGCGACGTGAACGGAAGCGACATCCCGGGCGATGGAAGTAATGACTTCGGCACCGGCATCGCCGGACCGCCGGGACTCGGCAGCGATTTTGGCGTCGATGGCAATCGCGACTTGGTCGATTGGTTCCCGGTTTTCCTCGACTTGAAGGAGCTGATCACGGTGCTGCCACCGAGCGCGTCCGTGATCTACAAGCTCAAGCACGCAGGGAACGCCCTGAGCTTCGTCTATACCGATCTCACGCGAGCGCGCGCGTTCGCGTATCAAAAGGAGCGGCTCGTGACGGGCTTCGGCTTCAACTTCGACCGCGCACCCGGGGAGGCGCAAGCCACACAAATCACGGCGACTGGCGCAGTCTTGAGCGACGAGTTCCTGACACGGATCAGGGATCAAAACGCCGGCGTGATTTTGGTCGAAGCCGGCGCGGCCACGGACAAGCCGCTGGTCCTTGTGGTGGAGAAGGATGGCACCGCCATTGCCGAGGTGAAGCTGGAGCTTAAGATTGGCCCCGTGGAGGATATGTATCGCCGGCTAAATCTGCGAGCTGGCAGCGATGCTCCCAGCTCGGGCCTCAGCGGTTTGCGGCAAGATGATGGTCTGCCGACGAGCATGGACGAACCATCCAACTTCCCGGATGCTACCGGTGCGGATTCGTGGCTGATCTTCGTGCATGGCTACAACGTGAGCGGAGCAGCCGCACGTGGCTGGAACTCAGAGGCGTTTAAGCGTTTTTATTGGAGCCACAACAAGGCACGTTTCGTAGGTGTAAGCTGGTTCGGAAATCCCTACGGAGCGGAGGATGACAAAGTGGCTGACTATCATCTCGCGGTGATGAACGCTTTTGTCTCCGCACCGGCGCTTGCGGCGAAAATCAATCCACTGACCGGGCGCAAAACCATCGTGGGGCATAGTCTCGGCTGTGGTATCGTCTCCAGTGCGATTCACGACGCCGGTCTTGTCGTGAACGACTTCTGCATGGTGGACGCGGCGATGCCGATGGAGGCCTACAAGAGCGATACGACTGCTGATGTCGAAGGGATGGCTTTGCCGCCATGGGTGGACGGTGAAGGTTCAAGCACGCCCAACTACCCACGAGGAGCATGGGCGAGCGAATGGCACCGGCTGTTTGAGAATACGCCAGCCGACCAACGCAATGGAGTGACTTGGCGCGGTCGGTTGAGCGGAGTCGTGTCGGTGGCACACAACTTCTACTCGCGCACGGAGGATGTGCTGGCGCGATTGCCGGGCACGCCGCCGGGGACCACTGTGTCCATCCTAATTTCGCAGCCTGGCATGTTATTTGGTCGCTACGCCTGGACTGTGCAGGAAAAAACCAAAGGAAAGCGTCTGGATTTATATCCTCTTTGGGGAATCTTTGGCCATGTGCGTGCTGGCAGCGATTACGGCGGCTGGGGCTTCAATCTCACCGATCCCGCCGACCCGACAGACCCGGTCTATTATTGGGCCGATGGCTCCGCGTTCGGTGGCTGCAAACGTGCGCCGCTCTCCTCGTTCCCCGATCCGGCGACGAGTGTTGGGCGCGAGTTGTATAAGCGCGCACCATTGTTTGACCCTGGTTACGGCCCAGAGACAGGTTGTTCGCGTTGGTATGATCCCACGCAGAACCTACATGGACCAGATTGGCTGCCGCATCTCTTCAACGACGCTACGGGCAGCGCCACCGCGGCCGATCCGGCCAAGCGCAATCAGTTGCTTGCACAGGCCTTCCCGGCGCTGACCCAGCCTGCTGGCGCCAACTACACGTCAGCGTTCAGTGCGGCTCGAAATCACAACATGCCGGAGGAGCTTCTCAGTCCTGCGGGATGGCCATCGACTCGCGGACAGGAGGTCGTCGTCGGCACGCCAATGGCGCGCTGGCTTCATAGCGACATGCGCGAGGTGGCGTATCTCTACACGCATCTCCTGTTCGATCAAATCGTCACGATCTCGGGAGGAACACCATGAAGACCAGAGTTGCACTCATCATCGGAATTACCGCCTTGGCGGTTGCATCGTTTGCCGAAGAAAAACCTGTGACGCTCCCTTTGGCGAAGCTGGTCATCAAAGCCGTCGACGAGAACCGGACTCCAGTGGAGGGCGTTAACGTCTCATTGAGCTTTATGGAGCCGGTTTCGCGTCAGCCCGCGGTTGTCGAGGGTCTCACCAATGCGGAGGGGCTGTTTGTTGGAGAAGGGGGCAGCGACTCAAGCGTCGGATCAAACATCCACAAGGCCGGATATTACCCGGCAGGTTTCCTGTTTGTCCCCTTTCGCGAGGTCAGGGAAGGCAAGTGGCAACCATGGGGCGCGACTTACATGGCCGTGTTGCGCAAAATCGAGAATCCCATCCCGATGTATGCTCGACGTCTTCGCCGACTGGAAATCCCGACTGCGGACCAACCATGTGGCTTTGATCTGGAGGCGAGTGATTGGGTCGCACCGTGGGGCAAAGGGAAAATCGCTGATTTTGTCATGACGCTTACGCGACGCTACGCGAGTCGTGACGACTTCGAGGTGAACGTGGTTTTGAGCTTCTCCAACCCTCTCGATGGCATCCAGGAAGCCAACCTACCGGAGCGGTTCCACGGCAGTGAATTTATCTGGCCGCGTCAGGCTCCCGACAGCGGTTTCAAGCCGACACACTCGGCGCGATTCGGGGCGAAACCCGGCAGCGATTATTACGGCAACGCATCTGAGGAGAGTGCATTTTTCTTCCGGGTGAGAACGCAGGAACGCAATGGGCAGATCGTCAGTGCGCGATACGGGAAAATCAAAGGCGGCATCCGCCTCGAAGGCCGCGAGACACGAACTTGTGCTGTTGCTTTCACCTACTATCTCAATCCGACATCGCTCGACCGGAACATGGAGTGGGACACGAGACGAAACTTGCTCACTGGACTAAGCCGCGAGGAGACGCCGCGACTCCCATGAGCTGATGCGCCCGAGAAATGTTCATGCCTCAATATGGCAAGTCTCGGGCGGTTGCGTTGCGTGTGGTCTGCTCGCCGCGAGCCCACCTCTGAAATCACTACCGTGTTAGCAAGTCGTCCACCGCTGCCGCGATCGCCCGCAAATATTCCTCGCCGCGCGCGTGATGTGTCATCGCGACGATGATGTAGTGGCGTTCGGGGCCGGAGACGACCGCGGTGTCGAGATTCCAGTCCTCCCACCAGCCGGCTTTCCGGCGGATTTCCAGGCCTTTACGGCCCGCCAAACCCGCGACGAACTTGTCTTGCTTGTGGGGAATGTCCGGCGACCGGAAAATCTCGCGCATCGCCGCCGACGCTCCCGGCGAGATGAGCTTGTCCTGTTCGAGCAGCAGGTAAAAGCGCAGCAGCTGTCGCACCGTGGCAGCGTGCGAGTGGCCGCCGACCGGATCGACAACGCGCTCGCCGCCTTTGCCGTAGTGCTTGCCGAGCCAGATCCCGCCACCGGTCGTTGCGTCGTAGAGTCCGTAGCGATCCAAGACGCCGCGAATGAAGCTCAATCCGAGTTGCTGCGAGAATTTCGCCGCGAGTTCGTTGTCCGACTGCTTGATCATCAAGCCGAGCTCATGCCGCGTGGTCGCGTCGAGGTCGGCTGGATTCGGGTGCGCCGCGAACCACCCCAGCAGGATCGCGATCTTCGGCACGCTGGCCGCATAATCGATGCGGTCCGGCCGCACCATCGCGAGTCGCAGCGTGCGCAAGTCCAGCACGCCGACGGACGTCTGCGCCTCGCCCATCTCCCAGCGCGCACGCAGCGAGGCATCGATCGCCTCGACGCGTTGCTGCAGTGCCGCGTCGACCGCAGGAGAGTCGTCCAGGCTGTAGGAGCTGAAATCGGGCATGGCGGGCGAAGCGGCTGTCGCCGCCGCGACGAGACCGAGAGACACGACGGCGAAGACGGCGAGCTTCATAGGGTGGCCGGACGTTAGCGGCCGACATGGCCTTGCCAAGCCGCCGCGCACAAACTTTTCCGCTAATTTCCTTCACCTCGGCGCGGCGAGGGCGTTTGGTCGGGACGCCCATGAAGGTTACCGGCATCGCTGTTGTCCCGCCGCCCACCGCGGCCGATCTCCCGAAAGTCACGCCCGAGCTGCTGGCGTCCGTGCTCGCGCGCTACTCGCGCAGCAACGACGGCCTCGCGAACATCCTCTCGAAGGTCGATCTCGCGCATCCCGACGAGTCGATCGACCGCATCCTGAAGTTCGTCGATTACGGCCACGCCTCGATCGGCGGGCTCACCGGCGGCCTGGCCATCGCACTCGACGGCGTCTCGATGTGGCTCGCCTACAAAATTTTCGAGCTCGCGCAGATGGCCGACGGGCAGGAATCGAGCACGCGCTACATCACGATGGACGCGGCCAACCTGCCGACGCCGGCCGAACTCGGTGTGCCCGAAGATCTCGCGGGGCAGTGGACGAGCGTGATGGCCCGCGCCTTCGCCGCCTATAACGCCGAATACGCGCGCCTCGACCAGCTCGGCCAGGACAAGCCCGAGCTCATCCGCCTCCCGCCGAACGCGAAACCCGCCGTCGTTACCCGCATCCGCAAGAACTACGCGCTCGACCGCGCGCGCTACTTCATCCCGTTCGCGACGCGCACGAATCTCGGTCTCGTCCAAAGCTCGCGCATGTGGGCCGCCACGGTGAAGCACCTCGACTCGCTGCCGCACCCGGAGGCAAAGGCCGCCGCCGCCGCGATCCGCGACGTGTTGTTGAAGATGTCGCCGCGCCTCATGCGCCACAGCACCGCGGAGAAATCCTACGAGGAACAGGCCAAGCAGGAGCTCGCCACGTCGTGCCGTCTCGGCCTCGAGCGCCTTTCGACCGCGCCACTCGCCGACAAGGTTTGGGTCAAAGTCGACCGCGACACGCCGCCGTGGCTGCGCGAAGAGCAACCGATCGCCGAGGCGCTCAAGCACCGCGCGAACCGTTACGGCTACCAAGGCACCGCAACGCGCCGCATGCGCGTGACCTTCGCTTGGAACAACATGGCCGTCGCCGAACTCCGCGACCTCAACCGCCATCGCACCGGCCACCGCTACACGCCGCTCATCCAGGCCGGCTTCTACCTGCCGCCCGAGATCACGCACGACGCGCATCAGGCGCTGCTCGATGCGCAGGCCGGCCTCACGCGCGAGCTGCTGCAGCGCGGTTCGCCGGCCTACGTTTACTCGCTGCTCCTCGGTGCGCAGACGCCGTTCGAGCACGGCACGCACGCCGACAAATTCATTTACGAAGCCGAGCTGCGCACGGGCATGGGCGCGCACTTCCGTTACGCCGAGCATCTCAGCGCCGCGCTGAAGGAATTCTTCGCGCAGGTGCCGGAGGCCAAGAGCTGGGTCGTCGAGGGAACCGCCGAGCCTGAGTAAGCCACCCAGGGGAAATTGGCTTGCTGCGGTCCGCCGCGGCGCGAACATCGCACCGTCCCCGCCGCAAGCCATGGCTTCATGCGCTTTCATCCGCCCTCTGGCTTCATGCGCGAGGCCCGCCTGTTGATGTCCGCGCGCTTCAAAATTCTGCAGTTCAACATGCAGTTCGGCCAGACGTGGAGCGACACGGACCCGGATCGCGCCCCGATCCGCCTGAGTCAGACGATCGAGGAGATCCAGAGTCACGACGCCGACATCATCTTGCTCCAGGAAGTCGAGCTCGCCGAGCCAGGTGGCACGCACCCGCCCGTGCCGCCGAACTACAGCCGCCTGCGCGCCGCGCTCGCCGGTTACGACAGCTACTTCTCTTTCCCCCGCCAGGATCCGCGTGAGCTGCCGTTCGGCATCGGCCTCGCGATTTTCTCCCGCACTCCGTTACGAGACTCGTTCCGGGTCGACCTGCCCTCGCCGCCGGTGGAGTTCGACTTCTTCGGTGAGAAAAAGACGCCGACCGACCGCTTGTTGATCGGGGCGGCGACCACCATCGGTGGACATGACCTGCACGTCCTCAACACGCACCTGCTTGCGCTCTTCATGTTGCGCTCGAGCAGCGAGGTGCACAGCGAGCAGCGGCGACTCGTCGCCGAGCAGCTTCGCCGCGCCGGCGGCACCGCGACCGTGCTCGGTGGCGATTTCAACGTCAGCAAGCACGACTCCCTCGTGCGCCAGTTCGGCGAGGTCGGTTTCAAGACCGTGCAGGATCGCGAAATCACCTGGCGTCGACGGCCCTACGTGCTCGACCACCTTTTCTACAATGCCCCGCTGAAGCCGGTGAGCCATGCGGTGAAGCCCACACTCGCTTCCGACCATCACGCGCTCAGCGCGGAGTTCGAATTTATTGGGTAGGGCGGCGAGTCCCTTCGCCGCCGGCAGACCGGTGGACGCCGAGCGGCGCGGAGCGGAGTCCGCGCCCTGCCTCACCCGCGCCGCACGCGCTCTTTCTCCTCCTCGCGCTCCTCCTCGAGGCGTGCCTTCTCGCTCGCGATCTGTTTGCGCAGCTTGTCGGCCTCGTCGAACTCCTGTTTCGCCAGCGCCGCATCGAGCTGCTGCTTGAGGAAAATCTCGCGCTCCGCGATCTTGCCTTGGAACACGCGATCGATTTCCGCGAGCCGCTGTTTCTGCTCCGCGGTGAGTTGGCCGCTCGAGGGGTCGGACTTCGCGAGACGTTCCATGGCGAGTTCGTAGGCGCTTTTCATGGCACGGAAGATTGCCGGCTTCAGGGAAACTTCACGCCGAAAATGATCACGAGCATTACCGCCGCCACCGGCAGCCAGTAACCGCCGGCTCCCTTCCGCCAGCGCAGGCTCGCGCCGACGAACATGGTGCCGAGCACGAAGACCAGCGCCGCCGGCGCCATCCACGGCGCGTCGAACTCGGCGTTGAAGTAAATGCCGGGCAAACCGGTGCCGCGCCGCACGAGCCAGTCCATCGCCAGGATCAGCAACGCCGCCGCGTGATTGAATACGAGCACCAGTGCTCCCGCGTGAGCGAGGCCGCACACGATCGCCAGAAAGCCGCTGATGATTGCGAGCGACGACAGCGGGATAATGATCAGATTCGCAATCAACGCGCCGGGCGACAGCAGCCCGAAGTAGCCGATGCTGCTCGGCGTGGACGCCAGCGTCGCTGCCCATGTGATGGCGAGTCCGCCGAGAATTTCGCGGCCGCGATTTTTAATCCAGTGTTGCCACGGCTTCCAGCTCACCTCCGGCAGATCGCGCCACGGCTGCCAAGCGGCCTGCCAGCGCTCCGCCAAGGGCAGTCCCATCACGATCAGCGCGGTCACCACCGAGTAGGACATCTGGAACCCCGTGGAAAAAAGTTGCCGGGGATCGAGCAGCAACGTTGCGAACGCCGCTGCCGCCAGCGCCGCCAATGGGTTGCCCGGCAGGCGAAACACTCGCGAACCCAGCAAAAAGGCGACCATCAGGAACGAACGCACCGCCGGCGCGCTGCCGCCAGTGATCTCCACATAGAGCCACAGGACCACGAGCCCGACCACGACCGCCGCCCGGCGCGGGACACGCAGGAGCTGCAACGCGCTTTGAATCGCCAGTGCAATTACTCCGACGTGCAGTCCGCTGATCGAAAAAATGTGAAACACGCCGCTGCGCATGAACGCGTTTTGCTGCTCGGCTGAGAGCACCGCTTTTTCGCCCAGCAGCATGGCCAGATAGAGGGAGACCACGTCCGGGTGTCGCTCCAAGCCGCGGCGCAGGATCGCGCCCAAGCGATCCTGTGCGACATCGCAAAAGCGACGAAAGCGCGTCAGCGGGTGCGTTTCACGCTCAAGGTGACCGCGCGTGATTTGCACCCGCACGCCCAGCGTGGCGAGATAAGCGGAGAAGCCACGCCCGTCGTCGTCCGCCGGCGGCGCGGCCTCCACCACGCCGGCGAACCGATATTCGCCCGACGTGGCGGGCGACACGCTGATCCGGCGAATAGCTGAAAAGTAGACCCGCTGTCCCACGAGCGGCGCGGCGGAGGGCTCATCGGCTTCGAGGATGCGCGCAATGCCATTGACCGTTTTGCGCTGCGGCGCCGGCGGGAACGCCTGCTCGACGCGGAGGACGACATGAACTTCGCGCGGCGGCCTCGTCCATTCAAACGGCACCGGCGAACGCCCACGCATCCAAGCCGCCCCCAACGCCGCACCCGCGATCGCCAGTCCGCCTGCCCACGCCACGCGCGTCCGTCCCGACTCGCACCCGCTGGCCCACGCCGCGACCAGCGCCCCCAGCGCGGCCAGAAGTGCAACCACCGCGGGTGAAGGAACCCAGGGGGCGTTGGCGCTGCCGATGCCCGCACCGAACGGGAGCAGCAGCCAGAGCAAGGGAGCGCGCAGAGCCGTGGTCATCGCGTGACACCCCGGCCTCAGGGCGAACGCGAGCGAGCAAAGCAGACGCGGCGGCGCCTTCAAACTTGTTTCGCGCCGTGTCGCGCGCACTGTGTCGGGCAATCATGGCACGCGGCGACGACACAGGCTCTCTTTTCGGCGATGAACCCGCCGCGGCGGGCTCGCTCGATCCGACAGAAAAACCGGCCGCTTCGCCCGGCGCGCATCAACCGCTCGCTGCGCGCATGCGCCCGCGCTCGCTTGCCGAGGTCGTCGGCCAGGAGCACATCACGCGCGCCGGCAACCTGCTGCCGCAACTGATCGCGACCAACCGCTTCGGCAGCCTGCTCTTCTACGGACCGCCCGGTTGCGGCAAGACGAGCATCGCCGAGGCGATCGCGCGCGAGACCGGCAGCCGTTTCGTGCGGGTGAATGCCGTGATGAGCAACGTCGCCGAGTTGCGCGAAATCCTCGCGCTCGCCCGCCGCCGACCCGAAGCGCGCACGATTCTCTTCATCGACGAACTTCACCGCTTCAACAAATCGCAACAGGATCTGCTCCTGCCCGACGTCGAAGAGGGCAGCGTGCGCCTGATCGGCGCGACGACGCACAATCCCGGTTTCTACGTCAACCCGCCGCTGCTCAGCCGCAGTCACCTTTTCCGGCTCGAGCCGCTCTCGCCCGCCGCCGTCGCCGGCGTCCTGCGGAAAGCGCTCGGTGACGCGGAGCGCGGTCTCGGCGCGCGCGGTCATACGGCGGACGACAAAGTGCTCACGGACCTCGCGACGCTGTGCGACGGAGATCTGCGTCGCGCGCTCAACTCGCTCGAGGTCATTGCGCTTTCGTTGCCCGACAGCGCGCCGATCACCGAGAAGGAGCTCGAGGTCTTCGCCCGCGAACGCCGCATCCGCTACGACGCCGACGAAGACGAGCACTACGACACGATCTCGGCGTTCATCAAAAGCTGCCGGGGCAGTGATCCGGACGCGGCGATGTATTGGCTGGCGAAGATGCTCGCCGGCGGCGAGGACCCGCGCTTCATCGCGCGGCGCCTCGTGATCCTCGCGAGCGAGGATGTGGGGCTGGCCGACGCGCTCGCGCTCCCGCTCGCCGTCGCGGCGCATCACGCCTGCGATTTCATCGGCCTGCCCGAGGCGGAACTCACGTTGGCGCACGCGACGCTCTACATCGCCGCCGCACCGAAGAGCAACTCGGCCACGCTCGCACTCAGCGAAGCGCACCGCGCGCTCAAGGAGCAGGCGGTGCAGCCGGTGCCGATGCATTTGCGCGACAAAGGCGGTCAGGCCAGCAAGCGCGCCGGTCACGGCCAGGGCTATCTCTACTCGCACGATTTCCCCGAAAACATTTCCGGCCAGAATTACCTCGAGAAACCACTCGTGCTCTACACGCCCAAGCCGGTCGGCATGGAGGCGAAGATCGCCGACCGGCTCGCGCGCTGGAAGGAGATGCGCCGGCAAGCGCGCGGGTGAGTGGCGTCGGTGGCGGCGGTCCGTGACGACCGCCGATGCGAAGATCGCAACACCTGCACCCGGCGCACACCCGCGAAAGCGTTGCTAAACGGCCGGCACTCCCGCCGCGAGGCTTGCGGACGCGTTCCACGTGCGTAGCTTCGCCGCATGAAAACGCGGCTCCTCTTCCTCGCGGTTCTGGCGGTCAGCGGGCTGTCCCTGGGCGCACAGTCGACGAAATCCGCCGCCCCGGTGAAGGGGCAGGAGAAGAAGGCCGCCGAAGCGAAAATCGACGGCGTCACGGTGCTCCGACCGGACGGCACGTTTCTCGGCGTCTCGCTCGAGGGGGGCACGTTCAAGCTGACATTCTACGACAAGCAGAAGAAGAAGGTGAAACCCGATGTGCCGCGCGCGGCCGCGCGCTGGAACCCCAGCAACAAGACCGGCAGCGACCGCATCATCCTCAACCCTTCGGCGGATGGTCAGGCGCTCGTGGGCAGCAAGCCGGTGCGCCCGCCTTACGTCTTCAAGCTCTACCTCACGCTGCTGAAGTCCGAGTCGATCGCTGGTGGCGACAGCGCCGAGCAGGCGACCGAGAGTTACGTCCTCGATTTTCGCGCGTGAGGCGGAGTTAAGGGCGCCGCAGCGCAGCTGAAGCGTGGCTGCTGAACGAGCGGCGGATTTGACAGCGCCGCACCGCGCGCGAAAGCTGACCTCCGATCTTTCATGACCGCCGCCGCTGCCAGCTCACCGTTCGATTCCGTGGAGGTTGCGATCCAAACCATCGCTGCCGGCGGGGTCGTGATCGTCACCGATGATGAAGGCCGGGAGAACGAGGGC
This sequence comes from Candidatus Didemnitutus sp., assembly GCA_041906465.1. GTDB lineage: Bacteria > Verrucomicrobiota > Verrucomicrobiia > Opitutales > Opitutaceae > Didemnitutus. The sequence goes on along the minus strand of JAYRJE010000009.1, from coordinate 99,089 downwards.
GACCTCGTCTTCTCCGCCGAAAAAGTCACGCCGGAGCTGATCAATTTGATGATCCGTCACGCGCGCGGCCTGATTTGCGTGCCGATGACCGAGCCCGCGTTGAAGCGGCTCGGGATCAACCCCATGGTGCAGCAAAACCGCGAGGCGATGCGCACGGCGTTCACGGTGTCGGTGGATGCCGCCGAAGGCATCACGACGGGCATCAGCGCGTTTGACCGTGCGCGCACGGTGCAACTGCTGGCGAATCCCGCCACGCACCCCGACGAACTCGTGCAGCCTGGCCACATTTTCCCGTTGTGTGCCCGTCCCGGCGGCGTCCTGGAACGCGCCGGCCACACCGAAGCGGCGGTCGACCTCGCGGCGCTCGCGGGACTTGGGCCCGTGGCGGTGATTTGCGAAGTGTTGAACGAAGACGGCACGATGGCGCGCGTGCCGGAGCTTCTCGCCTTCAAGCAGCAGCACAAGCTGCCGCTCATCTCGATCTCCTCGCTGATCGAATACCGCCACCGGCGCGAGAAGCTCGTCGAGTGCGTGAGCACGCGGCCGTTCTCGTCGGAGTATGGCGAGTTCACGCTGCACGTGTTCCGCAGCAAGATCGATGGACGCCACCATCTGGCGTTCACCAAGGGCCAGCTCGACGCTTCGCCGACGCTCGTGCGCGTGCACACCGAAAACCTGCTCAGCGACGTCTTTCACGCGCGCGACATGGGCAGCCACCGTTCGTTGCTCTCGTCCCTGGAGCAAGTGGCGAAGGCCGGACACGGCGCCATCGTTTACATGGAGCAGAACGGCCGCATGCAGGAAGCCCTTGCTGCGCTCGACCAGCCGCGTCGGCCGAGCCTGCGCGACTATGGCACCGGCGCGCAAATCCTCACCGCGCTCGGGCTGCAGAAGATCCGGCTGATGACGCATTCGAACCGTCGCGTCGTCGGCCTGGACGGCTACGGCTTGGAAATCGTCGAAGTCGTGCCGGTGTGAGGTGCGGATTTCGGATTGCCGAACACCCGGCGAGCACCGCCAATAGACCCTCCCATGAGTTTCCACGCTCCCAGTGATCTGAATCTCCGCGGTGCCGGCCTCCGCTTCGGCATCGTCGCGGCCCGCTTCAACGCGGAGCTGGTTGACGGCCTGCGCACGCGGGCGCGCGAGGTGTTGACCGCCGCCGGCGTGAAGGAGAAGGACATCCTGGAAGTGCGTGTCCCGGGCTCGCACGAGGTGCCGTGGGCCGCGCAGCAAATGGCCGCGCCCAAGCGCTTCGATTGCGTGATCGCGCTCGGTGTGCTGATCGGCGGCGACACGAACCACCACGAGATGGTCGGCGAGAGCGTTTCCCATGCGTTGCAACAGGTCGCGCTCGGCACCGGCGTGCCGGTGATCAACGGCGTGATCGTGACCGACACGATGGCGCAGGCGCGCGCGCGCTGCGTCGGCAAGATCGACCGCGGCGCGGAGTTCGCGCGCGCGGCGCTTGAAATGGCCACTCTTCGGCGCACCTTGCGCGGGAGCAAAAAATCATGAGCAGCCAATTCGCCCAACGTCGCGAGAGCCGCGCCGCCGCCCTCCAGTTCCTCTACGCCTGGAGCATCAACAAGCCCGCGAACTTCACGGATGACCTGCGGCTCTTCTTCGAAGGCCTCGAGAAGCCGCGCGACCACTATGCCTTTGCCGAGGAGCTGATCGACGGCGTGATGAAGAACATCGACGAGATCGACGGCCACATCCGCACGCTGGCGCACAACTGGGAGTTCGAGCGCATCGCACGCATCGACCTCGCGATCCTGCGCCTCGCGATCTTCGAGATGCTGTATCGCAAGGACATCCCGCCGGTCGTCTCGATCAACGAAGCGATCGACCTGTCGAAAAATTTCTCCACGGCCGACTCGAAGCGCTTCATCAACGGCATCCTCGACCGCATGAAGGACAAGGCCGGCCGCGACGCGCGGAAAGCCAGCAGCGAGTAGCGGGTAGTGAGGAGCGAGCATTTCAATCATCCGATCGACAGGAGTTGTGGCAGCGAGCCACTCGCCACTCGCTAGTCACTCCTCGCGACTTCGCCCCCATGTTTTCCCTCTTTAAGAAATTCAAAGACGGCCTGACCAAGACGGTCGCGGCCATCGCGGCGAAGACGCACGGGCTCTTCGGCGGGCGGAAGATCGACGCCGCGTCCCTCGACGAATTGGAGGAGGCGCTCTACACGGCCGACTTCGGCGTCGAGACGACGACCGAGATTCTCGAGCAGATCAAAACGGCCTATCGCAAGGACCCGACGCTGCAGGGCCGCCAAGCCGCTGAGATCGGCGCCGCGGTGCTGAAGCGCGTGCTAGAGGGAGCCGAAGGCACGCTGGGCTCGCCCGCTACGAAACCAACGGTGATCGCGATGATCGGTGTCAACGGCTCGGGCAAGACGACCACGACCGCCAAGCTCGCGCACAAGATGAAGGGCGACGGCCAGACGGTGATCGTGGCGGCGTGCGATACGTTCCGCGCTGCCGCGGTGGAACAACTCAAGAGCTGGGCCACGCGCCTGAACATCGACATCGTCGCCAGCCACACTGGCGCCGACGCGGCGGCGGTGGCGTTCGATGCGTGGCAGGCCGCCAAGTCGCGCAACGCCGACTGGTTGATCGTCGACACGGCGGGCCGGCTGCACACGAAGAGCAATCTCATGGACGAGCTCGCGAAGATCCGCCGCGTGCTGCAGAAGAACGACGCCACCGCGCCGCAGCATCGCTGGCTCGTCGTGGACGGCTCGCTCGGCAGCAACTCCATCGAGCAGGCAAAAGTGTTTCATCAGAGCTTCGGGCTCACCGGTCTGATCGTCACCAAGCTCGACGGCACCAGTCGCGGCGGCGCGATCGTCGGTATCTGGCGGCAGCTGAAGATCCCGATCTACTTCATCGGTCTCGGCGAGCAGCCGGATGACTTGCAGCCGTTCTCGATCGAGAATTACAGCCGCGCCGTGTTCGGCCTGGAGTGAGATGCGCGCGCTGGCGTTTGCCTTCCTCGCAACTGGGATGGCGATGTTCGCGCTGGCGCAGCCGTCAGCGGAGACTTGGCGGCTGAGCCCCCAGGCGACGCGCGATGCCGTGCGCGAGACGGTGGAGGCTCAAATTGGCGCGCTGCGCGCCGGGAAATTTGCCGAGGCTTACGAATTCGCCGCCAGTGGCATTCGCCGCCAGTTCACTCCGCCGGTATTCGCCGCGCTGCTGAAGCGCGGCTACCCGGCGATGCTCGATCATCGGCGCTTCGAAGCGGGCACGGTGCGCGATGATCGCGACCGTCGCGCGCAGGTGGTCTATACTTTCATCGACGCGCGCGACACCGAGCGGCGTTATCGTTACACGCTCGTGCGCGAGAATGACCGCTGGCTCATCGAAGGCGTCGTGCCCGCGCGGCCGGACAAGCAGCTGAGTATTTAGCCGGCCGGCGCCGCCGTGTGGCGGAAGCGGTGAGGTTTTCGCGGTGGAATGGCGAAAATTTCCACGCGAGAAATGCTGACGAACTCCGCTCCGGGACTGCCCTGCGTCGCCAGATCACCACGGTAGCCGCGGGACGAGCGACGCGCGCACGGGGGCTGACCACCTAAATTTAGGTGGTTTTAGGGCAGGGATTTCCAGCTCTACGCGGTAAGCTTTCGCCCAGTTTTCGCCCCGGCAACGGGTGCGAGAGGTGACCAACGGGGCTCGCATGTGTTCACTGGCCCGTGACACGTGCGAGCCCCAACTTTTTTTGGGGCCAAGAAAAAGGCGCGGCCGGGAGGCCGCGCCGAGATCGAGCGAGGGCTTGGAGGGGTTACTTGACCTCGCCCATGAGCTTCTTCACCCACGGCGTCAGCACGAGCAGGACGACGAAGGCGAGGCCGACCCAGCCGGCTTGGTGGAGGAAGAAGTCCGACAGCGCTTTCGGGTCGGTGGCGGTGAAATCACCGGCAAGCGTGCCCGCGAGTTTGTTGCCGAGGGCGGCGGCGAGGAACCAGACACCCATGACGAGACCGACGAGGTTGGCGGGGGCAAGTTTGGTCATCGTGCTCAGGCCAACGGGGCTGAGCGCCAGTTCGCCGACGGTCTGCAGGAAGAAAAGGCCAATGAGCCATGCCGGGCTGATGCGACCTTCGGCAGTGAGCTGCGCGGCCGGCACCATCAACACGAACGACAGCGCGAGGAAAAACAGACCGAAGGAGAACTTGATCGGACTGGGGATCTTCGGGCCCCACTTGATCCAGACCCAGGCGAAGATTGGCGAGAGCGCGATGACGAAGATCGAGTTTACCGATTGGAACCAAGACGACGGGAACGCGAACCCGAACACCTCCGTGCGCGTGAGCTGGTCGGCGAAGAGCGAGATCGTCGAGCCCGCCTGTTCGAACACCGCGCAGAAAATCAGGTAGGCGAGCGCGAACACAAACACGGCGGCCATACGCTTTTGCGCGGGGTCCTTGCGCGTGCCGAACCAGATGATGGCGAGCACCGGCACGATGACGTAGCCGTAGGTGATCCAGGCAAAGTTGGGATTGGTGTCCGACAGCCGCACCAAGCCGAACACGAGCGCCGAGGCGCCGAGCACGACCATTAGTTTTCCCCACGGACGGGCGACTTCCGGTGCGGGCGCGTGCCCGACGTCGGCGAGGCGGTGCTTTTGCAGCACGTAGATAACAAGACCGATCAGCATGCCGATGCCGGACAGCGCGAACGCAAAGTGCCAGCTGCGGTTCGGATCGAAGCCGAGGTTGGCAATGAAGTTCTTCGCGATTTCGTGCTGCGCGACGAAGCCCGTGAGCAGCGGCGCGAGGAAAGCACCGATGTTGATGCCCATGTAGAAAATCGAGAAACCCGAGTCGCGGCGCGGATCGTCCTTCGAATAAAGCGAGCCGACCATCGTGCTGATGTTGGGCTTGAGCAGGCCGGTGCCGCAGGCGACGAGCACGAGGCCGAGGTAGAAGAACGTCGTCGAATGCACCGCGAGCGAGAAGTAGCCCAGCGCAATGATCAATCCGCCCCAGAACACCGTCGCGCGCGCGCCGAGGAAGTTGTCCGCGATGTAGCCGCCGGGGATCGAGAGCATGTAGACGCTCATCGTATAGGTGCCGTAGATGATTCCGGCGGTCTTGTTGTCGAAGCCGAGGCCGCCCTTAGCGAGCGGTGCGACCATGAACAACGTGAGGAGCGCGCGCATGCCGTAGTAGCCGAAGCGCTCCCAAAGTTCCGTGAAGAACAGGTTCGTGAGGCCGCGAGGTTGGCCGAAGATGCCACTTTCGTCGCGCGCCGGTGAAGAGGCGGGGTGCTGCATGAGCGGCGATGAGGGCGATTTCGCGCACTGAGGGCAAGCGCGCAGCTCCGCCGATCCCCGGGTAAATGGGACCAAACCGCAGTCGACATGGCGCCGTCCGCTCACTGAATGGCCCGGTGCCCGCGCCCGTCCTGATCCTCTACGCCACCGTTTCCGGCAATGCCGAGGAACTGGCGCATGCCGCGGCGGCGGAGCTCCGCGCGCACGGACGCGACTGTGTGGTGGGAAACGCCGCCGACTTCGCGGCCGTGCGGTTGCAGGAGTTCGACACCGCGCTGGTCATCGCGAGCACTTGGGGCGAAGGCGAGCCGCCGCCGGACGCGGCGGAGTTCTGGGCGGCGCTCGCCGCCCCCGAGTTGCGGCTGGAGAGGCTGCACTATGCGGTGTTGGCGCTCGGTTCGTCGAGCTACCGCGACTTTTGCGGGGCCGGCCGCCTCCTTGATGAACGCCTGGCCGCCCGCGGGGCACGGCGGCTGCTCTCGCGGCGGGACTGTGACACGAAATTCAAAGCGGACTTTAAGGAGTGGCTCCGGGATGCCGAAGTAGCTCTGGACGCCCACGCATGAGACCTGAACGCAAGCTCGCCGCCAAAATCGGCCGTATCGTCGTCAGCCTCGGCCTGACCGAAGCGACGGCCGCCGCGGTGCTCGCGGACGCGCGTGAAGAAGTGATCGAGGTCCAAGCACCCGATGAACTCGCTGCCGGCGAGGTGCGCGTCTTCCTGCCGCCTGGCGGGATCAACGCCGACACACCGCTCCTCCTCGCGCTCGACGGCCAGAACATGACCGCGTGGAAGCTCGCTGAAACGATCCAGCGCCTCGCCGCCGCCGGTGAGATCACGCCGCCGCTGATCGTGGCGATTTCGGCAACCGCAGACCGCATCGAGGAATACGGCCTCGCCCGCACGCTCGACTATGCCGGACGTGGCAAGAAAGCCGCCACCTTTCAGCGTCGCGTGCTCGAGCATGTGATTCCCAAGGTGCGGCAGCGCTACGGTCTGAAAGCCGAACCGACGCGCACCGCGATCATGGGCGCCTCACTCGGCGGATTGAGCGCGTTCGATCTCGCGTGGGCGCATCCCGACGTGTTCGGCACAGTGGGTGTGTTTTCCGGTTCTCTCTGGTGGCGCGGTGAGGACGGCGACTGGCGCGCCGCGCAGCGCTCGCGTTTGGCGCACCGGATCGTGCGCGAGACCGCCACGAAGCCCGCGCTGCGTCTCTGGTTTGAGGCCGGCACGGCCGACGAGACCGACGACCGCGACGGCAACGGCGTGATCGACGCCATCCAGGACACCACCGAGCTCATCGACGAGCTCGCCGCGAAAGGTTTTCGGCGCGACGTCGACGTCACTTACCACGAGATCGCCGGCGGCAAGCATCACGAGTCCACCTGGGCCGAGGCTCTGCCCGTTTTCCTGAAGTGGGCGTTCCCGCGCCGCTAGTGAATCGCTGTCTCTTTCAGGAACGCGATCAAGCGCTCCTCGTAAGCACGCCCCGCGGCCCCGTAGAGGTCGACGTGCCCGGCCTCGGGCGCGAGCCAGAGTTGCTTGCGATCCTTCGCCGCCGAGTAGAGCGCGCGGGTGTCGTCCACGGTCGTGTAAGCGTCGCGTTGCCCGCTCAGCACGAGCACCGGGCAAGTCAGCAGCCCGATGGTTTGGCGCGGCTCGATTTCGCGAATCGAGGCGCCGATGCGCCACTCGGCGATGGGGCGGAGAAACAAGCCCGCGAGCCAACCCGGCAAGCGGAGCGTGTGACGAAAGCGTCGGTCGAGCGCGGTGGTGAGGTCGGGGAAAACGCCCTCCAGCACGGCCCACCGCACGTCTCGCAGCTGCGCGGCCGCCAGCGCGATGGTGGCGCCACCTTGCGACGCGCCCAGGCAGCCGATCTCGGTGGCGCCGCGCGAACGCACGTAGTCGAGCGCGCCGAGCAGATCGCGGGTCTCATGCAAACCGAACGAGACACGCGAGCCCTCGCTCTCGCCGTGGCCGCGAGCATCGTAGAGCAACACGGCGAAGCCGTGGGCGCGCAGCAGCCGGGCCCGCGCGATCATCTGGCTGCGCGTCGAACCGTTGCCGTGGAGCAGAATGGCGGCGCGCGTCGACGCATCGCATGGCACGAACCAGCCGCGCAGGGACACGCCGTCGGTCGCCGTGAAACGCACGTCCTCCACCGCGAACCCAAAATCCGCCGGCAGCGGGCGCACGGCGCGGCGCTGCGGCCCGGTGAATTGAAGCGCGAAGACGGCCGACACGGCGATTGCGGCGAGGACCGCGAAGACGGCGGCGGCGCCAAGCAGACGAAACGGACGGCGGGACAAAGGCATGAGCCGGCGATGAGGCCAGCCGTGATCTTGCGCAGACTCGCCGCATCGCCAAGCGCCCAGTCACCCGACGACGGCCAGCACCAGCAGCGCCGGGAGCGGCGCTGCCCACCAGCGCGGGGCGAAACTCAGCAGCAGCGTCAGCCCCAGTCCCGCCGCGGCGATCCCGCCAAACCACGCCACCGGGCCGATCGCGGCGCCGTGGAAATGCAGTGAAGCTGCGAGCGATAACGTGAGCAGCACCCATCCGCCCGTCCGCCAACCGAGACGCGCGCGCGGCGAGGCGTCGCGGCCGAACGCCGCGCGGTGGTGTCGCGTCATCGCGAGCGCGAGCGCGGCGAGTGCGGCGTAGGTGATCAGGAGCGCGCCGGCATTCATGCGCTCGCCTCCTGCGGGCGTGATTCCGCGGCGGGCATGGCGGCGGCGGGCGCCGGGTGGTGCGCGATATGTCGGCCAATGCGTCGCGCGGCGACGAGCAGCATCAGACCGCAGCCGAGCATTGCGGCGTCGAAGCCGAGATGGGCCCAGTTCCGGTCAAGGACGGCGGCGCGCAGGTGTTCGCCGGCGGTGCAAGCGTCGAGTGCGGGCAACAGCAGGAAGAGCGCGGCGCCCGCCCAGAGTTGTTCACGCCACGCGGCGAAAACCGGACGCACCAGCGGGTGCAACAGCGCGAGCGCCCACGTGCCGAGGAAGACCTTCACTTCCCACTCGCCGCGCTCGGTCAGGCCGACCGGGAGCAGGCGATTGGCCCAGAAAAACGCGGCGCTCGCGAGCGGCAGTCCCGCGAGCGTGGTGAGGTTGAGCCGCTCGACGAGTCCGTGGCCGAAGGAGAAACGCGCACCGGCCTGTTGCGGGCGACGCTTGATCGTCCACAGCACGAGCCCGGTGGCGATCAGCGCGGTGCCCATCAGGCCCATGACGAAGAACAGCGCGCGCAGGCTCGGGCCCGCGAAACGCGCGAGGTGAAAACCGTAGAGCGTGTCGTGCACGGCGGTGGCGACGCCGGACTTCGGCGGCAACGGGTCGAGCGCGGCGCCGGTGACGCCGTGGAAGCGCAGCTGCTCGCGCGCTGCGAGCGACACGTGCGGGCCGCCGGCGCGCACGAGCGTGACGACGCACTGCGCCGTGCCGCGCTGGGCGACTTCGATGCGTTTGAGCGTGCGGCCGTCGGCGCCCCACGTTTCCTCGGCGACGCGCAACATCGATGCGAGCGCCGCGGGCGCAATCCACGGCTTTTCGGGCCCGCTCGCGCTTGCCGCCGCCGCGGTGCGGGCCGGACGCCCCGCTGTCGCACCGGCCGGCTCGAGCACGCGACGGCCCCACGGCATATACATCGCGATGAAGATCACCAAGGCGGAGTAGGTGATCATGAGGAAAAACGGCAGCGCGAGGACGGCGGTGACGTTGTGGAAATCGAGCCAGGAACGAAAGCCGCCGCGCGCGGCGCGGAAGGTGAAGAAGTCCGCGAAGAACTGCCGGTGCGTGACGATGCCGCTGATCAGCGCGACGAACATCGCGAAAGCCGCCACGCCGGCGAGGTAGCGGCCCCACGGGTGCGGCAGCTGCAGTTGAAAATGGAAGCGGTAGAAAAATTCGCCGCCGAGCGTGTCGCGCGCAGCGAGTTTTTCGCCGGTGGTCGGGTCGAGCGTTTCGCGGTCGAAGCGGCGGCCGGCGCCGGGAAGGCGCCAGAGCAGGTTCGTGCCGGCGGTGCGATCGTCCGGCAAGTCGACGAACCAGTGCGGGCTGTCCGGCGCGATGCGTTCGAGCCGCGCAGCGGCGGCGCGGGCGGCGTCGAGCGGCGTGCCGGTGCGGTGCAGCTCCGGCTGCATCCATTGCGTGATTTCCCAGCGAAAATAGGTGGCGGTGCCGGTGAAGAAAATCGCGAACGACACCCAGCCGAGCAGCAGCCCGGCCCAGGTGTGCAGCCAGCCCATCGATTGGCGGAAGGTGCTTTTCATGGCGTTGCGCCGCGGGCGAGCCACCACGTGAGCGCGGCGAGCGCGAGCGCGGGCACGCCGACGCCGAGCCACGCACGAGCGGCGGTGCGGGCGGCGAAGGCCCAGACGACTGCGCTGGCGAAGACGAGGAAGCTCGGCACGGCGCCGAGGTAAGCGGCCTCCTCGGGCGGCGTGCGCGCGAGAAGGGCGACCGCGGTGGAGAAGAACGCCGCCAGCGCGTAGCCGCCGCCGAGCGCGGCGAGCGCGCGCGAAGCCACCGCGAGGCGGTGACGCACGCCGTTGGGACGACGCGGACGGTGCGGGAGCGGGCGAGCGGTGTTCACGAGGATGGGTCGCGAGCTGGTAGGGGCGCTTGCCCTCAAGCGCCCTGGCGCGAGAGGGCCGTTGGGGACAACGGCCCCTACCGAAATGCGCGGCTGAACCGGTTTCAGAAGCGCCAGCGCAGCGATGCGGAGATCGCGCGCGGCTCGCCGTAGTTGGCGTAGTCGAGCGTCGCCCAGTAATTTTTATCGAGGGCGTTGCGCACCGCGGCGGTCAGCGTGAGATTTTCCGTGAGCCGGTAGCTCGCGTTGAGGTTCACGAGGGCGAAGGCGGATTGTTCGACCGTCGTGGTCGTGTTGTTGATGTAGGTGACGCCGTAGCCGACCTGTTCGCTCTGCCAATTCACGCCGAGACCGGCGGAGAGTTTCTTCAGTGCGCCGGTGAACTGATAGTTCGTGTGGAAGCGCAGCAGGTGCTCGGGGATGTTCGCGTAAGTGAGGTCGAGCGCGTGGCGGTGGGTGTTGATGTTCGAATAGCCGAGCGAGGTCGTCCAACCCGGGCGGATGAAGCCGGTGAGCTCGAGTTCGAAGCCTTCGCTCTTCGTGCCGTTCACGCCGAGGTAGGCCGTGCTGCCGTCGGGCAGCGAGTTGAGCGGCACGGAGGCGTCGACGACGCCGTAGTTGTCCTGCTCGGTTTGGAACACGCCGAACGAAACCTGGAAGCGCTTGGCGAAGAACTCGGCCTTGAGGCCGGCCTCGAGGTTCGTGCCGAGGACGGGCGAGAGCAGCTCGAAGTTCTTATCCTTGTAATTTTGCGGACGGAAAATGTCCGTGTAGCTGGCGTAGGCGGACCACGTGTCGTTCAGATCGTAGACGACGCCCACGTAGGGCGTGACCTCGTCGGTGACTTTGTAGGCACCGGTGCGCGAGGTGTAGGCGCCGGTCGTGCTGTAGTTGTCGGCGTAGGTTTCCCACGAACTGAGGCGCGCGCCGAGGATCACGGAGGCGCGATCGAAGGGACGGAGGCGCGTCGTCGCGTAGAAGCCGTTCTGGTCGGTCGTGGTGACGCGGCTGGCGCCGGTGAGCACGATGGTCGGACGCGGCGCCTCGCCGTTGAACGTGCGGTAGTCGGGAATGTCGTAGCGGTAATAGTAGGCGCCGGACGTGATCGAAGCGATGGTCGGCGCGTAGGACTCGAGGTTGTTTTGGTTCCAGCCGACGACGAGGTCGTGCTCGCGGCCGAGGAGCGAGAATTTGCCCGAGAGGTAAAGGTCGAGCGTGTCGCGCGTGTCTTCAGTGATGCCGACGCCGGCGAGGAGAAAGAGGCCTGCGCCGGTGGTGAGATTGGGGAATCCCGACGCGTAGACGCGCAGGCTGTTGGTCTTGCCCTCGGTGCGATTGTAGGCGGCGCGAAAGAGCCAGTTCTGGCCGAGCTTCTGGTCGACAGTGACGAAAGCGGTTTCGGAGCGGCGCTCCCACTCGGTCCAGTTGGTTGAGAAGCTGGTCGCGCGTGGCAGGTGCGCGAGGGAACCGTCGGAAGCGAAGCGCGGCGTCGTGCCCCAGATCGGGTTCGTCGGATCGTTGTCCTGGAACTGATACCCGACGCCGAGCAGCGTCGTCGCCGTGAGGTCGGCTTCGGCGGAAGCCATCCAGGCGAGTTTCGTCTCGGAGTAGCGGTCGCGGAAGCTGTCGGCGGACTGGCTGGCGACGACGAAGCGGCTGCGCACGCGGCCGTCGGTGGCGAGCGGCACGGTCACATCGGCTTCGCCGCGTTGGAGGTTCCAGCTGCCGGCGGTGGCGTTGAGTGAGGCGGCGAAGGTTTTGCCGGGGCGCTTGCGCTGAAGGTTGACGACGGCGGACGGGATGCCGGCGCCGGTGAGCATGCCGTGCGCGCCGCGCAGGATTTCGACACGCTCGTAGAGGGCGGTGTCGTATTCCATGTTGGTGCTGCTGCTGAAGCTCGGCAGGCCATCGACCTGGAACTCCTCGATCTTGAAGCCGCGCGCGTAGTAGGCGGGGCGCTGCGTGTCGAAGAACGTCGTGTAGACGCCGGTCACGTTTTTCATGACGTCGTTCACGCTGGTGAGCAGCTCGGCGTCCATGCGATCGCGGCCGATGATGCTGATCGACTGCGGCGTCTGCCGGATCGAGAGCGGCAGCTTCGTTGCGACGGGCGTCGGCGTGGCGGGGCCGACCTTGTCGCCGTTGACGGCGAACGCGTCGAGTTTGACGGGATCGCCGGTGGCGTCGGCGGCGTCAGTCGCGTCGGCGACCGCGGAGTCCGCGATGGTTTGGGCGCGCAAGGGCGGCGTGGACGCCGCGACAAGCGCGGCGAGGCACAGGAGAGAGGTGACGGTGATTTGCTTCATGAACAAAGAGGTGACGGAAAACGAGAACGTGAGGCGGCGGCGCTGGCTCAGCGCGCGGGGACGTCGAACATCAGCGTGGCGACGTGGCGGATGGCCTCGTAGGCGCGGCCGTCGTGCTGGCCGGCGGTTTTCTCGACGTGCGTGACTTCGAGCACTGCCGGGCCGGGCCACGGCGTCTCGAGCGTCACGCGGCCGTCCGCACCGGTCTTGAAGGTGCGTTGCCAACCGGCGGAGGTGAACAGCGTCACGCCGGTATCGGCGAGCGGCTGGCCGCGGAGGAGGAGCGTGAAGGTGTTGCTTCCCGGCGCGGCGGGAACGAGTTCCAACGGGAGCTGCGCCGCCGAGCTGTCGCGGCCGAGTCGGGCCTGATAGGCTACGAGGGTGGTGCCCTTCTCGGGATATAGCAGATTCGTCAGACGCACATCGCCGGCGGTGGCGCTCGCGATGACCGCGATGCGATCGTGCCGAATTTCGACCGCCACCTCGCGACCGGCGTCGTCGAAAGCCTTCGGCGCGCGGATGAGCTTGAGGTAGCCGTCCTGCGTTTCGCGGACGTTTTCGGACCACTCGCCGAAGAAGGCGGCGACGGCGCCGGACGAGTCGCGCTCGAGCCAAACGAAGTGTGCGCGAGCGGTCAGTGTGAGGACGCAGAGAGCGGCGAGGACAGCGTGGAGCTTTTTCATGGGAGCGATGACGGATGAAGGGCCGTCAGTATCCCATTTCGCGGGCGGCGCGTGCCACCCGGCGCGGGTCAACTTCCACCTGCGCGCGGTCGCGCGTCAGCCCGTCTGGCGCGCCCGCAGCTGAAACGTCTTCGGGTTCACGCCGAACCGCTGTCGGAATGCCGCGGCAAAATTGCTCGGGTTGCTGTAGCCGACGAGCGTTGCGGCCTCGAGCACGGTCGCGGCGCCGCTTTCGAGGAGGCGGCCGGCCTCTTCCATGCGGCGGTTGCGGACGTAGCCGAAAACCGTCGTGGCGAACACCTGACGGAAGCCGCGCTTCAGCGTCGTTTCGCTGAGGCCGACGCGCGTGGCGAGTTCGGCGAGTGACGGCGGATGTTCGAAGTCGCGTTCGAGGATCTCCGCGGCCAAGCGCACGCGATCCGCCGGTCCGATGCCGGCGGGAGCCGGTTGCAGCGACTCGGTCCAGGCGACGAGAAGCTCGACGAGCAAATCATGACAGCGAGCGGTCAGCGCCATGGCGCGACAGGCGCCGACGAACGGACAATGACGCAGCGACTCGAGTGCGAGTCGTGCGCGCGGCGTGAGCGGGTGCGAGAAACCGCCGCCCTCACCCGCGGCGAAACGGCGCAGATGCGCCGCGCCGGCACTGCTGTCATTTGCGAAAAGTTCCTCCACGGCGACGAGGGAGAGGAAGATCGCGGCGCGAAAGCCGGGCGCCGCCCCGTCGGACGGTGGCGCGCGGTGGAGGCTCATTTTTTCGGCGTCGAGATCGTAGACGAGGCACGCCACGGCGTCCGGCGGCGGCGTGAGCACGAGCGCGCGGGTTCCGCCGCACAGGATCAAGCCGGGCCGCACGGTCTGCGCGAGCGGAGTCTCCGCGGGGCGCGTCGGACCGGAGAGAACGGGTGCGCCAGAGTTTGTCACGGCGAGGCGGAAACATTTTCCGCGGGAGCTTTCGACGTTCGCGGTCGCGTGCGGACGCGCCAGAGGAGCACGCCGGTGATCGCGAGCGCGCCGGGCGCGAGGCCGCCGACGAAATAGGCCCATTTCACCCACGTCGCGCCGTAGAAGCCGAAATGCAGCGGCGCGAGCATCGAGGTGAATTGCTCGCCCGGCGGCGCAGCGTCGGCGGCGCGCACGCGTTGCACGGCGCCGGAGCGGGCGTCGAACTCGACGCGCGAGAACTTCTGCCACGGCGGGTTGTCGCGGTGGAGGACGAGCGCGGTGATCGCGCCGCGCGCATCCGCAGGGAATTGCAGGCGCAGCAACTCGCCCGCAGGAAACTGCCGCTGCGCCGCCGCGATCATCGGCTCGAGCGGGGCGAGCGCGGCGGGATTCAAGTGGGACGTCGTCGACGTCGCCGGCTTTGCGTCGAGCGTGCGCCAGACGTAGAGCGTGCCGGTGACGCCGAGCACGAACGGAAAGTAGAGCGCCGCGACACCGATCCATTTGTGCAGATCGGACAATGCCACGCGCCAGCCGAGGCGCAGTCGAAACGGGTGGCGCACGAGCGTGCGCAGGTGGGCGCGGTGCAGGTAAAGGCCCGTGAACGCGAGCAGCGTGAGAACGATGCCCGCAATTCCGGTGACGTAGTAGCCCGCGCGCCCGGCGTGAAGCTGCATGTGCAAGCCGAGCAACCACGGCGTGAACAGGCGCTGGTCCGGCCCGCTCCAGCGCACGGTGGCGTCGAACGGGTCGACGAACACCGTCCAGCGCGTCACGTTGTCCGGCGCGACGAACATCACGCGGTGCGTTTCATCGACGTTGCCCGGAAACAGCCGGAACAAGCGATGATCTGCGGGTGCGGCGGCCGCGGCGGCCGCGGCGGCGGTGAGGATTTCTGCGATCGGTCGTGGCGGCGTGCCGGGGGCGGCGGGCGCGGTGTGGCGATCGCGTTCGAGGAACGCCTCGATCTCGTGATGCACGACGAGCAGCGAGCCCGTGAGGCTGAGCAGCACGAGCAACGCGCCGGCGCCGAGACCGAGCCACCGATGCGCGCGCCAAACTACGAGCCACACGTGCCAGGTGCGGACGCGGTTTACGGGAGCAGCGGCGGGCGCGGACATCGGGGCGGACGAATCCTGTGACGGCAGCCGGTTCGGCTCAGAACTCGTAGCGGTAGCGCACGCTCAGCGTGCGGCCGCGACCGGCGAAGTAGTTGTCGTTCGTCGCGTTCACGCCGGTGAGCGTTTGCGAGAAGTAAGTGATGTAGCGTTTATCGAGGAGGTTTTCGATGCCGACGCTGACGACCTGCTTCTCAGCGACGCGCCAGCTGGCGAGGAAATCGACGAGCGTGTAGCCGCCGAAATCGCCCGCGGCGATGCCGTCGGGATCGTCGCGCTCGAGCAGCGACAGCGTTTGCAAGCGCGTGTCGAAGCGCGGCGACCAGACCTTGTCCCAATAGAGGCTGAGCTTCGGCGCGGTGATGTTCACGCCGGGCAAACGGTAGTCGACGCGGCCGTCGAGGTTGCGGTCGCTCTTGCCTTCGAGCACGGCGAGGTAGCCGCCGAGCGTGCCCCATTTCGCGGGTAGGCGCACGCTGCCGGTGAGCTCGGTGCCGTAGGTTTCGCTCTTCTCGCGCACGACATCGAAGATGCCGGACGGACTCGCGACGAGTCGCGCGCCGAGCTTCGCGGTGGAGAGAAAGGCGTTCCAGCCGAGGCGCCAGCCGTCGCCGTGGAAGCGGACGCCGGCTTCCCAGTTGTCGGTCACGATCGGATCGAGGTTGATGAGATTGTCGACGTCGAGATTGGGCGTGTTGATCGCGCGGAGGATGCGGCCGACGTCGGCCATGCCGAAGCCCTGGGCGAAACCGCCGTAAAGCGTGACGTGGTCGTTGACGCGCCAGTTGGCCCCGACGTTGAAGAGCGGTTCTTCGAAACTCGGATTGCCGCCGCGCACGAGCGTGCTGCCGGCGGATTCGATGGTGCGGAAATCGTCGACCTCCAGCTCGGCGAATTCGTAGCGCAGGCCGCCGGTGAGCGTGAGCGCGCCGAGCGGTTTCTCGAGCTGCAGGTAAGGCGACCAGCCCGCGTAGGTGGTGTAAGGCACCCAGGTGCGGCCGGTGAGGACGAGGAGCTGCGCGGTCTCGTCGGCGAGGTAATCGAAGCCCGTGACGACGCCGAGATCGCCGAGTTCGGCGAAGGTGCGCACCCAGGTGGAGCGGACGCCGTGCTTGTCGGCGACGACCTGCGACTGGTCGAGTGTCGGCACGCCGTTGTAGCGGAAACTGTTTCGCGTGGCGGCGGTATCGGAGGCACCGTAGGTCGCGGCGAAGTCCTGGCTGAAAAGGTTCACGCTCAACTCGCCGCCGAACAGTTCGCGATCGGTGAAGGTCAGCGCGGCGCTGGTGATCTTGTTGTGCGCGGGCAACCCGGCCGGCGTGCCGGCGATCGCGGTGGTGGTGAGGCTGGCGCTGCGGTTGCCGGGGACGGCGAGCCAGTTGGGGTTTTGCTCGAGGTTGTAGTGATTGACCATGAGCGCGACGCTGTGGCGCGCGGTGAAGTCGTAGCCGGCCTTGGCGAAGAAGCTGTAGGCGTCGCTGTCGAGCGTGTCGCCCTGGACGTTGTCAACGCCGAGCGCGCGGCCGTCGCCGTCGTAGGCGAACGGTTTGTGCTCCCACGTGGCGCCCGCGACGAGTGCCGCGCCGTCGCGGCGGGCGGAGGTGAGCGCGGCGAGCTTGCCGCCGTAGCCGTCGGACTTGAAGCGCGTCGAGGTGACGCCGGTGACTTCGAGGGCGGACTCGACGCCGTCATGCGTCGGCGCGGCGCGCGTGATGAAGTTCACGAGGCCGCCGGTGGCGCCCATGCCCTGCGCGGCGGAGGAGCCGTGGACGACCTCGATCTTCTCGAGGAAGAAGGGATCGACGGTGAGGCTCTCGCGGTTGCCGGCGCGCAGCGGGTTGGATTGCGGGATGCCGTCGACGAGGTAGAGCGGATCGCGGCCGCGGAAAGACTCGCCGCGGCTCGACAGTTTCTGGCGCGACGGCGCGTAGCTGGGCACTTGTTGCGCGAGCACTTGGCCGAGGTCGGACGAGATCGCGAGCTGGCGGTCGAGCGACTCGCGCGAGATCAACGTGGTGGTGACGGGCAGCGCGCTCGCGAGTTTCTCAGTGCGCGTGGCGGCGGTGACTTTGAAGTCGTCGAGTCGCACCGGACGGTCGCCGGGCTCGTCAGCGGGAAGCCCGGTCTGGGCGCGCAGGCTGGGGGCCAGCAGCAGCGCGGCGGTGAGGCAGGGAACGGTTAGCTTGGTGTGGACGGACATGAGGTGAAAAAGTTTTTCCGCCGCCGGCCCAGCGCCTGCCTCGTGCATCGTGGCTTCGAATCCGAACCAGAGAGGGGCGCCGGGGAACACGACGGCGGCGGAGAAATATCAGGAGCGTGGTTTCAGCTGGCGGCGTGGATGCTGAGGATGAACGCGACGAGCAGCGCGACGGCGGCGAGCAGGCCGAGGACGAAGTGGATGTCGGCGCGGCGCTGTGGATTCATGGAGAGCGGCGGAGTCATGAGAGTCGGTTCAGCCGGTGCGGCGGACGGGTTCGGACTGGGCGGCGAAGAGCTCCTGCGCGGGCACGAACACGCCGACGCGCGCCTGCGGGCAGAGGCAGGCGAGACGGCAGATGAAACAGAAGATCGGTTGGTCGCCGCCGGCGGCGGCGGGCGGAAGATGCAGCGTGACGGCCGGGGTCTCGCGCGGGTTGATCGGCTCGCGCGTCACGATGCTAAGCGCGTGGCCGGATTGCTCGGCGCAGAACGCGACGGCGCGCTCGAGATTCAACGCTTCGGCGGCGGGCGCTTGAATTTCGCAGAGCAGCGGAGTGCGGTGGTCGCGCGTCACGGCGGGAGATTCAGGCGGCGTGATTGGCGTTGAACGCGAAGCGCACGTGGGCGTGCGCGGGCAGTTCGCCGTCGCGCGCGAGCGGCGCGAGGGCGGAGTTGACGACTTCGTCGACGCGGGCGGCGTCGAGCGGGAAGGGGTGCGCACCGAGCGGTGCGATGCGAGCGAGATGCGTTTCGACGCGGAACGCGCGGTGCGCCCAACAGCGCACGCGGTAGAACGCGAGGTAGTGGCGGCCGTCGAGGAGCGTGCGCACGCGGAAGAACTGCGCGATGCACGCGGCGGCGTCGCGCCGTTCGGTGGCGAGGCTGCGCAGGTCGAGCATCGCGTCGAAGAGTTCGCGGTCGCGCGGATCGAGCTCCGCGAGGAGCAGGTCGAGCGTCGCGAGGCCGTCGTGAAACGGACAGAGCGCTGCGGTCGCGGTGCGTGCGGCGGAGCGGGAGAGGAAGGACGGGGCGACCAGCGTGGTCATGGCATTGAAACTGATACCTGTTCTCAAATCGATTTTCTAAAAAAGCGCCGGAGAGTGAGCCGGCGCGTGAGGCGCGAAAATTTTCGGCGGGTTACTTGAGGAAGCTCTTCAGCATCCAGGCGGTTTTCTGGTGCCACTGGATGCGGCCGATCGCGAGGTCCTGCGTCTCGAGATCGTTGGCGGCGCCGGCGGCATCGCGGAGCGCGACGGCGTCGGTGATGGCTTTCTCGTGCGCGACGGCGAGGCCGGCGACGTAGTCTTTGGCGGCGACCGGCGTGTTGAAATCCTCAATCCCGGACTCAGCGGAGAAATTGCGCAGGCCGCCCAGCGTGTAGGCGTCGAGGGCGCGGACGCGCTCGGCGATTTCGTCGATCGCCTCGAAGAGGTTTTCGTATTGCGCTTGGAAGGCTTGGTGAAGGGAGAAGAAGTCCGAGCCCTCGACGTTCCAGTGCGCGTAGTGCGTGTTCGCCATCAAGGCGTAGGAGTCGGCGAGGAGGAGGTTGAGGCTCTTAACGACCGTGGAGTCGGACTTGGTCTTGGCGGGAGTGGTGGCGGTTTTCATCGAGGGGAAACGTAGTGCGGATTGGCGACGGGGCAAATCGGGTGGGTTCAGGAAACGGGTTCCGGGGCTTTGTCGCGGCCGCCGAAAAAGCGGCGCCATGAGAGCGCGAATCCGGTGTAGACGAGCACGCAGCCGCCGACGCAGGCGAGGCCGGCGATGAGCTGGCCGACGAGGCCGAGGGCTTCACCGGTGTGGAGAAAACGCGTCCACGTGCGCGCGCGGCGGCCGGGCGTGAGATCGGCGAACGTTTCGCGGCGGAGTGGCTCGCCGGTAAAAGGATTGAGGTGGAGCGTGACCGTGGCCGTGCGCGGCCAGGTGCCGGGTTCGCGCACGATGATGCTCGCCGCCTGAGGGACGGGCGGGCGCGGGGCGGAGTTGGCAGCGGAAGAGTTGCCCTCGGATGCGCGGGCTTCGCGGGCGGCGCCGCCGTTGCCGAGCCGGAACGTGTAGGACGTGGCGTGCGGTGCGAGTTCGCGGGCGCGAGCGAGGAGTGCGTCGGTGTCGAGGGGACGCGCGGCGCCTTCGGGGCGGACGATGGTGAGCGCGGGGCCGGCGGACGCGGCGGGCGGTCCGGGCGGGGGCGGAGTTTCGCCGAAAAGCTGGAAGACGCCGTTCGAGGCCCAGCGGTAGGAGATCGGCAGCGCGGTCAGCGTGAGGACGATGAGCACGGGCGCACACCAGAGGCCGATCGAGTTGTGCCAGTTGAAGTCGCGGGCCTTGCCGGCGAGGCGCGTGTTGAAGAGCGCGACGGCGCGGACGCTGCGCCAGCTGAGATGGCGCGGCCACCAGAGATAGAGGCCGGAGAGGGCGAGGAAGCAGAAGGCGAGATTGAAGGCGCCGTTGATGGCTTTGCCGAGCGGGCGCTGGTCGCCGCTCAGCGCGAGCCAGCGGTGCCATTCTTCGAGGGTGTGGAGGACGTCGTGAACGCGCGTCGAGGCGGGCGTGCGGACTTCGCCGGTGTAGGGATTCGCGTAGAGCGCGCTGTCGCGGCCGAGTTGAAACGTGACCGCGTCGCGCGGGTCGGCGGAGACGACGATGGCGGTCGGTTTGGCGTCGGGATGCGCGGTGCGGACGCGCTGGGTGAGTTCGGCGAGAGGAAGACGCGTGGCGTTCGCGGGAACTTCGACGCGGCGGGCGTCGCGTTCGGACCAGGCGACGAGCTGCTTTTCGAAAGCGAGGGCCGCGCCGGTGAAACACATGATGCCAATGGCGACGCCGCCGATGAGACCGGCGGCGAGGTGGAGCCAGAAGAGAGTTTGGCGGATGACTTTCATTCGGCGGCAGAGACGCGCGGCGAGGAGAAGCGGTGTCGAGGCGGTGAGATTATGACGGCGATGGGAGAGTTAAAATGGGGCGCGCGAACCGGGAGAGATTCGCGCGCCCCGGAGCACTCAGAAGGTGGTGGTGACGCTCACGCGGAACGCGCGCGGCGAGCCGGGCGTGATGTTCGTGTTGGTGTGCGCGCTGGAGTAGTAGTCGCGATCGAGGACGTTCTCGACGTTGAGTTGGGCGCGGACGCGGTCGTTGATGCGGTAGAAGGCGGCGGCGTCGAAGCGGACGAAGCTCGGGAGGCGCACGGTGTTGTCGGTGGAGGCGAAGATTTCGTCGCGGTAGATCGCGCCGAGGCCGAAGCCCCAGTCCTTG
Organism: Candidatus Didemnitutus sp.; assembly: GCA_041906465.1. GTDB lineage: Bacteria > Verrucomicrobiota > Verrucomicrobiia > Opitutales > Opitutaceae > Didemnitutus. The sequence continues at coordinate 78,700 of JAYRJE010000009.1, read as the reverse complement.
CTCAGGTCGTAGCGGTTCCAGAGGGAGAACGTGTGGCGCGGGAGCTGCGCGAGGCGCGCGCCGGCTTTCACGGTGGCCGATTGGTTGGAGAGGATTTCGCCTTCCTGGTAAGCGTAGCCGCCGGAGATGCTCCAGTTGCGCGCGACGCGGCCCGTGATGCCGACTTCGAGGCCCTTGGCGCGCTGGCCGTCGATGAGGATGGATTTGGTGGAGTCGGTCGGGTCGGTGATCGCGACATTGGTGCGATCAAGGCGATAAAGGGCGGCGGTGAACGAGAGTTCGGGGCGGAGGTCCCACTTCAGACCGACTTCGTAGTTCTTGAATTCCTCGGGATCGAGGTTGCGGTTCGTGAGGCTGAGCGAGGAGAGCTGTTCGCCGGCGCGCGGGACGAACGACATGCTGTAGCTGGTGTAGAGCGAGAGATTCGCGGCGGGCTTGAGGACAAGGCCGGCGCGGGGCGAGAGCATCTCGTCGGCGGAGTCGAGCGTGGCGGCGGTGCGGTTGTTGGTGAAATCGACTTCGAAGCGGTCGTAGCGGAGGCCAACGATGCCGAGGACGTGCGGGGTGAGTTCGAGTTGGTCCTGCACATAGACGCCGACGGTGCGAGCGACGCCGTGGTTGTCGGCGTCGGTCGCGCTCTGGCGGAAAACGGCGGGGATCGTCGTGCGCGGGTTCGAGAGCGGGACTTGGATCGACGTGGTGTTCGGCGCGACGGAGTCGAAGTAGGCGGTCTGGCGATTGTTGTCGGTGACCTGGCGCCCGAACTCGACGCCGGTGAGGATCTGGTGCTTGAGGCTGCCGGCGTCGACGTCCCAAACGAGGTCGGTTTGGTTGAAGAGATTATCGCGTTGCGTGCCGTTGTTGTAGCCTTGGAGCGCGACGGTGGTGCCGGTGGCGTTCACGGCGCCGGGGAAGATGTTTTGGTAAAACTTGTCGTAGGTGGAGTAGCGCGTGTGGTTGCGCAGCGTGACGTTGGCGTTGAAGCGGTGGTCGAGCGTGAGGAACGCGGTGTGGACAGACGCTTCGACGGGGCTCTGCGCCGGGTTGCCGAAGAAGGTCGCGGGATCGACCGCGAGCGGGCGGCCTTGGAACGACGAGACGCCGCGATCGGCGACGCGTTCGTCGTGGAAGTATTCGTAGCCGAAGCGGACCGTCGTGGCCTTCGAGAGCAGGTAGCGGAAGGTCGGGTTGATGCCGTAGCGCTTGATCGTGACGTCGTCGCGGTAGCTGCCGCTGTCTTCGTAGAGGCCGGTGACGCGGTAGGAGAGTTCGTCGGAGAGCTTGTCGCCGAAATCGAGCGTGCCGCGGTATTGTTCCCAGGAACCGATCTGGATCGTGGCTTCGCGGTGGTTGCGGCCGTTGGCCTGCTTGGCGACGCGGTTGATGAGACCGCCGGAGCCGCCGCGGCCGAAGATCATCGCGTTCGGGCCCTTGAGGACTTCGACGCGGTCGACGTTGTAGAGGTCGCGGAAGTATTGGACGTCGTCGCGGACGCCATCGATGAAGAAGTCGGCGGTGGTGCTGTTGCCGCGGAGGACGGGGGTGTCGCGGTTGCCCTCGCCTTGCGCGATGCCGACGCCGGGGACGTAGCGGGTGACGTCGCCGATGTTCTGCATCGCCTGGTCGTCGATCAGCTCGCGCGTGATGACGGCGATGGATTGCGGGACGTTGACGAGGGCGGTGTCGGTCTTCGTCGCGGTGACGCTGTGCTGAACGGAGTAGACGTTCTTTTCTTTGCGGCCGCTCACTTCGAACTGCGCGAGGCGGACGACTTCGTTGGACGGCGGAAGGTAGCTCGGCGTGTCGCCGGCGTCATCGGCGCGGAGGGCGGCGGTCGCGCTGAGGGCGGCGAGCGCGGCGCGCGTGGCGGAGCGGCGGAAGGAGAGCGTGGCGTGGCGGTGCATGGAGATTGGTCTGCGAGAAAATGAGAACGGGTCGCACTGCACATGCGACCCAATCTCACGTCAAGCGAGATTTGAGAACTTGTCTCAAAATGACCTGAGAAGCGCATCAGATGCGCATGACCGAAACGCGGTTTGACCGGGGCGACGGATTTCGCTCTAACGTCTTCGTGACTCAACCCCTTGAAGTTCAGCTTTCTGAGCACAGTTATCCGATCCACTTGCGCACGGGCGCCGTGCCGGCCGTTTTAACTGCCGCGATGGCGGAAAAGGGATGGGCAGGGCGTGCGGCCGCGGTCGTGACCGATCGGTCGGTCGCGACGGTGCTCGGCCTAGCGGAAGGTGAATCGATCGCGGGCGCGCCGACGTTGGTGTTGCCGGCGGGCGAGGGGACGAAGAACGCGGCGCAGTTGGCGGAGGTTTGGGAATTCCTCGCGCAACACCGGATCGATCGTCGCGGGGTGCTGTGGGCGATCGGTGGCGGCGTGGTGGGCGATCTCGCGGGCTTCGCGGCGGCGAGTTACCTGCGCGGCATCGATTACGTGCAGGTGCCGACGACGCTGCTGGCGATGGTCGACAGTTCGGTGGGCGGGAAGACGGGGCTGAATTTGCGCGCCGGCAAGAACCTCGCCGGCGCTTTTCATCATCCGCGCGCCGTGTATGCGTTCGCGGATTTTCTGCGGACGCTACCGACGCGTGAATTCGCGGCCGGGGCGGCTGAGGTGATCAAATACGGCCTGCTGGCTGACGCGGCGCTCTTCGCGCGGCTCGAGGCGCAGCCGCTCTCGCTCGAGCATCCGGACCTGCTCGCGATTGTGCGACGTTGTTGCGAGATCAAGGCGCAAGTCGTGCAGGCGGATCCGCGCGAGACGGCGGCGGAGGGCGGGCGCGCGTTGCTGAATCTCGGTCACACTTTCGGGCACGCGATCGAAAACGTCGCCGGCTACGGTGCGTATTTGCACGGCGAAGCAGTCGCGATCGGACTCGCGGCGGCGGCGCGGTTGTCGCGCGAGCTGGGACTTGTGGACGATGCGGCGGTGGCGCGCGTGGAGCGCGTCGTGGCGGCGCACGGATTGCCCGTGCGGTTGCGCGAGCCGCTGCAGCTCGAAGCGCTCTTCGCCGCGATGGCGCGCGACAAGAAAAACCGCGATGGCCGGCTGCGCTTCGTCGTCCTCGAATCGCTCGGCCGCGCTGCCACGCGCGGCGACGTGCCGCTCGCGCCCGTGGAGAAGGTCTGGCGCGAGGTGGGCGCCGCGGGGTGATTTTTTGACTGCGCTCGCCTTCGGAGGCGCTAGGTTGGCTTTCCCATGTCAGCCATCGACGAGGGCATCGTTCGCGAATACTTCGAGCAAGCCGGCTTCTTCGTGCGTCAGGCGCGCAAATACGCACTGACCGCCCGGAAGGGCGCGGCCGACGAGGTGATCGATCTCGTGGTGTTCAACCCCGCATGGCAGCGCGGCTCGCGCAAGGCCGACTTCTTCCTCTTCGCCAACGAGCTGCCGTTTATCCATCGCGCCGTCGTCAGCATCAAGGGCTGGCACGCCGCGGGCCGCTTCACGCCGAGCACGCTGCGCAATCAGCCGGAGATTTTCCGCTTTCTCGAGCAAAGCGTCCTCAAGGAGGCGTCGCGCTTCTTCCCAACCGAGGCGGAGGACCCCGATGGCGCGGGGCTGTTGAAGATCCTCGTGCTGCCGGGCCTGCCCACCGCGGAGCCGTTTCGCTCGCAAGCCGTGGCGATGCTGAAGGAGAAGGGCGTCGATGCGGTGATCTCGTTCCGCACGATGCTGCTCGATCTGATCGACAAGGTGGAACTCAACCGCAATTACGGCAAAAGCGACACCTTGCAGCTGATCCGCGTGCTGAAAAACTACGACCTGCTGCGCGACCCGCAGCTCGATCTGCTCTCCGAGCGGGTAACCAGCCGCCGCGAGAAGGAGTGAACGCGATCCCGACGGAAGGCCCGCCGATTCACAGTAAACGCGTGCTCGCGTTTGAAGCGCACGGCTCCGCCCAATCGAAAAGCGAAAATCCAAAATCGAAAATTTCGTGATCCATCCCACCGCCATCGTCGAACCGGGCGCGCAGCTCGGTGCCAACTGCACCCTCCACGCACATGCGATCGTGACCAAGCACGCCGTGCTCGGCGACGGCGTCGTCGTGCATCCGTTCGCGGTGGTCGGCGGCGATCCGCAATACCTCAAGTTCGATCCCGCGACCGCGAGTGGTGTCGTGGTCGGTGCCGGCACGGTGGTCCGCGAGCATTGCACACTCAATCGCTCGATTTACGCCGGCAAGAACACCGTGGTCGGCGCGCGCTGCTTCCTCATGGCCAACGCGCACGTCGGCCACGATTGCGAGGTGGCGGACGATGTCGTGCTTGCGAATAACGTGATGCTTGCCGGCCACGTCAGCGTGGGCAGCTTCACGTTCGTGGGCGGCGGCGCGGGCATTCACCAGTTCGTCCGCATTGGCGAAGGCGTGATGGTCGGTGGACTCACCCGGCTAACGAAGGACGTCGCGCCGTTCCTGATGGTCGCGGAGCGCGACGAGGTGCCGGGCTTCAACTTGGTCGGGCTGAAACGCCGAGGCTTCCCGCGCGCCGCGATCTTGGAAATCAAGGCCTGCTATGCGCACGTGTTCGCCGGTGGCGATCCGCGTCCGCGCGCGGCGGCGAAGCTCGCGGCCGGCGTGCAGAGCGCGGAGGCGAAGCGCTTTCTGGGGTTTTTCGCCAGCGGCAAACGCGGGTTTGTCCGCCCGGCAGCGCACGGTGGCGATGAACCCGCGGCGGTCGAATAACATGGCTCTCCTCGCTTTCACCTGTGGCGATCCGGCGGGCGTGGGCCCGGAGATCATCGCGACCTGGCTCGCGGCACATCCAGACGAAGCGCGCGACGTGGCGGTGATCGGTCCGGCGCGCTGGCTTGAATCGCTGCCGGCGTGCGGCGCGAAGATTGCGGTCGGTCTCGAGGATTTCGCCGCGACGCCCGGCAAACCGGATGGCGACGGTGCGCTCGTGGCGTGGGCGGCGATGGAGCGCGCGGCCGCCGGCACGAAGTCCGGCGAATTCTCCGGTGTCGTAACCGGGCCGGTCAGCAAGGAGCGTCTCGCGGCGGTCGGCTACGAGTTCCCGGGGCAGACGGAATTTTTCGCCGCGCGCTGGGGGGGCGATCCGGTGATGTGTTTCTGCGGCGGCAAACTGCGCGTGGCGCTCGCCACGTGGCATGTGCCGCTCATCGAGGTGCCGCAACTGCTCGGCCCGCAGCTCCTGCATCGCACCATCGCGGCCGCGGATCAGCTCGCACGCGCTTTCGCGCCATGCAGGGCGGGGTCACCCGACCCCGCCGCGAACGTGCCGGCCGCTTTCGCACCGAGGCGGGGTCAGGAGAGCCCGCCCTCCATCCCGCGGATTGGCGTTTGCGGCCTGAACCCGCATGCCGGCGAGAATGGCGTGCTCGGCTTGGAGGAACGCGATTTTATCAACCCGACGCTCGCACGCCTCCGCGCCGAGTTTCCCGGCCTGTCGCTTTGCCAGCCTGGCGACACGCTCTTCGCCCGCGCGCTGCGAGGCGAGTTCGACGTTGTCGTCGCTCTCTACCATGATCAGGGCCTCGCGCCGCTCAAGGTGATCGATTTCGACGAATCGGTGAACGTCACCCTCGGCTTGCCCTTCGTGCGGACCAGTCCAGATCACGGCACGGCGTTTGGCATCGCCGGCCAGGGAAAAGCCAGCGCGCAAAGCTTCACCAACGCGGTGATGGTGGCGCGACGCTTGATAAATCTCCGCAGCCGGCAATAACTCTGCGGGTGGTCCCGACCGCTCCAGTCATTCTCCCTGAAGGCATCCGCGAAGGTAACGAAAACCTCGTGCGCCTCACGCCCGATGCCGGTGCGAAGGTCGCTGCGCTGATCGCGCGCGAGCAGCAGGGGGAGTTTCTGCGCATCGCGATCACCGGCGGCGGCTGCAACGGCCTCAGCTACAAGCTCCGCTTCGTGCCCGAGGCCAAGCGCGGCGACATCCTGGTCCGCACCGGCGGCGCCCAGGTGCTCGTTGATGCGAAGACTGCGCTCTACTTGAAAGGCACCATTCTCGACTACTCGCACAAGATGGTCGGAGGCGGTTTCAAGTTCGCCAATCCCAACGCCAAGGCCTCCTGCTCCTGCGGCGAGAGTTTCAGCGTGTGACCCTTTCCGGCGTTCCCCCGGTGCAACTTGCTCAAAAAGGGGTTGTCATCACTCGGGTTCGCGACAAGAAGACCGCCCGACCTACTCGGTTCAGCAAACCTAATTAATGGCACTTCCTTCCTCCTCCGGCGGTCCCCGCCAGCCCTACAATCGCGGCGCGCCCCGCAACAACGACCCCTACGCTCACATCAAGCGTAACGCGCGCATCAAGTCCCCTCAGGTGCGCGTCATCAGCCCCGAAGGCCGCCAGCTCGGCATCCTCGATACGCCGAAAGCGCTCGCCCTCGCGCAGCAGTTCAACCTCGACCTCGTCGAAGTCGCCTCGGCCGCCGTCCCACCGGTCTGCCGCATCATGGATTTCGGCAAATACATCTACGAGGAGCAGAAGAAGCAGACTCACTCGAAGCCGGCCGGCACGAAGCTCAAGGAAATCGAGTTCACCGTCCGCATCGAGAAACACGATTTCGAAACCAAGGTGCGCCACGCCGAGGAGTTCCTCGACGAGGGCAGCAAGGTGAAGCTCCGCCTGAAGTTTCGCGGCCGCGAAATGGCGCACACCGAGATGGGTTTCGACGTTATGAAGCGCGCCCTGGCCGAACTCGAGACGATGGGGCATCCCGACGCGCCGCCGAAGCTCACCGGCAAGCAGATCAACGTGATGCTCACGCCGAATCCGGTGAACAAGCGCAAGCCCAAGTATCTCGTCCGCGAAGCCGCGCCGGCCCACGCGCCCGCGAATCACGGTATCGATCACGGCTCCGCGCCTGCGCCGCAGGCCTGACGCGGATCGCCGCCCGGCGCCGCTGAGCATGATGAGGGGCTTCGTCGCTGCGGTCACGCTCGTCGCAGCCGTTGGGAGCGCCACGGTGTCCATCGTCGCGGCGCCGTTGCGCGCTCCGCCCACTCGGCCTGGTGCCGTGCTCGGCGTGACCGAGTGGCCGACCGCGCGACTTTACGGCGACGACTACGTCGACCTCGCCGTCATTGCGAAAAAAGTTGGCCTGAAGTTCGTCCTTTCCGGCAAGAAGGCCACGCTGAGCGACGGTGGACGGGTGCGGTGCGTGTTCGAGGACGTCGAACGGGATTTCCATCTCGACGGCATCCGCATCCACATGACCAAGCCGGTGGTGGCCTCGGCCGACAGCCTGTGGATCACCAAGCTCGATGCGGAGGAAACCGTGCTGCCGCTCTTCCGCCCGGCCGATCTCGCGAGCCAGCTGCCGCTCGGCGCCCCCCGAATGATCGTGCTCGATCCCGGACACGGCGGCACCGATCCCGGCACGGAGAACCGCAAGGCCGGCATCACGGAAAAGGCCGCCGCGCTCGACGTGGCCCTGCGCGTGAGGAAGCTCCTGCTCGCGCGCGGCTATCAGGTAAAGATGACGCGCGAGGGCGACACGCGCTTCTCCGGCAATCCGCGCGTCGATCTGCCCATGCGGGCGGCATTCGCGAACAAGGCGCTCGCGGATCTGTTCGTCAGCATCCACTTCAACAACGCGCCCGAAGCGATCAAGGGCGTCGAGACCTACACGTTGCCGCCGCAACACATGCTCTCCACCGCGGCGACGGAGCCCGACGACGACACGAAGCGCTCCTTCCCCGGCAATCGCTACGACCACGCGAACGTGCTCCTCGGCTTCGCGCTGCATCGTGCGCTGATCAACGGACTCGACGCGCCCGATCGCGGCTACAAGCGCGCGCGCTGGGCGGTGCTGCGCACGCTCACTGCGCCGGGCGTGCTCGTCGAATGCGCCTATCTTTCGAACGACGAGGAGGCACGCCGCGTGGCGAAGCCCGAGTATCGCCAGCAGATCGCCGAGGCGATCGTCGCGGGCATCGTCAGCTACAGCGAGCAGATCGACCGGCTGCGCCCCGCACCGAAAAAGTAGTCGAGCCAAGGTGGAGCGCATTGACCTCAATGCGCTCGGGCGCGCGAGCCGGCCGCGGGAGTCCTGAACGCGTTGAGGTCAACGCGGTCCACCGCGGGCACCGCCGGCCTCCCTGTCCGCCCGCAAATCAGTCTGGCCAATCTCCGCACGGCGGACTGATTCTCTGCGCATGTTGTCACCGTCTCGCTTCGTTCTCGTCGTCGGTGCCTGTTGCGCCGCCACCCTCGCGCACGCGTGGGACGCCGAGGGACACCGCATTGTCAACCAGCTCGCCCTGCACTCGCTGCCCGCTGATTTTCCGGCCTTCGCGCGCGACGCCGCCGCCACGGATCGCGTCCTGCACCTGGCCAACGTGCCCGATCGCTGGCGCAACGTGGACCCCGCGCTCAAGCAGACCGGCGGCAGCTGGACCGATCACTTTCTCGACATCGAGCAGATTCCCGATGCCGGTCTCGACCCGCAGAAGGTGCCCTCGCGGCGGCTGGATTTCGCGCTGATGTTTGCCGCCGGCCGCATCGCGCACGCGGAGAAATTTTCCGCCGTCGATCCCGCCAAGAACGCGGGACACACGGACGAGTGGCCGGGCTTTGCCCCGTGGGCCATCACGGAGAATTTCCACAAGCTCCGCTCCGCGTTCGGCTATTTGAAAGCTTACCGCGAGGTCGGTGGCACGCCCTCCGAAATCGCGAACTCCGAGGCGGACGTGATCTACGCGATGGGCCTGCTGGGCCATGCCGTGGCGGACTGCGCCCAACCGCTGCACACGACCGTGCATCACAACGGCTGGACTGGCGAAAATCCGAACGGCTACACGAAGTGGCCGCGCTTTCATTCGTGGATCGACGGCGGTTTCGTGGCCAAGGCCGGGATCAAGGCCGCCGATCTCCAGTCGCGCGTGACGGTGGCGGAGCCGCTGCCGTTGCCGATGCGTGCGGATGGCCGCGATCCCGCTTTCGTTGCGGTGATGGATTACGTGCTGGCCACGCACACCAAGGTTGAGTCCCTCTACCAAATGGAAAAAGCCGGGCTGCTCGCCAATCGCCAGGAACTGCCGGTCACGCCGGAAGGGCGCGCCTTCTTCGAGGAACGTTTTCTCGCGGGCAGCCAGATGCTCGCGCGCCTGTGGGTGACCGCGTGGAAATCCGCGCCGCTCGACACCTACCTCCGCGAAACGCTGGTGCGGCGGCAGACCAAGGCGGCGGCGGCCGCGACGACGGAGTCGCCGGAGACTCCCAAGGCGCCGTGAATGGGGCCGCGCTGCTCTGGATCGCCCTCGGCGGCGCGCTCGGCTCCGTGCTCCGCGCTCTGGTGGGGCAGGCCCTGAGCGGCGCGCGTTTTCCGTGGGGCACGTTGCTCATCAATGCCGCCGGTTCACTGTTGATCGGCTGGCTCATGGCGCGCCTCGGCTCGCTCGAGCCGGAGCCAGCGGCGCGGATGCAGAGTTTGCTGGTCATCGGATTTTGCGGTGGGTTCACGACGTTCTCCACCTTCAGCTGGCAGACGCTCGATCAGATGCTCCGCGGGCAATGGCTCGCCGCGGCGCTGAACGTTTTGCTTTCAGTGGCGGTTTGCCTGTTGACCGTCTGGCTTGGGTTTCGGCTGGGCCGCACATGAGCTTGTTCGTGGCCCACGCAACGGAGGGTAGGGCGAGTCGTCCTCGACGAGCCGTTGCGCGAGCGCGGCGCGTCGGGACGACTTGCCCGACCGTGCTGGTGCTGATCGCCTGCATGATGGCGGGCGTCGTCGCGCGCGGCGTGGCCGACGACCTCGCCGCGCGCACGGTCATCCTCGTCAATTCGCGCCAGCCGGAATCGGTGGCGCTGGGCGAGTTTTACGCCGCGAAACGCGGCATTCCCTCGGCGAACCTCATCGCGTTGCCCATGCCGGCGGAGGAAACGATCACGTGGCGGACGTTTGTGGACCATATCTGGCAGCCGCTGCAAAACGAACTGCTGCGCCGCGGCTGGTTGGAGGGGTTTCTTTCCGACAAGCTGGATTCACTCGGCCGCCGGCGCTCGGCGGTGACGGGCCACCAGCTGGCGTATCTCGTCCTGTGTCGCGGCACGCCGCTGCGCATCGACAACGATCCGACGACGTTCGACGAGCGCGCCGCGGCGCGGATGCAGAAGGAATTTCGCACCACGTCCGCCTCGGTCGACTCGGAACTCGCGATGCTCGCCCAGAACAACCAGACGACGCTCGGGCCGCTGCAAAATCCCCTGTTCAACGCGCGGCGCACCTCTGAACTGAGCGCGGAGCTGGTGGTGAAGGTGACGCGGCTCGATGGTCCGAGCGACAGCGCGGTGCGGAACATGATCACCTCGGCGCTCGAGGCGGAGCAACGCGGCCTGATCGGTCGTTACTACGTCGACCTCGGCGGACCGCACGCGACGGGCGATCGCTGGCTCGAGGCCGCGCGCGATCAGCTGACCGATCTCGGTTTCTTCGGCGATGTCCAGAGTAGCAGCAGCCGGTTCGACGTCACGGATCGGTTCGATGCGCCCGTGCTCTATTTTGGCTGGTATACCCTGGCGGCGGACGGGCCGTTCGCGCGGCCGGAGTTTCGGTTTCCGCCTGGCGCGATCGCGCTGCACATCCACAGCGTTTCGGCGGCGTCTTTGCGGACGACCACGGATTACTGGTGTGGACCGCTGATCGCTCACGGCGTGACCGCGACCTTTGGCAATGTGTTCGAGCCCTACCTGGAGTTCACGATTCAGCCGCAGCTGTTGCTGGCGGAGCTGGCCCAAGGCAAGACGCTCGGCGATGCGGCGTATTTCGCGACGCGCGCGGTCAGCTGGCAGAACGTCATTCTGGGCGATCCGCTCTACCGTCCGTTCCGGGTGGGGCTCGACGAGCAAATCAGGCATCTGAGCGAGATTCCACACACGCTCGCGGGCTACGCCATTGCGCGCAAGGTGGCGGTGCTTGATCGGCTCGACTTGGACGACGAAGCGCGCGCGCTGCTCGCGCGCGGCATGCGCGAGCTGCCGAGTTTGCCGCTCGCATTGGCGGCGGCGCGTTACGAGATCGCGCACAACCGGCCGGCGGCGGCGGTCGCGACGCTGGGTTTTGTGCCGAAGCTTCCGCCGGTGGCGGCGTCGGATTGGCCGCTCGTAAAGCTGGCCGCCGAACTGGTCGCCGCGCACGGCACCGCGCGCGATGCTCTGCCGTTTTTCGAGCTCCTGGTGAAGTCCACTGCGCCCAACTCCGACGCGCAGCTGCGCGCCTTTACGGACGCCCGGCGTGTGGCCGATGCGGCGGGGGATATGGCGCGTGCGCTGGAATATGCGCGTCAAGCGGCGGGAATCACGCCCGGCGCGCCGGTGTCGCCGAAGTGAGGCGGGTGGTCCGGACCGCGCAGCAGCCGGCGGGAGGATGCAGAGTTGGGGCGCGTCCGATCAGCGCAGCCTCCTGACGTTGGCTGCGGCGAAAACAAAAAGCCCGCCATCACTGGCGGGCTTGAAGTGCAAGGCTGCGGGTGGAGGCTCAGAGCTTCTCGACGATCTTGTCGGCGAGGCCGTAGGCGATGGCCTCCTGTGCGTTCAAGTAGAAGTCGCGGTCGGAGTCGCGGTTGATCTTCTCGATCGGCTGGCCCGAGGCGCTGGCGAGGATGTGGTTCAACTCGACGCGGAGCTTTTCCATTTCCTTGGCTTGAATGTTGATGTCCGAGGCGGGCCCGACCATGCGACCGGAAATTAGGGGCTGGTGAATGAGCACGCGCGCATGCGGATAGAGGTAGCGGCGGCCTTTCTGAGCCGAACTGAGCAGGATCGAGCCCATCGACGCGGCCATGCCGGTGACAATGATGTTCACCGGCGAGGTGATGAGCTTGATCGTGTCGTAAACGGCCATGCCGGCCGTGATCGAGCCACCGGGCGAGTTGATGTAGAAATTGATTTCTTTGCCCGGCGCGACGGACTCGAGGTAGAGCAGCTTTTCCGTGAGGTCCTTCGCCGACTCGTCGGTCACGGCGCCCCAGAGGAAAATTTTCCGCTGTTCGAGAAATTTGCGTTGGATTTGCGCGCCCACCGGCGTCGGCATTTTGCCAACAGTCGGGTCTTCGCGGTCGTCATCATCATCGTCCAGGCGCGGCGTGAACGGGTTCTGGTAATCGCGGGTCAGATTGTGGGCGGACATGGGGTCGAAACGTGCACCGGTGGGCCGGATTTGCGAGTCGTTTTTCCTAATCGTCCCGGTGGAGCCGGGGCGTGAAAGCCGCCGACGTCATCGTGAATGGCGTCGGCGGCGGGAGGGGCGCCGACCGTCAGATCGGACGCCGCGGAGTCGCGGCGCGGGTTACTGCGCCTTTTTATTCCAGATCGCCAACAGTTCGGGCGAGGCTTGGGCGCGGATGCCGTTGTCGCTGAGGATTTCCTCGGTCGCCGCGGCGACTTCCGCGCGCGGCAGAACGATCGCGTCGGAATCGAGTCCCGCGAAGCGGATGACGACGAACTCGGTGTTCGCGTCGCGGAGCACGGCGACGAGGTGGGCCAGATTCTTGATCTTGATGTCGTTCACCGACTCGACGACGCGGAGGGCGGGGTTGCCGTAGCCGCGGGTGATCTTGTGCGAAAGCAGGGGCGAGGAGACGATCACGAGCTGTTCGCCTTCGAAGGCAGGGCGCTCATGCCGGCGCGTGACCAGCGGACTGCCGGAGCGCGTGAGAGAGCCGAAGAACTGCATGGCGTTCGGCGAGGTCGCGTTGAGCATGTCGGCATTCGGCGTCGAGAACACGAGGGAGCCGTAGATGAAATAGGGCGGATACGTGCCTTGGAGATAAGGAATGAGCATCGTGCGCTGGCGCGCGACCGGGAGCGAAATCGCGACCGGCTGGCCGTTGCGCAGGACCTTGAGCGGGACGGAGCTGTTTTGCGCGAGCTGCTGCACGAGATAGGTGAATCGGACGCGCAGGGTATCGCCGATTTTCACCATGCCTTCGTCATCGATGGCGGTGTCGCCGATGTGTGTGATCACATCCCACCGCTTCAACGGATAACTCGGCGCGTCGCTGTCGGGCTCGGTGACGAGAATGCCGGTCGAGCCGCGCGGGAGCCTGGCGAACGTGCGCAGGGCGGGATTTTGCGAGGGCTGGAGTTGCTCCCACAGTGCGGGCTTGCCGTCGTAGGTGCCGTCGGCGAGGTCGGCGAGGAAGAGCTCGATCTCCTCGTTCGGGATGATGTAGCCGATGTTGTCGCCACCACCGAGGCGGCTGAAAGCGATGCCGATCATCTGGTCGTTGCAGAGCGCCGGGCCGCCGCTGTTGCCGGGATTGATCGCGGCATCGATTTGGATGCGCAGGCCGGAAATCGGAAAATTGTAGGGAGCAAAATCGATGCGTGAGACGATGCCCTTGGTGATCGAGAGGCTCGTGCCACCGGTCGGATAACCGTAGGCCATGACCGGGTCTTTGATCGACGGCAGCACTTTGGCGCGCGGCAGCGGGGCGCGCGTGTCGAAGAAAGTCTCATCTTCGAGCTTCAGCACCGCGAGGTCGATGCCGGGCGCGATGGCTTCGACGGTCGCGGGGACTTTTTCGCCGGACTGGTTGGCCTGCACCTGGACCTGGCTCGCATAGAGCACCACGTGCGCATTGGTGAGGATGCGCTTGCCTTCGATGATGACACCGGAGCCGGTCGCCTCGCGCGGGGACGATTTGCTCCAGGGTCGCACCAGATCGGGGCCGCGCTGGGTGGCGAAGACTTTCACCACGGAGTTTTCGACGGCCGCGGGAGCCGCCGCAGCCGCGGCAGTGGCCGGCGCGGCGGCGGGCTTGAGGTCGTCGGCGAAAACGGCGACGAGGGCGAAGCAGGGGACGGCGAGGGCGAGACGGCGGACGAGCGGAGGGAGGCGCATGAGGAGACAAATCGCTGGGACGCGAAAAGCGGATTGGCCCGACCCGTCTGACGCCCCAATCTGTGAGGATGAACAGCGGCAAACTTGACGGCCAGATCGTGGATTTGCACGCCCGAACCTGTTACGCGGGCCGCATCGAGTGGCGCGACGGGCGCATCGTGCGGGTTGTTCGCGACGACACCGTGCGCGAGTCGCGGCTCATCATGCCGGGTTTTGTCGACGCGCACATTCACATCGAGAGCTCGTTGCTGCCGCCGTCGGAGTTCGCGCGGCTGGCCGTGCCGCACGGCACCGTGGCGACGATTTCCGACCCGCACGAGATCGCCAACGTGCTCGGCGAACGCGGCGTCGACTACATGATCCGCGACGGAGCACGCACGCCGCTGAAGTTTCATTTCGGCGCGCCGTCGTGCGTGCCGGCGACGACGTTCGAGACCGCCGGTGCGACGCTCGATGCGAAGGCTGTTGGGCGTCTGCTCAAGCGTCGCGAGGTGCACTACCTCGCCGAGGTCATGAATTTTCCCGGCGTGCTCGCTGGAGATCCGTCGCTGCGCGCGATGATCGAGATGGCGAAGAAACTCGGCAAACCGATCGACGGCCACGCGCCGGGCTTGCGCGGCGAACCGGCGCGCGCCTACGCGCAGGCCGGCCCGTCGACCGATCATGAGTGCTTCACGCTCGAGGAGGCGCAGGACAAACTGGCGGCGGGGATGAAGATTCTCATTCGCGAAGGGTCGGCCGCGCGCAATTTCGCGGCGTTGGCGCCGTTGCTGAAGACGCATGCGGGCCGCGTGATGCTCTGCTGCGACGATCTGCACCCGGACCTGCTCGTGCAGCATCACCTCGATGCGCACGTGCGGCGGGCACTGGCAACCGGTGCGGACCGATTTGACGTGCTGCGGGCGGCGAGCGTGAGTCCGGTCGAGCACTACCGCATGAACGTCGGCCTGCTCCGTGAAGGTGATCCGGCTGATTTCATCGTCGTGGACGGCTGGAAAAAATTCCGCGTGCAACGCGCCTACATCGAAGGCGCGCTCGTCGCATCGAACGGGCGCTCGCGGTTGAAGCGGTTGCGCGCCCGGACACCGAACCAGTTTCGCGCGCGACCGCGCGTGGCCGCGGATTTTGCCGTGCGGCCGACAGGCGGCGCGAAGCTGAACGTCATCGAGGCTCTCAATGGCCAGCTCATCACGCGCCAGTTGCGCGAAGTGCCGACGGTGCGCGAGCGCTTGTTCGCGGCGGACCCGAAGCGCGACTTGCTGAAGATCGCCGTCGTGAATCGCTACGTGGCACACGCGCCGGTGGCGATCGGTTTTATCCGCGGTTTCGGCTTTAAGGCGGGTGCGCTCGCGTCATCGGTGGCGCACGATTCGCACAACATCGTCGCGGTCGGCGCGGACGACGCTGCGCTCGCACGCGCGGTGAATCTCGTGATCAGGCATCGCGGTGGGTTGAGCGTCGTCGATCGCGCCGGGCGCGGGCGCGTGTTGCCGTTGCCCATCGCTGGGCTGATGTCGGATCGCGACGGTCGCTGGGTCGCTCAGCGCTACACGGAGCTGGACCGCGCGGCGAAGAAGCTCGGCTCGAAGCTCGACGCGCCGTTCATGACGCTCTCGTTCATGGCGCTGCTCGTGATTCCCGATTTGAAGCTGAGCGATCGTGGTCTCTTCTCCGCGGCGCAGTGGGGCTTTGTGCCGCTGAACCAGTAAGCGTGGCGCGTGAGCCCATTGCGCGTATTGCGCAAAATCGCGCGCCGGGCGGGAAATGAATTTGCCGGATCACGGCAAACTCAACCGCGACGGGGCGTCACTTGACGCGGCGGTATTCGCGCCAGCGCTCGTTGTCGCCGAAAAGCGGGAATGGTTCCGCGGCCGGCTGATCCTGCACGAGCACGAACCGCGGGTCAAACAGCCGGGCTTCGTCGGCCGCGTGGAGTTGATAGGGCGGTCCGCCTTGCTCCTCGCCGAGATAAAACAGCCCGACGAGCACGCCGCCCGGGGTGAGCAATCGCGCCATGCGCTCGATGTATTTGGGGCGGAGGTCCGGTGGCAAGGCGCACAGGAAAGTGCGTTCGTAGACGATGTCGAACGGCGCCGCGGCGAAATCGTGCGTGAAAAAATCGCCAAGCAAAACGCGCTCGGCGAGCACAGGACCGAGATTCGCGCGCGCGCGATCCACGGCACTGCGGGCGAAGTCGATGGCCGTGGCGTCGTAGCCGGCTTCGTAGAACGCCGCGATTTCGTGGCCCGCACCGCAGCCAGGGATGAGTGCGCGGCCGCCGCTGGGGTGCGCGGCAAGGTAAAGTTGGAGCTGCGGCGGGACGCCGCCGTAGTCCCACGGGGTCGTGCCGCGAGCGTAGCGCTCGTCCCAAAATTCCGGGCGCGACGGATGGCTCATGATCCAGAAGAACCGCACCAAGCGTGGGTGGTTCCAAGAAAATATTCGGTGCGTCGCGGTGCAGGCCGCGCTCAAGACCCGGGCGGTTGTGTCGATAGGCAAAGTCGCAGTCTTGGTTTCAACCCCCGTTGTCTATGTCCACGAAGCACCTTGTCGGCTTGCTGGCCTGGGCGTGCGCCTTCACGGCGACGTTCGCGGCTGAGAAAAACGAACTCCGCGTCGAAGCCAGCCGCGCCCTGCGGCTGACGATCGTCGATCGCGACCACCGCGCGGTGGGACACGATACTTTGCACAGCGCCTTTGCGGAGGCGCTGGCGTTTGACCTCGGTCAGCGCTGCCAAGAACCCGTTCCAGTGAAGCCGCAGGTGGCCGACGCGGATCGCGCGGCGTGGGGTTTGGCGAACGGCAGTTTCGATGTCGGACTCATCGTCGGCACGGGCGTCCCGCGTGCGATGGTCAGCGCCGATTTCGAGGTGCTGAAGGCTGCGCAGTCTTCGGGCAAGGGCAAGTTCGCGCTCTATTTCATCGTGCGCAAAGACGATCCCGGCCTCGCGGCGCTGTTGACGGCGGCGTTCCCCGAAGCGCTGAAAGGCCAGTTTTTCCTGCGCGCAGTGGCGAAAGCCAACGGCGAGGAGGCGCCGAACGATTGGGCCGTCGTCGTCGCGGCAAAGTGATCGTGCGGTCTTCTCCCGGGTCGCGCCGCGGAAATTAGCCCGGCGCGCGGGGCGGATGAGGTTTGGTGCAATTCTTGCCGCTCGGTCTGGAGCGTGACGTGGGCGCCGTAATCGGTGCGCTTAGTGCCGTCGCCGCGGGGCTTTGGAGCGCGGCTCATCAGGCGAATGAGTTCGCCTCACATCGCGTAAACCGTTCGGCCGCGTGAAGCGCCGGGCGCGCGGGCGGCGAATACACGCGGGGCTCTTGCGCGCCCGAAGCGATCGGCGCATGGGAAAGGCATGGCGCAGGAAATCGAGGAGGTGGCGGCGGCTCCGCGCGAGAACGGCGAGGCCGCCGTGCTGATCGGCGAGAGCGAAGTGATGCGGCGGCTCCGCCGCACCGCGGAGGAGGTCGCGCGCAGCGACGTGACGGTGCTGATCGAAGGCGAGAGCGGCACGGGCAAGGAACTCGTCGCGCGGCTGATCCACGACCAGAGTGAGCGGGCGGCGCGGCCGTTCATCTTCGTCAACTGCGCGGCGCTGCCGGAGCAGTTGGTGGAGGCCGAGCTGTTCGGGCACCGCAAGGGCGCGTTCACCGACGCGCGGGCGGACAAACCCGGGCGCTTCCAACTCGCCAACGGCGGCACGCTGTTTCTCGACGAAATCGGCGATCTCTCGCCGAAAGGGCAGGGCGACCTGCTGCGCGTGCTCGAGGACGGAGCGTTTCGCATGGTCGGCGGCACGGAACTGGTGCGCGTCGACGTGCGCGTGGTCGCGGCGACGAACAAAAATCTGCTCGAGGCGGTCGCCGCGGGGCGGTTTCGCGAGGATCTCTATTATCGCCTGCACGTGATTCCGATCGTGGTGCCGCCGTTGCGCGAGCGAGCGGACGACGTGCCGCTGCTGATCGAGGCGTTTCTCGTGCGGTTCTGCGCGAAGCACCGGCGGCGGCCCAAGCGGCTCGCGCCGGAGGCGATGCGGCTGTGTCAGCGTTTCCCGTGGCCGGGCAACATCCGGCAGCTGCGGAATGTGGTCGAGCGCCTGGTCGTGACGTCGCCGGGCAACGTGATCGGCGTGGACGAGTTGCCCGACGACATCCGCGCGCAGGAAAGTGCGGCGGCGAGCGTTGCGATCCATCCGGGCATGACGATCGAGCAGGCGGAGAAGCTGCTCATCGCGCAAACGATCACGCACGCGACTTCGAATCGGGCCGCAGCGGCGCGGCTGCTCGGCATCAGCCGTCGCGCGTTGCAATACAAGTTGAAGCGCTACGGTCTGCTCGAGGGCGGCGCGCGCGGTTGAGAAATTGCACTGCCCGCGTGTTTCGGTGCAGGGATTGCACTGAAATGCAGCGGATCGGTCTCCCGGCCCGCGCGGGAAATTGAGGCGATTATCGCGGCAAGTTGCTTGGCGTTGAGGGGAAGCGTGAGCCCAACGGGCCGCGGCATGCCCGGTGCAGAGGGAAGGCGTGTCCACAACGGACACGCGTAAATCATCAACTTCATCTCTCATGAATCCCGAGAATCTGCCCACCACTGCCACGCCGGCGCCCGTCGCCGTCCAACCGACTGTCACTGCTGCTCCCGCGGTCGCAATCCAGCCCACGGTCCCCGCGACCGCTCCCGTTGCCGCGCTGAAACCAGCCGCGCCGCGCCCGGGCAAGAAGCAGCGCGCTCCCAAGCACGCGCCCGCGCTCTGACGTCTCCCGGTGGCGGCCCGGCAACACCGGGCCGCCTTTTCATTTCCCTGCCCCTATTCCTCTCATGAATGCTTGCATCCCTCTCCTTCAAGAACTCCAGCAAATCGAAAGCCGCCCGGACGATGTGACTGCCGAACGGCAGCAGCGCGCAGCCGAGTTGCGCACGCAAATTCCTGCACCGGTGCTCGCGCACTACAACCGGCTCGTCGTGAACCGGGTGAAACCGATCGCTGAAGTGCGTCGCGGCATCTGCGGTGGCTGCCACCTCAAACTCGCGTCCTGGGTGCGCCAGGCGGCGGCCGACGATGACCTTCACGTCTGCGAAAACTGCGGCGCCTATCTCGTCTTCCCGGTGGAGGAGCCGGAGCGCGTTGCGACTCCGCCGCGCATTTCGCGGCGCCGGGCCGCACGATTGGATTTGATTCGGGCGGCTGCGACCGCGACCGCGGTGCACTGAGCACCTGCTTCAGCGCTCGGGAAACAGCGCACGCAAACCGGCCGCCGTGGCGGGGCACACGCCCCGTTCGGTGATCAGTCCGGTGACGAGACGTGCCGGGGTAACATCGAACGCGGGATTCGCGGCCGGGCTGCCGTCGGGCGTGAGCGCGACGGTGGCAACCGAGCCGTCGGACAACCGACCGGCGATGTGCGTCACTTCGCGCGCGGAGCGTTCCTCGATCGGAATCTCGCGAAGGCCGTCGCAGAGTGACCAGTCGATGCTCGGCGACGGTGCCGCGACGTAGAACGGCACGCCGTTGTCGCGCGCCGCGAGGGCCTTGAGGTAGGTGCCGATTTTGTTGCACACGTCGCCGGTCGCCGTGGTGCGATCGGTGCCGACGATGACGAGATCGACTTGGCCGTGTTGCATGAGGTGGCCGCCGGCATTGTCGGGAACGACAGTGTGCGGGACGCCGTGGTTGAGCAGCTCCCATGCGGTGAGGCTGGCGCCTTGGTTGCGCGGACGCGTCTCGTCGACCCACACGTGCACGGGAAGGCCGGCGTCGTGCGCGGCGTAGATCGGCGCGGTCGCGAGGCCGACGTCGACGGCGGCGAGCCAGCCGGCGTTGCAATGCGTGAGGATGTTGACGGGTCGACCGGCGGGCTGGCGGGCGGCGATGGCGCGGATGAGCGGGAGGCCGGCGGTGGCGAGGCGGCGATTGAGGGCGACGTCTTCGTCGCAGATTTCGAGGGCGAGGCGGCGGGCTGCTTCCGTGCGGACGGAAGGTGTGAGCGGTGAGACGTGCGCGCGGACCCGATTCAGCGCCCAGGAAAGGTTCACGGCGGTCGGGCGTGTTGCGAGCAGCGTGGCATGCGCGTGCGCGAGAGCGGCGTCGGAGGCGTCGGCGCGGAGCGCGAGCCAGAGGCCCCAGGCGGCGGTGGCGCCGATGAGCGGGGCGCCGCGCACGAGCATGGCGCGGATGGCGTGAGCGGCGTCGGCGAGCGAGGCGAGACGGGCGATTGCGAAGGTGTGCGGCAGCTGCGTCTGGTCGATGATTTCGACGCTCACTCCGTCAACAGCAGGCCAGATGGTGCGGAAGGGACGTCCGGCGACGTTCATGTCGCGACGGTGCGGGGCGCGCGCGAGGGGAGCAACGCGGGATTGGCGGAGGAAAAACGAAAGGCCGGTCTCGCGACCGGCCTAGTGGGAGGAGAGGAAAAGTGAAGGGCTCAGATCAGGCCGAGCTTCATTTTCCCTTCCTCGGAGATCATCGACTGGTTCCACGGTGGGTCCCAGGTGATGCGGACGTCGGCGGTGCTCACGCCGGGGACGAGGAGAATTTTGCTCTTCGCGTCCTCGGCGATGACGGGGCCCATGCCGCAGCCGGGCGCGGTGAGCGTCATGGCGACGTCGACCTTGTGGCCGCCGTCGTCGGTCTTCGTCACGTCCATCGAGTAGATGAGGCCGAGATCGACGATGTTCACCGGGATTTCCGGGTCGTAGACTTGGCGCAGTTGCGCCCAGATTTGTTCGGAGTCCGGCGCGCCGTCGGCAGCAGTCGCGGCGGCGACGTTGGAGGATTTCACCTCTTCGCCGAGAGCGTCGGCGTCGGCGCCGTTGATGCGGAAGAGGCCGAAGCCGGTCTGCACCGTGTAGCTGCCGCCGAGGACTTGATGGATGAGGACCGTCTCGCCGGCGTTGAGCGTCTGCTTGTCGCCGGAGGGAATCTGGTGCGCGACGACGTCGCGGGAGAGGGTGCGTTCGCGGTTGGTCATGAGATGGGAACCACTAATGGACACGAATGAACACTGATGAAGAGGTGAGAAACCACGAAACACACGAACCACACGAAAGGAGAGCCTCTGCTTTCGTGTATTTGGTGTATTTCGTGGTTACCTTCATTCCTTAAACTTGGCGCGGATGATTTCGCTCAGTTTGTCGTGGAGTTGTTCGTTCTCGATTTTGCCGAGGACTTCCTCGAAGAAGCCGAACACCAGCAGCTCGTCGGCCTGCGCTTTCTTGATGCCGCGCGACTGGAGGTAGAACTCCTGCTCGGCGGGGATGCGGGCGGAGGTGGCGCCGTGCGTGCAGCGGACGTCGTTGGCCTGGATCTCGAGGCCGGGAAGCGAGTGCGCCTCGGCGTCGTCGGAGAGCATCAGGTTGCGGTTCGACTGATAGGCGTCGGTCTTCTGTGCGTCGGGATCGACGACGATCAGGCCGGAGAAGATGGTCTTAGCCTTGTCGAGGAGCGCGTTTTTGTAGAGCAGGTTCGAGGACGTGTTGGGCGCCTGGTGGATCTGCAGCGTGCGCTGGTCGAACTCCTGGGTGTCGTGCGCGATGGTGAGCGCGAGCATCTCGGAGTGCGCGCCGGGCGCTTGGAGCTGCGAAAACGACTCGTGGCGCGCCTGGCGGGCGCCGGCGTGGAGGTTGAGCGAGAGCACGCGCGCATCGCGGCGGGCGACGGTGGCGTTGAACTGCAGCGAGAGCGCCTCGCGGCTCCAATCCTGCATCGCGACGTAGGTGATCTGCGCTCCGTGGCCGGCGAAGAGATCGTTGCCGCCGCAGATAAACTGGCGCTCGCCCGCGTTGGCGGAGCGGAAGAAGTCGGCGACGGCCACCTTCGCGTTCTCTTCGGCGACGACGAGCGTGTGCGGGAAGAGCGCGGTGCCGGAATTCGCGGCGTAGTGGAAGACGCCAAACGGCACGGCGACCTCGGTGTTCTTCGGCACGTAGATGAACGCGCCGTCCTCGAGGAAGGCCTCGTGCAGGGCGGCGAATTTTTCGGAGCCGAGCTTCGAAGGCTGCGTGAGCAGGTGCTCGCGGACGAGTTCGCCGTGCTTGAGGAGCGCGTCCTGGAGCGAGGCGAAGATCACGCCCTTTTGCGCGAATTCGGCGGCGACGGGCTCGTTGACGATCACGCGGTGATTCGCGAGGGCGAGCGTGCCGGCGCCGGCGATGCCGAGGGCTGAGTGGTTCACGTCGGCGAGCTTCACCGCCTCAGGCAGCGTGAAGCCGTCGAGCGTGAGCGCGCTGAAGTTGGAGAAGCGCCAGCCTTCGTCGGTGCGCTTGGGCATCGGGAGCGACGCGAAACGTTCGTAGGCGGCCTGCTTGCGATCGAGCCACCACGCGGGCAGGTGCTGCACGCGCGCGAGGTGGGCGGCGAAGGCTTCGCGGGTGAAGGAGCCGACCACGGGAGCGGAGGTGGAAAGGGTGGAGGACATCAGATTTTCGATTTTTGATTCTCGATTTTCGATCGGGACTCCCGGTTTCGAGTGAATCGAAAATCGAGAGTCCAAAATCGAAAATAGGGCACGTCAGCCGACGGAGCCCTCCATTTCGAGGTCGATGAGGCGCTTCAGTTCGACGGAGTATTCCATCGGGAACTGGCGGGCGAGGTCGTTGATGAAGCCGTTCACGGCGAGGCTCATTGCCTGCGCTTCGCTGAGGCCGCGCTGCTGCATGTAGAAGATCATGTCCTCGGAAACCTTGGACACGCTCGCTTCGTGCTGCGTGGCGTTCTTGTCGCCGCGGACGGTGATGGCGGGATAGGTGTCGGTGCGGCTGTTCGTGTTGATCAGCAGCGCGTCGCACTCCGTGTTGTTTTTGCAGCCCTTGAGGTTTTTCGGGATGTGGACCTGACCGCGATACGTCGCGCGGCCTTGGCCGACGGAGATGGATTTCGAGATGACGTTGGACGTCGTGTTGTTGGCGGCGTGAATCATCTTCGCGCCGGTGTCCTGGTGCTGGCCGTCGTTGGCGAGGGCGATCGAGATGACTTCGCCGCGGGCGCCTTCGCCCTTCAGGACGACGCCGGGATACTTCATCGTGAGGCGGCTGCCGATGTTGCAGTCGATCCACTTGATCTCCGCGTTCTCGTGCGCGACGCCGCGCTTGGTGACGAGGTTGTAAACGTTGGCGGCCCAGTTCTGGACGGTGATGTATTGGATTTTGGCGCCCTTGAGTGCGACGAGCTCGACGACCGCGCTGTGCAGCGTGGAGGTGGAGAACTTCGGCGCGGTGCAGCCTTCCATATAGACGACCTCGGAGCCTTCGTCGGCGATGATGAGCGTGCGCTCGAATTGGCCGAAGTTTTCCGCGTTGATGCGGAAGTAGGCTTGGAGGGGGTGTGAGACCTTCACGCCGGGCGGCACGTAGATGAACGAACCGCCGGAGAACACGGCGCTGTTGAGTGCGGAGAACTTGTTGTCGCCGGTCGGGATGACCTTGCCGAAGAACTTGCGGAAAATCTCCGGGTGCTCGCGGAGACCTTCGGTGGAGTTGACGAAGATGACGCCCTGCTTCGCGACGGCTTCCTTGATGTTGGAGTAGGCCGCTTCGGAGTCGAATTGCGCTTCGACGCCGGCGAGGAACTTGCGCTCCTGCTCGGGGATGCCGAGGCGTTCGAAGGTCTTTTTGATGTCGTCGGGGACTTCGTCCCACGTGCGCTTCGGTTTCTGGCCGCTTGCGAGGTAATAGCGGATCTTGTCGAAATTGATGTTCTCGAGATCCTTCGTTGCCCAGTGCGTGGGCATGGGTTTTTCGAGGAAGGTCTTGAGGGCTTTCAGGCGGAAATCGAGGAGCCAGTCGGCTTCCTTCTTCACGGAGCTGATGTAGCGGACGGTGTTTTCCGTGAGGCCGGTGCCGGCGTCGAACTCGTAGTTCACGTCGTAACTGAAATTGCCGGCGGACTGGTCGATGCCGGCGACCGGGTTCTCGACGGGAACGTCGAGGGCGTCGGTTTCACTCGGAGGTTTCATGATGGAGCGAGAGTTTTTAAGTTTGGGTCACAGAGGCGGAGGGAGGTGACACCGAGGTCACAGAGGATAAACGAATGAGATTGGCGCTCAGTGTTCTCTGTGGTTCTCCGGCTTTTCTCTGTGACGAGATCGATTTTCTGGGCTCAGGCCTTGACGAGTTCTTTCTTCACCCAGTCGTAGCCCTTGGCCTCGAGTTCGAGGGCGAGGGTCTTGTCGCCGCTCTTCACGATGCGGCCGTCATACATGACGTGGACGAAGTCCGGGACGATGTGGTTCAGCAGGCGCTGATAGTGCGTGATGAGGAGGATGCCGAGCGTGGAGCCGCGCAGGGCGTTGACGCCGTCGGCGACGATGCGGAGCGCGTCGATGTCGAGGCCGGAGTCGGTCTCGTCCATGACGGAAAACTTGGGCTCGAGCATCGCCATCTGGAGGATTTCGCAGCGCTTTTTCTCGCCGCCGGAGAAGCCTTCGTTGACCGAGCGGGAGGTGAACTTCCGGTCGATCTTCAGCATGTCCATCTTCGAGTAGAGGCGCTTGTAGTAAGCGGTGGCGTCGAGTTCCTCGCCTTCGGCCATGCGGGCCTGGACGGCGGCGCGGAGGAAATTGGCGATGGAGACGCCCGGGATTTCGCTCGGGTATTGGAAGGCGAGGAAGAGGCCAGCGCGCGCGCGCTCGTCGACTTCCATGGAGAGGATCGACTGGCCGTCCATCAGCACGTCACCGCTCGTGATCGTGTAGTCGGGGTGGCCGGCGATGGCCTTGGAGAGCGTGCTTTTGCCGGTGCCGTTCGGGCCCATGATGGCGTGCACTTCGCCTTGTTTGATCGTGAGGCTGAGGCCTTTGACGATGGGCTTGTCGCCGATGCTGATGTGGAGGTCTTTGATTTCGAGTTGGCTCATGTCCGAGGAGTGAAGGTGAGGGTGAGAGTGAAGGTGGAAGAGGACGGGCGGCGGGGCGTTTAGTTGGTGCCGTGTGAAATGGCGGCGGCGCCCGCGGCGGCTTTGCCGCGGAAACTGAGTTCGATGTCCGAGGCGTCGAAACCCGCGGGCAGCAACTCGCGGAGGCGCGCGATCACGTCGGCGGGCAGATCGATATCGTGAACTTCGCCCGTCGTTTCGTCGTGGAAGTGCGCGTGCTGGCAGAGATTCGGGCAATAGCGCGTGGGCGCGCGCTCGAAGTTCACTTGGCGCACGAGCCCGCATTGCACGAGGGTTTCGAGGCAGTTGTAAACCGTGGCGAGCGAGATGGTGGGCATCTGCGATTTAACGCGGGCGAAAATCTCGTCGGCCGTCGGATGATCGCGTTTTTCGACGATCATCTTGAACACGACTTCACGCTGCGGCGTGGGCCGCAGGCCGGAGTCGGTGAGGCGCTTGACGAGCGCGTCGGGAGTGAAGGGCGTGGGTTCCATTGCGGGGGAGCGAAGAACGCAATGCGGTTGGGACTGAGTTTCAAGTGATAATTAGAATAGTTCTAAACAACGTGTGTCATTACTGGCCTCCAGTAGCGGAACTCGTGGCCGAAGCCCCCGGACACACGATAAAGTGCCCGATTACCCCGACGATCTTCCCCACGTGCACCGCGCGGCGTCTCACGCGGTTGGGGCGAGGACCCCGGCCAGCCCGGCCCGGGTTCTGCTTAAATTGAGTGGTCCCCGCCTCCTCCCCCGGTTAGCAGGTTAAACGGAATGAATTTTCATCGTCTCACCGCCGCGTGTGCGGCGCTCGTGTGGTTCGCCCCGGCCGCGCTCGTCGCGGCCGGCGTGGAGCGCGTCACTGTCGACCACGACTACGTGAAGCAGCTCGCCGCGGAGCTCGCGACCGAGCCCTACGAGCCGCCGCGCGAACAGGTCAGCCCCTTTTTTCGCAAGCTCGGCTACGATGCCTACCGACGCATCCGTTTCATTCCGGAGAATTCCCTGTGGCGCTCGGACAACCTGCCGTTTCAGGTCCAGTTTTTCCATCCGGGCTATCTCTTTAACCAGACGCTCGAAGTTCACGAATTCACGTCGACGCATACGCAGCCGATTCCGTTCACCCAGAAATTTTTCGACTACCAGGAACTCAAACCGTCGTTCTGGGCCAAGCGCGGGCTGAACTACGCCGGCTTTCGCGTGATTCACGAAATCAACGCTCCGGGCAAATGGGATGAGATCGTCTCGTTTCTCGGCGCCAGCTACTTTCGCGCGCTCGCCAAGGAGCAACGCTACGGCATCTCCGCGCGCGGCCTCGCACTCAATTCCGGCGGCCCGGCGCCCGAGGAGTTCCCGGCCTTCATCGAATTCTGGCTCGGCAAACCCGATCCCGGCGCGAAATCGCTCACCGTGCACGCGTTGCTCGACAGCAAGTCCGTGTGCGGCGCCTACAGTTTCGTGATCACGCCCGGCGCGGAGACCGTCATCGACGTCCGCGCGACACTCCACTTCCGCGCCAACGTCGATCTGCCCGGCTTTGCGCCGCTCACGAGCATGTTCTGGTATGGCGAGATGTCGCCGCATCACTACGGCGACTTCCGTCCTGAAGTGCACGATTCCGACGGCCTGCTCGTCGCGCCGACCAAAGACGAGCGCGTCTGGCGGCCGCTGACGAATCCCGTCGGCCTGCAACGCACCGACTTCGCGGCGCCGTCGCTCGCGGGCTTCGGCCTGTTGCAGCGCGATCGCCTGTTTTCCAGCTACGAAGATCTCGAAGCGTTCTACCACCTGCGCCCGAGCGTGTGGGTCGAAACCGTGGGCCAATGGCCCGCGGGCCGCGTGCGCCTCGTGGAGATGCCGGCGGGCAACGAATTCAACGACAACATCGTCGCCTTCTTCACGCCCGACCAGCCGGTCGCGCCGGGCAAACCGCTCGAACTCGCCTGGCGCCTGCATTGGACGAACGTGGCGACCTTTGGCGGCGCGCCCGGCTGGGTGCGCTCCACGCGGCAGACGATCCACGACGGCGCCAACAACCGCACGCGCTTCGTGGTCGATTTCAACGGCCTCACGCCCGACCTCGTGCCGCCCAACTCCGAACTTTTCCCTGAGATCGTCACTGCCGGCCCGGCCAAACTCGAGCACACGCATGTCGTGCGCAACGAGCAGGACGGCTCGTGGCGCCTCGTGATGGCGTTCTCCGCCGCGCCCGACGCCCCCGTCACCGAGCTGCGCGCGCGTCTGAAGCTGGGCGACAAGGTGCTCACCGAGACATGGGCGATGTCCTGGAAACCGTGAACGCGGCCGGCACAGTGGCCGATGCCGCGGCGTGGGCCGAGGCGCGCGAGCGCGTCCGCGCCTACCTGAGCGCGCACGGCGTGCCGCCCGGCCGACTCGAGGAGCTTACCGAACAAGTGCTCAGCTTTGCGCGCGAGCGCCGGGCTTCGCAGCTCGAGCAACATCCGGTCGAGATCGCCGCCGACGCCGCCATGCTGCTCATCGACGGCTGGATCCAGATGCACGTCGGCCTCGATCCCTCGGAAAACGCCGGCCGGCGCTTCGCGCACGAGCGCGCTGCCGTGCACCTCGCCGATCTGCCGCAACGCTGGCCGCAGCACTTCCTGCGGGAGGACGAGCCGCCCGCCGAGATGCTGCGCGAATTGCGCACCACCTATGTCGAAGCCGGTCCCGACCTCGAATTTTCCAACATGACGCCGCGCGATATCGACCTCGGCCCCGTTTCCGAGGTGGCCGACACGACGTGGCGGAGTTTCGACAAGTGGCCCTTCCTGCGCGGCGTGGCCACGTGGCTGGTCTACCTCGGCGCGCTCGCCGCGGCTTTCTACGCGGTGCGTTACTGAGCCGAACGTGAAACCACAGATGGACACAAATGGACACAGATCGATTCCGCGGAAAGCTCGCCGTTGCGGGATGATTTTCGGGGTTGGGGCACGGCGCGTCTTCCTCTGTGTGCATCTGCGCTCATCTGTGGTTGGCCTGAATTCTCCGAGCTGAAATGGGCTTCCGCTTCAAAGTTCCGCTCCTCGATTTCGAGCTGCGCTCGCCGTCGCGCATCACGCGCCGGCGCACCGCCGTGATGACCTTCGTCATCGTCGTGACGGCCACCGGGTCGTTCCTCATGGGCGATCTGCTCTGGGGCATGCCGCTGAAGGGCTCGGCCTGGGTCATCTGGGCGCTGTTCACGCTGCTGTTCGGACTGCTCGCCTTCGGCGCCTCGCAAGCGGCCTTCGGGTTTCTCGCGCGCCGCGGCCGGGGCGATCTCGCCACGATCTTCCGCACCTTGCCCGACGATCCCACGACGGTGCCGCTCGCGCCGACCGCGATCGTGTTGCCGGTCTACAACGAGGAAGTGACGCGCGTGTTCGCGGGCCTGCGCGCCATCTATAAATCCATCGAGCGCACGGGGCAGCTCGAGCATTTCGATTTTTTCATCCTCAGCGATTCGACGGAGCCCGACCAGTGGGTCAAGGAGGAGCTCGCGTGGGTGGAGCTCTGTCGCGAACTCGGCGCGCGCGGCCGCATTTTCTACCGCAAGCGCCGGATCAACTCGAACAAGAAGGCCGGCAACCTCGGCGACTTCCTGCGTCGTTGGGGCCGTCGCTACCGCTACATGGTGGTGCTCGACGCCGACAGCGTGATGGCGGGCGAATCGATCGTCACGATGGTGCGCTTGATGGAGCGCAACCCACGAGCCGGGCTCATCCAGTCCGCGCCCGCGCTGATGGGCGCGGAAACGTTTTTCGCCCGCGTGCTGCAGTTCTCGTCGCGACTCTACGGCCCGATTTTTCTCTCGGGCCTGAACTACTGGCAACAGAGCGAGGGCAACTATTGGGGGCACAACGCCATCATCCGCGTGAAAGCCTTCATCGAGCACTGCGCGCTGCCGCAGCTGCCCGGCCGCGAGCCGTTCGGCGGCCGGATTCTCTCGCACGATTTCGTCGAGGCCGCGCTGCTGCGCCGAGCCGGTTACGAGGTGTGGCTCACGCCCGGTCTCGAGGGCACCTACGAGGAGCTGCCACCGACGTTGATCGATTACGCGAAGCGCGACCGCCGTTGGGCGCAGGGCAACATGCAGCACGTGTGGCTCGTGTTCGCGCGCGGGTTGCACAGCGTGAGCCGCGTGCATTTTGCGATGGGCATCCTGGCCTACAGCTCGTCGCTGTTCTGGTTCATTTCCTTGGTTATCGGCACACTGTTCATGGTCGGTTTCAACCGCACCGGGCTGACGTGGATTCCCGAGCCGGGCGTCGCGAATCTCCTTGGCCTGCCCGCCGGCGCGCAGGCTGCCGTGCTCGCGCTTGGCACGTTCGTGCTGCTCTTCCTCTCCAAGATTCTCGCGGTGCTCGATCTGGCGTTGCAGCCGGGCGGCATGGCGCGCTTCGGCGGCTTCGGCAAAGTCTGCGCCGGCGTGCTGATCGAGGTGTTTTTCTCCATCCTGCTCGCGCCGGTGCTGATGCTCTTCCACGCGAAATTCGTGGTCTCGATCCTGCTCGGCAGTGGCGCCGTCAAGTGGGTCACGCAGCGCCGCGAGAGCGAGGAGGCGATCAACTGGCGCGAGGCCTACGAGACGCACAAAGGACACGTGTTGCTCGGCCTCGGCTGGACATTGGTGCTGGCGCTGTTCGCCCCCGGCTTGCTGCCGTGGATGTCGCCGGTGCTGCTGGGCATGATCCTCTCGGTGCCGTTCTCCGCCTTGACGGCGCAACGCCGTTTCGGACTCGCCGCGCAACGCGCCGGCCTGCTCTGCACGCCCGACGAGTTGCATCCGCCGGCGGAGCTGCGCGACCTGCACGCCAGGCTCGAGGCGGCCGACACCGCCGCGTTCACGAGCGAAATGAGCGGACGGGATGTGGCCTTCACGCGCGCGATCGTCGACCCTTACGTCAACGCCGTGCATCGCTGCCAGCTGCGCGATCGGCCGGGGCGCGCGGAGAGCATCACCGAGTATTTTCGCATGATGCAGGAACACCTGCTGCGCGAAGGTCCGGCGGCCCTCAAATCACACGAGAAAACCGCGCTGCTCGCCGACGCCGACTCCATGGATCGCCTGCATCGCGAGGTCTGGACGCGTCCGCTGAGCGAACTCGCGCCCTGGTGGCGCGACGCCCTCGGCACCTACGCCCCGAAAGCCGCGGCGTGAATTGCGACGCCAAGAGGCAAAGCTTTCCCACTTTCGCCGCCGGCCGGTTGTAACCTAATAGGTTACAGTTGCCGCGTGTCAGAGGAGAACGGACGACAAAGTGTAACCTAATAGGTTACACTTGATCGGGTGGTGCGCCGGGATGGCGATGCGACTCACTTCGACCCGCTCCAGCACCAATGCCACGGCTCGTAGCCGATCTGGTGCGGGTTGTTCTTGGGATAGGAGAGCGTGAAGCCGAACCGCCCGGCGTTTTTCTTCAGCCAGCGAAACTCCCTCGTGCGATCGAACGCCGCCACGAAGTGCACTTTTTCGTCCGGCGAGCCGATGTCGATCGCGCGACCGGTGTGATGCTCGCTGCAGCCGGGCGCAGCGACGAATCGCAGCGTGTCTTCCAGCGAGCGTCCGTTCGCCAGATGTCCGCGGATGATCGCCGCCTGTCGCGCCACGCTGCGAAACCCCGACAGCGGCAAGAGCGTGAGTCCCTCGGCGGCGGCCGCGGCCTGCATGCGGCGCCACGCGGCGGCCGCGCGCGGCGCGAGTCGGATGGCTTTGCCATCGTCGGGCGTGCGGGCGACGAGCACGAGTCGCGTCGCTTCGCGTTGGAGCGGCAATCCACGCGCGCGCGGGTAGTCGGCGGGAATGCCGAGCCGGGCCCAGAGGCGCGCGTGGCGATGCTCAGCCACCGTGTTCGGCCAGCCAGCGCTCGGCCTCGATCGCGGCTTGGCAGCCCATGCCGGCGGCGGTGATGGCTTGGCGGTAGTGGTGGTCCGCGCAGTCGCCGGCGACGTAGATGCCGGGCGTCTTGGTCTTCACTTGCGAACCTGCGACGGGAACGAAGTAGCCTTGATCGTCCGTATCGACGGCGTCCTTGAACGGGGCCGTGTTCGGCACGTGACCGATGGCGACGAAGATGCCCTTCACCGGCAGCACGCTCTCGGCGTTCGTCTTCACGTTCTTGATCTTCAGGCCGGAGACGGCGCCCTCGGCGATGCCTTCGACGGCGACCGGCACGCTGTCCCACACGCATTCGATCTTCGGATGCGACGTCGCGCGGTCGGCCATGATCTTCGAGGCGCGCAGCGTGTCGCGCCGGTGGACGAGATAAACTTTTTTGGCGAAACGCGTCAGAAAAAGGGCCTCCTCGGCCGCACTGTCGCCGCCGCCGATGACCGCGACGTCCATGTTGCGGTAGAACGCGCCGTCGCAGGTCGCGCAAGTCGTCACGCCCTTGCCGCCGTAGAGTTCCTTCTCGCCGGGGATGCCGGTCATGCGTGGCGAGGCGCCGGTGGCGACGATGACGACCTTCGCCTTGATCTCGCGGTCAGCGAGCTTGAGCGTGTGCGGCCAGCTCGAGGTGTCGAGGCCCACGAC
Source organism: Candidatus Didemnitutus sp. (assembly GCA_041906465.1). Taxonomy (GTDB): domain Bacteria; phylum Verrucomicrobiota; class Verrucomicrobiia; order Opitutales; family Opitutaceae; genus Didemnitutus. Next base: position 47,479 of record JAYRJE010000009.1, on the reverse strand, counting down.
CGTGCCGCTCTCGTAGCGGGTGCCGAATTTCTCCGCCTGCTTGCGGAGGTTCTGCATCAGCATGAAGCCGTCGACGCCCTCGGGGAAACCGGGGAAGTTCTCCACTTCCGACGTCGTGGTCAGTTGGCCTCCGGGCAACGAGCCTTCGATGACGAGCGGGGAGAGATTCGCGCGACCGGTGTAGATGGCGGCGGTGAGCCCGGCGCAACCGGTGCCGACGATGACGACGTTTTCGATCTGGGGAGCAGACATGGGAGAAAGACCTTGAGAGAAGTCACCGAGGCACGCAGCGCAACCTCGCAGATAGTTTTGTGCCCAAAGAACCATTCGCCGCACGCGACGCCATCGACTCTTGGGGCTGCGCGAGTCCGGAATGTGGGGCGGGGTCTCCGAACCCCGGCACTTCGGCCGTGTGCTCGTCGGGGTTCGGTGACCCCACCCGACAACAAACGCCGAGCGCCGGCATGGCGGACCTTTCGCGTTGCGACCGGGCGTGCGCGCGAAGAGGTTTTCTCCATGCCCGCGCCCGGCCCGCACGATGGTTTCTTCACGATCGATACGCATATCGACACGCCGACGGCATCGCTGATGCGCGAGGGGTGGGATTTCAGTGCGCGCCACGACCGCGCGATGGACCGCACGCAATGTGATTTGCCGCGCATGCTTGAGGGCGGCATCGACGCGCTCGGTTTCGCGGTATTTGTCACGCAGGCGGCGCGCACGCCGGCAGGCTTCGCTCAGGCGCACGAGAAGGCCGTGCAGGTATTCGAGCGCATCCACGCCATGGTCGCGCAGCACGCCGATCACTGTGGCATCGCGTGGCAAGCCGAGGACGGCTCGCGGCTCAAGGCCGCCGGCAAGCGTGCCTTCTATCTCGCGATCGAGAACAGCTATTCGCTGGGGCTCGACGCAGGAAACGTGGCCAAATTTCACGCGCTCGGTGTGCGCCTGCTCGGGCTGAATCACATGCTGCACAATGATGTCGCGGATTCGTCCACCGACCCGCGTCCGCCGGAGTGGGGCGGGCTGAGTCCGTTCGGCAAGGAGGTCATGGCCGAGTGCAACCGCCTCGGGATCGCGCTGGACGCTTCACACGCCTCGGACGATGCGCTGTGGGATTTGCTCGAACTGTCGGCCACGCCGCCGTTGCTCACGCACAGCGGTTGCCGCGCGGTGTGTGACCACCCGCGCAACATCGGCGACGAACTGCTTCGCGCGCTCGCGGCCAAGGGCGGCGTCATCCAGCTCAACGCGCTGCCGATCGCCGTGAAAAACGCGCCGGGCAATCGGCAAACGGAGGAGGGCGCGATGTTGTTGCTCAAACTCAAGGACCTCGTGCTGACGCCGGAAATCCGCGCGCAGTTCGCCGGCGAATGGGCGCGGATCGATCGCGAGCATCCCGCGCCGAGCTGCACGCTCGACGATTACGTGGCGCATGTGGAGCATGCGGTTGCCGTCGCCGGCATCGATCACGTGGGCGTCGGCTGCGATTTCGATGGCGGCGGCGGAGTGGCGGGGCTGGACCAAGTGAGCGACTACCCGAACCTCACGCGCGCCCTCCGCGCTCGCGGCTGGAGCGACGAAGCGCTCGCGAAGCTCTGGGGTCAAAACACGCTCCGCGTCCTGCGCGCGTGCGAGGCGCACGCGGCGAAACGGTAAGGCGAGTCGTCCCCGACGACCCGCGAGTGAAGCGCCTTGCCCGTTCCCCGCACGGCTCGGCGGGACGACTCGCCTACCGATTTGCCGCCCCGTCGCGTCCGATCTGGAATTCCGTGAAGTCGTTCCAGACGCCTTCGTAGGGTTTGTCCTGTTTGAAGATCTGCAGGATGCGCGCGTGCTCCTGGTCACTCGTCGGAAACACACGCGGCTCCTCGCCGGGCAGGAACATTGCCGTGTAGGAGCGCTTTCCATCGTCCATGCGTCGAATGACGAGCATGTCGCACTCCTACGCCGCTCTTTTGTCCGCGCAACTCAGCAGATGGCGCCCCTGGCGCGTGCCGTCCCGGCCGCGGCGCGTTGTCGTTTGATAAGCAACCAGCGAAGGAGGGACGTGCGGACTGAAAGAGCGCCGACCGGCGCGGTCCAATCGTGCGGACGGTTGCATCGCGGCGGCGCCTGCGCAGCGTCGGGAGATGGCTACAGCGCTCCTCGCCGGCGGTTCAGGACTCGTGGGTGGCTTTCTCCTGCAGCAATTGCTCACCGCCCCGGAATACGAGCGCGTCATCGCGGTGGGACGCCGGCCTCTAGCGCTGGAGCATCCGAAGCTGGTGCAGGTGACGACGGAGTTTGCTGCGCTGCGCGAGCTACAGCGTCCGCTGCGCGGTGACGACGCCTTCTGCTGTCTCGGGACGACGATCAGGAAGGCGGGTTCGCGCGAGGCGTTCCGCGCCGTCGATCAAGGTGCCGTGCTGGCCTTCGCGTGGGCGGCACAGCAGGGCGGGGCACGGCGGTTTTTCCATGTTTCATCGATGGGCGCGGCGGCCTCGTCGCGGTTTTTCTACACGCGGTTGAAAGGTGAGACGGATCACGCGCTCGAGGTGATGGGCTTCGATACGCTCGGGATATTCCGGCCCGGTCTGCTGCTCGGGCCGCGGCGCGAATTTAGGCTCGGCGAGCGGCTCAGTGCGGTCGGGCTGGCCATCACGGAACCGATCCTGCTGGGGCGCTGGCGCAAGTATCGCGCGATCCACGCGGAGGTGGTTGCGCGAGCGCTGTTGCGGGCGTCGTTCGGGGCAGGCGCGCGCGGGACGCTTATTTTTGAGTCGGACGAGATTCAGGATCTGGGCCGCTGAGCGGTGCGTCCTCTCTCGCGATCGGACGCAGCACGATAATCTGCTTTTCGGTTTGTCCGGCGATGCGGAGCGTCAGCGTGGCAGGCATTTCGTCGGGCAGGTCGCCTTGGACAAACGAGGTCATGGGTGAAAATTCGGCGGATTCCCCGGCCGGAACCGTCAGCGTCGCTGGCTGAACGACAAAGTTGCCGAGCGGGGAAACAAAATCGCGCACCGCCACCTCGACGGGAGCGGCTCCTGGGTTGTGAATCTTCACGTGGATCATCAACGGCAGGCCGTTCGCAGGGCGCACTCGCGGACCAGCGTCGCCGCCGCCGCCGAAATCTCCGGGCGGACCGTCGCCGCGCCCGCCACCGCCACCGCCGCCACCGCCCAAGCGCATCGGTCCCGCGCCCCCGCCGAAGCTCATGCCGCCTCCTCCGCCGCTCCTGCGGCGCCCGCCGCCCTCGCGTCCGCCCTGGCCGGCGCGCTCGCCGTCGCCTTCGGGGCGCTGGAATTCCAGGCCGACCCGGATCGAGGCGACCAGTTTGCCGGCGAAGTAATTCGCTTCACCCCTGACCGGTTGTGGTGGTTTCGGCGGAGCGCCGCGACGCGGACGATCGTCGGAGGCGCACGAGGCGAGGAGGAAAATTAAAAAGCCGGCGACAAAACGCGGCCAACACGGGGCGAGGGAGCGCATCGGTGCTGAGACGCGTGCGCCGGGACGAAGTTTCGCCGCGATCTGTCATCGCGGGACGAACGCACGGGATTTCGGGATGGCGGGCGCTTCCGGTCCTCCTTCGCCGGACGTTCAGCTCCAATGGTAGTTGAAGCTGACGCTGATGCGCTCCTCCGTCGTGCGGTTGGCGGCGACTTCGTGGCGCAGCCAGCTTTCGAAGAGCAGCAGCCAACCGGCTTTGGCGGGATACGTTATGTGCGGCAGGTTTTCGCGCCGGGCGGCCGTGATCTTCGGCGGTGCGGCCATGAATTTGCTGAGGCGCGGGTCTTCGAATTTCAGTCCCGGGCAACCGCCCGGCGTCACGACGTAATACGTGCCGCTGATGAAGCTGTTCGGGTGCAGGTGCAGGCTGTGGGCCGCGTGCTCGGGCATGATGTTCACCCAGAAATCGCTCATCGCGATCTCGCGCCCGCGGAGGTCCATGTCGAGCTCGCGCGCGAATTTTCTCACGTGCATCGTGATCTTGCGCTCGAGCGCGGCGAAGGTGGACGAGAACTCGTGCAAGCGGTTCAGCGAAGCGTAGGAGGTGTAGCCGCCCGGATAGTTTTTTTCGCACCACTTGCGGCCGGCGGCGTCGTAGTCGCGGATGCGGCGGCACTCGTCGGCCAGCTCCGTGTTGAAACGCTCGAGCCCGGCGCGTTGCAGGGGCTCGTGATAGAGATAAGTGGGAAACCAGGCGCGCGTCGGCATGGGAGTTTATTCGGGGGAAAAACGGACGTGGGCAATCGCGAAGCCGGTGGGGAATAGCCTGTATTGCGCTCCCGGGCCCGGCGCGCTTTAAGATTGAGCCGGAAAATCCTTCCTGCTTCAGAAACCAGTCCTTCCCATGAAACACACCCTCCTCCGAATTCTTGCGAGTGCGCTGATCGCGCTCGCCGTCACTCTCACTGCCGTGGCGGACCGCATCGAGCTGACTGATGGCTCCGTCGTGAACGGCAAGCTGCTCTCGGCAGAGAAGGGACTCTTTCGCTTCGAGACGAAATTCGCCGGCGTGATGACGATCGCGCAGGAGCACATCAAGAGCTTCCAGACCGATGAAGTCGTGAACGTCGGGCTCAAGGCCGGCACGCACGTGCTTGGCACGGTGGCGCCCGGCAGTGCCGGCATCGTCGTGACCGCGCCGGATGGCCAGATGTCCGCGCCGCCGGCGAACGTGGTGGCGATCTGGCGCCCCGGTGAGGACAGCCCGGAGCTGCGCGATGTCAAAGCCGCCGCAGAAAAGCTGAAGCGTCGCTGGTCCTACGAGGCCGCCGCCGCGATCAACGGCCGCACGGGCGGCTCCGAGAAGTTCTCCGGCGCGCTCGGCTTCAAGGCGACGCTGGAAAGCCCCGAAGACAAATTGATGTTCACCGCCGCGATCAATCGCGCGCAGGAAAACGGCAACAAGACGGCCGACGACTGGAAGGCCGGCGTGGATTACTCCTCGTTCTTTACCGGTTCCGCGGTGTGGTATGCGCGCACTGAGCTGTCGAAGGACAAGATCAAGAACATCGACCTGCGCTCCAACTCGGCGTTCGGTGTCGGCCGCAAGTTGGTGAAGAACGACACGCAGGACCTCGAGGTCCGCCTCGGTCTCGGCTACACCTACGAAACCTACGCGGGCACGACGCCGGACTTCAGCTCCGCCGGCCTCGACCTGGCGCTGATCAACAAACAGACCCTCGGTTGGGCCACGATGAACAACGCGCTGACCTACACGCCTTCCTTCAAGGATTTCGCGAACTATCGCGCGGTGCACGAGACGACGTTCGACCTGCCGATCAAGGCCGGCGACTTCTGGAAGCTGCGCATGGGCGTGAACAACGACTACCAAAGCCAGCCGGCCGGCAACGCGCCGAAGCTCGACACCACCTACTTCACCGCGCTGATCCTGAACTGGAAGTAAGGCTGAAATCGCGAGGGGCGCGCGCTAGGCGCGGCACGCGAGCGAAGCAAGCGGAGCCAACGCGCTCCGCTTTTTTGTGCCTCGTTGCCGCGCCGTGGGTCGGCCGGGAACGCACGTGGCAAAGCGGGTGGCGCGCGTCGCGCCACTTGTCCGCTCATCCCTCGAGCGCGAAGCTCCGCACGACGCGATAGGCCGGCGCGTGGCCGGGCTGCAGGTCGCTCGCATAGAGCTCGAACGACGCGACGCGAAAGGGGGGAGCCTCGAAGTTGCGGTGGTGATGGAGGTATTTGCCGAGGTGCTTCGGCTCCACGGTCTCGCTCAGTCTCGCGACGGTGAAGTGCGGCGAGAAGCTCCGCACGTCGATCGTCAGGTCCACGGACAGCAGCGCTTCATCCACCTGCTTGCGCAGCTGGTAGAGCCTCGTGTGGCCGGAACCGACGCCGGCCCACAGCACCTTGGCCGGACCGCGCGGCGGAAAAACGCCGAGACCGCCCACTGGCAACACGAACGGTTCCACCCGCACACGCGCGAGCGCGGTCTCCATGTCCGCCTGCTTTGTCTCGGTCGTGTCGCCGAGGAAACGCAGCGTGAGGTGCAGGTTGTTTACCGGTGTCCAGCGCACGCCCTCGAGATCGTCGGCCAGCGCGGCGAGTTCTTCGCGCACGGGCGGCGGCGGAGTCAGGGCGACGAAGAGGCGTTGGACGCTCATGCGCTTCAGCGAAGTCGCACGCGTCCGCTCCGCCAGCGCAAAGTGACTCACGACGGTCCCAGCAGGGACAGGAGGGACGGGTGGAAGCCGCCGCAACGTGAGCCATCCCACGGAAAAAGATGGAGCCGACCGCGCGGCGCTGTTTGCTTCCGCGCCATGAAAAAGGCCGTCCTCGTGTTCTGCGTGTTGGTCGCGAGCGCTTTTGCCCGCGAGAGCTTCTGGCATTCGCTCAGCCCCGAACAGCGGGCCAAAGCCGGATTGGAAAACCTCACGGAGGAACAGCGTGCCGCGCTGGACGCGCTCGCCGCCGAGTATGTGACGCAGGAAACCGATCACGCCGTGACCTACGCGAGACAGAAGGCGATTGCGGAGGTGCAGGAGGTCGCAAAAGCGGAGGCCAAGGCGCAGGCGAAGGCGGAGATCGAGGCGGAGAAGAAAGCCAGCGTCGGGCTCGTGCCGAAACCGAGTGCGGCCGAGACGGACGTGATCCGCTCGCGCATCGCCGGCACTTTCCGCGCGTGGGGACCGAACACGACGTTCCGGCTCGAGAACGGCCAGATGTGGGTGGCCGAACGCAACGCCGAGACGCGTTTTTTCGGCGCGCGCGAAAACGTCGAGGTCGAGATTCGCCCCGCGTCGTTCGGCACCTGGAAATTGTTCCTGATGCCCGACGGCCTCTGGGTGCGCGTGAAGCGCGTGCAGTAGGGCCGACTTCAGCCGGCCTCGCTGGAAGCTGATGCGCGAACGGAAGGCGGAACGCGGGTTTGCCCGGATCGGGGGAAGCCGGTGCGACGCCTCACTCCTTCGCCGCGACTTTCACGTCGCGCAGGATCCACTTCTTGTTCTCGTCGCGTCCCATCTGCGCCGTGATGACGTCGCCCTTCTTCACGCGGCCCAGCGTCTCGGCGTCGACGAGAAACATCATCGTCATGGCGCGCATGACGCCGGGAATTTCCTCGTGCTTCACGAGCAGGGCCGTCTTGTCGGTCATCACTTCGACGACGATGCCTTTCAGCGGATGGAGTTTGGCGGCCGGCTTTTCAGCGGCCCCGTGGGCCGCGTGATCTTGCGCATGCACGGCGACGGCGGGCGTGAGCAGAGCGAGTGCGAAGATGGCGAGGCGGAGGTGGAGGGACGGGAGTTTCATGGCGTTTCGTTGGATTGAGAATGAGCGGCGGCGGCTGGTTCGCAAATCTCGAGCAGCGCGAGTTCGTCGCCGCGGATCACGGCCCGCGGGCGTGCGATGCTGGCACGCGCGGGCACGGAGGGGGCGAAAGGCAGAGCGGTGGCATCGATCACGGCGGTGCGGACCTGCGTGGCGGTGGGGGACTTCGGGGTCGCGGGGTCCTTCGGCACGGCGTCGGTCCAGCTGATGACGGCGGTGAGGCCGCTGGCGTCGCGCCGGGCGGCCAGGCGCGCGAAACCGCTGGCCCGCACCGCGCTGGTGGATGCGACGAGTTGCGGGGCCGAGAGCGTGCCGTCGGGGAAGAGGCGGCGCACGTAGAGACCGGCGGCGTTGGCTTCGGTCTTGGCCTCGAGCCAGGAGACGAGCGCCGAGCCGTCGGCGAGTTTCACGAGATCGAGGCGGCCGATCGGGCGACCGAGATCGAGCGGGATGGCGGGGCTGAAAGCGATGCCGCCGTCGCGCGAGACTTTCGCCTGCACGCGCGCGATGCCGTCGGCGGCGGTGAACCAGGCGACGGCGAGCGACTCGCCGCGCGCGTCGGCCGCGGGGCCGTTGACGGGGCAGGCGGGGATTTTCCAACCGTCGGCGTGGAGCAGTCGCGGCGGGCTCCAGATGTGCTGGTTGAAAAACGCGACGTGGTTGTCGCGGATCTCGTCGCGCGTGTGGCCGCGGTAGGAGACGACGACGCGGTCGCCGCCGAGGTGGGCGAGCGTCGTTTGGCAGCAGGTGCAGACGTCGGGGTCGACGACCCAATCCTGCAAGGTGGAGCCGTCGGGCGCGAGGAGGCGGGACTTCAGGCGCATCGACGGCGCGTAAGGCGCGCTCGGGTCTTTCGCGGGGCGCGGGGCGTGCGGATCGCGGACGCGCGCGCTCTCGAGCCAGACAGCGAGCACGCGGCCGCCGCTGAGCGGCGCGAGGCTGACGAACTCGTGGCCGAGCGGGGCGGGCGGCGACCACGTGGCGCCGCCGTCGCGCGAGCGGGCGAACCAGCCGTCGTAGCCGTGCGCGTCTTCGCCTTCGCGGAATTGGAACCATTGCGCCCAGAGCTGGCCGTCGGTGCCGACAGTGAGCGAGGCGAAGTCGGCCCAGTTTTCCATGAGCAACTTCGTGCTGACTATCGCGCGCGGTGCGCTCCAGGTGGTGGCGTCGGGTGCGAGGGTGGCGAGCCAGAGCGCGCGCTCATCGGTAGCGAGTCCGGGGCCGGCGTAGGTCAGATAAGTCGTGCCGTCAGCGCCGGTGTAGAGCGAAGACTCGCCGGTGTCGGCGGGCGCGGGCGACGGAATCTCTCGCACCGGCTCCGCGGCGAGTGCGGTCGGCAGGCAAACGACGGAGAGCAGGGCGAGGAAGGTGGCTTTCATCGGCGTGGAGACGGCAGCCTACTCAGAACGTCACGCGGGTCGAGAACTCGGCGCTGATCGGATCGGCGAGGCGGCGCATCGTCGTGCCGGCAACGGGTTCGTATTCGGCGTCGGTGAGGTTGCGGCTGCGGAGGCTGAAGACGCAGCGGCGCCAGGTGTAGCTGACGCCGGCGTCGACGGTGGTGTAGCCGGACGCGACGACGGAGTTGTTGGTGTTGGCGAAGCGGTCGCTGACGTGGCGGACGGCGGCGTTGAGGGCGAAGCCGTTGGTGAAGCGCTTCGAGGCGAAGAAGCCGAGCACCCATTCGGGGATGTTCGAGGGCGTGTGGCCGGCGCGGTCGATGACGCCGGTGCCGAGGTTCTCGGCGAAGGAACCATACCAGGCGTCGGTCCACGCGGCGTTGGCTTCGAGGCGCCAACCGGCGCCGGGGGAGAACGCGAGGGCGGCTTCGACGCCGCGGGAGTTTTGCGCGCCGATCTGTTGGGAGATGCGCGTGCCGGTGAGCGGATCGAGCGTGGAGGCGAGAATGTTGTTCTTCTCGATGTCGAAGAGCGCGAGCGTGGCGTCGAGGTTTTTGGTCAGCGAGCCCTTCGCACCGATCTCGTATTGGCGACCGGTTTGCAGCGCGAAGTCGTTCGACGTGGCGGTGAACGAGACCAGCTGCGTCGTGGGCTCGGCGGCGCGGCTGTAGCTGGCGTAGAGGTTCACGTCCTTCGTGACGGACCAGACGAGTCCGCCGCGGCCGGTCCACGGCGCGTAGCTTTTCGTGTAGGTGGCGAACGTGGTCGTCGGCGTCGCGAGCGTGTCGCGCTGGAGATCGATGGAGTCGTGGCGCAGGCCGGTGACGAGCTTGAGCGCGGGCGTGAGGTCGAGGGCGTCCTCGACGTAGAATGCAAGCGTGTCGATGGTGACACGCGAGGTTTTGAGGAAGCGGTTGGCGTCGCCGGGACCGGAGGTTTGCGCGGGGTTGAGGAGCGTGACGTCGGAGGCGGTGGTGGCGTAGCCGGTCGGCGTGCCGCCGCGCGTCTGGTTGTTACGTTCGAAGAAACCGCCGACGATTACGCGGTTTGGGCGGCCGGCGAGCGTGCCCTTGTAGATCGCGTCGAGGCGGTTGCCGCTGAGGATGTCGTCGCGGTAGATGTGGAGAAACGAGGAACGAGCGACGAGCTGCTTAACGGGGTTCCAGGTGTTGGTCTCGAGGTTGCGCCACTTGAGGAGCTGCGTGGCGAGGTAGGCTTCGTTGCGAATTTCCCACTCGGACGAGGGGCGCAGCTCGGCGCGGAGACGCGAGAAGGTGTTCTCGGTCTTCGCGTAGTTATCGAGGATGTTGTAGTTGGTGCGGCGCGCGGCGGGATCGATGCGCGGGTTGACCATGCGATCGGTGGCGCTGTTGAACGTGCGGACTTCGACCGGCGAGTTGGGCACGGTGGTGTTGACGACGCCGTCGTAGACGACGGGGTTGCCGTAGTAGGACTCGTTCCAGTCCTTGAGGCCGGTGGTGTTGAAGGTGAGCTTCAGCGCGTCGTTCACCTGCCACGCGAGCGCGGCGGCGAGGCCGTCGTATCGCTGGGCGTTGCGGTCGACGTAGCCGGCGGTTTCGTTGTGCGAGTAGTCGACGCGAGCCGTGACGGCGCCCTTTTTTCCGAGCGGAAGCGGTCCGCCCCAACCGAGGCCGTAGCGGTAGCTGTCCCACGCGCCGACGGAGGCGAAGGCTTCGCCGCTGGCGGTCGCGCTCGGAGACTTCGAGAGGTAGTTCACGGCGCCGCCGATGGCGCCTTCGCCGAACATGAGCGAGGCGGGGCCTTTGAGAATCTCGACGCGGTCGAGGAGAAACGAGTCGACCGTGCGCGAGGATTGCGAGGCGGTGTTCTGCCGGATGCCGTCGCGCATGATGGTGACGCTGTTGGAGCCGAACCCGCGCGTGGAGTAGGTGGGGATCGAGCCGAATTGCGTGCCGCCGGTCATGCCGACGGCGGCCTCGACGGCTTCGACGGCGGTGCGGAGGCCGCGTAGTTGCATCACTTCCTGCGAGACGATGGAGACGGACGCGGGCAGGTCGCGATTGGCGAGGCCGAGGCGCGAGCCGGTGGCGGGCGCGGAGTCGAGCGGGAGCGAGAAGTCCTTTTGCTTTTCGGCGGTGACGGCGAACTCGTCGAGTTTGACGACGTCGGGTTTGGCGGGGCTCGCCGGGGCGGCGGGCGCGGTTTGGGCGCGCAGGCCGGCGGTGGCGAGCAGCGAGAGGAGCGTGAGGGTGGGAAGCGTGGATGACTTCATGAGGGAAATGAGAATTGCTGGTGGAGAAATGGCGGCTGGGGCTCAGCGCGCGTTGAGTTCCGCCCAGGTCCAGAACGTGTCGCGTTTCGTCGTGCGCCGGATGGCGGCGACTTGTTCGGCGGTGACGACGGGAGCGGAGTTGCCCCAGGCGTTGCGTGCGTAGGTGAGTGCGGCGGCGAGTTCGGCGTCGTTGAGCAACGCGCCCTGCGCCGGCATGACGCTGTTGTAGGTCTGGCCGTTGACCTCGAGCGGGCCCTGGAGGCCGTGCAGGGTGGCGCGGATGATCTTTCCGGGATCGGTTTCCGTGAGGATCGACGAGCCCGCGAGCGGCGGGAAAACGGCGGGGACGCCCTGGCCGTTGGCTTGGTGGCACGTGGCGCAGGTGCGCGTGAAGGCGTTTTTGCCGGCGATCAGTTGGAGGGCGAGGGCGTCGGCGGCGGACTCGGCGGCCGCGGTCGGCGCGGTGGACTCGGAGCGCGAACAGGCGACGAGCCCGAGCAGAACGAGCGGCGCGGCGAAGCGGACACCGAGAGCGAGAACGGGAGGGAGAGACATGGCGAAAAGGCGAAGGGCCGCCCCGGCGCTCCTATGAAGAAATCAACGCGAGGGTGATTCGTTCACGCCGGAGCGGCCCAAGGTGCGGGGAGGGTTAGAGCGAGACGTCGAGTTTGAGCCAGAGCGTGCGGCCGGGCTCGTTGACGCGGGTGGTTTGGACGAAGCCAGCGATCATCGCGCCGGCTTTGCTCAGGTGTTCGGCGTAGGCGCGGTCGAAGAGGTTATCGATGCCGGCCGAGAGGCGCGTGCGCGCGGTGGGTTTCCAACTGCCGTGGAGCGAGAAGACGGCGAAGCCGGCGGTCGGGCCGAGGTCCTGTCCGACGATGTTGCCCTGATTGAGCGCGATGCGGTTCTGCGCATCGACGGCGCGGACGAGCGCGCCGGCGGACCACGTCGGCCGCGTATAGGCGAGGGCGAGGCGCGCTTCGAGCGGCGGGATCTGCGCGAGCGGGCGGGCGTCGGTGTCGTTCTCGCCGCGCACGTAGGCGAGCGAGGCGTCGAGTTTCCAGTCGGGGGCAAAGCGCCAGGCGAGCGACGCTTCGCCGCCGCGGGTGACAGCGTCGATGTTGCGGGTCACGACCGCGCTGCGCGTGGTCATCATCGAGCTCATGCCCGAGGGTTTGGCGTAGCCGCTTTGCACGAGGATGAAGTCGTCGATGCGCGCGGCGAAAACGGAGACGCTCCACTCGACCGCACCCGCGCGCCACAGCGCGCCGGCGTCGAGTTGCGTGGTCGTTTCCGGTTCCGTGCCGAAGGCGCTCACGCTGGCGGTGCTCTCGTTTTTGATCAGCTCCCAGTAATCCGGGAAGCGTTGCACGCGGCCGAGGCCGGCGAAGAGCGTGACGGGCGCGCGTTCGGCGGCGCCGAGGTCGTGCTCGTAGCGGACGAAACCGCTGGCGAGGTCGCTCGTGCGCACGCGGCCGGCGCTGGGGTTGGGCGCAGTGCTCATCATCGAGAGCGAGACGACGCTGCGGGCGTCGGCCGCTTCCCAGCGGTCCAGGCGCGCGCCGGCGAAGAGGCGGCGGCCCGGTGCGAGCGTGACGGCGGTTTCGCCGAAGAGGCCGCGCTGTTCGAAGCGGGCGTCGCGCGCACGGGCTTTGGCCTCGTAGGGCATCGTGGTTTGGTTCATCGACGAGCGCAGCGTGTGCGTGTTCGTCTGCGTATCGGCGCCGATCGTGAGGCGGAGCGAATCGAGCGGGAGCAGCTCGACCAAGCCAACGGCGCCGCGCGTCTCGCGGTCGGGATTCGAGACGGAGGGATTGGGCATCATCGCCGAGGCGGCGAACGGCCGGAGCGAGTAGTTGTCCATCACGTGGTCGACGTAGTTGTGGAACGCGCGGATTTCGGCCGCGGCGACGAGCGGCGAAATCTGTTCGCGGCGGAGGCGCAGCGCGTAGTTGTCGCGGGCGAACTTCACGCCGTCCATCGCGCGGTCCGCGTAGGCGGCCTCGCCGTCGCTGCGCGCCGCAGATAGCTCGATGAACGTGCGCTCGTCGGGCGTCCATGCGAGCGCGGCGTTGGCGCTCCAACGTTCGTAGGCGCTGTGCACGGAGCGGCCGGCGCCGTCTTCGTAGTCGTCGGCGCGGGTCGTGGTGCCGGTGGCGCGGATCTGCCACGCGGGCGAGCCGGCGCGGACGTCGGCGACGGCGTCGAACCGGCCGAAGCTGCCTGCGGTGAGCGAGCCGTAGAGCGCGGTTTCGTTTTGCGCGAGGCGGCGGTAGGAGCGCTCGAAGAGCACGACGCCGGCGCTGTTGCCCGGGCCGTGGAGGACGCTTTGCGGGCCCTTCACGATCGTGATGCGATCGTAGGCAGCCGGAAAAACATAGGCGGTGGGCGGGTCCATGCGGTTGCCGCAGCCGCCGAAGAGGCACTGGCCGTCGATCTGCACGCCGAGGCGTGAGCCGGCGAGACCGCGGAGGACGGGATCGCCGTCGGTGCCGCCTTTGCGGATGACGGCGAAGCCGGGCACGGATTTCAGAGCGTCCGCGCCGTCGTGCGCGGGCACGGGTTGCGCGGGGGCGCGCGGATCGGCGGTGACGACCAGCGGCTGCGCAGTGCGCGCGCCGGTGACGACCAGCGGATCGAGCGCGACGGTGGGTTCGCGCGCGGGTGAAGGTGACGGCTCGACCGCGGAGGCGGCGAGGGCGGTGAGAGAAACGAACGTAGCGAAACGGAATGAAGGGTGCATGACGAAGCGAGGGAACGGGTGTGCAGCCGCGCGAAGGCGCGGAGCGGGAGCACGCGTGGAGATGCCGAAACGAGCGCGCGCGAGGGCGCGTCGGTCAGTCGCATGGAGCGGGAGCGGGCTTCGTCAGGCCCGTGGGGGCGGCACGGGCACCGCGTCGGTGCGCGTGAGGCCGGCCTCGTGCACGAGGCCCGGCCAGGCAAAATCGGGAGCGGTCACGACCACGGGAGGCGTGGCCTGGAAAGCGAGGACGACGCGGTCGCTGCCGCCGAGCGCATCGTCGCGCGGGAGTTGGTCGCGCGCGGTTTCCTGAGCGGATTGGGCGATGTGGCAGAGGTTGCACGCCTCGCCCTCGACGAAGGTGACGCGCAGCGCCGCGGCGGCGGGCATCACGGCCGAGTAATCGCGGAACATCTTGGCCCAGGCGACGACTTGCACGACGTTCCACACCGCGCCGTTGGCACAGAGCCAGGCGACGAGCAGCGCGAGCGTGGAGAAGCGGCGACGCATCGCGGGCAGGCATGCGCAGGGCGTGCGTGCAGCGCAAGCGGTTTCGCGGAATCGCTTGATTGAAATCAAGTCTTACGTCGGCCCGATAAGAAATCCTGCCGCGGCGCACCCGAGCACGACGGCCCACACCGGCACGCGCGGCGCGAGCAACACGAGAAATGCGCCGCCGGCCAGCGCGATGCTGCGCCAGTCGGTCAGCGTCGTGGTGCCGATCGGGTGGATGAGGGCGGCGAGCAGCAGGCCGACCACGGCGGCGTTGGCGCCGCGCAGCGCGGCTTGTGCGCGCACGTCGCGGCGGAGCGTTTGCCACAGTGGCAGCGCGGCGGCGACCAGCAGCAGGCCCGGAAGAAAAATCCAGAGCGTCGCCCACGCGCCGCCGGCGACGCCGTGCGTCGATGCGCCCAGGAATGCGGCGAAGGTGAACAACGGTCCCGGCACCGCTTGCGCAGCGCCGTAGCCGGCGAGGAATTGCTCGGGCGCGACGCCGCCCGGGGCGACGAACCCGCGTTCGAGCAACGGCAGCACGACGTGTCCGCCGCCGAAGACGAGTGCGCCCGCGCGGTAGCATTGGTCGGCGAGCGCGAGCAGCGGCGGGTTTGGTGTGATGCGCGAAAATGCCGGGAGGGCGATCAAGAGCGCGAAGAAGAGTGCGAGCAGGACGAGGCTGCGCGCCCAAGAGGACCGGGGCGCGATCGCGGACTCGTGGCGAACGGTCGTGCGGGGCAAGCCGCGAAAGTGGCGGAACCCGAAGACCGCGCCGAGGGCGATCATCGCGATTTGGATGCGGCTGTCTGGAACGGCGACGAGCGTTGCCGCGGTGAGGCCGACCAACAGGGAGCTGTCCCAGCGGGCCGCGAGCGAGCGCCACATCGCGAGCACGGCTTGCGCCACCACGGCCACGGCGGCGAGCTTGAGTCCGTGCAGCCAGCCAGTGCCGAGCAGCGCGCTGAGTTTTCCTGCGCCGAGCGCGAAGGCGATCATCAGCGCGGCCGACGGCAGCGTGAAGCCGAGCCAGGCGGCGAGTCCGCCGGCCCAGCCGCGCCAGAGGAAGCCGAGGCCAAAACCGGTCTGGCTGCTCGCGGGACCGGGGAGAAACTGGCAGAGAGCGACGAGGTCGGCGTAGTGCGCCTCGTCGATCCAGCGGCGGCGCTCGACGTAGTCGCGGCGGAAGTAGGCGAGGTGCGCGATCGGTCCGCCGAACGACGTGCAGCCGAGGCGCAGTGCGGCGAGGAAGATTTGCGGGACGGTCGGCGGAGTGGCCACGAGAAACACGAAGAGTGATGTCGCTCCGGTCGGAAGGTGGAGCGGCTATAGCCGCGGGTTTCCGGCGGCGCTTCGAGCACAATTTTTGTGACTTTTCGTGGCGATTCCTCCGAATGGAGTGCGGATGCTCCTCGCTCTGCACAAACCTTACGGCGTTCTCTCGCAATTCACGCCCGAGCCCGGCTCGCGGTGGCGGACGCTGGCGGAGTTCGGTTTGCCGAAAAACGTTTATGCACTCGGCCGGCTCGATGCGGACAGCGAGGGCCTGCTGCTGCTGAGCGACGAGGCGGGTTTGAACTCGCGCCTGCTCGATCCGGCGCACGGGCACCGCCGCGAGTATTGGGTGCAGGTGGAGCGCATCCCGACGGACGCGGCGCTGGCGCAGTTGGCGCGCGGCGTGACGATCGGCGACTACCGCACGCAGCCGTGCGGGGTGCGGCGGCTGGAGCCGGCGCCGGAGTTGCCGCCGCGCGATCCGCCGATCCGCGTGCGGCAAAGCGTGCCGGATTGCTGGCTGGCGCTGGAATTGAGCGAAGGGAAAAACCGCCAAGTGCGCCGCATGACGGCGGCGGTCGGGCATCCGACCTTGCGCCTGGTGCGGGCGCGCATCGGGCAGCTGACGTTGGCGTCGTTGGCGTTGGCGCCGGGCCGCTGGCGCGAACTCACGCGCCGGGAGCGCGACGCGGTGCTCGCAGGCTGACGCTCAGGGGCGGGCCGGTTGCGGAATCGACCGCGCCAAGCGCGGTCCGAACACGCAGAGCACGAGGCCGGCAATGACGAGTGAGGCCGCCTGCAGTTTCCAGGCGGGCAGCGTTTCACCGAGGCAAAGAGCCGACGTCAGCATGCCGAACACCGGCACGAGGAGCGTGAACGGCGTCACCGTCGAGGCCGGATGATGCGACAGCAGCCAGCTCCACATCGTGTAGGCGACGAGCGTGGAAAGATAGACGGTGTAGGCGACGCTCAGCCAGGTCGTGAGGCCCGCGTGCGTGAGACCGTGCCAGATGGCCGCGCGGCCTTCGAAAACCAGCGACGCTGCGCCCATCGGCAGCGGCACGAGCAGGCCGCCCCAGACGACGAGGGCGAGCGGGTTGACCTGGCCGAGGCGGCGCGAGGTGACGTTGGCAAAGCCCCACGAGGTGGCCGAGAGCAGCACGCAGACGATGCCGGCCGCGGTGACATCGCCGCCGGTGTGCAGCGCGACGATCAAAAAACCACCCGCCGCGACGATCGTGCCCGCGACCTGCACGAGCCGCACGCGTTCGCCGAGCATGAGCACGGAGAGTGCGAGCGAGACGAAGACCTGGAATTGCAGCAGCAGCGACGCGAGTCCCGCGGGCATGCCGAGCTTCATGCCGAGAAACATCAGCCCGAACTGCGCCGCGAACATCGCGAAGCCGTAGGTGGCGAGCTGCCGCCAGGTGATCGCGGGTCGCGGGAGAAAGAACACGAGCGGCAGCGAGACGAACACGAAGCGCACGGCGCACAGCAGCAGCGGGGGCAGATCGACGAGGGCGAGTTTGATCGCCACGAAGTTCGAGCCCCAGATCGCGACGACGATCAAGGCGAGCAGCAGATGACGAACGGGCAGCGTGGACGGCACGCCGGGACGGTTGCCGGGTCCTTGCGCGCAGCAAGGGTGGATCGTGTTCCGCGCGGTCTGCTTTCGCCTAATGTCACCGGCACAGTTGAGCCGGGAGCACACGCGCGGCGGGCGGATCAGCGCGGCAAGCGCAGGAGACCGGCTCAGCTCACGATTTCGCCGCGCAGATAGCGCGCGGCGCGGCCGGCGAGGCGCACGCGCGGGGCATCGACGGTGCAGAGAATCTCGCCGCTGCGTGCGGAAATCTGGCGGGCGCGCAGCGGGTTCCGGCCGAGCTGTTGGGACCAATACGGTGCGAGCGCGCAGTGCGCGGAGCCGGTCACGGGATCTTCCGGCACGCCCGATTGCGGTCCGAACCAACGCGAAACGAAATCGATGCCCGGCGGACCGCCGGCGGCGGTGACGCTGAGGCCGCGGTGGCCGAGGGCGCGCACGCGCTCGAAATCCGGCGTGAGCGCGGCGAGCACCGCGGGGCTGGCGACGACGGCGAACAGGTCCCACGCGGAGCGGCCGAGCCAGACGAGATCGCTGCCGAGGGCGGCGGAAACCTGCGCGCGGAGCGCGGGCGAGTTTTCCTCGGTCGGGGCACCGGCGGGGAAATCGAGCTCGAGTTCGCCGGTGGGCCGACGCGTGACGTGCAGCGGGCCGCTGCGCGAATCGAAGGTGATGCGCGTGCCCGGCTGACCGAGTTCGTTGAACACGACGAAGGCGCTGGCGAGTGTGGCGTGGCCGCAGAGATCGACTTCGACGGCGGGGGTGAACCAACGCAGGTGAAAGCGGTCGGGGCCGGTGCGGACGAAGAAGGCGGTTTCGGCGAGACCGTTCTCGAAGGCGATGAGCCGCATGCGCTCGTCGGGCGGCCACGACTCGAGCGGCACGACGCCGGCGGGATTGCCGGCAAAGATTTTGTCGGTGAATGCGTCGACCCAGAAGAGCGAGAGGGACATGGGGGAGTCTGGATTGGGCCGAGGGCCGCTGCGAGTCGAGCGGTGACGTCGTGTGCCGTTGAGGTGTGCGCGGCGCTGTTCGGATTCAGAAATCCCCAATTGAGCATCCCAAATCCCCAATCGGTCCGGTGCTCAGGCGTAGCGTGCCAGCGCGTCGCCGGTGAGGCGGCAGATTTGCCATTCCTTCATGCGGCGGGCGCCGAGGGATTCGTAGAAGTCGATGGCGGGCTGGTTCCAGTCGAGGACGGACCATTCCATGCGGCCACAGCCGCGCGCGTTGGCGAGTTGGGCGAGGTGGAGCAGCAGGGTCTTGCCGATGCCGCGGCCGCGGAATTCCGGCTGCACGAACAAGTCCTCGAGATAGAGCCCGGGGCGGGCGAGAAACGTGGAGTAGTTGAAAAAGTAGAGCGCGAAGCCCGCGGGCGTGTCGCCGACAAACGCCAGCACGCAATGCGCGGCCGGCGCGCTGCCGTCGTGCGGAAAGAGCGTGCGGGTGAGTTGCGCTTCGGTGGCGACGACTTCGTGCGAGAGCCGCTCGTAGTCAGCGAGAGCCCGGATGCAGGTGAGGATGGTCGGGACGTCTTCCCGTGTGGCGGCGCGCAGCGTGCAAGACATGCGGCGCAGCGAAGCGATGCGGACGAGAATGGCGACGTTTTTGCGATGACAGTCGGGGGCGGAGATTGACTGGACAACGCGTGCGGGCGGGGGTGTGGTTTAACGAACTCTCTGCGGATGGTCACCCGTGCTTCCTGGCAAGTCCTGTTGGTGCTGGCCGCGCTCGCCGTGTGCGCAGCGCGTGGGGGGGGCGCGGAAATACTCGATCGCGTGGTGCTGCAGCTGCCCTACACGCACCAGTTCCAGTTCGCCGGCTACTATGCGGCGCAGGCGAAAGGCTATTTTGCGGAGGAAGGGCTCGAGGTGGAGTTGCGCGAGGGCGGTTACTCGCGGCGGCCTTACAGTGAACTGACGGCCGGCCGCGCGCAGTATGGCATCGGTTCGGCGACGTATCTGCTCGACCGGCTCAACGGTGCGCCGCTGGTGCTCGTGGCCTCGGTCTACCAGCACTCGCTGCTCGCGCTGATGGTGCTGGCGGATTCGGACATCCGTGCGCCGGAGGATTTGCGGGGCAAACGCCTCGCGGCGGGATCGAGCGGACGTTACCCGGAGCTCGCGGCGATGTTCGCGGCGGAGGGGTTGCCGCCGGAGGCTTACGTGCGCGTGGACGATCAATGGGATATCGATGAAATCGTGACGGGAGCGGCGGACGCGCAGGCGGTGTTCATCACCGACCTGCCCTACGACATGCAGCAAAAGGGCATCGCGGTGCGGATGATCCGACCCGCGGACTACGGGGTGGATTTTTACGGCGATGGGCTGTTCACCACCGAGACGGAGTTGGAGCGGCATCCCAAGCGGGTCGCGGCGATGCGACGGGCGGTGTTGCGGGGTTGGGAGTATGCGCTCGATCACCCGGAGGAGCTGATCGAGCATATCGTGCAGAATTTTCCCGATCGGCCGGCCAAGGTCACGCGCGAGCGGCTCCGCTACGAGGCGCGCCAGACCGCGCGGCAGATCAACGCGGACCTGCTCGAACTCGGGCACGTGAGTCCGGATCGCTGGCGGCGCACGGCGGAGATCTTCGTGCAGCTGGGGATGGCCAAGGACACGTCGCGTCTGAACGGCTTCATCGCTCCGGTGGCGACCGGCGAGGTGCGCGCACTGCCGTCCTGGGTGCTCTGGGGCGGCGGCGGTGTGTTCGCGCTGGCGCTGCTGGCGCTGCTGGCGAACTGGCGTCTGCAGCGACTGGTCGAGCGACGCACGGCCGAGCTGCGCGAGGCGGAGCGTCGGCAGCGCGAGATCTTCGACCTGGCGCCGAATCCGATCGTCGTGGAGGACGTCGCGCCAATCGCCGCGCGCCTCGATGAACTGCGCCGGCAAGGCGTCACGGACCTGCGGGCTCACCTCGCGACGCGGCCGGAACTGGCGAAGGAGTTGCTGGGCTTGAAACGGATCGTGATGGCCAACCGCATCGCGCTGCTGGTGTCCGGATTCGGCGATGCGGCGGAACTCGATCAACGTCTGATGGAGATCATGACCCCGCAGGCCCTGGCCGCGGCGCCGCAGGAACTGCTTGCGATTTGGGAGGGCCGCGACGCGCTGACGATGGAGAAGACCTACCGGATGCGCGGCGGGGAGATCATCATGCTGGTCAATTGGTCGGCCAACCGGGTGGAGGGGCGGCTCGACTATTCGAGTGTCCGGCTGGTTTTCACCGACGTGACGGAGATGAAGCGGACGCAACGCGCCTTGCATGAGAGCGAGGAGCGCTACCGCAGCTTGTTCGAGACCACGCCGAATCCGATGTATATCTTCGATGTGGAGACGTTGCGGATCCTGATGGTGAACGAGGCCGCGGTGGCGCGTTACGGTTATTCCCGCGCGGAGTTCGGCGCCATGACGGTGCTTGATTTGCGTCCGCCGGACGAAGCGACCCGGCTGCGGCGCTCGCTGGAAGATTTTCGCGGCGCGAAGTCGCCGGAGCCGCGGGGGGCGCACGCCGCGGGCTTGTGGCGTCATTGCTGCAAGGACGGCACGATCCTGATCGTCGAGGTGTTCACGCATTCACTCGTGTTCAACGGACGCCAGTGCGTGCTGTCGCTGCCGTTCGACATCACGGCCAAGCTCGCGACGGAGCGCGCGCTGCGCGACAGCGAGGCGCGTTACCGGGAGTTGTTCGAGAATGCGGTGGGGGGCGTGTATCGGGCGACACCGGAGGGACGGTTCATTTCGATGAATCCCGCGATGGCGCGCCTCTACGGTTTCGACAATCCGGCGGAGATGCTCGCGTGGAACGAGCGGGAGCACGACGGCCTGAGCTACGCCTATGAGGACGAGCACCGGCGGTTCTTCGAGCTGATCGATCGCCAGGGCAAGGTGGAGAATTTCGAGTCGCGCATCATCGACCGGCACGGCGGGACGTTGTGGGTATCGGAGACTTCGCGCGCGGTGCGCGATGCCGACGGGCGGTTGCTCTACTACGAAGGCTTCGTGACGGATATCACCGCTCGGCGGCGGCTCGAGCACGAGTTGATGCGCTCCTCGAAGCTCGAGGCAGTCGGCATTCTGGCCGGCGGCATCGCGCATGATTTCAACAACATCCTCACGGTGGTGCTCGGCAATGTCACGCTGGCGGAAATGGACACGGCGAACGACAGCTCCGTGCGCCGCATGCTGCACGATGCGAAACGCGCCACCCTGCGCGCGCGCGATCTCACGCAGCAGCTGCTGACGTTTGCCAAGGGCGGCGATCCGGTGCGGACGGCGATCGCGTTGCCGGAGTTGTTGCGGGAGTCGGCGGAGTTTTCCATGCACGGCGCAAAATCGCGGTGCGAGGTCGATCTCGATCCGGACCTGTGGCCGGCGAATGCCGACAAGGGCCAGCTCGGCCAGGTGGTCCAGAATCTCGTCATCAATGCCGTGCAGGCGATGCCCCAGGGCGGCTTGGTGCGCATCCGCGCGGGGAATTGTTCGCTCCTGGCCGGCACCGTGGGTGCGCTGCCCGCGGGCGATTATGTGAAAATCTCCGTCAGTGATACCGGCACGGGCATCGCGCCGGAGCACCTGAACAAAATTTTCGATCCGTATTTCACGACCAAGCAGCAAGGGAGCGGGCTTGGTCTCGCGACGGTTTACTCGATCGCGCGCAAGCATCAGGGGCACATCGAAGTCGAGTCGCGGCTGGGCGTGGGCACGACGTTCCATTTGTGGCTGCCGGCGGCGGAGCACGCGGAGAAGGTGGTGACCCCGGTGCCGGAGGCGCCGGCGGCGCTTCGGGTGAAAGTCCTGTTCATGGATGACGAGGAGCCGATTCGCGAAATGGCGCAGATGTTCCTTGGCCGTTTGGGCAGCGAAGTGGTCTGCGCCGCGGATGGCGCGGCGGCGGTCGAGGCCTATCGGGTGGCGCGGGAGACCGGCCAGCCGTTCGATGTGGTCGTGATGGATTTGACGGTGCCCGGCGGAATGGGCGGGCGCGAGGCGATGGAACGATTGCTGAAGCTGGATCCCCAGGTCTGCGCGATCGTCTCCAGTGGTTATTCACGCGATCCAGTGCTGGGCAGCTACCAGCGGCACGGTTTCCGCGGCATTTTGCCCAAACCCTACGGCCTGGAGCAGTTGCGCAAGGTGATCGCCGAGGTGCTCGAGCGCAAAGAGTCGGGCGTGTCGTTTTAGAATTTTTTGCCGGAGCAAATAGCCCGGGATTTTGTCACGATGGGAGCATGAACAACACGAACTCGCTTCGCTCGTCCCGTTTCCTCGCTCTCCTCCTGCGCGTCCGCGTGCTCTGCGGAATCGCGGTGCTCGGTGCGGCCGCGCTCACGTCCGGGTGCGTGGCGGTCGTCGCGGCGGCCGGTGCCGGCGCCGGTGTCCTCTGGGTGCGCGGGGCCATCGAGACCAACCTCGATGGCGATCTCGATCGGGTTTACCGCGCCGCTCAGGACGCGGTGGCAGACCTGCAGTTTGCCAAAGTCAGCGAGCGCAAGAGCGGCCTCGATGCCCAGATCATCGCGCGCACGGCGCTGGACAAGAAGATCGAGATCAAGCTCGAGAAGGTTGGCAGCGCCACGAAGATCATGATCCGCGTGGGCGTGATGGGCGACCAGCAACTGTCGATCTCGATCCTCGACCGCATCAAGAGCCATCTTTGAGCCGGCGTTTCTGACTGGGCGGCCGCGGGAGCAGCGGGGCCTCCGCTTTCATGCGCGGCGAGAATTCTCCCGTATTCCGCTGCCGCACGGTGCGCCGTCGGGAGGGCTTCCGCTGCGCCGCCAAATACGCGGGCAAACCTTGACCGCTGCGCCCCGGCACGGTTCGCTCGCGGCATGTTGTGGCGCGGAGTTTGGATGGTGCTGGTCGCGTGGGCCGCGGGACTGGCGGGAGTAAGCGCAGCGGAGAAATCGGCTGCGCCCGAACGCCCCTGGGCGGAGGTGCGGCAGGAGACGTTCGACGTCGTGTGGAGCACGGTGAACGAAGCGTATTTCGACCCCAAGTTCGGTGGCGTGGACTGGGCCGCGGTGCGGGAAAAATATCGGGCGCAACTCGACGCAGCGGCGGACAAGGCGGCCTTGCGCTCGTTGTTGCAGGCGATGCTTGGCGAGCTGCAGCGTTCGCATTTTGCGATCATGCCGCGCGAAGCCGCGGTGTTCACACCGGCGGAGCGCGTGCGGATCGGCACGATCGGCGCCGACGTCGCGTGGCTGGACGACGCGGTGGTGGTCACGCGGCTGACGCCAGGCGGCGCGGCCGCGACCGCCGGCGTGAAGCCGGGCGATGCGGTGCGGGCGATCGGCGGGCACGAAGTGGAAGCGCTCCTGCAGCTCGTGCAGCGCGATGCGGGCTTCGTGCGTGCGCGGGCGGGGCAGCACCTCACGGCGTGGGTGCGATCGAAGTTCGCGGCGCCGGTGGGGTCGCGGTTGAGCGTCACGCTCGAGGCGATGGGGGCGGAGCCGCGCACCGTGGAGATTGAAAGCGCCCCGCATGAGGGCGTGTGGTCGGAGCCGGTGGGGAATTTTCCGTCGTTTCCACTCGAGGTGGAGACGCGGCGCGAACCGGAAGGGTTGACTTACCTGCGGTTTACCGTGTTTGCGCGGGCGGCGATGGCGGACGTGCGCTCGTGTTTGCTCGCGACGCCGGCGGGCGATGCGTTCGTGCTCGATTTGCGCGGCAATCCCGGCGGGCTCACGCCGATGGCGCCGGGCATCGCGGGTTGGATGAGCGATCGCCAGCTGTGGCTGGGGCGGATGCAGATGCGGCAGGGCGTGATGCAGTTCACGGCGTTTCCGCAGGAGGGGGCGTTCACAGGGCCGGTCGCGGTGCTGATTGATGGCGGCTCGGCGTCGACATCGGAGCTGATGGCGGCGGGCTTGCAGGCGACGGGGCGCGCGCGGGTTTTCGGCGCGAAAAGTGCGGGGCAGGCCCTGCCGTCGGCATTCAAGCAGCTGCCGATGGGCGACCTGTTTCAATTTGCCATGGCCGACATGATCACGCCGCTCGGGAAGTCCCTCGAGGGGGCCGGCGTGACACCCGATGAACTCGTCGAGTGCCGGCGCGCGGACGTCGCGGCCGGCCGCGATGCAGTGCTGAATGCGGCGCGGACCTGGGCCCTGGCCGAGCGCGCGAAGGCATCAAGACTCACGGGCCAACCGATTCCTCGAAAACCATGATCTCCTCTTTTCTCCCTTCCGTGCGGCAGGTTCTGCTGCTCGCTGTTGCGTTGCTCGTGCCTGTGGGGGTGTCGGGCAAGCCCGCCGCCAACCCGACGACGGAAGCCGATGCGGTGCTCGATCGCTGGACCGAAGCGGTGGGCGGGGCCAAGCGCCTGAAGGCGATCAAGCAGAGCGATTATCGGATGCGGCTCACCGTCGGGCCGGGCACGGTGCTCGATTTGCAGGCGACGGTGCTGGCCGATGGCGCCTACCGGCTGGTGGCGCAGACGCCGGCGGGCGAGTTGACCAGCGCGGGCGATGGACGCATTTCCTGGATGTATCACGCGAGCCTCGGCGGGCGCGTGGAGTCGCCGAAAAAGGCCGAGCGCCTGCGGCGCGAGAGCGGAATGTTGATGGCGTTGCGGGCGCGCGAGGCGTTCCCCACGCGCCGCCGGCTGGCCGACGAAAAAGTCGACGACAAGACGCTTCAAGTGCTCGAGCTGGTCGATCGCCACGGCGACACCGAGCGCTGGTATTTCAATCCGACGACCGGTCTCCGCGTGCGGCGCGAGTGGATGGACGAGGGCAAGAAAAGCACGACGGACGCGTCGGATTTTCGCAAAGTGGATGGCGTGCTCTCGGCGTTCCGGGAGCGTTCGTTCGCAGAGGGGAAGCCGGAGTCGGAGCTCGAGGTGCTGTCGGTCGTGCACCACAAAAAAATGACGGTGACGCCCTGGCACGCGCCGGAGGGCCTCGAGGCGGATGCGAAGCGGATCGAGGAGGTGTTGCGAAAGTTCGAGGCGGCGATCAGCACCCGCGCAGCGATCGAGCGGATCAAGACGCGCATCAGCAAATCGCGGATGGATATCTCGTCCAACGGCCTTTCGTTCGTCACGACGGTGTCGCAGAAGGCGCCGGGACAGGTGTTGGTGGAACAGGACATCCCGGGCGTCGGCGTGATGCTCCAAGGTTACGACGGCAAAGTCGGCTGGGCGTGGAGCGAAATGCAGGGCTATCGTGAGCTGCAGGGGCCGGAACTCGCGCAACTCGTCGGCTCCGCGAATATCGCGCCGCGCAAAATCGGCGACGACACGCCGCTGCGCCGCATCGTCGGCGAGAGCACGGGTGCGGAAGGGCATCGCGTGCTCGCGGTGGATTTGGCGACGGTCGCGGGTTCGGCCGGCATCTTCCATTTTGATCTGGAGACCGGTCTGCTGGTGAAGCTCGAGACCGTGATCCAGGCCGGTCCGGGTGGCTCGATCAAGGTGGTGATGGATATCGGCGACTATCGGGAAATCGACGGCGTGAAGATCGCGTTTGCCCAGACGATCACGAATCCGGCCATGCGCATGACGACGACGACTCTCGAGGTAGTGCACAACCAGGAGTTGCCGGATGCGATTTTCCAGCCGCGCAAGAACGGACAAATTCCGGGCCAGAGCGCCGCGGTCGCGCCAGCCGCCGTGCCGGCGGAGAAGACTGCGGATACAGCGCCGGCGGCTCCGGCCGCGCCCGGAAAGTAGTTTCTGCGGGGTTGCAATACTCGGAGGGGGCCGCGATAAGCCCTCTCTTGTTCCATGCTCCGTAAGCTCATCTCGAAGATCAAAAACACGTTCAAGGCCGGTGGTAAGTCCGCCGAGGCCAAGCCCGCGCACGGCCACCGTTCGCACTCCGCGAAGCCGGCCGCCAAGGGCGGGCCGCGCCACGAACGCGCTGAGCGCGGCTCGCACGGCGGACACGGACCCAGTCACGGCGGCGGTCACGCGCGCGGAGAAAAATCACACGGCCGCGGCCACGATCGCCCCGAGCGTCACGAGCGCAGCGGTGCCGCGCGCGGCGAACAGGCCGAGCGCAAGTCGCACGCACCGGCACACCGTGCGCCGCGGCACGAGGAGGCGGCGAAGCCGTTGCCCGAAGTGCCGAAGATGGACACGCCGTTCACGGCGCTCGGTCTGAACGATCGCATCGCCTATGGCGTCCAGCAGATGGGTTACGAGAATCCCACGCCGATCCAGGCGCAGGCGATTCCGCAGGTGCTCGCCGGCAAGGACGTGATCGGCTCCGCCCAAACGGGCACGGGCAAGACGGCGGCGTTTGCGCTGCCGATCCTGCACCGGTTGGAGCGCCGGGGCGCGTTGCGCTGCCTGATCCTCGAGCCGACGCGCGAACTCGCCGTGCAAGTCGAGGAAGCGTTTAAGAATTTCTCCAAGTTTACCGATCTGCGCGTGACGGTCGTCTACGGCGGTGTCGGATACGGCAAGCAGCGCGAGGATCTGGCGCGCGGCGTCGATGTGCTCGCGGCGACGCCCGGCCGTTTGCTCGACTACATGGAGCAGGGCGAAATCCGGCTCGATCAGGTCGACATTCTCGTGCTCGACGAAGTCGACCGCATGCTCGACATGGGCTTCCTGCCCGACGTGAAGCGCATCGTCGCGAAAGTGCCGAAGGATCGCCAGACGCTGTTCTTCACCGCGACGCTGCCGCCGGAGATCGAGCAGCTCGCCGCCTGGGCGCTGCGCGATCCATTCAAGATTTCGGTGAGCCGCGAGCGCTCGACCGCGGAGACGATCACGCACGCTTTTTATCCGGTGGTGCAGGCGCAGAAATTCGACCTGCTCGCGCACCTGCTGGAGCAGACGCAGTATCACTCGGTGATCATTTTCTCGCGCACCAAGAGCGGCGCGGACTACGTCGCAAACCGCCTCAAGCACGCGGGCCACACCTGCGCCGTGATGCACGCGGACCGCTCGCAGCAGGAGCGCATGGACGCGCTGAAAGGTTTCAAGTCCGGCAAATACGAAGTGCTCGTCGCCACGGACCTCGTGGCGCGCGGACTCGATATCGCGGATGTGTCGCACGTGATCAATTTCGACGTGCCGGAAAACCCCGAAGACTACGTCCATCGCATCGGCCGCACGGGCCGCGCGCAGAAGACCGGCGACGCCTTCACGCTCGTGACCGAGGAAACCTGGCGCGATGCGCGCAGCATCGAGCGGTTCATCGGCCAGAGCATCGAGTGGAAGAAGGTCGAGGGCTTCAACTACACTTACTCGGGCATCTTCGATGGCGGCGGCATGCCGCAGGTGGCGCCGGAGAAGCCGAAGAGCCGCCTCATGCGCGGCGGGCGGCGCTGAGCGAGAAGCTCAGGAACCCAGGAGGTGTGGTCGGTGGCGCGCCTGTCGCGCCACTGGTGCGAACAGGGCGCGGACGTGCGCAAATCCGAGCGAGTTGGGCGCAAGTGCGCAACCTGCCTCGCTGAGTGAAGCGAAGAATCCAGAGCCGGGTGCGACGCAGATTGCCGTTGCGCGTGGCGGGCGCGGCGCTTCGCTCGAACGCTTCCATGAAGCTCGATATTCCGGCCAGCGATTTTGGCGGCTACATCTTCGATTGCGACGGCACGCTCGTCGACACGATGCCCTTGCATTACCGCGCCTGGAGCGCGGCGCTGCAGCGGAACGGGCTGAAGGGTGAGCTCGACGAAGATCTGTTCTACTCGCTCGGCGGCGTGCCGACACGGCGCGTGGCGGAGTTGATGGGCGCGCATTACGGCCTGTCGCTCGATCCCGAGCGCGTGTTTCACGAGAAGGAAGACATTTTCCTGTCGATGCAGGGCGAGATGAAGGTGATCGAGCCGGTCGTGGATTTTGCGCGGGCGGTGGCGAAGCGCGCGCCGGTGGCGGTGGCGTCAGGCGGCCCGAAGCCGATCGTGCGTCGGACGCTGGAGGTGACGGGACTGTCGGATCTGTTTCCGATTTTGGTGACGCCGGAGGACGTGCTGCACGGCAAGCCGGCGCCGGATATGTTTCTGCTCGCGGCGGCGAAGATGGGCGTGCCGCCGGCGTCGTGCCTGGTGTTCGAGGATGCCGATCCGGGTTTCCGCGCGGCGGAGGCGGCGGGGATGAAGTGGGTGGCGGTGACGAGCCGCCCGGTGAAACGCTGATTATTCCTCGCCGAGTCGTCGCAGCACGACCGGGTCGCCGACGCGCAGGCCGGAGACAGCGGCGGCGTTGCCGCGCAGGACGGAGAGCGCGAACCAGCCGTCGGCTTCGGGATAAGCGAACCATTCGCCGCGTTTCACTTGGGCCGGCGCGGTGCGGTAGAAGACGCGGACGACGCGTTCGCCGATCCTGAGCGCGAAGCGCGTGCGGGGTTTGATGCCGAGGCGCGCGAGGTCGGCGGGTTGGAAGTTGACGATGAGGTCGCCGGAACCGGGAAGGATGGCGGTGACGCGTCCCGTGCCCGCGGAGTCGTCGGGTGCGAACTCGATTTGAGAAGACCCGATGTCGGGCGGGTGAGTGGCGTCGGCGTTGGGTTCGGGGCGGCGGCCTTCCTCGACCCAGCGAACAACGGCGTCGAGCGCGGCGAGTTTTTCGAGGGAGTTGATGTTGGCGTGGCCGTGGCGGGCGATGCGCCAGAGCGTGGGTGGAAACGGAGCGTGGGAGGCGGAGTTTGCGTAGCCGCGCGGGCCGTCGAGTTCGGATTCGTTGGCGAGCAGAAGCAGCGGACGGCGCGGCTGGAGCGTGAGGCCGACGGTGGGTGCGGGTTCGGAGAGCTGGAATTCCGGGCTGACCGCGACGGCGCCGGCGTAGTCGTCGGGGTGCGACTCGACCATGCGCGTGACGATGGCGCCGCCCAGAGCGAGGCCGAGCAGGTAGACGCGCGAGGGCTGGCCGTGCGTGGCGGTGATCTGGCGGCGGAGCGCGTCGAGGTCGTCGATGGCGTCTTTCAGGATGATGCCGTTGCGGCGGTAGCTCGTCGTCGCTACGAGCCAGCCGCCGTCGAGCAAGCCGCGGAGGAGCGCGCGCGATTCCTGCAGGCTGGCGTGGAGCGGTTGCTCTTCAGAGCGCTGGGCGTGAGCGAGGAGAACGGCGCGGCCGGACCAGCGGGCGGGTTGGGCAATGGTGTAGAGCGCGCCGGAATCGAGGCGACCGGTCGAAAGCGCGAAGTCGGCGCCGCGCAGGGCCGTGAATGCCAGCGAAAGGAAAACTAAAAGGCGAAGTCGGCGCACGGGAATAGGTTTGAAGCGCGCGGCGCGGCGCGGTGGGTTCTGGCCATGACTTACGCGGAGCTGGCGAACAAGGGCATTCTCACGCAGCCGGTGTATGAGCCGGGCAAGCCGATCGACCAGGTGGCCCGCGAACTCGGGCTCGATCCCGCGACGATCGTGAAGATGGCGTCGAACGAGAATCCGTTCGGGCCATCGCCCAAGGCGGTCGCGGCGGGCGAGAAGGCGTTGCGCGAGGCGAATCTTTATCCGGATGGCGGCTACTATGTGTTGCGCGAGCGACTCGCGAAGCACTGGGGGCTGGGCATGGACCAGTTCGTCATCGGTGACGGCTCGAATGAGATCATCGAGTTGCTCGGGCACGCCTTTCTCGCGCCGGGGGTGGAGTGCGTGATGCCGCAGGCCTCGTTTATCGTCTACAAGCTGGTGACGCTGATGTTTGGCGCGACGCCGGTCGAGGTGCCGCTGGCGGCGGGGCTGCGACAGGATTTGACGGCGCTGCGGGCGGCGGTGACGCCGCGGACGCGGCTGGTATTTCTCGCGAGTCCGGCGAATCCCGTCGGCGCGACGAATAGTGCGGAGGAAATCTACGCGCTGGTGCGGTCGTTGCCGGAGCACGTGGTCTTCGTTTTCGACGAGGCTTACGCGGAGTTTTTGGACACGCCGCCGGACTTGCGCGTGCTGCTGGCGGAGGGACGGAAGGTGATCGGGTTGCGGACGTTTTCGAAGATCTACGGTTTGGCGGCGTTGCGCGTCGGCTACGGCTATGCGTCGAAGGAGCTGATCGCGATCGTGCAGCGCGCGCGCCAGCCGTTTAACGTGAGCGCGATCGCGGCGGCGATGGCGGTGGCGGCGTTGGACGACGCGGAGTTTGTCGCGATGGTGCGACGTGAGAATCGTGCGGGGCTCGTGCAGCTGGGGGACGGTTTCACGAAACTCGGATTGGAATTCGTTCCGGGCCAGGGCAACTTTCTGCTCGTGAAAGTCGGAGACGGCGTGGCGGTGTTCGACGCGTTGCAACGCCGCGGCCTGATCACGCGACCCGTGAAACCGTATGGTTTGCCGGAATGGCTGCGCGTGAGCGTGGGCACGCGGGAGCAGAACGCGCGGTTGCTCGAGACGCTGGCGCGGGTGTTGGCCGCGCGCTGAGCGAAGCGGGGGGGCTGGCGCCAGGAGATGCGCTGGCTGGGCCGTGTGTGTCGGCGGGGCAGCGCGCGACGCTCAGGGCTTCGGGAGCGCGAGGGCGTCGCGACCGATCCGGAGCCGGAGTTCGGCGAGCAGCGATTGTTGCTGCGGGTGCAGGAGATTCAAATCGCTCCCCAGGCGGTGGTAGACGAACGTCAAGACCTCACGTGACGGGCGGCGCATCGCGAGAAGCTGGCGCAGGTGGGCGGGCAAGGTGTCCAGCAAACCCAGTTCGGCTTCGAGGCGAACGAGGGAGGCCAGGGCGGCTTGGTTATGCGGATCGAGGCCGACCGCGCGATCCAGGACGTTACGGGCGGCGGTGGAGCGGCCGAAAGCCAGCAGGCGCGTGGCGACGGCGGAGAGGTTTTCCGCGCGGAGGTTCGGTTGGGCGAGCAGGTGCTCGAGTTGCAGTTGGGCATCGTCGTTGCGACCCAACCCGAGAAGCGCGACGGTGCGCAGGCCATCAAATGCCGGACCGTAACGCGTCGCCCACGCGGGATTGTCGCGCAGATAGCGATCGAGTTCGGCCATCCCGTCCGCGTAGCGGCCGCTGGCGATGCAGGCTTCGGCATAAAGGAGCGCAGGGGCGTCGGGGCTCCACTGGCGCTCGGCAAAAAGTTGCTGCACCCGACGGGCGAGGTCGGGGCGACCGGAGTTGGCGGCAAAATCACCCAGAGCGAGCAAGGCGCCCTGATCGTGGCGGAAAAGTCGGAGATAATCGTCAATTTCGCGGACGAGTTCGTCGGTGCGGTTTTGCGCGTGCAGCTGATGAAGAGTGGCGATGCGTGGGGTGGGAGAGAGCGGATCGTCGGCCAGGCGCAAGGCGGATGTCCGTGCGAGGTCGGGCGCGCGGCCGGTCTGTTCCTGGATGCGAGCGGCGAGCGCGAGCGCGGCGGTTTGAGCGGAGTCGTCGTGAAGGACTGGCGAAAGGCGGGCGAGGGCGAGTTCTGGAAAGCCGCGTTCGAGGTCGGCACGGGCCAACAACAGAGCCCCGTCGGGGCTGTCAGTGAGTTGGTGACCGACCAAGATGCTTTCCGCGCCGTCGAAGTTGCCGCGGTGAAAGGCGACCGCAGCCGCGTGCAACGCGGCCTGCCGCCGGACAGTGGCCGAAGGATGAGACAGGAGTTCCTGGCAAACCTGCTGCAGTTCGGAGTCGAATTGGAAATCCAGCAGGAACGTGAGACTCAGTTGGAGGTAATGAGGGGTCTCCGCCAGGGCAGGCAAACCGCCGGCGAGCAAGTCGCGGGCGAGATCGGCACGTCGGAGGCCTACGTAGAGTTTGGCGAGGGCAATGCGGGCGTTCGCGTTGTGCGAATCTTTCGCCAGTCCGACGCGATACAGGCGGATGGCCACATCGATCTCGCCGCGCCGGAGCGCGGAGTCCGCTTCGGTGATCGCCTGACTGCCGATCGCGGTGCGAATTTTCTGCCAGCCGGTCGGCGTGAGTGTATTGGCATACGCGATTCCCTTCACCCCCCGCACTTGAGCGAGATAAACCCACAGTCCAGCGGTCAGCAGAAACACGCCAAAGGCAAACGCCGTCGCGGCTGCCATGACGACACGCGGCCAACGAACATGTGTGGTGCTTACTCCCTTGTCATCGATTTCGGTCCGACAGAGAAAATTCCGGAGTGTGGCCACAGGAAAATGCGCGGATTTTCCTGAGAGATTTCACCTGCTGGCACGATGAAAAATTGGTCAAAAAATGCCGGAAATAATCCTTGCTCAGGAAATTCCTTTGCATCTTGCTGATCCGACGTAGCTCGCTGACCTAGACACACCTTAATCAGTTATGAAAACACACGGACGTTTGCTCGCCCTGCTCGCGCTTGGCGCATCTTCACTCTCGGCGGCCCCTTTTGTCGCTCTCGGCGATAATGCTGAGTTGTTCCTTACTGGCGCGGTTGCGGTCAGCGCCGATGACAACATTTATTTGCGCCCCGGCACGACTGCCCGGCCTGAAGTGAGTGACACGATTCTGACGTTGTCTCCCGGTCTCGACCTGCAGTTCGGGCGGAACGCTGCGACATCCGGCAACCTTTATTTCCGCGAGGACATCCTGCGCTATTCGGACAATGATCAGCAGAACACCTCGCTGGCGAATCTCGGCTTCAATTCGCTCTACAATAACGGCAAGTCGAAGATGGATATCGGGGCGTCCTACACGGAGTTTGCCCAGAACGACACGTCGGCTCCTGGCGACATCGTTGAGCGCACGGTGACGAGTGCTCGCGCCCTCACTGAGTTTGGCGCGACCGAAAAGACCGCGGTTGGCGCGGGTGTGCGATTCGACAAGACCGATTATTCGGGCGGCGCTTCCTATCGCGACAGCCGCATCTGGACGCTTCCGGTTGACGCGTATTTCGAATACTCGCCGAAGCTACAGTGGAGTGTGGGCTATCGCTATCGTTCGACCGATCTCTCGGGTGCAGCGATCGATAGCAATGATCATTTTTTCAACGTCGGCGCTCGCGGTGAGTTCACCCCGAAGCTGACCGGTCAGCTGCGCGTGGGTTACGGCCTCCGCAAATTCGATGTGGGCGGCGACGATTCCGACTTCGGTGTCGATTCGAGCTTCAGCTTCGCGTATTCGCCCAAGACTTCCTATTCGATCGGCGTATCGAATGACTTCGGTGCCTCGGCGCTCGGCGAATCGACCAAGACGTTCACGGTGAACCTCGGTGCCAATAACCGCATCGACGAGCAGTGGAGCTGGAACGCTAACGTGGCGTTCCGCTCGATCGACTTTCCTTCGCACTCGGATGACTTCTTCCAAGGTGGCGTTGGCGTTGCTTACATCTTGAATACCAACGCGAATTTCACCGCCTCCTACACGCATCGAAAGAACAGCTCGAACAGCGCCAGCTACGAATTCACGAATAACGTGTTCAGCATCGGAGCGAACCTCCGTTACTGAAAATCAGTGGAGGATTAATCTCGACGGAAGAAGATCGGTTACGATCTTCTTCCGTTTCTCTTTTTTCCATGAGACATCTTCTTCTGATGCTTCTGACTCTGTCGGTGGCCGCATACGCCAACGACGTGGCGGCGCCGGCCAAATCGCCCGAATTGCCGGCGGTTGATTACACCCTGCAACCTCTCGATCTGCTGCGCGTCGTCGTTTTCCAAGAGCCTGATCTGGAGCGCCAAGTTCGTATCAGTCAGGAAGGGGCGATCAATTTGCCTCTGATCGGATCGCTTGATCTCACGGGCAAATCGGTGCGTCAGGCCGAGGAGTTGGTGCGGGCGCGTTACGACGCCGAGTTCCTCAAGAATCCGCAGATCACCATTACCGTGCTCGAATACACGCCGCGCACGGTCCAGGTGCTCGGTGCGGTCAATCAGCCTGGCGCCATCGCGTTCACGCCCGAGCAGCAGATGACTATCATGGAGGCGATTGCGAAGGCCGGTGGCCAGTCGCGCATCGCAGACATTCGCAAGGTTCGGCTCACGCGTCAGACCGGCGACAAGACCGAAATTTTCACCATCAATCTCGACGATCTAATGAAGGGCAGTTCGACGGAGAAGTGGCCGCTCATCAAGGGCGATGTCCTCTTCGTGCCGGAACGCATTCTCTAAGCGCATGGAACAAGGCAGTAAATTCGACAAGGGCTCAGGCTCTGGCGCCTATCCTTACACCTATTACGGCAATAACTACGGCGGCGGTTACGGCGGCTATGGCGGTGGTTCGGAAACCACCGTCCAGCGTGGCTTCCAAGACTACATGCTGATCCTCCGGGAGCGCGTGTGGTATATCGTGGTCGTCTTCTTGTTGGTCCTCAGTTCGGTGGGTGTCTACACGTTCACCCGGACACGCCTTTATCTCTCTTCCGCCAGCGTTCAGGTGTTCCGCCGCGACCCGGTGGTCATGCAGGTTCAGGGCGTGGTGGATAACGAAATCCGCTCTGCCGAAGACTTAAACACCCAGGTGAAGGTCCTCGAGAGCCTCTCCATCGTCCAGGCAGTGGCCGATCGCCTCTCAGGTGATGATCTCCGACAGTTTTTGGCCCCTTATCAAAAGGGAGGCTCGGACGAACCAGTCACGCCGGCGGGGATTATTTTGCTGAACCGCAAGATCGTTCCAGTCCGCCTGAGCCTGATCATTCAGGTGCAATACACGCACCCGGATCGCTTCATGGCGGCGAAGATCGCGAATCTGTTCCTGGACGAGTTCATCGCGCACAACTCGCGTCTCCGTATTGAGGAGTCGATGAAGGCTGTCGACGAGTTGAAGATCCGTGCCGAGCAGCAAAAGAAGAAGGTCGAGGAGCTTGCGATGTCTCTCCAAGGCTACCGCGAGAAGAACAATCTCGTTTCCCTCGATCAGCGCAAAGACATCGTCACTGAAAAGCTGAAGGCGCTGAACAACTACGTCACTCAGACCGACGCACGTCGCAAGGAAGCGGAAGTCCGCTGGAAACAGGTGCAGGAGCGCCGCGAGCCGCTCACGGGGCTCTTGGATCTGCCGTTCGTTTCCAGCCAACCGTTGATCGCCCAACTGGTGCAGCAGGTCTCCGCGCAGAAAATCGTCATCGCGCAGCTTCGCGAACGCTATCGCGACAAGCACCCCAAGATGATCGAGGCGATGAACTCGTTGAATCAGACGGAAGCGGAACTGAATCGCGCGTTGGTTACCGCCGTGGCCATGACCGAGGCGGACTATCAAACGGCGCTGCGCAGCGACGAACAAGCGCGCGCCTCGCTGGCGAAACAAGAATCCGAATCGCTCGATCTCGACCGCGCGGCCGTCGAATACTCCAATCTCGAGCGCGATCTCCGTATCAGCGAACAACTGCTCGGCAACACGCTCGCACGCATGAAGGAAACCTCGATGAGCAGCACCATCGAAACCCAGAATGCTCGCATCGTGGATCGCGCGTCGCCGGCCCTGAAACACTACTCGCCCAACATCCCGCTCAATCTCGCGCTCGGCTTCCTCGGCGGCCTGACGCTCGGCACTGCCTTCGCGTTCTTCGTCGCTTACATCGACGATCGCGTGAAATCGTCATTCGATATCGAAGGCGTTATCGGGCTCCCGCTCGTCGGCATCATTCCCGAGATCAAGCGCATGGAGCAGCCCGACAAGGCGCAGATCGTCGTCAACAACCAGGACAAACAGGTCTCCGAAGCTTTCCTCGCGCTCCACTCCTCGCTCCGCCTCAAGGACGAGAGCAAGAATGCCCAGTGCATCCTCACGACCTCGACGATTCCGGGCGAAGGCAAGTCATTCGTCTCGACCAATCTCGCGCTGACGTTTGCCGCCCACGGCGAGCGCGTGTGCATTGTCGATTGCGATCTCCGCAAGCCGAACGTTCACAAATCGTTCCGCATCGAGAATCTCAAAGGCGTGATCGATGTGTGCGCAGGCACGGCGTCGCTCGACGACGTCACAGTCAAAAATCTGCACCCAGGCCTCGACATCATCCCCGCTGGCGGTCGCGCGAAAAACCCGACGCAGATTCTCAACAGCAAGGGATTCGAGGTGATGATTTCGGAGCTCCGGAAGAAATACGATCGTGTGTTCTTCGACACTCCGCCGCTCGCGGCGGTCAGCGACGCCCTGATCATTCTCCCCCTGGTCGACGGCTCGATGTTCACGATCTACTTCAACCGCGTGCGCCGCAAAGCCGCGCAGTTTGCCGCTCGTCGTCTGTTGGAGGTCAACGTTCCCTGCTTCGGCGCCGTGTTGAACGGCCTGAATCTGACGGTCTCCGGCTACTACTACGCGCAATACTACGACAAGTCCTACAAGGATTACTACATCACGATGGCGAAGCGCGAAAAGGGCGAGGCCGCCCCGCGTTAATGCGCCGCGCGCCGCTTGCCCGCGGCGCGCCGCAATCGATCGTTGATCGCTTCTCCCAAAGCACCGGCTCGCGCCGGTGCTTTTTCGCAGATGAGCGCAGCGAAGCGGCCCGCGTCAGCCATCCGTAGCACGGCATACAGCGCGCGCGCCGCATCCTCCGCGTGGCCATTTCGCGTCAGCGCGAAAATATTCCGGCCCGGCACGACCGCACGCGGGCGAACCCAGTAGATCATCCCCGTCTTCGCCTCGACGATGCGAGGGGCGCGAGCGACGAGTGTCAGCGGCGTGTGCGGACTATAGTGCTGGTCGAGCAAGCCGGGCGCGAGGGTCTTCTCTCGCGCCCGTTTACCGATCGACACCTTTGGCCCCACTCGACGGAGGGCCGACCGCAAATCGCGCGGCGTGATCGCGCCGGGGCGCAGCACGACGAGCCGCGCCGGATCGCTCACGTCTACGATCGTCGACTCCACGCCCACGTCGCACGCACCCCCGTCGAGCACATGCGGAACACGGCCGCCGAGCCCGTCGAGCACATGCGCTGCCGTGGTCGGACTTACGTAACCGAACGGGTTCGCGCTCGGCGCCGCCAGCGGGATGCGCGCGAGCGCCAGGAGTTTTCGCGCCAGCGGATGCGCCGGCGCGCGCACGGCTACGGTGCCTTGCCCCGACGTCACGATCGGCGGGACGCACGAGCGCTTCGGCAGCACCAGCGTGAGCGGCCCGGGCCAGAACGCTCGCACGAGAACGCGCGCCGTGTCATTGAACTCCGCCACGTTCTCCGCCGCCCGTAAATCGGTCACGTGCACGATCAGTGGATCGTTGGCCGGCCGCCGTTTGGCCGTGAAAATCCGGCGGCATGCCCGCGCATCGAGCGCGTTGGCGGCCAACCCGTAAACCGTTTCGGTCGGGATCGCGACCAGCTCGCCCCGACGCAACGCCGTCGCCAGGCGTCGGAGCGCAGCAGGAGTGGGCGCGTGCACGCGAGTCTTCATGCGGAAAAACAAAAAGCCGGAGCGATTGCTCCGGCTCAATGCGAAAGGAGGACGAGCTCCGGCTTACTGCATCACCAGCATCTGGCGCGCGCGCTTGATCTTACGCGTCACCTCGCGCTGCTGCTTGGCCGACATGCCGGTATACTTGCGGGGGAGAATCTTGCCCGTGTCCGTGATGTAGCGGGACATCAACTGCGGCTGGGTCATCGGAATCTCTTCCGGCTTGAGGCTCTGTTGCTTCTGTTCGGTGCTCATGAAGATTGGAAAAGGGGACGAGATGTTGCTGCCGGGGCGCGCTCTGTCAACGGACATTTTTTAGCTTTGCGGAGGTGCGCGGCGTTGCCTTCTTTCCCGGGCGATTAGTCCCCGTAGCTCAACTGGATAGAGCAGCGGTTTCCTAAACCGCGCATCCCGGTTCAAGTCCGGGCGGGGGCGCCAATTTCGCCGGCGGGGCGGGCTCACCGCGCCGCGCGGCGTTTCACATCCCGCTGCGATATGTTTTGTGGTCCACGACGCCGCTCGCGCGCACCCTTCTCAATGCCTCGCCATAGGCGCTGAGCACGCGCAACGCATACCGCAGGCGCGCGCGAATCGTCGCGTCCTCTTTCACGATTCCGGCCGCGCCGTCGGGCGCATTCAGATTTCCCTCGACGTGTTGCACGATCACATGCTCCGGAATCCACGCCAGGCGGTTGTTCTTCGTGCCGCTCATGCGTAGCTCTGAGACCGGGTAGCTGCCGCCGCGTCCTGCTGAGACCGTGACGATCAGGCCGGGCTTATGACCGATTTCATCGGCCGAACAGTTCATCAGAAAATTTTTCACGCCGGGCGTCACCATGCCGTTCCACTCAGGCGTGACCACCACGAGCGCGTCCGCCGCCCTCAGCTCGCGCGAGATCGGGTCCCATAACTCGTCCGGCGCGCCACCGCTCGCCTCGTCCCACAGCGGGAGCGGATTGCTGCTCAGGCTGTAGAGAAACACCTCCGCGCCCGCGACCTCCTGAGGCAGCGCGGCGGCGACATATTTCGCGACCTTCAACGACTGCGCTTCCACGCGATGGCTGCCGCTCAGCACGAAGAATTTCATGCGCGGCACGATGCCCAGCCGGGGCTTGCTTGCAAGCGACCTTCGCCCAACCTCTCCGTCGTGCCCAACTCGTTCGGCAAACTCTTCACCATCTCCACGTGGGGCGAGAGCCATGGTCCGTCCATCGGCGTCGTGATCGATGGCTGCCCGCCGCGTCTGCCGCTCACCGAGGCCGACGTGCAGGCCGACCTCGACCGCCGCCGTCCTGGCCAGAGCGACATCACCACGCCGCGCAAGGAAGCGGACCAACTCGAGTTCCTTTCCGGCCTCTTCGAGGGCCGCACCACCGGCCAGCCGCTCGCGATGCTCGTGCGTAATGCCGACGCGCGCTCCTCTGCCTACGACGAGATGAAGGGCAAGTTCCGACCCTCGCACGCGGACTTCACCTACCAAACCAAGTTCGGCCTCCGCGATCACCGCGGCGGCGGACGTTCCTCCGCGCGCGAGACCATCGGCCGCGTCGCCGCCGGCGCCGTGGCGCGCAAGATCCTCACCCTCGCCGGCAAGGTTGAGATTCGCGCTTACGTCACGCACATCCACCACATCGCCGCACCCTCGCTCGATCACTTTCCGACGCTCGCGGAGGTCGAGGCCAACGCCGTGCGCTGCCCGCACGGCCCGACCGCCGAGAAAATGATCGCGACCATCAAGCAGGCGCGCGCCGAGGGCGATTCCGTCGGCGGCATCATCGAGTGTCGCGTGCGCAACGTCCCCGTCGGCCTCGGCGAACCCGTCTTCGATCGCCTCGAGGCCGATCTCGCAAAAGCCATGCTCTCGCTCCCCGCGACCAAAGGGTTCGAGATCGGCAGCGGTTTCACCGGCACGCTCCTCAAAGGCTCGCAGCACAACGACGCTTTCGTTGCGAAACGCGGTAAAGTTCGCACCGCCACGAACAAGTCCGGCGGCGTCCAAGGCGGCATCAGCAACGGCGAGGAGCTGGTCTTCCGTGTCGCCTTCAAGCCCACCGCCACGATCATGCAGTTGCAGCAGACCGTCGATGTCTACGGCGCGCCAACCGAGCTCCAAGGCCGCGGTCGCCACGATCCGTGCGTCGTGCCGCGCGCCGTCGTGATTGTCGAAGCCATGACCGCGCTCGTGCTCGTCGATCACTGGATGCGGCACGCGGCGCAAAACCGGACTTTCAAGTTCTGACTTGTCGGGCCCGTGCGCCCGCATTCGTTCCGATCCCGATGAGCTCCTCCGCCGCCTTCTACTTCATCCTCGGCACTCCCGGTTCCGGCCGTCGCGGCATCGTATTCGATTTGATCGAAAACGGCCTCGCGCCCAACGACCCGGCCCTCGTGCTGCTGGCCGCGAGCGAATCCGCCGACCCGACCGACGAAAAACTCGTCGCGCGCGCCAATACCGAAGTGCGCCGCTGGTCGGGGGGCGGCACCGAGTTGCCCGAGATCGAAAACCTGCCGACGACCGGCGCCGTCTTCTTCATCGCCGAATCCCGCGGCGATCCAATGGCGCAGCTTGAGTCGCTCAAGCCGTGGCTCGTTCGCCACCACCTCGAACTCGCGCGCATCTTCACCGTGGTCGATTGCCAGCTCGCCGAGAAGCAGGCCCCGCTCGCGGCGTGGTTCGACGCGTGCATCTATTTTTCCGACGTCGTGTTCCTGACCAAACGCGAAGGTGTCGCGAACAAGTGGTTGAGCGCGTTCATCCGTCGCTATGAGGACCAGTTCTATCCGGCGCACTTCATCCAGGTGAAGCAGGGCGGCCTCGCCAATCCGGCCATCGTCCTCGACCCGACGCCACGCCGCGTCGCGCAATACTTCGAAGAATTCGAGGATCTCTCCGGCATCGAAATCGAAACCGACGACGAAGAAGAGGACGCCGAAGCGGACGAAGATGCTCCTAAACCGGAACCTTATTTCGAACGCAATCGCAGCGGTCGTCGCGTGAAAGAGCTGCCGGACATTCGCAACTACCTGCCCGAGTAGCGGCCGCGGCGCATCACCCGACGCGGGCCGCAAAATACTCCAACCTCACACGCGGTGCCACGACCGCCAGCACGGCCTCGGTTGCACTGCGCTGACTCGCCAGCGTCGGCACTTCGACCAGCACACAGCGTTTCACGCGCCGTGTCTTCCCGAGCGACGAACTCACATGCGCGACCGCCAGCACAGACTCCAGCGGCGAGAGACTCGGGTTGTAGGCGGCGTTGCCCGCGTAGCGACCGGCTCGGATCGTGCCATCCGCGAATTGCAACGCGACGCCTGCGAATTGCCCCGCCTCGTCGGTCGGGTAGGGCGCATAGCTGCGCTGTGCGGCCTCGAGTGCCGCGTCCACAAGCACATCGCTTTTCGAGCGTCCGACCAGCTTTAGCGTCGGCGCCGCGAGCGCAGGATCCATCAAGCCGCCTTTAATGCCCAGATCGGTTGGGCCGAAGGAGTGGGGAAGCAGTTTCGCGAGTGGCGTCGTGCTGAAGCCGCGCGTTGTTTTCGCCGGCAGCAGCACTGACAATTTGGCCGCGGTGCTGAGCTCGTTGAGAAACTGGCGGCAGTAGCCACATGGTGCGGCCGTTACCGCCAGCAGCGAGAGCCCGGGCTCGCCGCGCAACCAGGCGTGGTTGGTCGCGCATTGTTCGGCATGAATCGTGAAGCTCAGCGCCACGCCTTCGAACTCGTAGTTGGCCCCGAGATACAACGCGGGACTCGCGCCACGCGACGCCGGCATTCCGGCGGCGACCGCACCGACGCGATAATGCGACACCGGCACGATCGCGTAGTGCTGCGCCAGCGGCAGCAGTCGCATCATCGCCGCGCCGAGATCGCCTCCGACACTGGCCCGCAGGCGGTCGACCAGCGCAGGCGCGAGCACGCCGCCGCTGTCCCAGAGTGCATCGAGGTCGGTGCGCAAGGCGGCTGGGAAGT
The DNA here is from genome assembly GCA_041906465.1 of Candidatus Didemnitutus sp. GTDB lineage: Bacteria > Verrucomicrobiota > Verrucomicrobiia > Opitutales > Opitutaceae > Didemnitutus. The sequence goes on along the minus strand of JAYRJE010000009.1, from coordinate 6,333 downwards.
TCGCGATCACTTTCTGCCAGCTGGCCGGACGGGAAACGCGTTGGCTCATGCTCTGAGTCAACGCTCCTGTCGTTCACCGGTCAACGCCGCACCCGACCGCCGCTGTTCTTCAAAAAATGTGGCGTAATACGCCATTTAAGGCGCATTGCTACTCTCGTGCTTCCGGGCCTATAAATATGGCGTAATACGCCATATTTGCGCCGGAACGCGACACGGTGCCGCGCGACGGATTTCCATGCCCGAATTTCGGCCGCGGACTTGCGCGGGCGATGGCTACGCTTAAAGCATGATTCAGCTCGACCATCCCGTGCCGCAAAACTCAGCCATGCACACGCTGCCGAATTTCCGCACGATGTATCGCGCGGTGCGCCGGCGCGACCCGGCCTACGAAGGCGTGTTCTTCACCGGCGTGAAGACGACCGGCATTTTCTGTCGCCCCACGTGTCGCGCCAAATTTCCCAAGGAGGAGAACGTTGAGTTTTTCCCCTCCGTGACCGAGGCGCTCCACGGTGGCTACCGCCCTTGCCGCTTGTGCAAGCCCATGGACGCCACGCGGCCGGTGCCCAAACTCGTCGACCGACTCCGTCGCGCCGTCGAGGACACGAAGGACGGTCGAGTCACCGACAAAGATCTCGTCGCGATGTCCATCGAGCCGTCGACCGCGCGCCGGCAGTTCAAGGCGTATTACGGCATGACCTTCCACGCCTACCAGCGCGCCCGTCGCATGGGGCTCGCGCTGCATGGTCTCAAGTCCGGTCAACCGGTCGTCGAGGCGCAACTCGCCACCGGCTACGAGTCGACGAGCGGTTTTCGCGACGCTTTTGCGCGTCTCTTCGGCCAGCCGCCGCGGGATGCGGCGAACAGGACCTGCCTCCTCGGTCGCCGTATCGAGACGCCGCTCGGCACAATGGTGGCGCTGGCCGATGATGCGGGGCTGCGGCTGCTGGAGTTTGTCGACCGGCGCGGCCTCGAGCGCGAGATCGAGCTGCTGCGTCGCCGGCTCAAGTGCGTGATCGTTCCTGGCGATCATCCCACGCTCGACGCCACCGCCGCGCAGGTCGCGCGCTATTTCTCCGGCGAATCGCTGACGTTTGACCTGCCGCTGGCGCCGGTCGGCTCCGAGTTTCAGCAGAAAGTCTGGGCCGAGCTCCGCCGCGTCGCTCCCGGTCTCACGCGCAGCTACCTCGAGATGGCCCGTGCCGTGGGCGTGCCGAAAGCCGCGCGCGCCATCGGCCGTGCCAACGGCTCGAACATGATGTGCCTCGTGATCCCGTGCCATCGCGTCATCAACGCCGACGGCTCCCTTTGCGGCTACGCCGGCGGCCTCTGGCGAAAGCAGCGACTCCTCGAGCACGAGCGAAAACACCTGCGTTGAGGCTCTCCGTCTCAGGCTAACAAAAGCCTTGCGCCCCTCGGCACGGGGCCTATCCATGCCCCTTCCTCTCTCCGCTCAGGTGGTGGAACTGGTAGACACGCAGGTCTCAGAAGCCCAACGAGTTGCAAGTCGCGATGGTTCTGCGTGTATCTGGGTGTGTCACTAGAGTGAAGTCCCAACAGACGGTGTGTCTGGATGAGTCAGAATCAGTCCGGTTTTCGGCGAGAAGTGTAGAAAAACAGGTGTAGAAAACTTTCATCTACCCTTGGCCGCATGCGATGACTTACCGACTGAACGAAACGGCGTCGATCGGAGCATGTGAGGCGAGCCTCCGCTTCGATAGCGTGCCATCGATTCGGTGCAAATGAGTCGATCGGGAACTTGATTTCGCGACCACAGTGCATAAAGGTTGATTCAACCTTTTCGATGCCCAACCAACTTGCATCTTCGAAGCGACGTCAGAGCTTGGCCGAACACGAGGCTGTGCTGGAGGCACTTTCGCAGATTGCGAAGCGGGAGAAGACCACGGTGATGGCGTTGCTGCGTGAAGCGGCACGCGAAGTGGTTCGAAAGCGTGCGCAGCACCCGGACCATGCCGAACAATTGCGCGCGGCAGTTTGGAGCTCGGCGCCGCGCCCGCCAAAGCAGTTCAAGACCGCCGCCCAGCTCGCGCGCTTCAAGCGGGCGCAACGCGAATTTGATCAAGTCGTGCTCGAGATGCAGCTGGTCGCACCGCAGCAATTGCAGGCCCGCAACTCCATCGCCGCTCGTCGCCGACCGGTGCTGCTGAATTTCGATCGCGCCCATGCCGCATCCCTCTGACGCTACCCCGCGGCCGCCGGAGGATTTCGCGGGCCTGCTCGCGGCACCGGATCCGCTGCTCATCGTCGGAGGACAAGCGGTGAATTTGTGGGCGCTCTATTTCGAGGAAATCACACGCGACCTCGCTCCGTTCGTCTCACGCGATGCGGATGTGCTGGGCGATCGCGATACCCTCGCTTTGCTCGGCCGATTGGCGGGCAAGAAGCCGCAGTTTTTCCCTCTGCGTCCGCCGTCGAATGAAATCGGCGTGGTGATCGCAGCGGATGCCAACGGTGCGCCGCTGCTGATCGAGGTGCTTCGCTATATCAAAGGGGCGAGCAACGAGGAACTGGGCGACCCGGCTTACGAGTTTGCGATTGGCGAAAATAATGTCCGGGTGCGCGTGCCGGGCCCGATCGCGCTCCTGCAAGCGAAGGTGGCGAACTTGGCCGAGATTCCGCAGGCCGGGCGGCAGGACGCGCGGCACATTCTGATCCTCGCCCGCGTCATGCCGGCTTATCTCGCCAGGCTGTGCGCATCAGCGGGCGCCCAGCGCATGGAGGAGCGCAAGGTGATCGACCTGCTTGAGCGCCTGCTCGCCGTGATCATCTCGCCCGCCGGTCGCAAAGCCTGGGTGCAGCTTCAGATTGCGCCGAAGGAATTCTTCCTCGGTCTTCCTTGTGCTGCCTTGCCGAAGGTGCGGGCGTTTCTCGAAAAGCGGCTCCCGCGCGTCCGCGACTCAGGGTGACGTGCTTCGTCGCCGGGGCGAGTGTGGGCAAACATGGGAAACGCCATACCGGGCGGAGCGCCGCTCATTGACCTTCTGAGACCGCACCCATTCGTTCCTGTCGGGGGCGGTTCACACTCCGTTGCGTTTACTTTTTGCGCTTCTGCACGAGCCCCAGCTCTTTCTTGATGTTCTGCACCGAGGGCAGGGAGATGTTCAGCGCGGCGGCGATTTCCGCGCCTGTCTTCTCTTGGCCAACCAGGGCCTTCACCTTCGCTTTGGTTTCCGGCGTGATCTTCGCGCGCGGCTTGCGACCGGACGTCTTGCCGACCTTGGCCGCTGTCGGAAGCTTGGCCTGACGGCCACCAGCGGCCCGCTGGAGGGCGCCAATAAATGCGTCCATCGACTTGAACCCGTATTTTCCCGGCAGCTTCAGCAGCTTGCGGTTGCCCTTGGAGAGCTGGGCTTCGAGCGTGGCGACCTGCTTTTTAAGTGCGGCGAGTTTGGTATAGGCATCCATATTGGTAGAGGTGACGCTCGGACGTTAGCGGGGTCAGCCGTTGGGGAAAGGTCAAAGCTGGCTTCGGGCCAGTGTGCGGAAAGCGGCCAATGCGACACTGGTCGCATCAAGCGGAGACGGTCACACGCGGGGCAGCGCTCCGTCCCAGACGCGCGGCTGACGGGTGCCAAAGCTGGCGGTGCTGTGGGTCATATCATCGAGAGGGTTGGTGGCGTGCTCCACTTCAGGGTGGCGGTAGCCGGCGGTGGTTTCGATGCGCCAGTGTCCCATCAGTTGCCGGAGCGCCTCGATGGGTTCGCGGGAGTGAGTCGCATAGGCGTGGCGCAGCACGTGGGGCGTGATGATGCCCTCTTGGCCGATTTTCGCGGCAGCTTCCCGCACGGCCTGCTGTAGCCTGTCGTGCAAAACGTGATAGCGGACCGTTAATCCGGAGCGTGGATCGCGGCAGTGAGTGCGAGCCGGAAAGATCCAAAACCATGGCCAGGAAAGGTGGGCCTTGGGATACTTGCGCGCGAGCTGGTGGGGCAGGGGAACGCCGACCTGCGGGTGGTCTTTGCGGTCGCCTTCCCAGATCGTGCGCGCGAAGTCCGCCTGGGCTCGCAATGGCTCGAAGCAACTTTCCGGGATTGGCACCCGACGGTCCTTTCCTCCTTTGGCCGCCCGAACCACTAGTTGTCGTTCCGCCCACAGGATGTCCTTGGCCCGCAATTCCAAGGGTTCCGAGACGCGTAGTCCGCACCCGTAGAGCAGATCCACGAGGAGTTTTGCCGGGACAAAGGGCCGATCGACGACGGCTTGCCGGAGCGCCTGCACGTCTTCGCGCGAGGGTGCGGTTCTCTCGTGGATCGGCATCTTGGCTCGCATGGCATCCACTTCGCCCAACGGCCGGTCCAGCACCTGATCGTAGAGGAAGAGCAACGCCGAGAGCGCCTGGTTCTGCGTGCGGGCGGAAACGCGACCCTGGACGGCGAGCGTGGTCAGAAATGCTTCAGCCTTCTGCTCGGGAGTGAAGGTTGTCGGCAGGCGCAGGCAGTAGTCGTAGTAACGCGCCACCCAGCCGCAGTAAGACTGCTCCGTGCTGTAGGCGAAGTGCAGCAAACGGATTTGGGTTCGGACCATGGCGACGACTTCGTTGCGAGTTTTCATCGCCGATTCGGATTGTCTGAGCGCCTGCGTGCGCCAAGTTTTCAGCGAGAAGCGTAACGGGCCATACGCCGACGACAGCTAACCGTGGGTTAACCGTGGTTACTCTCCTTCAATCGTCGTTTGGTCGTTGCGTTGTCCCGACGCGACGCGGCGAAGCCTGTAATGCACGAAGAAGGTTTTACAGTTGGTGGCGGCAAGATATTCTTATCTCGTGTCGACGGGTAGTTGAAAATTGAGTTAGGCTTGTGATCCAACTAGATACAAACCCCAATATGCCAACTGGCCGTGGCATATAAAACGATCGGCGGAAGAAAGATGAAGCTGAAGTCGCAGCCACCCGAAGATGAGCGAGAATGGCGCGTTGCTATCGGCGGTTTCATATGGTGCATGGGTCAGCTTGAATATTTGACGTTTGAGTGGTGCTACCGCTTGGGCGGTGTCGCGCTGCGTGATGCCGCGATACTAAAGACTGGATTTCGGGGGCGATACGATCTTGTGGTGGAGGCCGTGAAGGCCGCATCGTGGGCGCCAGAAAAGAAAAAGAGGGCACTTGTCCTTTGGCGTGCAGCCAGATGCTTCTCAGCATTCAGGAATAAGGTGGCGCACGCCCCGGTTGTCGTAGTTAAGGGTCGATCTCTCATGCTAGATGCTAGATGTCTCGTCGGGGGTGTCGGGCCTCGCGAGGTCTTGGTTTTTAGGCCCGAGTTTATCGACTCGGTTTCTGAGAGAGTTCAGAATTTGTCGCTGCTCCTCGACGGGTATCTCCGTGAATGCCTCGCTCCATGATTTGCTGCCGTCATACATCCATACTTCGCGCCCAAAGAGGGCCGATCCAGTCGGCACAGACAACTCCGGGGCTGCGCCCCTACGTGTCTGACCTTTAACGATGGGCAAACAAAGATGAAGTGCTTCGCTGGCATCGTCCTTCTCTGTCTCCCGCTTGCGGGCTGTCTTTCTCCGTCGCCGAAAGTCCCGGACCAAGGGTCGCGCCTCGATGAGGCCGAGATCAATCGCCGTGTCGAGGCCTCCATCATCAAGCGCCAGAAAGAAGAAGATGTCGCAAGAACGCCGGGGTTTGAGTCCACCATTCGCAGCGGCAGCGAGGTCATGAAGATCGCCTTGGCGCATGTCCGCACGTCAGGCACTGACTTGAGCCAGTATCGTGCTCCCACCATCACGTTGCTGAAGAAGGAAGGTGGCATGAAGTGGCTGGTCAGCTGGGATCTGAAAGGAATGCCGATGCCTGGAGGTTTTTTCGGAGTCCTTATCGACGACCAGACCGGAGCTGTCGAAGATGTGCCCGGCATGTGAGATGAAGGAGAGCCCATCCAGCGCATCACAGACAACTCCGGGGCTGCGCCCCGTCGTGTCTGACTGCTGACGATCGGCGGAGGAAAGATGCTGCTCCAAAAAGACAAAACCCAGATCGCTCTAGTATTCGTTGGCATCATTGCGGTCCTATTTGGCGCGGTTCGCACGTTCTCCGAGTCAGATCATGTGCGGCCAGAAATGCTGAAGTATGGAGCAAGGGGAGCATTAATCACAGCGATCCCGAAAGAGTCGGGACCATGGCTCCTAGTCGGAGGCCTCGCAGCGTTCGGGCTTTTTTTCTTCATTCGCAGAAAGTAAGAGCCGATCTCTGAGCGTTCTGCTGCGCCGGAGCGCGCAGCGGGACGCGGGTTGAACAAGCCCGGGAACGAGTGAAGGCCGCCGCGACGTTCGCGGCTATGCGCTTTGTGTTGGGCGCGGGTTGAGCGGCCGGTG